>JAJZES010000006.1 GCA_021845985.1 Pseudomonadota bacterium | reverse complement strand
TATCGGCGTTGGCCGCCCAGGCGCCTTCGACCCATTCGAGATAGGCGAGACGCGGGCAATACAGGAATTCGTTGACCATGCGCGCCGGCACGAGCGGCTCATCGGCGGCGGCCGGCGGGGCGGGCAAGGCGAGGGACGGCTGCTGCATCCAGCGTCATCCGCAGTAAGGATGCGAAACGATAGCGGAGGGATGTGCGGGCCGCCAGGAAATTGCGTTGGCGGTTTGTTTGTAGATGAGTCAGATTGGTGTCGGGTCGTTCGGGATGGGGCGCGATAAAATAGTGTCGGATCGCGCGGCTTCGGAAAGCTTTGACGATTTTTTCCAGCGCGCCCTCGGGTGCCGCCCGTTCGGCTACCAGAAAGCCCTGGCCGAGCGCCTCGCCGCCACCGACGTGCTGATGGCGCCGACCGGCCTGGGCAAGACGGCGGCGGTGACGCTGGCCTGGGCCTGGGGCCGCCTGCATGATTGCCCGAACGTACCGCGCCGGCTCGTCTGGTGCCTACCCATGCGAACCCTGGTGGAGCAGACCGCGCGCGACGCCAAAGCTTGGCTCGCCGCCGCCTGGCCCAGCCCCGGCCGGCGGCCCGGCGTCCATGTCCTGATGGGCGGCGAGGTCGACGGGGACTGGCGGCTGTTCCCCGAGCGCGACGCGGTGCTGGTGGGCACGCAGGACATGCTCGTCTCGCGCGCACTGATGCGCGGTTACGGCATGGGCCGGTTCGGCTGGCCGATCGATTACGGCCTGCTGCACACCGATGCGCTCTGGGTGTTCGACGAGGTGCAACTCATGGGTGCCAGCCTCGCGACTTCTACCCAAATCGAGGGGTTCCGCCGCGCCCGGCATGCGCCCGAGCATGCAGCGCCGCAGCTGGCGCGCAGCCTGTGGATTTCCGCGACATTACGGCCCGAGTGGCTGCGCACCGCCGAGTTTTTGGCCCCGCCTCGCGTGCTGCACTGGCAGGACCACGACCGCGCCACGCCGGAAGCCCGCAAGCGTGTGGACGCCGTCAAGCGGCTGCGGCAGGCCCGCACGGTGCTCGACGCCGAAGATGTGAAAAGGCCGCAGCGTTATGCCGAGCGGTTGGCGAAGGAGGTGGTTGCGGCACACCGTCCGGGCGCCACCACGCTGGTCATCGTCAACACGGTGCGCCGCGCCCAGGCGGTGGCCGCCGCCGTGGCCAGGGCCGTGCCTAAAATCGAACGTCTGCTGGTCCATTCCCGCTTCCGCCCCGCCGAACGCGCCGCGCTGGCGCCGCGCCTAGCTGAGACGGGCGAGCGCATCGTGGTCGCTACGCAGGCGGTGGAGGCGGGGGTGAACATGACCTCGGCGGTGCTGTTCACCGAACTCGCGCCGACCGCCTCGCTGATCCAGCGTTTCGGCCGCTGCAACCGTCATGGCGAAATGAACGAGGCGGGCGCGGAAATTCGCTGGATCGACCTGCCACCGGACGACACGGGCGCGGCGGCGCCGTACGAGGAGGCGGCGCTGGCGGCGGCCCGCCGGGAACTCGCCAAGCTGGACGGCGCCGCCAGTCCCGCCGCGCTGGAGGCGCTCGCGCTCGACCGGCCCGGCGGCGGCCAAGTGATCCGGCCGCGGGATTTCGAGGAGCTGTTCGACACCGACCCCGATCTCTCCGGCTACGACCTCGACATTTCGCCCTATGTCCGCGAGGGCGACGATCTCACCGTACTTCTGTTCTGGCGCGACTGGTCCGGGCACGAGCCGAAAGACGAGCCGCCGCCGCGCCGGGAGGAGCTATGCCCGGCGCCGATCGGCGACGTGAACCGCTGGATTGAAATTCTCAAGGACGCAGCCGAAAACGCCATCTTCATCGAAAATCCCCTCGGGCGCGGTGCGGAACGCTGGACGGTGCGAAAGCCCGGCGCCCGGCTGCGGCCCGGCCAGACGCTGATGCTGGCCGCAGCACTGGGCGGCTACACGACAGAAAGCGGTTTTGACGCGGACTCGAAGACGCATGTCGAACCGCTGCCCGCGCCGGCGGTGCAGGATGGCGTTGCGCGGGGCGACGCGGCCCCCGGCGCGGCCACCGGCGACGATCCCGGCAGCAACACGGGCGGACGCACCGTCGTGCTCTCCGACCATCTCGATCACGTCGCGGCCGCAGCACGGTCGCTCGCCGCCGCGCTCGGCCTGCCCGAAAATCTTGCCGAGGCGCTGGAGTACGCCGGGGCGTGGCACGATGTCGGCAAGGCCCACCCAGAGTTCGCGCTGCGTCGCGGCCAGCCGGCGGGAGCCGCGTTTCTTGCCAAGGGCGGCCCAGCGCCGAAGGAGAAGGGGCGCCGGTATTTCCGTCACGAGCTGGCTTCGGCACTCGCCTTCCTTGCCCAGCACGAAAGTGCCACGCAGGCCGACCTGGTCGCCTATCTGATCGCCAGCCATCACGGCAAGGTGCGCCTCGGCCTGCGCGCGCTGCCGGGCGAGCGCGCCTCGCCGCCCGAGGCGCGGATCGCGCGCGGGGTGCAGGACGGCGACGTGCTGCCGCGCGTGACCTGGACCAGCGGGGCGTCGGCCGAGACGATTCTCGATCTCGGCCTGATGGTGCTGGGGGGCGAGGGCGGGCGGCCCAGTTGGGCGGCGCGCATGCAGCGCCTTCTCGCCGCATACGGCCCGTTCCGCCTCGCCTATCTGGAGGCGCTGCTGCGCATGGCCGACTGGCGTGCCTCGAAGGCCGAGCAGGAGGGTGCCGATCATGAATGAGCCGCTTGACCTCGACGGCTGCCGGCCGACGCCGCTGGCGAGCTACCTGAAGGCGCTCGGCGTCCTGCGCCTCGTCGCCGAACAGGCTGACCCAGAGGTGCAAGGCTGGTGGGAGAAGGACCGTTTCCGCCTGCGCAGCACGCTCGATCGCGGCGCGCTGCTCCGCTTTTTCCAGGAGACCTACGCCCCGACCCCGATCATTGCGCCGTGGAACGGCGGCAGCGGCTTCTATCCGAAGGACAAGCGGGACGGCATCGACGCCATCGACGCCGATCCGTCGCCGCGATTCGACGCCTATCGGCGGGCGATCGCGCTCGGCCGCCGTTTGATCGCCGAACGCGGCTTTTCGGAGCGGCCGTCCGACGAGGCCAAGTCGGATTTTATCGGCGGGCTGCGGGCGCTCGGGGAGGCGGCGCTAGTGGGGTGGATCGACGCGGCCGTCGCCCTCACCCTGGACCGCACCGCCTTCCCGCCGCTGCTCGGCACCGGCGGCAATGACGGCCGGCTAGACTTCACCAACAACTTCATGCAGCGCGTGGCCGAACTGCTGTGCGGCAGGGCGGCCGAGCCGCATCTTCTTGCCTCGGCGCTGTTCGATGACTTGGCGCTCGGTCTGTCCGCGGCGGCGGTCGGTCAGTTCTCGCCGGGCGCGGCCGGCGGCCCGAACGCGGCCACGGGAGTCGGTTCGGCCGATTCCGCGCGGCTGGTCAATGCCTGGGACTTCGTGCTCATGTTGGAGGGCGCGGTCATGTTCGCGGGCGGGGTGTCGCGCCGTCTGCATGGGACGGATGCGTCCTATCTCTCCTACCCCTTTACCGTGCGGGCGGCGGCGGCAGGCTTCGGCACTGCCTCGCTGGCCGAGCAGGCCGATGCGCGCGGCGAACTCTGGGCGCCGCTATGGGACCGTCCGGCGACGCACGCCGAGTTGCGCGTGCTGTTCCGCGAGGGCCGGCTGTCGGTGGGCGCCCGGCCGGCGCGTGACGGGCTGGATGCGGCCAGGGCGCTTGGCGGGCTGGCGGCGGATCGCAGGGTGGCGGCCTTTCAGCGGTTCGGTTTCGTCAAGCGGCAAGGATTGGCCTTTCTCGCGACGCCGCTCGACCGGCGGCAGGTGCGCCCGTCCCCGCGGGCCGAGCTTCTGTCCGACCTCGACCGGCGCGGCTGGCTGGACCGGGTGCGGCGGATGGCGGCGGACAAGTCGGCCTCCGCCGGTCTGCGCGGCGCGGTGCGCAGCTTGGAGGAAGGTGTCGTCACGCTGCTCGACCGTCCCGAGGATCGGGGCGCGGCGCAGGCGGTGCTGGCCGGCGTCGGCGCGGTCGCCCGCTGCGTCGCCATCCGTCCGAAGCTTCGCGAAACCCTTGGTCCGCCGCCGCGCCTATCCGCCGGCTGGCGGGCGGCGGCGGACGATGGCAGCCCCGCGTTCCGCGTGGCGGCGGCGCTCGGGGCGCTGGCCGCGCCGCCCGGCAAGCCGGGCGAGAAACCTACGGTGGAAACGACCATGCCCTTCGCCGCGCATCTCGGGCCGCTCGACGGGGCGGCGCGGGAGTTCCGCTGGGCGGAGAAGGCGGCGCTTGGTTCGGCCGAGGTTTTGGCGGTCTGGGGCGAGGGCAGCCTGATCGACAATCTCGGCGCGGTGGTCCGCCGCCGCCTGCTGGAGGCTGGCCGCCGCGCGGCCAAGCCGCCGTTCGCCGCAAGCGTGCATGGGGCGGGCGCCTGGACCGACGACATCGCCAACTTTTTGGCAGACGGTTTCGACGACCGGCGCGCGATGGCGCTGCTGCTCGGCCTCGCCTGGACCGCGCCTGCACGTCTTCCAAAGCAGGGCGACGGGCGTCGGCACGCCACTGTGCCGTTCGCCTATGCCGCCATCGCCCCCTTGTTCGCCTCGGCGGGCGTTCTGGACAGGGCATTGCGCATGATCCGCGACGGTGCTCCCACGACGGACGAGGACGAGGACGAGGACGAGGACGAGGACGACAAGGACGGCATTGCGCCCGAAGACCTCGCTCTGCGCCTGATCGTCCCACCTGCGCTGTCGGGGCTGCTGGCCGCCGGGCGTGTCGGCGAGGCGGTGCAACTTGCCCAACATCGCGTGCGGGTCGCCGGCTTGCCGGCGCCGTTTCAAAAAGTGTCGCAGGGCGCGTTCGCGCGCGCGGACGCGCAATCCGGCCGCCGCCTGCTTGCTGCGCTGGCCATCCCCGCGCGGGCGGGCGTGATCGCCGCCTGCCTGCGCCAAGCCTATCCATCCGCGGAGTTGGAAAATGCCGCTTGACCTCAAGGTTCTCGACGCTGCGCCGCGCCTGCTGATCGAGGCGGAGCTGGTGCCCGTGCAGGGCACGCGGTTTCAGCCGACCGGCTTCCCCAATCTCGGGGCTGCGCGATACGACGCACCGGACGGGAGCGGCGAAAACCTCCTTGTCGAATCCGCGCAGAGCATGGCCAACCGGCTTGAAGCCGTCTGCTGGGACACCGGCCGCGACGATTGGGTGGAGGGTTTGGCGGGCCTGCCATACGTGCGCGTGGTCGATGGCGGCGGGCCGCTCACCACCTCCATACAGGAGGCGCATCGGCTGAACTCGCCCTATATTGAGGAGACCGACTGGTTCCCGACCCTGAAAGCCGCGATCGGCTACGACGAGCGGGCCAAGCGGCCGATCGACTTTCGCGGCAAAGTTTTTCCCGCGATCCTGAAATACGATCCCAATTCCCTCATTCACGGTTTTTTCCTGGAAAGCATTGCGGGCCTGATCCGCTCGCCGCGGATGTTGTCCGCCTTCATCGAGGCCGAGGGCGTCAAGATTGCCGGCAGCGGCGGCGTGAAGAACGATCGGGTCAGCCCCAATGCCGCCGAAATGGGCGGTGCGGCGAAGGGCTATGGCAACGTGCCCTTCGCGCGCGATGAGTACGTCGCGCGCCGGATCGTCGCCTATTTCAACCTCGACCTCGCCCAAGTGCGCGGCTTCGGCCTGGGGGCCGAGGCGGAGAAGTTGCTCGTCACGCTTTCCCTTTACAAAATTGCGGCCCTTCTGGAAGGAGGACTGCGCCTGCGCACCGCTTGCGATTTTGACCTCGCGGGACCGCCGAAAGTGACCCGCCCCGCCGGCTTCATCTTGCCGTCCAGGGCGGCGCTCGCCAAGGAGTTGCCGGAGCTGATCGCAGCCCTCGCCAAAGCCGGCCGCTTCGCCGATTCGCCCGTGACCACGGCGACCCGCACCGCCAAGAAAAGCTGATGTTTGTCCTCCGCTTCACCTTTCCGGCGGGGCGCTACCACGCCACACCCTGGGGGCGGCACGTCAACGAGGGGGCGGTCGCTTGGCCGCCGGAACCCTGGCGGCTGCTGCGCGCGCTGATCGCCGTGCATCACCGCAAGCCGGGTCCGGATGGCGGGCGCGACGATCTGCTCTCTGATCTCGTGGAAGCCCTTGCCGCCCAGCCGCCGGTCTATCGCCTGCCGCCCGCCGTCCATGCCCATACCCGCCACTACATGCCGCAGGGCACGCTGAAAGACGGGCGGGAGGAAACCTCGCTGGTTTTCGACGCCTTCCACCGCCTGCAAGACGGGGCGGAACTGCTGGCGATCTGGCCCGACCTCGTGCTCCGCCCGGACCTCTTCGCCTTCGCCGCGTGTCTGGCGGAAAACCTGGGCTATCTCGGCCGCTCCGAATCGCTTGTCGAAGCCGCCGCGCTCGATGCATTGGACGACTTTACGATGCAGGAGGAGACGCTCGCCCACCCGATCCCGACGGATGACGGCGCTGCCCTGCTGCCGCCGGGGTTCGAGCTGGCCGATGTGCTGGTTCCCCTTTCGGCCGCCGCCTATGCGCGGGCGCTGCCTGATCTGAAGAATCAGGCCGGCCGCCTGCCGAAGAAGGCCGAGCGGGATCGGGCGCTGGCCTGTCTGCCGGATCGTCTGGTCGATGCGCTGCGGGTCGATACCGCCATGCTCCAAGCCGCCGGCTGGAGCCGCCCGCCCGCCTCGGCGACGCTGCGCTACCAGCGGCCCCGGGTCGGCCCGAGCGCGCCGGCGGCGGCGAACCATAGGCGCGCGGCAAAAGCCGGCCCCGGTCCCACGACCGCCCTCTTCCTGCTCGCCGGAACGCCTCTGCCGCCCATCACCGAGACGCTGGCGGTTGCCGAATTGCTGCGCGCGGCCCTGATGCATCGCTATACATGCCTCACAAGCCGCCCCGTGCCGTCCGTGCTGTCCGGCCGCGACGCGGAGGGTCGGCCGCTCCGCCAGGCCGCCCACCCGCACGCTTTTTTCCTGCCTCAAGCCAACGGAAAGGGTCAGATCGACCGCCTCGTGCTGCACGCCGCCGGCGGTCTGGACGCGGAGGTGCTGCGCGCCTGCGAATCGCTGACCCGATTGTGGATCGGCGATGCGCGGCGCCACGGCGAAAACCCGCCCAACGATCGCGGGCGGCAGGAATGGCGCGTCGCCCTGGCCCGCGCCGGTGAGGCGGAGGACTTTCCCGACAGCGCCCTGCTCCGGCAGTCCCGCCATTGGATAAGCATGACGCCATACCTGCGCCCGCGTTACGATGACGGCGCAGACCGGCAGACCCTGTGCGAGCGCCAAATCAGGCGCGAGGCCGCTGCCCGCGAGCTTGGCGTTATCGAGCAGGTTGCCCTGGCTGAAGGCGAAGGCCGTTTAGTCTCCAACCGCAACGCTCTGACCTTTCGCCGCTTCCGGTCCCGCCGCGGCCTGCGGCAGCCCGACCGAACCGGGACGGGGCTGGTTATCACCTTTACGCAGGCGATCCGTGGTCCCGTGGCCCTGGGATTCGGCGCCCATTTCGGCTTGGGGCTGTTCGCCGCTCATGGAGACGACGATTCGACATCCGACCCGAACGAACGGTAACGAGAGCCAACAACATACGGCTTCGCCCGTTCCCCGGGTTCAGCGAATCCCCCTCCGGCGTCCCATGAACAACGGTAGCCCTCGGGACGTGGATCGCTGCTACCGGCCTCCTAGAGGACGGCTGCGAACAACTCCGCCAAGCAGCGTATTCTTGGTAAGGATCTTGGTAAATGGCCGGCGCGAATTGTCGTAATCCGTACAAGTTATTGAAATCGCTTGGCGTCCCGTACGGGATTCGAACCCGTGTTACCGCCGTGAAAGGGCGGTGTCCTGGGCCTCTAGACGAACGGGACAGGGCCGTCGGCTCGGGTAGCCGAAGCGGGTGCCGGCGGTCAAGCCAGGGCGGTCGTCCGAACCCTGGCCGCGCCCGGCGAGCGGCCGCGCAGACCCCGGCGTCACCGCCGCGGCAAATCGTGCTTGCCCAGGTGGCCGGTTTTGTGTTCTGGTTCCGTTCGTGTCATCCTATCTCTCCCTGCCCCCGGCCGAACGCCTCGCCTGCATCCTCGACGGGTTGTGCAAGGCCGTGGCGGCGCGCGGCCCCGGCGGGTTTCTGCCAATTCCGCTGCTGGTGCTGGTGTGGACGCGGATACGGCAGGCATCCGGCCGCATCGTCCGCCTCGCCGCCCGCGCCGAGGCCGGCACGCTGCCCGCCGTCCCGCGTGCCCCGCGTGCCGCGCCGGCAAGCCCGACGCCGCGAAAGCCGCAGCGGCGCCTGCCGTGTCGCGCCGGCTGGCTGATCGGGCCAGTGCCGGAGGCAGGCGGCTACGCCTCGCAACTGCGCCACCTTCTCGCCCAGCCCGACATGGCGGCGCTGCTCGAAGCCGCCCCCGGCATAGAGCGGCTGCTGCGCCCGCTCTGCCGGATGCTGGGGGTCGAGCGGCCTCCGCTTCCACCCCGGCCAACCTCACCGCCGACCTCGCCGATACCGCCGCGCCAACCGCCGCCGGCGGAGCCGGCCGCAGCATCGGCGGCGCCGCCGGCGGCCGACATATCGCGCATCCGCCCGCGCCCGGCCCGCGCCCCGCCCGCCGCCGCCCGCCGCACTGCCCGACCACATCCCGCGTGACACCGCGGCGCATCAGCGCGCCCGATGATATTATCAAATCACAACGAAATCGGCCCGGCTCCCCGCCCGGTAATTGGGCGTTGCCCGACCGGCGAGGCTTGACTTATCGCGCCGTCTCGCCGATATGCGCAGGGCAAGCGTGCCGGCTCGGCGCGCTTTTCGCGCGTCGATTTGGCAGATTGGCCAACGGCGCCGCACTGGAAGCACACCCGATTTGACCGACACCATCCCACTGACCGAACACCACGCCGCCGTTGCGGAGGCTGAGCCGCACGTCCCGGACGTACCCGAGATGCCGGAAGACCCGGTGGCGCCGGAAAACGGCTTCGCCGCGCTCGGCCTGTCCGAGCCGATCCTGCGCGCCATCGCCGAAAAGGGCTACACCACGCCGACGCCGATCCAGGTGCAGGCGATTCCCGTCGTGCTGATGGGCCGCGACGTGCTCGGCGTCGCCCAGACCGGCACCGGCAAGACCGCCGGCTTCACCCTGCCGATGCTCGACATCCTTTCCGGCTCGCGTGCCCGCGCCCGCATGCCGCGCAGCCTGATCCTTGAGCCGACGCGCGAACTGGCGCTCCAGGTCGCGGAAAACTTCGTGCTCTACGGCAAGCATCTGAAACTGACGCATGCGCTGATCATCGGCGGCGAGAGCATGTCGGATCAGAAAGACCTGCTGATGCGCGGCGTCGATGTGCTGATCGCCACGCCCGGCCGGCTGATTGACATTTTCGAGCGCGGCAGCCTGCTGCTCACCGATACCCGCGTGCTGGTCATCGACGAGGCCGACCGCATGCTCGACATGGGTTTCATCCCCGATGTCGAGCGCATCGTCTCGCTGCTGCCGCGCACCCGCCAGACGCTGTTCTTCAGCGCCACGATGGCGCCGGAAATCCGCCGCCTCGCCGATGCCTTCCTGCAGAACCCGAAGGAAATCTCGGTCAGCCGCCCGGCCTCGGTGGCCAATACCATCACCCAGTTGCTGGCACTGGTCGCCGAGTCGGACAAGCGTGAGGCGCTGCGCCGGCTGATCGCCAGCGAGGACGTGCAGAACGCGCTGATCTTCTGCAACCGCAAGCGCGATGTCGATGTGCTGTTCAAATCGCTCAGCCGGCACGGTTTCAGCGTCGGCGCGCTGCACGGCGACATGGCGCAGCCGGTGCGCTTCGCCACGCTGGAGAAGTTCAAGGCCGGCGAGATCCGTCTGCTCTGTTGCTCGGACGTGGCGGCGCGCGGCATCGACATCGGCGGCCTGTCGCATGTGTTCAATTTCGACGTGCCGATCCATGCCGAGGATTACGTCCACCGCATCGGCCGCACCGGCCGCGCCGGGCGCGAGGGGCGGACCTTCATGCTGGCGACGCCGGACGACCGGCTGGCATTCGAGGCGATCGAGAAACTGACCGAAGGGTCGATCAGGCGCATCGAAATCCCCGGCTTCGATCCGGTCGAATGGGCGGAAGGCAGCGGCCGCCGCCGCGGCCGCGGCCGCACCGCCGCGCCGGCCAGGAGTGCCGCCAGGTCCGGTTCGGCAAAGCCCGACTCGGCAAAGCCCGACTTGGCAAAGCCCGAGTCGACAAAGACCGAATCCGGCCCGGCCCGCCGCGCGGCGAAAGCGCCGCGCCCCGCCGCCGACAGGCGCCCGGCCGAGCCGCGTGCGCCGGAGAGTATCGCCCCCGAAACCCGTGCCGCGCCCGAAAGCCGGGCGCCGGCGCACCGCCCGGCCGATATCCGCGCCGCCGAGCCGCCGCACGCCGCCCGGCCGCCGCGCGAGCGCGATCAGCGGCGCCGTGACGATGATCTCGGCCCCTCGGTGATCGGCTTCGGCGGCGACGTTCCGGCATTCATGCTGGTGGCCGCCCGGCCGCGGCGCACCGCCGCCGCCGCGCATGCCGAGATGGAGGGCGACGTATGAACGACGCGGTGGACACTCCCGGCAAGCGGCGCCTCGCCCCGTTTACCTGGGCCGACCCGCTGCTGCTCGACGCGCAACTGACCGAGGACGAGCGCGCCATCCGCGACGCCGCGCACGATTACTGCCAGGAGCGGCTCTTCCCGCGCGTGCTGATGGCGCACCGCCACGAAACCTTCGACCGCGACATCATGTCCGAGATGGGCGCCCTCGGGTTCCTCGGCGCGACGCTCGACAGCCATGGCTGCGCCGGCGTCGGCTATGTCAGCTACGGGCTGATCGCGCGCGAGATCGAGCGGGTCGATTCCGGCTATCGCAGCGCGTTTTCGGTGCAGTCCTCGCTGGTGATGTATCCGATCTGGGCGTTTGGTTCACAGGACCAGAAGGACCGCTATCTGCCGCAACTGCGCAGCGGCGCCTATGTCGGCTGCTTCGGCCTGACCGAGCCGGATGCCGGCTCCGACCCGGCGTCGATGCGCACGCGGGCGAAATCGGTCGATGGCGGCTATCTGCTGAACGGCTCGAAGACCTGGATCAGCAACGCGCCGATCGCCGACGTGTTCATCATCTGGGCCAAGGATGATGCCGGCGACATCCGCGGCTTCATTCTCGACAAGGGCATGAAGGGCCTGTCGGCGCCGAAGATCGAGGGCAAGTTCTCGCTGCGCGCCAGCGTCACCGGCATGGTGATGATGCAGGACGTGTTCGTGCCCGCCGAGGCCATGCTGCCGGGGGTCAAGGGGCTGCGCGGCCCGTTCTCCTGTCTCAACAACGCGCGCTACGGCATTTCCTGGGGCGCGCT
Source organism: Pseudomonadota bacterium (assembly GCA_021845985.1). GTDB lineage: Bacteria > Pseudomonadota > Alphaproteobacteria > Acetobacterales > Acetobacteraceae > JAFKFJ01. The sequence goes on along the minus strand of JAJZES010000006.1, from coordinate 195,407 downwards.
CGGCGCCGCCGAGTTCTGCTGGCATGCGGCGCGCGATTACACCATGCAGCGGATGATGTTCGGCCGGCCGCTGGCGGCGACGCAGCTGATTCAAAAGAAACTCGCCGACATGCAGACCGAGATCACGCTCGGCCTGCACGCCGTGCTGCGGCTCGGCCGGCTGCTCGACGAGGGCCTGGCGGCGGCGGAGATGATCAGCCTGTGCAAGCGCAATTCCTGCGGCAAGGCGCTCGACATCGCCCGCGTCGCGCGTGACATGCACGGCGGCAACGGCGTCGCCGACGAATACCATGTCATCCGCCATGTGATGAACCTGGAAGCGGTCAACACCTACGAGGGCACGCACGACGTGCATGCGCTGATCCTTGGCCGCGCGCAGACCGGACTCTCCGCCTTCGGCGGCTGAGCCGGTCCGCATCGAGCGCGTCGGCGCCGACGGCGACGGCGTCGCTCGCGACGCCGCCGGTGCGCCGCTCTACATCCCCTTCACGCTGCCCGGAGAAGCCGTGCGGGCGCGGCCGGTGGCCCCGCGCGGCGCCGGCCGGGCGGCTGTCGCCGAGCAGATCGACGCGGCGAGCGCCGAGCGGGTGTCGCCGCCCTGCCGGCATTTCGGGGCCTGTGGCGGCTGCGCCCTGCAGCACTGGGCGGCGGCCCCCTATCAGGCGTGGAAGGCGGCGCTGCTGGCGGCGGCGTTGCGCCGCGCCGGATACGACGCGCTGCCGGCGCCGCTGCAGCCGATGCCGCCTCGGACGCGCCGGCGGCTCGATTTCGCCGTGCGCCGCCGCGGCAGTGCCATCGTGCTCGGGCTGCATGCGGCGCGTAGCGGCGACATCGTCGATCTGGCCGGTTGTGAGGTGTTGCATCCGACGCTGGCGGCGCTGCTCGCGCCGTTGCGCCGGCTGCTCGGCGGGCTGACGGCGCTGCGGCGCGAGGGCGCGGTGATCGTCAATCTGCTGGACAGCGGCCCCGATCTGCTGCTGCGCACCGACGCCGCCCTGACCGCCGGCGACCGTATCCGGCTGACCGGATTTGCCGCCCAGCATGGCGCGCCGCGCATCGCCTGGGCGCAGGGCAGCTTCAGTCCCGAGATCGCCTGTCTGCTGCGGCCGGCGACGACGCAGCTTGGCGGGGTGACGGTGGCGCCGCCGCCGGGTGCGTTCCTGCAGGCCTCGGCGCAGGGCGAGGCGGCGATCGTCGCCGCCATGTTGGCCGGGCTGGACGACCGCATGCCGCAACGGGCGCGCATCGCCGAGCTGCATGCCGGCTGCGGCACGCTGACCTTTCCGCTTGCCGGGCGGGCCCGCGTCGCGGCGTTCGAGGCGGACGCCGCCGCCGCCGCGGCGCTGCTGGCGGCGGTCAACGCCAACCGGCTGGCGGGGCGGATCAGCGTCGCCCGCCGCGATCTGGTGCGCCAGCCTTTGGCAGCGGCCGAGCTGGCCGGTTTCGCCGCCATCGTGCTCGACCCGCCGCAGGCCGGCGCGGCGGCGCAGATCGCCCAGGTGGCGGCGAGCAGCATCGGCCGGGTGGTCTATGTCAGCTGCAGCCCGCCGGCGCTGGCGCGCGATGCGGCGCTGCTGCGTGCCGGCGGCTACCGGCTGCTGTCGGCGGTGCCGATCGACCAGTTCCTGTGGTCGCCGCGGCTGGAGAGTGTCAGCGTGTTTGCCCGCTGAGCGCCGCCGCTCAGATGTGGAAGCTTTCGCCGCAGCCGCAGCGGCCCTTTTCGTTCGGGTTGCTGAAGGTGAAGCCGGCCGACAGCGCCTTGACCTCGTAATCCATCACCGTGCCGATCAGGAACAGGCTGGCTTTGCGATCGACCAGCACGGTGACGCCCTTGTCGTTGATCACCTCGTCGCCCGGCCGCGGCGCATCGACCCAGTCCATCTGATAGGACAGGCCCGAACACCCTTTGCTGCCGACGCCGATGCGCAGCAGTTTGCCGCGCTGCCCCTTGGCGTACAGCGCCGCCAGCCGCTCTGCCGCGGTATCGCTCACCGCCATCAGCGGCGGCAGCGCGCGGCGCGGGCGCGGCGCCGCCGGTGGCGCCTGGTGCGTGGTCGTTGTGCTCATGATCGCACCCCTCGGTCAGAACATGTTCAGCGCAAGTCGCGCATCTTCGCTCATCCGGCTGGGGTCCCAGGGCGGGTCCCACACCACATCGACATCGCAGGTGCCAACGCCGGGCACCGCGAGAATCGCCTCGCGCACCTGTTCGGGCAGTTCCTGCGCGCTCGGGCAGCCAGGCGCGGTCAGCGTCATCTCCACCCGCACGCGCCCCTCGGGGGCGATGTCGATCGCATAGACGAGGCCGAGTTCGTAGATATTGACCGGGATTTCCGGGTCGTACACGGTGCCGCAGGCGGCGATCACCGCGTCCTCGGTGATCGGTGGTTCGGCCTCGCCCTCCGGCGTCCAGGCCGCATGGGCGACGTTATCGGTCACGTCCACTCTCCCCCTTGCCGTCCAGCGCCGCCAGCAGCGCATGCCACGCCAGCGTCGCGCATTTGACCCGCGAGGGGTACTCATGCACCCCCGCCAGCGGTGCCAGACGCGCCATCGCCACATCGTCCTCCGGCACCGCGCCGGTCATCGCCATATCGCGAAACCGTCCGGCCAGCGCACGCACTTCGTCATCCGTGTGGCCGGTCACCGTCTCCGCCATCAGGTCCGCCGAGGCGATGCTGATGGCGCAGCCGCGCGCCTCGAAGCCGGCGGCGCCGATGCGGCCATCGGCGTCGTGGCGCGCAAACACCCGCACCCGGTCGCCGCACATCGGATTGTCACCCTCCGCGGTCACGTCATAGGCGGCCAGCCGCGCGCCGTGCCGCGGCTGGCGTCCGTGGTCGAGGATCACATCCTGATAGAGATCGCGCAGATCCTCGAACATCAGGCGAAGAACTCCCGCACCCGCAGCAGCGCCTCGGCCAGCGTGTCGATTTCCGCGTGCGTCGTGTAGATGCCGAAACTCGCCCGCGCCGTGCTGTCGATTCCCAGCCGCCGCATCAGCGGCTCGGCACAATGATGGCCGGCGCGCACTGCGATGCCCTGGCGGTCGAGCAGCGTCGCCACGTCATGCGCGTGTGCGCCGTCGAGCGTGAAGCTGACCACGCCGCCGCGATCCTGCGCCCGGCCTAGCACATGCACGCCCTCGATCGCCGAGAGTCGCGCCAGCGCATGGTCGGTCAGCCGCGCCTCATGCGCCGCAATCGCCGCGTAGCCGATCCGTTCGACGAAGCCGACCGCCGCGCTGAGCCCGATCGCCTCGATGATCGCCGGTGTGCCGGCCTCGAACTTGTGCGGGACGGCCGCCCAGGTGCTGCGCTCATAGCTGACGCTGCTGATCATGTCGCCGCCGCCGAGAAACGGCGGCATCGCCTCGAGCAACTCGCGCCGTCCCCACAGCACCCCGATGCCGGTCGGGCCGTACAATTTGTGGCCGGTGAAGGCGTAGAAATCCGCATCCAGCGCCTGCACGTCGATGCGCCGATGCACCACCGCCTGGCTGCCGTCGAACAGCACGCGGGCGCCGTGCGCATGCGCCAGCGCGGCGATGCGCTGCGCCGGCGTGTAGCTGCCGAGCACGTTCGACATATGGGTGATCGACACCAACCCGACGCGACCATCGGCGAGCAGCGCTTCCAGTGCCGAAAGGTCGAGTTCGCCGGCATCGGTGATGGCGGCGACGCGCAGTTCGATGCCGTGCGCATCGCGCAGCATCTGCCACGGCACGATGTTGCTGTGGTGCTCCATGGCCGAGATCACCACCGCCTGACCGGGCCGCAGCATGCCGCGGCCGTAGCTGTGGGCAACCAGGTTGATCGCTTCGGTGCTGTTGCGGGTGAACACGATCTCGGCCCGGTCGGGCGCGTTGATCAGCCGCGCCACCGCATCGCGCGTCCCCTCATAGGCTTCGGTGGTGCGCTCGCTCATCCAGTGCAGGCCGCGATGGACGTTGGCGTATTGCGTCTCCATCGTCTGCGTCATCGCCGCGATCACCGCCCGCGGCTTCATCGCGCTGGCGGCGCTGTCGAGAAACACCAGCGGTTTGCCACGCACCGTCTCACCGAGGATCGGGAACTCGGCGCGGATCGCCGCACTGTCGAGCAGCGCCGGGTCGCCCGGCGTCGGCCGTGTGGTCACGTTCATGCTGCCTGCCTCCGCCACCAGTCCTCGACGGCGGCTTCCAGCGCCGCCCGACCGGCATCGTCAGAGATGGGGTCGAGGGCTTCGGCGAGGAAGGCGCGCACCAGCATGGCACGGGCGGTGCTTTCGCCGATGCCGCGGCTGCGCAGATAGAATATCTGCTCGGCGTCGAGTTCGCCGACGGTCGCGCCGTGGCTGCATTTCACGTCATCGGCGAAGATTTCGAGCTGCGGCTTGCAGTTGATTTCAGCGTCGGGACTGAGCAGCAGCGCCTGGCTCATCTGGTAGCCGTCGGTCTTCTGGGCGTCGCGCGCCACCTCGATCTTGCCCTGGAAGACGCCGTGCGCGCGGCCCGTCAGCACGTTCTTGACCGTCTGGCGTGAGGCGCAGGATGCGGCGTCATGGCGGACGACGGTGGTGAAATCGCCGTGCTGGCTGCCGCCGAGCACCTGGGCCGCGTTCAGATGCGCCGTCGCGCGCGGGCCGCCCAGCCGCGCATGCACGTCCAGCCGCGACAGCCGCCCGCCGAGCACCAGGGCGAAACTGTCATAGGTGGCGGCCTCGGCGATGTCGGCATACAGCGTCGATAGATGAAACGCCGCGTGCGACTCATCCTGCAGCCGCAGATGTTCCAGCCGGGCGCCGGCGCCGAGCGAAATCTCCAGCACCGGATTGTGCAGATAGGCGCCGTTGCCGATCGCCACCTCGATCAGCGTCAGCGAGGCACCGGCGGCCAGCCGCACCGCATGGCGCGGATGAAACGCCGCCGGCCGCTCGGCCGGGCCGCCGGTGCCGAGGCTGGCCAGCAGCAGCGTGCCGCCCGCGGCGCCGGCGGCGACCTCGATGGTGGCGCCGTCCTCGGCCAGCATGGTGTTGAGGGCAACCAGCGGCTCACCCTCCGGCCGGGCCAGCGCGCCATAGGCCGGGCCGCCGACGCGCACCGCCACCTGTCCCGGCACGACCGACAGATCGTCGCGGAACCGGCCATCGACGAACACCAGCCGTGGCGCGGCGATGGCCGGCAGCCGCGCCATCAGCGCGCCGCAATCGGCAACCGGCGTCAGCGGTTCGGCAAAGCGGGTTTCGGCGAAGGCGCGCAGGCTGGTGTAGTGCCATGCCTCGTCGCGCACGCCGGGCAGCCCGTGCGCACGGAACGCCGCCGCCCCGGCCTCGCGCCGCAGCGCATCGCCGGGCAGGCGGGCGCGCAAACCGGCATAGCGCGACAGGAACGCCTCCGCCCCCTCGCGCAGCCATGCCGGCCCGGCGCCGCGCGGATGGGCAAGCGCGCTCATGCCGCGTCCGCCACCACGGCGGCATAGCCGCCCGCTTCGAGTTCATGCGCCAGTTCCGGCCCGCCGCTGCGGATGATCCGCCCGCCGGCCAGGACATGCACGCGATCGGGCACGATGTGGTCGAGCAGCCGCTGATAATGGGTGATCACCAGTGCCGAAGTGGTCGGACCGCGCAGCGCGTTGACGCCGTCGGCGACGATGCGCAGCGCGTCGATGTCGAGGCCGCTGTCGGTCTCGTCGAGAATGGCCAGCCGCGGGCGCAAAATCGCCATCTGCAGCACCTCGTTGCGCTTTTTCTCGCCACCGGAGAAGCCGACATTGACGTTGCGCTTGAGCATATCCTCGGGCATCGACAGCCGCTTGGCCTCGGCGCGCGCCAGTTTCAGGAACTGCATCGCGTCCAGCTCCGCCTCGCCACGGGCGCGGCGCAGCGCGTTCAGCGCGGTGCGCAGGAAATTGGCGTTGCCGACGCCGGGCAGTTCCACCGGATACTGGAATGCCAGGAACACGCCGGCCACGGCACGCTGTTCCGGCGCCATCGCCAGCAGGTCGTGGCCGTCGAAGGTCGCCGTGCCGCCGGTCACCGCATAGCCGTCGCGGCCCGCGAGCACGTAGGACAGCGTCGATTTGCCCGAACCGTTCGGCCCCATGATGGCATGCACCTCGCCATCCGGCACCACCAGGTCGATCCCGTGCAGGATCGGCTTGCCGTCGATCCCGGCGGTCAGTCCCTTGATCTCAAGCATGACTCAGCCCACCGAGCCTTCCAGACTGACCGCCAGCAGCTTCTGCGCCTCGACTGCGAACTCCATCGGCAATTCCTTCAATACGTCCTTGCAGAACCCGTTGACGATCAGATTCACCGCATCTTCCTCCGACAATCCGCGCTGACGGCAATAGAACAACTGATCGTCGGCGATCTTCGAGGTGGTCGCCTCGTGCTCGATCTTCGCCGTGGGATTGCGGCTCTCGATATACGGCACGGTATGGGCGCCGCAGGCGTTGCCGATCAGCAGGCTGTCGCATTGGGTGTGATTGCGCGCCCCGGCCGCCTTCGGCCCGACCCGCACCAGACCGCGATAGGTATTGTCCGAGCGTCCGGCGCTGATGCCCTTGGAGACGATGGTGCTGCGCGTGTTGCGGCCGAGATGGATCATCTTGGTGCCGGTGTCGGCCTGCTGGCGATTGGTCGTCACCGCCACCGAGTAGAACTCGCCGACGCTGTCGTCGCCGGCCAGCACGCAGCTTGGATATTTCCAGGTGATCGCCGAGCCGGTTTCCACCTGGGTCCAACTGATCTTGCTGCGCGCGCCGCGGCAGGCGCCACGCTTGGTGACGAAGTTGTAGATGCCGCCGCGGCCCTCGGCATCGCCGGGGTACCAGTTCTGCACCGTGCTGTACTTGATCCGCGCATCGTCCAGCGCCACCAGCTCGACCACCGCGGCGTGGAGCTGGTTCTCGTCGCGCATCGGCGCGGTGCAGCCTTCAAGATAGGAGACCGAGGCGCCGGCTTCGGCGATGATCAGCGTGCGCTCGAATTGTCCGGTGTTGCGGGCGTTGATGCGGAAATAGGTCGAGAGCTCCATCGGGCAGCGCACGCCCGGCGGCACATAGACGAAGCTGCCGTCGGTAAACACCGCGGAATTGAGCGCGGCGAAGAAATTGTCGCCCTGCGGCACCACGGTTCCGAGATATTTGCGCACCAGATCGGGATGCTCGCGCACCGCCTCGCTGATCGGGCAGAAGATGACCCCGGCCTCGGCCAGCGCGGCGCGGAAAGTGGTGGCGACGGAGACGCTGTCGAACACCGCATCGACGGCGATCGGCGCGCGCTCGCCCGCGGCCGGCTCGACCCCGGCGAGGATTGCCCGTTCGCGCAGCGGAATGCCGAGTTTTTCGTAGGTCGCCAGCAATTCGGGATCGACCTCGTCGAGGCTGCGCGGCCCCGGTTTGGCCTTCGGCGCGGCATAGTAATGCAGGTCCTGGTAGTCGATCGCTGCATGCTCCACTCGCGCCCAGTGCGGCTCGGTCATCATCTGCCATGCCGCATAGGCCGCCAGCCGCCAGTGGAGCAGCCACGCCGGCTCCTGCTTGTGCGCCGAGATCAGCCGGATAGTGTCTTCGCTCAGCCCGCGCGGCGCCAGCTCCATCTCGATATCGGTCGAGAACCCCCACTTGTAGTTGGAGGTGGTGGCATCGTGGACGGCCTGCATCGGGTCGGCGACTTGCGACATCTTGGGTTCCTATTCGGCAGCTTGCGGCACGCGGAACGCCGGCGGCACCGAGGCCTGCCGCATGTCGGCCAGCGTTATGCCATGCAGCGCGCCGCGGATGGCATCATTGACCACATCCCAGCGGCCCTTGACGGCGCAGCGGTTCTGCACATCGCAACCGCCGGCCCCGCCATCGACGCAGGCGGTCAGCGCGATCGGCCCATCAACCGCGGCGATCACGTCGGCCACCGAAATCGCCGCCAGCGATCGGTCCAGCCGATAGCCGCCCCGCGCCCCGCGCAGGGACGCCACCAGCCCGGCCGCCGCCAGCGCCTTCAGCACCTTCGCCACCGTCGGCTCCGGCACCCCGGTCGCGGCGGCAATGCCGGGCGAGGTCTGCACCCCATCCCCGCCGCAGACGCGCCCGCAATCGCTGTCCGACAGGCGGATCAGCACCACCACGGCATAGTCGGTGAGCTTCGATAGCCTGAGCATCGCGCCGCCTTTGGCGGCCCGGTCTAACCGGACCTGTGCAGTACTGTATGGCCGCGAGATGGGGTATTGCGCCGGCCGCGTCAAGACCGGGCGTTGGCAAACCAGCCCGGAAGCCCATAGGGTGCGCATATGCCACACCTCGATAGCCGGATTGACCCGGCGGCACCGTCCTTTGCCGTCAACGCCGAAGCCTACGCGGCGCTGCTGCGGACGCTGCGGGAGCGGCTGGCCCATGCCGGCAGCGGCGGCGGCGCGGCGCTGCGGCAGCGCCATCAGGCGCGCAAGAAGATTTTCGTGCGTGACCGCATCGACCTGCTGATCGACCCGCTCAGCCCGTTCCTCGAACTCGCCCCGCTCGCCGCCTGGGAGCTGTATGGCAACGAGGTGCCGGCCGCCGGCGTCATCACCGGCATCGGCATGGTGCAGGGGGTGGCGTGCATGATCATCGCCAATGACGCCACCGTGAAGGGGGGCAGCTTTTTTCACGAGACGGTCAAGAAGCATATCCGCGCCCAGGAAGTCGCCTGGGAGAACCGGCTGCCGTGCCTGTATCTGGTCGATTGCGGCGGCGCCTATCTGCCCGAGCAGGACCGGGTGTTCCCCGACAAGGATCATTTCGGCAACACGTTTCTCAACCAGTGCCGCATGTCCGCCGAGGGGCTGCCGCAGCTTTCCGCCGTGTTTGGCGGCTGCACCGCCGGCGGCGCCTATATCCCGGCGCTGTCCGACGAGGTGGTGATGGTGCGCGGCAATGCCCGCATCCATCTCGGCGGCCCGGAGATCGTCCAGGCGGCGATCAACGAGGTGGTCGATGGCGAGACGCTGGGCGGGGCGGAGATGCACAGCACCGTCTCCGGCGTCTCCGACTATCTGGCGGAGACCGAGGCGGAGGCGCTGTTGATGCTGCGCAACATCGTCGCCAAGCTGAACTGGCCGGCGGCGCAGCACCAGACGCTGGCGCCGATCCGCCCGCCGCGCCACCCGCCGGAGGAAATCCCCGGCATCATCCCGGCCGATCCGCGCACCCCCTATGACGTGCGCGAGGTCATCGCCCGCATGGTCGATGACAGCGACTTCCAGGAGTTCAAGCCGCTGTGGGGATCGACGCTGGTGTGCGGCACCGCGCATGTGCACGGCCACCCGGTCGGCATCCTGGCCAACAACGGCGTGCTGTTTGCCGAGTCGGCGGTCAAGGGCGCGCATTTCATCGAAATCTGCAATCAGCGCAACATTCCGCTGCTGTTCCTCCAAAACGTCACCGGCTTCATGGTCGGCAGCGAAAGTGAGCGCGCCGGCATCGCCAAGCACAGCGCCAAGCTGGTCTATGCCGTGTCCACCGCGCGGGTGCCGCGCTTCACGGTGATCATCGGCGGCAGCTACGGCGCCGGCAATTACGGCATGTGCGGCCGCGGCTTTCGCCCGCGCTTCCTGTTCGCCTGGCCGAATGCACGCATCGCCACGATGAGCCCGGAGGTTGCCAGCAACGTGCTGGTGACGCTGCGCGGGCGCAGTCTGCGCGGCGACGCCTCGGCGGGGGAACTGGCGGCGCTGGATGCCGAGACACGGCGGCAGTTCACCGAGCAGAGCGACCCCTATTACGCCACGGCGCGGCTGTGGGACGATGGCATCATCGAGCCGCAGGACACCCGCGATGTGATCGGCCTGTGCCTCGCGCTGGCGGCGCGGTCGGAGCGGGTGACGGGCATGTCGCCCGTCTATCGGATGTGAGGCCGGCCATGCTCGAATCGGTACTGATCGCCAATCGCGGCGAGATCGCCTGCCGCATCATCCGCACCTGCCGCCGGCTCGGCATCCGCAGCATCGCCGTCTATTCCGATGCCGATGCCGGCGCGCTGCATGTCGCGATGGCCGACGCGCGCCAGCGCATCGGGCCGGCGGAAGCGGCGCGCAGCTATCTGCGCCCGGAGGCGATCATCGCTGCGGCGCAGGCGCATGGCGCGGCGGCGATCCATCCCGGCTACGGCTTCCTCTCCGAACGGGTGGAACTGGCCGAACTCTGCGCCGCCCACGACATCGTCTGGGTCGGGCCGTCGCCACGCTGCATCGCGGCGATGGGGTCGAAGATCGAAAGCAAGATATTGGCCCAGTCCGCCGGGGTGGCCGGGGTGCCGGGCTATCTCGGCGCCGACCAGTCGGAGGCGCGGCTGCGCGCCGAGGCGGCGGAGATCGGCTTCCCGCTGCTGATCAAGGCGAGCGCCGGCGGCGGCGGCAAGGGCATGCGGCGGGTCGATGCGCCGGTCGATTTCGCCGCCGCGCTGACCGCGGCGCGGCGCGAGGCGATGGCGGCGTTCGGCGACGACCGGGTGCTGCTGGAACGCTTCATCGCCCGCCCGCGCCATCTGGAGGTGCAGCTTGCCGGCGACCTGCACGGCAATGTCGTGCATCTGTTCGAACGCGAATGCTCGATCCAGCGCAACTATCAGAAGCTGGTCGAGGAGGCGCCGGCGGCGCATCTGCCGCCGGCGGTGCGGGCGCGGCTGCTGGAAGCGGCGGTGCGGCTCGGCCGGGCGATCGGCTATGAGTCGCTCGGCACCGTCGAGTTCATCCTGGAGGCGGGCGGCGAGGCGCCGTATTTCCTGGAGATGAACACCCGGCTGCAGGTCGAGCATCCGGTCACCGAGGCGATTACCGGGCTCGATCTGGTTGAGCTGCAGCTGCGCATCGCCGCCGGCGAGGCGCTGCCCTTCACCCAGGACGAGGTGCGCGCGCAGGGCGCGGCGATCGAGGTGCGGCTCAATGCCGAGGATCCCGGCGCCGGCTATCGCCCCCAGCTCGGCCGCGTGCTGAACTACACCGCGCCGCTGGGCGAGGGGGTGCGTGCCGACAGCGGCGTCGGCGCCGGCAGCGAGGTGACGCCCTATTACGACTCGCTGCTGCTCAAGCTGATCGGCAGCGGCGCCGATCGGGCGCAGGCGGCGCAACGGCTGCGCGCCGCGCTCGATCGGCTGGTGCTGCTCGGCGTCGGCAGCAACCAGGCGTTTCTGCGCGACATTCTGCGCAGCCGGAACTTTGCCGAGGCGGTGCTGACCACCGGCTTCCTGGCCGAGACGTTCCCCGGCGGCTGGCAGGCGGCGGCGCCCGAGCCGGCGTTGCTCGCCCGCGCCGCCGCGGCCAGGGTGGCGGCCTTGCGCGGCGCCGTGGCGGGGCCGTGGACGGCGCTGGCCGGATTCCGCACGCTGACCCAGGCCGGCCTGCCGGGGCGCTGCCGCATGTCGGTGCTGGCCGAGAGCGGTGAGCCGGTCGTCGTCGATGTACTGGCGGCGGGCGCGGGCTATGCCGCCGAGATCGACGGCCGCCGGTTCACCGTGGATCTGTCGGCGCCGCAGGCGATCGAGGGGGATCATGTCTGGCTGTTCGCCGCCGGCCGCGCCTGGAGCTTCACCGTCCGCCCGCTGCTGGAGGCGATGGCCGAGCGGGCCGAGCGCGCCGGCGCCGCCGGGTCCGACGTGACGGCGCCAATGCCGGGGCTGGTCACCGCGCTGCACGCCGCCGAGGGGCAGGTGGTGCGCAAGGGCGAGGTGCTGGCGGTGATGGAGGCGATGAAGCTGGTGCTCAGCCTGCCGGCGCCGGCCGATGGCACGGTGCGCGCGGTGCCGTGCCGGGTCGGGCAGACAGTGGCGGGGGGCGCCGTGCTGGTCGCCGTCACCCCGACGGAGGAGTGAGACGCATGGCCGGTCTGTGGTTTGAAGAGTTCGCCGTCGGCATGGTGTTCGAGCACGCCTGGACCCGCACCGTCACGGAAACCGACAACGTGCTGTTCAGCACGATGACGATGAACCCGCAACCGCTGCATCTCGACGCCCATTTCGCGGCGACGACGGAGTTCGGCCGGCCGCTGGTCAACAGCCTGTTCACCCTCGGGCTGTTGATCGGCATGACGGTCAACGACACCACTCTGGGCACGACGGTCGGCAATCTCGGCATGACCGAGGTGCGCTTCCCGCGGCCGGTGTTCCACGGCGACACGCTGCGCGCCCGCACCGAAGTACTGGCCACGCGCGCCAGCAAATCCCGCCCCGCCGACGGCATCGTCGAGTTTCTCCATCGTGCGTTGAATCAGGACGGCACCGAGGTCGCCACCTGCCGCCGCATCGCGCTGATGCGCCGCCGCCCGGCCTGACCGCGCGGCGGATTGTCGGCGGCGCGCCCGTCGCGCCGACAAATCTACCGCGCGGTTAGTTTGCCATATTGCAGGTTGGCGGCCCATCGGCGTAGGCTGACGGCAAGGGAAACGGCGGCAGCAAGGCCGCCATCGGGAGGACGCGGTGGACTTCCTGCTCAACGACGAGCAGCGCAAGCTGCAGCAGACCATCGCTGACTTTGCCCGGCGCGAAATCGCCCCGGTCGCCGAAAGCCTTGATCGGGACGGCACATTTCCGACCGCGCTGTTCCGTCGCGTGGGTGATCTCGGGGTGATGGCGCTGCCGTTCGCCGAGGAATGGGGCGGCCTCGGCCTCGGCACATTCGACACCGCACTGGCCATCGAGGAGATCGCGCGCGCCGACCAGTCGCTGGCGGTCAGCGTCATGGTCAGCATCGCCTCCGGGCTGACGCTGCAACGCTTCGGCACGGCGGCGCAGAAGCAGCAATTTTTGCCCGATATCGTCGCCGGACGGAAAATCTGCGCCATTGCCGGCACCGAGCCGGATGCCGGCTCCGACACCGCCGGTTTCAAGACCCGCGCCACGCGCACCAATGCCGGCTGGGCGATCAACGGCCAGAAAGCCTACATCACCAATGGCGGGACGGAGATCACTTCGTTCGCGCTGGTGCTCGTCATCACCAGCGACCGTGACGCCGAACGCAAGACATTCTCGCTCTTTCTGGTGCCCGCCGGGACGCCCGGCTTCACCCCCGGCGAACGCTATCGCAAGATGGGCTGGCATTCCTCCGACACCCGCCCGCTCTACTTTGCCGATTGCCGGCTCGGTGACGAGATGGTGGTGGGCGAGGTCGGGCACGGGCGGCATCTGCTGCACAAAGGCTATCAGCAGGCGCGCGTCTTCCTCGCCGCCAGTTCGCTCGGGCTGGCGCAGGCCTGCCTCGATCATTCGGTGGCCTATGCCAAGGAGCGGCAGGCGTTTGGCGGCCCGCTCGGCCGGCTGCAGATGGTTCAGGACATGGTGGCGCGCATCTCGGTGCGCGTCGATGCGGCGCGGCTGCTGACCTACAAGGCGGCGTGGCTGGCCGATCAGGGGCGCGCCACGCTGAAGGATCTGGCGACGGCGAAATACTATGCGACCGAGATCGGCAGCGAATGCGCCGATCTGGCGGTGCAGGTGCATGGCGGCTGGGGCTTCATGGATGATTGTCCGGTGTCGCGCTATTACCGTGACAACCGCATCTGTACCATCGGCGACGGATCGAGCCAGATTCAGAAACTTATCATCGCCCGCGAGCTTGGTCTCGATGTCCGGTTCTGACGCGGTCGCGCTGAGCTGGCCGGAGCCGCGCATCGCGCTGGCGACGATGATCCGTGGCGGCGAGATGAACACGCTGACGCTCGGCCTGATCGACGAGATGAACGCGGCGCTGGATGCGGCGCTGGCAGGGCGGGCGCGGGCGCTGATCATCACCGGCAGCCAGCGGGCGTTCTGCTGCGGCGCGCATCTGCGCTATTTCACCGACGCCGATCCGCCGATCGGCCGCGCCCCGGTCGCCGTGCGCGACCGCTATCTGCTGCCGATCGCGCTGCTGTTCGACCGGCTTGAGGCGATGCCGTTTCCGGTGATCGCGGCGATCAACGGCTTCGCGCTCGGCGGCGGCTGCGAGATGGCGCTGTCCTGCGACATCCGGCTGATGGCGGCGACGGCGACGATCGGCCTGCCGGAGACGCGCATCGGCGCCATTCCCGGCGCTGGCGGGGTGCAGAAACTGCATCGGCTGGTCGGCCGCGGCATCGCGCTCGAATGGATCATGCTCGGCGCCCATGTCGGGGCGGAAGCGGCGCTGCGCGCCGGCTTCGCCAATGCGGTGCATGCGCCGGAGGCACTGGCCGGTGCGGCGCTCGATCTGGCGCGGCGCTTCCTCGATCTCGGGCCGCTGGCGGTGGCGCAGGCCAAGGCGGCCGTGCATGTCGCCGGCGATGTCGATCTGCGCAGCGCCCGGCGCTTTGGCCTGGAGGCGCTGACGACGCTGATCGGCGGCGCCGAATGGCAGGAGGGCATGGCGGCGTTTCGTGAAAAGCGCCGCCCCAACTTCGACTGAGCGATCCGGCGGGGAAGGTGACGACGTGGAACACGACGCAGCCGCCATACTCGGACGCATTTGCCGGCAGGCATGGCAGCGGATGCCGGAAGCCGCCGAGCGACTGCGTCGCGCCGGCTTCGGTCCCGGACGCTGGCCGGATGGCGAAGACATGACGCGCGTTGCCGTGCTCGGCAAGCCGGCGCTGGCGGCGGCGCAGCACGCCGCGCCGCCGCTGGCGATGGGCGATGTCGCCGGCAACTGCCTGTTTCTCTCCACCGGCGGCACCATGGAGCCGGATTTGCCGGCGGCGGAGCGGCGGCTTGCGGCTTTCATGCGTGGCTGCGGGCTGGGCGCCGGCGACGTGGTGATCAACGGTTTCAGCTATCATCTGACGCCGGCGGGGTTGTTGTTTCACAATGCCCTGCTGCTGGCCGGCTGCCGCGTGCTGCCCTGCGGCCCGCAGAACACCGACGCGACACTGGAGCTGGCACGCCGCAGCGGCGCCAGCGGCTTCGTCGGCATTGCCGGGCATCTGCGCATTCTGCTGACCCGCGCTGCCGAGTTGGGCGAGGCGCCGCGGCTGCGCGTGGCGCTGGCTGGCGGCGAGCCTTTCGGCGCCCCGCTGCGTGCCGAGCTGACCGCGCGCTTCGGCGTCGCCTGTTTCGACTATTACGGCACCGCCGATGTCGGCGTCGTTGCCGGCGGCAGCGACGGGGCGCTGGCGCTGTTCGACGGTGTGATCGCCGAAATCGTCGATCCGGCGAATGGCTGCCGGCTGCCCGCTGGTGAGGCCGGGCAGCTCGTGCTCAGCGTCGATAACCCGGACTATCCGATGCTGCGGCTGGCGACCGGCGATCTGGCGACCCTGTCAAACGACGGGCGCAGCATCCGGGCGCTGCTCGGCCGCGTCGATGCCTCGGCGCGGGTGCGCGGGCTGCTGCTGCACGAGGGCGCCGTGCGCGAGGCGCTGGCGGTGCATCCGGCGATTGCCGGCGGCTGGATCGAGGTGACGCGGCCGGATGGTCGCGACCGGCTGACCGCCTTTCTGGTCACCGACAGCGAGGCGGCGTCGGCCGCCTTCGCCGCCCGCTTTGCCGCGCTGTGTCGTCTGACGCTCGACGCCATCTTGCCGGCCGGTGTCGCCGCCGGCCCGGCCGTCCGCGACTGCCGCGGATGAGTGCGGTGCTCGACGTGTCGGGCCTGACGCTCGGCTTTGGTCAGGTGGTGGCGCTGAGCGATGTGGCGATGACGGTGCAGGCGGGCGAGATCGTCTCGCTGATCGGCCCTAACGGCGCCGGCAAGAGCAGCCTGCTGAACTGCCTGTCGGGGTTTTATCGGCCGCAGCGCGGGCGCATCCTGTTTGCCGGGCGCGACATCACTGCGCTGCCGCCGCATCGACGCGCCGCCGCCGGCCTCGGCCGCACGTTTCAGGGGCTGCAGACCTACGACTCGATGACGGTCCGCGAAAATGTGCTGAGCGGCATGCATGTCCACATGCGCGCCGGCCTGCTCGACGCCATGCTGTACTGGCCGCGGGCCCGCCAGGAGGAGGCACGCTTCACCGAGTTAGCTGAGGAAATCATCGCCTTTCTTGAACTGGAGGAGCTGCGTCACGCTCCGGTCGGGGCGTTGAGCTATGGCCTGCGCAAGCGGACTGATCTCGGCCGCGCGCTCGGCCTGCGTCCGGAGCTGCTGCTGCTCGATGAGCCGATGGCCGGGATGAACGCCGAGGAGAAGGCCGACCTCGCCCGCTTCATCCTCGACATCCGCGACGCCCGCGGCATTCCCGTCGTGCTGGTCGAGCACGACATGGACGTGGTGATGGACATTTCCGATCGCGTCATGGTGCTGGAATGGGGGCGCGTCATCGCCGACGGAGCGCCCGACGCGGTGCGCGGCGATCCGCGCGTCATCTCCGCCTATCTCGGGCAGGCCTGAGCATGCGGCGGCTGCACGGCGTGCCCGGCAGCGACCCGCGCAGCGCGGCGGGCCGCACGCTGCCGCATTTGCTGCGCGACCGCTGCCGCGACCATGCCGACCGCGTGGCGATGCGGCGCAAACATCATGGCGTGTGGCATGGCTGGAGCTGGCGCGAGGTGCTGGCGACGGTGCGCGCGCTTGCCGCCGGGCTGGCCGGCGCCGGCCTCGCCCCCGGCGAAGTGGTTGCCGTGATCAGCGAGAACATCGTCGAGACCTACTGGATCGAATATGCCGCGTTGTGCGCCGGTGCCCGCGTGGTCTGCCTCTATCCCGATGCCACCGCGGCGGAGCTGCGCCATATCGTCGAGCACAGTGGCGCCCGGCTGCTGGTCGCCGAGGATCAGGAGCAGGTGGACAAGGCGCTTGCCGCCGGCGCGCTGAGCGGCCTGCGACGCATCGTCTTCGTCGATGGCAGCGGGCTGTGGCATTACCAGGATGCGCGGCTGATCGCCTGCGCCGCGCTGCTCGACGACGGGCGGCAACGTGACGCGGCGGACCCGGCATGGTTCGAACGCATGGTCGATGCCGGCCGTGCCGATGACGCAGCAGTGCTGTGTTATACGTCGGGCACCACCGGCCTGCCGAAGGGCGTGGTGCTGACGCACCGCTATCTGCTGGAGAACGCCTACCGGCTGATGGCGGCGTTTCGGCTGCCGGCCGGCGCCGATTATCTGTCGTACATCTCCCCGGCCTGGGCGGCGGAACAGATCACCGGCCTGGCGCTCGGTCTGCTGGCGCCGCTGACCGTCGCTTTCGCCGAAAAGCCGGAGACGGTGCGCGCCGATCTGCGCGAGTTGGCGCCGGCGTTTCTGCTGTTCACGCCGCGGCAATGGGAGATGATGGCGGCCGACGTGCAGGCGCAGATGAGCGATGCGCGGGCGTGGCGGCGGGCGCTGTTTGACTGGGCGGTGCGCGCCGGCCGCCGCGGCGGCATCGGCGCGGCGCTGGCCGATCGGCTGGTGCTGGCGGGCATTCGCGACAATCTCGGCCTGTCGCGCTGCGTCGCCGCGCTCAGCGGCGGCGCCGGCATGTCGGCCGAGGTGTTCCGGCTGTTCCGTGCCTTCGGCGTGCGCCTGTCCAATCTTTATGGCTCGACCGAGCTTGGCCTGATCGCGGCACACTGGGCCGAGAGCGTCGATCCGACGACGATGGGTCGGCTGCTGCCGAGCGATCCGGGTGGCGCGGCGCTGACGGTGGCGCTGTCGGACGCCGGCGAGTTGCTGGTCGAGCAGGGCGGTCAGTTCAACGGCTACTGGCGCGACGCTGCCGCTTCGGCGGCGTTTTACTGCGGCACGGCGCTGCGCACCGGCGACGCGGTACGGTTGCGCGACGACGGCGAAATGGTGTTTCTCGACCGGCTGGCCGATATGCGGCGGCTGGCCGATGGCCGCGCGTTTCCGCCGCAATTCATCGAGAACCATTTGCGCGCCTCGCCCTTCGTCAGGGATGCGATGGTGATCGGCGATGAAAGCCGACGCTTTGTCACCGCGCTGGTCAACATTAATGCCGAGATCGCCGGCCGCTTCGCCGAGAAATGCGGACTGTCCTACGGCACTTTCACCGAACTCAGCCAGTTGCCGGAAATCCGCGCCCGCGTCGCGGCGCTGGTCGGGCAGGTGAACATGTTGTTGGAGCCGGCTGCGCGGGTCTGCCGGTTTGCCACTCTGCCGAAAGAGCTGGACGCCGACGACGCCGAGTTGACGCGCTCGCGCAAGCTGCGGCGCGGCCAGATCGAGGAGAGCTTCCGCGACATCATCGCCGCACTGTACGACGACAGCGCCGAGTGCGAGGCGCATATCAAGGTGCGCTATCAGGACGGGCAGATCTCCGCGCTGGTGGCCCGCGTCGCGCTGAATGACGTGGCGGCGGCATGATCGAACTGGCGCAGACGACGATCGGCGGCGTGCTGACCGGCCTCGTCTATGGTCTGGTGGCGCTGTCCTTCGTCGTCATCTATCGCGCCGCCCGCATCGTCAATGTGGCGCAGGGCCAACTCGTTCTGGTCGGCGCCTTCCTGCTGTGGACGGCGGCATCCGCGCTCGGACTGCCGCTGTGGCTCGCCGTGCCGGCGGCGCTGGCCGGCACCGGGCTGCTCGGCGTGGTGCTGGAGCGGCTGGTGTTCCGCCCGCTGGTCGGCCAGTCGGGCTTCACCATTGTACTGGCGACGATCGCCCTGCTGGTGCTGCTGCAGGGGCTGGTGCAACTGCTGTGGGGCGCCGAGACGCGGCCGTTTCCCGCCGTGTTGCCGAGCGGCAGCCTGCATCTCGGCCCGTTCCGGCTCAATCGCACTCTGCTGCTCGGCGGCGTGCTGACCGTGCTGCTGACCGAAGTGCTGCACTGGTTCTTTCTGCACACGCGCGAGGGATTGCGGCTGGCGGCGGTGGCGGAGGACCATTTCACCGCGCTGTCGATGGGGATATCGGTACGGCGGGCGACGACGATCGCCTGGCTGCTCGGCGGCGCGCTGGCCTGCCTCGCGGCGATGGTGCTGCTGTCGGGCCGATTGCTCGGCGCCTCGGCGGCGGGCATCGGCTTCGTGGCGCTGCCGGTGGCGCTGCTCGGCGGATTGGAATCGGTGCGCGGCGCGGCGCTCGCCGGCGTCATCGTCGGGGTCGGCGAGGCGCTGGCCTCGGCCTATCTCGATCCGCTGACCAACGGCGCGATGTCGCCGATCTTCCCGTTCGCGCTGATGGTGATCGTGCTGCTGATCCGGCCGCAGGGCCTGTTCGGCTGGCGCGTGATCGAGCGGCTGTGATGCTGCCGTCAGGGGTTTTCTTCACCGATCATGCGGCCGAGGCCGGGCTGTTGCGCACCCTGCCGCAGCGTCTGTGGCTGGCGGCGCTGCTCGCGGCGCTGGTGCTGCTGCCGCTGGTTGCCGGGGCGCATCTCATCGGCCTGCTGACCATGCTGTGCATCACCGCCATCGCCGTGCTCGGCCTGCAGATCACCACCGGCATGGCCGGTCAGGTCAATCTCGGCCAGTCGGCGTTTGTCGGCGCTGGCGCCTTTGTCGCGGCCCGGTTGGCGCTGGCCGGGCTGCCGCTGCCGCTGGTGCTGCCGCTGGCCGGTCTCGCGGCGGCGGCCGGCAGCGTCGCCTTCGCGCTGCCGGCGATGCGGGTGAAGGGGTTCTATCTGGCGCTGACGACGCTGGCGGCGCAGGTGATGTTTCCGATCCTGATCATCCGCCTGCCGGCGGCGTGGTTCGGCGGCGCCGATGGGCTGGGCGTCGATCCGCCCACGGTCGCCGGCATCAGGCTCGGCGGCGCCACGGCGATGTATCTGCTCTGCCTCGGCGTGCTGGTGGTGATGGCGACGGCGGCGTTCAACGTCGGCCGCAGCCGTGCCGGCCGGGCGTTCCGCGCCATGCGCGACAACGACAATGCGGCGCGCGTGCTCGGTATCGACCCGCTGCGCACTAAGCTGGCGGCGTTCTTCGCCGGCGCGTTCTTCGCCGGAGTGGCCGGCGCGCTCTATGCCTATCAGGTGCGCTACGTCACCACCGAGCAATTTACCCTGTGGCAATCGGTGTGGTACGTCGGCATGCTGCTGGTCGGCGGCATGACCCAACCGCTCGGCGCCATTCTCGGCACGCTGTTCGTCACGCTGCTGCAGGAGATGCTGCGCAGCGCCGGCGGTGCCCTGCTCGATGCCGATGTCGGGCTGCAGGGCGGCGCCATCTTTGCCGCCACCAATGTTCTGCTCGGCAGCGTCATCCTTGCCGGCCTGATCTTCGAGCCGCGCGGGCTGGCGCATCGCTGGGGCCTCGTCGTCGCCGCCTACCGGATCTGGCCGTACCCGCACCGATGATGCGGGACTCATCAAAAACGGGAGAAACGCCATGCTGACGCGCCGCCGCCTGCTCGCCGCCGCCCCCGCCGCCGCCCTGGTCCTTGCCGCGAGCGCCGCGCGGGCGCAGGACACCGTCTATACATTCAGCACCGCCGTCGATTTCACCGGCCCGTTCGCCGATGTGATGCCAAGCTGGCACAGCGGCCATCGCGCCATCGCCGCGTGGTGGAACGCGACACAGGGGCCGCGTCTCGGCACCCGCATTGTGCTCAAGGTGCACGACATGCGCTACGACACCAGCGTCGTCGCGCAGAGCTGGCCAGGCATTCTGAGCAGCGAGAAGCCGGTGATGTATCTCGGCATGGGCACGCCCGATCTGGTGGCGCTGATGAAGCGGCTGCCGGAGGACAAAGTGCCGATGATCATGCCGACGGCGATGGTCGGGCTGGTCTGGGCACCCGACCGCTGGGGCTATTCGTTCCGCCCGACCTACAGCCAGGAGTTCGCCGCCCTGTTTGCGCATCTGCAGCAGGCGCTGCCGGACAAGCGGGCGCTGCGCATCGGCACCGTCAGCACGCAGGGCCGCGCCGGCTATGAGGATCAGGTCAAAGGTGTGGTGCATCTGGCCAATACCTATCCCGACCGCTTCGTCATCGCCGATCAGCAATGGGTCGATGACAGTCCGGTCGATGCCACCGATCAGATTCGCCGCATGGCCAGCCATCAGCCGGACATCATCATGATCGGCGCGACGACGGCCCAGGTCGTCGCGGTGGCGCGGGCGCGCAAGGATCTCGGCATCAGCGTACCGATCGCCTCATCGTCGCATAACGGGCTGACCGAGGCGGCAAAGGCGATCCCGCTGGCCGATCTGGAAGGCGATTTCTCGGTGTTTGCCTTCGCCCCGTACAACCAGCCGGGCCTTGCGGCGGCCGATGCGTATGGGAAATACCATGACGGCAAGGGCAGTTGGGGCATCGTCGCGGCGCAGGCGGCGGCGCAGACGCTGCTGGCCTGTCGGGTGCTGGAACAGGCGATTGCCGGCACCGGCAAGGGCGCGGTGACCGGTCAGGCGATGTACGACGCGCTGCTCGGGCACGATTACAGCGAGACCGAGATGCTCGGCCTCACCCCGACGCTGCATTTCGACCGCAGCCGGCCGTTCCCGGCGGGCGAAGTGCGCGCCAAGGCGCTGACCGTGCGCAACGGCGCGATCGTGCCGCTGACCGCGGACTGGATGCCGGCGCCCGCACTGACGAAGTGGTGACGGCACCACATGTCCGCCGATCCGCCGCTGCTGGAGTTGCGCAACGTCGATGTCGTGTTCAACGGCGTCATCCAGGTGTTGCGCGGCGCCAGCCTGACGGTTCCGGCGGGCGCGGTGGTGGCGCTGCTCGGCGCCAACGGGGCGGGCAAGACGACGGCGCTGCGCGCCGTCTCCGGCCTGTTGGCGACCGAGCAAGGCCGCGTCACCGCCGGCCATATCGGCTACGCCGGCGCCGACATCACCAATGCCGACCCGTGCGCGATCGTCGCCCGCGGGCTGGTGCAGGTGCTCGACGGCCGGCGCGTCCTGGCGCATCTGAGCGTGGCGCAGAATCTGCGCGCCGGCGCACATTTTCGCCGCGATTTCGACGAGCCGGCGGAACTGGCGCGGGTGCTCGGTTACTTCCCTGCGCTGGAGCGGCTGATGCGGCGCACCGCCGGCTATCTGTCCGGCGGCGAGATGCAGATGCTGCTGGTCGGCCGCGCGCTGATGGCGCGGCCACGGCTGATGCTGCTGGACGAGCCGTCGATGGGGCTGGCGCCGCGGATCGCCCAGGAATTGTTCGCCACCATCCGCCGCATCAACCGTGCCGAGGGCATGGCGATCCTGCTGGTCGAGCAGAATGCCGCGGCGGCACTGGAGATTTGCGACCACGGCTATGTCATGGAGACCGGCCGCGTCGTGCTGCACGGCGACCGTGCCGCGCTGCTGGCCAACGAGGACATGCGCGCCTTCTATCTCGGCCTGTCACTGACGCAGGCGCGGCGCAGCTATCGCGAGGTCAAACACTACAAGCGGCGCAAGCGCTGGCTCGGCTGAGCGGCACCGCGAAGGAGGGATGATGGACGTATTCGTGCTCGGGCTGGCACTCGCACCGGCGCGCACCAGGGCCGCCGGCGAGCGGCTGGAGGAGATGGTGTTCACGGTGACGCGTGCGGCGCTCGACGATGCCGGCGTCGAACGCGCCGCCATCGACCAGGTCACGCTCGCCGCTTGCGACGAGCTGGATGGACGCAGCATCTCCAGCATGCTGCTGGCGATGCCGGCCGGCGCCTATCTGAAGGACGAGATGAAGTGTACCGATTCCGGCCTGACCGGGCTGTGTCTCGGCGCGACCCGGCTGGCGGCCGGGCCGTTCGGCCTCGGCCTTGTGGTAAGCTGGAACAAATCCTCGACGGCGCCGTTCGAGGATGTCATGCGGATGCGCGCCGAGCCGTTCTTCACCCGGCCGATCGGGCTGAATGCGGCGATTGCCGATGGCCTGTTCGCCGGCGCCGTCGCCGCCGCGTACGGATTTTCCGAGCATGACGCAACCCGGCAGGTGCTCGACAACGCCGCCCGCGCCGCCCGCAACCCGCGCGCGGCGACGAAGCCGGCGCCCTCGGAACAGGCCATCGCCGCCTCGCCCTATCTCGCCTACCCGCTGCGCCAGGGACATCGCGCGCCACTGTCGGACGGCGCGGTGGCGATGGTGCTGGCGAGCGGCGACTGGCTGGCGCGCCATCCGGCGGCCCGGCCGCTGGCCCGCATCGCCGGCCTCGGCTGGTCGGTGGCGTCCTACCAGCTTGGCCGCGAGCGGCTTGCCGGGCTGTCGTCGCTGCATGAGGCGAGCAGCCGGGCGCTTGGCATGGCCGGCATCGACCTCGCGGCGCTCGACGTGCTCGAACTCGACAGCCAGACCGGCTGGCACGACGCCGCCTATCGCCGCGTCTTTGCCGCGGCGGACCCGGCGGCGCTGTCGCCCTCCGGCGGCGCCTTCGCGCAGAATCCGTATTTCTGCACCGGCCTTGTCGGCGCCGCCGAAGCGGTGCTGCAGACCGCGCAGCGCGCCGGGCCGGTGCAGCGTCCGCGCCCGGCCTGGGCGGCGGCGCAGGGGGCGCACGGCTACGCCCAGCAGGGTCAGGTCGTCGCCGTGTTTGAAAGGGTCTGAGATGACACAACGCAATGTCGCGGTGGTCGGGGTCGGGCAACTGCCGTATCGGACGCACCACGCCGACCGCACCTATGTCGAGTTGGCGCAGGATGCGACGCTGGCGGCGCTGCGCCATGCCGGGCTGGCGCCGGACGATGTCGATGCCGTCGTCTTCTCGTTGGCGCCGACGCAGTTCATGGGCGTCAACGATGCCGACAAATGGGCGGTCGATGCCGTGTGGGCGCAAGGCAAGCCGTTCATGCGCGTCAGCACCGGCGGCGCCACCGGCGGATCGGCGTTTCAGGCGGCGTATCAGCATATCGCCAGCGGCATGTTCCGCTGCGTCCTGGTGGTCGGCGCCGACCGCGTTGCCGAGACGCCGGACGCCCAGCATGTGCTGAACCTGATCTGGGACCGCTTCTATGAGCATGATTTCGCCCTCAACACGGTGACGATGACGGCGCTGGCGGCGCAGCGCTACATGCACCGCTACGGCGTCACCGAGGAGCAGTTCGCCCGCGTCGTGGTGCGCGCCCGCCGCAACGCCGCCGGCAACCCCAACGCCCATCTGCGCAAGCCGGTGACGGTCGCCGAGGTGATGGACAGTCCGCGGGTTTCCTGGCCGTTCAAGCGGTTCGACATCTGCCCGCGATCCTCCGGTGCGGCGGCGATGGTGCTGTGCGCCGGCGACATGGTGGCGCGCACGCGCTGCACCCGCCCGGCCTGGGTGCGCGGCGCCTCCGGCATTTCGCACAGCGTGTTCATGGGTGACCGGATGACCTACTGGTCGGACAGCGAATTTGCCGATCATGACGGGTTTCATCACGCCGCCTGGGCCGCCTATCGGCAGGCCGGCATCGTCGATCCGCTGCGCCAGATCCAGGTTGCCGAGATTTATGATCCGTTCAGCTCGTTCCAGTTTCCGCAGCTCGAATCGCTCGGCTTCTGCGGCCGTGGCGCCGCCGCGGCGATCAGCGATGCCGGCGGCTTCGACCTCGATGGCGGGATGCTGGCGGTCAATCCGTCCGGCGGCACGCTGTGCGCCAATCCGATCGGCGTCACCGGTCTGGTGCGTGCCGCGGACGCCGCGCTGCAGATCATGGGTGAGGCCGGCGCCAATCAGGTCAGCAACGTCCACGCCGCCGTCGCCACCGCGATCGGCGGCTCGACGCAATTCTTCACCTGCACAGTGCTCGGCGACGACCACGCATAAGGGAGACAGACCATGACCACAACCCAGGCCGTCGATGACGACGTGATCCATGGCGAATGGCACGTCCGCTACACCTACTCGGTCGGCAAGGTCGCCGGCACGTTCTTTGCGGCGCTGCGTGAGGGCCGCATCCTGGCCTCACGCTGCAGCGACTCGGGCCTCGTCTATCTGCCGCCGCGCGCCTATTGCGAACGCTCCTTCCAGCCCTGCGACGGCTGGGTCGAGGCGGGGCTGGCCGGCGAGATCGAGGCGGCAACGATCGTCACCGCCGCGTTTGAGCATCTGCCGCCGCCGCCCTATGCCATCGCCTATGTCCGGCTGGACGGCGTCAGCACCGCGATGGTCAATTTCGTCCGCGGCCTCGCATTGAGCGATGTGCCGGCGGCGGCGGCGCGGCTGCGGCCGGGAACCCGGGTGAACGTCGTGTTCGGCGCCCAGCGCGCCGGACGGATCACCGATTTTCACTACGAACTCGCCTGATCCCGCGCCTTCATCAGCAGCGTCATGGTGCCATCCTGCACCGTGGCGCCATGCTGGTTGATCACCTCCAGCCGCAGAGTGACCACGCCGCGGCCCGGCTTGCGGCTCAGACGCGCCTGCTGGACGGTGACGCAGGCGTGGATGGTGTCGCCGATCCTGACCGGGCCAACGAAGTTCCAGTTGACGTTGAGCAGACCGATGGCCGTGCCGTCGATCAGATTCTGTTGCGACATCAGCCCTATCGCCATCGACAGGCTGAGCGGCCCATGCGCGATCCGCCCGCCATATTCGGTTTCGGCGCAGAAGGCGGCATCGACATGCAGCGGGTTGTGATCGCCCGACAGACCGGCGAACAGCGAAATATCACCTTCGCCGACGGTGCGACCGCGGGTGATGGTGACATGGCCCGGCACGAACTCTTCGACATGCAGACCCATCGCAGCCTCCGTCGGATTGAACGGGCGGTCGGCCCGCTTGCCAGAAAGTAGCCTAGCCTCTAGTCTGTATGCAGACAAGCGAGGTGATTGCAGCGCCCATGGCGGTCTGGAAGAACACCGTTCCCAGCAAGGACGAATTGTACGAGAGCAAGCGCGCGGCGCTGCTGCGCGAGGCGGCGGCGGCGTTCAACCGGCGCGGCTTTCATGCCACGTCGCTCGATGAGATCGCGCAGAACCTCGGCGTCACCAAGGCGGCGCTGTACCACTATTTCCCCAACAAGCAGACGCTGCTGATGGCCTGCTTCGAGAAGGCGATGGATGTCGCCTTCGACAGCCTCGCCCGCGCGCGGCAACAGGAAGCCACCGGGCGCGGCCGGCTGCGGCTGACGCTGGCGCTCTATCTCGAACAGATGCTGGATGAACTCAGCGCCTGCGTCGTGCTGATGGAGGAAAACGCGCTGACGCCGCCGGACCATGCGCGCATGGTGCAGATGCGCGACCGCTTCGAGCAGGCGCTGCGTGATCTGGTGCGCGACGGCATCGCCGACGGCAGCATCGTCGCCTGCGACCCGAAACTGGCGATGTTCACCATTCTTGGCGCGCTCAACTGGATCCCCAAATGGTTCCGCCACAGCGGGCCGTGGACCGCGACGCAGACCACGGCCGCGGTCAGCGATCTGTTTGAACGCATGCTGAGCAGCGCGCCGGCGCCGGCGCTGGCGCGCGATGTCGGTCTGATGCCGCTGACGACGGCCAAATAGCGGCGGCATCCGGCGCGCCTGCGCCGGAGCGTCGGGGGAGGAAACAAAGGTGATGGCGCCGTGATCGGCAACCTCATTCTCGGCGGACTGGCCGCGGGCAGCCTTTATGCGCTGGTCGGAATCGCGCTCGCCATCGTCATCCGGGTCACCGACATCCCCAATTTCGCCCAGGGCGAAATGGCGATGGTCAGCACCTTCGTCGCCTATTCGCTGCTGGATCGCTACGGCCTCGGCTGGTGGGCGGCGGTGGCCCTGGCGCTCGGTTTCGCCGTGCTGCAGGGGGTCGCGGTGCAGATTCTGGTGATCCGCCCGCTGATCGGCGGGCCGGTGCTGTCGGCGGTGATCGCCACGCTCGGCCTCAATATCGTGCTCAATTCGATCGCCGGAATGATCTGGGGACACGAGACGCATATCTTTCCCTCGCCGCTCGGCGATGCGCCGCCAGTGTTCGTCGCCGGCGTGCCGCTGCCGCTCGACAGCGTTGCCAATATCGGCGTGGCGCTGGCGGTGATCCTTGGGGTCACGCTGCTGCTGCGCTACTCCTGGGCCGGGCTGGCGCTGCGCGCCACCAGCCAGGACGCGGTGATGGCGCGGCTGGTCGGCATCCCGATTGGCCGTTCGTTTGCCCTTGCTTGGGGGCTGGGCGGACTGGCCGGCGGCATCGCCGGCGTGCTGGTGGCGCCGGCGCTGTTCCTCGACACCAACATGATGGGCGCATTGCTGATCAAGGGGTTTGCCGGCGGCGTGCTCGGCGGGCTGTCCAGCCTGTGGGGCGTGTTTGGCGGCTGCCTCGTGCTCGGCGTGCTGGAAAATCTGGTCGGCGCCTATCTGTCGCCGTCATTCGGCGATGCGCTCACCTTCATCGTGCTGATCGCCGTGCTGACCATCCGGCCGGAGGGTTTGCTCGGCCGGGTGCGGATGCGCAAGGTATGACCGGCCGCCGCCTGCTGCTGCCGCTCGCTGCGGCGCTGCTGGCGCTGCCGTGGGGTGTCGGCGGCTATGTCACCTATCTGCTGACGCTGACCTTCATCTATGCGCTGGTCGCCATCGGGATGAATCTGCTGACCGGATTAGCCGGACAGATCAGCCTGGGTCATGCAGCGTTCTTTGCCATCGGTGCCTATGCCACCGGCCTGTTGACGCAGCGCGGGCTGCTGCCGTTCCCGCTGGCGCTGCTCGCCGCGGCGCTGCTGTCCACCGGCATCGGCGCGCTCGCCGCGCTGCCGGCGCTGCGGCTGCGCAATCTCTATCTTGCCATCGCCACGCTGGGCTTCGGTACAGTGGTGCAGAAGGCGCTGTTCGAGTGGCGCGGGCTGACCGGCGGCGGCGCCGGGCTGGAGCTGGCGCCGCCGCACATCGCCGGCCTCGTGCTCAACAATGGCCGTGCGCTCTACTATGTTGCCCTGGCGGTGCTGGCGCTCGGGCTGTGGTGCGCCGGCAATGTCGCGCGCATGCGCACCGGCCGGGCGATGCTGATGTTGCGCGACAGCGAGATCGCCGCCGGCACGCTCGGCATCGGCATCGCCCGCTTCCGCGTCGCCGCCTTCGCGCTCAGCACCTTCTACGCCGCCATCGCCGGTGGCCTCTATGCCTATCTGGTGCGCTACATCAATCCCGAGAGTTTCGGCCTTGGCCTGTCGATCAGCTTCCTCGGCATGGTTGTCGTCGGCGGTCTCGGCAGCCGCGCCGGGCCGGTGCTGGGGGCGGTGTTCTTCGTGCTGCTGCCGGAGGCGTTCCGCGGCATCAAGGATGCGCCGGGCCTGGTGTTCGGCCTCGCTTTGGTGCTGGCGATGATTTTCCTGCCGCGCGGCCTCGCCGGAATCGCGCCGCGGTCGTGGCGGCTGACATGAGCGGACTGGCCATCACCCGGCTGACGGTGCGGTTCGGAGGGCTGACCGCGGTGCGCGATGTCGGGTTCACCGCCGCGCCCGGCCGCATCCTCGGTCTGATCGGCCCCAACGGCGCCGGCAAGAGCACACTGCTCAACTGCATCTCCGGCATCACCCGGCCGAGTGCCGGCTCCATCCGGCTCGACGGCACCGAGCTTGCCGGCCTGTCGATGCACCGCATCGCCGCGCGCGGCATCGGCCGGGTGTTCCAGCACCCGGAGCTGGTCGCCGGCTTCACCGCGCTGGATACGCTGCGCGCCGGCTGCCACCGCGACCTGCATTACGGGCTGCTGGCCGAGCTGTTCGCGCTGCCCGCTGCGCGGCGGCAGGAGGCGGCGGCGCGCCACCGCGCGCTGGCCGCGCTCGACGCCATCGGCCTCGCCGCCGATGCCGACCGCGACATGGCGCTGCTGCCCTATGGCCATCGCAAGCTGGTCGATCTGGCGCGCAGTCTGATGGCGGCGCCGCGCTTCCTGCTGCTCGACGAGCCGGTGGCCGGGCTGAACGACGCCGAGATCGACCGCCTTGCCGACATGCTGCGCGAACTGCGCGATGTGCGCGGCCTCGGCATCGTGCTGGTCGAGCACAACATGGCGCTGGTGGCGCGGCTCTGCGACGAGGTGGTGGTGCTGGATGCCGGGCGCGTCATCGCCCATGACGTGCCGCAGGCGGTGCTGCGCGACCGTGCGGTGATGGCCGCCTATCTCGGTGAGGCGCCGGCCGATGCTTGAGCTGCGCGACCTGACCGTGCGCTACGGGGCGGTCACGGCGCTGGCCGAGGTCAGCCTGCGCGTCGCGCCGGGCGAAATGCTCGCCGTGCTCGGCGCCAACGGCGCCGGCAAGAGCACGTTGCTGCGCACCATCAGCGGCCTGCTGCGCCCCGCCGCCGGCACCGTGCTGCTCGACGGCGACAACATCGCCGGGCTGGCGGCGGAGGCGATCCTGCGCCGCGGCGTCGCCCATGTGCCGGAGGGGCGGCGGATCTTCCGTGACATGACGGTGCGCGAAAATCTGCTGATCGGCGCCTATGCACGCCGCGAACGCACGGCGCGGCTGGCAACCTATGAGCGTGTCGTTGCCGCCTTTCCGGTGCTTGGCGAACGCGCGTCGCAGCAGGGCGCGACGCTGTCGGGCGGCGAGCAGCAGATGCTGGCGATCGGCCGCGCGCTGATGTCGCGTCCGCGTCTGCTGCTCGCCGACGAAGTCAGCCTCGGCCTTGCCCCGGTGGTGATGCACCGCGTCTTCGCCGAACTGGCACGGCTGCGCGAGGCCGGCATCACCCTGGTCGTGGTCGAGCAGAATGCGGCGCTGGCGCTGCGCCATGCCGATCATGCGGTGGTGCTCAAACATGGCCGCGTGGTGCTGGCGGGGCCGGCGGCGGCGCTGGCGGCGTCGGGCGCGCTGGCCGACGCCTATCTCGGTGTGCAGGGGGGAACCGATCATGCACGACTATGATCTGGAGCATCGCACCGTCGGCCACATGCTCGCCGACAAGGCGCGGCGCGTCGGCGAGCGGACCTGGTTGCTGTGGCACGACCAACGCATCACCTATGCCGAGCTTGACGCGTGGACCAACCGCTATGCCAACGGATTTGCTGCCGCCGGCATCGCGCGCGGCGATCATGTCGCGATGTTGCTGTCGAACGGCCCGGAGTTTCTCTACACGCTGTGGGGCCTCGGCAAGATCGGCGCCGTCGCGGTGCCGGTCAACACCGCGGCGCGCGGCGATCTGCTGCGCTATTTCCTGACCCAGTCGAAAAGCCGCGCCGTCGTCGTCGGCGCCGACTGGGCAGCCCGCGTCGGCGAGATCGCCGCCGGACTTGATCTGGTGACGCTGTGGTTCCGCCTCGGCGGCGGCGGCGCCGGTCAGCCGCTGGAGGCGTTCGCCGCCGCGCCGGACACGCCGCCCGATGCCGCGCGGGTGCGCTACGATGATCCGCACTGCATCCTTTATACATCGGGCACCACCGGCCCGTCGAAAGGGGTAGTCAGTCCGCATGCGCAGGCGCACGCCGTCGGGCGGCATCTGGCGCAGCATTTCGGCTACCGCGCCGACGACGTGCTTTACACCTGCCTGCCGCTGTTTCACGGCAATGCGCTCTGGTACTCGTGCTATGCCGCGCTGTGGGCGGATGCGACGCTGGCGCTGGCGCCGCGCTTCTCCGCCAGCCAGTTCTGGGACGACATAAGCCGCACCGGCGCAACCCAGTTCAACGCGCTCGGCGCGATGACCAATATCCTGCTGAAACAGCCGGCCTCACCCGCCGACACCGCGCATCGGGTGCGTCAGGCG
This sequence comes from Pseudomonadota bacterium, assembly GCA_021845985.1. Taxonomy (GTDB): domain Bacteria; phylum Pseudomonadota; class Alphaproteobacteria; order Acetobacterales; family Acetobacteraceae; genus JAFKFJ01. The sequence goes on along the minus strand of JAJZES010000006.1, from coordinate 165,036 downwards.
ATGGTGATTCCGCTGACCAGCCAGACCCATCGCGCCATCGCCTCCCGCTACAATGTGCAGGTGACGTCGCTTTACGCCATGACCGAGACATTTCCCGCCACCATGCTGCTGCCCGACGATCCGGCGGACAAGGGCGCCACCGCCGGGCGGGCGCGCGGGCTGGCCGAGGTCGCCATTCTCGACGAGGCCGACCGCGTGCTGCCGCCGGGCGTGGTCGGCGAGATCGCCGTGCGCCCGAGCGAGCCGGCGGCGATGATGCTCGGTTATTTCGAGATGCCGGAGGCGACGCTGCGCGAGTGCCGGACGCTGTGGTTTCACACCGGCGACCGCGGCTCGCTCGACGCAGACGGCTTCCTCTCCTTCGTCGATCGCCGCAAGGAAGCCATCCGCCGCCGCGGCGAGAATATTTCCGCCTATGAAGTCGAGATGCTGATCGGGCGGCACCCGAACGTGCTCGAAGTCGCCGCGGTGCCGATCGCCGCCGAACTCGGCGAGGACGAGGTGATGGTGTTCGTCGTGGCGCTGCCGGGCGCGACGCTGACGGAGCCGGAGATCGTCCATTTCGCCAATGCCGGCATGCCGTATTTCATGGTGCCGCGCTTCGTCGCCCTGATCGAGGCGCTGCCCAAGACCGCCAGCGAGAAGATCGAGAAATACAAGCTCAAGGCGTGGGCCGAGGCGCACCGCGCCGAGTTGTGGGACCGCGAACGCGAGGGCATCTCGCTGACGCGGTGAGCAAAAAGGGCAACGGGAGGGTCATCATGCAGAATACATCAAGGCTGCTGTCGCGACGCCATTTCGGCCAGCTTGCCGCCGCCGCCGCGGCGCTGGCAGTGCCGGCGCGGGCGCGGGCGGCGGATGGGCCGATCACCATCGGCTTCGTCGGCCCGCTCTCCGGCTCGCTGTCGTTGCTTGGCGCCGGGGTGCGCGACGGGCTGAAAACCTGGGTGGCGGAGGCCAATGACGGCGGCGGCCTCGGCGGCCGCCCGGTGACGCTGATCGCCGAGGATGACGGCTACGATCCCTCGCGCACCGTCGCCGCCGGGCGCAAGCTGGCCGAGCAGGACAAGGTGGTTGCCATCGTCGCCCCGGCCGGCACCGCCGGCACCGCGGCGCTGCTGCCGCTGGTGCAGGAAAGCCGGCTGCCGCTGCTGTTCCCGTATGCGTTCAGCCATGCACTGACCAGCCCGACCAAGACCTACGCCTTCACCACGCTGCCGGAAGTGCGGGTGCAGATGGCGGTGCTGGCCGACTACATCACCGGCACGCTGAAACAGTCGCATATCGCTGCGGTCTATCAGAATGACGATTTCGGCCAGGACGCCATCATCGGCCTGGAGGCGCAGCTCAAGCGCGCCGGCGTCGTCGTGCAGCGCCTGCCGTTCGACCGTGGCACCACCAATTTCAGCGGCGTGGTGGCCCAGGCCCGCGAGGCGGGGGCGGAGCATGTCGTGTTCCTCGGCATCCCGCGCGACGCGGCGCTGGTCATGCGGGAGGCCAACAAGCTCGGCTGGCATCCGCAGTTCAGCGGCCACAACGCGCTTGGTGATCCGCAGACCTTCGCCCTGGCCGGCGCCCTGGCCGAGGGCGCCCTCGCCGTCGCGGTGATGGAGCCGCTCGATTCTGACAAGCCGGCGGTCAAGGCGATGCTGGCGGCACAGGCGAAATACCTGCCGAGCACCCACCCGACGACCTACAGCATGCACGGCTACAACAGCGGCCGGCTGTTCGCCGAGGCGGTGCGGCGCGCCGGCGGTAACACCGCGCCCGATGCTCTGGTGGCGGCGCTGGAGGGGATTTCCGAGTTCGACACCGGGCTGATGGGGCCGATCACCTTCAGCCACGATCAGCATGCCGGCAGCCTCTCCTGCGCGATGATGCAGGCGCGGGACCGCAAATGGCATGTCGTCAGCGGCTGGATGAAACCCGCCTGATGCACGCGGTGGTGCTCGGGCGCACCGGCGCCGCCGATCTGCTGAGCCTGACCGAGGTGGCGCCGCCGGCGGTTGGCCCCGGCGATGTGCGCATCGCCGTTGCCGCCTGCGGCGTGTGCTTCCACGACATCGTCGTGCGCAACGGCACATTCCGCCGTGGCGTCGGCCTGCCGGTGATCCTGGGCCATGAGGTGGCCGGCGTGGTCGAGGCGCTTGGGGCGCAGGTGAGCGGCTTCGCGCTCGGCGACCGGGTGGCGGCGACGCATCACCGGCATGTCTGCACCGCCTGCCGCCATTGTCGCGGCGGGCGGGAGACGCTGTGTGCCGAGCGGGTGTTCCTCGGCGATGCCGGGCTGAACGGCGGCTATGCCGAGCTGGTGACGATCGGCGCCGAAAACGTCGTGGCGATCCCCGACGGGGTCGGCTTCGCCGAGGCCGCGGTGACCGGCTGCGCCATCGGCAGCGAGCTGAACGCCATCGTCGATGTCGGCCGGTTGATGGCCGGCGAACGGGCGCTGGTCACCGGCGCCGGCGGCGGCCTGGGACTGCATGGGGTGCAGCTCTGCCGCCTCGGCGGCGCCTTCACCATCGGCATCACCACGACCGCGGCGAAGGCGGCGCAGATCGCCGCGGCCGGAGCGGATGCGGTGGTGGTGACGTCGCCGGGCGCCGACTTTTCCGCCGAGGTGCGCGCCCGGACCGCTGGCGAGGGCGCCGACATCGCCATCGACAATGTCGGCAGCACGCTGTTCCACCCGCTCCGCCGCAGCATGGCGGAGGGCGGGCGGATCGTGCTGGTCGGCCAGCTCGGCGGCGAATTCGCCAGCTTCAGCCCGGCGCAACTGTTCCTGCGCGGCCTGTCGCTGCTGGGGGCGAAGGGGGCCTCGCGGGCGCAACTGGAGACATCATTGCGGCTGGTGGCACAGGGCCGGGTGCGTCCGGTGATCGCCGCGACGCTGCCGCTCGACGCCGCGGCAACGGCGCATCGGATGGTGGAGAGCGGGCAGGTGGCTGGCCGGGTGGTGCTGATCCCGCCCGGCCGCTAACAGGCTGCTTGGCGGCGCGCCGGGCGGGTAGGGCGCCGGCTAAGCCCCCTCGGCGAACGGGTTCTTCGTTCCGCGGAATTCGAGCCGGATCGGCGTGCCCGGCAGCGCCAGCGCCTCGCGCAGCCCGTTGACCAGATAGCGCCGGTAATCCTCCGGCGTCTGCTCGGCCCGCGTGCCGAACACCACGAAGGTCGGCGGCCGAGCCTTGGCCTGGGTGATGTAGCGCAGCTTCAGCCGCCGCCCGCTGACCAGCGGCGGCGCATGGCGGGCCAGCGCATCTTCGAACCAGCGGTTCAGCTCGGCGGTGCCGGCGCGCAGGTTCCACAGCGCATGCGCCTGCCGCACCGCCGGCAGCAGCTTGTCCAGGCCCTCGCCGGTCAGCGCCGACAGCTTCACCACCGCGAGGCCCTTGATCTGCGCGAAGCTCGTCTCCAGCCGGTCGGACACCGCGCGGGTCAGCGCGCCGCGTTCGGCCACCGCGTCCCACTTGGTCAGCGCCAGCACCATCGCCCGGCCCTCGCGCTCGATCAGCCGCCCGAGCGTCAGATCCTGCTCGTGCAGCCCCTCCGTCGCATCGACGGCGAGCACCACCACTTCGGCCATCTTCAGCGCCTGGATCGCCGCCCCGGTGGAGAGTTTTTCCAAATGCTCCTCGATCCGCGCCCGCCGCCGCAGCCCGGCCGTATCGACGAGGTCGATCGCGGTGCCGTCGGTGTCGAACAGCCGCACCGTCACCGCGTCGCGCGTCAGCCCCGGTTCCGGCCCGGTGATCATCCGCTCGGTACCGAGCAGCCGGTTGACCAGGGTGGATTTGCCGGCGTTCGGGCGGCCGACGATGGCCAGTTGCAAGGGCCGCTCGGTCGTCTCTGCGGCCACCATCTCCGGCACCCGGTCGGCGACCTCGGCCATCAATTGGCTCAGCCCCTCGCCATGCTCGGCCGAGACGGCGAGCGGGTCGCCCAGGCCGAGCGAATAGGCATCGAGCGCCGAGGTCGCGCCGGACCGCCCTTCGGCCTTGTTGGCGATCAGCAGCACCGGCCGCCCCTGGCGGCGCAGCCAGGCGGCGAAATGCGCGTCCGCCGGCGTCACCCCGGCGCGCGCGTCGATGACGAACAGCACCAGCGCCGCTTCCGCCACCGCCGCGGCGGCGGAGGCGTGCATCCGCCCGGCCAGCGACCCGGCCGGCGCCTCCTCCAGCCCCGCCGTATCGACCAGCCGCACCATGCGGCCGCGCAGCATCGCCTCGGCTTCCTTGCGGTCGCGCGTCACCCCCGGCGTGTCGGCGACCAGCGCCGCGCGCCGCCCGGCGAGACGGTTGAACAGGGTCGATTTGCCGACATTTGGCCGACCGGCGATGACCACGGTGGGGAGCATGATGTGGACCTAACGCAGCGCGAGCAGCGTCGCGTCCTCGGTGACTTGCAGCATGGTGCGCCCGGCCACCACCGCCGGCAGCGGCGCCGGCGCCGGCAGCTTCTGCCGCCCGAGGATGGCCCCGTTATAGGGGTTGACCGACAGCGCCTCCCGCCCGTTGCCCGAGACGATCAGCCGCTCGCCGGCGAGCGTCGGGCCGAGCCAGGTGACCGGGTCTTCCTTGGTCTTCTCGTTGCGGTACAGCGGCAATTGGGTGACCCAGGCGACCTGTCCGTCGCGGCGGTTGAGGCAGACCAGTTGCTGATCGGGCGTCATCACGAACAGCCACTCGCCGGCCAGCCATGGCGTCTGGTCGGAGGCGATTTCGCGCGACCACAGCCGCCGGCCGGTGCGCAGATCGAGGGCGACGAACAGCCCACCCAGGCTGACCGCATAGACCACGCCATCGGCCAGCACCGGCAACCCGCCAATGGAGGTAAAATCGGCAAGCGAGATATGCCCGCCGCCGCGTGAGGCGACGCTGTCGCTCCAGATCACCGAGCCGGAGGCGGCGCGCAGGCAGACCAGTTCGCCCGAATCAAAGCCCGCCACCACCAGCCCGTCGGCAAACGCGGGCGACGGCAGGCCGAGCATCACCGTCGGCGCGGTGACGCCCTGATGCGCCCATTGCCGGGCGCCGTCGTCGCGCGACATCGCCAGCACCTGCTGGTCGAGCGTCGGCAGGAACAGCAGCTCCCCGGCGATCGTCGGCGCCGCCCGGGCCGGGGCGGGAAGCTGCTGGCGCCAGCGCAGCTTGCCGCTGCGGGCGTCGAGCGCGATCAGCCGGTCGAGGCCGGTGGACACGTACAGCGTGTCGCCATCGACGGCGAGGCCGCCGCCCAGATTGGTGCTGTGGTCGTCGGGCAACGCCGTCTTGACGCTCCACAGCCGGGCGCCGGTTTTCAGTGCGAAGGCGCTGACCACGGCATTGACATCCATGGCGAAGACGCGCCCGCTGCCGACCACCGGCGTTGCCGTCAGCCGCCGGCGATAGCCCGCCGGGGCGCCGAGCTTGACCGACCATGCCTCGGTCAATTGGCTGGCCAGCGCCGGATGGCCGGAGGCATGCGCCGGGTTGCCGCCCGATTGCGTCCAGTCGGGGTTGTCCGCCGCCGGTGGCAACTCGACTTTGCGCGTCGGCGGGTTATCGACGGTCAGTCCGTGGCCGGCGGCGATGATGGCGACGCGCTGCCCGGTCAGCGGCGTCTTCTTGGTGCCGAACCAGTTGTCGATCGTCACGCAGCCAGTGGCGGCGAGCGGCAGCAGCAGCGCCGCTCGACGGCTCAGCCGAACCTCCTGCGCCATGCTCAGCCGCCCAGCCGGGCGAGCAGCCCGCCCGCCCGGCGACGCACACCGGCGGGGCTGGACATGTCCTGGGTCAGCGCGGTCAACGTCGCCCGCGCCGCATCGGTGTTGCCCTGGCGCAGCGACAGTTCCGCCTGCGCCTCCTCGGCCAGCGCGTGCCACGGATTGACCGGCGAGGCGAGCACCGCCAGCCGCTGCGCCACCGCCGCCGGATCGCCCGCGTCGATATGATGCTGCGCCCATTGCAGCGTGGCGAGGTCACGCAGCAGCGGATCGGCGCTGCCGTCGCTGGACACCGCGTTCCACAGTGCGTCGGCGCCGGCGAGGTCGCCGCTCTCGGCCTTCAGCGCCGCCGCGCGCAGCCGCGCCAGCGTGCGGTAGCCGTCGGCGCCGGTCGCCGCGACGGTGGCGAAATCAGTCACCGCGGCGGCGCGCGCGGCGCCCTTCTGTTCATCGGCGATGCGCATGCCGGCCAGATAGGTCTTGGCGACCACGGCCACCCGCCTGGCGTCGTACGAGCGCCAGACCTGCCAACCGCCGGCCGCCGCCACCGCCAGCAGCGCGGCGGCGAACAGCGCCCCGCCATACCGCACCAGCAGCGCCCGGGCGCGATCCGCGCGGAGGTCTTCCTCGACCTCATCGAAAATGTCGGGCACCTGGGGAGCAATCCTTGTTCGGTCGGCGGCCCCGGACCATAGCGGCGGCGCCGGTGGCGGGCAAATCGGCGCAGCCCAGCGTTGCAGCGCCCACTGCAACTGTCCGGTTGGACGCCGCCGCCGGTTTGGCGATACTCCCCCGGTCGGGGAATGGTGCAATGCAGAAGCAGGTGACGGCGCCGGTCGTCGGGATGGACGCCGAGGGTACCACGGTGGCGGTGCTGGCCGCCCTGTCGGTATCGCACATGCTCAACGACACGATGCAGTCGCTGCTGCCGGCGCTCTACCCGATGCTGAAGGGCAATCTGGCGCTGAGCTTCGGCGAGGTCGGCCTGATCACGCTGTGTTTTCAGCTCACCGCCTCGCTGCTGCAGCCGCTCGTCGGCATCGTCACCGACCGCCGGCCGATGCCCTATTCGCTGTCCGTCGGCATGGGGTTCACCCTGGTCGGGCTGGTGCTGCTGTCGGTCGCGACCAGCCTGCCGGCGGTGCTGGTGGCGGCGGCGACCATCGGTCTTGGCTCGGCGGTGTTCCATCCCGAGGCGTCGCGCATGGCGCGCTATGCCTCGGGCGGGCGGCATGGCCTGGCCCAATCGGTGTTCCAGGTCGGCGGCAATGCCGGCTCGGCGCTCGGCCCGCTGCTGGCGGCCTTCGTCGTGCTGCCGGGCGGCCAGCGCAGCGTCGCCTATTTCTCCGCCGTCGCCCTGCTCGGCATGGCGATCCTGGCCAATGTCGGGCGCTGGTACGTGCGCCGGCAGGCGGCGCGCGCCGGACGGACGCGGCGGGCCGCCTCGGTGCTGCGGCCGGCGCTGTCGTCGCGCCGGGTCGGCGTGTCGATCGCCATCCTGATCGCCCTGATGTTCTCCAAGTTCTTCTATCTTGCCAGCATCAACACCTATTTCACCTTCTACCTCATGCAGCATTTCGCGCTGCCGGTGCAGTCGGCGCAGCTTTGTCTGTTCGTGTTCCTGGCGGCAACCGCGGTCGGCACGTTCTTCGGCGGGCCGATCGGTGACCGGGTCGGACGGAAATACGTCATCTGGGCGTCGATCGTCGGCGTGCTGCCGTTCACCCTGGCGCTGCCGCATGTCGGGCTGGCCTGGACCATCGCGCTGTCGGTGCCGATCGGGCTGATCCTGTCCTCGGCTTTTTCCGCCATCGTGGTCTATGCGCAGGAACTGGTGCCGGGGAAGGTGGGGATGATTTCCGGCCTGTTCTTCGGCTTCGCGTTCGGCATGGGCGGCCTCGGCGCCGCCGTGCTTGGCCAACTGGCGGATATGACCAGCGTGGATACGGTGTACCGGGTCTGTGCCTATCTGCCGGCCATCGGCGTGCTGACGGCGTTCCTGCCGAACCTGGAGCGGGCGCGCGCCTAGCCGCCCGCCGAGCGACAGTTTTGCCACCGCCCCCCTCCGCCGGCTAAACTCCCCGACACCGAAGGGGAGCCGTCGCGCCCGCCATGTTCGCCGCCGCATCGCTCTCCCGCATCGACCGCTACGTGCTGCGGCAGCTTCTGCTGGCGCAGATCGCCGTTGCCGGCGGCTTGGTGGCGCTGATCTGGCTGACCCAGTCGCTGCGCTTCGTCGAGCTGGTGGTCAATCGCGGTCTGTCCTTTCGCGTGTTCTTCCAGCTCACCAGTCTGCTGATCCCCAATTTCGTTGCCGTCATCCTGCCGATCACCACCTTCGTCGTGGTGCAGTTCGTCTATCAGCGGCTCGCCGGCGACCGCGAGCTGACGGTGATGCGCTCCGCCGGGCTGTCGCAGACGGCGCTGGCGCGCCCGGCCCTGCTGCTCGCCGCCTTCGCCATGGCGTCCTGCTTCGTGCTCAACATCTGGGTGGTGCCGGCGAGCTTCACCTCGTTCCGCCAGTTCCAGTTCGAGATCCGCAACCGGATCGCCGCCTTTCTGCTGCAGGAAGGCGTGTTCACCCCGGTTTCCGATGACCTGACCGTCTATGTCCGCAGCCGTGACCGCGACGGCACGCTGCGCGGCATCGTCGTCGATGACGCGCGCGAGAAATCCAGCCACGCCACCATTTTCGCCGAACGCGGCCGGCTGATCGCCTCCGCCGGCGCGCCGCGCGTGCTGCTGATCGACGGCTCGCGGGAGGAGATCGACCACCAAACCGGCCGGCTCAACGTGCTGACCTTCAAGGAGAACTCGGTCGATCTCGCGCCCAGCGGCAAGACCGAGGAAACGCGCATGCGCGATCCGACCGAAATGTCGATCGAGGAATTGCTGCATCCGTTGCCCGGCGCCGTCGCCGATCGTGACCTCGGCAAGCTGGTGGTCGAGGCGCATCGCCGGCTGGCGGCGCCGTTCACCTGTTTCAGCTTCGCCATCGTGGCGCTGGTCGCCTCGCTGACCGGCTCATTCCGCCGCCATGGCGGCCTGCTGCGCCCGGTGGTCGCGGTGCTGGCCGTGGTCGGGCTGCTGGCGCTCGGCCTCGTCATCACCAATCTGGCGACCCGCGATCTGGTGCTGTTGCCGCTGGTATGGGTGCAGGCGATCCTGCCGGGGCTGATCGGCAGCGTCATCCTGTTCGGGCCACAGGCGTATATCGCGCCGCGCGGCAAGCTGGTTCCGCTCGGGGCCGCCTGATCCCGTGACCTTCGCCGTTACCTTGTCGCTCTATGTCGCGCGCGTGTTCATGGCTGCCGTGCTGGGCATGCTGGCGGCCCTCACCGGCCTCGTGGCGCTGTTCGACTTCATCGAACTGCTGCGCCGCTCGGCGACGCGGCCGGAGGCGACGTTCGGCATCGTCAGCGAGATCGCGGCGCTGCGGCTGCCCTGGGTCGGCATGCAGATCCTGCCGTTCGCCGTGCTGCTCGGCGCCATCGTCGCGTTCTGGCGGCTGACCCGTTCGTCGGAGCTGGTGGTGGCGCGCGCCGCCGGAGTCTCGGCGTGGCAGTTCCTGGCGACGCCGACACTCTGCGCCATCCTGCTCGGCGGCTTCGCCACCGCGGCGGTGACGCCGGTGTCGGCGGTGATGCGAGGGCGCGCCGAGTCGCTGGAGGACACCTATCTGCGCAGCGGCAACGGCGCCATGGCGCTCAACGGCGGCCAGCTCTGGCTGCGGCAGGCCGATCACGGGCTGGTGCCGCAGGGCGTCGCCGTGCTGCATGCCGAAACGGTCTCGGCCCATACCAAGGAGCTTGATGCCCAGGCGGTCAGCATCTTCCGGCTCGATACCCGCGACCGGCCGATCCAGCGCATCGAAGCCGCCTCGGCGCGGCTGATCAGCGGCGCCTGGGAGTTGCAGGGCGCCCGCACGCTGACGCCGGGGCATCTGCCGGACGCGCCGCGTACCCTCGAGCTGCCCACCGACCTGACGGTCAGCCGGGTGCAGGAGAGTTTTGCCGCGCCCGATACGTTCTCGGTATGGGCGCTGCCCGGCTTCATCGCCCTGCTCGACCGCTCCGGCTTCTCCTCCATCCGCCACCGGCTGCACTTCCAGACCCTGCTGGCGCTGCCGCTGCTGAGCGGCACGATGTGCCTGCTCGGCGCCGGGTTCTCGATGCGGCCGCAGCGCCGCGGCGGCGTGGCGCAGATGATCGGCAGCGGTGTCGCCGCCGGCTTCGCGTTGTTCGTCGTCTCCAAGCTGGCCGAGGAGTTTGGCCAGAGCGGCGCCCTGCCGCCGCTGCTGGCCGCCTGGGCGCCGGCCGCCTCCGGCCTGATGCTCTCGCTCGCCCTGCTGCTGCATCTGGAAGACGGCTGATGCGACGACCGACCGCAGCACCAGCGCTGCTGCTCGGCGCGGCGCTGGCGGCCGTGCTGCCGGTGGCGGCGCAGGCGCAGTTGAGCGGGCTGCGCAGCGCCAAATCGACGCCGGTGCAGCGCGATCAGCCGGTTTATTATCAGGCCGATCAGGTGGAATACGACCGCGACCGCGGCTTCGTCACGCTCACCGGGCATGTCGAGATCTGGCAGGGCGATCGGGTCATGCGCGGCGACAAGGTGACCTATGACCGCAACACCGGCGTCGCCGCGGCCAGCGGCCATGTCGTGCTGCTCGACCCCAGCGGGCAGGTGACGTTCGCCGATTACGCCGAACTGTCGGAAGGGATGAAGAACGGCATCCTGACCAACATCCGCGGCCAGCTTGCCGAGAACGGTCACCTTGCGGCCAACGGTGCGCGCCGCACCGAGGCGCGGGTCAACGAGCTGAGCCGTGTCATCTATTCGACCTGCGACGCCTGCAAGACCAACCCGAACTTCCCGCTGATCTGGGACATCCGCGCCCGCTCCGCGGTGCAGGACCTCGAAGACAAGCGCATCGAGTACCGCGACGCGGTGGTCGATCTGTTCGGCGTGCCGGTGATGTACCTGCCCTATTTCACCCATCCCGACCCGTCGGAAAAGCGCGCCAGCGGCTTTCTCGTACCCTCGCTCGGCTATTCCAAATATCTCGGCGCCTTCCTGCAGGTGCCGTATTACTGGGTAATCGACGGCACCACCGACGCGACGATCGCGCCGATGATCACCTCGGGCAGCAACGGTCCCGGCCTGGGGCTGCAGGTGCGCCATGCGTTCAACAGCGGCACGGTGACCATCAACACCTCGATGGGCTACGACGAGAAATCGCTCGCCGGGGATCTGTTCTCGACCGCACAATTCGCCATCGACGACGAATGGCGCTGGGGCTTCAACATCCAGCGCGCGTCGTCGGTGAACTATATGCGCGACTTTCACCTGCCCGGCCTGATCGACGTGCTGAGCAGCAACCTCTATCTGGAGGGGTTCGGCCAGGGGTCGTATTCCCGGCTCGACGCCAGCACCTATCAGGGCCTCGTCTCCAGCCTCGACACCGCCAAGATCCCGGTGGTGCTGCCGCGCTATGAATACAGCTTCGTCGGCGAGCCGGACCCGCTCGGCGGCCGCTTCGGTCTCGATGCCGGCGCCTTCAACGTGCTGCGCCAGCAGGGCACCAACACCCAGCGCGCCAGCCTGAGCATGAACTGGGAGCGCCCGGCCACCGGCGCGCTCGGCGATCTGTGGAAACTGGTGCTGCATGTTGACAGCGCCGCCTACAACTCGACCGGCATCAACCAGCAGCCGACCTGGGGCCAGATGACGGCGGCCAGCTCGGAGCAGGCGATGCCGACGGCGGCGCTGGAGATGCGCTGGCCGCTGATGCGCGATGCAGGCAAGGCCGGGTCGCAGATCATCGAACCGATCATGCAGGTGATCGCGGCGCCGCAGGGCAGCAGCTATGCGCCGCTCAACGCCGGCACTTCTACCTATCTGCGGACGCTGATCCCCAACGAAGACAGCTTCGACTTCAACTTCACCGACGCCAACCTGTTTGCGCTCAACCGTTTCCCCGGCATCGACCGGCTGGAGGGCGGCATGCGGGCCAATGTGGCGCTGCACAGCGCCTGGTATTTCGGCGACGGGCAGACGCTGGACGGGTTGATCGGCGAGGGCTTCCGCAGCGCCCCGGACCTCGCCTTTCCGGTCGGCTCGGGCCTGCGCGGCACGCGAACCGACATCGTCAGCCATCTCGACTACACGCCCAACCAGTTTTTCGATCTGACCTCGCGCCAGCGCTTCAGCCACCAGGATTTCAGCCTGCGCTTCATCGACGCGCTGGCCACCGCCGGCCCGTCATGGCTGAAGTTTTCCACCGGTTATCTTTACAGTGACTACAACCCCTATACCTATTATGACACGGTGCCGACCGGCGTGCTCAACACGGCGCCCCGCAACGAAGTCACCGTCGGGCTGAACAGCACCTGGGGGCGCTGGACCATCGCCACCTTCGCCCGCCGCGACATGCAGTTGCAAAAGCTGGTTGATACCGGCGCCACACTCACCTACGAGGACGAGTGCTTCATCTTCGGGCTGAACTACTTCCGTCGCTACACGTCGATCAACTTCGATAACGGCGCCTCCATGTTGCTGTTTCAGGTGACGCTGAAAACGGTCGGCACCTTCGGTTTCACCGGCCTCTGATCCGTCCGGGAGTATTGTCCATGTCACCGCGCATCCTGCTCGCCCTGTTCGCCCTGGCCACGCTGCTCGCGGCCGCGCCGCCGCCGCCGGTGCCGGACCAGGATGCGGCAAAGATCGTCGCCATCGTCAACGGCGACATCATCAGCCGCGAGGACGTGGACAACCGCCGCCGGCTGTTCGCGCTGTCCACCGGCCTGCCGCTCAGCCCCGAGGTGCTGGACCGGCTGACGCCGCAGATCACCAAGCAGCTCATCGACGAGCGGCTGCGGCTGCAGGAGGTGCAGCGTCGCCGCATCCTGGTTTCCGACAAGGACATCGCCGCCGCCATCGCCGAGGTCGAGCAGCGCAACGGCATGGCGCCGGGCACCCTGCGCGATCGGCTGGCCAGCGACGGCGTCGCCTATCGCACGCTGGTCGATCAGATCCGCGTGCAGCTTGGCTGGACGCGGGTGCTGCGCCAGCAACTCGGCGCCCAGTCGCAGGTGACGGCGGCGGATATTGCCGAGCAGCTGCAGGTGCTGAAAGGGGAGGTCGGTCAGGAGGAGTTCCGCGTCGGCGAGATTTTCGTGCCCGTCGAGAACCCGCTGGCCACCGAGGAAGCGCGCCGCTTCGCCGACGCGGTGATCCAGCAATTGCGCGCCGGCGCCCCGTTCGCCGTCGTCGCCGCGCAGTTCAGCCAGAGCCAGACGGCGCTGACCGGCGGTGATCTCGGCTGGGTGCAGGCGCCGGAACTCGATCCGGCGGTGCTGCGCGTGCTCAACGAGATGCCGCCCGGCGCGGTCAGCAATCCGATCGCGGTGCCCGGCGGCCTCGACGTGGTGACGCTGCGCGCCAAGCGCGAAATCGGCAACGACATGGCCACCGTCGTCTCCCTGCGCCAGGCCTTCCTGCCGTTCACCAGCCGGCTCGATCCGGCCAACCCGACCGATCAGCAGAAACAGGTGCTGCAGCAGGCGCAGCAACTGTCGGCCTCGGTGCAGACCTGCGACGCGCTGGAGGCGGCCAACAAGGCGGCCGGCTCGATACGGCCGGGCAATCCCGGCGCGGTGCGGCTCGACACCATCTCGGCGGCAATGCGCGGCGTGCTGGAGAAATTGCCGGACAACAAGCCGAGCCAGCCGCTGGTCTCCGACGACGGCATCCTGGTGATCATGATCTGTTCGCGCGAGCAGAAGAATTTCGGCATTCCGAGCAAGGAGGAACTGACCAGCAAAATCCTCAATGACCGGATCGAACTGGCGTCGCGGCAACTGATGCGCGACCTGGAGCGGCGGGCGCAGCTCGATCAGCGGTCCTGACCCTGCCCGCGGATTTGCCGGCGATGCCGGCGGGGCTGCCGGCGCTGCGCGAGGTCATTGCGCGGCACGGGCTGGATGCGCGCCGCTCGCTCGGCCAGCATTTCCTGCTGGATGAACACCTGATCGCCCGCATTGCCCGCCAGGCCGGCGACCTCGCCGGGCGGCAGGTGGTGGAGGTCGGGCCGGGGCCGGGCGGGCTGACGCGGGCGCTGCTGGCCGCCGGTGCCGCCGCGGTGACGGCGGTGGAAATCGACCCGCGCGCGGTCGCCGCGGTCGAGGAGCTGGCGGCGTCGGTGGCCGGGCTGCGGGTGATCGAAGCTGACGCGCTGACGCTCGACCTCGCGGCGCTGGTGCCGGCGCCGCGGCAGGTGGTGGCGAACCTGCCCTACAACGTCGCCTCGCCATTGCTGGTGCGCTGGCTGCGGCAGGCGGCGGCGTGGGAGCGGCTGACGCTGATGTTTCAGTTGGAGGTGGCCGAGCGCATCTGCGCCGCCCCCGACACCCCGGCCTACGGACGGCTGGCGGTGCTGGCGCAATGGGTGGCACGGGCGGAATTGCGCCTGCGCATCCCGCCGGCGGCGTTCGTGCCGCCGCCCAGGATCTGGTCGGCGGTGGTGGTGCTGACGCCGCATGCGGTGCAGCCGGACGCGGCGCTGTTCGCCACGATGGAGCGGCTGACCGCCGCCGCTTTCGGCCAGCGGCGGAAAATGCTGCGCGGCGCGCTGCGCGCGCTCGGCGGCGCGGCGCTGCTCGCCGCCGCCGGCATCGCCCCGGAACGGCGGGCCGAGACGCTGAGCGTCGCCGAGTTCGACACCCTGGCCCGGCGGCTCACCGCAGGCTGAAGCCGGCGGGCCACGCCGGCCGCCCACCGCCCGCCCGATGGCGCATCCTGCCCGGCCCGGCATTGCGCCTCGTCGCCGGTCATCCGCCGGCGCCGAGTCGGGCCAGGAACGGGCCGAGACCGGTCAGCCGCCGCGTTGCCAGCCGCGCCGCCATCAGCAGGGCGCGCGCCGCCGCCACCGACTCGGCGAAATCGCGGTTGACCAGCACATGGTCGAACTCGCCGGCATGGCTGATCTCGCTCAGCGCCTCGCGCATGCGCCGGGCGATCTCATCGGCATCGTCGGCGCCGCGGGCGCGCAGCCGCGCCTCCAGTTCCGGCAGCGACGGCGGCAGGATGAACAGGCCGACCACGTCGCCCGGCAGCGCCGCGCGCAATTGCCGATATCCCTGCCAGTCGATGTCGAACACCACGTCCTGCCCGTCCGCCAGCGCCGCCTCCACCGGGGCGCGCGGCGTGCCATAGCCGCGGCCGAACACCCGCGCCCATTCCAGCAACTCGCCCGCCGCGGCCATGCGGTCGAACGCCTCGGGGCTGCGGAAATAATAGTGAACGCCCTCTCGCTCGCCTGGCCGTGGCGCCCGCGTGGTGACGCTGACCGAGAGCTGCAGCGCCGGCTCGGCGTCGAGCAGCGCCCGGGTGATCGACGATTTGCCGGCGCCCGAGGGTGCGGCGAGCACGAGGCAGAGGCCGCGGCGGGCGATGCTCATTCGATATTGGCCACCTGTTCGCGCAACTGCTCGATCGCCGCCTTCAGCGCCAGCCCGGTCGCCGTCAGCGCCACCGAGGCGGACTTGCTGCACAGCGTATTGGCCTCGCGGTTGAACTCCTGCACCAGGAAATCGAGCCGGCGCCCGACCTGCGCACCCTCGGCGAGCAAAGCGCGGGCGGCGGCGATATGGCTGGTCAGCCGGTCCAGCTCCTCGCGCACATCGGAGCGTGCGGCGAGCAGCGCCACTTCCTGGGCGATCCGCTCCTCCGGCAGACCCGGCGCCTCGCGCAGCAGATCGCGCAGCGCATCCAGCATGCGGGCGCGCTGCTGCGCCGGCTGGTCCGCCGCCTGTGCTGCCGCCGCGGCATGCAGCGCCGCGATCTCGTCGAGCTGCGCCGCCAGGGTGGCCGCCAGCCGCGCTCCTTCCGCGCGCCGCGATGCGGCGAGGCCGTCGAGCGCCTGGGCGAAGCCGTCGCGCACGGCATGAAGCTGTGCCTCGGCCAGGGCGGCGTCCGGTTCGACGGCGGCGGTCGGGCGCAGCACGCCGGGCAGCGCCAGCAGCGCCTCGGCACGCGGCGGCGGCGCGCCGGGGATGCGGGCGGCGAGGGCACTGGCCAGCGCCAGCACCTGTTCCAGCGCCGCCGGGTCCGGCGCCAGACGTGGCGCATCGTCGCGCTGGATGCTCAGGTTGGCGGTGATGTTACCGCGCCGCAACAGCTTGCCGGCGGCGTCGCGCAGCCCGGCTTCCAGCGCGTCGAAGCCGGGCGGCAGGCGCAGCCGCAGATCGAGGCCGCGGCCGTTGACGCTGCGCAGCTCCCAGGCCCAGGTCAGGCCCGGTTCGCTGCCGGCGCTGCGGGCGAAGCCGGTCATCGAGGCCAGCAAGGGGGGAAGGGGATGGTTCATGCGGCGGGCTTTTAGCAGCACCGTGGCGGGCGCGCGATGCGTCTGTCACGTCATCGGGATCACCGGTCCAGGCACGCCGCCGGTATGATCCGGCCGACCGCAATTTTGACGGAGGCAGCATGCGGCCGGTGCATCTCGCCGCTGTTGCAATGCTGGCGGCGTCCGCCGCAGTCACAATGCTGGCGGCGTCCGCCGCAGTCACAATGCTGGCGGCGTCCGCCGCGCGGGCCGATGCGGTGACCCTGCACCTGCGCACCGAGGGCGCGCTGCATGCCGAGGTGACGGTGACGCATTTGGTCGATGGCGCGCATTTCTGCTCCGCCGCCGCCGATCCCTGGACCGACCGGGCGGCGCCGGACCCGCGGGCGGCGCCCTATCCATTCTATCGTCTTGTGTTCGGCCAGCCCGCGTCGGGCGCCGACTTGGCGCGCCCCGGCCCGTCAATTGGCCTCGTGCTGTCGAACTATTTCGCCGCCGCTCACGTCCATGCCGATCTGGTCAACGACAGTCTCGAACTGGTAATCGACGGGCGGCATTTTGTCGGCCATGCCGAGCTGCGCGATCCCGGCTACCGCTTCGTCACCACTTACCGCGACGACCGGCAGGGCGGCGGCTTTGTCGCCCACGCGCTGCACGAGGACGGCGCCGGCGGCGCCACGCTCGATGTGGCGGGCGATTGGCAATGCCCGCCGGTCGCCGCCGATGCGCCGGAACAGAACATTGCCGCGCATGTGCTGTTCCCCGGCGCCGAGCCGGTGCGCGCCGCGCCAGCGGCGCTGCGGCTGTCGCGCAGCGATATTCCCTGCCTCGATCGCGATTGCGCCGACTGGCGCGTCACCGACGAGACGACCGGGGCCGAATACCTCGCGCGGGTCGATTTCCGCCGGCTGCGCCTCGCCGGGCGGTTGCGTCAGGCGGCGCGTGCGGGGATCATCGACCTACTGGTCGGCGCCGAGGTGCGGCGCGGCGATCCGCCGCTGGTGGTGCCGATCGACCTTGCCGGCGTCGCCCCCACCGTGCCGCCCGCGCCGGAGGCGTTGGCCGGGAAGGCGCCGGAGCCGGCGCTGCGCTGAACAGCGGCGCAAAGGGGCTTCCCTTCCGGGCATTTGCATGACTTAATCCGCCGCGTGCGGGAGGAAACAAGCGGCAGCCAGGGGCAATTGCATGAGCAATTGGCTGGGTGCGCTGTGATCTGTGGCCGTCTCGCAGGCTGGAACGTTCAAGGAGCAAACGCATGAAAAAACTGTTCGCGCCGATCCTGGCCGGCGCCCTCGCCGCTGCCCTGTTCATCGGCGTCCCCGCCGAGGCGCAGCAGAAGAAATCGCTGGTGTTCGTCACCAACGTCCCCGCCGATTTCTGGACCTTCGCCCGCCGCGGCATCGAGAAGGCACAGAAGGAAAATCCCTCCTACAACATGGAGATGATCGTCACCAACGAGGGCACCGCCGCGGGGCAGCGCCGCGAGTTGGACGATCTGCTGGCGCGTGGCGTGTCGGGCATCTCGATCTCGGTGGACGACGCGGCGCATGCGACAGAGGAACTGAACAAGGTTGCCTCCAAGGCGGTGCTGTTCACCACCGACAGCGACGCGCCGCAGAGCAAGCGCGTGGCCTATATCGGCACCGACAACGTCGCCGCCGGCCGCCAGGCGGGCGAGCAGATCAAGCAGGCGCTGCCGGATGGCGGCAAGATCATGCTGTTCGTCGGCACGCTCGATGCCGATAACGCGCGCGAGCGGGTGCAGGGCATTCGCGAAGCGCTGAAGGGCAGCAAGGTCGAGATCATCGACGTGCGTACCGATCAGGTCGATTTCACCAAGGCCAAGAGCAACGTCGAGGACACGCTGGCCAAATACCCCGACATCGCGCTGCTGAGCGGGCTGTGGAGCTACAACACGCCCGAGATCTACGACGCCGTGAAGAACGCCGGCAAATGCGGCAAGGTCAAGATCGTCGGCTTCGACGAAGACGCTCGTACCCTGCGCGGCATCTCCGAGGGCTGCGTCATCTCGACGATTGTGCAGCAGCCGTTCGAGTTCGGCTACCAGTCGATGATCGACATGATCAAATACATCAATGGCGACAAATCCTTCCTGCCCGCCGACGGCAAGATCATCGTGCCGACGCGCGTGATCGACAAGTCCAACGTCGTCGAGTTCACCGCATATGTGAAGAAGCTGCTCGCGAAGTAATCTGCGGCCGCGGCATCCCGGCGGCTGGCGCCGTCGGGAGCTTCTTGCGTTGGGAGGTGCGGTTGACCGAAACCCTGTTGGAACTGACCGGGATTACCAAGACCTATCCCGGCGTGGTGGCGCTCGATAATGTCGGCCTGCGCGTGACGCGGGGCGAGGTACTGGGGCTGATTGGTGAGAATGGCGCCGGCAAATCGACCTTGATGAAAATCCTCGGCGGCGTCACCGAACCGACCGCCGGCATTATCCGCATCGACGCGCACGACCATACGGCGCTGACCGTGCAGGCGGCGACGCGCGCCGGTATCGCCTTTGTCCATCAGGAACTCAATCTGTTCGAGAACCTGGATGTGACGGCGAACATCTTTATCGGTCGCGAGAAGAAAATGGGCGGCCCGCTGATGCTGGTGGACAATGCCGGCCTGCGGACCCGCGCCGCGAGCTTGCTCGACCGTCTGAAGGCCGATTTCACGCCCGACACGCTGGTCGAGAACCTGTCGATCGCGCAGCGGCAGATGGTCGAGATCGCCAAGGCACTGTCGATCGACGCGCGCGTCATCATCATGGACGAACCGACCTCCAGCCTGACGCTGACGGAGACCGAGCGGCTGCTGTCGGTGATCGCCGCGCTGAAGGCGGCGGGTGTTGCCGTGATCTATATTTCCCACCGTTTGGGCGAGATCATCACCTGCGCCGATCGGGTGGTGGTGCTGCGCGATGGGCATACGGTGGGCGAACTGGGGCGCGAAGACCTGAGCCACGCGGCGATGATCCGGCTGATGATCGGACGCGATTTGAAATCGCTGTATATCCCGCCGGCGGTTCGGCCCCGCGCCGGAGGCTGCGATATCGTCGATCTGGTGACAGCGGCCTTTCCCGACCGCAGTGTCAGCCTGTCGGTGCAGCACGGCGAAATCCTCGGGCTGGCCGGGCTGGTCGGCGCCGGCCGCACCTCGCTCGCACGCACCGTCTTCGGTATCGACCGTCTATTGAGCGGCGAAATCCGCCTCGATGGCAGCAAGGTGCAGATCGGCAACCCACGCGCCGCGATCCGTCAAGGCATCTATCTGGTGCCGGAGGATCGCAAGCGCAGCGGCCTGATCCTGGAAATGCCGATTCGCGAAAACATCACGCTGGCCAACCTGCTGCATCACGCTCGGCTGCTGCTGCTCGATCGTAGCTCGGAATCCAGCGTGGCGCGCGCCCAGGCGGCGAGTCTGGGGATCAAGGCACCGAGCATCGAGACGCAGGTGATTACCCTGTCGGGCGGCAACCAGCAGAAAGTCGTGCTGGCGAAATGGCTGTCGATGCAGCCCCGCCTGATGATCTTCGACGAGCCGACGCGCGGCATCGACGTCGGCGCCAAGAACGAGATTTACGCGCTGATGCGCAGCCTGGCCGACCGTGGCGTGGCAATCGTGATGATCTCGTCGGACATGGAGGAGGTGATCGGCGTGTCCGACCGCATCGCGGTGATGCACGAAGGGCGGATCAGCGGCCTGCTCGAACGCGAACACTTCAGCGAGTACAATGTGATGCGACTGGCAATCGGACAGCTACCGGACGCGGCGGAGAACGCAGCATGAGGAAGGAACTCGGGCTTCTCCTTTTGCTGCTGCTGGTGTCAGCGGTCACGGCGATCATCAACCCGCTGTTCCTGTCCACCGTGAACCTGCTCGACATGGCCAATCTGATCGGCTTGTTCGGCGTTTTTTCGATCGGTCAGGGACTTGTCATCATCAGCGGCGGCATCGACCTGTCGGTTGGCTCGATGTTCGCCCTGCTCGGCGTGGTGTTCGTCGATCTGCTGACCACCTACGAAATCGCTTGGCCGCTGGCGCTGTTATGCGTCATCGCCGGTGGCGTGGTGCTGGGCGGCGTGCAGAGCTTCCTGATTACCCGCCTGCGCATGCAGCCGTTCATCGTGACGCTGTGCGGGCTGCTGATTTATCGCGGTGCGGCGCGCTACTACACGACCGACTCCACCCGCGGCTTCGGCTATGGCGACGAGGCGGACATGCTGCGCACGCTGGCGGCCGGCCACGTCTATGGCGTTCCGAACACGTTCATTTTCCTCATCGTACTGGCTTTGATTATGGGCGTGGTGCTGCATCGTTCGGTATACGGCCGCTGGCTGTACGCGGTCGGCAAGAACGAGGAGGCGGCGCGGTTTTCCGGCATTCGCACCTATACGGTGATCTCCGGCGCCTACATCATCAGCGGCGGGCTGGCCGGCATTTCGACGGTTCTGCTGGTATTTTACACCAACTCCGTCTCGCCCAGCTCGTTTGGCAATTCGTACGAGCTGTATGCGATTGCCGCTGCCGTACTCGGCGGCTGTTCGCTGCGCGGCGGCGAAGGCTCGATCCTCGGCATCGTGCTCGGCACCGCCTTGCTGCAGGTGCTGCAGAACCTGGTCAACATCCTGGGCATTCCGAGTTCGCTCAATTTCGCGGTGATGGGCACAGTGATTCTGCTCGGCGTGCTGGCCGATCAGCAATTGCAGGCGCGACGCAAGCTGGCGGCGGCAACGGCCGGAGCGGCGCGCTCGGCGGTGGCGGCGCCGCTGGTTGGCGGCAGGCTGGAGACGTGAGCGGCGTCCCCACGCCGCTGCGTCCCGGCCGCGGCGTGCGCGCCGCGCCGGCCAAGCTCGGTGAGGCGGCTGGACGCAACCTGCATGAACGCATCGCCAACACGCTCGGCGAGCGTATCGTCGGCGGCGCGCCGCCGCCCGGCCGCTCGCTGCCGACCGAGATCGAACTCTGCGCCAGCCTGTCGGTGTCGCGCTCGGCGCTGCGTGAGGCGTTCAAGCTGCTGGCCGCCAAGCGTCTCATCGTCAGCCGCCAGAAGGTCGGCACGCTGGTCCGCCCACGTGCCGACTGGAACATGCTCGACCCGGAGGTGCTGGCCTGGCATCTGCGCGCCAACCCGACCGACGGTTTCGTCACCGGCCTGTTTGAGGTGCGCAAGATCGTCGAACCCTCCGCCGCGGCGCTGGCGGCGGAGCGCCGCACGCCCGAGGCGATGGCGCGGATCGACGCGGCGCTGGCCGACATGTACCGCTTCCAGGACGGTTCCGGGCGGCTGACCGAGGCCGATCTGCGCTTCCATCAGAGCATCCTGGACGCCACCGGCAACCACTTCCTCGCCTCCTTCGGCGCGGTGATCGAAAGCTCGCTGGTGGCCTCGTTTCAGTTGAGCTGGGATTCCGGCCACCACACGCCGGAATATTCGCTGCGCCAGCACCAGGGCGTCACCGAGGCAATCCGCGAGCAGCGCGGCGCCGACGCCTATGCGGTGATGACCCAGTTGCTGCGCTCGGCGAGTGAGGACGTGCGCGAATCGCTGATCCGCCGCCAGCGTGCCGGCCTCGGCGCCGAGGGCGCCGCCTGATCCGCCGGCTCGACCGCGCGGTCGGCGCGGTGGCGGCGGCGCTGCTGCTGGCCGAGGTGGCGCTGCTGCTGGCCGGCGTCGTCGCGCGCTATCTGCTGCATGTGCCGCTGATCTGGTCGGACGAACTGGCCGGCATCCTGTTTCAGTGGCTGGCCATGCTCGGCGCGGTGCTGGCGCTCGGGCGCGGCGAGCATATGCGCATGGCGGCGCTGGTCAGCCGCGCCGCGCCGCCGCTGCGCGCGGTGCTGGAGGCGCTGGCGCTGGCGGTGCCGGTGCTGTTTCTCGGGCTGATGCTGTGGCCGGGCGTGGACTATGCGCAGGACCAGGGTTTCGTCAGCACCCCGGCGCTGGATCTGTCCGGGGCCTGGCAGGCGGCGGCCTTTCCGGTCGGTGTCGGGCTGATGCTGGTGGTGGCGCTGCTGCGGCTGTGGCGGGCGCCGCGGCGGGCGGCGGGCGCGGCGGTGCTGCTGGTGGCGCTGCTGGCTGGCGGCTTCGCGCTGGCCGGGCCGCTGTTCCCGCCGCTCGGCAATGGCGATCTGCTGATCTTCTTCGCCGGCGTCGCCGGGACGCTGGTGCTGGCCGGCGTGCCGATCGCCTTCGCCTTCGGCACCGCGACCTATGGCTATCTGGCGCTGGCGACCGGGGTGCCGGAGGTGGTCCTGGTCGGGCGCATCGGCGAGGGGATGGGTCAGGTCCTGCTGCTCGCCGTGCCGCTGTTCGTGCTGCTCGGGCTGCTGATGGAGATGACCGGCATCGCCCGGGCGATCGTGGTGTTTCTGGCGGCGCTGGTCGGCCGGCTGCGCGGCGGCCTGTCGTTCGTGCTGGTCGGCGCGATGTATCTGGTGTCCGGCATTTCCGGGTCGAAGGCGGCGGACATGGCGGCGGTGGCGCCGGTGCTGTTGCCGGAGATGCGCGCGCGCGGCGCCGCCGAGGGCGAGATGCTGGCCCTGCTCGCCGCCACCGGGGCGCAGACCGAAACCATCCCGCCCAGCCTCGTGCTGATCACCATCGGCTCGGTGACCGGGGTGTCGATCGCGGCGCTGTTCACCGGCGGGCTGCTGCCGGCGCTGCTGCTCGGGGTCATGCTGTGTGTGGTGGTGCGGCTGCGTGCCGGAGCGGCGGTGTCGGGCGCGCCAGTCGGCCGGCGGCAGATGGCGCGCGCGCTGGTCGCGGCGCTGCCCGGCCTCGCGCTGCCGCTGCTGATCCGCGGCGCGGTGATCAGCGGCGCGACCACCGCGACCGAGGTGTCCACGGTGGGCATCGCCTATGCGGCGCTGGCCGGGGCGGTGGTCTATCGCCGCTTCGAGTGGCGGCGGATCGGGCCGATGCTGACCGCCGCGGCGTCGCTCTCCGGCGCCATCCTGCTGATCATCGGCGCGGCAACGGGCATGTCCTGGGCGCTGACGCAATCGGGCTTCGCGCAGGCGCTGACGGCATGGATGGCGGCGCTGCCGGGCGGCCGGGGCGGTTTCCTGGCGGTCTCGGCGGGGGGCTTCATCGTGCTCGGCAGCGTGCTGGAGGGAATACCGGCGGTGGTGCTGTTCGGCCCGCTGCTGTTCCCGATCGCCCGCGGCCTGGGGGTGCCGGAGGTGCAGTATGCGATGGTGGTGGTGCTGGCGATGGGCACCGGTCTGTTCGCCCCGCCGTTCGGCGTCGGCTACTACGCCGCCGCGGCAATTGCGCGCATCGCCCCGGATGCCGGGCTGCGTCCGGTGCTGCCCTATCTGGCGGTGCTGGTAGCCGGGCTGGTGGTGGTCGCCGCGGTGCCGTGGCTGTCGGTGGGGTTCGTGCGGTAAGGCCGGTTCAGCCGGCGCCAAGATGCCCGGCGAGGTTACGCACCCATTGCGGGGCGCTATAGACGGCCAGGATCGTTATGACGATCGATATCATCCACGCCACGATGCCGATGACGACGCCCGGCCACCAAAAGCCGGTGGCCGATCTGATCGCCGCTCTCAGGTCGCCGGTTGCCGCATGCCGTATCCCCACGGCCAAAATCTCGGGCGTCTGATCCTCGATCGCTGCCCGAGCCAATGTACGGAGGTAGGAATCCGCCCGCCGCCGGTAGATGTCGATCTCATGTTGTTGCGGATTGCGCTGGCCGGGCGGAGTGACCGGCTGATTGTGGTGCGTTGTTCGTTGATGGTCCGTTTGTAAAGCGCATAGGCGAGCAGGCCTACGATGTCGTCCTGATGCGCGACGAAGTTCGGAAACGCCTTGCTGTAGCCCGCGTCAGGCGGGCTTTCTGGCACGCTCAACCGCTTCCTCCAGCGCGCGATGATCGTCACGCATCGCCTGTTCTGTCGCCAGCAGGGCCTTGCGGAAGGTGTCCTCACGCAGGATCGGCACGCGCTTTCCGTCGGCGCCGACGATAGTGTGCATGATCGGTTCCGGCGTGTCGATCGGCATGGGTTTCACCTCGGCCACGCTGCTCGACTTGCATCGGTTGGGGAGAGCGTCAATCCTGCCGAATGACGGCCAGCGCCGCCGCCACCTGCCCGGCCAGCTCCGCCGGCGTCGGCGCGATATGCAGCGTGATCGGGTGCTCGTCCGCGCCCGGTGGTTCCAGCGTGGCAAGCTGGCTGTCCAGCAGCGCCGGCGGCATGAAATGTCCGCGCCGGGCGCCGAGCCGCGCCGCCAGCAGCTCGCGCTCGCCCCACAGATACACCAGCCGCACCCCTGGCCGCACCAGCCGGGCGCGATAGGTACGCTTGAGGGCCGAGCAGGTCAGGATGCCGTTCTCCGCCGCCGCCAGCCGCGCCGCGATCCAGTCGGCGAGCCGGTCGAGCCATGGCCAGCGATCGGCATCCGTCAGCGGCGTGCCGCCCTGCATCTTGGCGACGTTGGCCGCCGGGTGCAGCGCATCGCCCTCCTGGAACGGCCAGTGCAGCCGCGCCGCCAGCGCCTCCGCCACGCTGGTCTTGCCGCTGCCGGCAACGCCCATCACCAGCAGGACACAGGGCGCCTCGACCGCGCTCACGTCAGCTTCATCCAGCTTCGCCCGTCGCGCGCCAGCAGCCGGTCGGCCTGCGTCGGGCCGGCGGTGCCGGCGTAATACGGATGCACTTCGCCCTCGGTCTCGGCCCAGGCATCGAGGATCGGCTGCACCGCCGCCCACCCCGCCTCGATATTGTCGGCGCGCTGAAACAGCGTGTTGTCGCCGATGAACACGTCATAGAGCAGGGTCTCGTAGCCGGTGCTGTTGGAGGCGCCGAAATAATCGGCGTAGCTGAAATCCATCGTCACCGGGCCGAGATGCACTTTCGGCCCCGGCACCTTGGCGCTGAACTGCAGCGACGCCCCTTCGCGCGGCTGGATGTGCAGCGTCAGGATGTTCGGCGTCAGCCGCTCGACCGGCGTGTCGCGGAACAGCGCATAGGGCGCCTGTTTGAAATGGATGGCGATTTCGGTCTTGCGGGTATGGGTCCGCTTGCCGGTGCGGATGTAGAACGGCACCCCGGCCCAGCGCCAGTTGTCGATGCCGAGTTTCAAGGCAACATAGGTCTCCGCCGTCGAATCCGGCGCCACGTCCGGCTCCTGGCGGTAGCCGGGCAGGGTGGTGCCGTTCAGCGTGCCGGCGGCATACTGGCCGCGCACCACATCGGCCATCGCCTGCGCCGCGCTCAGCGGGCGGATCGCCTCGATCACCTTGGCCTTCTCGCTGCGCACCGCGTCGGCATCGAACGAGTTCGGCGCCTCCATCGCCGTCATCGCCAGCAACTGGAACATATGGTTGGGCACCATGTCGCGCAGCGCCCCGGTGTGCTCGTAGAAATGTCCGCGCTTCTCGACGCCGACGGTTTCCAGCGCGGTGATCTGCACATGGTCGATGTGGTCGCGCTTCCACAGCGGCTCGAAAATGCCGTTGGAGAAGCGCAGCGCCATGATGTTCTGCACCGTTTCCTTGCCGAGGAAATGGTCGATGCGGAACACCTGGTTCTCGTCCATCACTTTCAGGATGCGCTGATTGAGCGCCTGCGCCGAGATCAAATCATGGCCGAACGGTTTTTCGATGACCACCCGGCGGCAATGCCCCTCCGGCTCGCTCAGCAGCCCGGCCTCGGCCAGATGGTCGATGATCGGCGCGAAGAACCGGTCGGACACGGCGAGGTAGAATACCGCGCTGCCCTGTTCGAGTTTCTTGCCGATGGCCGCGTAGGTCGCCGGGTCTTCGAGATCGCCCTGCAGATAGGCGAGGCGGTCGCATACCCACACCCATGCGTCATTGTCGAGATTGCTGGCATGGCCGCGCGCCGCCAGAAAGCTGGTGATCGTCTCGGTCTGGCTGTGCCGCCAGCTCGCGTCGTCGCCCTCCACCCGATCGACGCCGAGCACCGCGAAACCGGGGTCGAGCAGCTTCGCCGCCGACAGATTATAGAGCGCCGGCATCAGCAGCCGCTTGGTCAGGTCGCCGCTGCCGCCGAAGATCACCAGCGTCGCCGCCGGCGCCGGAGGCGCGCCGGACAGCGTCGCCGGGTCGCGCGCCAGCGTCGCGTCGAGCGCCCGCAATTGCGCATTATCCGCCATGGCGCACCTGCGCCCGCGCAGCCTCCAGCACCTTGTCCGGGGTGAAGCCGAACTTGGTCAGCAGCGCCGGCAGCGGTGCCGAGGCGCCGAAGCTGCGCATGCCGATGACGCTGCCGGTGGTGCCGACATAGCGATCCCAGCCGAGCACCGCTGCCTGCTCCACGGCGACGCGGGCGGTGATTTCGGGGGGCAGCACGGTGCGACGGTATGCCTCCGGCTGCTGCTCGAACAACTCCCAGGACGGCATCGAGACGACGCGCGCGGCGATGCCCTCCGCCGCCAGCGCCGCGTGCGCGCCGACCACCAGCGACAGCTCGCTGCCGGTGGCCATCAGGATCACCTGCGGCTTGCCGTCCGGTGCGTCGGCCAGGATGTAGGCGCCGCGCGCCACCCCGGCGGCGGCGGCCAAGCGGCTGCGGTCCAGCGTCGGCAGCGGCTGACGACTGAGGATCAGCGCGCAGGGATGTTCCTTCAGCGACAGCGCGACGCGCCAGGCGTGCGCCACCTCGTTGGCGTCGCCGGGGCGCAGCACCACCATGCCCGGCGTGGCGCGCAGCGTGGCGAGCTGCTCGATCGGCTGGTGCGTCGGGCCGTCCTCGCCGACGCCGATCGAGTCGTGGGTGAAGATATAGATGACCGGCAGTTCCATGATGGCGGCGAGGCGGATCGGCGGCTTCATGTAGTCGCTGAAGATCAGGAAGCCGGCGCCGTAGGCGCGCAGCCCGGCCAGCGCCATGCCGTTGCAGATCGCCCCCATGGCGTGCTCGCGGATACCGAAATGCAGGTTGCGGCCGGCGTAATTGTCCGGCCCGAAACTGCCGGCGCCCTGAAAGGTCATGTTCGACTTGGTCGAGGGCGCGAGATCGGCGGCGCCCCCGATCAGCCAGGGCAAATGCGGGGCGATGGCGTTCAGCACTTTTTGCGACGCATCGCGGCTGGCGAGGCCCTTGGCATCGGCGGGGAAGCTCGGGATGTCGGCGTCCCAGCCGGCCGGCAGCCCGTGCCGGTTGATCTGGTCGAGTTCGCCGGCGAGATCGGGGTATTCGGCGCGGTAGCGGGTGAACATCGCCTGCCATTCGGCATGCGCCGCGGCGCCACGCCGGCCGATGCCCTGGGCGAACCGGTCATAGACGCCATCGGGCACCAGGAACTGGGCGTCCTCCGGCCAGCCATAGGCGCGCTTGGCGCCGCGGACTTCCTCGGCACCCAGCGGCTCGCCATGGGCGGCGGCGGTGTCCTGCTTCTTCGGTGCGCCGAAGCCGATATGGCTGTGGACGAGGATGAAGGTCGGCCGGTCGGTGACGCTTGCGGCCTCCGCCATGGCGCGGGTGAAGGCGGCGGTGTCGTTGGCGTCGGGCAGGGTGATGGTGTGCCAGCCATAGGCGGCGAAGCGGGCCGCGACATTCTCGCTGAACGCGAGGTCGGTGTTGCCCTCGATGGTGATGTGGTTGCTGTCGTAGATCCAGACGAGGTTGGACAGCCGCAGATGCCCGGCGGTCGAGCCGGCCTCGTGCGAGATGCCCTCCATCATGTCGCCGTCGCTGCACAGCACATAGACGCGGTAGTCGAACAGCGGAAATCCCGGCTTGTTGTAGCGCGTCGCCATCCAGCGTTGCGCCATCGCCATGCCGACGGAGGTGCCGCAGCCCTGGCCGAGCGGGCCGGTGGTGGTCTCGACCCCCACGGTCAGCCGGTATTCCGGGTGGCCCGGCGTCTTGCTGTCGAGTTGGCGGAACTGCTTGATGTCATCGAGCGAAACGGCGGCGCCGCCGCCCGCTTTGACGCCGGCGAGATGCAGCAGCGCATAGAGCAGCATCGAGGCATGGCCGCAGGACAGCACGAAGCGGTCGCGGCCCGGCCAGCTCGGGTCCGCCGGATCGTAGCGCAGCACCGACTGCCACAGCGTGTAGGCGACGGGGGCAAGCGCCATCGGCGTGCCGGGATGGCCGGAATTGGCCTTCTGCACGGCGTCGATCGCCAGGGTGCGGATGGTGTTGATCGCGAGCGTGTCGATGTCGCCGGCCGGTGCGCCCGTCATGGTCGTGTCCCCTCGGTTCGTGTGGCGCTACACTCTACGCGCAAGCGGGCCGATCGGCTGCCCCCCTTTCGCCACCGGCGAGGGGCCGAGTCTGTCGCAAAACGGAAACGACAGTATCAGTATAATGCAACAATACCGGCTGAGGTTTTGATTACGGCGGTCTTAAATCACTGGCTAGTGAGCCAGTTTTGGGTTCCATTTCATGTTTCAAGGCGGGTAGGACGGGTCACGACGCCAATTCACAAACTCGTGTTTCAACGAACCGAGAGCGGAGTGCCAGATGAGCAATTCAGCAACCCTTAATCTCGCGAATTATACCACGGTATGGAATGACAATTTCGCGACCGATTCAAACCTAAATTACACACAATTTCCCGTCGCCTGGGGCTACGGCAACGATTTCGTCTTCGCCAACGGCTCGCTGACGCTGACCAGCTATGCATCCCAGGGTTGGGCGGCGACTGGTTTCATGCAGGCCGCTACCGGCGCCACGGCCGGCCAGGGCTACGGCCTCTATTCCGTCACCGCCTCGGCCAATGCCGGCGAGGGCGTGGGCATCTGCGCGGTGATGTGGCCGGCCGACAACAACTGGCCGGGGCCGGAGATCGACCTGCTGGAAGACTGGAACGACCCGACGCGCCAGACCGGCTATGCCACCATCCACTGGAAGGGGGCGAACAACTCGAACGGCCAGGACATCCACCAGTTCACCATCGATCTGACCAAGCCGCATACCTTTGCGATGGACTGGGAGCCGGGGTCGCTGACCTACTACATCGACGGCAAGGAGATTTTTCAGGTCACCGGGGCGGAGGTGCCGAAGGACGCGGCCCAGGGCGGCGTCAACGA
Source organism: Pseudomonadota bacterium (assembly GCA_021845985.1). GTDB lineage: Bacteria > Pseudomonadota > Alphaproteobacteria > Acetobacterales > Acetobacteraceae > JAFKFJ01. The sequence continues at coordinate 135,974 of JAJZES010000006.1, read as the reverse complement.
GGCCTTCGGCGCCGAGGTGACGGCCGCCGGCAGCGCCCCGATCAGCTCCAGCGTGTCGCTGCATCTCTATGACATGAGCTATTCCGCCTACAAAGGCACCACGACGACCACCGGCGGTACAACCCCGCCGCCGACCACGACCACCGGCGGTACAACCGCGACCACGATCGCCCTGTCGGCCCCCGGCTCGGTGCAGGAGCCGAGCCTCGGCGCCGGCGTGACGGTCACCGAGACGGCATCCGCGCCCGGCCTCACGGCGATCTATGAGGCGGTGTTCACCTCGGCCAACGTCGCCGAGACGGGTTGGACCACGGTGGCGCTCGATCAGTCCGGCAACGGCAGCTTCTCGGCCCATTTCGCCCACAGCGGCGACTATGTGGAGGCGGTCAACATCCCCTCCGCCATCACCGTAACCGGCACGTCCGCGCCGGTCACCATCACCGAACCGACGACGACGACCGGCGGAACCACCACCGGTGGGACCACAACGCCGCCGGCCACCCTTCCCGCGGCGGGGCCGAGCAACATCATCCTGACCGGCGACAATCTCTATACCAACAGCACCGCCTGGAGCCTCGTTGGCCTGCTCTCGGCGACCGACAGCGGCAGCGTTCAGTTCGCACTCGGCGACAACGCCTCGCATCTGTTCTCAATCGACGCCAACAAGCTGCTGCTCAACAAGAACATGCCGACCCCTGCCGCCGGGTCGTATCAGGTCGGTATCATCGCCGTCGATGCCACGGGCCAGTATACGACCCAGGAAATACAGGTCGCGGTGAGCACCCCGACGCCGACCACCGGCGGGACCACGACGGGCGGAACCACGACGGGCGGGACCACGACGGGCGGGACCACGACGGGCGGGGCCACAACGCCGCCGGCCACCCTTCCCGCGGCGGGGCCGAGCAACATCACCCTGACCGGCGACAATCTCTATACCAACAGCACCGCCTGGAGCCTCGTTGGCCTGCTCTCGGCGACCGACAGCGGCAGCGTTCAGTTCGCACTCGGCGACAACGCCTCGCATCTGTTCTCAATCGACGCCAACAAGCTGCTGCTCAACAAGAACATGCCGACCCCTGCCGCCGGGTCGTATCAGGTCGGTATCATCGCCGTCGATGCCGCGGGGCAGTATGCGACCCAGGAAATACAGGTCGCGGTCAACGCGCCGGGGACGGCGCCTGCCGCCGCTGCCGGTCCCGCCCCCGCCATCCCCGCCGCCGGCATCACCGTCACCGATGCCGTCGGACACAGCGCCGCGCTGCCGGTGCTGGTCAGCGGAACGCATACCTATGCCGCCAGCGCCACCGGCCTCAGTGGCGCGGTCAGCGAGATCGTCTCGGCCGGTGCCCACCAGATCACCGCCGCGGCGGGCAGCGGCGTCACCAGCGTCGTCATCAGCGATGCCGCCGGCGGTTCCTACCAGACCGACGGTTTCGCCAATGTCACGGCGACGCTGGCCGGGGCGAGCGCCGGCACGCTCAACCTCGACGCAGTCACTACCGCCAGCGTCAGTCTTGGCGCCGGCAGCTATGCGGTGACGGCGGCGACGGTCGGTGCCACGGCCACGGCGCACTTTGTTTTCACCAGCGGTAACGACAGCATCACGCTCTCCGGTCCGGGCAGCGCGACGTTCGCCTTTGCCGCCGACCTCGGCGCCGAGACGATCACCGGCTTCAGCATGGCGACCGACGTACTGTCCATCGACCACACGCTGCAAGCCTCGCTGCACGAGACGGCGGTGGCGGGCGGCAGCACGCTGCTGAACTTCGCCGACGCCAGCCACAGCATCCTGCTCAAGGGTGTCGCGGCGTTCAACACCAGCGCCATCCACTGGGCCTGACACCGCCGGCCGGGAGGGGCTTGCCCCTTCCGGCCGCCTGCGGCCACTGTGGGGCGATGGATGCCGCCCCGCTCGACGCCGCCCCGCTCGACGCCGCCGCGCGGCCGGTGTTCGCCGACCGGCGGCTGTGGCTGATGGGGGCGTTCGGCTTCCTCTCCGGCCTGCCGCTCGCCCTGTCCGGCTTTACCCTGCGGCAATGGCTGACCGAGGCGCATCTGTCGCTCGGCGCCACCGGGCTGACCGCCAATATCGGTCTGTCCTATACGCTCAAATTCCTCTGGGCGCCGCTGCTCGACCATGCGGCGCCGCCGTTCGGCCTCGCGCGCTTCGGCCGGCGGCGCGGCTGGCTGCTGGCGGTGCAGCCGCCGCTGGCGCTGGCCGTGCTGGCGCTGGCGCTGTCGGACGCGGCGCGCGGGCCGCTGCTGACCATTCTCTGCGCCGCGGTCATCGCCTTCCTGTCGGCGACGCAGGACATCGCCATCGACGCCTGGCGCATCGAGACGTTTCCCGAGCGGCTGCAGGGCGCCGCCAACGCCGCCTATGTCTGGGGCTATCGGATGGCGATGCTGGTCTCCGGCGCCGGGGTGATCGCGCTGGCCGGGTCGGCCGGGTGGCATGCGGCGCTGCTGATCGTCGCCGCGCTGCTCGCCGGCGGGCCGCTGGTGACGCTGCTTGCCGGCGAGCCGGTGGTGACGCGGCTGCGGCTGGAGGCGGCGGGGCTGCGCGCCCGGCTTGCCGTCGCCGTGCTCGAGCCGCTGCGCGAATTTCTGCGCCGCCGCAACGCCTGGGCGATTCTCGCTTATGTCGCCACGTTCAAGCTCGGCGAGGCGATGGCGGGGGTCATGCTGGCGCCGTTCTATCATGATCTTGGCTTTAATCGCGCCGCGGTGGCGACGGCGATCGGGCCGTTTTCGATGCTGGCGACGATCGCCGGCTATGCCGTGGGCGCCGCCGCGGTGGCGCGACTCGGGCTGAAGCGGTCGCTGATCCTGACCGGGTTCTGCCAAATGGCGGCGATGGGAATGTATGTCGTGCTGGCGCTGTCGGCGGGCAATCATGGCGTGCTCTATGCGACCGTGGTGGTCGAAGCCTTCGCCGAGGGCGTCGCCGATGCGGCGTTCCTGACCTATCTGTCCGGGCTGTGTGCGGCGGCTTATACGGCGACGCAGTTTGCCCTGCTGACCTCGATCGCGCCGCTGGCGCTGCGTACGGTGGGCGGCGGTTCGGGGTTTCTCGCCGCCGCGCTCGGCTGGCCGACATTTTACGCGCTGGCAGTGCTGGCCTCGCTGCCGGCAATGCTGTTGATGCTGTACATTCTGCGCCAGGATCGCACCTGATGACCGCGGCCATGGTGGCAATGCCCGGCGTTCCGCGCTAGGTCAGTCGCCGGACCACGGTTGCGCCGCTCAGACCGGCGAACCATCTGAGACACACCCGGGGATGCCCCGGCGATGGAGAGCGTGATGGGTAGCTTCAGCATCTGGCACTGGATGATCGTGCTGCTGGTCGTGCTGCTGCTGTTCGGCAGCGGCAAGGTCAGCAACCTAATGGGCGACTTTGCCAAGGGCATCAAGTCGTTCAAGAAGAACATGGCCGAGGATACCGACGCCTCGATGGAAGAAGCCGCCGGCAAACCGCCCGGTTCGATCGCCGCGCCCGGCACGCGCCCCGCCGCCACGTCGCAATCGACCGCCGCGCACCAGGGCTGAGAGGTCGCCCGGCCACTACCTGTTGTGGTCGGGGCGGCAGTTGTCCACAGGTTTTTGTGCTGCTCCGCCGCTGTTCGGTTGAGCGGGTCGGGTCCGGCGACTAAACTGCTGGTCAGACCCGGTGGAGACCGCGACATGGAGTGGAACGAGGAGACCATAGCGCTGATTCAGGCGCTGTGGGCCGAGGGGCACTCGACGGCCGAGATCGGTCGGCGCATGGGTATCTCCAAGAACGCGGTGGTTGGCAAGGCGCACCGTCTGGGACTGGCGCCGCGGCCGTCGCCGATCCGGCGCATGGCGGGTTTGGCTGCTGCCGATGTATCACCGGTGCGGCCCGTGCTGGGTCCGACCCTGCCGCCGTTGCCGGTGGCCCGCCCGGCTGAGCCGGTGACGGAACGGCGGCGCCCGGCCTCAGCCGCGCCGGCATTGGCGGTGGTGCGCCCGCCGCCGCCGCGCCCGCCGCGGCATGTCGCCTGCTGCTGGCCGATCGGCGAGCCGGGCACCAGCAGTTTCCGCTTCTGCGACGACGGCGCGCTGCCGGGCAAGCCGTATTGCGCCGCGCACGCCCAGGTCGCCTATGTCAAAGTGCGGGATCGGCGTGAGGAGGCGGCCTGAGGCGGCCGATGTCCCGCCGGTTCGTCAAGGAGTGAGGAGATTAACACACCGCTCATGTTGCAGGCCGCCCCGGATGCCGCGTATCGTTCCGATCGGGCGGCGGTGAAAGTCCAACGACAACAACAAGCCGCCCGCAACGGAGAGTGCGCGGCGGCCCCGTGCGCTCAAAAGGAGGGCGTCCCGGAACAGACCGACCGGCAAGATCAGGTTGCGCATGGTCGGCGGCGGGCGCCGCAGCAAGGGAAGGCGGGCGTCTATGGGTACTGGAACGGTGAAATGGTTCAACCCGACCAAGGGTTACGGGTTTATCGCCCCGGATTCCGGGGGGAAGGACGTGTTCGTGCATATCAGCGCCGTGCAGAAAGCGGGCATGCGAACCCTCAATGAGGGGCAGAAGATCGGCTTCGACGTCGAGCAACAGCAAAACGGCCGGGCTGCGGCGGTGAATCTGTCGTCCAATCTCTCGGCGGAGTGAGTTTTTCCGGCTAGGATGTGGCTGCCCTGCCGCCCGTGCGCGGGCGGCAGAAGCTTTGATGCGCGTTGCGCCAGTAAACCGCCGGCGCGCCGATGCGATTGTGCCCGAGGAATGCCGCGCCCGATGACCTATGCCCCCATTACGTCACCCCGCGCCCCGTCCGAGGATGCGGCCCCGTTGCCGCATACCGCGCTCGACGCGGCCTCGGTGCGCGCTGCCTATCGGCGCTGGGCATCCATCTATGATGCCTCGTTCGGTGGCGTCTCGCTGTGGGGCCGCCGCGCCGCGGCGGCGGCGGTGAATGCACTGCCCGGTCGACGGGTGCTGGAGGTCGGCGTTGGCACCGGGCTGGCGCTGCCGCGCTATGCCCCGGACAAGCGGGTGGTCGGCATCGACCTGTCGCCGGAGATGCTGGCACTGGCGCGCGACCGCGTCGCCGAAGACGGCCTCGTCAATATCGAGGCGCTGCTGGAGATGGACGCCGAGGCGACCAGCTTCGCCGATGGCAGTTTCGATGTCGCGGTGGCGATGTTCGTCGCCTCGGTGGTGCCGCAGCCGCGCCGGCTGCTCAGCGAGATGCAGCGGGTGGTGCGGCCGGGCGGCCACATCCTGTTCGTCAACCACTTCGCCGCCGAGCGCGGCCCGCGCTGGTGGATCGAGCGCGCCCTCGCCCCGGCCTCGCGCAAGCTCGGCTGGCACCCGGATTTCCGCTTCGAGGCGCTGCTGCCGCCGGAGGCGCTGGCGCGCGCGCAACGCCGGGCGATCCCGCCCTTCGGCCTGTTCACCCTGATCGATCTGCCGGTTTAGCCGGTCGGCCGGCGCCAGGCGGCGCTCACAGCACGCCGCGGACCAGCACCGCCAGCGCGTGCCGGGCGGCGCCGGCGGTGTGGCGCGCCTGATCGCGCAGCCGGGCGAGGCTGGCGCGCAGCCGGTGATAGCTCGAACCCTGGTCGGAGACGGCGGGTATGCCCGGCGGCATGATATTGCCCTCGGCAACCGCGCTGACCGCCCCCCAGTTGCGCACCAGCGGCACCGTCCCACCGCTCAGCGTGTTGCCGCGCACCGTCAGCGCCACGGCATCGCCGGTGAGCAGCACGACCCCCGGCCGCGCCGCGGCGCCGGGGCCGAGCGTGACCTCGTTGCCCGCCAGCAGCAATGAGCCGCCGGCGACCTGTACCAGCGGCCCGGCCATGTTGCCGCCGCTGTCGGCGAGGTGGTTGCCGACCAGTTCGGTGGCGATGGCTGCGGAAACGATGTCGTCACCGCCGCGCGCCTGGGCGAAGCGCGAGCCCTCGATGCGCAGGCTGTCGAGATGCCCAGCGATCACCGCATGGGTCGGCACTCCGTCCGGCGCGGCGCCGTCGTCGAGAAAACTGGCGCCGGAGATGCGCAGAAATCCGCCATCGGCGCCGCTCAGGATGCCGTCCTGGTCGTTGATGAAGCGGACATCTGCCACCGTCAGGTCAGGCGCCTCGGAGCGGATGCCGGCGCCGTTGTTGTCGGGCACCCGGGCGCGGGCCAGCGTCAGATGGCGGATGGTGGTGTTGCGGCCGTCGATGATGACCAGCGCCTTGCCGGCGCAGGCGGTGTCGGTGAGCACCGTGGTCGCGGCGGCATCGCCCTCGATGGTCAGGTCGTTGGCATGCCAGATGGCGCAATCGAAATAGGTGCCGGCGGCGATGTGCACGGTGTCGCCGTCATGCGCGGCCCTGGCGGCGGCGGAGGGGGTGGCGAAGGGCTGGCCGGGGCCGACCTGCAGCGTCGCCGCCCACAGCGGCGTGGTCGCGCCGAGCAGCGCCACCAGCGGCGCCGCCTGACGCAGCCTCGCCACAGGCCGGGCACGCTGCGCAAACCGGTTGATCACCTGCCTATCCCAGCGCGCGTTTCAGCGCCTCGTTGACCAGCGCCGGGTTGGCCTTGCCGGCCATCGACTTGATGGTCTGGCCGACGAAGAAGCCGAACAGCTTGTCTTTGCCGCTGCGGTATTCGGCGAGTTTGTCGGCGTTGGCGGTGAGCACCGCGGCGATGGCGGCGTCGATCGCGCCGGTATCGGTGACCTGCCGCAGGCCACGGCTCTCGACGATCGCGCCGGGCGCCTCGCCGGTCTCGACCATCAGTTCGAACACGTCCTTGGCAATGCGGCCGTTGATTGTGCCGTCGGCCATCAGGTCGAGCAGTTCGCCGAGCGCGGCGGCGGCGACCGGACTGTCCTCGATGCCGCGGCCGGTGCGGTTGAAGGCGGCAAACAGGTCGCCGATCACCCAGTTCGCCGCCAGCCGCGCATCGCGCCCGCGCGCCACCGTCTCGTAGAAATCCGCCGTCGCCTGCTCGGCCACCAGCACCGCGGAGTCGTAGGCCGGCAGGCCATAGTCGCGCATGAAGCGGGCGCGCTTGGCATCCGGCAGTTCGGGCAGATGGCGGCCGAGTTCGGCCACCCAGGCCGCGTCGAGCACCAGCGGCAGCAGATCGGGATCGGGGAAGTAGCGGTAGTCATGCGCATCTTCCTTGCTGCGCATGGCGCGGGTGGCGCCGCGCGCCACATCGTAGAGCCGTGTTTCCTGCCCGACGGTGCCGCCATCCTCCCACACCGCAACCTGCCGCTTTGCCTCGGCCTCGATCGCCTGCATGACGTAGCGCACCGAGTTGACGTTCTTGACCTCGCATCGGGTACGGAACGGCTCGCCATGCCGGCGCACCGAGACATTGACGTCGGCGCGCAGCGAGCCTTCTTCCATGTTGCCGTCGCAGGTGCCGAGATAGCGCAGAATGGTGCGCAGCTTGCGCAGATAGGCGCCGGCTTCCTCGGGGCTGCGCAGATCGGGTTCGCTGACAATCTCCATCAGCGCCACGCCGGCGCGGTTGAGGTCGATGTAGCTTTTGCCCGGATGCTGATCGTGCAGGCTCTTGCCGGCATCCTGTTCGAGATGCAGTCGCGTCACGCCGATGCGCCGGGTGCTGCCGTCGGCAAGCTCGATCTCGACCGAACCGGCGCCGACGATCGGGTGCTGATATTGGCTGATCTGATAGCCGGCCGGCAGATCGGCATAGAAATAGTTCTTGCGGTCGAAGCGGCTGACCAGATTGATCTGCGCGTCGAGGCCGAGGCCGGTGCGCACCGCCTGCGCCACGCAGACGCCGTTGATCACCGGCAGCATGCCGGGAAAGGCGGCATCGACGAAGCTGACCTGCGTGTTCGGCTCGGCGCCGAACGCCGTCGCGGCGCCGCTGAACAGCTTGGCGCGGCTGACCACCTGGGCGTGGACTTCGAGGCCGATGACGACTTCCCACGGGCCGCTGCTGCCTTCGACGACGTAGCTCATGGCTCAGGCTCCTGCGCGGATCGAGGGCCGATGGGTGAAGCCCGCAGCGCGCTCGATGGCGGCGCCGACGGCGAACACCGTCTCCTCGTCGAACGGCCGGCCGAGCACCTGCAGGCCCAGCGGCAGGCCCTGCGCATCCAGCCCGGCGGGCACGGACAGGCCGGGGATGCCCGCCATGTTGGCCGGTACGGTGAACACGTCGTTCAGATACATGGTGACCGGATCGTCCATCTTCTCGCCCTGTCCGAAGGCGGCGGAAGGTGCGGTCGGGGTCAGCAGCGCATCGCAGTGGCGGAACGCCTCGGTGAAGTCGCGCAGGATCAGCGCCCGCACTTTCTGCGCGCGCAGATAATAGGCGTCGTAATAGCCGGCGGAGAGGACGTAGGTGCCGATCATGATGCGCCGGCGCACCTCGGCGCCGAAGCCCTCGGCGCGGGTGCGTTCGTAAAGCTCGATCAGATCCTCGCCGGCGGCGCGGTGGCCGAAGCGCACGCCGTCGTAGCGCGCCAGATTCGACGACGCCTCGGCGGGCGCGACGATGTAGTAGGTAGCAAGCGCATATTTGGTGTGCGGCAGGGAAACGTCGATGATCTCGGCGCCCTGCTGGCGCAGCCAGCCGACGCCCTGCTGCCACAGCGCCTCGATCTCGGGCGCCATGCTGTCGCTGCGGTATTCGCGCGGCACGCCGATGCGCAGGCCCTTGACGCCGCGGGCGCAGGCGGCGGCGAAATCGGGCACCGCGAGGTCGGCGGAGGTGCTGTCCTTGGCATCGAAGCCGGCCATGCTGCCGAGCAGGATGGCGCAATCCTCGACGCTGCGGGCGAGCGGCCCGGCCTGATCGAGCGAGGAGGCGAAGGCGACGACGCCCCAGCGGCTGCAGCGGCCATAGGTCGGCTTGATGCCGGCAATGCCGCAGAAACTGGCGGGCTGGCGGATCGAGCCGCCGGTGTCGGTGGCGGTGGCGCCGAACGCCAGCCGCGCCGCCACCGCGGCGGCCGAGCCGCCGGAGGAGCCGCCCGGCACCAGCGGACGGTTATCGCCGGTGCGCGTCCACGGGTTCGCCACCGGGCCGAACGCCGAGGTCATGTTCGACGAGCCCATCGCAAACTCATCGAGATTGGCCTTGCCGAGAAACACCGCACCGTCGCGCAGCAGATTGGCGGTGACGGTGCTTTCATAGGGCGGCACGAACGTATCGAGGATGCGGCTCGCCGCCGTGGTGCGCACGCCTTCGGTGCAGAACAGGTCCTTGATGGCCAGCGGAATGCCGGTGAGCGGGCCGTGTTCGCCGCGCGCCAGCGCCGCATCGGCGGCCGCGGCGTGGCGTTCGGCGAGGTCGGGGGTGACGGTGATGAAGGCGTTGAGGCGCGGGTTGAGCGCCGCCACAGCATCGAGCTGGGCGCGGGCCAGTTCGCGCGCCGACACCTTTCGGGTGCGCAGCGCGGTGCGCACCTGCGCCAGTGACAGATCGAGCATCACTCGACCACCTTCGGCACGGCGAAGAAATCGCCTTCGCGGTCGGGCGCGTTGGCCAGCAGGGCGTCGCGCATGCCGCCCTCCGTCACCACGTCGTCGCGCCAGCGCAGCGCCATCTGCGCCGCCCCGGCCAGCGGTTCGATGCCGTCGATATCGACCTCGTTGAGTTGTTCGATCCAGCCGAGAATGCCGTTCAGCTCGGCGCCGAGCGCCACCACCTCCGGCTCGGCGAGACGGATGCGGGCAAGCTTGCCGATGCGGCGCACGGTCGCGGGATCGAGCGACATGCCATGTCCTCTTGGTGGCGGAGATGCGACGGACCATAACCGCGGCCATGACGATCAGCAACCTGAGCGACTTTCTGCACCTCGCGCCCGGCCTGCGGCTGCTCGGCCTCGATCCGGGGGCGAAGCTGATCGGGGTGGCGCTGTCCGATGTCGGGCGGCGGCTGGCGACCCCGTATGGCAGTCTCAGGCGCGGCAAGCTGCGGGCGAACGCGGCCGAGATCGCCGCCATCGCGGCGCGGGAAGGGGCGGCGGGGCTGGTGGTCGGCGTGCCGCTGTCGCTGGACGGCAGCACCGGGCCGGCGGCGCAGGCGGCGCGCGACTGGACGCATGCGCTGGCGGCGGCGGCGGGACTGCCGGCGGCGCTGTGGGACGAGCGGCTGTCCACCGCGGCGGTGCAGCGGATGCTGGTCGGCGAGGCCGATCTCAGCCGGGCGAAGCGGGCCGAGGTGGTCGATCGGGCGGCGGCGGCATGGATGCTGCAGGGGGCGCTGGACCGGCTGGCTCAGCTTGCCGCGCCATCCAGCGGGGCGTCGCCGTAGATCAGGCCGAGCGGTATCTCGCTGCCGACCTCCGGCGGGCTGATGATCCCCGCCGCTCCAGCGACGCTCTCATCGCTCCTCAGCGTGTCGTGGCGGGCGAACACGAGGCGCCGGCGTGCGACTGCTGCCGCAGGACGCAGCACGGGATCTCGGGGGCCGCGCGGAATTCCGCATTCCTGACGACGCGGTCGGCATGGATCGATCGGCGGCTGGCGATCCCGGCAGATGGGTGCCCAGTTCGCGCATAAGGTGTTCCTCCCAGGCGAGAAACACCTCCACCGTCCAGGTCTTGCGCAGGGCGAGGTTCTTAAGCGCATAATAGCAGCGCATCGCTGAATTGCCGAGGACCGTCATCATGCGCATCGAGCCGATCCCGACCCGCCCCGGCCTTCAGGTGGTGCAGGACGACGGAACAGTGCGGCCGATCCATCCGCTGTGGCTGCGCGAGCGGGCCGAGGATCCGGCCAGCCTCGACCCGGTGAACGGCCAGCGCCTCTACGATCCGTCCGACCTGCCGGCCGACCTCGCCGTGCGCGAGGTGACGCCGCTGACGGCGCAATCCTGGCGCGTGCTGTTCAGCGACGGGGCGCGCATAGACTATGTGGCGGCGAGACTGCTGGCGGAGGCGGCGCCCGATGCCGGGCTGCCGCCGCGCGACCCGTGGTCGGGCGACCTCGCGCCGCTGCCGATCCGCGCCTGGCCGCCGGGGCCGGAGGGAATGCTGCCGCTGGTCGAGCCGCTGCTGCGGCTCGGCTTCGTCATCCTGCGCGGCGTGCCCTCCGAGGAGGGGCAGGTGCTGGCGGTGGCGCGCCGCTTCGGCTTCCCGCGCGACACCAATTTCGGCATCATGTTCGACGTGCGCTCGGTGCCGCAGCCGATCGACCTCGCCTATACCGGCCTGCCGCTCGACGCCCATAACGACAACCCGTATCGCGACCCGATGCCGGGGGTGCAATTGCTGCACTGCCTGGTCAACCGCTCGACCGGCGGATATTCCACGCTGGTCGATGGCGTCACCGTCGCCGCGGCGATGCGGGCGCGCGACCCGGAGGGCTACCGCCTGCTGTGCACGGTGCCGGTGCGCTTCCAATACACCGATCCGGCGACGGCGCTGACCGATCACGCGCCGATGATCGAATGCAGCGTCACCGGCGAGATCGTCGGCATCCGCTTCAGCCCGCGGCTCGATTACGTGCCGCTGCTCGACGAGGCCGAACTGGAGGCGTTCTATCGTGCCCGGCGGCGGTTCGACCAGATGCTGCGGGCGCCCGAATTCGCCATCCGTTTCCTGCTGCAGGACGGCGACTGCGTGATGTTCGACAACCGCCGCCTGCTGCATGGCCGCACCGGCTTTGACCCGCAGGAGGGACCGCGGCATCTCCAGGGCTGCTACATTGACATCGATGGTCCGCGCAGCCTGTATCGGGTGCTCAAACGCGCCCCGGCGCTGGAACAGGCGGCCGAGTGATGGAACAGGTCAGCTTCGCCCACATGGCGGACGGCACACGCGACGAATACCTGCTGCTGCAGCGGCTGGAGAAGCCGCATCTGGCCGGCACCGCCGGGCGGGTGCTGCGCGAACTGCGCCGTCAGGCGGACGAGACGTTCGAGGGCTACCGCATCACCAGGCTCGATCACGCGCTGCAATCGGCGACGCGGGCGTGGCGCGACGGGGCGGACGAGGACTGGATCGTCGCCGCGCTGCTGCACGACATCGGCGACGGGCTGGCGCCGCAGAACCATGACCGCTTCGCCGCCGAACTGTTGCGCCCGTTCGTGCGCGACGAATGCGCCTGGGTGGTGGCGCATCACGGCGCGTTCCAGATGGTCTATTACGCCGAGCATTACGGCTGGAACCCGCTGGAGCGCGAAAAATACCGCGATAGCCCGTTCTACCCGGCCTGCGTCGCCTTCTGCCATCGCTGGGACCAGTGCTCGTTCGACCCGGACTATCCGACCGAGGCGCTGGAGCGGTTCGCGCCGCTGGTCGAGCGGGTGTTCGCGCGCCACGCCTATGATGAAGCTGTGCTACAGACCGGCCGCGTGGTCGGGCTGCCGCCGGTCTGAGCGACCAGACCGGCCGGGCGGCGTCGCAACCGTGACGCCGCCCGGCCGTTGCACCGGCCGCCGACGGCCCTCATTTGAGGCGAAGGTTGAATCCGTACGCTGGTAATGGGTGTCCCATGACCGACCGTCTGATGCTGCTCACCCGCCTGATGGCGGCGGCCGTCGTTGCGGCGCTGGTGGTGCCGTCGGCCGCGCATGCCTGGTGGCGCGGCGGATTGTTCGTTCCGGTGCCGCCGATCCTGCCCTATTTCTACGCACCGCCGCCGGTGATCTATGCCCCGCCGCCGGTGATCTATGCGCCGCCGGCCTATCCTCCGCCCGGCTATGCCGGCGCGCCGCCAGCCTCTGTGCCGCCCGGCTCTGTGCCGCCCACTTACACGCCGCCGGCCGGCGCGTCGGGCGGGGCGGCCGCCGGGACCGGGCTGGCCTGTTATGCCGGCGCCTATATCTGCCCGCTGGATACGCCGACGCCGCTCGGCGCGCCCTGCTCCTGCCCGACCAACACCGGGCGGGCCGGCGGGCGCGTCGGCTGATGGCGGCCGACGACGACGGGTTCCTCGGCGGCGGTGCCAAGCGGATCGAGGAATACGCGCTGATCGGCGACTGCGTCACCGCCGCTCTGGTCAGCCGCTCAGGCTCGATCGACTGGCTGTGCTGGCCGCGTTTCGACAGCGCCGCCTGCTTCGCCGCCCTGCTCGGCCGCGCCGAGCACGGTGCCTGGCGCATTGCCGCCGCCGATCCGGCGGCACAGGTGCAGCGGCGCTATCTCGACGGCTCTGTGGTGTTGGAAACCACCATCCGCAGCGGCGGCGGGGAGGTGGTGGTCACCGATTTCATGCCGGTCGGCAGCCATGGCTCCGCGGTGGTGCGGCTGGTCGAGGGACGGCGCGGGCAGGTCGATATGCGCATGGCACTGGCGCTGCGCTTCGACTACGGCGCGGCGGTGCCGTGGGTGACGCAGCTCGCCGACGGCAGCGGGCTGATCGCCATTGCCGGGCCGGACATGGCGGTGCTGCGCACGCCGATACCGCTGGAGGGCGAGGGCTTCACCACCACCGCCCGTTTCACCGTGCACGAGGGCCAGACCGTTCCCTTCGTGCTGACGCACGGCCCCAGCCATCTGCGCCCGCCGAAAGCCATCGACGCCCGGGCGGCGTTGTCCGAGACGATGCGGTTCTGGACGCGCTGGTCGCGCCGCGGCAGCTATCGCGGTCGTTACGCCGAGGCGGTCAGCCGCAGCCTGGTGACGCTGAAGGCGCTGACCTATCATCCCACCGGCGGCATCGTCGCGGCGCCGACCACCAGCCTGCCCGAGCAGATCGGCGGCACGCGCAACTGGGATTACCGCTTCTGCTGGTTGCGCGACGCGACGCTGACGCTGCTCGCCTTCATGCACGCCGGATATTTCGAGGAGGCGCAGGCGTGGCGGGACTGGCTGCACCGTTCTGTGGCCGGGCGGGCGGATCAGATCCAGATCATGTACGGGCTGGCCGGCGAGCGGCATCTGCGCGAATGGGAGGCGGACTGGCTGCCCGGCTATGAGGCCTCCGCCCCGGTGCGCATCGGCAACGCCGCGCATGCGCAGCTGCAGCTCGATGTGTACGGCGAGGTGATGGACGCGCTGCATCACGCGCGGGTCGGCGGGCTGGCGGCGGCGCCGGCGAGCTGGGATCTGGAGCGCAGTCTGCTTGGCCATCTCGAACAGATTTGGCAGGAGCCCGATGAGGGGATCTGGGAGACGCGCGGCGGGCGGCGGCCGTTCACCCTGTCGCGGGTCATGGCCTGGGTGGCGTTCGACCGTGCCATCACCAGCGCCGAGATGTTCGGCCTGCCGGCGCCGCTCGACCAGTGGCGGGCGCTGCGCCGCACGATGCACGAGACGATCTGCCGTGACGGTTTCAGCACCGCCAAGAACAGCTTCACCCAGAGCTTCGGCTCAGACGCGCTGGATGCCAGCACGCTGATGATCCCGCTGGTCAATTTCCTGCCGGCCAGCGATCCGCGGGTGCTCGGCACCGTCGCCGCGATCGAGCGCGAGCTGCTGTCGGACGGGTTTGTCCTGCGCTACGACACGCGCACCGGCAGCGACGGGCTGCCGTCCGGCGAGGGGGCATTCCTCGCCTGCTCGTTCTGGCTCGCCAACACCTACGCGCTGCAGGGACGGCGCGCCGACGCCGAGGCGCTGTTCGAGCGGCTGCTCGCGCTGCGTAACGATGTCGGCCTGCTGGCCGAGGAATATGACCCGCGCCGGTGCCGGCAGGTGGGCAATTTTCCGCAGGCGTTCAGCCATGTCGGGCTGATCGGTACGGCGCTGGTGCTGTCCGACGGCGGCCCGGTGCAGGCGCGGGCGTCAACCTAGGCGCGGGCGCCGGTTGTGGTCTTGTGCGCCGGGCCGGCGCGTGCGAAGCAACGCGCCAATGACAATGGCCGGGAGGGTTCCGGGGTGTCCGACCCCATCCTCGAAACTGAGGGACTGACGCGGGAGTTCCGTGGCTTCATCGCCGTCAACGGCGTCGGGCTGCGCGTCGCTGCGGGCACGATCCATGCGCTGATCGGCCCCAACGGGGCCGGGAAGACGACGTGTTTCAATCTGTTGACCAAGTTCCTGGCGCCGACGCGCGGGACCATCCGTTTCAAGGGGCGCGACATCACCGGTGCCCAGCCGGCGCATGTGGCGCGGCTGGGTCTGGTGCGGAGTTTCCAGATCTCGGCGGTGTTCAGCCACCTGACGGCGCTGCAGAATGTGCGGCTGGCGCTGCAGCGCGCCCGCGGCGGCAGTTTCGACTTCTGGCGCGGGGCGAAGGTGCTGGACATCTACAACGCCCGGGCCGCCGAACTGCTCGACGAGGTGGGGCTGGCGGAATTTGCCGAGACGCAGGCCGGGCAGCTCGCCTACGGCCGCAAGCGGGCGCTGGAGATTGCCACCACGCTGGCGCTGGACCCGGAGATGATGCTGCTCGACGAACCGACCGCCGGGATGACGCATGCCGATGTCGATCGCATCGTGGCACTGATCCGTCGCGTGCGGCAGGGCCGCACCATTTTGATGGTCGAGCACAATCTGTCGGTGGTCGAGGGATTATGCGACCACATCACCGTGCTGACCCGCGGCCGGGTGCTGGCGGAGGGTGATTACGCCACCGTTTCGCGCAATCCCGAGGTGATTGCCGCCTATCTCGGCACCGACGCGCCTGCCGACGCCGCCAATCCCGACCCGGCGAGCGCCGCGCATGCGTGACGGGGGCGACGACGCGGGCGAAGGTGGGGGCAGCGGCGAAGGTGGAGGCGGGGGTGCGATGCTGCAGGTGCGCGGCCTCAATGCCTGGTACGGTGAGAGCCATATCCTGCATGGTGTCGATTTCGACGTGG
The DNA here is from genome assembly GCA_021845985.1 of Pseudomonadota bacterium. Taxonomy (GTDB): domain Bacteria; phylum Pseudomonadota; class Alphaproteobacteria; order Acetobacterales; family Acetobacteraceae; genus JAFKFJ01. The sequence continues at coordinate 120,274 of JAJZES010000006.1, read as the reverse complement.
CGCAAGGCGAGGTGGTCACGTTGCTTGGCCGCAACGGCGCCGGCAAGACGACGACGCTGAAATCGATCATGGGGCTGGTGCCGCGCCGCGAGGGCAGCGTGCTCTATGGCGGGCGAGAAACGATCCGCCAGCGGTCGGACCTCATCGCCCGCGCCGGCATTGCGTTGTGCCCCGAGGAGCGGGGGATTTTCGCCTCGCTGTCGGTGGCCGAAAATCTCGTGCTGCCGCCGGTGATCGCGCCGGGCGGCCTCGACATCCCGACGCTGCACACGCTGTTTCCCAACCTCAAGGAACGCGCCCGCAGCCAGGGCACCCGGCTGTCGGGCGGCGAACAGCAGATGCTGGCGATTGCGCGCATCCTGCGCACCGGGGCGCGGCTGCTGATGCTCGACGAACCGACCGAGGGACTGGCGCCGGTGATCGTCCAGCAGATCGGCCGCACGATCCGCGAGATCAAGGCGCGCGGCTTCACCGTGCTGCTGGTCGAGCAGAACTTCCGCTTTGCCGCGACGGTCGCCGACCGCTTTTACGTGATGGAGCACGGCCGGGTCATCGACATGATCCCGAATGCCGATCTGGCCGCCAACATGGGCAAGCTGCATGAATATCTGGGCGTCTGACCCGGAGCGAAGGAGATGCGCATGATCGTCACCCGCCGCCACCTGATGGCCACCGCTGCCGCTGCCGTGGCGCTTCCCGCGGTGCGCGCCCGCGCCGCTTCGCCGACAATCAAGTTCGGCGTGCTGACCGATCTTTCCGGTCCGTATAAGGATATCGGCGGCCCGCTGGCGAGCGACTGCGCCCGTCTCGCGGTGGCTGATTTCGGCGCCGCGGCCAAGGGCATGACGGTTGAGGTGATCCAGGCCGACCATCAGAACAAGCCCGATGTCGGCGCCGGCATTGCCCGCCAGTGGTTCGATCGGGATGGCGTCGATGTGATTCTCGACGTGCCCAATTCCGGCGTGTCGCTGGCCATCGCCGGCGTCGCCAAGGAGAAAAACAAGGTCTTCCTGCCGAGCAACCCGGCGACCTCCGATCTCACCGGCAAGGACTGCAACGCCAACACCATCCACTGGGCCTACGACACCTGGATGCTGGCGCACTCGACTGGCGGCGCGACGGTGAAATCGGGCGGCGATTCGTGGTTCTTCATCACCGCCGATTATGCCTTTGGCCACGCGCTGCAGCGCGATACGACGCAGTTCATCAACGCGGCGGGCGGCAAGGTGGTCGGCTCGGTCGCCTATCCCTTCCCCGGCACCAATGATTTCTCCAGTTTTCTGCTGCAGGCGCAGGCGAGCGGGGCGAAGGTCGTCGGCTTCTGCAATGCCGGCGCCGACACCGTCAACAGCATCAAGCAGGCCGCCGAGTTCGGTCTGACGCAGACCCGGGCCGGGCTGCTGGTGTTCATCGCCGACGTGCACGGCATGGGGCTGCAGGTGGCGCAGAACCTCGTCATCTCATCCACCTTCTACTGGGATCTCAACGATCGCGCCCGCGCCTTTTCCGAGCGGCTGTGGGCGCGCGCGCCCAATGTGCGCGCCGGCATGGGCCATGCCGGCGATTATTCCGCCGCCCTGCACTACATGAAAGTCGCCGCCGAGATGGGCGTGGCGCAGGCCAAGGCCGATGGTGCGGCGACCGTCGCGCGCATGAAGGCGATGCCGACCGACGATGACTGCTTTGGCAAGGGCATGATCCGCGAAGACGGGCGCAAGCTCCATCCGTGCTATCTGTTCAGGGTCAAGACGCCGGCCGAGAGCAAGAAGCCCTGGGACTACTACACGCTGCTCGCCACCACGCCGGCCGATGAGGCGTTCCGGCCGATGAAGGACGGTGGCTGCCCGCTGGTCAAAAGCTGAGCCTCAATCAGCCGAAAAAGGGAGGAATGCGGTGACCGTATCACGTCGGATGCTGCTGGGTGGCGCTGCGGTCGCGGCGCTGCCGCTGCGGGCGCGGGCCCAGACGGCGAAAATCCGTATCGGCGTGCTGAACGACCAGTCGGGTCCGTATCGCGATACCGGGGGTCTGACCTCGGTCATCTGCGCGCGTCAGGCGGTGCAGGAGTTCGCCGCGCGCGGCTTCGACGTCGATGTCATCGCCGCCGATCATCAGAACAAGCCCGACATCGGCGCCGGCATCGCCCGGCAATGGTATGACCGCGAAGGCGTCGATATGATCATCGACGTGCCTACCTCCTCGGTCGGCCTCGCCGTCGGCGCCGTCGCCAAGGAGAAAGACAAGGCCTACGTCAACGTCGGCGCCGCGACCGCCGATCTGACCGGCAAGCAATGCGCGCCGTCAATCGTCCACTGGTCGTACGACACCTACATGCTGTCGAAATCGACCGGCGGATCGACGGTCAAGGCGGGCGGCGACACTTGGTATTTCATCACCGCGGACTATGTCTTCGGCCACCAGCTGCAGCGTGACGCAACGCATTTCATCGAGCTGGAAGGTGGCCGTGTGCTCGGCGCCTCGTCCTATCCGTTTCCCGGCACCAGCGATTTTTCCGCCTTCCTGCTGCAGGCGCAGTCGACCGGGGCGAAGGTGCTCGGTCTGTGCAACGCCGGCGCCGACACCGTCAACAGCATCAAGCAGGCGCATGAATTCGGCTGGACCGCCAAGATCGCGGCGATGCTGATGTTCATCACCGACGTCCACGCGCTCGGGCTGCCGGTGGCGCAGGGGCTGACCCTGACCGAAAGTTTCTACTGGGATCTCAACGACCGCACCCGCGCCTTCACCGACCGGGTGCGGCCGAAGACGCCGAACAACTGGCCAAACATGATCCATGCCGGCTGCTATGCCGGCACGCTGCACTTCCTCAAGGCGGTGCAGGATCTCGGCATCGCCGAGGCAAAGCGCAGCGGCACCGCCATCGTCAACCGCATGAAGGCGATGCCGACCGACGACGATTGTTTTGGCAAGGCCTATATCCGCGAGGACGGGCTGCTGATGGTCCCGAGCTACCTGTTCCAGGTCAAGACGCCGGCCGAGAGCAAAGGTCCATGGGACTACTACAAGACCGTGCACACCACGCCGGCCGATGAGGCGTGGCGCCCGCTCAGCGAGGGCGGCTGCTATTTCGTGAAAACCTGATGCGTTCGGCGCTCACAGGAGCCTCTCCCGCATGGTGATGATTTTCGGCAAACCGCTTATCCTGCTCTACGGTCAGTTGACGCTCGGGCTGATCAACGGCGCGTTCTACGCGCTGCTCTCGCTCGGGCTGGCGGTGATTTTCGGGCTGCTCAATGTCGTCAATTTCGCCCATGGCGCGCTGTTCATGCTTGGCGCCTTCGTCACCTGGGGGCTGCTGACCTATCTCGGCATCGGCTACTGGCCGTCACTGGTGCTGGCGCCGCTGGTAATCGGCGTGCTGGGCGCGGTGATGCAGCGAACACTCATCCGCCGCCTCGCCGGCCTCGACCCGCTCTATGGGCTGCTGCTGACCTTCGGTTGCGCGCTGGTCATCGAAGGGCTGATGCGCAATCAGTTCGGCTCCTCCGGTGTCCCGTACGCGATCCCCGAGGCGCTGTCCGGAGCGGTCAATCTCGGCTTCATGGTGCTGCCGCGCTACCGCGCCTGGGTGGTGATCGCCGCCGCCGTCATGTGTCTGGCGGTGTGGCTGGTGATCGAGCGCACCCGGCTCGGTGCGCTGCTGCGGGCGGCGACCGAAAATGCGCCGCTGGTGCAGGCGTTCGGCGTCAACGTGCCGCGCATGGTGACGCTGACCTACGCCGCCGGGGCGGCGCTGGCGGCGTTTGGCGGCGTGCTGGCGGCGCCGATGAACTCGGTCAACCCCAACATGGGCACCAATCTCATCATCGTCGTGTTCGCCGTCGTCGTCATCGGCGGCATGGGATCGATTCTTGGGTCGATCATCACCGGCTTCGGCCTCGGCATCATCGAGGGGCTGACCAAAGTGTATTACCCCGAGGGTTCGGCAACGGTGATCTTCGTCGTCATGGTCATCGTGCTGCTGCTGCGGCCGGCCGGTTTGTTCGGAAAGGCGGCGTAGCATGATGCTCGGCTTCACCCGCGCGCAGGCGTCGGCGCTGGTCGCCATGATCGCCATCATCATCGTCGCGCCGGCGGTGCTCTATCCAGTGTTCCTGATGAAGGTGCTGTGCTTCGGCCTGTTCGCCAGCGCCTTCAACCTGCTGATCGGCTATGTCGGCCTGCTCAGCTTCGGCCACGCCGCGTATTTCGGCATGGGCAGCTACGTCGCCGCATGGACGGCGAAGAACTGGCATTTTTCCAGCGAGCTGGCGATCCTCTCCGGTGGTGCTACCGGCGGCGTGCTCGGCCTCGTCGTCGGCTGGCTGGCGATCCGCCGGCAGGGCATCTACTTCGCCATGATCACGCTCGCCTTGTCGCAGATGGTCTATTTCTTTTGCCTCGAAGCGTCCTTCACCGGCGGCGAGGACGGCATCCAGCAGGTGCCCCGCTCGCCCCTGTTCGGGGTCATCCCGATGCAGAACGACATGGCGCTGTACTGGGTGATCGCGGCGGTATTCCTGATCGGCTTCCTGCTGATCCACCGCATCATCCATTCGCCGTTCGGGCAGGTCCTCCAGGCGATCCGCGAGAACGAGCCGCGGGCGATTTCGCTCGGCTACCGCGTCGATGACTACAAACTTCTGGCCTTCGTGCTGTCGGCGGCGCTGGCCGGCATCGCCGGCGGCGCCAAGAGCCAGGTCTTCGGCATCGCCACGCTGACCGACGTGCACTGGTCGATGTCGGGCGAGGTCATCCTGATGACGCTGATCGGCGGGATCGGCACGATTTTCGGCCCGGTCATGGGGGCGCTGCTGTTCGGCGCGCTGGAGACCTATCTGGCGCAGTTCGGCGACTGGGTGACGGTGACGCAGGGCGCCATTTTCGTCCTCTGCGTGCTGGCCTTCCGGCGCGGCATCATCGGCGAACTCGGTAACCGGCTGAAGCTGGCGCTGTAGCTGAGCCGGCCGCCGCCGCTTATGGCAGCTCCGCCAGACCGAGCATTGCCGGGTTCTCGTGCGTCACCAGAAAGGTCGGAATCGCCTTCATGTAGTCGGTGAAGCGGCCCTTGCTCTCGAACCGGGCGCGGAACCCGGAGCCGGCGAAGGCGTCGGCGAAGCGTGGCAGGATGCCGCCGATCAGATAGACGCCGCCGCCGGCGCCGAGGGTGATCGCCACATTGCCGGCGACGGTGCCAAGCATGGCGCAAAACAGTTCCAGCACCTTGACGCACGCGGCATCGCTGCCGGCGAGCGCGCGGGCGGTGATCTCGCTGTCGCTGAGCGGCGCCGCGGCATGCCCGGCGACGCTGCACACCGCTTCGTAGAGATTGACCAGTCCGTGGCCCGAAATGACCCGCTCGGCGGAGACATGGCCGTAGCGCTCGCGCAGCACGTCGAGGATGCGCGCTTCCTCGGCGGTTGCCGCCGGCACGGTGCTGTGGCCGCCCTCGCCGGGCAGCACCACCCATCGGTCGTCGGCCCAGAGCAGCCCGGCGACGCCGAGGCCGGTGCCGGGGCCGATGACTCCGATCGGCGCATGCGCCACCGCCGCCCCGCCGCCGACGGCGATGAAGCCGGACTCGGCGAGTTGCGGAATCCCCAGCGCTGCGGCGGCGAAATCGTTGACCACCTTGAGATCGTCAAAGCCCAGCGCGGCCTTCACCGCGGCGATCGAGAATGACCAGCCGCTGTTGGTCAGCCTGACATGATCGCCGGTCACCGGTCCGGCGACATCGAAGGCGCCGCGTCTGACCGGCCTATCGGCGGGCAGCCCGGCGAGGAAATCCCGTGCCGCCGCCTCCAGAGTCGGGAACTGTGCGGTCGGCAGCACGCGCAAATGTCCAATGCCGCCGGCATCGGCGATGGCGAACCGTGCATTGGTGCCGCCGATATCGGCGATCAGTTTTGCTCCATCCGGCACCGCGTTTCCTCCCGCTTGGGGCAGACGCACCCTATGCCGCGCGCACCGCCTGCAGCACCGCCTGACCGTAGCGCGCCAGTTTCGACCCGCCAACGCCCTTGATCGCGCTGAGTTCGTCGTTGGTCGCCGGCCGCAGCGCGGCGATCTCGCGCAGCACGCTGTCGTGAAAGATGACATAGGGCGGCACCGCCTGCGCCTTTGCCTCGCCGGCGCGCCACGCCCGCAGCGTCTCGAACAGTCCCTCCTGTGCCGCCCCGCGCGGCCCGCCATCGACCGACGCCGCCGCTGCCGTCGCGGCGCGGCGCGCGCCGCGGTCGCGCGGTGGCGGCGCATCCTCCTCACGCAGCCGGATGCGCGTCTCGCCGCGCAGGATCGGCCGCGCCCGCTCGGCATCGAGTCGCAAGGTGCGATATTCGCCGTCCTCGACATCGAGCACGCCGAGCGCGATGAGTTGGCGGATGACGCCGCGCCAGAATGCCGGCGTGCGCTCCTTGCCGACGCCGAAGGTCGGCAGCGTCTCGTGCGACCATTTGCGCACCGCCTCGCTCGCCTCGCCGATCAGCACGTTGACCACATGCACCGCGCCGAACCGCTGGCCGGTGCGCCACACCGCCGAAAGCACCTTTTGCGCCTCCGTGGTGCCGTCGAAAATGCGCGCCGGGGTCAGGCAATTGTCGCAATGGCCGCAGGCGTCGGGGAGGCTTTCGCCGAAGCAGGCGAGCAGGGCGGCGGTGCGGCAGCCGGCGGTCTCGGTCAGCGCGATCATCGCCTCCAGCCGCTCGCGCATCACCCGCAACTGCGTCTCCGGCGCGTTCGACTGCGCCAGCCAGTGGCGGGCGCGGGCGATGTCCTCGCCGCCATAGAGCAGCAGCGTGTCCGCCCGCTCACCATCACGCCCGGCGCGGCCGATCTGCTGATAATAGGCTTCCGGGCTGTCCGGCATGTCGAGATGGGCGACGAAGCGCACATCCGGCCGGTCGATGCCCATGCCGAAGGCGATGGTCGCCACCATCACCATCGCCTCGCCGCCGCGGAAGCGGCCGAGCGCCGCCCGCTTGGCCTGGGGCGGCAGCCCGGCATGAAACGCCGCCGCGGTCAGGCCGCGCGCAGTCAGTGCGGCGGCGACGCGGTCGGTCTTGGCGCGGCTGCCGCAATAGACGATGCCGGCGGCGCCGGGATGGTCGCGCAGCAGGGCGGCGAGCTGCGCCGTCTCGGACTGTTTCGCCGCTGCCGCGACATGCAGGTTCGGCCGGTGGAAGCTGGCGGCGAACACCGTCGCATCGTCCATCGCCAGGGCGTGGAGAATGTCGGCGCGGGTGCGCGGGTCCGCGGTTGCCGTCAGCGCAACCCGCGGCACGCCGGGAAACCGCTCGGGCAGGCAGGCGAGACCGCGGTATTCGGGGCGGAACTCGTGGCCCCACTGACTGACGCAATGCGCCTCGTCGATGGCGATCAGCGCCAGCCTGCCCCGCTGCAGCCGCTCCAGCATGGAGCCGGACAGCAGCCGCTCGGGCGAGACATAGAGCAGATCGAGCCGCCCGGCGGCGAGGTCGCGGGTGACGCGGCTCTGCTCCTCGGCCTCCAGCTCGGAATGCAGCGCCCCGGCATTGACGCCGAGCTGGCGCAGCGCCGCCACCTGGTCATCCATCAGCGCGATCAGCGGCGAGATCACCAGCGCGGTGCCGTCGCGGCACAGCGCCGGCAACTGGTAGCACAGCGACTTGCCGCCGCCGGTCGGCATCAGCACCAGCGCATCGCCGCCGCCGACGACATGCTCCACCGCCGCCTGCTGCAGCCCGCGAAAGGCGGGAAAGCCGAAGACCCGGCGGAGAACCTCGAGCGGTGGCGCGGTCACGTCATCCGCCGCCGAGTTTGATCTCCACCCGCCGGCTCTCCAGCGAATCTATCTGAAACACCACCGACCCCTGCGAGCGCCGGGTGATGCGCGCGGCGGCCACGCCATCTTGTACCAGCGTGTCGATCACCATCTGCGCCCGCAGGCGGGAGAGGTCCTTGTTGGCCTGTGGGCTGCCCTCCGGGTCGGCGTAGCCGGTGACCACGATCGGCACGCCCGGATGCTGCTGCGCCGCCGCCGCCGCCGCTGCCAGCGCCTGCATCCCCGGCGGGTCGAGTTTGGCCGACCATTGCTCGAAGAACACGACATAGCGCGCCGTCGGTGAGGAGGGCGGCAGCATGCTGCAGGCGCCAAGCACCAACAGGGCAAACAACGGCAGGCGGCGCATCGGCATATCTCCGCGGAGCAATCACGGTTGTCTCGTGCCCGTTCCGTCGCCGCCGCGTCAACCCGCCGCGGCGACGGCGCGCCCGTTGGAAAGCCGCCAGATGCGGTCGAGCCGCTCCACCCCGGTCAGCCGGTGGGCGATCAGCACCACGCTGCGCCCCTCGGCCACCTCGTTCAGCGTCGCCAGGAAGGCGCGCTCGGTCTGCGCATCCAGTCCGGCACAGGGCTCGTCGAGGATCAGCACCGGCGCCGGCGACAGCAGGGCGCGGGCCAGCACCAGCCGCCGCCCCTGGCCGCCGGACAGCCGCGCGCCGCCCTCGCCGACCCAGGTGTCGAGCCGTTCGGGCAGGCCGTGGACGAATTCGGCGAGGCGTGCCGCCTCCAGCGCCGCCCACAGTGCCGGCTCGTCGGCATCCGGCAGGGCGAGACGTAAATTGGCGCGGATGGTGTCGTCGAACAGATGCGTCGCCTGCGCCAGCCAGCCGATGCGGCCGCGCAACTCGGCCGCGGCGAGAGTGGCGATGTCGGTGCCGCCGAGCAGCACCCGCCCGGCCTGCGGCGCCACCACTTTCAGCGCCAGCGCCGCCAGCGTCGATTTGCCGGTGCCGGAGGGGCCGAGCAGGGCGACCCGGCTGCCCTGCGGCACCTCCAGCGTCAGCCCGTCGAACACCGGCGGGCGGCCGGGTGCCCAGGCGAAGTGGACGCCCTCGAAGCGCAGGGCGCTGCCGACAGGCAGGCTCGCCGGTTGCGCCGGCTCGGCGACGGCCGGTTTGGCCTGCGCTGCCGCCAGCACCCGGCGCGCCGCCGTCACCGCCTGCCCGGCGGCAACCCCGGCACGCGGCAGGCCGCCCACCGCCTCGAACGCGGCGACGGCGAGGAACAGCAGCACCGCCGCCGCGGCGGAGGGCGCGGCGGCGAGCACCGCGAGCACCCCCGCCTGGGCGCACAGCAGCGCCGCGGCCCCAGCCCAGGCGCTGCGCCGCGCCACCGCCTGCTGCGCCGTGAGCAGCGTCGCCTCGTGCCGCGCAATGGCGGCGCGCATGCGGTCCTCGGCGGCGAAAACGCGCACCTCGCGCATGCCCTGCAGCGCGTCGAGGCAGGCGATGCGCAGATCCGCGCCGGCGGCGGCAAGCGCCCCGCCGGAGGCGGCGGCGGTGCGCGCGGCCAGCGCCGGCAGCACGAAGGCGGCGAGCCCGAACAGCACCGCCTCGACCGCGGCCAGCCACGCGCTGGTGCGCCCGATCACCACCACCAGCACCGGCAGCAGCAGCACCGCGCCGGCCAGCGGCACGATGACGCGCAGATAGACCCCGTCCAGCGCCTCCACGTCGTTGACCAGCCGCGCCAGCACATCGCCCGAGCGACGGAAGCCCAGCCCTCCGGCGCTGCCGGTGGCGAGGGCGCGGAAGAACCAGACGCGCAGATCGGCCAGCGCCCGGAACAGCGCGTCATGCGTCACCAGCCGCTCTAGATAGCGCAACACCACCCGCGCCGGCCCGAGCAGGCGCAGCAGCAGCGGCGCCGCCAGCAGGCTGCCGGCCAGCACGCCGCCCGCCAGCATCCCCGCCACCATGCCGCCGGAGGCCACCATCAGCCCGACCCCGGCGGCCAGCGCCGCCAGCGACACCAGCACGCCGAACGCCAGGATGCCGGCCCGGCCGCGCCACAACCCGAGGATGCGCAGCAGCGGCCGCATCAGGCGACGCCGCGCACCGGCACGGCGCGCCCCTCCCGCAGGTCGAGCCGCCGCCCGCCAAAAGCGTGCGCCGCCGCAGAATGGCTGGCGAGAATGACCGTTCGCCCGATGGTCAGCCGGCGCAGGCTGTCCAGCACCTCGGCCTCGGTCGCCGGATCGAGATGCGCGGTCGGCTCATCGAGCAGCAGCAACGGTGCGTTCTTGAGAAAGGCGCGGGCGATGGCGACGCGCTGCGCCTGACCGCCGGAGAGGCCGAACCCGCCTTCGCCGATCTGCGTCGCCAGACCGTCGGGCAGCAGCGCGGCGACGGCGTCGAGCCGCGCGGCGCGGGCCGCCTCGGCCACCTCGGCTTCGGTCGCGTCGGGGCGGGCGAAGCGGATATTGTCGGCGAGGCTGCCGGCGAACAGCACCGGGCGCTGGCCGATCCAGGCGGTGAGCCGGGCAAGCGCCTGCGGCACCAGCGTCGTCATGTCGGCGCCGTTCAGCGTCACCCGCCCGGAATCGGGGCGGACGAAGCCGAGCAGGAGTTCCATCACCGTCGATTTGCCGGCACCCGAGGGGCCGGCCAGGATCAATGTCTCACCCGCCGGCACGCGGAAGCTCAGCCGGTCAAGCGCCATGCCGCGCGCCGGGTCATAAGTGAAGCACACCTCATCGAACGCCACGGCGACGCCGCGCGCGGCGACCGTGCGCACCGGCAGCGGCACCGCCACCGCCGGCAGTTCGGGCAGCCCGGCCAGCGCCGATGCCGCCCCCTGCGCCGCGAACCGGTCCTGATAGGCCAGGGCGAAACCGCGCAGCGGGGCGAACAGCTCAGCGACGAGCAACAATTCATACAGGGCGAGCGGCGCCGCCATGCCGCGCCCGAGCGCACGCAGCGCCAGCAGCACCAGCGCCAGCGCCGCAGCGAGATCGAGCGCCGCCGAGGAGAGGAAGGCGACGCGCAGCACCCGCAGAGTGCGGCGGCGCAGTTCGTCGGCGGCGGCGCCGAGGGCGCGCGCCTCGTCCTCCATCCGTCCGTGCATGACGATGGTGGCGATTCCGCGCACGCGGTCGAGGAAGCGGACCTGCAGATGGCTCAGCGCGGCGAATTGCCGGCGCGACGCGGCGGCGGCGCCGAGACCGGACAATGCCATGGCGAGCGGCGCCAGCAGCGCACACAGCGCCAGGATCAGCGCGCCCATCGGATCGCGCCACGCCACCGCCATAACCACCAGCAGCGGCCCGGCCAGGGCCAGCGTCGCGGCCGGCAGATAGCGGGCGAAATACCCGTCCAGCGCCTCGATCCGATCGACGACGATGGCGGCGAGGTCGCCACTGTGGCGGCGGCGCAAGAGGGCGGGACCGGCGCCAAGCAGCCGCGCCAGCGCGTCGCCGCGCAGCCGCCGTCGCGCCGCCGCCCCGGCGGCGGCGGCGGCCCGATCGCTCAGCAACCCGCCCGCCGCGCGCAGCACCGCCAGCACCGCGACCGCCAGCAGCAGGCTCCAGGCGACGCGCCGCCCGGCCAGCAACGCCGCCAGACCGGTGGCCAGGCAGAGCGCCTGCAGGATCCCGGCCAGCGTGCCGGCGAGGCCAAGGGCCAGCATCGGCCGCGCGCCGCGCCGGCCGAGCACCCCCTCCCGGCGCAGCCAGTCGCGCGCCGCCTGTTTCGTCGCATCCATCAGGATGATGCTTTAGCGTACCCGGCAGAGTTTGACAGGGGCGGTTCCTGCGCCAGTGCCTCGGCCCGGTCGCGCCGCAGCCGCAAATGCAGGTCGTAGCAGGTGCCGTCGTGCTGCGTCACATCGAGCCGGCCGCCGAGCTGGCGGGCGAAGCCGCGGATCAGGTGGATGCCGATGCCGTCGCGCATCCCGGTGTCGGTCTCGGCCGGCCCCGCCGGAATGCCGACGCCGTCATCCTGGATCACCAGCCGTGCCTCCTCGCCTGCGGTCGAGAGGGTGACATGGATGCGGCCGTGGCGGCCATCGGGGAAGGCATATTTGGCGGCGTTGCTGACCGCCTCGGTGACGATGAGCGCCATCGGCACCGCCTGGTCGGAGCTGATCTGCAACGCCGGCGCCTCGATCTCCAGATGGATGCGCCCGCCCGCCGTCTCCCCCAGCGCCGCCAGCAACTGGTCGCACAGCTCGTGCAGGAAGCTGCGCATGTTGATGGTGTGCAGGTCGCCATGGACGTACAGATGACGGTGCAGGGTCGCCAGCGCGCGGATGCGGTCGCGGGCGGAGGCGAACTCCCGCCGCGCTTCCGGCAGGCGGATGCGGCTCGCCTGCAGGTTGAGCAGCGAGGCGATGATCTGCAGGTTGTTTTTCACCCGGTGGTGGATTTCCTGCATCAGCAGATTCTGCTGCTCGACGGCGAGGCCGAGCTGGTGCTCGCGCTCGGCCAGGGCGGCGAACGCCTGCGCGAACGAGCGCGCCAGTTGCTGCACCTCCAGCGGCATGCCGGCCGGCGGGCCGGGATCGAACGCGACGCCCGGCTGCCAGCTCTGAACCGCGGCGGACAGGCGCTTGATCGGCCGGACCAGCGCCACGTTGGCCCCCAGCGCCACCGCGGCGAGGCCGGCGCCGAGCAGCAGCACCAGACCGGCGAGACGGCGCCACAGCACGCCGCGCGCCGCGTCGATCTCGGCGCCGATGTCGCGGGTGACCAGCAGGCGTGCCCCGCCCGGCAACACCACCGAAGCAAAAGCATAGGGTCGCCCGTCGGCCGCCACGGTGAGCAGCGTGCCGATCCCCGGATCGGCCGCGCGCACCGCGGCAACCGGCAGCGGCGCGCGGCCGCCGCCGAGCGGCACCGCGTTGCCCGCCACATCGACCAGCCAAGTTTGCACGCCGCTGCCCGCATCGACCAGCGTGGCCAGCGCCAGCGACGCTGCGACCGCCCCGCCCGCCGCCCCGGCGCGCGGCAGTGCCACCAGAATCTGGCCCTCCCCGCCGAGCCGCGTCGTCAGTTCATGCGCCCGCAGCGCGGCGAACCAGGAGTCCGGATCGGGCAGGGCGCCGGAACGGCAATGCGGCGTACCATCGGCGGCATAGACGCCGATGGCCAGGAAGCGGCTCGACAGCAGGGCATGGGCGCGGGCCAGCGCCGCGCCGCACGCCGCGGCACTGGCATCGGCGATAGCCGGATCGGCGGCGAGGCCGTCAAGGGCGCGTCCGGCGCCATCCAACATGGTTTGATAGCGTGCCTCGGTGGCGGCGCGGGCGATCTCGACCCGTTCAAGCGCCTTGTCGGCGACCATGCGGTAATTTTGCCAGACGATGACGACGGCCAGCATCATCAGCGGAATCGCCGCGAACAGCAGCAGCAGCGCCACCCGTCCGCGCACGCCCAGCAGCAGCCTCAGCGCCGGTCGGGTCATTCGCCGGGGGCGGGGCGCACCGCCGGGTTCAACCGCCGCGGCGGGTCGGTGTGGCTATGCCGCACGGCACCGGCACCGGCATTCTGCCGTGCCGGCGGCATGGCTCATTTCCTGCGATCCTGCTCGATGAGACGGAGCAGATCCTCGGGGATCGGCTCCTTCGCCACGGTATCGAACAACTGATGCAGGCTGCGCTGTAGCCAGAGGTCGAACGCCGTATCGGGCACACCCCCGCTCTCGCCAGGCAGACGCGGTGAGGTCGAGGTCGAGGGGTTATTGGGGCGCGTCATCACAAGGTGCTTCATGCTCACCCGGCCCGGAATGACGGGGACGGCGAGCGCCGCCCCTGCGGAGATCGACGCTCTCGCCGCCGCGATCTATACGCCGGCGGACATTGGGATGCCAGCCTTTCCCGCAATGGTTGCGTCACGGCCGCGCGGCGCCGTCGTGCCGGTCGCGGGTTCGCCGAGCAGCCATGCCTCCAACTGTCGCCGGGCGCGGAAGACGCGGCTTTTGGCGGTGCCGACGGCGCAGCCGGTGGCCTCGGCGAGCGCCTCGTAGCTCAGTCCGTTGAGTACCACCATGACCAGCGCCTCGCGCTGATCGGCCGGCAGGCGGCCCATCGCGCTCGACAATTCCTTCAACGCCAGACGGTCTTCATGCGGTGCCTCGGTGGCGAAGACGGACGAGGGAACATCCTCGATGTCGGTGGTGTCGCGGCGCTTGCGCAGGTTGGAGATGAAGCGGTTGCGCAAAATCCGGTGCATCCAGGCGGCAAAGTTGGTGCCGGGAATGAAACTGTCCTGGGCCGAGAGCGCGTTGCAGACGGCGTCCTGCACCAGGTCCTCGGCGGCGGCGCGGTTGCGGGTCAGCGCCAGCGCCTGCACCCGCAGCTTCGGCAGAATGCCGATGACCTGATCATGAAATATAGTTTGGCTCACGCGGTCGTCTCCGATCATGCCTGATCTCAGCGGGACAATGAACGGCGCCATGCGTCAGTTGCATCGTCGTGCTCACGACTGCGCGATCATGGCGAGCGTGAGTTGCAGGCGTACTGCCAAGGTGCGATTCACCACAGGCGCGATGGTCAAGCAGGAATTACCTCACGCGACTGGCGGATCGGTTTGGCACAGGAGGCCGCGGGCCGCGGGGTCAGCCAATGTCGCCGTTGTCTGCCGCGCCCGGCATGCTGCGCTGCATGACCCCGGCGAGCTGCCGCCGTGCCCGCGACACGCGCGCCTTCATCGTGCCGACTGGCACGCCGCAAATCTCCGCTGCTTCTTCGTAGCGCATGCCCTGGGCGCCAACCAGGACCAGCGCCTCGCGCAGCAGCGGCGGCAGGGTAAACAAGCGGCGCTGGAGATCGGCGAGTTCGCTGCGCGCCTCCTGCACCGGCGCGCCGGAGACTTCGCCCGGCGGTGCGAACTGCAACGCCGTGCGCTCGCTGCGCCGCCGCCGTGCCTGTTCATAGAAGGCGTTGCGCAGGATGACGAACAGCCAGGCGCGCATGCTGGTGCCCGGACGGAACTGCCCAAGCGCCGCCAGCGCCCGTACCAGCGCTTCCTGCACCAGATCGTCGGCCTCGGCGCGCTGCGGCGTCAGGAAACGCGCATAGGCGCGCAGATCCGGCAGCGACGCCAGCAGAATTGTGCGTCTGTCGTCGGTGTCCAAACCGTCGGGTCCGATGTCCTGCTGCATATCTCAACCACGGCGCCGGCGATGTCCGATGCGGCGCCGCCGACTGCAAGGGGAAATCCGTCATGAGCGACCTGTGTCGCGAAGACCTGATGCGCGCCTTGCCCTATGCGCGGCGCTATGCCCGTGCGCTGACCGGCCTGCAGAGCAGCGGCGACCATCTGGTGGCCGAGAGTCTGCGCGACATGCTCGCCGGTGGCACGACGCCGGAGGATGTGCGCCTTGCCTTCTACGCGCAGGTGACGCGGCGGTTCAACGGCATGCTGCCGCCGCAATCGGGGCCGCAGGAACTCAGCGGCAAGCAGCGGCAATTGCTGCTGCTGACCTCGCTGGAGGAAGTCCGCGTCGAGGACGCGGCGCCGATCGTCGCGCTCAGCGTGCCGGAGGCGGCGCAGAGCCTCGCCGCGGCACGCGAACATCTGCGCAACGCCGCCGCCACCGATGTCCTGATCATCGAGGACGAGCCGATCATCGCCATGGACATCGAGGAACTGGTGCGCGGCTGCGGCCATCGCGTCGTCGGCGTGGCGGCGAGCGAAAGCGAGGCGGTGGAGATCGCCACGCGGACCCGGCCGGGCCTCATTCTCGCCGACATCAATCTCGGCATCGGCGGTGACGGCACCAAGGCGGTCGCGCGCATCATGCTGCACCATCGCGCGCCGGTGATCTTCGTCACCGCCTATCCCGAGCGGCTGCTGACCGGCACATCGAGCGAGCCGGCCTTCGTGATCACCAAGCCGTTCGAGCCGGTGACGCTGGCAATCGCCACCTATCAGGCGGTGACCGGCGGATTGCGGCTCGGCTGAGCCGGCAACCGACGCGGCGGCGGCGCGTTGCCGCCGCGCCGGGACGCCCGCTGTTGCGCCGCCGGCACGGTTCAGGAGAGCGGCAATGCTGTTGAACTGGACGATCATTTTCCTCGTCGTGGCGGTGGTGGCGGCGATCCTCGGCTTTGGCGGACTGGCCTCCGCCGCGGCGGGCATCGCGCGGCTGTTGTTCGGCGTGTTCCTGGTGCTGTTTGTGCTGTCGTTGCTGATCCACGCCGGCTATCTGCCGAACATCCTGCATATCTGACCCTGTCCGCCCCAAAGTCGCGGCCGCGCGCCGGTTGCGCCCGCGGGTGCTGCCGGCCGGGGAACCAGCGCCGCCGCCGCGCTTTGAACAGACCATGACGGGGGCGAACGCAACGCGATGGACATGACGGCAGGCGTGATGATGACGCCGGCGGAGGCGGCGGAGGCGCCGCGGATTCTGCAGCTCGGCGCCGCCGATCTGGGACCGCCGGCGCGGCTGCACGCGGCACTCGACCGGGCGGCGCGGCTCGGCATCTCGCATGTGCTGATGCCGCCGCCGCTTGCCGGCGATCTGCGGTTCTGTATCGCCGACGACGGGCGGGCGCATCCGGCGCTCGGCGCCGGCGACGACGCCGCGGCCCTGGTGGCGCAGATTGCCCGCGATGCCCGCGCCCGCGGGCTGTGTGTGCTGTTTGACGTGATGCCGGATTACGTCGCCGCCGGCGGGCAGATCGCGCTGTCCCGCCCGGATGTGTTCCGCCCCCCCGATCCGGCGCGCGCGCTCGATCCGCGCTCCTATGCGGCGGAGGGCGATATCGCCGCGGCGCGCTTCGACGATGCCGCCCCGGCGGTGGTGGCGTGGTTCGCCGAGCGGATGCGTGTCTGGCATAAAGCGGGGATTGCCGGGTTCCGGCTGGCCTCGCTGCGGATGATCCCGGCGGCGGTGCTGCGCGCCCTGCGCAGCAGCCTGCCGCAGGACTGCCTGTTGCTGGGGTGGACCTGCGGGCTTTCGCCCGAGCGCCAGTCGGCGCTTGCCGGCTGTGGCCTTGATTTCGTGTTTTGCTCGTTGCCGGAGTGGGATTTCCGCCAGGAATGGCTGTGGACGGAGGCGGCGCGGCTGCGTGCCATCGCGCCGCTGATCGCGCCGGCGGCGACCGCCGAGCGACCCGGTGCGATTGCCGCCGATCCGCTGCTGCGGCCGCTCGCGGCGCAGCGGGCGGCGCGTTTTGCCGCCGCTTTCGGCGACGGCTGGATGGTCCCGGCATGGTTTGCCGACGCCGCGCTGCCGCCGGCCCCGCCGCTGCCGCCGGCCCCGCCGCCGCTGCTGCTGAGCCCGCCCGGCGCCGCCGTGGTGGCCTTCCTGCGGGCCAGACCAGGGGCCGAAACGGCGACCCTGCTGCTGGCCAATGCGGCGCTCGACCGGCCGGCCAGACCGCGCCTCGGAACGCTGCCCGGCGGCTGGGAGACTGACACTCTGCCTACCAGTCTCGACCCCGGCGCGGTGGTCACGCTGACGTTGCGCGCCACCCCGCCGATCACCCTGGCGCGGCCGGCATTGCCGCGCAGCGCGGCGGCGGCGGCGCGGGCCGCGCGCATCGCCATCGAGGCGGTGTCGCCCAGCGTCGATGGCGGGCGCTTCGCCGCCAAGCGCATTGCCGGCGAGACCGTGCGCGTGCGCGCCGACGTGCTCTGCGACGGCCACGACCAGCTTGCGGTGATGCTGCTGTGGCGCAGCGCCGATGCCGCCGCGTGGCAGCAGGCGCCGATGCGGTCGCTCGGCAATGATCGCTGGGAGGGCAGCTTCGCGTTGCCGCGCGTTGGCCGCTGGCTGTTCACCATCGAGGCGTGGCGCGACAGCTTCGCCAGCTATTGCGACGAACTGGCCAAGAAGCATGCCGCCGGCATCGACCTGCGGCTTGAACTGATCGAAGGCAGCGCGTTGCTCGCCGCCGCCGCGCCACGGGTGCCTGAGCTGCGCCCGGTGCTGGCGCGGCTCGATGCCGCCGCCGCCGACGCCGGGCAGCAGGTGGCGATCCTGCTCGCGGCGGAGACCGCGGTACTGATGCGGCGGGCCGATCAGCGGCCATTCGCGGTGCGGCTGACGCCGCCGTGTCCGCTCGACGCCGACCGGCCGATTGCCGGCTTTGCCAGTTGGTACGAGTTGTTTCCGCGCTCGATGAGCGACGACCCGGCGCGTCACGGCACGTTCCGCGATGTCATCCGGCACTTGCCACGGGTGCGCGAGATGGGCTTCGACGTGCTCTATTTCCCGCCGATTCATCCGATCGGCAGCAGCTTCCGCAAGGGCCGCAACAATTCGCTGGCGCCGGCAGCGGACGATCCGGGCAGCCCGTACGCCATCGGCAGCGCCGCAGGCGGGCATCAGGCGATCCATCCGCAGCTTGGCACGCTGGCCGAATTTCATGCGCTGCGCGACGCGGCGACGGCGCATGGTCTGGAACTGGCGCTCGACTTCGCCATCCAGTGTGCGCCCGACCATCCCTGGCTCACCGAGCACCCCGACTGGTTCGACTGGCGACCCGACGGCTCGCTGCGCTACGCCGAGAATCCGCCGAAGAAATATCAGGACATCGTCAACGTCCATTTCTACGCCACCGGTGCGGTGCCGGAGCTGTGGATCGCGCTGTGCGAGGTGGTGCTTTACTGGGCGGCGCAGGGCATCCGCATCTTCCGCGTCGATAATCCGCACACGAAACCGCTGCCGTTCTGGGAATGGCTGATCGCCGAAGTGCGTGCCGCCTGCCCGGACGCGATCTTTCTCGCCGAGGCCTTCACCCGTCCGAAAATGATGCAGCGCCTGGGCAAGGTCGGGTTCGCGCAGTCCTATACCTATTTCACCTGGCGCCACACCAAGGCCGAGCTGACCGCCTATCTGGAGGAGATTTCGGCGCCGCCGGTCAGCGACCTGATGCGGCCCAATTTCTTTGTCAACACGCCCGACATCAACCCGGTGTTTCTGCAGACCTCCGGGCGGGCCGGGTTCCTCATCCGGGCCGCACTGGCGGCGCTGCTGGCGCCGCTCTGGGGGGTGTATTGCGGCTTTGAACTGTGCGAGTCGGCGGCGCTGCCGGGTCGGGAGGAGTATGCCGATTCCGAGAAATACCAGATCAGGGCGTGGGACTGGCAGCGTCCCGGCAACATCGTCGGCGACATCGCCGCGCTCAACCGCATCCGCCGCCGCAATCCGGCGCTGCAGCGCCAGAGCGGGCTGCACTTTCTGACCAATACCAACGATCATGTGCTGACATTTGAAAAAGCCAACGACGACCGCAGCAATGTCGTGCTGGCGGCGATCAGTCTTGATCCGTTCGCCACGCAGACGGCCGATATCGAGCTGCCGCTGTGGCGGTGGGGATTGCCGGATACGGCGACATTGTTGGCCGAGGACCTGCTCAGCCCAGCGACGGAGCCCTGGCCGGGCAAATGGCGCCGGGTCACGCTGACGCCCGAGGCGCCTTGCCGCATCTGGCGGCTGCACCCGGCCTTCTGAGGAACCCCATGTCAAACACCAAGCTGCCTGCCGGGGACGACCCGCTGTGGTACAAGGATGCGGTCATCTATCAACTGCATCTGAAATCGTTTTTCGACGCAGACAATGACGGCGTCGGCGATTTTCGCGGGCTGATCGAGAAGCTGCATTACATCGCCGAACTGGGCGTGACGGCGATCTGGCTGCTGCCGTTCTATCCCAGCCCGCGCCGCGACGATGGCTATGACATCGCCGATTACCGCAGCGTGCATCCCGAATATGGCACGCTTGCGGATGTGCGGCGGCTGATCGCGGCGGCGCATGAACGCGGATTGCGCGTCATCACCGAACTGGTGATCAACCACACCAGCGACCAGCATCCGTGGTTCCAGCGCGCACGTCAGGCGCGGCCCGGCTCGGCGGCGCGCAACTTCTATGTCTGGTCGGACACCGATCAGAAATACACCGACACCAGGATCATCTTCATCGACACCGAAAAGAGCAACTGGACCTGGGACCCGGTGGCCGGGGCGTATTTCTGGCATCGCTTCTATTCGCACCAGCCGGACCTCAATTTCGACAATCCGCGCGTGCTGGCAGAGGTGCTGTCGGTGATGCGGTTCTGGCTCGAACTCGGCATCGACGGGCTGCGGCTGGATGCGGTGCCGTATCTGGTCGAGCGGGAGGGCACGATCAACGAGAACCTGCCGGAGACGCACGCCGTTCTCAAGCGCATCCGCGCGGAGTTGGACCGCACCGCACCGGGCAAGATGCTGCTGGCGGAGGCCAATCAGTGGCCGGAGGATGCGCAGCAGTATTTCGGCGACGGCGACGAGTGCAACATGTGCTTCCACTTCCCGCTGATGCCGCGCATGTACATGGCGATTGCGCGGGAGGACCGCTTTCCGATCACCGACATCCTGCGCCAGACCCCGGAGATTCCGGTCAATTGCCAGTGGGCGATCTTTCTGCGCAACCATGACGAGCTGACGCTGGAGATGGTGACCGACCGCGAGCGCGACTATCTGTGGGAGACCTACGCGGCGGATCGTCGGGCGCGCCTTAATCTCGGCATCCGCCGGCGGCTGGCGCCGCTGCTGGAGCGCGACCGGCGGCGTATCGAGCTGATGAACGGGCTGCTGCTGTCGATGCCGGGAACGCCGGTGATCTACTACGGCGACGAGATCGGCATGGGCGACAACATCCATCTCGGTGATCGCGACGGGGTGCGCACGCCGATGCAGTGGTCACCCGACCGCAACGGTGGCTTCTCGCGCGCCGATCCGGCGCGGCTGGTGCTGCCGCCGATCATGGACCCGCTCTACGGTTTCAGCGCGGTCAATGTCGAGGCGCAGGCGGCCGATCCGTATTCGTTGCTGAACTGGACGCGACGGATGCTGGCGGTGCGCCGCCGCTTCATGGCGTTCGGCCGCGGCAGCCTGCGCTTCCTTTACCCCGGCAACCGCAAGGTGCTGGCGTTCCTGCGCGAGTATCACAACGGTGAGGCGGAGGAAGTGGTGCTGTGCGTCAGCAACCTGTCGCGCACCGCGCAGGCGGTGGAACTCGATCTGTCGGCCTTCAGCGGGCGCATGCCGGTCGATATGGTGGGCGGCGCGAGCTTTCCGCCGATGGGGCAACTGCCCTATCTGCTGACGCTGCCGCCGTTCGGCTTCTTCTGGTTCCTGCTGGCGGCGCAGGCGCAATTGCCGGCGTGGCATGTGCATCCATCGGAACCCTTGCCGGAGTTCGCCACCATCGTCATCCGCACCGACATCATGGAGGTGTTGCAGCCGCACGGCAGGGGCATTCTGGAAGGTGAAGTGTTGCCAGCGTGGCTGCCCAAGCGGCGCTGGTTCGCCGCCAAGGACGAGCGGCTGAGTGGTGCGCTGATCGCCTATGCCGAGCGGCTGGCGGCGGCGCCGCAGGTGTTGCTGGCCGAGGTCACCGCGCGGCTCGGCACGCATACGGAAAACTATGTCGTGCCGCTCGGCATCGCCTGGGAGGAGGAGACCAGCAGCCCGCTGCCGCAGCAACTGGCGCTGGCGCGGGTGCGGCGCGGACGGCGCGTCGGCGTGCTGACCGACGGATTTGCCATCGACGGATTTGTCCTCGGCGTCATCGCCGCGCTGCGCGGCGGCGGCCAGATGGCGCTGCCCGATGGCGGACAGATCAGCTTCCGGCCGACCGCGCGCATGGCTGAGCTTAATCTGCCGGAGGCGCCGGAAATCCGCCGCCTGTCGGCGGAGCAGTCGAACAGTTCGATCATCGTCGGCGATGCCGTGGTGCTGAAGATCGTCCGCCGCGTCGCCGCCGGCATTAATCCCGAGGTGGAGATGACGCGGGTGCTGACCGAGCGTGGCTTTGCCAACAGCGCGCCGCTGTTCGGCGAAGTGGCGCGCATCGGGCCGGACGGCACGCCGCATACGCTGATCCTGGTGCAGGGCTTCGTGCGCAATCAGGGGGATGGCTGGGCCTGGACGCTGGACTTCCTGGCCCGCACCGTCGAGGAGGCGGCGGTGACGGGGCATGAGGGCGAGGCGCGCGAAGCGTTCACCACTTACACCCCGTTCGCCGCCGCGGTCGGCCGGCGGCTCGGCGAGTTGCACGCGGTGCTGTCGGCGCCGAGTGACGATGCCGACATGTCGGCCGAGCCGGCCGACGATGCCGAGCGGGAACGCTGGGCCGATGGCGCGCTGGCGCAGCTCGACATGGCGGTGGCAATCCTGCAGGCGCCGCGCGACTGGCCCGATGAGGAGACGCGCCACATGGCCGAGGAGATCGTGGCGCAGGCGGAGGCGCTGCACCTGCGGGTGCGCGGCCTCGCGGCACAGGGCGGCGGGGCGCTGCGGACGCGGGTGCATGGCGATTTCCATCTTGGTCAGGTGCTGGTGGTCCAGGGCGACGCCTTCATCATCGACTTCGAGGGCGAGCCGGCGCGCAGCGCGGCGCAACGGCGGGAAAAATCCTCGCCGCTGCGCGATGTTGCCGGAGCGCTGCGCAGTTTCGACTATGCCGCCGCGGCGGCGGCGCCGGGGCGGGCGGCAGCCTCGCCGCTGACCGAAGAACGTCGCGGCCCGTTGCTGGAACGGTTCCGGGCCGAGGCCGGACAGTGTTTTCTCGACGCCTATCGCGCGGTGCTGCAACAGGCGCCGCGGCCATGGGTGCCGAAGGCGGCGGAGACGGCGCTGCTCGACCTGTTTCTGTTGGAGAAGGCGGCCTACGAGGTGCGGTACGAGGCGGCGAGCCGACCGGGCTGGCTGCCGATTCCGCTGCGCGGGCTGCATGCCATTGCCGCGCGGCTGCTGGCGCGCGGGGCCGGCGCATGATCGGCGCCCCGCCGCCGCAGGCGATTGCCGCCATCGTTGCGGCGCGGCACGGCGACCCGTTCGCCGTGCTGGGGCCGCATGACATCGACGGCGGCTGTGCGGTGCGCGCCTTCTTGCCCGAGGCGACGCAGGTCGCGGCGATCGGGCCTGACGATGCGGTGCTGGCCGAGCTGGTTCGCATCGACGCGGCCGGGCTGTGGAGCGGGATGATGCCGGCGCGCGCGGCGTATCGGCTGCGCATCCGCGTGGGCGAGGAGGAGCGGATCAGCGACGATCCGTATGCGTTCCCGCCGGTGCTCGGCGATCTCGACATCTATCTGCTGGGCGAGGGCCGTCATCACGAGTTCGGCCGCATTCTCGGGGCGCATCTGCACACCCTGCTGGGCGTGCCCGGCGTCCGCTTCGCGGTGTGGGCGCCCAATGCGCGGCGAGTCTCGGTTGTCGGCAGTTTCAACGGCTGGGACGGGCGCTGCCATCCGATGCGGCTGCGGCATGGCGCCGGGGTGTGGGAACTGTTCCTCCCGCGGCTCGGCCCTGGTGCGCTCTACAAATACGAAATCGTCGGGCCGGATGGCGAGCTGCTGCCGCTGAAGGCCGATCCGGTGGCGGGGGCGGCGGAAGCGCCGCCGGCCACCGCCTCGCGCGTCATCGACGATGCGCTGGTGTGGACCGATGCGGCGTGGCTGGCGCGCCGCGCGGCGCATCAGGCGCCGGACGCGCCGATGTCGATCTATGAGGTACACGCGCCGTCCTGGCTGATGGCGCGGGCACAGGGAACCGATGGCTGGACCGCTCTGGCGCAGCGCTTGGTGCCGTATGTGCAGCGCATGGGCTTCACCCATGTCGAATTCATGCCGGTGATGGAGCATCCGTTCGGCGGCTCCTGGGGCTACCAGCCGCTCGGTCAGTTTGCGCCGAGCGCGCGGCTCGGGCCGCCGGAGGCGTTCGCGGCGCTGGTCGATCGGCTGCATGCGGCGGGGATCGGGGTTATTCTGGACTGGGTGCCGGCGCATTTTCCGACCGATGCGCATGGCCTGGCGCGCTTCGACGGCACGCCGCTGTATGAGCATGGCGACCCGCGCGAGGGCTTCCATCGCGACTGGAACACGCTGATCTACAATCTCGGCCGTACGGAAGTGCGCGGCTTTCTGATCGGCAGCGCGCTGCACTGGTTGGAGCACTACCACGCCGATGCGCTGCGCGTCGATGCCGTCGCCTCGATGCTGTACCGCGACTACAGCCGCGATGCCGACGCCTGGGTGCCGAACCGCTATGGCGGGCGCGAGAATCTGGAAGCGGTGTCGTTTCTCCAGGAACTCAGCCGCGTCGTTGGCGACCGTTGCCCCGGTGCGGTGCTGATTGCCGAGGAGAGCACGGCCTGGCCAGGGGTGACGCGCGCGCCCGATCAGGGCGGCCTCGGCTTCGCCTATAAATGGAACATGGGCTGGATGCACGACACGCTGGCGTATATCGAGCAGAACCCGATTCATCGCCGATGGCATCACGATCAGATCACCTTTGGTCTGGTCTATGCGTTCTCCGAGCGGTTCGTGCTGCCGCTGTCGCATGACGAGGTGGTGTACGGGAAAGGCTCGCTGCTCGGCAAAATGCCCGGTGATGCGTGGCAGCGGCTGGCCAATCTGCGCGCCTATCTGGCCTTCATGTGGACCCATCCGGGGAAGAAGCTGCTGTTCATGGGCGGCGAGTTGGCGCAGGAGCGGGAGTGGAACCACGATCGCGAGCTGGACTGGGGCCTGCTTGACGATCCGCGTCATGCCGGGGTGCAGTTGCTGGTGCGCGACCTCAACCACCTGTATCGCCAGACGCCGGCGCTGCACCGCCACGATTGCGACCCGGCGGGATTTCTCTGGATCGTCATGGATGACAGCGAGCACAGCGTGTTTGCCTATCTGCGCAGCGGCGGTGCGGATGAGCGGCCGGTGCTGGTGGTGTGCAACTTCACCCCGGTTCCACGTTCAGGCTACCGTGTCGGCGTGCCGCAGGGCGGCGGCTGGCGTGAGGTTTTGAACAGTGATGCGGCGATCTACGGAGGCAGCAACATGGGCAATGGCGGCTGGGTCGAGGCCGACACGGTGGCCAGTCACGGCATGGCGCACGCGCTGACACTGACACTGCCGCCGCTGGCGACGGTCGTGCTGGTCGCCGCCTGATGGCGGCCCGCTTCGCCCATGACTTGCCGTTCGGTGCCCAGTTGCGCACCAACGGAACCACCCGATTCCGCATCTGGGCGCCGAGCATTGTCGGCATGACGCTCGACATCGAGGGTCTGCCGCCGGTGGCGATGCAGGAGGAGGCCGGCGGATGGCACGTCGCCGAGGTCGTCTGTGGTGCCGGCGCGCGCTATCGCTACCGCCTGCCGGACGGCCTGGCGGTGCCCGATCCGGCATCGCGGCTGCAGCATGGCGACGTGCATGGTGCCAGCGTAGTGTTCGACCCGCTGGCGCATGAGTGGACGTTCGACGATTGGCGCGGCCGGCCATGGCATGAGGCGGTGGTGTACGAAGTGCATGTCGGCGCCATGGGCGGGTTCCGTGGCCTCACCGCGCGGCTGGCGCATCTGCGCGATCTCGGCGTCACGGCGATTGAACTGATGCCGATTGCCGATTTCCCCGGCCGGCACAACTGGGGCTACGACGGCGTTCTGGCGTTCGCGCCGGACGAGGCCTATGGCACGCCGGGCGAGCTGAAGACGATGATCGACCATGCCCACGGACTCGGTCTGATGGTCATGCTCGATGTCGTGTACAACCATTTCGGGCCGGACGGGAATTACCTGTACGCCTGCGCGGAGGCGTTTTTCGACGCCACCACGCACACCCCCTGGGGTGCCGCGATCGCCTTCCGCCGGCCCGAGGTGCAGGCGTTTTTCGCGCATAATGCGCTGTACTGGCTGAACGAATACCGCTTCGACGGGCTGCGCCTGGACGCCGCGCATGCGATCACGCCGCAATCGGCGCTGCGCGACCTTGCCGCCGCCATCCGCGCCGGCATCGCGCCGGGCCGACATGTGCATCTGGTGCTGGAGCATGAGGGCAATCGCAGCTCGCTGCTCGGCGGTCAGGCGTTCGATGCGCAATGGGCCGACGACGCGCATCATTGTCTGCACGTGCTGCTGACCGGTGAGCGTGAAGGCTATTATGCCGACTATCCCGACCCGGCGGCGCAACTGGCGCGCGCGCTCGGCGAGGGCTTCGCCTGGCAGGGCGAGCTTTCGCCGCGCGGCCGGCGGCGTGGCGAGCCGAGCGGCGGGCTGCCGCCGAGCTGTTTCGTGTTCTGCCTGCAGAACCACGATCAGATCGGCAACCGCGCCTTCGGCGAACGGCTGGTGCATCTGGCCGACCCCGATGCGCTGCTGGCGGCGCAGGCGCTGCTGCTGCTGACGCCGCATATCCCGCTGCTGTTCATGGGCGAGGAATACGGCAGCCGGGCACCGTTCCTTTACTTCACCGATCACACGCCCGAGCTGGCGCAGCGCGTGCGTGACGGCCGGCGCCAGGAATTCGCGCATTTCGCCGCCTTTGCCGACCCGATGCGGCGCTCGCGCATCCCCGACCCGAACGCGCCGGAGACCTTCGCCCTCTCGGTGCCCGATCCAACCGACGGCGATGCGCGGACGCTGGCGCAGACGCGGCTGCTGCTCGGGCTGCGCCGGCATGAACTGATGGCGCGTCTGCCCGGCACCAGCAGTCTCGGCGCCGGCCCGGTCGGTCAGACCGGGGTGCTGGCGCGCTGGGCGCTCGGCGATGGCTCGGAGCTGGTGATCGCCTGCAATCTCGGCGCCGCGCCGCTGCCGGTCGATGCGGTTGAGGGCGAGACGCTGTTTGAAAGCCGCAGCGGCGACGCCGATGCGGTGCGCGACGGCACGCTGCCCGGCCGCTGCACCGTCGCCTTCCTGCTGGCCGGCCGGTGAGCGGGCCGGCGCCGGCCTTGCTGACGCTGCGCGCCACCGCCCGGCTGCAATTTCACCGCGGCTTTTCGCTCGACCGCGCCACCGAGCTGGTGCCCTATCTGCACGCGCTCGGCATCAGCCATATCTATGCCTCGCCGCTGCTTAAATCGCGCTCCGGCTCGACGCATGGCTACGACATCGTCGATCACCGTGCGATCGACCCGGAACTCGGCGGCGAGGCGGCGCTGCGCCGGCTGGTGGCGGCGTTGCGCCGGCACGAGATGGGGCTGATCCTCGATATCGTGCCCAACCACATGGCGGTTGGCGGCGACGACAATGTCTGGTGGCTTGACGTGCTGGAATGGGGCCGCGCCAGCCCCTATGCCGAGTTCTTCGACATCGACTGGGACCCGCCCGACGCGGCGCTGCGCGGGCGACTGCTGGCGCCGTTTCTCGGTGCCTCCTACGGCGCGGCGCTGGCGGCGGGCGACCTTGTGCTGCACTTCGACGCCGACGACGGCCGGTTCTTCGTCTCCGCTTATGGCACGCACCGGTTTCCGATCGCGCCGCGCGACTACCCGTTCATCCTGCGCATCGCCGGCCACGCGCTCGACGATCTGACCGCGCCGTTCGAGGATGGCGGCGGCGGTCGGGAGGCCGGGCGTCAGCGGGTTGCCGCCGGCCGCGCCGCGCTGGTGGCGGCGTTGGTGCCGCGCGCCGCGGCGTTCCGCGCGGCGCTCGACGCCTACCGTGCGGATACCGCGGACGGCCGCGACCGGCTGCATCGGCTGCTGGAGCGCCAGCATTACCGCCTCGCCTGGTGGCGCGCCGCCGCCGACGAGATCAACTGGCGGCGCTTTTTCGACATCAACGGGCTGGCCGGCGTGCGCGTCGAGCAGGCCGAGGTGTTCGAGGCGACGCATGACTACATCCTGCGGCTGTATGCCGACGGGCTGATCGACGGCGTGCGTATCGACCATGTCGATGGGCTGGCCGATCCGCGCGGCTATTGCCGCAAGCTGCGGCGGCGGCTCGATACCGCCCGGCATTCCCGCCCGCCGACGCTGCGCGGCGAACCGGCGGTGATCTGGGTGGAGAAGATCACCGCCGCGCATGCCCATCTCGCCGCCGACTGGCTGACCGACGGCAGCACCGGCTACGACTTCATGGATCAGGTGGCTGCGGTGCTGCACGATCCGGCGGGCGAGCCGCCGCTGACCGCGCTGTGGACGACGCTGACCGGCCGCGCCGCCAGCTTTGCCGCCGAGGCCGAGCCGGCCCGGCGGCAGATTCTGCGTGAGACGCTGTCCTCGGAGCTGTGGGCAACGGCTGCCGCACTGCACCGGATCGCCCGCCGTAATGTCGCCACACGAGACTGGACACTTACCGCGATGCGAAGGGCGCTTGAGGAGCTCTTGGTGCATTTCCACAGTTACCGGATCTATGCCGGCGCCGGCGGCGCGACCGAGGCGGATCAGCGCGACCTTGCCTGGGCGATGGCGGGGGCGCACCGCACCTTGCGCGCCGCCGACAGCGGGCTGCTCGACCTGATCGGCCAGTGGATGCTGGGCGAGGGGCTGCGCGCGGTGCCTGCCGGGGCGCTCCGCCAGGAGCGGCTGCGCGCGATGGTGCGCTTTCAGCAATTATCCGCGCCAACTGCGGCGAAAGCGGTGGAGGACACCGCGTTCTATCGTTACGGCCGGCTGCTCAGCCGCAACGAGGTCGGTTCCGACCCCGGCCAGTTCGCGCTGTCGCCGGCGGCGTTTCATGCCGAGATGGAGCGGCGGCGGCGTTTTCCGCGGGCGCTGCTGGCCACCGCGACGCATGACCACAAGCGCGGCGAAGACACCCGCGCCCGGCTTGCCGTTCTCAGCGAACTGCCCGACGCGTGGGACGCCGCACTCGGTCGCTGGATGCGGCTGAACGCGGCGCAGAAGCGCGAGGCCGATGGCGGCCCGGCGCCGGACGCCGCCGACGAGGTGATGATCTATCAGACCATCGTTGCCGGCTGGCCGCCCGGCCTGACCTGCGACGCCGCGGCGTCGCTGGCGGCGTTCCGCGATCGGCTTGGCGGGTGGCTGGAGAAGGCGATCCGCGAGGCCAAACGCCACGGCGAATGGGCCGCGCCGAACGCCGAGTATGAAGCTGCGTGCCACGATTTCCTCGCCCACAGCCTCGACCCGGCGCGGCCGGTGGCGCAGTCGCTCTGCGACTTTGCGGCACGGCTGGCGCCGGCCGGGGTCGTCAACAGCCTCGCCCAGACGCTGCTGCGACTGACCGTGCCGGGCGTGCCGGACCTCTATCAGGGCGCCGAGCTGTGGGATTTCTCGCTGGTCGATCCGGATAACCGGCGGCCGGTCGATTGGGCGGCGCGGCGCACGGCGCTGGCGGCGGCGGGCGACCCGGCGACGCTACTCGGCGCGTGGCATGACGGGCGGGTGAAACAGGCGCTGATCGCGCGGACCCTGGCGTTGCGCGCCCGCGCGCCGGGCCTGTTTGCCGCCGGCGGCTATCACAAAATCCGCATCGACGGGCCGGCCGCCGAGCATGCCATTGCCTTCGCCCGCATCCATGAGGGACGGGCGGCGGTGATCGCGGTCAGCCGCCTCGCCGCGCGGCATCTTCATTCCGTAGACGGACAGAACGTGCGGCCGAACATTCCGCCGCACGTCTGGTCGGCAACGACCGCGGTGATGCCGCGTTTGCTGCATGGCCGGCGGCTGGCGAGTTTGCTGGAGCCGGGTGAACGTTTGATCGACACGCCGGGGACGAACGGGCGGGTAAGGCTCGCCGACCTGTTCGCTGCATGTCCCGTCGCCCTGCTGGAGGCACGATGAACCGCCTGGTTGTAGTCTCGAACCGGGTGCCCACGGCCAACGCCGGCGCGCCCTCCGGCGGCCTTGCCGTCGCCCTCGACGGCTTGATGGAAAAGCGCGGCGGCCTGTGGTTTGGCTGGAGCGGCGCCATCGTCGCCGGCGCCGGCGGCACCACGGTCTGTGTCCGCCACGACGCCCGCGTCGATTACGCCACGATCGACCTGACGCCGGAAGAGCACGACCGCTACTACAACAACTTCGCCAACGGCGTGTTGTGGCCGTTGCTGCATACGATGCCCGAGCTGATGCAGTTCGATCGGCGCGACGCCGAGGTGTATCGCGGCGTCAATGCGCGCATGGCGGCGACGCTGCAGCCGCTGCTGCGGCCGAGCGATCTGGTTTGGATCCATGATTTCCACTTGCTGCCGCTGGCCGCCTGCCTGCGCGGACGCGGCGTGACCAACCCGATCGGCTTTTTCCTGCATGTGCCGTTTGCCTCGGCCGATGTGCTGAGCGCGGCGCCGGAGATGGGCAATCTGGTGCGCGACCTGCTCGCCGCCGACCTGATCGGTTTCCAGACCGCCAATGATCTGGCCAATTTCGTCGTTGCCGCGGAAATGTTCGCCGGCGCCGAGCGGCTGGCCGGCAGCGTGCTGGATGTCGCCGGGCGGCGGGTGCGCCTGGGCGTGTTTCCGGTCGAGATCGAGCCGCATGGCTTTGCCGAACTGGCGCAGCGCATGGCCGGGTCGGCGGAGGCCGAGCGGCTGCGCCGGAGCCTGTATGGCCAACACCTGATCCTCGGCGTCGAGCGGCTCGACCCGACCAAGGGGCTGTTGCAGCGGCTGAGCGGCATGCGGCGGTTGCTGGAACGCCATCCGGGCTGGGTGCGACGGGCGACGCTGCTGCAGGTGGCGGCGCTGTCGCGCAAGGAGGTCGGCAGCTACCGGGCGCTGCGCGTCAGCCTCGACCGCGAGGCCGGCAGTCTGAACGCCGATCTGGCCGAGGCGGACTGGCAGCCGTTGCGGCTGGTGACACGGGCGATCGACCGCTCACTGGCGGCGGGCTACATGCGCATGGCGCGGGTCGGGCTGGTGACGCCGCTGCGGGACGGGATGAACCTCGTCGCCAAGGAGTTCGTCGCCGCGCAGGCGCCCGAGGATCCGGGGGTGCTGGTGCTGTCGCGCTTCGCCGGGGCGGCGCAACAGCTCGACGGCGCGCTGCTGATCAACCCGCACGACGCCGATGCGATGGCCGAGGCGCTCGATGTGGCGCTGGCCATGCCGCTGGCCGAGCGGCGGGAGCGCTGGCAGAGCATGTGGTCGGCGATCGCCGAGCGGTCGCCGCTGGTGTGGGGCAGGGCCTTCGTGGCGACGCTGCTGCGCGCCACCGCCATTGCGCCAGTGCCGGTCGCGGTGCCGGAGATGCGGCTGCGCACGGTCGGCGACCATGGCTCGCAGGCGGCGGTCAGCAGCGAACTGGTGTTGGCCGAACCGCGGCGCAGCCCGGCCCTGATGCCGGTGATGATGCCAGGTCGCGTGTAACGGCGCCGGTCGCGCCGTCGGGCGGCGTTAGAACAGCTCGT
Organism: Pseudomonadota bacterium; assembly: GCA_021845985.1. Classification (GTDB taxonomy): domain Bacteria; phylum Pseudomonadota; class Alphaproteobacteria; order Acetobacterales; family Acetobacteraceae; genus JAFKFJ01. Next base: position 89,440 of record JAJZES010000006.1, on the reverse strand, counting down.
TGAACAGCGATTTCGGCGGAGTCTGGACGATCGGCGTGTCGCCGGTGGTCTGGCTCTGCCCGAGGGCGGCGTTGTTGCGCAGGCGCTGCGCCTCTTTCTGCGGATCGACCACCGTGCCGGGCGGGGCGGGAGTCTTCCAGAACATCAACCGGTCGGTCAGCGCGTGACTGCTGGCTTCCTTGGCCGCTTCCTGATCGACGCGGCGGCGGATGTCGGCCGGCGGCGTCGGCCCGGCGGCGGCAATGATCGCTTCCTGGCCGGGGCTGTCGGCGGCCGAGGCCGCGGCGGGGGCGGCGGTCAGCGCCGCCTGCGGCACCAGCGCATCTTCGGCGGCATTCGTCGTCGTCTGTTCCTGCGGCCGGGCGGCGCCGGGCTGCGGCGGGCGCAGGGCGAAATCCGGCGGCACCGACAGCGGCGCGCGCGTCGTCACCACGAACTCATCTGGGGCGCTGCGGGTCAGGCCGAAGCTGCGCTGCACCTCCTCGCGGCCACAGCCGGCGAGCAGCGTCAGCGCGGCCAGGGCGGCGATCGGAACGGGACGCAAAACCTGCATCGCGGCGTTCTAGCGCTGCCCTCCGGCGTCGGCAAGCCGGCCGTCGCCGCCGCGCATGCCATCCAGCAGCAGCGCCGCGACGCCGCAGACGATCGCGGCGTCGGCGATGTTGAAAACGTACCAGGACCAGCCGAAGGCGTGGGCGTGGATGAAATCGACCACGGCGCCGAAACGCAGCCGGTCGATGACGTTGCCGACCGCGCCGCCGGCAATCGCCCCGAGTGCGCTGGCCACCAGCCGGCGCTCTGCCCGGCGCAGCCAGATGCCGAGGGCAACGACGATGCCCAGCGCGCCGGCCACCAGAATCGGCGCGCTCCAGGCGCCGAAGGAGTTGAGCAGCCCGAAAGTGACGCCGCGATTCCACACCATTGTCAGATTGAGCACCGGCAGCACGGCGATCGAGCCGACATCCGGCAGGTCGAGCACCTCGCGCACCCACCATTTGCTCGCCTGATCAGCGGCCAGGACGAGCAGCGCGCCGCCGCCGCCGAGCGTTGTCAGGGCATTGCGGCGCTGCATTCAGCCGACCCGCAACAGCTTCGGTCCGTGCGCGTGCAACCAGGCAACGGCGGCGGCATGGTGCGGGGTCAGTTCATGCACCAGCGCCCAGAACCGCGGGCCGTGATTCATGTGGCGCAGATGCGCCACCTCATGCGCCGCGACGTAGTCCTGGACATGCGGCGGCGCCATCACCAGGCGCCAGCTAAAGGCGAGGTGCCGCCTGGCCGAGCAGCTTCCCCAGCGGCTTTTGGTGTCCTTGACGGTGATCCGGCCCGGCACCAGCCCGGCCGCCGCGGCCTTGCCCGCGGCCAGTTCGCCAAACCGACGGCGGGCCTCGGCGCGCAGGAAATCTCCGACCCGGCGGACCAGGAAGGCGGCATCGCCGGCGACCAGGATTTCCCCCGCCTCAATGCGCACCGTGCCGCGCAACCCGCCGACATGACGGATGCGATGCTCGGTGCCGTGCAGCGGCAACGCCGCGCCATCGGCGAACGGCACGGCGCCGGGCAGGGCGGCGAGCCGGGCGGAGATCCATTCGGCATGGTTGAGCAGCAGCGCCACCCCGGCGGTGCGTGCGGCCCGCGGCGGCAGCGTCACCACCACGGCGCCGCCGCGCGGGTCGATGCGCAGGCTGACGCGGCGCGCGCGCCGGCTGCGCCGCCACTCGACGCGGGCGGGGCCACCGGGCAATTTCAGGACCTCGCAGGATGCGCTCTGCATGCGGCAGAGAGATTGCCGCGTCCCGCCGCTGGGGGCAATCGCCGCGCTTGAGTTTGCGCCGCGGCGCGGCTAGCGTATGTTATGCTATAACATACGCGAGGAACCGATGCGGACTCGGCGCAGTCTTCTGGCCGGCATGGCGCTGGCGCCGGTGGCCGCCGTCGCGGCGGAGCGGGTGCCGGTGGTGGCGACCATGTCGATCCTCGCCGACATGACCCGCGCCGTTGGCGCCGACGCCCTGGCGGTGAGCGCGCTGGTGCCCCCGGATGGCGACCCGCATGTCTTCACGCCGCGGCCAAGCGATGTGCGCCGGGTGCAGGCGGCGCGGGTACTGGTGGAAAACGGCCTCGGGCTGGAGGGCTGGATCGACCGGCTGCGCGGCGCCGCGGCGTTTGCCGGCGTGCGGGTGATCGCCACGCAGCAGGTGGCGCCGCGCAGTTTTGTCGAGGACGGCCGGGCGGCGACCGATCCGCATGCGTGGCAAGACCCGCGCAACGGCGTGCTCTATGCCCGTGCCATCGCCGCCGGCCTCGGCCGTGCCGGGCTGACGGCGCCGGGCGCCGACGCCTATGCCGCGCAGATCGCCGAGACCGATCGCTGGATCGCCGCCACCATCGGGCGCGTCGCGCCGACCAAGCGCAAGATCGTCACCAGCCATGACGCCTTCGGCTATTATGGCGCGCGCTACGGCATCGAACTGCATTTCGTCGAGGGGATTTCGACCGATTCCGAACCCTCGGCCAGGCAGATGGCGCAGCTTGTCCGCGACATCCGGCGCGAGGGCATCCGCGCCGTGTTCATCGAGAAGATGACCGACCCGCGGCTGGTCGAGATGGTCGCGCGGGAGACCGGCGTGACGGTCGGGGCGGCGGTCTATTCCGACGCGCTGTCGCCGCCCGGCGGCCCGGCCGACACATATCTGAACATGCTCCGTCACAATACCGCGGCCTTCGCCGCGGCGATGATGACCAACGACTGAGCGCTGGCCGGTCAGCCCGCCGCCAGTTGCGCCCCGGTCGTATCGAACGTCGCGAACAGCGTCGCCTCCTGCTCGGGCGACAGCGGCAGATGCGGCGGGCGGATGTTGCGCCAGCCGGAGTCCCCGGTATGCCGGGCGATCAGCGATTTGAGGCCGGGGATCAGCGCTCCCGCCGTCACCGCGCGGCGGATCGCGGCGAGCGTCGCCTGCGCCGCGGTGCCGGCGTCGCTGTCCCAGCCGGCGCAGACGCGGGCGCTGACCGCGCTGCCGACATTGGCCGCGGCGGTGATGCAGCCGGCGCCGCCGGCGCGCAGCACCGCCTGCAGCGCGGCATCGTCGGCACAATACACCTCGAACCCGTCGGCGGCGAAGTTTTCCACATAGGCCAGAGTGTTCTGCAGATCGCCGCTGGAATCCTTGACCCCGCGGAAACGGCCGGGAAACGCCCGCAGCAGCCGCGCCAGCAGCGGCACGGTGATCGGCACCGCCGATTGCGCCGGGAAATGGTAGAGGTAGAGCGCGATCTCCGCCGGCACCCGGCGGGCGAGTTCGCAAAACCAGGCGAACAGCCCGTCCTCGCTCGGGTTCTTGTAGAAGAACGGCGGCAGCACCAGCGCGCCGCGGCAGCCGAGTTGCGCCGCCCGCTGGGTCAGCGCCACCGTGTCGGGCAGCGCCGGGGTGCCGGTGCCGGGCATCAGCACGGCGGCGGCAATGCCGCGCGCCACCAGACCTTCCATGATGGCGATGCGTTCGGCGACGCCCAGGCTGTTGGCCTCGCCGGTGGTGCCGAGAATGCCGAGGCCGTCGCAGCCATGCTCGAGCAGCCAGCGCGCATGCGCCGCCATGCGGTCGAGATCGACCGAGAGATCGGCGTGCATCGGCGTCAACACCGCCGCATTGACGCCGCCGAACAGCGCATTGCGCATCATTCTGTGGTCTCCTTGGGCGCCGGCGCCCGGCGCTTCGGCGCCCGGCCCGGCCAGTCCACGACGTGATGTTCGAGCGGCCCGGCGCGCTTCTCGCTGATCGCACGCCCGCGCACCGAGACGCCGGCGCGATGCACCGTCGTCGGATCGCCGGAGACCAGCGGGTGCCACCACGCCAGCGGCTTGCCCTCGGCGCGCAGCCGATAGGCGCAGCTCGGCGGCAGCCAGTCGATTGTCGCCAGCGAGGCCGGCGACAACTGCACGCAATCCGGCACCCGCCGCCGCCGCCCGGCATAGTCGCCGCAGCGGCAGCTCTCCAGGTCAAGCAGGCGGCAGGCGACGTTGGTGAAGGCGAGCTCGCCCGTCTCCTCCTCGCGCAGCTTGTGCAGGCAGCAGCGCCCGCAGCCGTCGCACAGCGATTCCCATTCCGCCGTCGTCATCTCGTCGAGACTCTTGCGCCGCCAGAACGGGACCTCGGCATCCATCGGCCGCAGGCCGCGCTCAGCCGCCGAACTTGGCCAGCATCTCGCGCAGCGGCGCGGCGCCGGGATTGTTCGCCTCGCCTTGCAGCACGATCTGCTGGGCCGCCACCGGCCGGCCGTAATAGGCCTGGTTCCAACCACTGTCGGCGGAAATGATGCTGCCCTGGACCGAGATGCCGGCGAACAGGCCGCGCGTCTTGGCAAAGGCGACGATGTCGGCGCGCAGCGCCGCGGTGGTCGCGCCCTCGACCCCGGCGCCCATCGTGGCCACTGCGATGGAGGCGTCGGCGCCGACCTTGAACTGGCTGTCGAGCACCGCGTGCAGCCCGCGCTCGGTGAGAATCAGAAAGATCATCTGACTGTCCTGCACGCCGGCCTGCAGCCCGAAACTGCCGCTGCCGATGGTATAGAAGGCCGGGCTGCTCCAGCCGCCCTGGGTGCGCGAGACCAGCACGCAGCCGCCGCCCGAGCCGCCGAGGATGAAGCCGGCCTTGAACACCCGCGGGCAGACCAGCGCCCCCTTGGCCTGCCGCAGCAGCGACAGCAGGTCGCTGCCGTGCGGGCCGGTGAACATTTCCTGCACCGTCAGCGTCGAACGATCGACCAGCGCCTGCTGTTCGGTCTGCGCCCGCGCCGCCAGCGGCAGCAGGGCCAGCAGTGCTGCAAGGACCAAGCGGATCATGCGGCTTCTCTCTACCAGTGGGGAGGACGTGCGGACCGCGCTTTATACCACCGCGTGGGCGCGGGCGGGCAAGCCACCGGGGCCGCATGTCTGGATGTCGAACGCTGGAACCAGCGGCGGCGGCGCGCCACATTCGCGTGCGTGGACGATCCTGGCCTTCTGGCGCGCGAAGTCGCCGCCGCACGCGCCTGCACCCGCTGCACCGACTTGCCGCGCGGGCCGCGCCCGGTGCTGCGCGCCTCGGCGACGGCGCGGCTGCTGATCGTCGGCCAGGCGCCGGGGACGCGGGTGCATGAAACCGGCGTGCCCTGGAACGACGCCTCCGGCGACCGGCTGCGCGGCTGGCTCGGCATGACGCGGGCGGCGTTCTACGACGAGTCGCGCATCGCAGTGATCCCGACCGGCCTGTGCTATCCCGGCCGCCTGCAACAGGGCGGCGATGCGCCGCCGCGCGCCGGCTGTGCGGCGCATTGGCATCCCCGGCTGCTGCCGCTGCTGAGCGGGCTGCGGCTGACCTTGCTGGTCGGCAGCCATGCGCAGGCGTTCGCCCTCGGCCGTGGCGGCATGACCGGGCTTGTGCGCGACTTCCGCCGTTGTCTGCCCGACCGCTTCCCGCTGCCGCATCCATCCTGGCGCACCATCGGCTGGGAGCAGCGCAACCCGTGGTTCGCCGCCGAGGTGCTGCCGGCGCTGCGCGCGGCGGTGGCGGCGGCGCTGGCCGATGCGCCGTTTGACCGCAGCGGCGCGCCCTCCTATCCGGGTTGCGGGGGTGGCCGATGAACAGGCGGTACGGGGTGTGTCTGATCGGTCTGCTGGCCGGCGCGGCGGCGCCGGCGCTGGCCCAGCCGGTGCTGCATCTGTCGGCCACCGGATCGGTGCAGGCGTCGCCCGATCTGCTGGTCGCCGATCTGCTGGCGCAGGCGACATCGGCTGGCGCCGCGGCGGCGCAGCGGCGGGTGAACGCCCAGATGGCGGAGGGGATGGCGGCGGCCCAGGCGGCGGCCGGTTTCGATGCCCGCGCCCTCGGCTACGGGGTGATGCCGGCCGATGAGAGGCACAACACCTGGACCGCGCAGCAGACGCTGGAGCTGCGCGGCGCCGATGCGCCGGCGCTGCTCGACATTGTCGGCAAGCTGCAGGAGGCCGGATTCGTGGTGCGCGCGCTGGACTGGCAGCTTTCCCCGGCGGCGCGCCGGCGGGCGCATGACGCGGCGACGGTTGCGGCGCTGCGCGAACTGCAGGCGCGGGCGGCAATGGCCGCCGAGACGCTCGGCCTGCATATCGACCGGCTGCTGGACGTGCGGCTGGACAGTCCCGGTTTCGTGCCGCGGCCGATGACGGCGATGCTGTCGCGCACCCTCAGTGCCCCGCCGCCGCAGGCCAGCGCCGCGCCCGAGGCGGTGGAGGCGACCGTCTCCGCCGATATCGCGCTGCGATGACGCGGAAGTAGGGGCGCGGCGGCTTCATGCGCCGCTCGGCTTGTGGCATGGTTGCGCGCCCGAATGCTCCTGATCGAGGAACCGCAGCCGCCATGCATGCCCCCGCAGTCTTGCCGCGCCGCGCCATGCTGCCGTTGCTGGCCGCGGCGCTGCTCGCCGCCTGCGCCGAAACGCCGCCGGCGGCGACCTACCGGCCGCTGACGTTTGAATATCTGACCAAGCTGCGGCTCGATGTCGCGACGGTCGATGTGGACAATGGCTGGACGCCGGGGCCGGTGGCCGAAGGCGGGGCGCATGTCGAAGGTCAGGCGCCCGAGGCGCCGGTGGACGCGCTGCGGCGCATGGCGCAGGACCGTCTGCTGTCGGGCGGCAGCAGCGGGCATGCCACTTTTGTCATCGACGATGCCTCGCTGAGCCGGATCAACGACCGCTTTCAGGCCGATTTCGCCGTCCACTTGGACATCAGCAGCGGCGATGGCACCCGCACCGGCTACGCCGAGGCGCGCATCAGCCGCACCCGCACCATCAGCGACTACACGCCGGAGGGTACGCGGCGCGAGCTGTACGATCTGGAGAAGGCGGCGATGGACGACATGAACGTCGAGTTCGAGTACCAAGTCCGCCGCTCGCTGAAAGACTGGCTGCAACCCACCTCCCCCGCCGCACCGCCGCCGCCGCCGGTCGAGCAGCAGGATCTGGGCACGCCGCCCAAACCGTAGGCAGGGTGGGCCTGCCGCCGGCGCGAAGGCCAAAGCCACAATAAGCGCGCAGCCTCAGGCGGTGTCGTCGTCGCCCGCCTGTGCCCTGACGCCAGGCTGCCCGGCCGGCTGCACCAATGCTCCGTCCATCACCCAAGCCAGCACGCCCTTCTGGGCATGCAGCCGGTTCTCCGCCTCGTCGAACACCACCGATTGCGGCCCGTCGATCACCTCGGCCGTCACCTCCTCGCCGCGATGCGCCGGCAGGCAGTGCATGAACAGCGCGTCCGGCGCCGCCCGCCGCATCAGCGCCGCATCGACCCGGTACGGCACCAGCAGATTATGCCGGTTCGACGCCGGATCGTCGGACATGCTGACCCAGGTGTCCGTCACCACGCAGCCCGCCCCCGCCACCGCCGCCGCCGGGTCGTCGAGCAGCAGCACATCCGCACCCGCCGCCCGCGCCCAGTCGAGCAGCGCCGCCGGCGGACGCAGCGCCGCGGGCGTCGCCAGCCGCAGGGTGAAGCCGAACCGCGCCGCCGCCTCGATCCAGCTCGCCGCGACATTGTTGCCGTCGCCCACCCAGGCCACCACGGCGCCGGCGATCGGGCCGCGATGCTGCTCAAACGTCATCACATCGGCCATCACCTGGCACGGATGGCTCGCCGCGGTCAGCCCGTTGATCACCGGCACCGTCGCATGCGCCGCCATCTCGGCCAGCTTCTCCGGCGCGTCGGTGCGCAGCATGATGGCATCGACATAGCGCGACAGCACCCGCGCCGTGTCGGCCACCGTCTCGCCGCGGCCGAGCTGCATGTCGCGCCCGCTCAGGGTGATCGGGGCGCCGCCGAGCTGGCGCACGCCGACCTCGAAACTGACCCGGGTGCGGGTGGATGGTTTCTCGAAGATCAGCGCCACCGTGCGCCCGGCCAGCGGCCGCGCCGCGCCGCCGGCACGCAGGCCGGCGGCGAGGTCGAGCATGCGGCGCAGCGTCGCCCGGTCGAAGTCGCGCAGATCGAGAAAATGCCGCGGCGCCGCCGCACTCACGTCACGGCGGTCCGCACCGCGGCGGGACGGCAGCGCAGCCCGCCGCGGCGCATCATCGCCAGCGCCTCGGCGATCTCCGCCTCCGAGACGATCAGCGGCGGGGCAAAGCGCACCACGTTGTCGCCCGCCATCACCGACAGCAGCCCCTCGGCAGCGAAGGCGGCCTGCACCTCGGCATTCGGCACGACGCATTTAAGGCCGACCAGCAACCCGGCCCCGCGCGCCTCGGCGAACACGTCCGGCAGCTCGGCGACCAGCGCCTCCAGCCCGCGCCACAGCATGCGGGCATGGTGATCGACGCCGGCGAGGAAGCCGGGCGCCAGGATCACGTCGAGCACCGCATTGGCCGCGGCACAGGCCAGCGGGTTGCCGCCGAAGGTGGTGCCGTGGCTGCCGGCGACGAGGTGGCGGGCGACCGGTTCGGTGGCCAGGATCGCCCCCATCGGGAAGCCGCCGGCGATGCCCTTCGCCGCCGACAGCACATCCGGGGTGATGCCGGCCCATTCATGCGCGAACAGCTTGCCCGATCGCCCCATGCCGCACTGGATTTCATCCATCCCGAGCAGCAGCCCGAATTCATCGCAGGTCGCCCGCAGGTCGCGCAGAAACTGCAGATGCGCGGTGCGGATGCCGCCCTCGCCCTGCACCGGCTCGATCAGGATGCCGGCGGTCTCGGCGGTGATGGCGGCGCGCACGGCGTTGAGGTTGTTGAACGGCACATGGTCGAAGCCTTCGACCGGGGGGCCGAAGCCGTGCAGGTATTTGGCGTTGCCGGTCGCCGACAGCATCGCCAGGGTGCGGCCGTGAAACGCACCCTCGAAGCAGATGACGCGGCTGCGCTCCGGGTGGCCGGCGTCGTGCTGGGCGCGGCGGATCATCTTGACCAGCCCTTCATTGGCCTCGGCGCCCGAATTGCAGAAGAAGGCGCTGTCGGCGAACGAGGCATCGACCAGCCGCTGCGCCAGCCGCTCGGCCTGCGGCACCCGGTAGAGATTGGAGACGTGCATCACCCGCGCCGCCTGTTCGGCGATGGCGGCGACGAGCAGTGGGTGGTTGTGGCCGAGCGAGGAGGTCGCGATGCCGGCGCCGAAATCGAGGAATCGTCGCCCGTCTTGCGTGTACAGCCAGACGCCCTGACCCCGCTCGAAAGCGAGGTCGGCGCGGTTGTAGGTCGGCATCAGGGCGGGGATCATTGCCGTGTCATTGTCCTGCTGCTCCCGAACTGCGAGCATCCGCGCCCCTGCGCGGACGGTTGCGGGAGGGCGGGGACAATGCGGCGTGCCCGCCGCCGCGTCAAACCATGCAGGCACCCTGGACCAAAGGAAGGATTGCATGGCTGCTTCCGCGCCGCGCCCGACGCCCACCGCCCGGCCCGATCGCGACATCAATCATGTGCTTGCCTATGGCCAGTCGCTGTCCAACGGCTACGAAGGTTGGCCGGCGCTGTCGCAGGCCCAGCCGCATGATTCGCTGATGCTCGGCGACAGCGTGCGGCCGCTGCGCGACGACAGCCCGGACTGGCAGCCGACCGGCGCCGCCGCGTTCCGGCCGTTGCGCGCCACGGTGCAGGACATTTTCACCGGCGCGCTGCTGACGCCGGCGGAGGTTGCCGCCCTGCCGCGCGGCTCGATCGCGGTCGGCGAGACGGTGCTGGAGGGGGCACTCAATACTTGGCGCGGCCGGCAACTGGTCGGCGGCGCCGTGATCGGGCGGCAGCGTCTGCTGGCCAGTTCCTGCGGCACCGGCGGGCGGACGCTGGAGGCGCTGTCGCAGGGCGCCTCGCCCGAGTTGTTCAACCGGCTGCGCGGCTGCATCGCTTTGGCCCGGCAGACCGCGGCGGCGGCGGGGCTGAGCTACGGCGTCACCGCCCTGCTGCTGCTGCAGGGCGAGCACAACAACTGGGGGCTGGACGGCGGCACCCGCGACACCGCCGCCTATGCCGCGCTGCTGCGTCGTTTCTACGCCGATGCGGCGGCGCTGGCCGGCGCGGCGCCGCCGCCGGCAATGTTTCTCTATCAAACCGGCGGCAGCTATGCCAGCCCGAGCCAATCGGTGCCGCAGGCGCAGCTCGACTGCGCGCTCAGCCTGCCCGGCTGCTACATGGTGGCGCCGCATTATCCGGTAACGGAGAAGGGCGGCCATCTCGACGCCAACGGCTATCGCTGGCTCGGCGCGCAGTTCGGCAAGGTGCTGCACCGGGTGCTGACGCTCGGCGAGGCATGGCGGCCGCTGCATCCGCTCGCCGCGGAACTGGCCGGGCAGGCGCTGCTGGTGCGCTTTCATGTCCCGGTGCCGCCGCTGCGCTGGGGCCGGCCGCTGATCGGCCAGGCGTTCGGCGAGCCGCCGCGGCGCGGTTTTTCGGTGGTCGATGGGCTGGGCGATGTGCCGATCGCCGGCGTCGAACTGGCCGGGCCGGACGCGGTGGCGATCAGCCTCGGCCGCGCCGCCGCGGGCGCGGTGACGCTGCGCTATGCCGACCAGACCTGCGGCGGGCGTGGCGCGCTGCATGACAGCGATCCCGACATGGCGGCAGACTGTTACGATTATGCGGCCGGCACCGGCCATTACCCGGAGGCCAACCTGCCCGAACTGGTCGGCCGCCCCTATCCGCTCTTCAACTGGTGCGTCGCCTTCGCCGTGCCGGTCGTCCCCGCCCGTCCGCCGCCGACCCGGGCGTGGGAGATCCTGCGCGATGCACCGCCGCCGCCGCCGGCCGCGCCACCGCGAACGGGTCTGCTGGCGGCGCTGCGCCGGCTGTTCGGCGGCTGAGTTTCGCCGCGCCGGCTTCGGTGGCAAGCTTGGCCGATGGAGACGATGCCGGCGCCGACCGAGGCCGAACTGCATGAGGCAGCCCTGACCTATCTCGCCCGATACGCGGCGACGCGGGCGACGCTGACCCGTGCGCTCGACCGGCGGGTCGATCGCTGGGCGCGCGCCGCCGGTGTCAGCGAGCTGGCCGCGCTGCGCGGCGTGGTGCGGGCGCTGGTGGCGCGGCTGGCGGCGGCGGGGGCGGTCGATGATGCCGCCTTTGCCGAGACACGGGCGCGGCGGCTGCGCCGGTCGGGGCGGTCGCGGCAGGCGGCGGCGGCGCATCTGGCGGCGCGCGGCATCGACGCGCAGGTGCTGCGTGCGGCGCTGCCGGCCGATGACGCGGCGGAACTGGCCGCCGCCGTCGCCTTCGCCCGCCGCCGCCGCTTCGGGCCGTTCCGGCGCGCCGCCGCGGCCGAAGGCACCGAACAGCGCGAGCGCGCCGCCTTCGCCCGCGCCGGCTTCACCCGCGCCGCCGCGCTGGCCGCGCTCGGCATGTCGGCGGAGCGCGCCGAGGCGCTGCTGGCGGCGGCGCGCGACGCCTGAGCGAGGCGACAAAAAAAGCGGGCGGCTCGCCGAATCGGCGCGCCGCCCGTAAAGTGTCCGCCAATCCCGGACCTGAGCCCGAAACTGCAGAGGGGGAGGGAGTCCGAGGCCGACCCAACGGCCTCAGACGCAAGGATCACGCACAAGCGTCACCATCGGGTTAATGGGGTGACGTTGCGGCTGCGCAGCCCCCGCGCCGTTCACCTTTCCGTTAGCACTGGCTTGCCGCGACGGCGCCGGGCGCGCCAAGCTGCGGCATGCGCCGCGCCGCCGCTCTGCTGGTCCTGCCGCTGCTCGCCGCCTGTGCCGGGCCGGCCGCCCGCACCGGGCCGGGCCTCACCGCGGCGCGCCACTTCGACGGGCTGACCTGCGCCCCGTTCGCCCGCGCCCTGACCGGGATCGAACTGACCGGCGATGCTGCCGACTGGTGGCCAGAGGCGGCCAGACGCTATACCCGCAGCCACCGCCCCGCGGTCGGCAGCGTGCTGGTGTTCCGCCGGACCGGGCGGCTGCCTTCCGGCCATGTCTCGGTGGTGTCGCGCGTGCTCGACGCGCGCCGCATTGATGTCATCTCGGCCAACTGGGTGCGCGGGGAGCTGGACGAGGACCAGCGCGTCGTCGATGTATCGGCGCGCAACGACTGGTCGCTGGTGCGGGTCTGGTATCCGCCAGGCGGGACGCTCGGCATTCATGCCTATCCGACCGACGGCTTCATCGTCGCGCCGGCGCCGCTGTCGCACGATGCGCTGACCGTCCGCGCGGTGCCGGCGGCGCGCGCGGTGACGGGGGGATAGCGGGGCGCCTGCGCCCGGTGGTAGGACGGCCCCCCGCGCTGGAGCAGCAGGACGATGACCGTTCAAGCCAGCGTCGCCGCGCTGGAGCCAAAGGGGCCTGATCCAGACGCCGCGGCGCCGATCGTGATGGCCGTGCCGAAGGGCCGCATTCTCAAGGAATGCGGCACGCTGTTCGCGCGCGCCGGCATCGTCGCCGCCGCCGACCTGCTTGATGAGGACAGCCGCCGCCTGCGCTTCCCGACCGACGATCCGACGCTCGATCTCGTGCGCGTGCGCCCGTTCGATGTCGCCACCTTCGTTGCCTTCGGCGGCGCGGCGCTGGGCATCTGCGGCGCCGACGTGCTGATGGAGTTCGACTACCCGGAGATCTACGCCCCGCTCGATCTCGGCATCGGCGCCTGCCGCATCGCCGTCGCCGAGCCGCGCGAGACCGCGGGCAGCGACGATCCGCGCACCTGGTCGCGGGTGCGGGTGGCCACAAAATACCCCGCCATCGCCCGCCGCCACTACGCCGCGCGCGGCGTCCAGGCGGAGATTGTGCATCTCAACGGGGCGATGGAGCTGGCGCCGAGCCTCGGCCTCGCCCGGCTGATCGTCGATCTGGTGGCGACCGGGGCGACGCTGGCCGCCAACGGGCTGGCCGAGACCGAAGTGATCGCCCATGTCACCAGCCGGCTGATCGTCAACCGCACCGCGCTGAAAACCCGGCCGGAGGCGATCGGCGGCTGGATCGCCCGATTCCGCGCGGCGCTGGCGGCATGAGGCGGCTGGTCACCAGCGAGGCGGCGTTCGCGGCCGGCTTCGCCGCCCTGCTGGCCGACCGCGACACGGTGCAGGATGTCGGCGTGCCGGTCGCCGCGATCATCGCCGAGGTGCGGGCGCACGGCGATGCGGCGCTGATCGCGCTGACCGAGCGGTTCGACCATGTCACGCTGACGGCCGAACGGCTGCGCCTGTCGGCCGAGGAGATCGACGCCGCCGTCGCCGCCGTGCCGGAGCGGCTGCATGCGGCGCTCGACCTTGCCGCGCGGCGCATCGAGGCGTTCCATCGCGCGCAGATGCCGCACGATCTGCGCCTTGAGGACGCGGCGGGGGTGACGCTCGGCCTGCGCTGGACGGCGCTCGACGCGGTCGGGCTGTATGTGCCCGGCGGCAAGGCGGCCTATCCGTCCTCGGTGCTGATGAACGCCATCCCGGCGCGGGTGGCCGGCGTCGGGCGCGTCGCCATGTGCGTGCCGGCGCCGGGCGGGGCGCTCAACCCGCTGGTGCTGGCAGCGGCGCGGCGGGCCGGGGTGTCGGAAATCTATCGCATCGGCGGGGCGCAGGCGGTGGCGGCGCTGGCCTTCGGCACCGCGACGGTGGCGCCGGTGGACCGGATCGTCGGGCCGGGCAACGCCTATGTGGCCGAGGCGAAGCGGCAGGTGTTCGGCCGGGTCGGCATCGACAGCATTGCCGGACCCTCGGAAGTGGTGGTGCTGGCGGACGCGGCGAACGATCCGCGCCGCGTCGCCGTCGATCTGCTGGCGCAGGCCGAGCATGACGAGGCGGCGCAATCCATCCTGATCACCGACGACGCCACGTTCGCCGATGCGGTGGCCGATGCGGTGGCCGCCGAGCTGCCGACGCTGCCGCGGGCCGCCATCGCCGGCGCCTCCTGGCGCGACCACGGCGCGGTGATCGTGGTGCGCGACTGGCACGAGGCGGCGGGGCTGGTTGATCGCCTCGCCCCCGAACATTTGCAAATCATGGTGGCGGAGCCGGAGCACCTGTTCGGACGCATCCGTCATGCCGGTGCGGCGTTCCTCGGCGCCTTCACCCCGGAGGCGGTGGGCGACTATGTCGCCGGCCCCAACCACGTCCTGCCGACCGGGCGGACGGCGCGGTTTGCCTCGGGATTGTCGGTCTATGACTTCCTCAAGCGCACCACCTGGGTCGCCGCCGACGCCGCCGCGCTGGCGCGGATCGGCCCGGCCGCGGTGGCGCTGGCCGAGGCGGAGGGGCTTGGCGCGCACGCGCGCAGTGTCGCCCTGCGTCTGGGGAGCGGCGGCGCGGCTTGACCTGCCGTTGCCCGGCCCTCATGTTCCGGCCCGCATGGCGGGTTTGTAAAGAGGGTTGATGTCCAAAGAAGACATGATCGAGTTCAGCGGGACGGTGACGGAACTGCTGCCCAACGCGATGTTCCGCGTCAAACTCGACAACGAGCACGTCATTCTCGCCCATACCAGCGGCAAGATGCGCAAGAATCGCATCCGCGTGCTGGCCGGCGACCGGGTCAATGTCGAGATGACCCCGTACGATCTGTCCAAAGGCCGGATCACCTTCCGCTTCAAGTGACGCTGGTTCTCGCCTCGGCCAGTGCGCGACGGCTCGCCCTGCTGGCGCAGATCGGCATTACCCCCGATCGCGTGCTCGCGCCCGACATCGACGAAACCCCGCACCCCCGCGATATCCCGCGGCTGTTGGCGCAGCGACTGGCCCACGCCAAGGCCGCTGCCGGCGCCGGCAGCGGCGCCTTCGTGCTCGCCGCCGATACCGTCGTCGGCTGCGGGCGGCGGATCCTGCCGAAAGCCGAAACGGCGGATCAGGCGCGCACCTGCCTTGCCCTGCTGTCCGGCCGGCGGCACCGGGTGGTCACCTGCGTCGTGCTGCTGGCGCCCGGCGGGCGGCGGGGTGAACGGGTGGTCGAAAGCGTCGTTGCCTTCGCCCGGCTGACCGCACCCCAGATCGACGCCTATCTGGCCAGCGGTGAATGGCGCGGCAAGGCCGGTGGCTACGCCATCCAGGGGCTTGCCGCGGCGCATATCCGCTTCGTCTCCGGCAGCTATTCCAACGTCGTCGGCCTGCCGTTGTTCGAGACGGCGCAATTGCTGCGCGGTCTCGGCTACCCGATCGCATGATCGTCCTGGCCGCCGCCGCGCCGGGCGAGGTGCGCGTGGCGGCGGTGGATGCGGACGGGCTGCTGGACTATGCCGTCTGGCGTCCGGGCGCGCCGGATGGCGTCGGCGACCTGCATCGCGGGCGTATCACCGCGCGGCTGCCGGCGCTGGCCGGCAGCTTCGTCGCCATCGGCGGCGCCGACGGGTTCCTGCCCGACACCGAGGCGGAGGCCACGCCCGGCGTCGGCAGATCGGGCCTCGGCCGACCAAGTGAGGGCAGCGTCCTGGCGGTGCGCGTCACCCGTGCGGCGCAGGGCGGCAAGGGGCCACGGCTGACCGCGCGCCTGTCCGACGCCGACCGGGCGCTGGCCGGCAGCGGCCCGCCGGCGCTGCTGCGGCGCGGGCCGGACGCGGTGCAGCGCCTCGCCGCGCTGCATCCGGCCGCGCCAGTGCTGGCCGATGACGCGGCCCTTGTTGCCCTGCTGCGCCCGGCGCTGGGGGCGCGGGTGCGGCTGGTGGCGCGCGCCTTCGACGAGACGGTGGCTGCCGAGGCGGCGGCGCTGGCCGAGACCGAGGCGGCGCTGCCCGGCGGGGCGCGGCTGCATGTCTTCCCGACCCCGGCACTGACCGCGATCGACCTCGATCTCGGGGCGCTGGCGGGCGGACGCGGCGACAAGGCGGCGGCGCATGTGGCGGCCAACCGCGCGGCACTGCCCGGTCTGGCCCGGCAGATGCGGCTGCGCAATCTGTCGGGCGCCATTCTGGTCGATTTCGCCGGGCTGTCGCCGCGGCGGCGGGCGGCGCTCGGGCCGGACCTCGCCGCGGCGCTGGCCGGCGATCCGCTGCGGCCGCAACTGCTGGGCTTCACCGCGCTCGGGCTGGCCGAGATCGTGCGCGGGCGGGTGCATCCGCCGCTGCACGAGCTGCTCGCCGGGCCGCATGCGGCGGGTCTGGCGGCGCTGCGGGCGCTGGCGGCGGAGATCGCCGCCGATCCGCGCCGCGCCCCGGTGCTGCGCGCCGCGCCCGATGTGGTGCGGGCGCTGGAGCAGGACGCGGTGGCGCGGGCAGACCTTGCGCGCCGCGCCGGGCGACCCCTCATGCTGCGGGCCGATGCAATGCTGGCGCCGCTCGGCTGGCATATCGAGGAGTGAGCCGCGTGGCTGTCGTCCGTTCGTCCGCGCCGTGCCCGATCTGCGGCAAGCCGTCCGTGCATCAGGTCCGCCCGTTCTGCAGCGTGCGCTGCGCCGACCGCGACCTCGGCGGCTGGTTGACCGAGACCTACCGCATCCCCGGCGAGCCGGTGCCGCCGGTTGAGGACGACGCATGAGCTTTGACATTGACGTCGCCATCGTCGGCGCCGGGGTCGCCGGGCTGTCGGCGGCGGCGGCGCTGCGTGCGGCGGGGCGGCGGCCGGTGCTGTTCGAGGCGCTGCCACGCATCGGCGGGCGCGCCTTCACCGACCATCCGGCGGCGCTGGGCGGCGCGCCGTTCGACCTCGGCGCCTCCTGGCTGCACGCCGCCGACCGCAACCCGCTGGCGCCGCTGGCGCGCGCCGCCGGCATCGGCCTGCGCGCGACCGAGGGAAGCTGGACGCGGCGCATCATGCTCGACGGCTGGGCGGCGACCGAGGCCGAGCTCGCCGCCTATCAGGCGACCAGCGAGCGCTTCGAGCGCCTCGCCCGCGCTCGCGCCGCCGCCGGGCCGGATGCGAGCGTCGCCGAGGCGGTGGCCGGGCTGCGCGGCGACCCCTGGCTGCCGCTGGTCGAGACCTGGCAAGCGACCCTGATCGCCGCCGCCGATCCGCGCGAGTTCAGCGTGCAGGACTGGCATCTCAACGAACTCACCGGCGGCAACCTGGCCGTCGCCGGCGGCGTCGGCGCGATGGTCGCGCGGGTGCTGGCGCCGCCGCCCGCGACGCTGCATCTGGCGACCCCGGTGCGCCATGTCGCCTGGGACCGGCCGGGCGGCGGCGTCGCGATCACCACCGGCGCCGGCACGCACAGCGCCGGCGCCTGCATCGTCACCGTCTCGACCGGGGTGCTGCGTGCCGGTGGCATCGGCTTCACGCCGGCGCTGCCCGAGGCGGCGCGGGCGGCGCTGGACGGGCTGCCGATGGGGTTGCTGAGCAAGCTGGGCATCGCCGCGGGTCCGACGCCGCTGCTGCCGGCCGGCACCTCGCTCTATCATCGCGTCGCCGATGCCGGCGAGCGGGCGATGTTTTTTTCCCGCCCGCTCGGCCAGGACCACATCGTCAGCTTCTTCGGCGGGCGGGCGGCCTGGGCGCTGGCGGCGGCAGGGCCGGCGGCGACCGAGGCGTTCGCGCGCGCCGAACTGGCCCGGCTGCTCGGCGGCGCGCCGCCGCTGGGGCCGGCGGTGCTGAGCGACTGGGGGACCAATCCGGCTTTCCTCGGCGCCTACGCCTATGCCCGACCGGGCTGCATGGCGGCACGCGCGGCGATGGCTGCGCCGATCGGCGCCGGCCTCGTTATCGCCGGCGAAGCGTGGTGCATGGACGGGCTGGCCGGCACCGTTGGCGGCGCGTTTCTGTCGGGCGCGCGCGCCGCCGGGCTGGTGCAGCGTAAAGATGGCTTTACGGGGGCTTGATCTCGACGTGAGCGTCTTGTAGCCCATTTGCTGCACCGCAGGCCCGCGCGGGCCGTGCGGCATCTCAGCGGGATGGATCGGCCGATGCAGCTACTCCGGCGGCTTGCTGCCGCGTTCGCCACGACTTGCGGGGGGGCGCTGGCATTCGCCGGCGACGCCGCGGCACAAATGCCGCACCCGTGGCAAATGGGTTTTCAGGCGGCGCACAGTCCGGTGCAGGCCGAGATCGAGAGCCTGCATTCGCTGGTGCTCTGGATCATCACCCTGATCACCCTGTTCGTCGGTGCGCTGTTGATCTGGGTAATGGTGCGCTTTGACAGCAAGCGTAATCCGGTGGCCAGCCGCACCAGCCACCACACGCTGCTGGAGATCGCCTGGACGGTGGTGCCGGTGCTGATCCTGGCGATCATCGTCATTCCGAGCTTCCGGCTGGTGTATTTTGAAGACCGCACCGAGCACGCCGACATGACGATCAAGGTGACCGGCCATCAGTGGTACTGGGAATACACCTACCCCGACCACGGCAACGTCGATTTCACCAGCTATTACGTCAAGGACGCCGACCTCAAGCCGGGCCAGCACAGGCTGCTTGACGTGGATAATCCGCTGGTGCTGCCGGTGGGCAAGAATATCCGCATCATCGAGACCAGCGGCGACGTGATCCACAGCTTCTTCATCCCGAGCCTCGGGGTGCAGCGCTACGCCATTCCTGGCCGCACCATCGAGACCTGGGTGCGCATCGACAAGCCGGGGCATTATTACGGCGAATGCAACCAGATCTGCGGCACCAACCACAGCTTCATGCCGATCTCGATCGAGGCCGTGGCGCCCGCCGATTTCGACGCCTGGGTGCAACAGGCCAAGACCAAGTTCGCCGCCAATCCGCCGGCCGATCCGGCAAAGATCGCCGCCGCGGATATCCACCAGTGAGACCAGTGCGTGTGACGCCCGCAGCGGCGCCCACAGGAGACGCAGCATGAGTGCGACCGGATACGGACACGGCCAGGCCCATTCCGATGATCACGGGCATGGCCACGGCCACGCGCCGGGCTTTGCGGCGCGGTGGCTGTTCAGCACCAACCACAAGGACATCGGCACGCTCTACCTGATCTTCGCCATCATCGGCGGAACGATGGGCGGGGTGCTGTCGCTGATCATGCGCTGGGAGCTGTTCTCGCCCGGCATGCATCATTTCGCGTCCGGTCAGGCGTGGAACGCGACGGTCACCGCGCACGGGCTGCTGATGATCTTCTTCTCGGTGATGCCGGCGATGATCGGCGGCTTCGGCAACTGGTTCGTGCCGATCATGATCGGCGCGCCGGACATGGCCTTCCCGCGGCTGAACAACATCAGCTTCTGGCTGCTGGTGCCGGCGTTCCTGCTGATCATGGCCGGGCTGCTGACCGGTGATGGTGCCGGGTCGGGCTGGACGCTCTACCCGCCGCTGTCGAACGCGACATACAACAGCGGTCCGGCGATGGACTTCACGCTGTTCGCGCTGCATCTCGCCGGCATCTCCTCGTTGCTCGGCGCCATCAACTTCATCACCACCATCTTCAACATGCGCGCGCCCGGCATGACGCTGCACAAGATGCCGCTGTTCGTGTGGTCGATGCTGGTGACGGCGTTCCTGCTGCTGCTGTCGATCCCGGTGCTGGCCGGCGCCGTCACCATGCTGATCACCGACCGCAATTTCGGCACTGCCTTCTTCGACCCGAACGGCGGCGGCGACCCGGTGCTGTTTCAGCACCTGTTCTGGTTCTTCGGCCATCCCGAAGTCTACATCATGATCTTGCCGGGCTTCGGCATCATCAGCCACGTCATCTCGACCTTCTCGCGCAAGCCGGTGTTCGGCTATCTCGGCATGGCCTACGCGATGGTGGCGATCGGCGTCGTCGGCTTCGTGGTGTGGGCGCACCACATGTTCGACTCCGGGATCGACGTCGATACCCGCGCCTATTTCATGGCGGCGACGATGGTGATCGCGGTGCCGACCGGCATCAAGATCTTCTCCTGGATCGCCACCATGTGGGGCGGTTCGATCGATATGACGGTGCCGATGATGTGGGCGGTCGGCTTCATCTTCGTGTTCACCCTCGGCGGCGTGACCGGCGTGGTGCTGGCGAATGCCGGCCTCGACCAGATCCTGCACAACACCTATTACGTGGTGGCGCATTTCCACTACGTGCTGTCGCTGGGTGCGGTGTTCTCGATTTTTGCCGGGTTCTACTACTGGATCGGCAAGATGAGCGGCCACCAGTACCCGGAGTTCTGGGGTAAGGTGCATTTCTGGCTCACCTTCGTCGGCGTCAATCTGACCTTCTTCCCGATGCACTTCCTCGGGCTCGCCGGCATGCCACGCCGCTATGTCGATTACCCGGAGGCCTTCCGCGGCTGGAACGAGGTCGCCAGTGTCGGCGCCTTCATCAGCTTCGCCGGCCTGCTGGTGTTCTTCTATGTCTGCTATCGCACCTTCACCTCGAAGGAGCAGGCCGCCGACAATTACTGGGGCGAGGGTGCGACGACGCTGGAGTGGAGCCTGTCCTCGCCGCCGCCGTTCCACACCTTCGAAGAACTGCCGCGCATCCGCTGAGCCGGGCCCGGCCGCGCCGCCCATCAGGGCGGCGCGGCCGGACGCGGTGCGCCCGGATGACGTGATCGCCGGGACCGCCCGGCCACTGCCGCAGACCGCCGGTGCGGGTGAACCTCAGGACCGTGCCACTTGGTTAGGACGATCATGGACCAGACTGCCGCAGCGCTGGCCGACGCGCCGGGAATGGCGTTTTCTACCGCCACCGATATCGGCGCCTCTTCGGCCGGCGACTGGTTGACTCTGCTCAAACCGCGCGTGGTGGTGTTGGTGGTGTTCACCGGGCTGGTCGGGCTGCTGGTGGCGCCGGGCCACCTCAATCCTGTCCTGGCGCTGACCGCGGTGCTGTGCATTGCCGTTGCCGCCGGCGCCGCCGGCGCCATCAACATGTGGTACGATCGCGACATCGACGCCAAGATGCGGCGCACCGCCAAGCGGCCGATCCCGGCCGGGCGGATCGCGCCGGGGCAGGCGCTGGGGTTCGGCGTCACCCTCGCCATCTTCTCGGTGCTGCTGATGGGGTTGGCCACCAACACGGTGGCCGCCGGGCTGCTCGCCGGGTCGATCGCCTTCTATGTTTTCGTCTATACGATGTGGCTGAAGCGCCGCACGCCGCAGAACATCGTCATCGGCGGCGCCGCCGGCGCGTTTCCGCCGCTGATCGGCTGGGCGGCGGTGACCGGCGGGGTCGATGTGCTGCCGCTGCTGCTGTTCGCCATCGTGTTCGTCTGGACGCCGCCGCATTTCTGGTCGCTGTCGCTGTGGGCGCATGGCGATTATGAACGCGCCGGCGTGCCGATGCTGCCGGTGGTCGCCGGCGCCAGGGCAACACGCCGGCAGGTGATGATCTACACCGCGCTGCTGGCGCCGCTCGGGGTGATGCCGTGGGCGCTGCATCTGGCCGGACCGCTGTATGGCGCGGCGGCGGTGGCGCTGGGCGGCTGGTTCCTGTTCGGTGCATGGCGGGTGCTGCGCGACCGGCAGGACGGCGCCGGACGCAGCCTGACGCATGATGCGCCGGCCAAGGCGCTGTTCCGCTACTCCCTGCTGTATCTGTTCGTGCTGTTCGGGGCGCTGGCGGTCGATCGGCTGCTGGCCGGATGGATCGGCTGATGACGCCCGAGGAAACGCTGGCCCGGCGGCGGCGCGGGCGCAACATCGCCATGCTGGTGGTGCTGCTGGCGATGGCGGCGCTGTTTTACGCCATTGCCATGGTGAAGATGGCGCATCACGGAATGACCGGCTGAACCGCGATGCCCTCCCGCAGGCCGAACCGCGCCGTTGCCGTCTCGCTTGCCGCCGTCATCGCCGGCATGCTCGGCCTGTCGTTTGCCGCGGTGCCGCTGTACCGCGTGTTCTGCGCCCTGACCGGCTTCGGCGGCACGCCGCAGATCGGACCGGAGACCAGCACCAGCCACAGCGACAAGACCATCATCGTGCGCTTCGATGCCGATACCAGCCCCGGCCTGCCGTGGCAGTTCGCCCCCGAGCAGAAGCAGGTGACGGTGAAGCTCGGCGCCGAGCAGGTGGCCTTCTACGCGGCGCTCAATACCGCCGACGTGCCGGTGAAGGGCATCGCCACCTATAACGTCACGCCCGACAAGATCGGCCGCTATTTCCACAAGACCGCCTGTTTCTGCTTCAATGAACAGACACTGGCGCCGCATCAGCGGATGCAGTTGCCAGTGAGTTTCTGGGTCGATCCGGCAATCGCCAGCGACCCATCGACCGCGGATGTGACGGAGATCACCTTGTCGTACACCTTCTTTCATTCGCTGGACGATGCGGCGCGCAGCGGAGCGCTGGCCAAGGCGGGGCCACATGTCGGGCCGCTGGTGCGATGAGCGGCATGAGCGGCGAACGACGCGCGCGCGAGTCACTGAACGCCATCGGCACCCGCCACGGCACCGACAAGGGCAAGGGCGGGCACGGCTACCTCGATTTCTACGAGCGCTTCCTCGCTGAGCTGCGCGACCGGCCGATCACGCTGCTGGAAATCGGCGTGCTCGGCGGCCGGTCTGCGCGCACATGGGCGGAGTATTTTCCCGCCGGGCGCATCATCGGCGTCGATATCGACCGCAATACGCTGCAATTCGCCGGCGACCGCATCATCATCGAGATGGCCGATCAGTCGGATGTGCGCGAGCTGGTGCGGCTCGGTGTCACCTACGGGCCGTTCGACGTGGTGGTGGATGACGGGTCGCATCTGTGGAATCACCAGATCGCCACGCTGCAATATCTCTATCCGTTCGTGCGGCCGGGCGGCTATTTCATCATGGAGGACATCCACACCAGTTTCGGCGACTACAGGCGGGATTATCGCGGCAATGCGACCTGCTCGGCGTTTGACTACCTGACCAAGCTCAATGCGCTGATGGTCGGCGACATCGACCATGATCTGGTGCACGAGGAAGACTCGTTCCTGCGCAGCTATGCGCCGATGACCGAGTTCGTCGCGCTGCACCGCCATACCGCCGTGCTGCGCACGCGCCAGCGGCGCCTGCCGCGGGCGGACGTGACGCATTTGCTGGCGGAGGGCGGCGCCGAGCAGGAGATGGCGATGACGCTCGGCGTGCATATCGCCTTCCTCGGTGATGCCACTTCCGAGGGCACGCTGTCCGGCGGCCTGCGCGGCAGCCAGCATCCGATCCAGGGCTTCGTCGTCACCATGGCGGAGGCGACGACCGAGATGGAATACCGCGCCCTGCTGCCGGACGGGCGCTGGACCACATGGATGCCGGCGGGCAGTTTCCTTGGCTCGCGCGGGCAGGGGGTATCGCTTTACGGCTTCGCGGCCCGCCTGCGCGGCCGGCTGGTGGAGCGCTTCACCTGCCTCTACGCCGGCAGCTTCGTGCAGGTGCACGACGTGGTGGTGGCCGAAGACGGTGGCGATTGCCGGGGGCCGGACGGTGCGGCGCTGGAAGCGATGCAGATCGTGCTCCGCCCGCGCTGACGCGCCCCGGCGGCAGCGGCGCGGGGTCGGGCTGCCCCGCCGCGCCGCCGCTGCCAACCCAGGCGGTCAGCCGGAGGTCGGCGCCGCGGCGGTCGGGATGTCGCGCGCATCGCCGCCGCCGGGTTGATCGCCGATGCCGGCCGCGCCCGGATCGTTGTCGTCGGAGTCGCCGGGTCCCTCGCCCTCGCCGGAAAGCCCATCCTGCGGCGCCGGGCGCCGCACCGGACCGCCATTCGGCCCGCCCGGGCCGCTCTGCTGCTGTGCCTGGGCCATGGCGTTCAAGATGCGGAAATAATGCTCGGCATGCTGAAAGTAGCTCTCCGCCATGACCCGATCGCCGACACTGGTGGCGTCGCGGCCAAGCTGCAGATACTTCTCGAACAGCTGCTGCGCGGTGCCGCGGAGGCGCAAATCCGGCCCGTTGCTGTCGAAAACGTGGTTGCGGTTGAGCGGAATGCCGCCGCTGTGGTGGCGGATTGCGCCACCGCCGCCACCGCCGCCACTCCCTCCGCCGCCACCGCCGCCGCCGCTGCCACCGCCCCGGTGATTGCGACCGCGCATACGTTTCATATTATTCATGCGTGTGCCATACGCTTTCCTGTCCACAGGCCCACCACGCACGCTGCCCGCATCGGCGGCAGCCTTCGTGAGTTTGGGCGCAAGAACCCATCCGGGTTCCTGCTGCGGCCCGCCATCGGGCCGTTTCGTTCCATTGGCTTCCGCGCGGCGCCCCTGCCAGTCACTGACCGGGCCATTCGGGAGCCGCCCGCACTCGGTCGGTCCCTGCCGTGCATCAAAACCCTAGCCGCTGCATCACCGGGTGCCAAACGGTTTTTTCAGCCATCGCCACGCCGCAGCACCAAAGCGCGGTCGATGCCGCCGAGATCCGTCGCCACCTGCGCCGGCTGCAAACCCGCCAGATCGGCCAGCCGGATGACATCATCCGCCTGTCCCACCCCGAGTTCCAGCACCGCCCGGCCCGACGGCGCCAGCAGACGTGCCACGTCCACCAGCAGCGCACGATAGGCATCAAGCCCATCGGGGCCACCATCGAGCGCGGCACGCGGCTCATGCGCCGCCACTTCCGGCATCAGCCGCAGGATATCCAGCGTCGGGATGTAGGGAGGGTTGCTCAGCACGAGGTCGAAGTGACCTGCAATCGACGCAGCCCAGCTTCCACATATCAGCGCCGTCCGGCCGCTGAGCTGCGCCGTCTGCGCATTGTCGCGCGCAAGGTGCAGCGCCGCCGGGGCGATGTCGATGCCGATGCCGAAGGCGGCGGTAAACTCGCTCAGCGCCGCCAGCAGCAGCGCCCCGCTGCCGGTGCCGAGGTCGAGGATGCGGCGCACCCGGCTGCGCTCGGGCAGGGCGGCCAGCGCCGCTTCGATCAGCGTCTCTGAATCGGCGCGCGGGATCAGCGTCGCCGGGGAGACCGCCAGATCGAGCGTCCAGAACCCTTGTCGCCCGCGGATCAGCGCCATCGGCTCGCGCGCTGCCCGGCGCTCCAGCAGCGGGTTGAGCAGCGACGGCTCGACCGGCATTGCCGGGTCGAGCACCGTGCCATCGGCTCGGCCGAGGGCGTGCAGCAACAGCAGGCGCGCCTCGCGCGCCGGCGCGGCGATGCCGGCGGCGGCGAGCCGCGCCGTTGCCGCGCGCAGCAGCTCGACGGTGCGGATCATTGCGCCGCGGCGGGGCGGACCTGTGCCGGCAGGCGACGGATCGCCAGCGCCGCCAGCAGCGGCGTCGCCACGAACAGGCTGAACAGCCACGCCGCCGCCGCACTCGCCCCGGCGCTGCCGCCCGGCTGGGTCAGTCCGGCGAGGTTCGTCACCATGCCGCCGAGCGCCGCGCCGAAGGCACCGCCGATCATCACCACCATGGTAATCGAGGCACCGGCCATTTCACGATCCGCCTCGCGGGTGAAGCCGAACACGCGGGCGCCGAGATGCGGCCAGGTCATGCCGATGCCGACGCCGAGCACGGCCAGCGACACGGCGATGCCGAGCAGGCCGATCCCCGCCATCCCGGCGCGCGGCATCAGCAGCGCCAGCCCGGCCAGCCCGGCCGCCAGGACCACCGGCCCCGCCGTCAGCGCCGCCCGCGCCCGCGCCGCCGCGGCGCCCGAGATCACCACCGAGCCGAGCGTCCAGCCGACCGCCATCAGCGCCGAGATATAGCCGGCATGCAGCGGTGACAGCCCGTGCAGCGTCTGCAGAAAATAGGGCACGAAGATTTCCGGCGTGGTGCCGGCCATCAGCATGATCATGGCGGCATAGGTCGCCGCCAGCGGCGTGTCGGGCAGCGTCGCACCGAACGGAAACAGCCGCGCCGTGGCGGTGGCTTCCCGCCGGGCGAACAGGGCGAAGCCGGCGATGGCCAGCACCAGCCCGGCGATGTTCCAGCCCGCATCGGCCGACATGCTGCCGGCCGAGACGGCGAGCACGCTGCCGGCGAGCAGCAGCAGGGTCTGCACCGGCAATGCCGTCGGCGCGGCCGGCGGACGGGCGAGGCCACGCGGCAGAGAGAACTCGACCAGCAGCAACAGCACCGGCGTTACCGCGGCGACGCTCCAGAACGCGGCGCGCCAGGCGCCGTACTGGGCGAACACCCCGCCGACCGCCGGCCCGAGCAAGGTCGCCATGCCCCAGGCGATCGACACGACGCTCAGCGCCCGCGGCCACAGACGGGCTGGGAACAGTGTGCGGACCATGGTGAAACAGAGCGCCGAGAGCAGGCCCGCCCCCAGCCCCTGCACGAGGCGTCCGGCGAGCAGAACCGGCATCGCCGGCGCCATGGCGCAGCCGAGCGACCCGGCGGCAAACAGGCCGAGCGCCAGCCGATAGGCGTTGCGCGCGCCGAGGCGCTGCAGCAGGCGCGAGGCGACGGCGCCGCCGAGCAGCGAGGCGACGATGTAGAGCACCGTGCTCCAGGCCAAATAGCGCAGCCCGCCGATGTCGCGCACCACCGAGGGCAGGATGGTGGTGACGATGAATGTATTGACCGCGTGCAGCACCATGCCGCCGCCGACCACCGCGCTGCGCCCCGCATTGCCGCCGCGCACCAGTTCCGACCACCCCGTGCTCATCCTGCGCCCCCCTGGCGGCGGGGAAGATGACACGCGGCTTGGCGAAGGAAAGGCCGCTCCGCTTTGTCCGTCGCCGCGTTGCCCGAAGGCCGGTCAACGGCCATTTGCCGGCGCGGCGGTCCCGGCCGGGTCAAAGCGCGATTTCTCCGCCAGATCGCCGCCGCGCCAGACGTAGAACGCCAGCAGCGGCGCCGCCCCCGTCCGCATCGCGTGCGGCATGCCGCCCGGATGATGCACGCAGTCCCCCGCTGCGCGCTCCTGCCACGGCGCGTCGCCGCGCTGCCACGCGGCAGTGCCGGACAGAGGCAGATAGAGTTCTTCCGCCGCATGGCTGTGCCGCGGATAGTGCGTGTCGGGGCCGAGCAGCAGGAACCCGGCGGCCAGATGCCGGCTCGGCACCGGGCCGCGCAGCCCGATCAACTCCGTCCAGCCGTAACGGTCGAGAAACGCCGCGTCGATGTCCGCCGCCGCATAGGTCTGACCCCAGGCCAGATGCGGCGCTGCCGCCAGCAGCGCTGCCATCAGTTCCGCCGGCGTGCCGGCGGCGCAGGCGGCCGGCAGCCAGCGCAGCACCGGCAATCCACAGGCGGGACTGGCGCGCAGCGGCCCGGCCGCCGGCCACGCCAGCGCGAACGGCAGGTCGTCGCGCCGCAACAGGTCTCCGGCGGCGGCGATCAGATCGGTCAATTGCGGCCGCAGCATGGTGATACCCTCGGGCAAGGCGCGCCCGCCGATACCCCGGGTTCAGCCAAAAGGCGAGAGCGCGCAATGCACTGCCCGCTCGATCCGGCGCATTGGCGCGGTGAGCGACGGCTTGCCGGGCAGTCGGACGCCGCTCAGATGTCGGCAGCCATGTCCCGGCGGCGTGGCAGTGCCGGCGCGGTCCAGTAGCGCGCCCCGGCGGCGGCCAGCGTCAGGCGCAGCGATGTCGTGCCGCGCGCCGGCTTGAGTTCGATCACCGCATCGCCATTGGTCCAGCGCCAATGGCGTTCCTGGGCGTGCCAGCCGCTGGCGAAGGCGGCGCGCGGCAGCCGCCGGCCGGCGACCGTCAGCGCGGCGACGGCAACGCCGAGTTGGCGGCGATCCGGCTCGGCGAACCAGGCCGGAACGAACCGCCGGCTGATCAGCCGCAGCCGCCGCGTTCCCGCCGGCAGCGGCAAATCCCAGGTCGCCGGGTCGCCGCACCCGCACCAGGAGGCGCCGGCCAGCACCGTCGCGCCATCGGCGAGGACGATGAGGTCGGGATCGGCCGTCACCATATGGCCGTCGGCGAGTGCGCGCAGCAGCACACGCGCATGCGCCGCGGCGACGGCGACGTCGGCGAGATGCAGCGGGGCGCAGCCGCGCGTCGTCCACGCCGCCGCCGAGGCCAGATCGGGGTGCAGCGGCGTGGCGCCGGATTCTCCGGCAAACAGCGCCCGGTTGCCGGTGTCGAGATAGCTCTCCGCCGCCAGCCCCTCGGCCAGCAGCAGACCGTGCTGGTCGAGTTCGACATGCCAATAGCTGATCTGCGGCGGCGTCTGCTGCGTCACGGTGATGCCGTTCAGCAGCGCCTGCGCCTGGATCAGCGCCGCGTCGATCAGCACCGCATGGTCGGGCGAGAGCAGCAGGTCGCGGCACGGCACGCCCTCGGCGATGGCGCCGGCGGCAATGCGGATCGGCGCCGCCTGCTGCGGGCGCGGATGACGGGCAAGATCGACGGTCCGCTGGCCGACCCAGCGCACCGGCGCCGGCCGCCACGCGCCATCCTGCCACGCCAGCACGCTATCGCCCGGTCGCAGCGTCTCCACCGGAGCCATCTCGGTGGGCGTCGCGATGCGGCTGCCGGCGGCATAGCACGCCACCTCGATCAGCGTGCCGCCGCCGCCGGGTGCCGCGGCCAGGGTGATCGCCTGACCGCCCAGTCCGGCCGAGATCAGGTTGAGATCATAGGTGTGGCCGCCTTCGGTGATGCTCAGCACGTCGTTGGCGCCGAGCACCACGCTGGCACCGGAAGCGAACGGGATGCCGGCAAGGTCGATGGTGTCGTTGGGACCGAGCGAGCCGATCGGCGCCGTCGGCATGACGGTGCTGTTGATCACCAACTCGCCGCCGCCAATGCCGGCGGCGAAGCTGATCGTGCCGCTGACCGATGCGCCGACGGCAAGATCGAGCGTGCCGCCGCCGATCAGCGGGTTGATGACGCTGCCGCCGGCGGCAACGCTGAGCATGCCGCCGGAATAGACCGCCAGCCCGCTCGCGGTGCCGCCGCTGAGCACGCTGGCGCTGCCGCCGGAGATGCCGAACTCGCTCGGAATGCTGGCGCCGGGTGCGCCAAGCTGGCCGCCCAGGTCGACGCCGCCGGCGGAGATGACGACGCTGCCGCCGGCATCGACCACCACTGCCGACAGCGTGCCGCCGTTCGACACCACCGCCTGGCCGCCGGTGGAGACCAGCGTGAAGCTGGCGATGCCGGAGGTAAAGATCGTTTGCACGCCGCCGGCGTCGATCGTCGTGTCGTTGGCGTGGCCGCCCGAGGAGATATATTGCGCGCCGCCCGGCTGCAGCGTGCTGGTCGGCGACCCGGTCGAGGGGTCGAAGTAGCCGCCGAGCATGGTGTTGTCGGCGGTGCCGCCGTTGAACACGGTCTGGCTGCCGCCCCGCATGACGGTGACGCTGGTGGCGATGACGCCGGAGCCGACCGCCTCATAGCCGCCGTCCAGCACCAGGGTCGCCAACTCGCTGACCCCGGCGGAGACCGCCAGGGTGGCGGCGCTGCCGACTTCACTGGCCTGCAGCGTGCTGCCCGAATCGGCCAGCAGGATGGCGCCCGACAGCAGGGTGACGCCGCGCGCCGTGTGCCCCGCCAGCACTTCCAGCGTGCCGCCGGCGGAGATCACGGCGCTGCCGCCATTGACCGTGGTGTCGATCGCCAGCCCGCCGGAGGAAACCATCTGCGTTCCGCCGCTGACCGAGGTTGCCGAGGCGATTCCGCTCAGCAGCACCGTCTGCGTCCCGCCGGTCGCGACATTGGTGCCGCTGGCGACGCCGCCGGCGGAAATGGTCTGCGCGCCGCCGTCGTATTGCAGGCTGACGGCGCCGCCCGACGACACCGTCTCGCTGCCGCCGGCAGAAATCCCGTCGAGCGTGGCCGAGCCGCTGGTGCCGACGATGAGCAGGCCGCCGGCGGAGACTCGGGTGGACGCGACGGTGCCGCCGGACAGCACCGTCATTGTCGCGCCCGACAGGGTCAGGTCGCTGGCGCTGCCGCCCAGCACGCTGGCGGTGGCGCCGGCCAGCAGGATCGAAAAACTGTCGCCGCCGCCCGAGGTGATCGTCTCGCCGCCGCCGGACAGCGTGTTGTTGAAGCCGAACGCGCGCGAGCCAAGGCTCAGCGTCACCCCGTCGAGAACACTGTCCTTGATCGCCCCACCGCCGGCGATGCTGACGCTGCCGCCGGCCAGCACGGTGACGGATTCGACGTAAGACCCGGATGTCGCCGACAGGCTGCCGCCGGCGGAAACCACCGCCGATCCCGCCACCCCGGTCGGGCCGGCAAAGTTCGGCGCCGAATTGGTATCAACGGCGGTGCCGCCGTTGAGCACCTCCAACATCCCGCCGGAGCCGAGTTCGGTGCCGATCGCGGTGGCGCCGAGCGAGACGACCTGGGTGCCGCCGGCGGTGGCGCTGACCGCCGAGGCGACCGCGCCGGCCGCCAGCCGCTCGATCCCGCCGGACAGGAACGACGATGTCGCGGTGCCGCTGAACAGCACCTGTTCAACGCCGCCGGCAAGAACCACCGTGTCCAGATTGAGGAACGGCCCGCCGCCAGAGGAGATCGTCAGCACGCCGCCGCCATCGACGGTGGTGAAAAAGCTCTGCCCACCGGACAGCACCGTCGCGCTGCCGCCCGCCTGCACGACGACGTAATTGATGTCGCCGCCGGAGACGACGATCAATGATCCGCCGTTTTCGACCGTGCCCGAGCCGATATACGGCGAGGCACTGGTGGCAGAGACGATCTGCCCGGAGCTGACGGTCAGGCTCATGGCGTTACAACCCTGGATTGCTTTTTATTGGGCTGAATTAAGCCGCACCGGCGATCAAACCGATATTAACGATCCTTTCAGAGGGGATCACAGTTCCGGCACCCCCGTCGCGGCGACGGGCGGCCCGGCCGCTGCCGGATCCGCCGGCTGGTGATACCCCTCGGCCACGCCGCGCTTCGGTTACGTCGAGTTAAGAGCAAATGCCAGGCCTGTGCGATTGATCGCCGGCGCGAACCGCCGCATTGATGCCGCGATGGTCTGCTAGCCGAGCGGTGTTGGACGCATGCGGCGCCATCTCGATTCGGACGTGCAGAATGGCGGGGTTTTTGGGCGGCGCCTTGCCGGCGGCAACCGGCAAGCGGCGCCGAAGTGTTCTGGAGCGGCTGACGGGACTGGCGGGCGCCGGTCGCGACCCCGCCGACACGCCCGCCCGCCCGCGCCGCAAGCTGAACGAATGGGTACTGCATGCGCCGCAGACGCTGCGCGCGCTGGTCCGCACCGACGAAATCTGGCTGGTCGTGCTCGCCGGCCTGGTCGGGCTTGCCGCCGGCCTCTGTGTCACCGCGATGGGCCTCGTCACCCAGGCGATGCACCAGTTGCTCTATGGCGTCGCACCGGGCGAGCGGCTGAGTGGTCAGGTGTTCGTCGATCCCTGGCGCACCGCCGGCTCGCTGCTGGTCGGCGGGGTGCTGATGGGGCTGTCGGGCTTCGCGCTGACCCGCTGGTGGCCACGCCGCACCATCGACCCGATCGAGGCCAACGCGCTCTATGGCGGGCGCATGTCGCTCACCGACAGCCTGATCGTCGTCGCCCAGACCATGCTGTCGAACGGTGTCGGTGCCTCGGTGGGGCTGGAGGCGGGCTATACGCAGATCGGCTCGGCGGTGGCCTCGCGGCTCGGCCGCAGCTTCCGGGTGCGGCGCAACGATTTGCGGCTGCTGGTCGGGTGCGGCGCCGCTGGCGCCATTGCTGCCGCCTTCAACGCGCCGCTGACCGGCGCCTTCTATGCCTACGAGCTGGTCATCGGCACCTATTCCCTGGCGACGCTGGCGCCGGTGGTCAGCGCCGCCATCGTCGCCGTAGTGGTGGTGCGCATCCTGACGCCGGAGCTGTATGGCTTCGACATCCAGTTGCCGACCGCCATCGCCGCGGTCGATTACCTGCCGGTGCTGGCGCTCGGCATGCTGGCGGCGCTGGTTGGCATCGCCATCATGCGCGGGGTGACGCTGACCGAGGATTTCTTCCGCCGCAGCCGGGTGCCGACCTGGATGCGCCCGGCGATCGGCGGGCTGTGCGTCGCCGCACTGGCGCTGGCCTCGCCGCAGGTGCTGTCCTCCGGCCACGCCGCGCTGCAGGTGACGATGGATGCGCCCTACACGCTGCGCCATCTGACGCTGCTGATCGTGCTCAAGGCGCTGGCCTCGGCGATCTCGATCGGTTCGGGGTTCCGCGGCGGGCTGTTCTTCGCCTCGCTGTTCCTCGGCGCGCTGCTCGGCAAGCTGTTCACCGGGGCGCTGGCGCTGATCGCGACGACGCAGGCGGTGCCGCCGGTGGTGGGCGCGCTGGTGGGGATGAGCGCACTGGCCGTTGCCATCGTCGGCGGGCCGCTGACGATGGCGTTCCTGGCGCTGGAGAGCACCGGCAGCCTGCCGCTGACGGTTGCCGTGGTGATGGCGGCGGCGGTGTCGGCGCTAACGGTGCGGCGCACCTTCGGCTACAGTTTTGCGACGTGGCGGTTCCATCTGCGCGGCGAGGCGATCCGCAGCGCCGTCGATATCGGCTGGATGCGCAACCTGACCGTCGCGCGGATGATGCGCCGCGAACTGCGCACGGTGCAGGCCGACACCACGATCGCCGCCTTCCGCCGCGACTTCCCGCTCGGCGCGGCGACGCGCGTGGTGGTGCTGGACAGATCCGATCGCTATGCCGGGATCGTGCTGGTGCCGGAGGCGCATGCCCCGGACATGGACGAGAACACCCGGCTGACCGACATCCTGCACTACGCCGCCGACATGCTGCTGCCGCAGATGACGATCAAGGATGCGGTCAGCCTGTTCGAGCAGGCGGAGGCGGACGCTCTGGTGGTGGTCGATGGCAAGGACAGCCGCCGGGTCATCGGCCTGCTGACCGAAGCCTACGCGCTGCGGCGCTACAGCGAGGAACTGGACCGGCGGCGGCGGGAACTGTCCGGCGAGTGAGCCGCGGCGCCTGTCGCCACCACCGGCCGCCGCAACACGATAGCGAGCGCCGCGGGCCGGCGGCCCGGCGCCTCGCATATCCCGCTGGGCATTAACCGCCGCCCTGGCGGAAGCGCTCCCAGTCGTCGTTGGTCCAGCGCTCCAGCGTGCGCGCGATGTTGCCGCCGACGCCCTGCATCCAGCGTCCGCCGTCGATGACGATGCACTCGCCGCTGATATAGCTGGCGTGGTCGGACATCAGATAGGCGCAGAGATTGGCCAGTTCCGCATGCACGCCGACGCGGCGCAACGGCACCCCCATCTCTTGCGGCTCCGGCTGGGCATTTTGTGGATAGAGCCGGTCCCAGGCGCCCTTGGTTGGAAACAGACCGGGAGCGACGACGGCGGTGCGGATGCCCTTGGGTCCCCATTCGACGGCGAGGCTGCGCATCATCGCCAGCACGCCCGCCTTGGCCGCGGCGGAGGGCACCGTATAGGGACCGCCGGTAAACGCCGCAGTGGTGCCGACGCTGAGAATGAAGCCGCCGCGCCCAGCCTCGATCCAGCGGCGGCCGACGGCCATGGTGCAATAGGCGGTGCCGTGCAGCACGATGTTCAGCACCGCATCGAAGGCGCGCGGCGACAACCGTTCGGTTCGGGCGATGAAATTGCCGGCGGCGTTGTTCATCAGCGCATCGAGCGGGCCGTCCTGCCACACCGCGGCCATCATCGCCTCGACCGCGGCGGCGTCGCGCACGTCGCAGACATGATGCGCCACCGGCCGCCCGGTCGCCGCCGCGATTTCGTCGGCGGTCGCCGCCAGCACGCCGGCGCGGCGGCCGCAGATGATCACCTCGGCGCCCAGCTCGGCATACCGCCGCCCGATGCTCTTGCCGAGGCCGGTGCCCCCGCCGGTCACCAGGATGCGTTTGCCGCGCAGCAGATCGGGGAGGAACATGTCAGCGCCCCCGAAACACCGGCGGGCGCTTCTCGACGAAGGCGGTGCGCGCCTCTTGGTGGTCCTCGGTGCAGGAGGCGCGGATCTGGTGCATCGCTTCCAGCTCCAGCACCGCATCCAGCGGCTCGGTGGCGGCGGCGTTGAGGTTGCGCTTCATATAGCCGAAGGCGACGCGCGGCCCGGCGGCGATGCGCCGTGCCAGGGAGGTGGTCTCGGCCAGCAGATCGGCGTCCGGCACGCAGCGCGTCACCAGGCCGAGGCGTAGAGCCGCCGCGGCGTCCAGCATCTCGCCCAAAAACATCAGTTCGCGGGCGCGGGCGCCGCCGACGAGGCGGGTCAGCGACCAGTTGATGCCGAAATCGCCGGAAAAGCCGATGCCGCCGAAGGCGGTGGCAAAGCGCGCAGAGGCGGCGGCGAGCCGCAGGTCGCAGGCCAGCGCGATGGCCATGCCGGCGCCGGCGGCGACCCCGTTGACCATGCCGATAATCACTTTCGGCGTGGTGTAGAGCAGCCGCGCCACAAGCTGCATGGCGCGCAGCGCCTCCAGCCGCTGTTCGAACGTGGCATCGTGGCGGCCGGCCATGGTCTTGACATCGCCGCCGGCGCAGAAGCCGCGGCCGGCGCCGGTGAGGATGATGGCGCCGACCGCCGGGTCGGCGCCAAGCCGCGGCAGCGCTTCGACCAGCGCCGCGACCATCGCGTCGGACAGGGCGTTCAGCCGGTCCGCTCGGTTCATCGTCAGCGTGACGACGCCATCGGCGTGCTGTTCGAGCAAATCCTCGGTCATGCGTTCCTCCTGTCAGGCGGAGTGTGGCAGAGTGCGGCTGATGAGGGAAAGCGAGGCGATGAGCATCAACGGCAAAGCCTATATCGCCGGCGCCTGGGAACATCCGACGCGCAAGGCGCCGGACCTGTCGCTGGCGCAGTTGCACGCCGAGTGCGCCGCCGGGGCGCTGGCCGATGCCGGGCTGACCAAGGACGATGTGGACGGGTATTTCTGCGCCGGCGACGCGCCCGGTCTGGGGCCGTTGGCGATGGCCGACTACATGAACCTGCGGCTGCGCCATCTCGACAGCACCGATCTCGGCGGCTGTTCCTACATCGCCCATGTCGCGCATGCGGCGGCGGCGATCGCGGCGGGGAAATGCCGGGTGGCGCTGATCACGCTTGCCGGCCGGCCGCGCAGCGAAGGCTCCAGCGGCACCGCGCCGCGTCCGGCCGCCGGCGGCGTGCCGGATGCGGCGTGGGAGATGCCGTTCGGCCCGGTGACGACAAACGTCTACGGCATGTGTGCGATGCGCCACATGCACGAGTACGGCACCACCAGCGAACAGCTCGCCTGGATC
Source organism: Pseudomonadota bacterium (assembly GCA_021845985.1). GTDB lineage: Bacteria > Pseudomonadota > Alphaproteobacteria > Acetobacterales > Acetobacteraceae > JAFKFJ01. Next base: position 54,648 of record JAJZES010000006.1, on the reverse strand, counting down.
AAGGTGGCGGCGAGCCATCATGCGCAGCACAACCCGCACGCCATGCTGCGCGAGGTGGTGACGGTGCAGGACGTGCTCGACAGCCCGATCATCGCCGACCCGCTGCACCGGCTCGATTGCTGCGTCGTCAGCGATGGCGGCGGGGCGCTGGTGGTGGTGGCGCCGGAGGTGGCGCGCGCTCTGGCACGCCCGCTGGTCAAGGTCCGCGGCGCCGGGGAGGCGATGAAGGGCCAGGATGGCGGCGCGGTCGATCTGACGTATTCGGCGGCGCGCTGGTCCGGCCCGGCCGCCTTCGCCGAGGCCGGGCTGACGCCCGCCGACATCAAATATGCCTCGCTCTACGACAGTTTCACCATCACCGTGCTGATGCAGATCGAAGACCTCGGCTTCTGCGCCAAAGGGCAGGGCGGCCGTTTCGTCGCTGACGGCAACCTGATCTCCGGCGTCGGCCGGCTGCCGTTCAACACCGATGGCGGCGGCCTGTGCAACAACCATCCGGCCAACCGCGGCGGCATTACCAAGGTGATCGAGGCGGTGCGGCAATTGCGCGGCGAGGCGCATCCGGCGGTGCAGGTGAAACACTGCGATCTGGCGCTGGCGCACGGTACCGGCGGGCTGCTCGGCAGCCGGCACGGCGCGGCAACGCTGATCCTGGAACGGGAGTGACGGCGATGACCGACCGCAGCCTGCCGGCGCCGCCACAGACGCCGGAGAGCGCACCGTTTTACGCCGCCGCCGCCGCCGGCCGCTTCCTGCTGCGCCGCTGCACCCAGTGCGGCCGGACCCACTGGTACCCGCGCGCGCTGTGCCCGTTCTGCTTCGGCGCCACCGCCTGGGAGGCGCATGACGGACGCGGCACGATCTACAGTTACAGCGTCATGCGCCGGGTGACGCCGAACTATGCCATCGCCTATGTCGCGCTGGCCGGCGGGCCGACGCTGATGACCAATTTGGTTGACTGCGATTTCGATGCGCTGCGGATCGGCCAGCCGGTTCGGCTGGTGTTCCGCCCGAGCGCGGACGGGACGCCGGTGGCGTGCTTCACGCCGGATTAGTTCGGCTGGTCCGGTTGCCCAGGCGGTGACCGGCGCGGTCAGCCGCAACGACGCGAAGACCCGGCCGTCGCGCGCGCCGGGGCAAAAGGCGGCTGGACTGCGCGCCGCGAGGAGAACGCCGTGACTGAGTGGAATGCGTTGAGCGATGACGAGTTCCGCGGCGAAGTGCGCCGCTTCCTGGAGGAGCACTATCCGCCGGCGCTACGCAATCCGCCGAGACGCCTGCACTGGCCGGCGATCAAACCCTGGTACATGACGCTGTCGGCAAAAGGGTGGCTGGCGCCGGCATGGCCGCGCGAGCATGGCGGTATGGGGCTGAATGCGGCGAAGCTGCTGGTGCTGACTGATGAATATGAACGCTTCGGCGTCGCCCGTGCGCCGGATCATGGCATCGTGCTGCTCGGCCCGCTGCTGATCCGCTACGGCACGGCCGAACAACGCGCGTTCTTTTTGCCGAAAATCCTCGCCGGCGCGCATGTCTGGTGCCAGGGCTACAGCGAGCCGGGCGCCGGATCGGACCTTGCCGGTCTGCGCACCGAGGCGGTGGCCGACGGCGACCACTGGGTGGTCAACGGCCAGAAAACCTGGACCACGATGGCGACCGACGCCAACTGGATTTTTCTGCTGGTGCGCACCGACAAGGCGGCGAAGAAGCAGGAGGGCATTTCCTTCCTGCTGGTGCCGATGGACAGTCCCGGCATCACCGTGCGGCCGATTGTCAATCTCGAATTGCACGACGAGTTCTGCGAGGTGTTTTTCGACGATGTTCGCGTGCCGCGGGGCAATCTCGTCGGCGAGGTCAACAAAGGCTGGACGATGGCCAAGGCGCTGCTTGGCTTTGAGCGCATCTTCCTCGGCTCGGCCAGGCAATCCGCCCATGCGCTGGCGCGGCTGCGCGAACTGGGCGAGGCGATGGGGGTGACGGAAGATCCGGGATTCCGCGACCGCTACACCCGGCTGCGGCTCGATCTGGCCGACCACAAGGCGCTGTATGAAGTGTTCGCCGAACGGCTGCGGCGTGGCGAGACTCTGGGGGCGGATGTCTCGCTGCTGAAGATCAACCAGAGCGAGCTGTTTCAGCGCATCACCGAGACCATGCTGGAGGTGGCCGGCGAAAACGCCGGGCTGCTCGATCCGATGGAGGATAATCGTGCGCTGCATCCCGCCGGACTGTTCATTCAGGCGCGGCCGACGACGATTTATGGCGGCACCTCGGAGATTCAGCGCAGCATCATCGCCCGCGAGGTGCTCGGCCTGGGCGCCCGGCGATGACGATTGACGCAGGCGGCGCGCCGCGCGACTGATCCAGTACATGCGGGAGGGACGAACATGACGCAAGCGGGCATGCTGGACGGCAAGGTAGCGGTGGTGACCGGGGCCGGCGGCGGCATTGGTCGGGAAATCGCGGTGGCGATGGCGCTGGCCGGCGCTGCGGTGGTGATCAACGACATCGGCGTATCACTCAGCGGCCATGGCGGCTCGGCGACACCGGCGGAGCAGACCCGGCAGATCATCGAGCAGCGCGGCGGGCGCGCCGTCATCAACACCGACAGCGTCAGCGACTGGACTTCGGCCCAGCACATCGTGCAGGCGGCAATCGACAGCTTCGGCCGCATCGACATCGTGGTCAACAATGCCGGCATCCTGCGCGACGTGATGTTCCACAAGATGACGGCGGAGGACTGGACCAGCGTCATCAACGTGCATCTCAACGGCAGCTTCTTCGTCAGCCGCGCCGCCGCCGGGCATTTCCGTGCCCAGAACAGCGGCGCCTATGTCCACATGACCAGTACCTCCGGGCTGATCGGCAATGTCGGGCAGGCCAATTACTCGGCGGCCAAGCTCGGCATCGTCGCCCTGTCGAAGTCGATCGCGCTCGACATGCAGCGCTTCAACGTGCGCTCCAACTGCATTGCCCCGTTCGCCTGGAGCCGGATGACCTCCTCCATCCCGGCCGAAACGCCGGAGGCGAAGGCGCGGCTGGCCAGGATCGAGCAGATGACGCCGGACAAAAACGCGCCGCTGGCGGTCTATCTCGGCTCCGACGCGGCGGGCGAGGTGAACGGGCAGATATTCAGCGCCCGCATGAACGAGATTTTCCTGTTCAGCCACACCAGGCCGATCCGCAGCGTACACCGCGGCGAGGGCTGGACGCCGGAATTGATCGCCGAACATGGCATGCCGGCGCTAAAAGCCTCGTTCTATCCGCTCGACCGCAGCGGCGACGTGATCGGTTGGGACCCGGTTTAGGCTCTCGCCCCGTTCTCCGCCCTCTGGCGACGGCGTTGCCGCGCCGCGACCAAGCGGCAAGCGGCAGCACACGCGCCAGATTCGGCAGGCCGGTTCAACCAACGCCCGGAATGGGGCGTTGGCCCGGCACCGATCACCAACCGCTACTCCGCCGTGGCGCCGCCGCCGGCCAGCGTCCGCCGCGCCGTGGCGACATCAAGCTGGCCTTCCCACCACGCCACGAACACCGTCGCCACCGAGTTGCCGAACAGATTGGTGATCGCCCGCGCCTCGCTCATGAAGCGGTCGATCGCCAGCACCAGCACGATCCCCGCCACCGGCACCTTGCCGTTCAGCGTCGCCAGCGTCGCCGCCAGGGTGATGAAGCCGCCCCCGGTCACCGCTGCCGCCCCTTTGCTGGTCAGCAGCAGCACCGTCAGGATCAGCGCGTAATCCCCCCAGCTCAGCGGGATGTTCAGCGCCTGGGCGATGAAGGTGATCGCCATGGTGAAATAGATCGAGGTGCCGTCGAGGTTGAACGCATAGCCGAGCGGCACCACGAGGCCGACCAGCGGACGCGCGCAGCCCATCTGCTCCAGCTTCGCCATCAGCGATGGCAGCGCCGCCTCCGACGAACTGGTGCCGAGCACGATGAAAAACTCCTCGCGCAGGTAGCGCAGCAGCGGCCACAGCCGCAGCCCGGCCAGCCGCATCACCGCCGCCATCACGACGAAGATGAACAGCGCGCAGGTGACATAGAAGCACAGCATCAAGATGCCGAGCTGCGCCAGCGAGCCGATGCCGTATTTGCCGATGGTGAAGCTCATCGCGCCGAACGCGCCCAGCGGGGCGACGCGCATGATGATGCCGATGACGGCGAACAGCGCGGCATTGGCCTCTTCCAGCACATGCAGCATCTGCTGCCCGCGCGCGCCGATATTGGCGACGCCGATGCCGAACAGCACGGCGAAGAACAGCACCGGCAGGATGTCGCCCTTGGCAAAGGCGCCGACGATGGTGTCGGGGATGATTGCGAGCAGGAAGTTGGCGACGCCCTGGTGCGGCGCGTTGGCGTATTTCGCCACCGCTGCCGCATCGAGCGAGGCGGGCGCGACGTTCATTCCGGCGCCGGGCGAGACGATATGCCCCACCGCCAGCCCGATCAGCATGGCGATGGTGGTCATCAACTCGAAATAGACGATGGCCTTGAGGCCGATCCGCCCGACCTCGGCGGTGTCGGTCAGCTTGCCGATGCCGACCACGACGGTGATGAAGATGATCGGTGCGATCATCATGCGCACCAGTTTGACGAAGCCGTCGCCGAACGGCTGCATGGCGACCGCGATATGCGGGAAGAAATGCCCGAGCAGCACGCCGGCGATGATGGCGATCAGCACCTGGATATAAAGCGATTTCGAGGCGCGTGTTCCGATCACCGCCGTTTCCCCCCCCTGTGTCGGGGCGATTACGCACGAGGGCGGGTGGCGGGGCAAGCCGGGTTGCGCGGCCGCGGCGCCGCGGTATCGTCGCCGCGCAGCCGAGGAGCGCCTCATGGCCGAGTTCGTCATCGCCCCGCCCGTCCCGCCCGCCATTCCGGTCGAAGGCGGCGGCGCCTTCCCGGTGCGGCGCATCTTCTGCGTCGGCCGCAATTACGCCGAGCATGTGCGCGAGATGGGCGGCAATCCCGAGCGGGAGGCGCCGTTCTTCTTCACCAAGCCGGCCGATGCGGTGCTGACCGGTGGCGCCGACATGCCCTATCCGCCGCAGACCGCCAATCTGCATCATGAGATGGAGCTGGTCGTGGCCATCGCCACCGGCGGCGCCGATATTGCCGTGGCGCAGGCGCTGGGCCATGTCTGGGGCTACGCCGCCGGTCTGGACATGACGCGGCGCGATCTGCAGAGCGAGGCCAAGAAGGCCGGCCGGCCGTGGGACATGGCCAAGGGCTTCGATCATTCCGCCCCGATCGGCACGCTGATCCCCGCCGCCCGCCTGCCCGAGCCGACGCACGGCACGATCGCATTGCGCGTCAACGGCACGCTGCGGCAATCCTCCGACCTGTCACAGATGATCTGGAGCGTGGCGGAGACGATCGCCTTTCTGTCGGGCTTCGTCCGCCTCGCCCCCGGCGACCTGATTTTCACCGGCACGCCGGAGGGGGTGGCTGCCGTCGGTCGCGGCGATCTGCTGGAAGGCGAGATCGCGGGAGTCGGCACGGTGCGGACGCGGATCGGCTGAGCCGCGGCGCCGGACGGAGGTAAACAAGGAGGCGACGATTCTGTCGGCCGAGCTGCAACAGGGAGCCGCTATCCCCCCAGATACGCCGCCACCACGCCCGGATCGTCGGCCACCTGCCACGCCGGGCCGGACAGTGTGATCCGTCCGCCTGCCAGCACATAGGCGCGGTCCGCCACCGCCAGCGCCGCGCGGGCGTTCTGCTCGACCAGCAGAATGGTCACGTCGTCGGCTTTCAGGGCGGCGATGATGGCGAAAATCTCCTCGACCATCAGCGGCGCCAGCCCCATGCTCGGCTCGTCCAGCAGCAGCACCCGCGGCGCCGCCATCAGCGCCCGGCCGATCGCCAGCATCTGCTGTTCGCCGCCCGACAGCGACCCGGCCGGCTGGCGCAACCGTTCGCGCAGGCGCGGGAAGCGGGCCAGCACGCTGTCGCGCCGCCGCGCCGCCGCGGCGCCGCCGCGCTGCCGCCAGCCGCCCATCGTCAGGTTCTCGGCGACGCTCAGCGCGGCGAAAATTTGCCGCCCCTCCGGCACCTGCACCATGCCGCGCCCGACCACCCGGTGCGGCGCCATGCCGGCCAGATCCGTCCCGTCCAGCCGAATGCTGCCGGCGCGCGGCCGGACCTGCCCGCTCAGCGCGCGCAGCGTCGTCGTCTTGCCGGCCCCGTTGGCGCCGAGCAGACACACCGTCTCGCCCGACGCCAGGGCGAAATCGACGCCGCGCAGCGCCTCCGTGCGGCCATAGGCGACGGCGAGGCCGGCGACCTCCAGCGCGCTCATCCGCGCCGCCCGAGATAGGCTTCGATCACCGCCGGGTCGCGCCGCGCCGCCTCTGCCGCGCCGTGGAAGATGCAGCGGCCGAAATTCAGCACCGTCACACTGTCGGCCAGCCCCATGACGAAGCGCATGTCGTGCTCGACCAGCAGTACCGTGGTGCCGGCCTGGGCGATCAGGCGCACCAGCGCGGCCAGCGCCATCGTCTCCGCCGGGTTCATCCCTGCCGCCGGCTCGTCGAGCAGCAGCAGGCGCGGCGCCCCGGCGATGGCGCGCGCAATCTCCAGCCGCCGCGCGTCGCCATAGGACAGCGTCGCCGCCGGCGCGCCGGCCAGCCGCTGCAGCCCGACCAGCGCCAGCGCCTCGCCCGCCCGGTCCAGCGCCTGACGTTCCTCCCGCCGCACCCGCCGCAGCCCCACCAGCACCGCGCCGAGGCCGCTGGCGAAGCGCGGATGCAGCCCGGTCAGCACGTTTTCCAGCGCCGTCATGGCGCCGAAGATGCGGATGTTCTGGAAGGTGCGGGCGATGCCGAGGCGCGCCCGCACCTCCGGCCCGCGCCGGGTCACGTCGGTCCCGTCGAGCACGATGGTCCCGGCGCTCGGCGCGACGAGGCCGGAGATGAGGTTGAACAGCGTCGTCTTGCCTGCCCCGTTCGGGCCGATCAGCGCATGCACGCCGCCGCCCGGCACATCGAGATCGACGCGATCGACGGCGGCGATGCCGGCGTAGTGCCGCGACAGTCGGCGCAGCGCCAGCAGGCTCACGCCGCGATCCGCCGCATCCGCCACGCCAGCAGCCCGCGCGGCAGGAACAGCACCGCCAGCACGATGACGACGCCGTTCAGCACCAGACGGACATCGGCAAAGCCGCGCAACAGCTCCGGCAACAGGGTCAGCACCCAGGCGCCAAGCACCGGCCCGAACGGCGAGCCGATGCCGCCGAGCAGGGCGAACGACAGAATGGTCACCGCCGGCTCGAACCCGTAATCGTTCGGCCCGATGAAGTCGGTGGCGTGCGCCGACAGCGCCCCGGCCAGTCCGGCCAGCGCCGCCGAGGCCAGCAGCACGCCGAGCCGGTAGCGCCGGACATCGACGCCCATCGCCGCCGCCGCCGCCGCATCGACCCGCATCGCCTCCATCGCCCGCCCGATATGGCTGCGCCCGACCCGCCACAGCAGCAGCAGCGCCACCGCCAGGATCAGATAGATCAGCCAAATCGGCGCCGCCTCGGGGATGCCCGACAGGCCGAGCGCGCCGCCCAGCACATCGACATTGAGATAGACCGCGCGCAGCACCTCGCCGAGACCGATGGTGGCGATGGCGAGATAGACGCCCGACAGCCGCAGCGTCGGCCCGCCGACCAGCAGGGCGAAGCCGACCGGCGCCACCACCGACAGCGGCAGCACCGCGGTGAACGGCAGCTGCAGCCGCAGACTGAGCAGCGCCGAGGAATAGGCCCCCAGCCCCATGAACGCCGCCTGTCCGAGCGAGAGCTGCCCCGCCGCCAGCACCACATACATCGCCAGCGCCAGCAGCCCGTTGACCCCGAGCGCGACGATGACGTTCTGGTAGGTCCAGATCAGATCGGCGAGAAACGGCGGCAAGGTCACGCCCGCACCGCCGCGCTGCGGCCGAACAAGCCCTGCGGTCGCGTCCACAGCACCAGCACGAGAATGGCGAACGCCACCGCCTCCTTCAGCCCGGAGGAGAGATAGCCGGCGGTCAGTACCTCGATGATGCCGAGCAGGAGGCCGGCGATGATGGCGCCGGCGACGCTGCCGAGGCCGCCGGCGATGACCACGACGAAGCCGCGCAGCATCATGCTCTCGCCCATGTACGGATGGATGGCGTTGAAGTTGAGGCCGATCAGCACCCCCGCGGCGCCGGCCAGCGCGCCGGAGAGGAAGGAGACCAGCGCCGCCATACGCCCGGTCGCCATGCCCATCAGCGCCGCCGCATCCGGGTTCTCGGCCAGCGCGCGGATACCCAGGCCGAGCCGCGTCGCCCGCAGCAGCGCCGCCAGCGCCGCCACCAGCACCGCACAGGCGCCGAGGATCAGCAGTTGCGCCGCCGTCACTCGGATCGGCCCGAGCAGGATCGCCGCCTCGTCGATGGTGCCCGGCGGCAGGCGGCGGATGTCCGGGCCGAGCAGCGCCGCCATGCCGGCATAAAGCGCCAGCACCGCGCCGAGCGTCACCATCAGATACGACAGCTCATCCGCCCGCGCCCGCCGCAGCCGGGTCAGCAGCAGCGCATCGATGCCGACGGCAACGAGGCCGCTGCCGACCGCCGCGGCCGGCAGCGCCAGCACCAGCCCGACGCCCGCCCGCGTCAGCCACAGCGCCAGAAAGGCGCCGAGGGTGAAATAGAACCCATAGGTCAGGTTGATGACGCGCAGCACCCCGAACATCAGGGTAAAACCCAGCGCGAACAGGGCATAAGTGGCGCCGAGCAGCAGCCCGTTGGCCAGTTGCTGCGGCAGCATCGGACTACTCGGCGACGCGGAAGGCGCCGCCATGCATCTCCAGCACCACCACACCCTCGGCGGAGGCGGGGTCGCGATGATCGGTGAAGCGGAACGGCCCCATCACGCCGTGATGGTCGGTGCGCAGCAGCGCGTCGCGGATCGCGCCGGGGCTGGCGCTGCCGGCGCGGGCGATCGCCTCGTCGAGGATTTTCATCGTGTCGTAGGCCTGGGCGGCGAACTGGTCCGGGTCGTGGCCGGTGCGGGCGTGAAAGGCGGCGACGAAGGCCTGGTTCAGCGGGTCCGGCTTGGCGACGAACCACGGGCTGCCGACGATCAGCCCGTCCGCTGCGGCGCCGGCGATCTGGCCGAGCCGCGGCGAGTTGGCGCCGTTGCCGCCGATGAACAGCGTCTGCGGCCCGAAGCCGAGCTGGCGCGTCTGCAGCAGCACCCCGGAGACCGGCTCGACGAGGGCGGAAATGCCCACCGCGTCCGGCTGCAGCGCCTTGATCTTGGTGAGCTGGGCGGAGAAGTCGGTGTCTTTGCTGGCGAAGCTTTCGACCGTCAGGATTTTCAGCCCGGCCTGCTCCGCCGCCGCCCGCATGGTGTCGAAGCCGGACTTGGAGAAGGCGTCGTCCGACGCATAGAGCAGGGCGATGGTCTTGACCCCGCGGGCGACGGCGCGAGCCATCGTCACCGGGATCACGTCGGCCTCGGGCAGCGCGGTGCGGAAGATGAACGGGCCGATATCGGTGATGCCGGCGGCGGTGGTCGAGGTGCCGATGGTCGGCACGCCGCGCCCGTTGGCCACCGGCCCCATCGCGAACATCTCGTTGGACAGCGTCGGGCCGATGATGGCGGCGACATGGTCGCGCCCGATCAGCTTGCGCGCGGCGTTGATGGCGCCGTCCTTGGTGCCGCCGGAATCCTCGACGGTCAACGCGATCTTCGGCCCGCCGCCGGCGTCGATCTCGGCCAGCGCCAGTTCCGCCCCGGCGCGGATGGCGGTGCCGTAGGCGGCGTTGGGGCCACTGAGGATGGCCACCAGCCCGACCGGCACTGGTTCCGCGGCGCCGGCCGCGGTGGAGAGCACGAGACACGCCGCCAGCATCACCAGAAACCGCATCGACCATCCCCTCCCGCGCCCGCCCGTGATGAAGTTTTCGCGCGTCCGGCGCAAGCCTGCCCTTGCGGTGGTGGCGCGGGCTTGCCATGCAGCGGCGCATGAGCCAGCGCCTGCGCATCGCCACCTGGAACATCAACTCGCTGCGACTGCGCCTGCCGCTGCTGTCGCGGCTCGTCGCCGCCCTCGACCCGGAGGTGATCTGCCTGCAGGAAACCAAGGTGCCGGACGAATTGTTCCCCGCCGAGGGGCCGCCGGCGCTCGGCTACCCGCATGTCGTGCGGCGCGGCATGAAGGGCTATAACGGCGTCGCCATCCTGTCGCGGGTGCCGCTCGTGCCGATCGACACGGCGCCCGACTGGTGCGCCCGCGGCGATTGCCGTCACGTCGCGGCGCTGCTCGACCTGCCGTCCGGGCCGGTCGAGATGCATGATTTCTACGTCCCGGCCGGGGGCGACGTGGCCGACCGGGCGGCCAACCCGAAATATGCCCACAAGCTCGATTTCGTCGCCGAGGCGTCGGCATGGTTCGCCGCCCGCCCGCCGCTCACCCGCACCGTATTGGTCGGCGATCTCAACATCGCACCACTCGAAAATGATGTCTGGAGCCACCGGCAACTGCTCGACGTGGTCAGCCACACGCCGGCCGAGACGCAGGGGCTGCTGGCATGGCAGCGGGCGCAGTTCGTCGATGCGCTGCGCCATTTCGTGCCGGAGGACCAGAAGCTCTATACATGGTGGTCGTATCGCAACCGCGACTGGCGCGCCTCCGACCGCGGCCGGCGGCTCGATCATGTCTGGGTCAGCCCCGATCTGCGCGGGGCGCTGCGCTCGCACACCATCCTCAAGGACGCGCGCGACTGGCCGCAGGGATCGGACCATGTGCCGGTGTGTGTGGAACTGGCGCTGTAGCCGGCCCGTCGCAACGGCTGCGTGGCGGTGTCGGAGCCGCCATGCTAGCTGACCGGGCGGCCGGCATCGGGCGGCGGCGGTGGCAGCGGCGAGGGTGCGCGCGATGAACGGCACAGGCGGCCTCAAGGCCGCATTCAAGGCCATGATCGGCTGGAACAGGCTGTCGGAGGCGCGCAAGGCGGCCGGCTGGCGGCGGTATTACGTGTGGCTGTACCGCCGCAACGTCGCCATCGCGACGCTGGTTTGTCTGCTGCCGCTGTCGCTGTCCTATGTCCTGCGGAAATCCGGGTCCGACAAGCATCAGATCAACGGCCATCGATATGGCCATCTCTACAGCAGATACCTGACGCGGCTGAAATACCGGCGCATCCGCCTGCTGGAGATCGGCATTGGCGGCTACGGCTTCGCGCTGGGCGGACAGTCGCTCAACGCATGGCAGGCCTATTTCCCGTTCGCCCGCATCACCGGCTGCGACCTGGAGGACAAGCGGGGACTTGCCACGCCGGGCACCCGCATCCGTCAGGTGGATCAGTCCTCGGCCGCCGATCTCGCGCTGCTGGCGCGGCAGGACGGGCCGTTCGACGTGATCATCGACGACGGATCGCATCTCAGCCGGCATCAGATCTTCACCTTCCTCACCCTGTTCGATGCGCTGGTGGATGGCGGGGTCTATGTCGTCGAGGACGTGATGTCGTCCTACTGGACGTTTGGCGGCTGGGACGGCGTGCATATCGACGATCCGGCGTTCGCCCGCACCTGCGTCGGCTGGTTCGCCGATCTGGCGCGCTACGTGAACTTCGACGAGTTCGAGAGCGACCGCGGCATCGACCCCGACAAGCTGCGCGTGGCGCGCCAGATCGGCCATATCAGCTTCGAGAAGAACCTGATCGCGGTGCAGAAATCGCTCGCCCCGCGCGGCGAGGTGGCGATCACCCGGCTGCGTCCGGCGGCGCTGGCACGGAGCGCCGGCACTGCGGCATGAATGTCTGGTCGCCGGTCTGGTATGTGCTCTGCATGGCCGCGCTGCTGCTGGTCGTGCGTCTGCCGGTGTTCAGCCACCTTGATGTCGGCGCGGCGCGAGGATCCAACCGGGCCGGCAGCATCGACGGCCTGCGCGGGTTCCTGGCGCTCGGCGTGGTCTTCCATCATGCCGCGGTGTATCGCCAATTTCTTGTCACCGGCGTATGGGCGGTGCCGCCGTCTTCGTTCTACACCATGTTGGGGCAGGTCGGCGTATCGCTGTTTTTCATGTTCACCGGGTATTTGTTCTGGGGGAAACTGCTGGCGGACAAGGGGCGGCCGGCTTGGCGGGCGTTGTATGTCGGGCGGATATTTCGGATCGGCCCGGTCTATTTCCTGACCATCGGCGCCATGTTGGCGGTCATCGCCGCCGCCTCGGGCGGCGTCGCCCACGAACCCGCCGGCCGGCTGGTGCGCGAAGTGCTGCATTGGTGCCTGCTCGGCTTTTACGGCACCGGACCCGACATCAACGCCTATCGGCAGACCTTCATCGTGCTTGCCGGCGTGCTGTGGACGCTGAGCTACGAATGGCGGTTTTATCTCGCGCTGCTGCCGCTTTCGCTGTTCGCCCGGTCGCCCAGGTGGGGTTTGATCTTCGTCCTTGGCGGGCTGGTGATGTGCCTGATCGCGGCGATGCGCGAGCAGGGCGCATGGTGGGTGTTCTGGGCGGATTTTTTCGTCGGAATGTGCTGCGCGAGCGTGCCGCTGACCCGGCTCAAACGGCTCGGCGGCTCGGATGCCGTTTTGTCAGCGATGTTTGTCGCCTCGCTTGCGGCGGTCCTGCTGGGCGCCAACACGGCCTATGCCGTCGGACCGGTGCTGCTGATGGCGCCGGCGTTTCTTGCCGTCGCTGCGGGTGCCAGCGGCTTTGGCCTGCTGTCCAGCCGCGCCGCCCTGCGCCTCGGCGAGAGCAGCTTCGGCATCTACCTGTTGCAGGGCATATTTCTGTTCGTTGCATTCGCCGTGCCGGCGGCCCGCCGCTATGCGTTGCAAACGCCGCTGCACTATTGGTCGGTGGTCCTGGTGGCCGCCATGGCCCTGGTCGGCGCATCGGCCCTGGCTCATATCGCCATCGAACGCCCCGGCATCGCGCTCGGAAAACGTGTTGCGGCGTGGCTGGCCGACCTTTCGACCCTGCGCGCGCTGCCGCGAAGCTGAGCTTCAGGCGCCTGACCCAGGCCGCGGGGGCCATGGTCGCAAGCGCACACAGCGACCGGCCGGGCGCGGTCGGTTTGCTTGCCCGGCGGCACTTGACTCCGCTCTGGGGTTACGCATCTATGTCGCCGCGCGCGGCGGGGCCGGGCGTCCTGGGTCGGTCGCGTCACTGCCGCCCGCCTCGGTCATCAAGCTCAATCTGGCCTGCGCTGATGGCGCGGGCATGTCGTGCTTAATCCAAGCGCGCATTCCAGCGGCCGGTTTGGCTTCGCGCCCCGGCCGACCCGATAGGACGAAATCATCCTCATGGCAGCCAGCGCCGTCGCCCAGCTTCAACCGAAACCCGTGCATGAAGACTTTGCCGCCCTGCTCGACGAGACCCTCGGCCGCGACAGCGGCTTTGAAGGGTCGGTGGTCAGTGGCCGGGTCGTCCGTCTGACCGACGAATTCGCCATCGTCGATGTCGGCCTCAAGAGCGAGGGCCGCGTCGCGCTGAAAGAGTTCGGCCCGCCCGGCGCCGCCCCCGACGTCGCCCCCGGCGATGTCATCGAATTGTACGTCGAACGCTATGAGGACCGCGACGGCTCGATCGTGCTGTCGCGCGAGAAGGCGCGGCGCGAGGAGGCCTGGACCAACCTGGAAAAGGCGTTCGAGGCCAGCCAGCGCGTCACCGGCGCGATCTATGGCCGGGTCAAGGGCGGCTTCACCGTCGATCTCGGCGGCGCGGTCGCCTTCCTGCCCGGCTCGCAGGTCGATATCCGCCCGGTGCGCGATGTCGGGCCGCTGATGGGCACGCCCCAGCCGTTCCAGATCCTGAAAATGGACCGCGCCCGCGGCAACATCGTCGTCTCCCGCCGCGCCGTGCTGGAAGAGACCCGCGCCGAGCAGCGCAGCGAGCTGATCCAGGGCCTCAAGGAAGGCATGATCCTCGACGGCGTGGTCAAGAACATCACCGATTACGGCGCCTTCGTCGATCTCGGCGGCGTCGATGGCCTGCTGCATGTCACCGACATTGCGTGGCGCCGCATCAATCACCCGAGCGAGGCGCTGCAGATCGGCCAGGCGGTCAAAGTGCAGGTGATCCGCTTCAACCCGGAAACCCAGCGCATCAGCCTCGGCATGAAGCAGCTTGAGGCCGATCCGTGGGAGGGCGTCACCGCGAAATACCCGCCGGGCGCCAAATACTCCGGCCGCGTCACCAACATCACCGACTACGGCGCCTTCGTCGAGCTGGAGCCGGGCGTCGAGGGGCTGGTCCACGTCTCGGAGATGTCGTGGACGAAGAAGAACGTCCATCCGGGCAAGATCGTCGCCACCAGCCAGGAGGTGGAGGTGATGGTGCTCGACGTGGACAGCGGCAAGCGCCGCATCTCGCTCGGCCTCAAACAGGTGCAGCGCAACCCGTGGGAGCAGTTCCACGACGATCATCCGATCGGCTCGGTGGTCGAGGGCGAAATCCGCAACATCACCGAATTCGGCCTGTTCGTCGGCCTGTCGGCCGACATCGACGGCATGGTCCACATGTCCGACCTGTCGTGGGACGAGCCGGGCGAGCTGGTCATGGCCAAATACGAAAAGGGTCAGAACGTCCGCGCCAAGGTGCTCGACATCGACGTCGAGAAGGAGCGCATCAGCCTCGGCATCAAGCAGCTGCAGGACGATCCGGCGGCCAGCGTGCTCGATCGCGTCCACAAGGGCGACATCGTCACCTGCGTCGTGACCGCGGTGCAGAACAACGGTATCGAGGTCAAGGTCGATGACGTGCTCAGCGGCTTCATCCGTCGCGCCGAGCTGGCCCGCGACAAGGGCGACCAGCGGCCCGACCGCTTCGCCATCGGCGAAAAGGTCGATGCCAAGATCGTCGCCGTCGATCGCGCCTCGCGCAAGCTGTCGCTGACCATCAAGGGCAAGGAGGTCGAGGAGGACAAGCAGGCGATCGCCGAATACGGCACCTCCGACAGCGGCGCCTCGCTCGGCGACATCCTCGGCGCCGCCATCCGCCGGCGCAATCAGCAGACCACGGATAGCTGAGCGCCGGTCGGTCGCGCGGGCGATGAGCCTGGAGACTGATCTGCTGATCGACAGGCGGCGCCTCAAGCGCCGCCTGTTGTTTTGGCGCGGTGCGGCGGTGCTGGCGGTGCTGCTGCTGGTCGTGCTGGGGCTCGGGCGGCTCGGCGCCGGAGCGCGCCCGCATGTCGCGCGGCTGGTGGTCAGCGGCATCATCACCGACGATCCGCGGCTGACCCGCAGCATCGCCGCGCTGGCCGGGGATGCCAGCGTGCGCGCCCTGCTGGTGGAAATCGACAGTCCCGGCGGCAGCGTCGCCGGTGGCGAGAGCCTGCACGACGCCATTGCCCGCGTCGCCGCGGTGAAACCCGTCGTCACTGTGATGCGCGGCCTCGCCGCCTCGGCCGGCTACATGATCGCCGTGCCGGCGGCCCGCATCTATGCCAGTGAGGCGACGCTGACCGGGTCGATCGGCGTGCTGCTGGAAACCGCCGAGGTGTCGGGCCTGCTGTCGCGGCTCGGCGTCACCGCCGGGGCCATCGTCTCGGGCCCGCTGAAGAACCAGCCGAGCCTGACCGCGCCTCTGTCGCCCGAGGGGCGGGAGGTGCTGCAGGGGCTGGTGATGGACATGTACGATCAATTCGTCGGCATGGTCGCCGTCGGACGCCACATGGACGTAACGCAGGTCCGCGCGCTCGCCGACGGCCGGCCCTATACCGGGCGCCAGGCGCTCAAGCTCGGGCTGATCGACGCCATCGGCGGTGAGCCGGAGGCGCGGGCGTGGCTGGCGGCGCATGGCGTTGCCGAGTCGCTGCCGGTGCAGCGCCTCGAGACCCGCACGCTGGCCGAACGGACGCTCGGCGCGACGCTCGGGCCGCTGATGAAAGTTGTTGGCTTCCAAGGACTTAATATTGACGGGGCGCTGGCCATTTGGCAGCCTGGAGTGGTCGGCGGGTAGCGCGGAGGGCGGATGACCAAATCGGAGCTGATTACTGAGCTGTCGGCGGCTAACCCGCATCTGCTCGGCCGCGATGTCGAGACCATCGTGGCGACGATTTTCAACGAGATCACCGCGGCGCTGGCGCGCGGCGAACGGGTGGAGCTGCGCGGCTTCGGCGCCTTTACCGTCAAGCGGCGGGACGCGCGCACCGGGCGCAATCCGCGCACCGGCGTCGCGGTTGCGGTCGATGAAAAGGCGGTGCCGTTCTTCAAAGCCGGCAAAGAGCTGCGCGAGCGGGTCAACCGGCAGACGCCGGCCCGCCCGGCGGCGGCGCGGGTGCCGGCCTGATGCTGCGCCTCGTCTTCGCCGCCCCGGTGCTGCTGATCCTGGTGCTGTTCGCGCTGTCGCCGCAGAACCGGGCAATGACCACGTTCGGCTTCTGGCCGACCGATTTCCTGCTCACCCTGCCGCTGTCGCTGGCGATGCTGGGGGCGATGGCGGTGGCCTTCGTGCTCGGCGCGCTGGTGCTGTGGTTCAGCCTGCTGGCGGCGCGGCGGCGGGCGCGGCGGGCGGAATATGCGGCACGGCTGCTCGATGCCCAGGTGGCCGAGCTGAAGGCCCAGCTCGCCACGAGGCAGACCGCCGCCCAGTCAGCCTCCAGGTCGCTCGTTCCGGCGGCATGACCCGTCCGGCCGGGCTGATCGCGGCCCTTGACACGGCGGACATCGCACAGGCGGCGGCCTGGGCGGCGGCGGTCGCGCGGTCCTGCGGCATGGTCAAGCTCGGCCTGGAGTTTTTCCTCGCCAATGGCCCCGCCGGCGTTCGCGCGGTCGGCGCGCGCAACCTGTTCCTCGATCTGAAATTGCACGACATCCCGAACACGGTGGCCGGCGCCGTCCGCTCGGTGCTGGCGCTGGCGCCGCGGCTGCTGACGCTACATGGGGCAGGCGGCGCCGCCATGCTGCGCGCCGCCCGCGCCGCCGCCGAGACGGCCGGGGCGCAGCGGCCGGCGCTGCTGGCGGTGACGGTGCTGACCAGTCTCGATGATGCGGCGCTGGCCGCCGCCGGCGTGCCCGGCGGCACGGCGGCGCAGGTGGTGCGGCTGGCGCACATGGCGATGGCGTCAGGCGCCGACGGGCTGGTCTGCGCGCCGACCGAGGTGGCGGCGTTGCGCGCGGCGCTCGGCCCGGCGCCGCTGCTGGTGGTGCCCGGCATCCGCCCGCAGGGCGCCGCCGCCGACGATCAGGCACGCACGCTCTCGGCGCGGCAGGCGGCGCAGGCCGGGGCGGACTGGCTGGTGGTCGGCCGGCCGATCACCCAGGCGGCCGACCCGGCGGCGGCGGCGGCGGCGCTGGCGGCGGAGATCGCCGGATGATCGGGGTCAAAATCTGCGGCATCACCGACACGGCGGCGCTGGCGGCGGCGGCCGAGGCGGGGGCCGATTGGGTCGGGTTCGTGTTCTACCCGCCGTCGCCGCGGGCGCTGACGCCATCGGCCGCCGCCGCCATCTCCGCCGCGGTGCCGGGTGGCCCGGCACGGGTCGGCCTGTTTGTCGCGCCGTCCGATGCCGCCATCCGTTCGGTGCTCGCCGCCCTGCCGCTCGACGCGCTGCAGGTCTATGCCGACATCGACCGGGTGGCCGCACTCTGCGCCCGCTTCGGGCTGCCGGTCTGGCAGGCGGTCGGCGTCGCCACCCAGGCCGATCTGCCGCGCGCCGCGGCCGACCGGCTGGTGATCGAGGCCAAGCCGCCGCCGGGGGCGACGCGGCCGGGCGGCAATGCGGTGGCCATCGACTGGGCGATGCTGGCCGGCTGGACGGCGCCGGCCCCCTGGCTGCTGGCGGGCGGACTGACGCCCGACAATGTCGCCGCCGCCATCGCCGCCTCGGGGGCGGCGGCGGTCGATGTCTCGTCCGGTGTCGAGCGCCAGCGCGGCGTCAAAGACCCGGCGCTGATCCGCGCCTTCATCCGCGCAGCGCGGCAAAGAACGTCCGCAGCAGCATAGCGCACTCCGCTTCGCGCACGCCGCCCACCACCTCCGGCCGATGCTGCGCGCCGGGTGCCGCGTAAACCCGCGGCCCGTGCTCGACGCCGCCGCCCTTCGGGTCATAGGCGCCGAACACCAGTCGGCGGATGCGGAACAGCCCGATCGCGGCGGCGCACATCGGGCAGGGTTCCAGCGTCACCACCAGATCGCAGCCCGGCAGCCGCGGCGCCCCGGTGGCCTGCGCCGCGGCGCGCAGCGCCAGCAATTCGGCATGCGCACTGGCATCGCGCGCCGCCTCGGTGGCGTTGCCGGCGCGCGCCAGCACCGCGCCGTCCGGCCCGAGCACCACCGCCCCCACCGGCACCTCCCCACGCCCGGCCGCGGCCCGCGCCTCCGCCACGGCAAGCGCCATCGCCTCCATCGTCCCGATCCTCGATCATCGCCGCTTCGCGCCCAGGCTATGCCATTTGCCTTGGATGTGTCGCCGATCTGGCGTCCTGAAAGCCAGGGATCGCGCCGGCCGCAGTTGGCGAATACGCGTCCGCCCGTCAGGCCCCTGCGCCCTGTGGCGGATTGACGAAAGATGCAGATGGGGACTGGTGCCGACGCGGAGGGTCGAACTCCGGACCTACTGATTACGAATCAGTTGCTCTACCACTGAGCTACGTCGGCGCGTCGGGCGATATAGCCAAGGCCTGGACCGACCGCAACCGCGCGGTCGCTGCAGTGCAGGGAATCGGCCGCCGTCGCCTGCCTGCGCCCCCGCCCTTACGGTGGGCGGGGCGGCGGCGGGATTGCATCCGGCTTGATTGCCGGACGAGCCATCGGTGGCTGATCTGGCCGGCGTCCGCCCAGGACTCAGTGGTGCCCTGGCCCGACTGCCGGTTCGGCCGCCGGTGCCTGCGCCTCTTCGATCGCCTCGGGGGCGGCGCGGCACGGGGCGAGGGCCAGGAACGGCTTGGGATCGACCGCTTGACCGTCGATCCGAACCTCGAAATGCAGATGCGGCCCGTGCGCGTGGCCGCTGGTGCCAACCGCGCCGAGCAGTGCCCCCGTCGCCACCCGCTGGCCGACGCGCAGGCCGGGGGCGAAGGCCGACAGATGCGCATAGCGCGTCGTCATTCCATCGCCATGGCGCAGATCGACGATATTGCCATAGCCGAAATAGCTGCCGATGAACGCCACCTCTCCGCCGAGCGCCGCCCGCACCGCCGAGCCATAGGGCGCGGTCAGATCGAGTCCGCTGTGGAAGCCATGCGGCCCAATCGGTCCGAAGCCGCGCGAGACCTGCTTGAGGCTGATTGCCGGCATCATCATGGTGGCGCAACCGCCGCCGGCCAGGGCCGGTGTCGCCAGGACAATCACGAGCACGAAAGCCAACGAAATCGTGCGCATCAGCCACGCCTACCATGCGGGGGGCGGTGCGTCACCCCCGGCGCTCCGGCCTATTTCCAGTTTGTCAGATAGAATCTTGGCAATTCATCGGGGTAGGGGCGGAAGGCAAGGCCGCGCACGATGCCATAGGTGGTGGCGTAGGTGTGCAGCGGCAGCCACAATGCCTGTGCTGTGATGATGCGGATGGCTTGGCCATAGAGGCCGCGGCGCTGGTCGGCGTCGCCGCTGCGCCCCGCTTGGCCGACCAGCGATTCGAGTTCCGGCAGATGCGCGTCGTCGAGCGGGCCGCCACCGAAGAACTGCGGCAGGAACGCCGCCACGTCATTGATCGAATAGCTGCCCCAGGTGCCAAGAAACAGCGGCGTCGTGCCGGCCTCGGCGCGCGCCAGTGCTTCGGCGGTGGGAAGCTGGGTCAGCTCGGCGCTGATGCCGACCGCCTGCAGATAGGTGCGCACCGCGGTCCCGTCTTCCGGCAGGACATAGGAGACGATCTCGGTGGTAAAGCCGTCGGCGAACCCGGCATCGGCCAGCAGCGCGCGGGCGCGGGCCGGATCGTAGGGGTAGCGGGTGGCGGCGGCGGCGTCGCAGCCGAACTGGGTCGGGAAACAGGGCGCGTCCGGCACCCGGCCGGCGACGCCGGGCAGGTGTTGGGCGATGGCGGTGCGGTCGATGGCATGGCAGATCGCCTGACGCACCCGCAGATCGGTCAGCGGCGAACTCAGCCCGCTGCGCCCGGCGGCGTCGAGCGACAGATAGCCGAGCCGCATCGACTCGCCGTGCAGCGCGACGAGACCCGGCGCCTGGGCGATGGCGGCGTATTCGTCCGAGCTGAGCTGCCAGATCCAGTCGGCGCGGTCGGCCAGCAGGTCGGCGTATTCGCTCATGGCATCGCCGACCTCGCGGATGGCGAGATGGGCGATGTTTGGCCGTCCCTTCGGACTGTCGGGGAAATACCCGTCGAAGCGGTCGAGCAGGATGCCGTCCGCGGGCTGCGTCGCCGCCATGCGATAGGGGCCGGTGCCGACCGGGGCGCGGCCAAACGCATCGGCGCCGATCCGCTCGCGATACGCCCGCGGCAGGATCGGCATGACCATGGCGAGATATTCGAGCACCGCCGGGAATGGCGCGCCGAGGCTGATGCGCACCGTCACCGCATCCACCGCCTCGGCACCGGCCAGCCAGGCAAAGAGGCCGGGGACGACGATGCCGGTGCCGGCGCGGATCGTCTCGACGGTATAGACCACGTCATCGGCGGTGCACGGCGAGCCGTCGTGAAACAGCACGTCCGGGCGCAGGGTGAAGCGCCACGCGGTATCGCTCTCCTGCCGCCACGCGGTGGCGAGCAGCGGGCGAAGCTGGAACGTCTCCGGGTCGCGGTCGAGCAGGCAGTCCCAGACGTGATGGGCGATGATGAAGCCGGTGCGGAGCTGGTTGCGGTAGGGATCGAGGTCGGGGATGGCGTCGCGCCAAGTGATGCGCAGCGTGTCGGCGGCCTTTTGCGCCCGCGCCGCCGGCACCAGCAGCGAGGCCGCCGCAACGCCGGCCAGTGCGCGGCGGGTCAGCATGCTCAGGCGAAACTGGCGTTGAAGCTGCCGCCGTCGAGCAGGAGATTCTGGCCGACGATGAACCCGGCCTGGGCGCTGCACAGGAAGGCGCAGGCGGCACCGAATTCGGCGGGGTCGCCGTTGCGCCCGGCGGGAACCGCGGCGGCACGGGCGGCGATCACCGCCTCGACATCGCGCCCGGACCGGGCCGCCTCGGCGGCGGCGTTGCTGCGCAGCCGGTCGGTGGCGAAGGGGCCGGGCAGCAGGTTGTTGAGGGTGACGTTGTGACGCGCCACCTGGCGGGCGAGGCCGGCGACGAAGCCGGTGAGGCCGGCGCGGGCGCCGTTGCTCAGCCCGAGCGTGGGGATCGGCGACAGCACGGCGGCGGAGGTGATGTTGACGATGCGCCCGAAGCGCCGCGCCGCCATGCCGTCCACCACCGCGCGAATAAGGAAGATCGGTGTCAGCATGTTGGCATCGAGCGCGCGCAGCCAGTCCTCGCGCTCCCAGGCACGAAAATCGCCGGGCGGCGGGCCGCCGGCATTGTTGACCAGGATGTCGGGGTCGGGGCAGGCGGCGAGAGCCGCGGCACGGCCGGCCTCGGTGGTGATGTCGCCGACGACGGTGGTGACGCTGGCGCCGGTTGCGGTGCGGATCTCGGCGGCGGTCTGTTCGAGCGCCGCTGCGCCGCGCGCGGTGATGGTGACGGCGACGCCCTCGCGCGCCAGCGCCATCGCACAGGCGCGGCCGAGGCCCTTGCTGGCGGCGCAGACGAGGGCGCGGCGGCCGTCGATCCCGGTATCCATGGCGCGTCTCCGGTGGGGTGGCTAAGTCTGCCTATCGAGTCCGCGGCGGCGGGGCAATCGGGGGCGGACGGGGGAATGGCGTGCGCGCCGAGGTGATCGGGGTCGTTACCGGGCTGCGGGCCGAGGCACGCCTCGCCGCGCCGCTCGGGGTCGTTGCCGCGGGCGGCGGCACGGCGGCGGGCGCGGCGGCGGCGGCCGAGCGGCTGGCGGAGCAGGGGGTGACGGCGCTGGTCAGTTTCGGACTGTGCGGCGGCCTTGATCCGGCCTGCCCGGCCGGAACGCTGCTGGTGCCGCGGCGGGTCGGCGAGGTGCCGACCGATGCCGCCCTGTCGGCGCGGCTCGGCGGCTGGTCCGCCGACAGCCTGGCCGCTGCCGACCGCATCGTGGCGACGCGCGCCGAGAAGCAGGAGCTGTTCGCCGCCACCGGCGCCGCCGGCGTCGATCTGGAGAGCGGCGCCGTTGCCGCGGTCGCCGCTCGGCACGGGCTGGCGTTTGCGGTGCTGCGCGCGGTCTGCGACCCGGCCGGGTTCGACCTGCCGCCGCTGGCGTTCGATGCGCTCGACGCCGCGGGGCGGATGCGTCCCGGCCGCGTCGCCGCATCGCTGCTGGCGCGGCCGGGTCAGCTTCCGGCGCTGATCGCGCTGGCGCGTCACGCCGCCGCGGCGCGGGCGGCGCTACTCCGCCGCGTCGGCGACATTCTCCGCCGCGACCGGCGGCCGGTGGCGTAGCCCCTCCATCACGTCCTGGACATGGCGGCTGAACACGTACTCGGCCGGGCGCTGCCGGTCGAGCGGGATTTCCGGCGCCATCGGTCCCTCGGTGCGCGGGCCGCGCCACGCCGCCGCGGCGATCTTCCACGGCTTGCGCACCGCATCGACCACCGCCGTCGCCTCATAGCCGCTGTGCACCATGCAGTCGGCGCATTTCTCGTAATTGCCGGTGCCGTAGCGGTCCCAGTCGGTGGTTTCCATCAGCTCGGCGAAGCTCTTGGCATAGCCCTCGCCGAGCAGGTAGCAGGGCCGCTGCCAGCCGAACACGTTGCGCGTCGGCTTGCCCCAGGGGGTGCAGGAATAGCGTTCATTGCCGGCCAGGAAGTCGAGGAACAGCGCCGACTGGTTGAACTTCCAGCCGCGGCCGCGGCCGCGGCGGAAAATGTCGCGGAACAGCTCCTTCGACTTGCGGCGATTGAGGAAATGCGCCCGGTCGGGAGCGCGCTCATAGGCATAGCCGGGCGAGATCATCACCCCGTCCAGCCCGATCGCGGTGACGTCGTCGAGGAAGCCGGCGACCCGCGCCGGGTCGGCACCGTCGAACAGCGTCGTGTTGATGCAGACCCGGAAGCCCGCCGCCTTGGCCGCCTTGAGGGCGGAAACGGCACGCTCATAGACGCCGCCCTGGCTGACCGCGCGGTCGTGCATGTCCTTGTCGCCGTCGAGATGCACGTCCCAGGCGAAGTTGCGGTGCGGCTGGTACTGGGAAAGCTTCTTTTCCAGCAGCAGCGCATTGGTGCAGAGATAGATGAACTTGCCGCGCTTGAGGATCGCCTCGACGATCTGCGGCAGCTCCTTGTGCAGCAGCGGCTCGCCGCCGGCGATGGCGACCACCGGGGCGCCGCATTCATCCACCGCCTCCAGGCATTGTTCGAGCGACAGCCGCTGGTTGAGGATTTCCGCCGGATAGTCGATCTTGCCGCAGCCCGAGCAGGCGAGGTTGCAGCGGAACAGCGGCTCCAGCATCAGCACCAGCGGATAGCGCTTGCGGCCGATGAGATGCTGCTTGACGACATAGGCGCCGACGCGGAGGGCCTGATTGAGCGGAACCGACATGTCCTGTCCTTAAAAGCGGGGTCGATCAGGCCACTTCGGCCACTTCGGCGGGAAAGCGGAACCGCACATCCTCGGCGACGCCGGGCAGCGATGCCACCTCGACCTCGGCGAAGCGGCGCAGCCCGTCGATGACGCCCTGCACCAGCGTCTCGGGCGCCGAGGCGCCGGCGGTCAGTCCGACCCGGCGGGCGCCGATGAACCATTCCGGGCGCAACGCCTCGGCATCGTCGATCAGATAGCTCGGCGTGCCGAGATCGCTGCCGATTTCGCACAGCCGGTTGCTGTTGGAACTGTTGCGGCTGCCGACGACGAGGATGACATCCACCGCCTCGGCCAGCTCGCGCACCGCCTGCTGACGGTTCTGCGTGGCATAGCAAATGTCGCGCACATCGGGGCCGACGATGCCGGGAAAGCGCTGCTTGAGGGCGGCGATAATGTGGCGTGTGTCATCGACCGAGAGTGTCGTCTGGGTAATATAGGCCATGCGCTCGGGCGTGCCGGGGGTCAGCGCCGCCACGTCGGCCACCGTCTGGACCAGATGCACAATGCCATCGATCTGGCCGATCGTGCCCTCCACCTCGGCGTGGCCGGCATGGCCGACCAGCACCACCTCGCGCCCCTGCCCGGCGTAGCGGCGGCCTTCGTTATGGACCTTGGCGACCAGCGGGCAGGTCGCGTCGATCACCGGCAGGGCACGTTCGCGCGCCATCTCTTCGACCCGCCGGGCGACGCCGTGGGCGCTGAACACGGTCATCGCGCCGGGCGGGATTTCCGCCAGATCATCGACGAACACCGCCCCGCGGCGGCGCAAATCCTCGACCACATGGCGGTTATGGACAATTTCGTGGCGAACATAAATTGGCGGACCATATTTACGCAGCGCCCGCTCGACGATTTCAATGGCGCGCTCGACGCCCGCGCAAAATCCCCTCGGTTGTGCCAGGACCACCCGAAGCATGCACCACTCCCGTCTGTTTCGCGCGCCGAACCTACGCTGCGATATGACGCCGCCCGGGCGGCAAACAATCCCCCGACCTGTCCGGGCCGGACGCATATGGCAGGAATCCCACGCTTCGGGTAGGGTCCGCGCCGCTCTGCCGGACCGGGGATCGCATCGCATGGCTTCTGACGTGAACGTGACAGCGGCGGGTCAGGCGCTGGCGGAGGCGATGGCCGCCGCCGCGGCGGACGTGGCCGAGGCGTTGAACGATCTGCTGCCGATGCCCGACGGGATTGAGGCGCGGCTGTCGGAGGCGATGCGCTACGCCACGCTCGGCGGCGGCAAGCGGCTGCGGGCCTTCCTGGTGCTGGAGTCCGCCGCGCTGTTTCGGGTCGATCGGCGTTGCGCCGCGCGGGTCGGTGCGGCGCTTGAAATGCTGCACGCCTATTCCCTGGTGCACGACGATCTGCCGGCGATGGACAATGACGATCTGCGGCGCGGCAAGCCGAGCACCCACAAGGCGTTTGACGAAGCCACCGCGATCCTCGCCGGGGACGCATTGCAGGCCCGCGCCTTCGAGGTGCTGGCCGAGCCGGACACGCATTCGAACCCGGAGGCGCGCTGCGAGCTGGTGGTGGGGTTGGGCCTCGCGTCCGGGGCGCGCGGCATGGCGGGCGGGCAGATGATCGACATGCTGGCGGAGGGGCGGACGCTGACGCTGGAGCAGGTGATCCGGCTGCAGGCGCTGAAGACCGGGCGGCTCATTCAGTTCAGCGCCGAGGCCGGTGCCATTCTCGGCCGTGCGCCGGCGCCGCAGCGGCATGCGCTGGCCGCCTATGGGCGTGACCTCGGCGCGGCTTTCCAGATCGCCGATGATCTGCTCGACGCCACCGGCACCACCGAGGAGACCGGCAAGACCGCGGGCAAGGACGCCGCCGCCGGCAAGGCCACGCTGGTCGGCATGCTCGGGGCCGAGCGGGCACGGGCGCAGGCGGCAATGCTGGCCGCCCAGGCGGCGCAACATCTCGACAGTTTCGGCGCGCCGGCGGAGGTGCTGCGCGCGCTCGCCGACTTCGTAGTGGCGCGGCGACAATGAAGCGTCGCTACCTGCTGCTTGCCCTGCTCGCCGCGGCCGCCGCCCCGGCTCCGGCGGCAACCGGGCCGGAAGCTCCGGTGGCGCAACTCGACGCCGCGCTGCTGGCGGCGATGCGGCTCGGGCCAGCCGGGTTTGCCGCGCGTGCGGCGCTGCTCCGGCCGGTGATCGAGCAGGCGTTTGATCTGCGGCAGATCTTGCAGGTGTCGGTCGGGCCGCGCTTTGCCGCGCTGCCGGCGGACCAGCAGGCGACGCTGCTCGACGTTTTCATTCGCTATACGGTGGCCAGCTACGCCGCCAATTTCGACGGTTTCGACGGCCAGCGTTTCGACATTCTGCCGCAGACGCGCGCCGTCGGCGCCGACCGGGTGGTGGCGACGCAGATCGTGCCGAGATCCGGCGACGCGACGCGGATCGACTATCAGGTGCGCGAGGGCACCGCGGGCTGGCGGATCGTCGATATTCTGTTCGACGGCTCGATCAGCCGGGTGGCGGTGCAACGGTCGGATTTTCGCGCCCTGCTGCGCGGCGGCTCAGCGGCGCCGCTGATCGACTCGCTCAGGCGCAAGGTGGCGAGCCTTGAGGCCGGGGGGAAGTCCTGACCTGGATCGCCACGCTGGCCGCCGTGCTGACCGTGTTGGGACTGCTGCAGGCGTTGGCCGGGTGGTGGCTGGTCCGGCGCTTCGCCGCGGCACGTCGGGTGCGGGCGATGGCGGTCTGGCCGGCGGTCAGCGTGCTCAAACCGCTCTATGGCGCCGAGCCGCTGCTCGACACCGCGCTGGAAAGCCTGTGTGGCCAGGATTATCCGCATTTCCAGGTGGTGTTCGGGGTGCAGGACCCGGCCGACCCGGCGCTGGCCGCGGTGGCGCGGGTGCGGGCGCGGTTTCCCGCGTGCGACATCGCGGTGGTGGTCGATGACACCGCCCCCGGGTCCAACCGCAAGGTTGCCAATCTGATGAACATGCTGCCGGCGGCGCGCCACGACGTGCTGGTGGTGGCCGACAGCGACGTGCATGCGGCGCCCGATTATCTGCGCCATGTCGCCGCCGCGCTGGCGGAGCCGGGCATCGGTCTGGCGACGACGCTGTACACCGGGCTGCCGGCGCATCCGGGCATGACCGGGCGGCTCGGCGCCAGCGGCATCACCCACGGGTTTCTGCCCGGCGCCCTGCTGGCGCGCGCGCTCGGCCGGCAGGACGCGCTGGGGGCGACGCTGGCGCTGCGCCGCGAGACGCTGGTGGCGATCGGCGGCTTCGCGACGCTGCGCGATGAACTGGCCGATGACAATGTCATGGGCCAGCGGGTGCGCGCCCTTGGCCTCGGCATCGGGCTGGCGACGACGGTGCCGGCGACGACGGTGCCCGAGGCGTCGCTTGCCGCCTTGTTCCGCCATGAACTGCGCTGGGCGCGCACCATCCGGGCGCTGTCGCCGCTGGCGTTTATCGCATCTGCGGTGCAATATCCCCTGGCCTGGGGCGTACTGGCCCTGCTGTTTGGCGGATTTGAGCCGTTCGCCCTGGCGCTGCTGCTGGGGGCATGGGTCGGGCGGGCCGTGGCGGCGCGCGGCATCGACCGGGCTCTCGGGATCGCCGAGACGGTGGCGCCCTGGGAATTGCCGTGGCGCGATCTCATGTCGTTGGTTCTGGTACTGGCCGCACATGGCGGCAACCGCGTCGAGTGGCGCGGGCAGATCATGCGGGCCGGGCGGGTTGGCGCGGTAGAGCAGGTTGGGGTCGGACGCTGATGATGAAGACGCTGTTTCTCCAACCGCCGTCCTTCGACGGGTTCGATGGCGGCGCCGGTTCGCGCTATCAGGCCAAGCGCGAGATCAAGAGTTTCTGGTACCCGACCTGGCTGGCGCAGCCCGCCGCCCTGGTGCCTGGAAGCAAGTTGATCGACGCGCCGCCGAGCCGTACCGCGCTGGACCCGATCCTGGCGCAGGTGCGCGGCTATGAGCTGTGCGTCATTCACACCTCGACCCCCTCCTTCGCCGCCGATGTGCGCGTCGCGCGGGCGCTCAAGGACGCCAATCCGGCGCTGAAGATTGGTTTCGTCGGCGCCAAGGTGGCGGTGCAGCCGCAGGAAAGCCTGACCCAGGGCGCGCCGATCGACTTCGTGGCGCGCAACGAGTTCGACTTCACCATCAAGGAAGTTGCCGAGGGTCGGGATTTTTCTGCGATCGACGGCATCTCCTGGCGCGGCCGCGACGGCGCCATCGTGCATAACCGCGACCGCGCGGTGATCGAAGACATGGACAGCCTGCCCTTCGTCACCGAAGTCTATAAGCGCGACTTGCGGATCGAGGATTACTTCATCGGCTATCTGCTGCATCCCTACCTGTCGCTCTACACCGGACGCGGCTGCAAGAGCCGCTGCACCTTTTGCCTGTGGCCGCAGACGGTCGGCGGGCATCGCTACCGGGTGCGCTCGCCGCAGCATGTCGCCGAGGAAATCCGTCTGGCGAAATCCTATTTTCCGCAGGTCCGCGAGTTCTTCTTCGACGACGACACCTTCACCGACAACCTGCCGCGCGCCGAGGCGATCGCCCGCGAGCTGGGCAAGCTCGGGGTGCCATGGAGCTGCAACGCCAAGGCCAATGTCCCGCGCGAAACGCTGAAGGTGTTGCGCGACAACGGGCTGCGGCTGCTGCTGGTCGGCTATGAGAGCGGCAACCAGCAGATCCTGCACAACATCAAAAAGGGCATGCGCATCGAGGTGGCCAAGCAGTTCACCCGCGATTGCCATGAGCTGGGGATCAAAATCCACGGCACCTTCATCCTCGGCCTGCCCGGCGAGACCCGCGCGACCATCGAGGAGACGATCAGGTTTGCCATCGAGATAAACCCGCACACCCTGCAGGTATCGCTCGCCGCGCCCTATCCCGGCACCTTCCTGTATAAACAGGCGCTGGAAAATGGCT
The DNA here is from genome assembly GCA_021845985.1 of Pseudomonadota bacterium. Classification (GTDB taxonomy): domain Bacteria; phylum Pseudomonadota; class Alphaproteobacteria; order Acetobacterales; family Acetobacteraceae; genus JAFKFJ01. The sequence goes on along the minus strand of JAJZES010000006.1, from coordinate 26,224 downwards.
GGCTGGATGCCGACCATGCCGAGCTGGTCGATGAACACGGCATCCAGATCGCGCCGCTGCATTACCCGCATCTGGCGCACACCGAAATATTCTCCTCGGTGGAGGCGTTCTACAAGCGGTTCTACTTCCGGGCGCCGAAGATCGCCGCCATCGTCGGCGAAATGGTGCGCAGCCCGCAGATGATGAAGCGCCGGCTGCGCGAGGGGGTGGAGTTCTTCCAGTTCCTGCGCGAGCGGCAGATTGCCCCGTCTTTCCCCGCAACGTGATTCACAGCAACGGCCGCATCCGCTTCACCGCTGATGATTTCGGCATATCCGAAGCGGTGAATGAGGCCGTCGAACGGGCCCACCGCGAGGGCGTGCTGACGCATGCCAGCCTGATGGTCGGCGGCTTCGCGGCAACTGACGCGATCCGGCGGGCAAAACGGCTGCCGGACCTCAAGGTCGGCCTGCATCTGACGCTGGTGCAGGGGCCGCCGATGCTGCCGCGCCCGGAAGTGCCGGACCTGATCGACCGCCGCGGCTGGTTTCCCACCGATCAGGTGGATATTGCGCTGAGCTATGTTAGCTCGGCCCGCGTGCGGCGGCAGCTCGAGGCGGAAATCCGCGCCCAGTTCTCGGCCTTCGCCGCCGCCGGGCTGCCGCTCAGCCATGCCGACGCGCACAGGCATATGCATCTTCATCCGACGGTCGGGCGGATGATGCTGCGCATCGGCCGGGAGTTCGGCTTGCGCCATATCCGCGTGCCGGCCGAGCCGCCGCGGGTGCTCCGCCGCTGCGGCGGCTCGGCCGGCCTCGGCGGGCGGCTGCTGCATGCCTGGTGCCGGGTGCTGCGGGCGCAGGCGCGGCGCGCCGGCATGACCAGCGACGACGCGGTTTTCGGCATCGCCTGGAGCGGCCATATGACCGAGGAGCGGGTGCTGCGCGTGCTCGGCAACCTGCCGCACGGCACATCGGAAATCTACTTTCACCCGGCGACGCGGCGGGATGCGCCGCTCGACGCGCTGATGCCGACCTATGAGCATCAGGCCGAGCTGGCGGCGCTGCTCAGTCCTCGGGTGCGGGCGGCGCTGCCCTGACTGACAGCAGCAGCGCCGGCTCGAACACCAGCGTTGCGACCACGGTGCAGCCGAGGCTGATCAGCAGCAGCACGCCCATGCTGGCGGTGCCGGGATGGCCCGAGACGGCGAGCGAGCCGAACGCGGTCGACGTGGTCAGGGCGGAAAACACGATCGCCCGCGCCGTCGCGCTGCCCAGGAAGCGGCGCGTGCCGCGTCGCCAATTCATCACGAAATAGACGTTGAACGACACCCCCACCCCCAGCAGCAGCGGCAGGGCGATGATGTTGGCGAAGTTGAGCCGGATGCCGAAGGCGCCGACCACCAGCGCGGTCAGCAGCGACGACAGCAGCAGCGGCGCCAGCACCAGCGCCACATCGCCCAGCCGCCGCAGCGCCAGCGCCAGAATCACGGCAATCGCCAGCAGCGCATAGACCGCGGCGGCGCCGAAGGCGCCGACGACGGTGGCGGCGGTCGCCACGATCGTCACCGCGCTGCCGCCGGCATCGGGGGCGATGGCGCGCACCTCCGCCACCAGCGCGTGCAGTCCGGCGCTGCCATGCGTCGCTGCACTGCCGACGACCTGAATGCGGGCGCGTCCGTCCGCCAGCCGCCAGTCACGGGCAATGGCGGGCGGCACGTCGGCGAGCGTCACCGGATGCGCCTCCAGCGCCGTGCGCAGCCGGTTGAGCTGCATCGGCAGGAATTGCACTAGCGCCGCGTTCGCCGCCATCACCACCGCGTCGGGCGCTGCCGCCAGCGCCGCGAGGTCGGTGCCGATCAACCGCAGCGGCGAGTCGGCGGCGAGCTTTGCCGCGGCACGCTCGATCTCCGCCCCAGACGTGCGTGCGGCGAGCCGCAGATCGTCCGGTGTCACCGGCGCTGCCGGGGTGCTCGGGGTCAGCGTGGCGCCGAGAATGTTGGCGGCATCGGCGATCAGCGCCAGCTTGGCTGGCTGATCCTGCGGCACGAAGCTGGACAGGGTGAGCACCTGATCGACCGATTTGAGCCTGCCGAGCCGCGCCGCCAGCGCATCGGCATCGGCCAGCGACGGGGCCAGGATGTCGATGCTGTAGGGCGCGGTCAGCGGCGACTGCATCAGGTCGGCGAGGGTGCGCATCGCCTCGGTATTCGGGTTCTTGGTATGCAGCGGATCGCTGTCGAAGCGCAGCACCGGCAGCAGCGCGGCGCCGAGCAGGGCCAGCGCGGCGAACCCGGCCAACACCTTGCGGCGCATCCGTCCAAGCCACGCCTCGGCCGCGTCGCCGCGGCGGAAGCCGGGCGGCGAGGGCTCCGGGCGCGGCCGGCACAGCACCAGCACCGCCGGCAGAAACAGCAGGGTGCAGACGAACGCGATGATCATGCCGACCCCGGCGATCAGCCCGAGTTCGGCGACGCCGGCGAAGGAGGTCGGCACGAAGGCGAGGAAACCGCAGGCGGTGGCGGCGGCGGCGACCAGCACCTCCGGCCCGACCTCGCGCCCGGTGCGGTCGAGCGCGGCGGGCAGCGTGCCCTCGGCGAACAGCATGTCGCGGAAGCGGACACTGAACTGGATGGCGAAATCTACCGCTATGCCGACGAACAGAATGGCGAAGGCGACGGAAATGAGGTTCAGCGTGCCCACCGCCAGCGCGGCGAAGCCGAGGGTCAGCGCCAGCCCGAGCAGCAGCGTCGCCAGGATCGGCACGATCAGCCGCCAGGAGTGTACCGCCAGCACCAGCCACAGGGTGATCAGCGCCAGACTGCCCAGCGTGCCGGCGGTCATGCCCTCGGCGACGGTGCCGAACTCCTCGTCGGCCAGGGCAACCGGGCCGGTGATGCGGACATGGGCGCTGCCGTCGCGCACGAACGGCAGGGCGGCGATGTCGGCGCGCATCGCCGCGGTGGCCACTCCGCCCGGCTGCAGCGCGGCGAAATCGAGCCGCGGCTGGGTCAGGACGAAGCGATAGGGGCCGGCCTGCGCCGCCACCTTGCCGGCGAGCAGCGTCTCCCACGACAGCGGCGTCGGGTGGCCGGCGGCGGCGGCGGCCAGCGCATGGTGGAACGCCGTCAGCGGCGTGGCGAGACCGGCAAGGTCGGCCTGGCCGCGCTCGACGCCGATGGCGAGCAGGGCGAGGGCGCCGAACAGGCCGCGCGCCGAGGGGTCGGCGACGAGCTGGCCGAGGAAGGGCTGCGCGTCGATGGTACGATCGAGCAGGTCGGACAGTTCGGCCGGATCGAGGAACAGCAACCCGTTGCGCTGCAGATAGGGATCGGCGTCGGGGCGGGTGACACTGATGAAATGCGCTGGGTCGCCGGCCAGCGCGGCGGCGAGGTCGGCGGCGGTCTGTTCCGCCTGCTCCGGCGCGGCTGCATCGACGACGCCGACCAATTGGTCGCGCGACTGCGGGAAGTCGCGGTCCCAGGCGATCTGCCGCTGCCGCCAGGGCAGGGTGGCGGCGAACATCGCATCGGTGTTGGTGGAAATACCGAGATGCGTCACACCATACCAGGATGCCGCCGCACCCAGCAGCACGCCCAGCACCACCGCGAGCGGAGCGTGGCGACGCATCTGCCCGACCAGGGCGGCGAACAGGCGAGGCAGGAGCATACGGACCAATCAGCAGCAGCGCGTCAGCCGCATCGGATAGTCGATGCGGCCGAGCGGGTCCATCCCGCCCCGGTCAGGCCGCTGGCGTTCGCGCTGACATGGCAACGTCCGCCGCGCGGTCCGGCCGCGCGGCGGCGTGCTGGTCTGGTGTGTCGGGCCTCAGGCCTGGCTGCGCGAGTGGCCAAGCGCCGCGGCGGTGTGGTGCAGCGCCTTGTGGTGGTGCGTGCGGGCGTTGACGCTGTGCGTCGCGTGGTGGCGATGATGGTGATGCACGACAGGCCCGCTCGCCGCGTGAGCGCCGGCGGCGGTCAGCGCGACGGGCAGAGTGATGCCGATGATGGCAAGCAGCAGGCGGCGGGTGATGGACACTTGGATGGCTCCGCGGCAGAGAAGGTGTTGAGGGGCTTTTGCAGCAACGGCGGCTAGATGCCTGAAACAACTATGAACAAACTTCCGCGATTTCGCAACTGCTATTCCGTAACAACAACGGAACGCTGTTACAGCAGGCCGAGCGCGGCCAATTCCCGCCGCAGCGCCGCGGGCAGGGCGTCTTCGCCCGCCGCCACGCCGCCGCGCGGCAGATCGGCCGGGGCCGCCGCCGGGTCGAGATAGCGCCAGCCCTGGAACGGCCGCGTCGGCCGACCGGTCAGTGCCACCAGCACCGGGTCGAGCAGCAGCGCCGTGCGGCCGTCCTCGTCGGCCGGCTGGATATCGAAAATGCGCTGGCGTGCCAGCATGTTGCCGCCAATCACCCAGTAGATCGAGCCGCCATCGATGAGCTCGGCGGCGCGGCGCGGATGGTTGCGCGTCAGGTGGCGCAGCGGCGGAGCGCTGCGCGCCCGCTCCGCCTGCACCGCGGCCAGATGCGGCAGGTCGGCGATGCCGACGGCGAGTTTCATCAGATGCAGCATGCGCGCGCCGGGCTATTCTTCGAGCGCGGCGATGTCGGCATCGCTGAAGCCGAAATGATGGGCGATCTCGTGGATCAGCACGTTGCGCACCAGCCGGTAGAGATCCTCACCCTCTTCCACCCATTCCAGCAGGATCGCCTGCCGGTAGAGGAAAATCAGGTTCGGTGGCCGCGCCACGTCGTCCACGCTCTGCTGGCCGAGCGGCGTGCCGTGGTAAAGCCCGGTCAGGTCCCAGGCGCTGTCGATGCCGAGCGCGTCGAGCGTCGCCTCGTCGGCCAGTTCCTCGACCGCGATGCCGACATCGCGGACATGCCGGCGCAGCCGCTCGGGGATGGCGGCGAGCGCACGCTCGGCCAGAGTGGCGATGTCGTCGGCGGTCGGCGGCGTGGTGAAGCGATGGTCCATGACGCATCTTTCTGCCTGATCCGCGGGCCTATAGCATCCCGCAGACGCGATGTCGGATGATCCGAGTTTGCCGCAGCGCAGCCTGGCCGTCCGCCGGGCGACGGCGCGGCTCTGCCTGCGGCTCGGCTGGGCGCCGCTGCATGAGGTGGCGCTGCCCAACGGACGCCGGGCCGATATCCTGGCGCTGCGCCCGGATGGCGGCTTCGCCTGCATCGAGGTGAAGTCCGGCGTCCGCGACTTTCTGACCGACGGCAAATGGCACGAGTACCGCGAGGTCTCCGACGCGCTCTATTTCGCCGTCGATGACGATTTTCCGCAGCAGTTGCTGCCGGACGATGTCGGGCTGATCGTCGCCGGCGCCGGCATCGCCGACCTGCTGCGCGCGGCGCCCGAGCATCGGCTGTCGCCGCCGCGCCGGCGCGCGCTGCTGCGGCTGTTCGCGGGCCTCGCCGCCATGCGCCTCGCCGCCGTCACCGATCCAGAGGGGGTGGCCGAACTGCGCGCCGCGCTGCGGCCCGAGTGATGGTGCAGCGGCAGGTTGCGAAGCGCCCTGCTTCCTGCGAGGGTCCGCGGCCATGAACCGACCCTGGATCGTGGTGGCCTGCGTGCTGGCGTTGCCCGGCTGCCGGATGATCGACCAGCGTACCTTCGAGCGCACCGAGACGCCGGCGCCGTCGGCGGTCAGTCGGCCGGACCTGCCGCCGCTGCCGCTGCTGACCCTGCGGATGAGCGATCCCAACGCCGACTGGCGCCCGGCCATCGACGATGCGGTGCGCGCCGCCATCTCACGCAAGCCGGACGTGCATTTCGACGTGATGACCCCGGTGCCGACCAATGCCAGCAAGGCGGTGCAGGACAGTTTCCTGCGCAACGGCGCCGAGGACGCACAAATGGTGGCCAATGCCTTGCAGGCCGACCGTATCTCGGCCGACCATATCACTATCGGCGTGCAGGGCGATCCCGGCACGCCGACGCGCGAGGTGCGGCTCTACGCGCATTGATCGCCGCTGCCATGCGGTGATGAGACTTCCCCGCCCCATCACGACAGGAGTAGCGCCACCGCCATGCATCCGCTCCGCCAAGCCGCCCATGCCGAGCTTGAGCGCATCCGCGCCCAGGGCCGCTACCGCTCGTTCACGCCGCTGCGCAAGCGCGCCGCGACCTTTCCGGTCTATTTGCTCGGCACGCGCCCGATCACCGTCTGGTCGTCCAACGACTATCTCGGCATGGGCGTGCATCCCGTGGTGACGGCGGCGGCGGCGGCGGCGGCGGTGGAGATCGGCGCCGGCGCCGGCGGCACCCGCAACATCGCCGGCACCAGCGATCTGCACGACGCGCTGGAGGCCGAGTTGGCGGCGCTGCACGGCAAGCCTTCCGCCCTGCTGTTCACCTCCGGCTATGTCGCCAATCAGGCCGGGCTGATGACCATGCTGCGGGCGCTGCCCGACTGGCATGTGTTCTCCGACCAGAAGAACCACGCCTCGATGATCGCCGGGATCAAGGGCGCGCCGGCGACGGTGCATGTTTTCGCCCATAACGACCTTGCCGACCTCGAAGCGCGGCTGGCCGCGGCGCCGCAGGCGGCGCCGAAGCTGATCGCCTTCGAGAGCGTCTATTCGATGGACGCCGACATCGCGCCGATCGCCGCCATCTGCGACCTCGCCGAGCGGTTCGGCGCCATGACCTATCTGGATGAGGTTCACGCGGTCGGCATGTATGGCCCGACCGGTGGCGGGGTTTCCGAGCGCGACGGGGTGGCGGGGCGCATCGACCTGATCGAGGGCACGCTGGCCAAGGGCTTCGGCTGCCATGGCGGCTATCTCGCCGGCGACGCCGAACTGATCGACTGGCTGCGCTCCACCGCTTCCGGCTTCATCTTCACCACCTCGCTGCCGCCGACCACGGTGGCGGCGGCGCTCGCCTCGGTGCGCCATGTCCGCCAGGATCAGCCGCGCCGCGCCGCGCTGTTCGAGCGGGCGGAGCGGCTCAAGCGCGTGCTCGCCGCCGCCGGCCTGCCGATCCTGCCCTCGGCCAGCCATATCGTGCCGGTGCATGTCGGCGAGGCGGAGCGGTGCCGGACGGTGAGCCGGCGGCTGCTCGACGAGTTCGCCATTTATGCCACCCCGATCAACTATCCGACCGTGCCGGTCGGCCAGGAACGGCTGCGTCTGACGCCGACGCCGCTGCACACCGACGCGATGATGGAGGCGCTGGTGGCGGCGCTGCGCGCGGTGCTGCCGTCGGGTCTTGCCGTCGCCGCCTGAGTTGCGGCGGCCGGCCCGGTCAGTGGCCGCGCAAAATCTGGCTGAGAAACAGCCTCAGCCGGTCGGTCTGCGGGTTCTCGAACAATGCGTTCGGCTCGCCGCTCTCGACGATCTCGCCGCGGTCCATGAAGACGACGCGGTTGGCCACCTGACGGGCAAAGCCCATCTCATGCGTCACGCACACCATCGTCATGCCGGTCTCGGCGAGGCCGACCATGGTGTCGAGCACTTCCTTGATCATCTCCGGGTCGAGCGCCGAGGTCGGCTCGTCGAACAGCATGATTTTTGGCCGCATGCACAAGGCGCGGGCAATAGCGACGCGCTGCTGCTGACCGCCGGAGAGCTGGCCGGGATATTTCTTCGCCTGTTCGGGGATGCGCACCCGGCGCAGATACTCCATCGCCAGCTCCTCCGCCTCGACGCGCTTCATCTTGCGCACCTGGATCGGCGCCAGGGTGCAGTTTTCCAAGATGGTCAGGTGCGGAAACAGATTGAACGACTGGAACACCATGCCGACCTCGCGGCGGATCGCATCCAACGCCCGCAGATCGTCGGTCAACTCGGTGCCATCGACGACGATGCGGCCCTGCTGGTGCTCCTCCAGCCGGTTGATGCAGCGGATCATGGTCGATTTGCCGGAGCCGGACGGGCCGCAGACCACCACCCGCTCGCCCTGCGCGACACTCAGCGACACGTCGCGCAGCACATGCATGCTGCCGTACCATTTGTTGACCTGCTCCAGCAGGATCGCCGGCGTCTCGTCCATGCGTGGCCCCCTCAGCGTCCGCGCGCTGCCGCGAGGCGCAGTTCCAGCCCATGGCTGTAGCGCGACATGGCAAAGCAGAACATGAAATAAATCGCCGCCAACACGAGATAGACCTCCGCGGCGAAGCCGGTCCAGGCCGGATCGGCCAGCGCCACTTTGCCCGCCGTCAGCAGGTCATAGATGCCGATGATCAGCACCAGCGAGGTATCCTTGAAGAAGCCGATGAAGGTGTTGACCAGCGGCGGAATGACCAGCCGCAGCGCCTGCGGCAGGATGATCAGCCGCGTCTTGCGCCAGTACGACAGACCGAGCGCCTCCGCCGCCTCGCTCTGACCTTTCGGCAGCGCCTGCAGCCCGGCGCGCACCACTTCGGCCAGATAGGCGCCGGCGAACAGGATGATGGCGACCTGCGCGCGCAGCAGCTTGTCCGGGTTCAGCCCCTCCGGCATGAACAGCGGGAACAGCACGCTGGCCATGAACAGCAGCGAAATCAGCGGCACGCCGCGGATCAGCTCGACATAGACCACGCACAGGATGCGCACCACCGGCAACTCTTTCGAGCGGCGGCCGAGGGCGACCAGGATGGCGAGCGGAAACGCCGCGACGAGGCCGAACGTGGCGAGAATGAGGGTGATCGGCAGCCCGCCCCATTGGTCGTCGGGAACGAACTGCAATGGCCCGAAGCCGCCCCACATCAGCGCAAAGATCACCGCCAGCGTGCCGAGCCACAGATACAGCAACTCGCGCCGCCAGAAGGCGCGGTTGGCGGAGGCGGCGTAGAGGGCAATAAACAGCGCCACGCAGATGCCCGGCCGCCATTGCTCGTTATAAGGGTACTGGCCGAACAGGATGAACCGCCATTTGTCGCCGATCACCGCCCAGCAGGCGCCGGCACCCTTCATCTGCCGGCAGATCGTTGCGTCCGGCCCGTGCGGTCCCATCGGCACCGTCCAGACGGCGCGGATCAGCGCCCAGTCGATGAAGCCCCAGAGGAACCGGACGACGACGTAGCCGAGCGCCAGCGTCAACGCCGTGGACCACCAGGAGCCGAACAGATTGGCGCGCAGCCAGCCGACCGGCCCGGTGGTGCCGAGCGGCGGGCGTTCGCGGGCCGGCGTCGCGCCGGAGGACAGCGCAATCGACATGCTCAGCGTTCCACCAGCGCCATGCGGGCGTTGTACCAGTTCATGAACAGGCTGATCGACAGGCTGATGACGAGGTAGACCGCCATGATGATGGCAATGCCCTCGATCGCCTGTCCGGTCTGGTTCAGCGTGGTGTTGGCGATCGAGACGATGTCCTGATAGCCGATCGCCACGGCGAGCGAGCTGTTCTTGGTCAGGTTGAGATACTGGCTGGTCATCGGCGGGATGATCACGCGCAGCGCCTGCGGCAGCACCACCATGCGCAGCACCGTGCCGCGCCGCAGCCCGAGCGCGCCGGCCGCCTCCCACTGGCCGTGCGGCACCGACTGGATGCCCGAACGGACGATCTCGGCGATGTAGGCGGCGGTGTAGATGCTCAGGCCGAGCAGCAGCGCGGCATATTCCGGGGTGATGGTGGCGCCGCCGACGAAGTTGAAGCCGTGCAGCGCCGGCGCATCGACGACATGCGGTGCGCCGAGCAACGCCCAGATAAGCACCGGCAGGCCGATGATCAGCCCCAGCGCCACCGGCCAGACCGGCGGCGCCGAGCCGGTCTCGTCGCGCCGCCGCTTGGCCCAGCGGGCCCAAACCACCGTCAGCCCGATGCCCAGCACGCCGCCGAGCACCGCCCAGGAATAGGCGCCGCTCCAGACCAGAACCGGGATCTTGATGCCGCGGTTGGACAGGAAGATGCTGCCCAGGCGCATCGCTTGGCGCGGCGCCGGCAGCCCCTGCAGCAGGGTGTACCAGAACAGCAGCTGCAGCAGCACCGGGATGTCGCGCAGCGTCTCGACATAGATCGCCGTCAACCGCGCCACCAGCCAGTTGCGCGAGGTGCGGCCGATGCCGATCAGCGTGCCCCAGATGGTGGCCAGGATGATCCCGACCACCGCCACTTTCAGCGTGTTGAGGATGCCTTCCAGCAGCGCCTTGGCAAACGTGTCGGTGGCCGAATTGTACGGGATCGGCTGTTCGCCGATCGGAATCCCCGCCGTCCGGCCGAGGAAGCCGAACCCGGTGGCAATGTGCCGCGCCGCCAGATTACGGTTGGTGTTGCCGATCAGATACCACAACACAGCGCCGACGGCGCCGATGACGACCACCTGCCACACCACGTTGCGGGTGCGCGGATCGCTCCACGACAGGCGCCACGGCTTGCGCGGCGCCTGTTGTGCGCCGATCAGGCGCGGGTCGCCGGCGGCGTGCGACATCGGCGCCGTGCCGGTCAGCGGATCGGCGGAGCGTACTGGATGCCGCCTTTGGTCCACAGATTGTTGATGCCGCGCGGCACGCCGAGCACGGCGATGTCCCGGTCCCACATCTCGCCGAAATTGCCGACCTGCTTGACGATATTGTAGGCCCATTTGTTATCCAGCCCGAGGGCCTTGCCCATGTCGCCCTCGACCCCGAGCAGGCGGCGAATGTCGGGGTTGGTGCTCGACATCTGCTCATCGACGTTCTTGCTGGAAACGTCCTCCTCCTCGGCGGTGAGCTGGGCGAAATAGGTCCAGCGGACGATGTCGAACCATTTGTCGTCACCCTTGCGGACCATGTAGCCAAGCGGCTCCTTGCTGATGATTTCGGGCAACAGCACGAAATCCTCCTTGGTCGGCTGGGTGGCGCGGAAGGTGGCCAGCCCCGAGCTGTCGGTCGAATAGACGTCGCAGCGGCCGGACAGGAACGCCGTCTGAATCTCCGCCAGGTTCTCGATCAGGATCGGTGTGAATTTGAGGTTGTTGCGGCGGAAATAATCGGCGATGGCCAGCTCGGTGCTGGTGCCCGGCTGCACGCAGATGGTGGCGCCGTCGAGTTCCTTGGCCGATTTCACTCCGGTCGCCGTCTTCACCAGGAAGCCGGTGCCGTCGTAGTAGTTCACGCCGGCGAATTCGGCGCCGAGATTGGCCTCCCGCCCGAGCGTCCAGGTGGTGCTGCGGATCAGCACATCGACCTCGCCCGACTGCAGTGCGGTGAAGCGGTTCTGCGTCGTCAGGTTGACGTATTTGACCTTGTTCATATCGCCGAACACTGCCGCGGCGACGGCGCGGCAGCCATCGGCGTCGAGTCCGCGCATCACCCCCTGGCTGTCCGGCAGCGAGAAGCCCGGCACCTGCCCGGCGACGCCGCAGACCAGTTGCCCGCGCGCCTTCACCGCATCGAGAGTCGCCGAACCACTGCCGTCAGCCATCGCCTCGGGCGCGCCGAACGCACAGGCAACCAGGCCAGTCATGGCCAGAGCAGGCAGGCGGATGTTCATGCGGGACTCCCAGTTCGTTGCGACTCTATTGGGGCAACGCCAGGGATCGAGTCGTCCCGCCGCCGCCAGAGTGCCTGACATTGGCCCGGACGGAGCGGAATGAAAAGCCGGTTATGTCGATGTTACGATGAGGCAGCGGTCTGGCTACCGGCCGGCAGCCCCTTCCCGTCGCCAGGAAGGGGCGGCGTGCCCGGTCACACGCGCCGCGCGCCACTGATCGCGTGATACAGCCACAGCACGATGATGGCGCCGACCACGGCAACCAGCATGCTGTACAGGTTGAACCCGGTCACCCCGGCGGCGCCGAAGGTGCTGAAGATGAAGCCGCCAACCACCGACCCAACCACGCCGAGAATAATATCGAGGAATATTCCCTCGCCGGTATTGTTGACGACTTTGCTGGCAATGAATCCCGCGATCAAGCCAAGCAAGATCCACCCGATAATCGACATTGATGTGCCCTTTCCTGTCCGGCCGGACTGCTGATATTGCGCGTCGGCCGGCGGACTAACGTCGGCGTACAGCTGCCGTTGCACCGCCAGGGGAATGCAGGCGCGTGCGTGAACACGCCGCCGCGGCGTCAGCTCAGGGGCCGGCGGCGCCGGGGGCGAGCACCGGCACCGTCAGCGTCACCGGGGCGGCGTGGGCGAAGGTCAGGGTCAGGCTGAACGTCTGGCCCTGCCGCAGCGGCCCGTTCAGCCCGGTCAGCATCAGGTGCAGGCCGCCGGGGCGCAGCACCGTGTCATGCTCGGGCAGCAATTCGATGGCGTTGAGCATGCGCATATGGGCGACGCCGTTGCTCTCGGTGCTTTCATGCAGCATCGCCATGCCGGCAACCGGGGTGCTGGCGCCGGTCAGGCGGTCGGCAGCGCCGTGGTCACGCAGGGTGAAATAGACCGCGGCGGAGCGGCCGGCCCCGGCCGTCGCCCGCGCCCATGGCTGCGATACCTCAATGCCTGGCGCCGGCGTCTGCGCCGCGGCCGGGGTGGCGAGCAACAGCAGCACTGCCGTCAGGGTAAGGTATGTCATCGTTCGGTCATGTCCTTGCGGATTTCCGCCGCCAGCGCGCCGGCCGACTGGTCGGTGCGCAGCGGCGCCACGAAACGTCCGTCCGGCCCCATCAGATAGAGGATGGAGCTGTGATCGACGGTATAGTCGCTGGTGCCGGCGGCGGCGTGGCTGGCGAAATAGACGCGATAGCCGCGCGCCACCGCGCCGATCTGCTGCTCGCTGCCGGTCAGGCCGAGGATACGCGGGCTGAAGGCGGCGGTATACTCATGCATCACCTTGGGCGTGTCGCGCGCCGGATCGACGGTGATGAACAACGGCTGCACCTGATCGGCCTGCGGTCCCAGCCGGTCCAGCGCGGCGGCCACGGTGGTCAGCGTCGTCGGGCAGACATCGGGGCAGAAGGTGTAGCCGAAATAGACCAGCATGAACCGGCCGCGGAAGGTGCGGTCGGTGACGGTTTGGCCGCTGCCGTCGATCAGCGTGAACGGCCCGCCGATGCCGCCGATCTGCGCCGAAACATCCTGCGAGATGTAAAGCCAGGCGCCACCGCCAATCACCAGCACCACGATGATGGCCAGGGTCGGCAGCAGCCAAGTGCGCCAGCCACGGCTCATCTCGACATCCTTCAGGCTGGCGGTGGTGGAGCCAATCGGAATCGAACCGACGACCTCCTGAATGCCATTCAGGCGCTCTCCCAACTGAGCTATGGCCCCGCCCGTGTCCCGCGCGGCATCGTCGCGGGCGGGGCGCATATAGAGCCGCGATGCCGGGTGGATCAAGCCCCGGAATCGCGGATCAGACCGCCGCTCAGGCGGCGCGCTGCAGGTCGGGGTGGATGCGGAACGACGCTTCGGTCTTGCTGCGCAATTCCTCGACGCTGACGCCGGGGGCCAGATCGACCAGCACGAGGCCATCGTCGGTCACATCGAGCACGCCGAGGTCGGTGATGACGAGGTTGACCACGCGGGTCCCGGTCAGCGGCAGGGTGCATTGCTTGAGCAGCTTCGGCTTGCCTCCGGCGGTATGCTCCATCAGCACGACGACGCGCGGCACCCCGGCGACCAGATCCATGGCGCCGCCCATGCCCTTGACCATCTTGCCGGGGATCATCCAGTTGGCCAGATCGCCCTGTTCGGAGACCTGCAGCGCGCCGAGGATGGACAGCGCGATGTGCCCGCCGCGCACCATGGCAAAGCTGGCGGCGCTGTCGAAGAAGCTGGTGGTCGGCAACTCGGTGACCGTCTGCTTGCCGGCGTTGATCAGGTCGGGGTCCTCCTCGCCCTCGAAGGGGAAGGCGCCCATGCCGAGCATGCCGTTTTCGCTGTGCAACTGGATGGTCATGCCAGGGGGGATGTGGTTGGCAACCAGGGTGGGGATGCCGATGCCGAGATTGACATAGAAGCCGTCCTGCAGCTCGCGTGCCGCGCGGGCCGCCATTTCGTCGCGTGTCCAGGGCATGTCAGACTCCTTTCCGCTCAGGCGCGCTTGCGCACGGTTCGCTGCTCGATCCGCTTGTCGATGTCGCCGACGATCACCATGCGTTTGACGAAGATACCTGGTGTCTGGATGTGGTCGGGGTCGATGGTGCCGTTGTCCACCAGCATCTCGACCTGGGCGACAGTGGTTGCCGCGGCGGTGGCCATGATCGGGTTGAAATTGCGCGCCGTCTTGCGATAGACGAGATTGCCCTCGTGATCTGCCTTCCAGGCATGCACGATGGCCAGATCGGCGCGCAGGCCGCGTTCCATCAGATAGCGCACCCCGTCGAACTCGCGCTCCTCCTTGCCCTCGGCGATTGGCGTGCCGACGCCGGTGCGGGTGTAGAAGGCCGGGATGCCGGCACCGCCGGCGCGGATGCGCTCGGCCAGAGTGCCCTGCGGGTTGAACTCGATCTCCAGCTCGCCGGCCAGATACTGCTTGGCGAAGGTCTGGTTCTCGCCGACATAGGAGCTGATCATCTTGCGGATCTGGCGCGTCTGCAGCAGCAGCCCCAGGCCCGCATCATCGACGCCGGCATTGTTGGAAATCACCGTCAGGCCGGTGACGCCGCTGGCGCGGATCGCCTCGATCAGCACACTGGGGATGCCGCACAGGCCGAAGCCGCCCGACATGATCATCATGTCGTCGCGCAGCAGCCCGGCCAGCCCGGCCGCCGCGTTCGGATAGATTTTGTTGACCGCCATTGCCGCCCCGCTCCGCCTCGGTTTGTTGCCGTCAAGCTGCCACTGTGGCGCGCGGCGTGCAACGTTGGCGCTGCCCTCGTTGGGGCCGCCGGCGCAGTGTGGCGACAGCGTGGCAGGAAGCGGCGGCGCCGGGCGTGCAGTCAGTCGCGCCGCGCCTGTGCCCGCGCCACCTCGGCGCGCACCTGCTCGGCGAGGTCCGGATTGGCGCGGCGGATCTGTGCCACCCGCAGGGCCGCCGCCGGGCCGTGGATCGGCGCCATCTCCCAGCGCTCCAGAAACAGCAGATCCGACAGCGATGTGTGGTCCCGCGTCCGGCTCAGGGCACGGCGCACCGCCTGCGTCTGCGCGCGGTCGAATGCGGGACGTGTCGTCACTTCGGCCATCCTGGATTTCCCTTGGGGCGGCACAACCGCTCGTTCATGGCTGGCTGGCCGATCGGTTACTATTCGGTCGGAATTGTCCGGCTTTCCCGTTCGCCGCGCAGGACTTTCCGCTCAGCCGGTCTTCTACACCCACTCGCCGCGCAGGCGAACGACAGCACGGTGACGTATGGATGACTTCACGTCGAAGTTAACCGCCGCTGAAATTGTCGCAGCGCAATCAATGCCGGCGGCGACACGCCGCCGCCCTCCCGCTCAGCGCCCGCGCCATACCGGTTGGCGCCGTTCCAGGAAGGCGCGCACCGCGTCCTGGAAATCCTCGGTCTCGACGAAGGCGTTGGCCGCCGACTGCTCCGCCGCCGGGATCGGCAGCTCGCCGCGCAGCCGGCGCAGCGCTGCCTTGTGAAAACGCGCCGACAGCGGGCTGCCCTCGGCGATGCGGCCGGCCAGCGCCAGCGCCTCGCGTTCCACCGCCTCATCGGGCACCACGCGGGACAGCAAACCCTTCTCATAGGCTTCGCGACCACTGAAGATGCGGCCCTCGATGAACACCTCGGCGGCAACCGCGGTGCCGGCGAGCTGCACCACCGGGTCCATCTCGGCATAGGGGTACCACAGCCCGAGATTGCGCGCGGTGATGCCGAAGCGGATGTCCTCGCCGCCGACGCGGAAATCGCACATCGTGGCGATTCCGGCGCCGCCGCCGATGCACCAGCCCATGATCATCGCCACCACCGGGTGCTGGCACAGCCGGATCGACTGCATGCCCTCATGCAGCGCCACGGCGTACACGTCTTCCTGCGCCCGGCTGCCGCGCTCGGCGGCAAAGCTGGAGATGTCCGCCCCGGCGCTGAACGCCTCCGTCCCGGCGCCGCGCAGCACGACGCAGCGCAGCGTCTCGTCCTGCGACAGCGCCGCCAGCGTCGCCGCCAGCCCCCGCCACATGCCGAGGTCGAAGGCGTTGCGCTTGTCAGGTCGGTCGAAGCTGACGATGGCGAGATCGCCGCGGCGCACCACCGGAAGATTCGGATGCAGGGGAAAGCTCATGGCGAAACCTCCGGCAGGAGTACGAGATCGTCCATCGCGGCGCGGCCGGTGACGTGGCGCCAGTGGTGCCACAGCAGCCGCGCCGCCAGCCCGCGCTGCGGCCGCCACGGCTCGGCCAGCGCCCGCAGCGCCGCCGGCGACGGCCGCTCGGCCAGTGCCTTGAGATGCGCCGCGGCGGCGGCCAGCGCCAGATCGGCGGCGGGGAAGATGTCGTCGCGGCAGAGCGCGAACAGCAAATAGACCTCCGCCGTCCAACGGCCCAGCCCGCGCACCGCCGAGATCGCCGCCACCGCCGCCTCGTCGTCCATCGCCGCGAGCGCGGCGGCGTCCAGCCGGCCGTCGGCGAAGGCCGTGGCCAGCGCGCGGGCATGCGCCACTTTCGGCCGCGACAGGCCGGCGCCGCGCAGCGCCTCGTCGGACAGCACCAGCACGCCGTCGGGCGTGGTTGCCCCCGGCAGGGCGGCGACCCGCTGCCAGATGGCGGCGGCGGCCTGGTTGCTGATCTGCTGGCCGACGATCGCCTGGAACAGCCCGGCAAAGCCGGCAGGGCGGCGGCGCCACGGCAGCGGGCCGGCGGCCGGCTCGATCCGGGCGAGATCGGGATCGCGCAGGCAAAGCGCGGCCAGTGCCGCGCGCGCCTCCGGCGGAAGATGGGGAAAGCTCACAGCCGACGTTCTGCGAGGAATCGCAACCGAGTGCAACGCACGCCCGGCGGCCCCTTCTGTGCCGGCCGCATCGCGCCTAATGTTGCCTTCATGGAAAGCCCGCTTCTTGCCGCAAGCGGCCCGGCCCCCGGCGCGCCGCCGCATATCCTGGTGGTCGATGACGACCGCGAGATCCGCGACCTGCTCGCCCGCTTCCTGGAAAAACAGGGATTTCGGGTCAGCACCGTGCGCGACGCGCGCGACGCGCGGCGGGCATGGCCGAACGGGCATTTCAATCTCGTCGTGCTCGACCTGATGCTGCCGGGCGAGGGCGGTCTCGATTTCGCCCGCTGGCTGCGCGGCGTCTCGACCGTGCCGATCGTCATGCTGACGGCGATGGGCGAGGAGACCGACCGCATCATCGGCCTGGAACTCGGCGCCGACGACTACCTCGCCAAGCCGTTCGCGCCGCGCGAGTTGCTGGCGCGCATCCGCGCCGTGCTGCGCCGCGCCGGCGAGGCGCAGAGCCGGGCGGAGGCGATGCCACGCGCGCTGCTGTTCGGCGGCTGGCGGCTGGAGCCGCCGCGCCGGCGGCTGCTCAACCCGGAGGGGGTCGAGGTGCCGCTGACCGGCGGCGAATATGATCTGCTGCTGGCGCTGACGGAGCGGCCGCACCGGGTGCTGACGCGCGACATGCTGCTCGATCTGCTGCGCGGCCGGCAGGCCGGGCCGTTCGACCGCGCCATCGACGTCGCCATCAGCCGGCTGCGGCGCAAGCTGGAGGATGACGGGCGGCAGGCGCAACTGATCAAGACGGTGCGCGGCGGCGGCTACGTGCTGGCCTGCGAGGTCGGGCGGGAATGACGGCGCCGCGCCGTTGACCCGCCGCCTGTGGCCGGCGAGCCTTGGCGGGCGCACCGCGCTGGTGCTGCTGCTGGCGCTGGCGCTGGTGCAGGTGGCGGGGCTGGCGATCGACGCGCTGGATCGCGCCGATGCGCTGCGGCTGGTGCAGGTGCGCGACATCTCGGTGCGCGCCATCAGCCTTTACCGCACCGTCGCCCTGGCGGCACCGGAGGCCCGCGCCGATGTCGTGCGCGCCATCGATGCGCGCGACGAAGGCGAGGTGAAGCTGCAGGACGGGCCGCCGGTCTCCGACCTGCCGCCGCTGTTCCCCGATCTGCAGCGGGCTTTGCGGCTCAACATGCAGCTCGTGCCGATGCCGCTGATGGACCGGCCGCGCGACTATGTCTGGCTCGGCGGGCCGCGGGCGCGCCGGCTGGTCGTCGGCATGCGGCTGCCCGATGGCGGTTGGGTCAATGTCGCGATCCCGATGGAGACGCCGCGCATCTTCCTGGCCCGCAATTTTCTCGTGGCCTTCGTGCTGATGACCGCCGCCGCGGGGGCACTGACGCTGTGGGCGGTGCGGCGGCTGACCGCGCCGGTCGCCACCCTGGCCGCCGCCGCCGAGCGGCTCGGCCGCGACGTCAATGCGCCGCCGCTGCCCGAACAGGGACCGGCCGAGATCGCCCAGGCGGCGGCGGCCTTCAACCGCATGGCGGCGCGCATCCGCCGTTTCCTCGCCGACCGCAATTTCATGCTGGCGGCCATCGGCCACGACCTGCGCACGCCGATCACCCGGCTCAAGCTGCGCGCCGAGTTCATCGACGACGACGAACTGCGCCGCAAGACGCTGCTCGACCTCGACGAACTGGAGGCGATGGTCGGCGCCACGCTGGCCTTCGGCCGCGACACGCTGGCCGACGAGCCGCTGGTGCCGCTCGACCTCGCCGAGCTGCTGCGCACGGTGCTGGACGAGACCGCGGATGCGCGGGTGGAGGCGGCGGAGCGGCTGGCCTATGCCGGGCCGGACCATCTGACCGTGGCCGCCCGGCCGCTGGCGCTCAAGCGGGCGCTGACCAATCTGATCGGCAATGCGGTGAAATACGGCGGCGCGGCGCGGGTGACGCTGTCGCCGCCGCGTGACGGAATGGTCACGGTGCTGGTCGAAGACGACGGGCCGGGCATCGCGCCTGAGGAGGCGGAGCGCGTCTTTCAGCCCTTCGTCCGGCTAGAGGCGAGCCGCAACCGGGAGACCGGCGGCGTCGGGCTGGGCCTGACCATTGCGCGAAACATCCTGCGCGGCCACGGCGGCGATGTGGCACTGACCGGCCGGCCGGGCGGCGGGGCGCGGGCAATGGTGACGCTGCCAAGTTAAGTGACGCTGAACACCAGATATGATTCTTCAAGTAACATATCTGTGGACATCGCCTGCGTTCCGCTTGTACATCGAACTCGCGTGCCCGGATTGGCGCGACCGCAAGCTGTGTGCAACGGACGTTAACGGGATGCTAGGGGCCAGCCCCCAGCTTGTCGGCGCTCCGAGGTGGAGATTGACCGGTGCTGCGCGTGTTTGCCTGTATCACTGAGCAGCATGACCTGGACCGTGTGATCCTTGCCGCGATCGTCTGCCTGCTCGGGTGCATCACCGCGGCCAGCCTGCATGAGCGGGCGCGGATGGCGACGGGGCGGTGGCGCTGGTTCTGGAACATCAGCGGCTCGGCGGCCTTCGGCGCCGGCGCCTGGGCCACCCATTTCATCGGCATGCTGGCCTATCTGCCGGCGACCGGTCTGGAGTTCTCCCTGCCGGTGACGGTGCTGTCGCTGCTGGTGGCGGTGGGCGGCAGCCTGGCGGCGCGGCTCACCGGTCACGGTCGGCCGCAGCGAGTGGCGATAGTGCTGTCCGGGGCGGTCCTCGGGCTGAGCGTCGGTACCATGCATCTGCTCGGCGTGGCGGCGCTGCGTCCGGCGGCCCGTATCGAGCTGGACCCGCCGACGCTGCTGGCGGCGCTGGTGATCGGCACCGTCCTGCTGATCGCCGGGGTGTGGGCGTTGCGGTCGCATCATGCGTTGTTGTCGCCATCGCTCGGCGCCGCCGGCATTCTGGCGCTGCATCTGACGGCGATGAGCGGCACCGTGGTTACTCCGCTCGGCGGGCGCATCGGCATCGGCGCAGCGCTGTCGGCCGGGTCGCTGGCGGTGTCCATTGCGGCGGTCACCCTGCTGCTGCTGTCGCTCAGCTTGTTCGGCGCCACACTCGACCGCTACCTCGCCAACCGCTCGGCGCAGGAAGCCCGTCGCATGCGCCGTTTTGCCGACGCGACGTTCGAGGGCATCGCATTCCTGCATGACGGCATCGTCGTCGATGCCAATGCGCCGCTCTGCGCGCTGTTCGGCGGCGGGCGGGATGCGGTGGTCGGCCGGCCGCTCGGTGCATTGTTCAGCCTCACGCCCGGCTCGGCGGAGGCGGTGCTGCTCGGCGCCGGCGGGGCGCGGCGGGCGGTGGAGCTGCTGCGCCGCGTGCTCGACCCCGGCCATGCGGCCGACACGGTGCTGGCGGTGCGCGACCTGACCGACCGGCGCGAGGCCGAGCAGCGCATCCAGTATATGGCGCATCATGACAGCTTGACCGGGCTGGCCAACCGCACCTTGTTCAGCGATCGGCTGGCGCAGGCAATGGCGATCGCCGAGCGGACCGCCTCGGCGCTGGCGCTGTTTTGCCTGGATCTCGACGGGTTCAAGGCGATCAACGATCTGATGGGCCATCCGACCGGCGATCTGGTGCTGATCGAGGTCGGCCGCCGTCTCGCCGGCTGTCTCAGCGAAGCGGACACGGTGGCGCGGCTCGGCGGCGACGAGTTTGCCATCGTCCAGTGCTTTGCCGAGCAGCCATGCGCCGCCGCCGCGCTGGCCGAGCGGCTGGTGCGGCTGCTGGCCGAGCCGTTCAACATCGCCGGGCAGAGCGTCTGCCTCGGTGCCAGCATCGGCATCGCGCTTTATCCGACCGATGCCGGGGCGCCCGAAGTGCTGCTGCGCAACGCCGACCTCGCGCTGTATCGCGCCAAGCATGACGGCCGCGGCGTGTTCCGCTTCTTCGAGCAGGACATGGACCGTCTGCTGCAGCGCCGCCGGACGATGGAGCAGGAGTTGCGACGGGCGCTGCTGCAGGGCGAGTTCCGGCTGCACTATCAGCCGCTGCTGGACAGCGTCACGCTCGACATCGAAGGCTTCGAGGCGCTGGTGCGCTGGGAACATCCCGAGCGCGGGCGCATCTCGCCGGCCGAGTTCATCCCCGTCGCCGAGGCGAGCGGGCTGATCGTGGCGCTCGGCCAATGGGTGCTGGAGACCGCCTGTGCCGAGGCGGCGTCATGGGACCGGCCGCACCGGGTGGCGGTCAATTTGTCACCGGCGCAGTTCAAGCAGCGCGACCTCGCCAATTGCGTGCGTCAGACGCTGATGCGCACCGGCCTGGACTCGTCGCGGCTCGAACTGGAGATCACCGAGGGCATCCTGATCGACGACGCCGACCGGGCGCTGAGCATGCTGCGCGAGCTGAAGGTGCTCGGTGTGCGCATCGCGCTGGATGATTTCGGCACCGGCTATTCCAGCCTGAGCTATCTGCGCCGCTTCCCGTTCGACAAGCTGAAGATCGACGCGAGTTTCATCCGCGGCCTCGGCGACGGCGGCGAGGCGGACGCAATCGTGCGCGCCATCGTTGCCCTCGGCCGCAGCCTCGGCCTGCACATCACCGCCGAGGGGGTGGAGACGGCCGACCAGCTCAACCGGCTGCGCGAGCACCAATGCGATCAGGTGCAGGGATTTCTGCTGGGCAGGCCGATGCCGGCCTGCGACATCGCCCGGCTGGCGCTGCCGCTGTCGGAGGTGGCCTGAGCCGCTCGGCGCGTATTCCAGCCCCACCGCGACCAGCAAGCGGCTCAGCTTCGTGCTGAAAGGCCTGCCGATGTTCTGGTGACTGCGCAAGGCCTGATGCGCGGCGGACCGGTCAGTACCGCTTGTCCGGCAGAAGCTTGCCGCGACCTCCGCCCAGGTCAGGCCGAGCTGCTGCCTGAGGCGCAGGATCTTCCGGCCAAGCCCCGTCCTCGCGTCGTTCATCGCGGCGTGCTCCATCATGTGCCGAGGCGGTATGGTCGCGGCGGAGTGTTGCGCGAGGGCGGCTTGCGCGCATCGCCGCCGCGCCCGATCCTGCTTTCCGGACCAGGGAGGCGGCTATGGACGAGGATTTCCGCAAGGCGGCGCTGGACTACCATCGGCTGCCGCGGCCGGGGAAATTGTCGGTCGAGCCGACCAAGCGGATGGCGACGCAGCGCGATCTCGGGCTGGCCTATTCGCCCGGCGTCGCCGCCGCCTGCCTGGAAATCGCCGCCGACCCGGCCGCCGCGCATCTCTATACCACCCGCGGCAACCTCGTCGGCGTCATTTCCAACGGCACCGCCGTCCTCGGCCTGGGCAATATCGGCGCGCTGGCCGGCAAGCCGGTGATGGAGGGCAAGGCCGTCCTGTTCAAGAAATTCGCCGGCATCGACGTGTTCGACATCGAGGTCAACGAGCAAGACCCCGACCGTTTCTGCGACGTGGTCGCCGCGCTGGAGCCGACCTTCGGCGCCATCAACCTCGAAGACATCAAGGCGCCCGAATGCTTCGCCATCGAGGCGACGCTGCGCGCACGGATGAAAATTCCGGTGTTTCACGACGACCAGCACGGCACCGCCATCACCGTCGCCGCCGCGGTGCGCAATGCCCTGCTGATCCAGGGCAAGCATCTGGCGCAATGCCGGCTGGTGACCTCGGGCGCCGGCGCGGCGGCGATGGCCTGCGTCGATCTGCTGGTGGCGATGGGGCTACAGGCCGGCAATGTCACGCTGACCGACATCAAGGGCGTGGTGCATGCTGACCGCCCCGGCCTGGAACCGCGCATGGTCCGCTATGCGCGCCGGACCGATGCCCGCGCCCTGGCCGACGTGCTCGACGGCGCCGATATCTTTCTGGGGTTGTCGGCGCCGCAGGTGCTGAAGGCCGAATGGCTCGGCCGGCTGGCCGACAAGCCGCTGATCCTGGCGCTGGCCAACCCGGAGCCGGAGATTCTGCCGGAAGCGGTGCGGGCGGCGCGGCCGGACGCGATCGTCGCCACCGGGCGCAGCGACTATGCCAACCAGGTCAACAACGTGCTGTGCTTTCCGTTCATCTTCCGTGGTGCGCTGGATGCCGGTGCCAGCACCATCAACGAGGCGATGCAACTCGCCGCGGTGGAAGCCATCGCCGAACTGGCGCGGGTGGAGGCGAGCGAGGTGGTGGCCGCGGCCTATGGCGGCGCCGCGCCGACCTTCGGCCGCGACTACATCATTCCCAAGCCGTTCGACCCGCGGCTGATCCTGCACATCGCCCCGGCGGTGGCGCGGGCGGCGATGGCCAGCGGGGTCGCCGCCCGGCCGATCGCGGATTTCGCCGCCTACCGGCGCGAGCTGGAGCGCTTCGTGTTCCGCTCCGGCCAGCTCATGCGCCCGGTGTTCGAGGCGGCGCGCGCCGCCCCGGCCCGCATCGTCTATGCCGAGGGCGAGGACGAGCGGGTGCTGCGTGCGGTGCAGTCCGCACTCGACGACGCGATTGCCGAACCCATCCTGATCGGCCGCCGCGCGGTGATCGCCGCACGGGTGCGGGAACTCGGGCTGCGGATGGATTTGACGCAGAGCGTGCGGGTGATCGATCCGGCGGAGGATACCGACGTGTTCGGGCCGCTGATCGGCTCCTATCAATGTCTGGTCGGCCGCCGCGGCGCGCCGCCCGATGCAGCGGCGCGGCGGGTGCGGAGCCGGCCGACGGTCGCCGCGGCGCTGCTGCTGTCGGCGGGGATGGCCGATGCGGCGATCTGCGGCGGCAGCGGCGATTGGTGGCGGCACATGGAATACGTGCTGCCGATCATTCCCAAGCGCGCCGATGTCGGGCGTATTTACGCGCTGTCCTGCCTGATCCTGCCAGGCGGGGCGCTGTTCATCTGCGACACGCATATGGTGGTCGAGCCGACCGCCGAGCAGGTGGCGGAGATGACGGTGCTGGCCGCCGAGGCGGTGCGCGGCTTCGGTCTGGTGCCGAAGGCGGCGCTGCTGTCGCACTCCAATTTCGGCGCCAGCCGCAGCCCGACGGCGCGCAAGATGCGTCAGGCGCTGGCCTTGCTGCGGGCACGAGCGCCGGAGCTTGAAGTCGATGGCGAGATGCATGCCGACGCCGCGCTGAGCCAGGCCATCCGCGACCGCGCGGTGCCGGACAGCACGCTCTCGGGCACCGCCAACCTGCTGATCATGCCG
Source organism: Pseudomonadota bacterium (assembly GCA_021845985.1). GTDB lineage: Bacteria > Pseudomonadota > Alphaproteobacteria > Acetobacterales > Acetobacteraceae > JAFKFJ01. The sequence continues at coordinate 2,410 of JAJZES010000006.1, read as the reverse complement.
GGGCTGGACGCCGCCAACATCGCCTTCAATCTGGTCAAGGCGGCGGCCGATGCGCTGCCGGTGGGGCCGCTGCTGCTCGGCATGAGCAAGCCCATTCATGTGGTGGTGCCGAGCGTTACCGCGCGCGGCATTCTCAACATGAGCGCGGTGGCGGCGCGTCAGGCGCAGGGCGGGCGATGATCGGCTGAACAACGAGCCATGTTCGATGGCACGGCTGATCTGGGAATACGAAAAAATCTCCTTTGATCTGTCGGCGCTGGTGCGCGACATGGCCGAGGAAGCTGGTCTGCCCGCCGCCGACCCGTGGGGCCGCGGCGCGGCTGCAACGATCGCGGAGATCGCCGCCGCGTTCCCGGCGGAAGCCAATCATTGGGCCGGCTTCGCCGAGGCCGACGAATGTCCGGGCGTCGAGGCCGATCTGATGTTCGCCCCGATGCAACGTCGCCTGCCGCCGCTGGCCGGCGACGATCCCAGGCCGAGATGGTTTTCGTCCGACGAGGTGGCGGTCAGCCCGGCCCTGCGGGCCATCCGCATCGCCGGCGGGGCGCTGCTGAATTTCGGCCATGTTCCGGTGGTGTTGGCCGGCGACCGGCGCACCGTGCTGCGCGCGTGCTCCAGCCGCTATGCGCCGATGCTGCATTACGTCGAACGCGACTATGCCGCGGTGCTGGACGCCGCACCGTTGCTGCCTGGCCGCGTGTTCGTGCTCGGTGACGACATCTGGCCGGCCAGGTGTCGCGCATTGGCTGCTCGACGCCATCCCCCGCCTCGCCGCCCTCGGTTCGCTCGCGGATATCGGCGTGGCGGTGCCGCCGCTCACCGCCCCGTGGCAGCGCGCGGCGCTGCATCTCTGCGGCATCGCCGACGATCGGATCATCGAAGTCGGCATCTCGCAGGCGATCCGCGACGAGACGCTGGTGGTCACCGACGACCGGCGCGACCCGCCCCATCCGGCTTTCGCCGCTGCCCCCTGGGCGCTGCGGTTTCTCCGCCGCACACTGGGGCGGAATGCGGTCGGGCGCGCCACGGCGGGCGGCTTGTATGTCTCGCGCCGCGACAGCGAAGGGCGGCGCGTGGTCAACGAGGCGGCACTGATGGACGTGCTGGCAGCGCGCGGCTTTGTCCGGGTGGAACTGTCGGCGCTCGATCTGGCCGGGCAGGTTGCCGCCTTTGCCGGTGCCGCTGCGATCGTGGCGCGGCACGGCGCCGGGCTGGCACATCTGGCGTTCGCCGCCCCTGCAACGCGGGTGGTGGAAATCTTTCCCGCCACCCACGGCACTGCCGCCTTCGCCCTGATCGCCGCCTCGCTCGGCCTGCGCTATCGCTGCCTCGTCTGCGACGATCTGACGGCGGCGGAGCGGCCGGAGTTTGTCGATATGCGCGTCGATCCCGCCGCCGTGCTGGCGGCGCTCGGGTAGAGGCCAACGTCGCCTTCAGCAGCAAGCCCATCAATGTGGTGGTGCCGGACGTGACGGCGCGCGATGTCCTGAAGAGGGGTGGGGTGGCGGCACGGCAGGCGCAGGGCGTACGGTGAGTGATGTGCTACTCTCCCGCTGGACTCTGCTCGAGCGGCGTGCGAGTCCCCAAAAAGCCTGAAGAGTCGCAATTTTACGATATGTGGAGAATTAGCACTGTGGCCGATTGCTCCCCTGACGCGGCACGACGGCATCGAATTGATGCGAGGCACCTTGCAGCTCGCCGCCGGTTTCAGAACGCAGGCCACTTGATCGGCTTCGCTGCGGAATGCCTTGTAAAAGAGGTCCTTGGTAAATCGGGCGTCCCAATCAGAGGGCATTTTCCGGCGCTCCGCAAGGAAATATTAATAAAATAACATACGCGCATTATGGCTGTTCTTGGGCCAATTCTGCAGAAGCCAACGTTCCTGCACGGCTGGGAGGTTAATGTCCGGTATGAATCCGACATGTCCGAGATCGATGCCGAGAGACTCTTCAATGCGTGGCAGGCAGATGTAGAGTCGTTGTTTCAGGTCGCGCAGGGATTGCGTGAGGTCGTTCATGGTTGATTTTGATGAGGCTCCTCGGTCGTTCGGCGAACTTCTGAGCAACACGCTCGGGAGCGATGCGGCGTGCGGCGGGCGACTCCTGCGCGACGTTTATGGCCGGTTGAGTTTTGTCACGCCTCTTCTACTTGACAGACGGTTTGACGATGTGCCCACGGCAGCGGCGCACATGCTGGGTGCCTATGCCGCGCCCGGAACCGATCTGGTCGTTTCTTTATCCGATGATGAGTCTGGATTTCAAACTTTGCTCGCCGAGACATCAATAAGAGGCCATTTCGGAATCAAGGCGGAACGTGTTCCTCCGGGGGTTGGATGGCCGGGCCAGATGTGATTCCAGGCAGGTGTTCGAAGCCTTGCCGGAGATCTCATGTGGACGCCGACGACCCGCGC
>JAJZES010000045.1 GCA_021845985.1 Pseudomonadota bacterium | reverse complement strand
AGCGTCGTGCCATCGCTACCCGCTATGACAAGACCGCCGTGTCCTTCGCCGCCGGCATCGCCATCGCCGCCGCCATCGACTGGATCAAATGTCTCATCCGGTAATCGATGAAATGCGAACGGACCCTAGCTTCTTGGATCGTGTTGACGTGCGTTTGCCGAAGCCCAAACGGTAGGGAGTCGAAAGACGTTCTGGCTTCCGGGCAATTATTGAGCGCATCAGCGAGGTCGGCTGGTTCAAGCACCACCCTAGGCGCGTCGTCGATTTCGACATCGACTTCGATGATATCGCCTTCGCTGATCCTGGCGGCGGCGCGATGGGCGGCACTGATCCCAATCAGCCGCTGCCGCCGCATTGCGGCCACCCTGCTGCGCCAGGTGTGAGTATTGATCGTGATCATAACAGGTGGCCGTCCCCGCGGACCGAGCGCCCGCATGACGTCGTCGGGGACTTCGACGCCTGTCGCGTTGCCGGACGGAATGACTGGGGTCGGCCAATGTCGCGAACAGCATGTCGTGTGGAGCAGCCATTTAATTCATAACGCAAAGGTGATCGATCGAATCGATAACCATGAAGTTATGAGTCGTCAACCCCGAACCGCCTTCCCGGTAGACCGGGTACCGGCTTCATTTGGACAAGGTGTTGAATTCCAGCTCCGTCAGGCGCATTCTTACTTGGCATAGTAAGAAAGGCTTTTGCGATGCGGATCACCACCAAGGGACAGGTGACCATCCCACTGGAACTACGAGAACGTGCGGGTCTCATGCCAGGAACGGATGTCGAGTTCGAAATCGAGGCGGGCGTTGTCCGGTTGGTCAAGGCGACGCGTGGAGGCGGTCGACAGACACGGGGCCAAAAGCTCGTTGAAGGTCTGCGGGGACGCGGCGACTTCAAGATGTCCACTGACGAGATCGTGGCGCTCATGCGCGGTCCCTCGGCGGACGAGGGTTGATCCCTCCAACCATGATCCTTGTCGACTCCAACGTCATCATCGATGTCCTGACCAGGGATCCGTCCTGGCAGGCCTGGTCCGAGGCGGCGCTGAGCGACGCCGCCGACCGTGATGAAGTCGCGATCAACCCAATCATCTACGCTGAGATCGCCTCCGGGTTTGCCACGATGAGCGATCTTGATCGTCACCTCGGCGCCGGCGCGTTCAGAAGGCTGGTGCTTCCCTATGAAGCCGGATTTGTCGCTGGCCGGGCGTTTGTGGAGTACCGCAGGCGCGGCGGCGTTCGAACCTCGCCGCTCCCGGATTTCTATATCGGCGCTCATGCCGCCGTCTCGGGCCTTAGCCTGCTCACGCGTGACACTCGCCGGTATGCAGGTTACTTTCCGAAGGTGCGACTGATCTCGCCGTCCTGAGGCCGTCGGCGAATAGCGCGCATCCGGTTTGGATGTGCCCAGAGATTTTTATAAGATACACATACAATTGAGTAATTCGGACCCTTGACGGTATTTCCTGTTTGCAATCCTGGCACCGATCGATGTCGCCCGGAGTGAAGCGATGAGGCGATTTAGTGACCACTGCCGATAGATAACGATAGGAGGGATTTTCCGGCGGCCTAAATTTCCCAATGAAATCAACAGTCAAAATTTTTGACGGGACGAGGCGGCGGTTGGAAGGTTTCTCCAAATAAAAACCGCCTGTTACGGGTCTGCCGAACAATTGAGTGGGAGTGACCGTGGAGTCGTTTCGGATAAATCCCGACACAGTGGGCTGTCATTGGCGAACTTTAGGTGCCGATAGTTCCCGATAGCCTCAGCCATCCCCTCATTGGTCCTGCGCAAACAGCTTGTTGAATTCGGGTGCTTTTGCCACGGCGCGGGCGAACGCTGCGATGAGCGGAAGCAGCCGGTGTTCGGGCATGTTGGAGATCAGTTCGTAGAGCATGCAGCCCTGCCGGAACAGCGAGTGGGTGCGGGTTTTGCTGGTGTTGGACTTGAGTAGCCGGTCCGTGCCGAGGCTTTCGCCGACGGCGCCGGGCAAGGTCAGCAGCGCGACCGCGAAGGCGCTGACCAGCAGCAGCCGGTCGCGCCGCATCGGCGCGCCGACGCGGGGCGCCGACAGCCCCATGCCGAGCCGCAGGTCCTTGATGTCGCGGAACTGCGGCGCGATGGTCCAGCGGCGGGCGTCGTGGTTGACCAGCACCGCCGCCGGTGCCTCCGGGTCGCTGGCGGCCAGGCACCAGGGTTCCTTCATGGCTTTGGCATGGACGCAGACGACGGCCCCGACCTGCTGCCCCGTCGCGGTGACCCGCGCATCGCCCAGCTTGCGCGCCCGGCCGCCCGTGCCCACCCAGTCGGCGGCAGGTTTGGCGGTGCCGTCCGCATCGGTCACCGCGATGTTGCCACGCAAGCGGATGACCTAGCCGAAGCCAATCCTGGCCAGGACGGCGAACAGCTTCTGGTCGCCGAAGCCGCGCTCGGCCAGGATCGTCACGCGGCAGCCCGCCGGCAGGGTTTCGGCCAGCCGGCACAGGCAGGAATTCTCGTAATCGTTGCGCCGCGTCGCGATCTCTTCTTTCCAGACGGTCAGCCATATCAGAGGTGCCCGCGGCCATGGTCCGTCACCAGGCTCAGTACCAGCGTCGATGGGTCGTCGTGGTCGAGGTCGGTCCAGTCCATCGCGACCAGGATGTCCGGCCGGGTTCCAACCTGATGCGGTAGCCAGCGGACGAAGCTGTCCCACACGTCGATGCCCGCGTTACTCATCAGCCGATCGACCTGCTTGACCGCATGCTGGATCACCAGGCCGCGCGCCTGCGCCAACGCCTGGCCGATGGTCGCAACCGCGAGCGACGCGCCCGTCATCACGCCAAGCGCCGCACTGGCCAGCGCCTCGATCCGCTTGGCGTGAACGTCATGCCGGTAAAGCTCGCTGATGAAACCCCGAGCGTCCTTCAGCCGCGCGCGCAACATGCGAATCGACCATGACCCATCCCATCCGTCGCCTGTCTCCGCTCATGCGGAGCCGGCGCGAACCGCGCCTACAGGGTGGTCAATTCAAATGAGGGGATGCGTGAGCGTCGCTACACGTCGCAGGCCGGACGCTTACTTACCAAGCACTGTATTGATCAGATCGAATTGTCTGGCTTGTTCGTTTGAGAAGCCATCACCTCTGCCTCTCGCTCGCCATTTCGCCTACGAAGCCCAACCGACAGGGATTGGGCGCTCCTGAGCGAACCCGGCAGCGCGCTCTGGTGAAGCAGCATGGCTCAGCGCTCAGACGTCGGTCGGCAACCAGGTCCACGACGGTAGTCTTGGGATTATCGCGCATTTCGGATGCGGGACAATTCTTGCTCCCAGGCTTCGAGTGTGGGATTTTCGCGCATCTGAGATGCGGGATAATCTAATGGCGATCCACCTGGTCGGAGAGACGATAGACGCCAAACGAGCGCATCAGCGCGCCCAAAGCGGTGAGTTGATCCCCCTCGTTCGTGGCGTCTACGTGGATCACGACGGCGATGCCGAGACGGCTATCCTAGCCCACGCCGTCCGCATCGCACATTACCTCTACCCAAACGCCTACCTGTCATCCGCCAGCGCGGTCCTGCTCGCGCCCACGCCGGATGGGCGTCTCTTCATCAGTGGTCGACGCAACCAGCGAACAAGGTTGCGGACCCTGGAGATCATTCAAAACGAGGCTCCGGCCCACCCATCGACGGCGATCGCCGTCATTGGCGATGATCTCGGAGAGCTGCGCATCGCCGCTTCGTCGCCACGACAGCGCTTCCTCGAAGCCTTTCGGCTGAGGAGCGAGCACGCCAGCGCCATCACTGCCGAGATGCGCGCCCAGATGGCCGCCCGGTTGGTGGCGGAACACGGCACGCCCCAGGCGGCGGCTGACGCCGTTTGGGCGCTTGCCCGCGAAAACGAATGGTATCGGGAGGGCGAGGGCGCCGAACGTTTCCTCCACGCCAAACCCGGCGGCGCGGCGCCTGTGAACAAGGCCGCGCTCAATCTTCTGGTCGCCTGGCACGGTAATCTGGTCGGTCGGTTGACCCATGACGGCTTCGAATGGCGTTGGAAGCCCGAGCGGCGCTCCGGTCCGATGCTCATCCGCGAGACGATTCCTGGCAAATTGCCGGCCTTCATCGAATCGCTGCTGCCCGAGGGCTGGCTCGCCCAGGTCCTGCATGAACGCGACGAGCGCGACACCCTGCGCCGAGGTCGACGCTACATGTCGAACATCGCCATCGTCGAAGACCGCGATCAGTTGGCGGCGCTGCCCGCTGACGTGCTGTCGACCCCACTCGCCAGCTTTGCCGCCGACGGTCGCTTCACGGGGGTCTATGCCGGCCCCGGACGCGGCGAAATCGAAGAGACGTTCGAACAAAATCTGGCGCGCATGTTTGCGCGCGCCGAAACGCCACGCTTGTCGGGCGTCCAGATCAAGGCGCCGATGAGCCTGACCGAGGACGGCGCCCTGATCCCGGCGATCGACCAGCCCTTCACCCACATCCTGAAGCCGGCCGGCACGGCGGGCTTCGACATGCTGCCGATCGTCGAATGGCTGTGCCTCGAACTCGGGCGCGCCGCAGGGTTCGAGACGCCAGACGCCGCGTTGATTGCGATGCCGGACGGCATGCCGCCGTCCTTGGTCGTCGAACGGTTCGACATCAGACGCGGACCGCACGATCAGCGCCGTCTCGCGATGGAGGATTTTTGCTCCATCCTCGATCTTCCGACATCGGCGAAATACGACGGAACGATCGAGAGGATGGCGCGCGCCTTGCGTCCGCTGTCCACCGACCCGGCGGTAGACCCCAACATCCTGTTCCGACGCGCGGTGTTCGCCTGGTTGATCGCCGACGGCGATATGCACCTCAAGAATCTCGCTGTCCTCAAGACGGCGGAAGCGGGGGCGAAGACGTTCGCGGCCGTCCGCTTTGCGCCCCTCTACGATGCCGTGACCACGCGGGTTTTCCCAGGCCTTGCCGGCGATCGGATGGCCCTGAAACTCAACGGCAAGGATGATCGCCTGACACGCCAGGATTTTCTTGGCCTGGGGCGCATAATCGGTCTGACAGTCGAGGATGCTGAAGCCGGGGTCGACGCCCTCACAACGCGGATCACTGAGCGCCTATTGACCCTTCAGCTCCCCGCATTCACCGCTGAATTCAACGGCGCCAAGTCCGTGCGTGACAAGGTGGAGGCCATCACCGCAGCACGCTGCGATGCTCTTGGCGCCAAGGGCCGGTCCGACCGACCGGGCTGAGAATGCCGGCCACCGCACCTCCAGCGAGCGCTGCGCGCGATCTGCATTGCCCTCGATCTGGAGACGTGACGCACGGTCGGAAATCCGCCGGATTTTCTTAACATCGAAGTGCAAATCTCAATGACTCCAAGAAAAAAATCAAACGGTCTGAGCTGCATCGAATGGTCTGGGAAGATGCGCTCTCAAAGCCAGCGCCGAAACTCGGCTTGTCCGACGTCGGCCTGCGCAAGATCTGCAAACGCCACAACATTCCGCTGCCGCCGCAAGGCTATTGGGCGAGATCGCCGAAACGACGGTCACCAAAGCGAACACCCCTCCCGCAACCTGACAAAGACTGGGATCTTGATTTCAGCATTCCGTTGCAAGCGACGCCGGAAGGGCAAAACGAGCTGCACGAGAAATTCGGGCCGCAGATCGCGGCCGAGAGCCTGCCCAAAAATCAGATTGTCGTGGTCCCGCACCCCGCCAGGTTCATCGGGCGACAGAAGCCGAAAAGGATGCAATCCGCCGGCGCGGCTATAGTTCTGCGCCGCTTTATGAGTTCCGCTCGAGCGGTAACATGACGCTCGAGATCGAGAATATCTGCCAGGCAGACGTCCATTCTTCGTGGCGAGATACGGCAGCCCGGCGGATTGAAAATCGGATCGGCAAAATGGACGAGGTGGGGTCCGTTCGGGCGCGCTCTCCCCGGATTCGATAGCCCTGCCGTGACCGATGAGACTTGACGTATATCGATCGTTCCATTATTGATGCCCGCGCGGTCGATCCGATGCAAGGCCCATGTCCCGAACCCGCATGCTTTCCGACGATACGGTCCTCGAACGCGCCATCGCCGTGTTCTGGCAGAACGGCTATGCCGGTACCTCGCTGCGCGACCTGACGCGGGCGACGGGACTGAGCACTTCCGCGCTGTACAACCGCTTCGCCGACAAGGACGGATTGTTCGTCCAGGCACTGCGCCGCTATGCCGACGACGGGCTGCTTGAGCGTATCTCACGACTTTCCGCCTCCGCTGCGCCGCTCGACGCGATCGGCGCGTTTTTAAACGAACTGATCGCGATGTCGCTGGCCGATCCGCAGCACCGCGGCTGCCTGCTGGTCAATACGGCGCTCGACGGCGCCACGATGTCCGACACGGCGCGCGACCTCGTGCGTGTCCGGCTTGGCGATGTCGAGGCCTTCTTTGCCGAGCGCCTCAATAGCGCCGTCGCCGGCGGCGGCCTCGATCCGGCACTCGACGTCGCCGCCACCGCTACGGCATTGCTCGGCGTGGTCTTCGGCATCCGCGTGCTGGCGCGCCTGGACGCCGGACCGCAACGGCTGCGTGCGCTGGCCGACCACGCCATCGCCAGCCTTCCCAGGCAGCAGGAACTCAAGCGAAAGACCCTGAACCGATGATCGACGTTCACTACTGGACAACGCCAAACGGGCACAAAGTGACCGTTTTCCTCGAAGAAGCCGGTCTGCCCTACCGCATCATTCCGGTGAACATCAGTACGGGCGATCAGTTCAGGCCCGAGTTCCTGGCGATCGCCCCGAACAACCGGATACCGGCGATCGTCGATACCGCACCGGCCGACGGCGGCGCGCCAATCAGCCTCTTCGAGTCCGGCGCCATCCTGCAATACCTCGCCGAAAAGACCGGCCAGTTCCTCCCCGCCGACATTCGCGGTCGCGCCGAGGTTATGCAGTGGCTGTTCTGGCAAATGGGCGGACTTGGTCCGATGGCCGGGCAGAATCACCACTTCGTTCAATATGCCCCGGAGAAGCTGCCCTACGCCATCAACCGCTATGTCAACGAGACGAACCGTCTTTACGGCGTCCTCAACAAGCGGCTCGCCGACCGCGAGTTCGTCGCCGGCGCATACTCGATCGCCGATATGGCGAGCTATCCCTGGATCGTGCCGCATCAGCGCCAGCAGCAGAACCTCGACGATTTCCCCCATCTGAAGCGCTGGTTCGAGACGATCCGCGCCCGTCCCGCGGTCGAGCGGGCTTATGCGCTGGTGGAAAAAGTCAACACGACGCCCGTCGTCAGCGAACAGTCGCGCGCGCTGCTGTTCGGCCAGTCGGCCACCAACCCAACGAGAGCAAAATCATGAGCGCCGATCTCCGTCTCTTTGATCTGGCCGGCGCTGACGACGACCTTCGCTTCAGCCCGAATTGCTGGCGCACCCGGCTCGCTCTGGCGCACAAGGGCCTGCCGGTCGAGACCGTTGCCTGGCGCTTCACCGAGAAGGACGCCATCGCGAAATCCGGCCAAGGCAAGGTGCCCGTTCTCGTGGCCGGCGAGAAATGGCTCTACGAAAGCTGGGACATCGCCGAGTATCTGGAAGACACTTATCCCGATCGGCCGGCGCTGTTCGGCTGTCCGCAAGGCCGCGCGACAGCGCGCTTCGTCAACCAATGGGCGAGCGCAGTTCTGCATCCGGCGGTTGCGCGCGTGGTCGTGCCCGAGATTCCCGCCGCGCTGCACGAGAAGGACAAGCACTACTTCCGCACCACGCGCGAGGCCGCGTTCGGGCGCACCTTCAAGGCGATGGCCGCCGAGCGCGACGAAGCGCTGGCGGCGTTGAACCGCGTCCTCACGCCGCTGCGCAGCACGCTCGCCAAGCAGCCCTTCGTCGCCGGCGCCGCGCCGGCCTATGCCGACCACGCCGTCTTCGGCGCCTTCCAGTGGGCGCGGGTCATCAGTCCCGCCGCGCTGACGGCGGCCGACGATTCCGTCTCCGCATGGGTCGAGCGGATGCTGGACGCCTATGACGGGCTCGCCCGCGCGGCCAAGCGAATGGCGAGCACCTAGTGGTCCGATGCCAACGGGCACTTCAGCCCGTTGGCTGAATCGGCCCACAAAATAAAGCTGGTGCTCTGACACATGCGCTGCCTTCTGATTGAGTCAGAGCACTAGCGCGCCTTCTCTGCCCCGGCGGCTCCGCCTGCCTTCGCGGAGAAAAGTCGCTTTGTGGACCATGCGTCGCGCCCACGAACAGAATCCCAGACGCGAATGTGAACGGAGTTTCGTTGTGACTTCAGAAGCCAAGCGCGACCTGCCCGCACAGACCTTGGAGAGCGGCGGCCCAGCCGTTCGCCAGGTGCTTGAGAAGGCCAAGGCGCAGGTCGGGTTCATCCCGACCATGTAGGCGAACATGGTCAATTCGCCCGGTGTGCTGGACACCTGTCTCGACGGCTACGCACGCTTCCGCGGCGCCTCGACCTTCACGCCGGTTGCGCAGGAAGTGGCATTCCTCGTCATCGGCGCATTGAACGACCGCGGTTACTGCACGGCCGCGCACGGCATGATCGCCGACGTACAAGTGGCGTTGCGCGCGCGCAAGCCGATCGCCGACGCGCGGCCGGCCCTCCCAGGCGGATCTGAACAGCTTCGGCGCCGCGGGCTTGAGCGATCGGCAGGCTTTCGCAATCGTTCTGGCGTTGTCGGTCAAGACGCTCAGCAACTACTCAAACCACCGCTTCCAGACGGAGGTCGATCGGATGTTTGCCGACGACAAGCCGGCGCCGGCGGCCTGATCAATCCGAAGCAGCAACAACGGGGCCGAATTGCCGGCCCCGTTTCAACAGGAGACGTCCAAATGCACACGACGCGCAAACTTCATCCTGGCCAGCCTTTCGCGCCCGTCACCTTCAAGCAACTCGATGGCGGCGACATTACTTTCGGCGCCGCTGGCGGGTGGCAGGCGCTGTTCGTCATCCGCGGCCAACATTGCCCGATATGCAAGTCCTATCTTTCGGAAATCGAGCAGAGACGTGAGGCTTTGGCGGCTATCGGCGTCTCCGTCGCCGCCGTCTCCGCCGACAGCGAAGCGCATGCCCGCATCACCGCCGAGGCGGCGAAGGTGAAGTTCCCGCTGCTCTACGGCATGGATGAGGCGGCGATGCACCGGCTCGGGCTTTATGTGTCCGAGCCGCGCTCGGCGCAGGAGACCGACCATCGTTTCCCCGAGCCGGCGCTGTTCGTCGTCAATCCCGAGGGCGTGCTGCATCTCGTCGATATCGCCAACGCGCCGTTCCTGCGGCCCGATCTCGACCGCCTCGTGCGCGGGCTGGGTTTCATCATTGAGAAGGCCTATCCGATCCGGGGCGCGGTGAAATGAGCCAGCTCCAAGGCATCCGCGCCTGCGTCTTCGACGCCTACGGCACGATCTTCGATTTTGCCTCCGCCGCCGCGCGCTGTGCGGATATTCCCGAGGACAAACGCGCCGCCCTCACCAATCTCTGGCGCGACAAACAGGTGCAGTACACATGGCTGCGCTCGCTGCAGGGCCGCTACGCCGATTTCTGGCAGGTCACCGGCGAGGCGCTCGATTTCACCCTCGACAGCCTTCAGATCGCCACGCCGGCGCTGCGCGACCGCCTGATGGACCTCTATCTGACGCTGGCGGCGTTTCCCGAAGTGCCGGAGACGCTGCGGCAGTTGCGGCAGGCCGGGTTCGTCACCGCGATCCTGTCCAACGGGTCGCCGGCGATGCTCGACGCGGTGGTGCGCGGTGCCGGTCTGCACGACCTGTTCGATGCGGTGCTGTCGGCCGACGCGGTCGGGGTGTTCAAGACCGCTCCGCGGGTCTATCAGTACGGTCTCGACACCCTCGGCCTGACCGCGGCGCAGGTGTCGTTCCAGTCGTCCAATGCCTGGGACGCCTTCGCCGCCGCCGCGTTCGGGATGCGCGTGGTGTGGTGCAATCGCTATGGACAGCGGCGCGAACGCCTGCCCGGTGCCCCGGATCACGAGGTGCGCAGCCTCGCCGCGTTGCCCGCGCTGCTCGCCGCGCCAGGCTGAGGGCGCGGCGACCACCGGCGCCGCTGCTACGCCGCCGCGGAGCGCCCGCGGCTGTCGTACACCGCCGTCTCGAAGTCGAGATAGGCGGCCATGCAGGCGGCATCGGCAAACGGGAAAACCTGCGCCGCCCAGAAGCCGCCAACGCCGTTGCGGCGGTCGATCCAGTAATAGAGATTGGCCAGACCCGCCCAGGCCAACGACCCGGCCGGCCGGCCGGTCGGCGCGTCCGCGTCGTTGACCATGAAGCTCATCGCCCAGGATTTCGCCATGCCGGGGAAGAACTCGGCATCATTGGTCCGCGCCGGGGCGACCGCCGGCAGGCCGCGGATTTTCAGTGCCCCCAAGCCGTTCTTCTCGGCCGCCCGCACGGTCTCCGGTGTCAGCACCGGCCCGCCCGGCCCCATGCCATCGTTGAGCCACATGCGGATGAACCGGCAATAATCCTCGGCGGTCGAATAAAGGCCGTGGCCGCCCATATGGACCTCCGGGTCCGGCGGCAGCTCGAACGACAGCAGCGGCGTCAGCGATCCGTCGGCCCGGCGCTGATGCACCCGCGCCAGCCGCGCGCGCATCGCCTCGTTCAGCGCAAACGCCGTGCTGGTCATGCCGAGCGGATCGAAGATGCGGGTCTGCATTACCTCGCCCAGCCGCCGGCCGGTGATGGCCTCGACGACCTGACCCGCCCAGTCGATGCTGCAGCCATATTCCCACCGCTCGCCAGGATCGAACAGCAGCGGCACGTCGAGCGACACCCGCCGCCCGGTCCCGGTCGGCACCTGGCCATGCTCGCGCACCAGCCTTGCATAGTCGGCGTTGAACGAGTCATAGGCGAATCCGGCGGTGTGCAGCAGCAACATGCGGGTGGTGATGTCGCGCCTGGGCGCCCGCAGCAGCGGTTGCCCGGCGGCATCGAACCCGTCCAGCACCTGCGCCGCGCCGATCGCCGGCGCATAGCGTTTGGCCGGCGCATCGAGATCGAGGCGGCCGTCTTCGACAAGCTGCAGCACCGCCGTCGCCGCCACCGCCTTGGTGGTGGAGAACATCGCCAGCACGGTATCGACGGTCATCGCCGCGTCCTGGCCGAGCGCGCGCACGCCGGCGGCACCCTGAAAGATCGCGCCATGCCGGTCGGTGGCGATGGCCACCACACCGGGGATGCGCGGCCCACCATCGACGGCGCGGCGCAGCAGGGTGTCGGCGGTGGTGGTCAGATCATCGGCCATGCCAGTGCCCTCCCCAGGACGCATGCAGGTGCAAGAAGCCGCCGGGTCGGCATGCCGCGGCGATCGGCCGGCGCAGACGGGGCGTCACGCTCAGCCCGGCGGCGTGCCGCCGGGTGCCCCGCTGGCGCGCGCCAGCGCCACCACGCTGCCCAAACTCTCCGCCATCTCGGTCGGGATCAGCACCGTGGCCCCGCGGTCCTTGTTCATCTCATAGAGCAGGTTCATCTGCCGCAGCCGCAGCGCCGTCGGGTTGCCGGCATAGAGTTCGGCCGCCGCCAGCACCTGGCGGGCGATCTCCTGCTCGGCGGAGGCCAGCGTCACTCGCGCATCCTTCTCCCGCTCGGCCTGCGCCTGCCGGCTCATCGCGTCCTGCAGCTCGCGCGGGATGGCAACATCGCGGATCTCCACGCTGGTCGCCGAGACGCCCCAGGTCGAGGTCTTGCCGGTGATCGACAGCTGCAGCTTCTCATCGACCGAATGGCGGTCCGACAGCAGCCGCCCGAGTTCCGTCGCGCCGATCATCTCGCGCAGCGAGGTCTGCGCCACCCGCTCGATCGCCTCGCGGTAATTGGCGATGTTGACGGCGGCGTCGCGCGGGTTGCTGACCTGCCAGAAGACGATGGCATCGACCCCGACGGCGATGGTGTCGCGCGTCAAGGCCTGCTCGGCGGTGATGCTGGTGGTCTGAATGCGGGTGTCGATCACCGACACCGCCTGTTCGATCAGCGGCAGCACCAGATAAAGGCCCGGCCCGCCGATGCGCTGGAACCGGCCGAGCCGCAGGATCACCGCGCGCTGCCATTCATTCGCAACGCGCACCGACCGCAGCAGCACGATCAGCACGATGACCAGGACGGCGATGAGACCGATGGTGATACCGTCGCCCTGCATCATGCGTGCCTCAGCCGACCTGGCGCTTGAGCGCGCTGAGCAGCGCCTTGACGTTGTTGCCGTTGTGTACCAAATAGGAGTCGTAATCGCTGCGCTGGGTCAGCCGCATGCTGGTGCCGGCGGCGACCACGTCGATGATCTTCGGGCCGCCGCCGACATCGGCGACGATCCAGGTAAGGTCGGCGCTGGGCTGGCCGGGCCGGTTCATCGTGCTCGGCACCTGCACGCCGCCCTCGCCTGGCAGCGGGCGGCCGAGCGTGTAGGTGATGCCGCGATAATCGCCGAGATGGCCGGTGATGCTGTTGAGCAGCACGCGGTGGAACAGCTCCAGGTAGTCGCGCTGCTCGTCGGGGCTGGCGCTGCGCCAGTGCCGGCCGAGGCAGAACCGGCCGATCTCATCGACGGCGACGACCGAATCGATGATCTGCTGGAGCGCCGGGCGCTTCTGCTCGGCGCTGCCCGGCCCGTCGATGACCGCGATCAGACGTTTGGCGGTGCTGTCGATCAGTTGGCTCGCCTGCTGCGGCGAGACCTGTGCCGCCGATCCTTGCGCATACCCGCCCGAGGCGCCGGCTGCGGTGGCGGCCAGCACCAGCGATGAAAGCAGCAGCGTGCGTCGTGTCAGCATAGGGTGCAGCATCCTGTCGTCGTTGAGGTCATTGCGCCGGGCCGTGATCGTACCACAGCGGGACGGTGGCGCGGGTGTCGTGCTCGACCTGCTCAATCTGAGCCTTGCGGTGCTGACGGTAAAGACTGCGGAAGGTGGCGTAGGGGTCGAGCGCCTGCTCCTTCACCTTGTCGAGATCGGGGATCAGCGATGCCCGAATGTCAATCACCGTCATGCCGTAGCGGCTGTAGTCGAACAGCAGCCACGGCGTGGTGGTGCCGGTCCAGGTGAACGGATCAATCGCAAAATCGGTGCCATAGCCGGTCAGGTCGCGCGGGCTGGAGGGACCGAACACCGGCAGGAACAGGAACGGCCCGTCGGGCACGCCCCACATGGCCAGGGTGATGCCGAAATCCGCGTCATGGGCCGTGTAGCCCATGCTGTCGGCGACGTCGAAAATACCGCCGAGGCCGAGCGTGGTGTTGATCAGCAACCGCATCATCGTATCGCCGGCGCGGCGCGGTTTGCCCTCCATCATGTCGTTCGCCAGGATCACCGGATTATTCAGGTTATCCAGTATGTTATGAATATGGGTGCGCAACACTTCGGGGACCGCATAAGTATAGCCGACAGCCAGCGGGCGGATGATCGCTGCGTCGATGCCATCGTTGACGGCGTAGAGCACGCGGTTGGTCGGCTCCAACGGATCATTGGTCTGGCGGTAGTCGGCGACGCCCTCCGGGTCACTCGCCGGCGGCGGGGTGGCACAGCCGGCAAGCAGCACGAGGCCCGCCATCAGCAGGGTTAATCGGCACGCGCGCATATCGCCTCTCGGATGAATAGGGGGACGGAGGACTTTCGGCAACAGCATTAGGGGATGATCGGGCGCGAAAACAGCCATCCGTTGTCGCAAGCCTGCTTGCGCACTTGCAGAGAGACATAAAGACATGTTTATGTAGGCTTGAAACGCCGGGAGGCTTGCCATGACCCACGCCGCCGCACTGCATGCCGCCAGCCTGCGTCCGGGTGAGCGCACCTCCTGGCCGACGGCGCATCCGCTGCCGCTGTCGGACTGCGGCCGGTCGGCGCCGCATCTGTCGTTTGAAATGTTCCCGCCCAAGACCGATGCCCAGGAGGCCCAGTTCTGGGAATGCGCCCGCCGGTTGGAGGCGCTGCGGCCGGAGTTCGTCTCCGTCACCTACGGCGCCGGCGGCACCACGCAGGCGCGCACCCTGGCGGTGGTGGAGGGACTGGCCGGCCGCACCGGCCTTGCCCCGGCTGCACATCTGACCTGCGTCGGGGCGACCCGGGCCGAGGTCGATGCGGTGGCGCGGCGCTATTGGGCGGCGGGGGTGCGGCGCATCGTGGCGTTGCGCGGCGACATGCCGGGCGGCGGCGCCTATGTGCCGCATCCCGGCGGCTACGCCTATGCCGCCGATCTGGTGGCCGGGCTGCGCCGTGTCGCCGATTTCGACATTTCGGTCGCCGCCTACCCCGAGACGCATCCGGCGGCGGCGAGCGCCGCGGCCGATCTCGACAATCTGCGCCGCAAGCTCGATGCCGGGGCGAGCCGCGCCATCACCCAGTATTTCTTCGAGCCCGACGCGTTCCTGCGCTTCCTCGACCGGGCCCGCGCCGCCGGCATCACCGCGCCGATCGTGCCCGGCATCCTGCCGGTGACCAATTTCGTCCAGGTGGCAAAGTTTTCCGCCGCCTGCGGCGCGCGGGTGCCGGACTGGCTCGCCCGCCTGTTCGCCGGGCTGGAGGACGATGCCGAAACCCGCCGCATGATCGCCGCCATCGCCGCGGCCGAGATGCTGCGCGTGCTGATGGCCAACGGCATCAACGAGTTCCATTTCTACACCCTCAACCGCGCCGATCTGGTAACGACGATGGTGCAACTGGCCCGCGGCGCCGGCGCCGCTTCGGTCTGACCACACGGCGGTCTGCTCGGTTTGCCCCGGCGCCTCATTGCGCCCTACGATCGGCGCCGGGGCGGAAACCAAGGCAGCGGATCATGCGGGCAATATTCCTGGCGCTGGTCGCGGCTGTGCTCGCCGGCTGCGTGCAACCGGCCGACCTGCGGGCGGATGGCACTGCGGCGGTGGCCGGCGGCGTCGCCGTGATGGGCACCAATGCGGTGTTCGGCGCGGTGCAGGCGGCGCGCGGCATCGTCACCCGCATTGATGTACCCTACGACCCCGGCCCGGCGCCCGCCGCGGTGGCCGGCGCGGCGGCGGAGGCGGTGTCAGTCACCGGCCAGGACCGCCGGGGGCCGGAGGGCGCTGCGGTCGGCATCATTCTCAATCAGGTGTTGGCCGGTCAGGGACCCGGCGCCAAGAACGGGTTCCCGATCGTCGTCACCAACGATCTGCCGGCGACGGTGGCGAGCGGCCTGGGCCAGACGCTGACGGCGCAGGGCTACCGCCTTGCCCCAACCGGGGCGCAGGTGGTGGTGCAACTGGTGCGCGCGACCGTCGCCTTCCGGCTGGACCATGCGCTGTCCTATGCCGATGGCCGGATCGCCGTGGTGGTCAAGGTGCTGGACGGCGCCGGGCATCTCGACTTCGCGCACTATTACGAGACCGCGGGCATGTCGCTCAACGACTCGGTGCTGTGGTCGGCCGATGGGCGCAGCGCGCGCGAGTCGCTGATCGCGGCGCTGCGCAGCACGGTGCAGGCGGTCGCCGTCGATCCGCAGTTCCAGGCGGCGGTCCGCAGCGCCCAGCCGAGGGCCGCGACATGAGGCGCGCCTTCATCCTGATCGCGCTGCCCGCGCTGGCCGTGCTGGCCGGCTGCGCCACCGATTTCGCCATCCCCTATACCGCCGCCGCGCCGCCGCCGCCGGTTGCCGGCGCGGCGGCGCGGAGCGTGGCGGTGGTCGCCAGCGATGGCCGCCCGCTCGACCGCGACCGCATCGGCGAGCTGGATGGCGGCCACGGCGAGGAAGTCGCGCCGCTGCACGCCACCAACGACATCGCCGCGACCATCGCCGCGGCGTTTGAGCAGGAACTGACCGGCCAAGGCTACCTCGACGGCCCCGGCGGGGCGCGCGTCAGCGTCGAGATCGTCCGCTTCGACAGTCGCTTCCTGCCTCTGCCGGAGACGCCGGTGCCCGGCACGCTAGGCGTTACCGAGGCGCATGTTGCCGTACTGGTCAAGGTGCGCAACCAGACCGGCGCGCTGGTCTTCGCCCGCTACTACGCGGCGACGCCGGGCGGGCCGCTGTTCAGCCGCCCGGCCAGCGGGGCAGTCGCGCAGCAGGCGCTGGCGGCGGCGCTGCGCAATGCCGTCGCCCTGGTGATCGGCGATCCGCAGTTTCAGACGGCGCTGCTGCAGGGGTAGTGGCCCGATGCCAACCGGCACGTCCGCCCGCTGGCTGAACCGGCCGGCACAATCAAGCCAATGCTGCGACGCGTGCGGTACCGTCTGGACGTGTCAGCGCACCGGGGCGGCGGCCCAGGTTGCAAATTTGCCGCGCGGTTGACAAGCCGCAGCGCCGTTCACATCCTTCGTCTTATACAAAGGCAGACTGATCACTGGCACACGACATCGGCGCGACAGAAGTTTTCCGCGGTGGTGGACGCGGCGGTGGAGGGTCGGCCGCAATAGGTGCGCCGCCGGGACGGCCGCGAAGTTGTCGTGGTTTCTAAACAATATTATGACCGGACCAAACCAGACCTCAAATCGTTTCTGCTGAACTTCAAATTTGGTGA
Organism: Pseudomonadota bacterium; assembly: GCA_021845985.1. GTDB lineage: Bacteria > Pseudomonadota > Alphaproteobacteria > Acetobacterales > Acetobacteraceae > JAFKFJ01. Next base: position 193,121 of record JAJZES010000045.1, on the reverse strand, counting down.
GTCCGGCGACGAACTTTATGTTGCTCTGAATGCGGCGAGGGCTATTTTCGGTGCGGCCCTGTTGCCGCAGACATTTGTGAGCGAGGGCGATGAGTGCCCAATTGGTGATCCCCGACACGAATGCACTAAGCGAACTGCGTCAGCGGGATTGCCACCCGAACGTCGCGAGATTCGTCGCCAGCGTTGAACGTTTCGCGATTGCCGCCACAACAATTACCGAAATCGCCCATGGCGTGGAATTGCTGCGACAGCGCGGCGGCGCAGCCGCCCATCAGCGGGCGGCCGTCTATGCTGTTTGGCTTGATGAGTTGATCAAACGCGGCCCGGTACTGCCGCTCGATGCCAATGCGAGCCGGTTGTTTGGCCGCCTGCTGACCGTTCCAGAGCTGCGCAACATGGCGATCACGGCGCCGGGATCGTCCCGCCCGCGCTACCCCGGCGATCTGGCCGTCGCCGCAGTCGCGGTCGTCAATAGCGCCAGCGTGGCCACCCGCAACATCAGCGATTTCTGGCGCATTGCCCGGCACTGCCCCGAACTGGTCGTGCACAATCCGTTCGATCCGCCGGTATAGCGGCAGCCGCCCTGCCGTTGGCTGCCGGCCCGCCGCCTTCTATATCCCGCCGATGACCGACTATCTCAGCCGCCTCAACCCCGAGCAGCGCGAGGCCGTGCAGGCCGTCGATGGGCCGCTGCTGGTGCTCGCCGGCGCCGGCACCGGCAAGACCCGCGTGCTGACCGCCCGCTTCGCCCATATCCTGCTGACCAACCGCGCCTTTCCCGGCCAGGTGCTGGCCGTCACCTTCACCAACAAGGCGGCGCGCGAGATGCGCGAGCGGGTCGGCGCCATCCTCGGCCGGCCGGCCGAGGGGCTGTGGCTCGGCACCTTCCACGCCATCTGCGCGCGCATGCTGCGCCGCCACGCCGACCTCGTCGGATTGACCTCGAGCTTCAACATTCTCGACGCCGACGATCAGCTCCGCCTGCTCAAGCAGGTGATGGAGGCGGCGCGGCTCGACACCAAACGCTGGGCGCCGCCGGCACTGATGGCGGCGATCCAGCGCTGGAAGGACCGCGGCCTGACCCCCGCCCGCGTCACCCCGGCCGACGACACCGATTTCGCCAACGGCCGCGCCCGCGAACTCTACGCCGCCTATCAGGACCGGCTGCGCACGCTCAACACCGCCGATTTCGGCGACCTGCTGCTGCACATGACGGAGATCCTGCGCACCCGGTCGGACGTGCTGGAACAGTACCACCGCAGCTTCCGTTATATACTGGTCGATGAATACCAGGACACCAATCAAGTGCAGTATCTGTGGCTGCGGCTGCTGGCGCAGGCGCGGCGCAACATCTGCTGCGTCGGTGACGACGATCAGTCGATCTATTCCTGGCGCGGCGCCGAGGTGGAGAACATTTTGCGCTTCGAGCAGGATTTCCCCGGCGCCCGCATCGTCCGGTTGGAAAGCAATTACCGCTCCACCGCGCCCATCCTGGCCACCGCCGCCGGGCTGATCGCCCATAACGAAGGCCGGCTCGGCAAGACGCTGCGGCCCGGCCTGAACGACAGCACCGGCGAGAAGGTCGCGGTCGTCGCGCTGTGGGACTCCGATGAGGAGGCGCGCATGGTCGGCGACCGCATGGAGACGCTGGCCCGCTCCGGCCATACGCTGGCCGAGATGGCGGTGCTGGTGCGCGCGGGCTTTCAGACCCGCGCCTTCGAGGAGCGGCTGATCACCCTCGGCCTGCCCTATCGCGTGGTCGGCGGGCTGCGATTCTACGAGCGCGCCGAGATCCGCGACGCCATCGCCTATATGCGCATCCTGCACCAGCCGGCCGACGATCTCGCCTTCGAGCGCATCGTCAACCTGCCGCGGCGCGGCATTGGCGAGCAGGCGTTGCGCGGCATGCACGACATCGCCCGCGCCCAGGCGATCCCGCTCGCCGCCGCCGCCGCGGTGATGGTCGAGGTCGGCGGGCTGCGCGGCAAGGCGCGCGAGGCCATCGCCACACTGCTCGCCGGCTTCGTCCGCTGGCGCGAGTCGCTGCCGCTGCGCGGCCATGTCGAAACCGTCGCCGCCATGCTCGACGAGAGCGGCTATACCGAGATGTGGCGCCAGGACAAATCCGCCGAGGCGCCGGGGCGGCTGGAGAACCTCAAGGAACTGGTCCGCGCGCTGGCCGATTTCGACACCCTGGCTGGCTTTCTCGACCATGTCTCGCTGGTGATGGAAAACGAGGAGAACGTCGCCGCCGACCGGGTCAGCCTGATGACCCTGCACGCCGCCAAGGGGCTGGAGTTCGACACCGTCTTCCTGCCCGGCTGGGAGGAAGGGGTGTTTCCCAACCAGCGGTCGATGGACGAGAGCGGCCTGAAAGGGCTGGAGGAGGAGCGGCGGCTGGCCTATGTCGGCATCACCCGCGCCCGCCGCCGCGCCATCATCAGCCACGCCGCCAACCGCCGCATCTATGCCAACTGGCAGGCCAGCATCCCGAGCCGCTTTCTCGACGAACTGCCCGACGAGCAGGTGGCGCGCAGCGGCTCGGCGGCGCTGCAGCGCGACCGCATGATCGCGGCGCCGGGCGTGTTCCCCGGCCAGTTCCCGATGGCGGCGCGGCGGCCGAAGGTGACGGAGATCTGGGAATCGCCGGCACGCGCCGCCCGTGCCGACGCGATCGAAGTCGGCAGCCGGGTGTTCCACCAGAAATTCGGCTACGGCACGGTGACCGGGTCGGATGACGACCGGCTCGATGTCGCCTTCGACACCTCCGGCAGCAAACGGGTGCTGGACCGATTCGTGGAGCGCGCATGACCCTTCGCCACGCGACGGCGCTGGAGACCGTTACCGTCACCGTGCCGGCGGAGGCGCTGGAAGCCTACGAGGCGGCCTTGGCGCAGGCCTGCGGCACGGTCGGCTTCTTCCTCGATGAAGACAGCGGGCTGTGGACGGTGGAGGGGGTGAAGGACCAGGGGGCAGGCGAACCGGCGCTGGCCGCGGCGCTGGCGCTGGCCGAGCTGGTGACGGGCTATGCCGCGGCGCCGCGCCGCCGCCCGACCGAGGCCGAGGGCTGGCTGGCGCGCACCCATGCGGCGTTCCCTGAGCAACGGGTCGGCCGGCGCTTCGCCGTGCGCGGCACCCATCTGACCGGGCCACCGGCGCCGGGGCGCATGGCGCTGACGCTGGATGCGGCGGTGGCGTTCGGCAGCGGCGAGCACGGCTCGACGCGCGGCTGCCTGCGCGCGCTGGAGACGCTGCACCGGCGACCGCGGCGGGTGGTCGATATCGGCACCGGCACCGGGATTCTGGCGATGGCGGCGGCGCGGCTGTGGCATGTGCCGGTGCTGGCGACCGACATTGATGCGTGGTCGGTGCGAACGGCGCGCGACAATGCGCGGCGCAACGGGCTGGGCGGCTTGCTGCGGGTGATCCGCGCCGATGGCTGGGGCAGCCCGGCGGTGCGCGGCGCCGGGCCGTATGATCTGGTGCTGGCCAATATCCTGGCGCGACCGCTGTGCCGGATGGCGGCCGACCTCGCCGCACATCTGGCGCCGGGCGGCACGGTGATCCTGGCCGGTCTGCTGGACACGCAAGCGCGCTGGGTAATGGCGGCGCATCGGCGGCACGGGCTGGCACTGACGGCGCGGCTGCGCGAGGAGCGCTGGACGACGCTGGTGCTCCGCCGCCGCTTGCCGCGCCCGAGTTGCTGACTGCCGGCGACGACGCAACCCGGTTCGGCTGCGCCAAGCCATCGCCCGATCCTCGGCTGAAGCCCCGGCACCAGCCGACTTAGCAGACTCTCGTTGATCGGACCACGAAAGCTCCCTCTCCCCTTGTGGGAGAGGGCTGGGGTGAGGGGTCGCGCACGTGCCGAGACCTGCGTGGCTGGCCCCCTCCCCCAACCCCTCCCACAAGGACTCTCGGTGCGCCAAGCCATCCGTGTTCCAGCCAACGATTCCCTACGTAACCGACCGACGCGGCCTCACTGCCGCAACCATCACGCCAATCAGGGAGGCCACCCAGGCGCATCGACGGCCGGGCGCAGGATTGCCGGTGCGCGCGGGACTGCGCCGGCCGGCCGCAGAACAGGTTCTTGACCGCGCGGTCAACCCGGTCTGTGCTGCGGCCGATGGACACGCCGTTCCGCCTCCCGCCGCTCGATCCGCCGGATGCCGCCGAGCCGGGGGCGCCGCGCCGCGGCCACACCGCCGCCATCCTCGCCGCCGCCGAGCGGGTGTTCGCCCGTGGCGGCTTCGATGCCGCCCGCATGGCCGAGATCGCCGCCGAGGCCGGGCTCCCGAAAGCCAACCTGCATTATTATTTCGGCACCAAGGAGCGGCTCTATCGCGCGGTGCTGGAGGACATCATCACCCAGTGGCTGGACGCCGCCGCCGCCTGGATCGTGCCCGGCCGCCCCCCGGCAGAGGCGCTGAGCGGCTATATCGGCGCCAAGCTCGCCGATGCCCGCGCCCGCCCCGGCGCCTCGCGCATCTTCGCCGCCGAACTGCTCGGCGGCGCCCGGCTGGTGATGCCGTTCCTGGCCGGTGAACTGCGCCGCCGGGTCAGCGAGATGAGCGCGGTGATCGACGAATGGGCCGCCCGCGGGCTGATCGACCGCATCGCCCCGGCGCATCTGTTCTTCTGCATCTGGGCGATGACCCAGACCTACGCCGATTTCGACGTGCAAATCCGCGCCGTGCTCGGCCCCGAGACGACCGAGGACGAGACATTTGCCGCCGCGGCGGCGACGGTGACACAGTTGGTCCTGCGCGGCTGCGGCGTGCGGGCATGAAGGGAAGGGATCGGACGATGACGCTTCTGGTGCGTGGCGGAACCGTGGTGACGGCGGAGCGCAGCTTCGCCGCCGATGTGCTGTGCGAGGGCGGCCGGATCGCCGCCATCGGACCGAACCTGGCGCCACCGGCCGGCGCCGAACTGGTCGATGCCGGCGGCCTGCTGGTCATGCCGGGCGGCATCGACCCGCATACGCACATGGAACTGCCGTTCATGGGCACCACGGCGAGCGACGATTTCTTCACCGGCACCTCGGCCGGCCTCGCCGGCGGCACCACCACCATCATCGACTTCGCCATCCCCGATCCCGGCACCTCGCTGGTCGATGCGTGGCGGGCGTGGCGGGCGAAGGCGGAAAAATCCGCCGCCGATTACAGCTTCCACGTCGCCGTCACCTGGTGGTCGGATGCGGTCGCCGAGCAGATGGGCATTCTCACCCGCGAACACGGCGTCAACAGCTTCAAGCATTTCATGGCCTACAAAGGCGCGCTGATGGTCGATGACGGGGTGCTGCTGCACTCCATCGGCCGCGCGCTCGATCTCGGCGCCATCTGCAACATCCACGCCGAGAACGGCGATGCCGTGGCGCATCTGCAAAGCAAGCTGCTCGCCGCCGGCATCACCGGGCCGGAAGGCCACCCGCTGTCACGCCCGCCCGAGGTCGAGGGCGAAGCGGCGCAGCGCGTCATCGCCATCGCCGGGTTGCTCGGCGCGCCGATCTACATCGTGCATGTCTCGACCGAGCAGGCGACGCAGGCCATCGCCCAGGCCCGCGCCCGCGGCCAGCGCGTCTATGGCGAGGTGCTGGCGCAGCATCTGGTACTCGACGACAGCGTCTATCGCGACAAGGACTGGGCCACCGCGGCGGCCTATGTGATGTCGCCGCCGTTCCGCCCGCGGCACCATCAGCAGGCGCTGTGGGCCGGTCTGGTGTCCGGCAGCCTGCAGACCACGGCGACCGATCACTGCGTCTTCTGCGCCCCGCAAAAGGCCAACGGCCGCAACGATTTCACCAAAATCCCCAACGGCACCGGCGGCGTCGAGGATCGCATGAGCATCCTGTGGCACCACGGCGTCGGCCGCGGGCGCATCACCCCGAGCGAATTCGTCCGCATCACCTCCACCAACACCGCGCAGATTTTCAACATCTATCCGCGCAAGGGCAGCGTCGCGGTCGGCGCCGACGCCGATCTGGTGCTGTGGGACGCCGCCGCCAGCCGCACCATCTCGGTGAAAACCCATCACCAGAACGTCGATTTCAATGTCTTCGAGGGCATGGAAGTAACCGGCCTCGCCCGGCGCACCATCGCCGGCGGCAGGCTGGTGTGGAGCGATGGCGATCTGCGCACGGTGCGCGGCGCCGGCCGCTATGTCGAGCGGCCGTGCTTCGCGCCGCCGCTGCAGGCGCTGGCGCGGCGCAACGCGCTGCACGCCCCGCACGGCGTGGTGCGCGACTGATCTTACCCCCGCATGCCGGGCAGCACGAAGGGCCAGGGGAAAATCTCGTCGAAGCGGAACGCGCCGAGGCCGTCGATCAGCACCGGAAACGCCGCATCGACGAACTCCGCCATCACCTGCCGGCAGGCGCCGCACGGCATGAAAGCGGTCGGCGGCGCGCCGGGCGGGCTGTCGGGCAGGGCAATGGCGATCCGCTCGAAGCGCCGGTGGCCGGCGGCCACGGCGCTGACGATCGCCGTGCGTTCGGCGCAGATGGTCATGCCGAAACTCGCATTCTCGACGTTGCAGCCGCAGATCACGCCGAACGGCCCGGCCAGCGCGGCGCCGACGCGAAAGCGCGAATAGGGCACATAGGCGCGCTGCGCCGCGGCGCGGGCGGCGGCGACCAGGGCATCATCGGCGGGCAATGGTTGCGGCATGCTGGCTCTCCTGCTCAGGTATCTTCCACCCGCGCGACGCCGGGCAGCAGCTTCATCGCCTGCATCAGCCGCGGCGAGACGTTGAAGCGGCCGGGCAACAAGATTTCAACATCCTGCGCCGCGGCGACGCGCGGGATCAGCCGCACCTCGCCGCGTCCCTTGCCTTCCCGGCTGAGCAGGGTGCGGATCGGTTCCACCGCATCGCTGCGGTCGAGCCAGACGCGGATGCCGCCGCCGGCCTCGCTGGCGGCACGGTCGAGCGAGTCGAGCGCGTGCGCGGTGATGCGCATGGTCTCGCCCTCCATCCGCACATCGACCGTGGCCAGCAGCGGCTTGCCCGCTTCCAGCAAGTCGCGCGCCTGCGACAGCACCTCGCTGAACAGTGTCACCTCGAAACTGCCGCCGCCATCGGACATGCGCACCCAGGCCATGCGGCTGCCGGTGCGCGTCGTCCGCTGCTTCATCGACACCACCAGCCCGGCCACCCGCAGCCGCGCCGCCCCCGCCTGGGCGCGTTGTTCGAGCTGGTTGCTCGGCACCGCGCCGATCCGCCGCAAGGTCGGCGCATAGGCATCGAGCGGATGCGCGGTGAGATGAAACCCCACCGCCTCCGCCTCGAAGCCCAGCGCGTCCATCTCCGGCCAGGCGACGATGTCGGGCAGGCGCAGCGTCTCCGGCTTGCCGCCGCCGGCGAACAGCCCGGTCTGGCCGCTGGCCTTTTCCTCGGCGCTGGCCTGCGCCCGCCGCAGCAGCACCTCGGCGCCGGCAAACACCCGCGCCCGGTTGCCGTCGAGACCGTCGAAGGCGCCGGCGCGCGCCAGATTCTCGATCTGCATGCGGTTGAGCTGGCGCGGATCGACGCGCGCGGCAAAATCGGCCAGATCGGCAAACGCCACCGCGCCGCGCGCCGCCACCACCGACTGCATCGCCGACATGCCGACTTTCTTCACCGCCGCCAGCGCATAGCGGACCGCGAGCCCGCCGTCAGCGTCGCGTTCCAGGCTGAAATCGGCGTGGCTGCGGTTGATGTCCGGTGGCAGCACGCGAATGCCCATGCGCGCCGCATCCTGCCGCAGCGCCGCCAGCCGGTCGGTGTTGGTGACTGCGAGGCTCATGCAGGCGGCGAGAAACGCCACCGGATGATTGGCCTTCATCCACGCAGTCTGATAGGCGACCAGCGCATAGGCCGCCGCGTGTGATTTGTTGAAGCCGTAATCGGCGAATTTGGCCATCAGGTCGAACACCTCCTCGGCCTTGGCATGGGCAATGCCGCGGCCGGTGGCGCCATCGACGAAGGTTTTGCGCTGCGCATCCATCTCGGCGCGAATCTTCTTGCCCATCGCCCGGCGCAGCAGATCGGCGCTGCCGAGGCTGTAGCCGGCCATGCGCTGGGCGATCTGCATCACCTGTTCCTGATAGACCATGATGCCGTAGGTCTCGGCCAGGATGTCGCGAATCTCCGGGTGCGGCGCCTCCCACGCCTCGCCGTGCTTGCGCTGGCAATAGGCCGGGATATTGGCCATCGGGCCGGGGCGGTACAGCGCCACCCCGGCGATCAGATCCTCGAACCGGTCGGGCCGCATCTGCCGCAGCACGTCGCGCATGCCGGCGCTTTCAAACTGGAACACCCCGCCGGCATCGCCGCGCTGCAGCATCTCGTAGGTGGCGCGATCATCGAGCGGCAGCCGATCGAGATCGACGGTGATCCCCTGGCGGGCGAGAAACTGCACCGCGCGCTGCAGAATGGTCAGCGTGGTCAGGCCGAGGAAGTCGAACTTCACCAGCCCGGCCTGCTCGACATATTTCATCGAATACTGGGTGACGAGAAACTCCGCGCGTGGATCGCGGTAGATCGGCACCAGCTCGATCAAGGGCCGGTCGCCGATGACGACGCCGGCGGCATGGGTCGAGGCGTGGCGATACAGCCCCTCCAGCTGCAGCGCGATTTCCAGCAGCCGGCGCACGCTTTCGTCGTCGTCGCGCAACTGCTGCAGCTTCGGCTCGCCGTCGATCGCCTGCTGCAGCGTCACCGGCTTGGCCGGATTGTTCGGGATCAGCTCGGCAACCTTGTTGACCTGCCCGAACGGCATGGCGAGCACGCGGCCGACATCGCGCACCGCGGCGCGTGCCTGCAGCTTGCCGAAGGTGATGATCTGCGCCACCCGGTCGGCGCCGTATTCGCGACGCACATAGGCGATGACTTCGTCGCGCCGGTCCTGGCAGAAATCGATGTCGAAATCCGGCATCGACACCCGCTCGGGGTTGAGGAACCGCTCGAACAGCAGATCGAAGCGCAGCGGATCGAGATCGGTGATGGTCAGCGCCCAGGCGGCGACCGAGCCGGCGCCGGAGCCGCGGCCCGGTCCGACCGGAATCCCCTGCCCTTTCGCCCACTGGATGAAATCGGCGACGATGAGGAAATATCCGGCAAACCCCATCGTGGCGATGACATCAAGCTCGAACGCCAGCCGCTCGGTATAGCGGGTGCGCGTATCGGCATCGGCGTTGATGGCGTCGAGCCGCCGCGCCAGACCTTCGCCGGCCATCGCCCGGACGGTGGCTTCTTCGCTGGCGCCCGGCCGCACTTTCGGACAGGTCGGCAGCAGCGGCTTGCGCTGCTCGGCCATCACCGCGCAGCACCGCGCGATGGCCAGCGTGTTGTCGCAGGCATCCGGCAGATCGGCAAACAGCGCGCGCATCACCGGCGCCGGCTTGAACCAGTGTTGCGGGCTCACGCGCCGCCGCTCGGCCTCGGCGATGGTGCGGCCTTCGGCGATGCACAGCAGCGCGTCGTGCGCCTCGTGCATGTCCGGGCGGGCGAAGTAGCATTCGTTGGTCGCCACCAGCGGCACCGCCCGCGCATCGGCCAGCGCGATCAGCCCCGGCTCGATGGCCCGCTCCGCCGGCACGCCGTGGCGATGCAGTTCCATCGCCAGACGATCGGGGAACGCCTCCAGCAACGCCGCCAGCAGCGCCTCGGCGTCCGGCTGGCGCCCGTCGGCCAGCAGCCGCGCGATCGGCCCGAGCGTGCCGCCGGTCAGCAGGAACAGCCCACCGGCATGGTCGGCAAGCTGCGTCAGCGTCACCTGCGGCTTCAGCCCCGGCTCGGTCTCCAGGAAGCCGACCGAGGACAGGTATTGCAGATTGGCGAACCCGGCGGCGGTCTGCGCCAGCAACACCAGCGGATCGGGCGGCAGGCGCGGCGCATCGGCCCGGCTCAGCGCGATGCGGCAGCCGATGATCGGCTGCACGCCTTTGGCCACGCAGGCCTGGCTGAACTCCAGCGCGCCGAACAGATTGGCGGTATCGGTGATGGCGACCGCCGGCATCGCCGCGTCGCGCGCCAGAGCGGCGATCTTTTCGGCTTTGATCGCGCCCTCGCTCAGCGAGTAGCTGGAATGGACGTGCAGATGGACGAAGTCGGCATGCGGCATGGTGGGAACCTCGTCGGGGCGGCGGCGTCCGGGCAGCGTCACAGATCCACCACGCGCCCGTCGCGCAGCGTCACCGTGCGGTCCATGCGCGCCGCCAGATCCGGGTTGTGCGTGGCGATCAGCGCCGCCGCGCCATGCGTGCGCACGCTCGACAGCAGCTCGTCGAACACCAGGCGCGCCGTCTCGACGTCGAGATTGCCGGTCGGCTCGTCGGCCAGCAGCACCAACGGCGCATTGGCCAGGGCGCGGGCAATGGCGACGCGCTGCTGCTCGCCGCCCGACAGCCGCCCCGGCAGATGCGCCGCCCGCGCCGCCAGCCCGAACGCGCCGAGCAGCCGCCGCGCGCGCGCCTCGGCATCGCGTCGCCTTGTCCCGGCAATCATCTGCGGCAGCACGATGTTCTCCAGCGCGGTGAACTCGCCGAGCAGATGATGGAACTGATAGACGAAGCCGATCGAGTCGCGGCGGATCGCGGTGCGCTCGGCGTCCGACAGCGCGCCCGCGTCGCGCCCGCCGACCAGCACCTTGCCGCCGTCCGGCTGCTCCAGCAGCCCGGCCAGATGCAGCAGGGTCGATTTGCCGGCGCCCGAGGGCGCCACCAGCGCCACGATCTCGCCGGCCGCCAGCTTCAGGTCGGCGCCGCGCAGCACCGGCAGCGGGCTGTCGCCGCTGCGATAGGTGCGGCGCACGCCGCGCAGTTCCAGCCGCTCACTCATGCCGCAGCGCCTCCACCGGATCGGTGCGCGCCGCCCGCCAGCTCGGATAGAGCGTCGCCAGCAACGAGAGGCCGAGCGCCATGCCGATCACCTGCGCCACCTCGCGCCAGTCCAGCTCCGCCGGCAGTTGCGACAGAAAATACACTTCCGGGTTGAACAGGTTGGTCCCGGTCAGGCTCTCCAGCCAGTGCCGTATGGTCTCGATGTTGAGGCAGAAGACGATGCCGAGCACGGCGCCGAGGACGGTGCCGGCGACGCCGACGAAGGCGCCGCACATCAGGAAAATCCGCATCACCGCCCCCGATCCGGCGCCGATGGTGCGCAACACGGCAATGTCGCGCGTCTTGTCCTTGACCATCATGATCAGGCTGGAGATCACATTGAACGCCGCCACCACGATGATCAGCGTCAGGATCAGGAACATCACGTTGCGTTCCACCGCGACCGCGGCAAACAGGCTGTTGTTGCTCTGCGTCCAGTCGATCACCCGCAGCGTCGCGCCGTGGTCGGCGAGCGCCGCGCGCACTTCGCGGTTGACCGTGCCAACCGCGTCGGGATCGCGCACCATCACTTCCACCTGGGTCGCCGCGTCGCGCACCTGAAAGAACACCTGCGCCGCCTCCAGCGGCAGAAAGACGAAGCTGGTATCGGCCTCGTTGAAGCCGACCTGGAACACCGCGACGACGTTGTAGGCGCGGATGCGCGGCACCGTGCCGAACGCGGTCGCCGATCCCTGCGGTGAGATCAGCGTGATCTTGCCGCCGACCGACAGGCCGAGCCGCTGCGCCAGACCAATGCCGATGGCCACCGCATCGTCGCCCTTGAAGCCATCGAGACTGCCCTCGCGGATATTGTCGGCAACCAGTTTCAGCGCCCGCAGATCGGCTTGCCGCATGCCGCGCACCAGCCCGCCAAAGGCGCCGCCGCGATCGGCGGTGAGCAGCGCCTGCCCCTCGACCACCGGCAGCGCCGCGGTAACGCCGGGCAGGCCGCGCACCCGCGCGGCGATGGCATCGAAATCACGCATCGGCGCGCCGGCGGCGTAGATGCCGAGATGCCCGTTGAGGCCGAGGATGCGGCCGAGCAACTCGGTGCGAAAGCCGTTCATCACGCTCATCACGATGATCAGCGTGGCGACGCCGAGGGCGATGCCGATCAGCGAGAAGCTGGCGATGACGGAGACGAACCGCTCGCCCTTGCGCGCGCGCAGATAGCGGGCGGCGACCATCCTCTCGAAGGCGCCGAACATGCCTATCCGATCCGCGCGTGAACGGCGTCGATCGGCAGTTCCAGCTTCTCGCCGGTGGCCCGGCGCTTCAGCTCGACCACTCCGGCGGCGGCGCCGCGCGGCCCGACGACGATCTGCCACGGATGGCCCATCAGGTCGGCATCGGCGAATTTGACCCCGGCACGGTCCTCGCGGTCGTCATAGAGCGCGGCGCCGGCGAAGCGCGCATAGAGGTCTTCGCAGACGCGGTCGCACAGCGGGTCGCCGACCTTGAGGTTGAGGATGGCGGCGCGGAACGGCGCCACCGACTCGGGCCAGACGATGCCGGCGGCATCGTGATGCGCCTCGATCAGCGCGCCGACGAGGCGGGAGACGCCGATGCCGTAGCTGCCCATATGCGGCACCACCGGGATCCCGTCGCGCCCGGCGACGCTGAGGCCCATCGGGGCGCTGTATTTGGTGCCGAAGTAAAAGATGTGGCCGACTTCGATTCCCCGGCCTTGCCGCTGGTCGGATACTTTGTCCCACGCGGCCGGATCATGCTTCTCATCAGTCGCCGCATAGGGCGTCGTCATCTCGGCGAAAAACCGTTCGAGATCGGCCTCCGACTGGTGCGACACGGCGCTGCCGGAGAAATCCATCCGCTCGAAGCCGGCATCATACCACACCTCGCTCTCTCCGGTGGCGGCCAGGATGATGAACTCGTGGCTGAGATTGCCGCCGATCGGCCCGCTCTCCGCCTCCATCGGGATCGCCTTGACGCCGAGGCGCTGGAAGGTGCGCATATAGGCCAGCATCATCTTGCGATAACTGATGACGGCGCCGGGATAGTCGAGATCGAAGCTGTAGGCGTCCTTCATCAGGAACTCGCGCCCGCGCATCACGCCGAAGCGCGGGCGCACCTCGTCGCGGAACTTCCACTGGATATGGTACAGCATCTGCGGCAATTCGCGGTAGGACTTCACCGACTGGCGGAAAATATCGGTGATCATCTCCTCGTTGGTCGGCCCGAACAGCATGTCGCGCTCGTGCCGGTCGCGGATGCGCAGCATCTCGGGACCATAGGCGTCATAGCGCCCGCTGGTGCGCCACAGCTCGGCCGGCTGGATGGTCGGCATCAGCATTTCCTGCGCGCCGACCGCGTCCTGCTCCTCGCGCACGATGCGGGCGATGTTCTGCAGCACGCGAAAGCCCATCGGCAGCCAGGCATAGATGCCGGCCGCGGTCTGCCGCACCAGCCCGGCGCGCAGCATAAGCCGGTGCGAGACGATCTGCGCCTCGGCGGGCGTTTCCTTGAGCGTGGGAGCGAGCGTGCGTGAGAGGCGCATGGCGGCGGGTCATCCAATCGGGGAAAGTCCCGGACCCTACCGGGCGACACCGCGCCGCGCCAGACAAGGCTGTCATCCGACATATTTGTGCGGCGCACAATAATCCCGCGCAATAAAATCACTCCAACACGCGGCACCGCGCCCAAAACCGCGTGACACAACGGACATGAGCGGTTAAACAGAAAAAAGGCCCGCGCGCCTCAAGGCGCAGCGGGCCAAGTTTAGGGAGGAAACGCCAGTCACACGGCAGGATGAGGAAGCTCCTCGTCCTGACCGTGATGATTGCTGACTGGCGCACTCCCCGTCCACGGCTATTTTCATCCCGTCCACGAGAAAATCGCCGTTCTGCGCCGAATCATGCCTCAATTTCCGGCATATGACGCCGATCCGTGGCCGTCTGCTCAATCCGGGTGCAGCGCCCACGGGCCGCTGCGGAAACTCATCCACGGCCCACTGATCACCACGTTGGCGATGGCCAGCAGGATTGCCGCCACCACCGTCGTCGCCACCACCTTGCGCCACAAAAACGGCTGGGTTGGCGCACCGCGCCAGCCGCTCGTTGCATCGGCATCGCTGTCCGGGCGGGCGCCGATCGGCAGCATGGCGAACAGCACGATCCACCAGATCAGCACGTAGAGAACAACGGCGGTAAACCACGTCATCGGCGTCAGACCCGCAGCAGGTGCACATCGACCAGCGGACGCTTCTGCAGCCGCTTGCCCAGCGCCCGCCGCAGCGCCGCCTTCGCCGCGTCCAGCAGCCCGGCATCCTCCCGCCGCAGGCTGATCGGCAGCTCGGCCAGCGCCTCGGCAAACTCGCCGACGACGCGCGCCGCCTCGGCATCATCCGGCTCGAACAGGCCGGGCGCACTCAGCCGCGGCGCGCCGCGCAGCCGCCCGCTGTCATCGACGGCAATGCTGGCGATGACCATCCCGTTGAACATCATCCGCCGCCGCGCGCCCATCACCCCGCCCTGCAACGGCACCAGCCGCGAGCCGTCCAGCACCAGCCGGCCGACCGGCGCGCTATCGACGATTTCCGGCACGCCGGGGGCGAGGCTCAAGATGTCGCCATCCTCCAGCAGGACGGTCTTGATCCCCGCCTCCTGCGCCAGCGCCGCATGCGCCGACAAATGCCGCCACTCGCCATGCACCGGCACCGACAGGCGCGGACGCACCAGCCGATACAGCCGGCGCAGTTCGTCGCGCGCCGGGTGGCCGGAGACATGGATCATGTGGTCGGTGTCGGTCATCAGCCGCACGCCGCGGCGGACCAGATTGTCCTGCACCGTGCCGATCGCCCGCTCATTGCCGGGGATGACGCGGCTGCTGAACACCACCGTATCGCCCTCGCCGAGCTCGATGCGCGGATGGCTGTCGGCGGCGATGCGGGCGAGCGCGCTGCGCGGCTCGCCCTGGCTGCCGGTGACCAGGATCAGCAGATTGTCGTCGGGGATGTCATTGGCCTCATCCTCGCCGAGGAACGGCGGGATGCCGCGCAGATAGCCGCACTCCCGCGCCGCCGCCTCCAGGTTGCGCAGGCTGCGCCCGACCACGGCGACGGAGCGCCCGGCATCACGCGCCGCCATCGCCACCGACTCGACGCGGGCGACGTTGCTGGCAAAACAGGTCACCGCCACCCGCCCGCTCAGACTGCCGATCAGCACCGACAGCGCCCGGCGCACATCGCCCTCGGAGCCGGAATGCCCCTCGACCATGGCATTGGTCGAGTCGCAGATCATCGCCAGCACGCCCTCTTCGCCGAGCGCGGCGAAGGCGGCCTCGTCGGTCGGCGGCCCGACGGTCGGCTCGGAGTCGAGTTTCCAGTCGCCGGTATGCAGCACCGTGCCGGCGGCGGTGCGGATGACCAGCGCCTGCGCCTCCGGGGTGGAATGCGTCACCGGGATCATCCGCAGGCTGAACGGCGGCAGTTCGAACGACCCGCCCGGCGGCACCACATGCAGCTTGACCTCGGCCAGCAACTGCGCCTCGGCCAGCTTGCGGCGCAGCACCGCGGCGGCGAACGGGGTGGCATAGACCGGGCAGCGCAACTGCCGCCACAGCCACGCCACGGCGCCGAGATGGTCCTCATGCGCATGGGTGATCACCAGCCCGACCAGGCTGTCCCGCCGCTCGGCGATGAAGGCCGGGTCGGGCACCATGACATCGACCTCGGGCAGGTCCGAGCCGCCGAAGCCGATGCCGCAATCAACCGCCAGCCAACGCCCCTCGGCGCGGTAAAGATTAAGGTTCATGCCGATCTCGCCGGTCCCGCCCAATGGCAGGAAGGCCAGATCTCCGTTCGTCAAATCCATCGCTGTTGAAGTCCCTTCGGGGTCGCCGCGGTGCGTCAGTCGCTGTCCGCCGGCCGTAATCTGTCACGCGACGATGTGGGTACCGGGTTGCGCTCCGCCAACAGGCGCATACCTTCCAGCGTGATATCGGGGTCCGTGCGTTCGATCACGGTTGTACCCTCGGCCAGCAGCGGGGCGAGGCCGCCGGTGGCGACGACCTTCAGCGGCGCGCCGAACTCGGCCTTGATCCGGTTCACCAGCCCCTCGATCATGCCGACATAGCCCCAATAGATGCCCGACTGCATGGCCGGCACGGTGGAGCGGCCGATCACCGAGTGCGGCCGGCCGATGCCGATGCGCGGCAGCCGCGCCGCGGCGCGGTGCAGCGCCTCGATCGACAAGTTGATGCCGGGGGCGATGACGCCGCCGAGATAGGCGCCGTCGGCGCCGACCACGTCAAAGGTGGTGGCGGTGCCGAAATCAATCACCACCAGCGGCCCGCGATATGTCCGATGCGCCGCCAGCGCGTTGAGCAGCCGGTCGGCGCCGACCTCCTCCGGCTGCTCGACCTGGATGGCAAACCCCCAGTCGAGATTTGACCGCACCACCAGCGGCTCGACATCGAACCAGTCGCGCACCAGCCGGCGCAGGTGATAGAGCGCCGCCGGAACCACGGTGCCGATCACCGCGGCGCTGACCTCCTCGCGCTTCAGCCCGGCATGCTGCAACAGCGTCAGCAGCCAGACGGCGTATTCGTCGGAGGTACGTTGCGGGTCGGTGGCGATGCGCCAGTTGCCGCGCCAGCCCCGCCCATCATGCATGGCAGCGACGACATTGGTGTTGCCGGCGTCGAACACGAGCAGCATGGGGTCACGCGCCTCCGCGGCTGGATCAGGCGTTGAACCGAATCAGGCGACAATCTCGCCGGCGGCGAAGGCTTCGACGCGACCGTCAACACGCAGCAGCAACCTGCCATCCTCCGCCAGCCCGGCAAAGCCACCGTCGCGCGTGCCAGACCCAAGGCGCAGGGCCATCCGGCAATCCGCCTGCGGCCCATGGCGCAGCCAGGCCTCGCGCACCGGGGCGAACCCCGCCTGTGCCCGCCGCTCGCGCCACAGCGCCAACCGGTCGAGCAGCGCAACCGCGAACATCTCCGGCGCCGGCGCCGGTGCAACCTCCGCCAGACAGGCGGTTGCCCTACCGCTTACCTCAGGTGCAACCGCCAGATTGACGCCGATCCCGATGATCAGCCAGGCGAGCGTGCCATCCGGTTCGGCCGCGCTTTCGACCAGGATTCCGGCCAGCTTGCGGCCGTGCAGCAAAACATCGTTCGGCCATTTCAGCGCCAGCCCGGCCGGCACCGCCAGCGCCTCCACCAGCGCCACCCCGGCGAGCAGCGACCACTCCGCCGCCCGCCGCGCCGGCTCGGCCGGGCGGAGCAGCACCGAGAGGCACAGATTGCCCGCGCCCGAGGCCCAACCGCGGCCCTGCGTCCCGCGTCCGTCGGTCTGCCGCCGCGCCAGCACCGCCAGCCCCTCCGCCGCCCCGGCCTGCGCCCGGACGCGGCAGAGATCGGAGGTGGAGGGCAGCACCGAATGGATTTCCAGCCGCCAGCCGCCCTGGCGGGCGGAACTCACCCGAACAGCACTTTGGCCGCCGTCTCGGCGGCACCGACGAACGGGGCGGGAAAGACGAAAAACAGCGTCGTGAACAGACCGCTGCCGGCGGCGAGCAGCGACAGCGACGGCGGCCGCGGATCGAACGCCTCCTGCGGCTCGTCGAAATACATCACCTTGATGATACGAATGTAATAATACGCGCCGATCACACTGGTCAGCACCCCGATCACCGCCAGCGCCCACAGGCCGGATTGCACCGCCGCGGTGAAGATGAAGTATTTTGCCCAGAACCCCGAGAACGGCGGAATACCGGCCATGCTGAACATGAACACGGTCAGCCACATCGCCAGCACCGGATCGCGCCGGCCGAGGCCGCCAAGATCGGCGATCTGCTCCAGCATCACGCCGCGGCGGCGCATCGCCAGAATGCAGGCGAATGTGCCGGCGCTCATGAAGACATAGGTGACGAGATAGAGCAGCACGCCACGGATGCCGGCCGGCGTGCCGGCGGCCAGACCGATCAGCACATAGCCCATGTGGCCGATCGACGAATACGCCATCAGCCGCTTGATGTTGCGCTGACCGATCGCCGCCAGCGCGCCGAGCAGCATCGAGGCGATCGACACCAGCACGATGAGCTGTTGCCACTGGCCGAGCAGATGACCGAACGGCGTCGCCATGGCGCGCACCAGCAACGCCATCGCCGCCACCTTCGGCGAGGTGCCCATCAGCAGCGTCACCGGCGTCGGCGCGCCCTCATAGACATCGGGCGTCCACATATGGAACGGCACCGCCGACACCTTGAAGGCAAGGCCGGCGACGAGGAAGACAATGCCGACGATGAGGCCCGGCGAGACCCGCGCCGGATCGGCCAGCACGCGGGCGAGCTGGTCAAACTGCATCGACCCGGTGAAGCCATAAATCAGCGAAATGCCGTACAGCAGCAGCCCCGAGGCGAGCGCGCCGAGAACGAAATATTTCAGCCCGGCCTCCGACGAGCGGAGCTGGTCGCGGGCGAAGGCGGCGAGCACGTAGATGCTGAGCGACTGCAGTTCCAGCCCGACATACAGCGTCATCAGATTGACCGCCGAGGCCATCAGCATCATGCCGACGGTGGCGAACAGGATCAGCACCGGAAACTCGAACCGTCGCAGATTCTCATGCTCGTTGTAGTCGAGCGAGGCCACCACCGCGAATGCCGAGCCGGCCAGCACCAGCAGCTTGACGAAGCCGGAAAAACTGTCGGCGACGAACTGCCCGTGATAGGCGAGGCCGTGCGGCCCGGCGATCACCAGCATGGCGGTGATCAGAAAAGCGCCGATGGTCAGCATCGAGGCGAGATGGAACGTCTCGCGCCGCTTCATCAGCGCGCCAAACAGCAGGATCGCCATGCCGCAGCAGGCCAGCACCAGCTCCGGTACCGCCAGGGACCAGTTCATCATTGTCGCGCTCATTGCGGTGTCACCGCGGCCAGCAGGGTGGACAGGTGCAGGGCGGCCTGATGTCGCTCCACCATCGCCCCCACCGCAGCATCCCAGAAACCGCTGAAGCTCGACGGAAAGACGCCCATCCACAGCGTCAGCACGGCGAGCGGGGCAAATACCGCAATCTCGCGCGGCGACAGATCGAGGATGGCGCGCAGATCGTCGCGGGTGATACCGCCGAAGATGATGCGGCGATACAGCCACAGCGCATAGGCGGCACCCAGGATCATGCCGAGACTGCCGAGTACGGCGAGCCAGAAATTGACCTGGAAGGCGCCGACCAGCACCAGAAACTCGCCGACGAAGCCGGATGTGCCGGGCAGGCCGATGCTGGCCATGGTGAACAGCATGAACACCGCCGCATACGCCGGCATGCGGTCGGCAAGCCCGCCATAGCGCGCGATCTCGCGCGTGTGGACGCGGTCATAGACGACGCCGACGCAGAGGAACAACGCCGCCGAGACGATGCCGTGCGACAGCATCTGAAACATCGCCCCCGAGACGCCCTGCATGTTGGCGGTAAAGATGCCGATGGTGACGATGCCCATATGCGCCACCGACGAATAGGCGATCAGCTTCTTCATGTCGGTCTGCGCAAAGGCGACGAACGAGGTGTAGATCACCGCGACCACCGACAAGGTGAACATCAGCGGCGCCAGATGCGCCGAGGCGATCGGCAGCATCGGCAGCGAGAAGCGCAGGAAGCCGTAGCCGCCCATCTTCAACAGCACGCCGGCAAGAATGACCGATCCCGCGGTTGGCGCCTCGACATGCGCGTCGGGCAGCCAGGTGTGCACCGGCCACATCGGCACCTTGACCGCAAACGAGGCCAGAAAGGCGAGAAACAGCCAGGTCTGCATATGCGCCGGAAACGGCGTGCGCAGCAGCGTCGGGATGTCCGTCGTGCCGGCCTGATACCACATCGCCAGCAGCGCCAGCAGCATCAGCACCGAGCCGGCGAGCGTGTAGAGAAAGAACTTCATCGCCGCATAGACGCGGCGCTGGCCGCCCCATACGCCGATGATCAGATACATCGGGATCAGCACGCCCTCGAAGAACATGTAGAAGACGACGAAGTCGAGTGCGGCGAACATGCCGACCATCATGGTTTCCAGCACCAGGAAGGCGAGCATGTATTCGCGCACCCGCACCCGCACCGACTCCCAGCTCGCCAGAATGCAGATTGGCGTCAGCAGCGTCGCCAGCAGCACGAACAGCACCGAAATGCCATCGACGCCGAGCTTGTAGGTGATGCCCCATTGCGGCAGCCACGCCGCGCTTTCGACGAACTGAAAGCCCGGATCGGCGGCATCGAAGCGCACCCAGAGCACCAGCGAGACGACGAAGACGATCAGACTGGTCCACAGCGCCGTCCAGCGGGCATTCGCCGCCACCGTCTCCTCGTCGCCGCGGATGGACATGATGACGAGGCAGCCGACGATCGGCAGCCAGGTGACGAGCGAAAGGACGGGAAAGCCGGCCGCGTTCATGGTCTCACCGCAGAAAAAGCAGGAAGACGCTGACCAGCACAACGAGGCCGATCAGCATCGAGAAGGCGTACACGGCGATCGAGCCGGTCTGCAGCCGGACCACGCGGGCCGAGCCGCCGGCGGTCAGCGCCGCCAGACCATTCGGCACGCCGTCGATGAGGGTGACATCGCCGACCTGCCACAGCAGCCGCGCCAGCGCCCGGAACGGCGCCACCAGGACCACCCCGTACAGCTCATCGAAATACCATTTGTTCAGCAGGAACCGATAGCCGGCCGGGAATGCCGCGGCCAGACGCGGCGGGATTTCCGGCCGGATCATGTAGAACAGATAGGCGGTGGCGATGCCGAGCAGACCGAGCACGCTCGGCGACAGCGTCACCCAGGCCGGCAGATCCTCCATGTCGCGCAGCACATGGTTGCCCGGCGCGATCTGAATGGAGCTGCCCCAGAACGCCTGCCAGTCGGCGCCGATGAGCTGGTCGCGGAAGACAAACCCCGCCACCACCGCGCCGACGCCGAGCAACGCCAGCGGCACCAGCATCACTGGCGGCGATTCATGGACATGCTGCATCACATGATGATCGGCCCGCGGCGTTCCGTGGAAGGTCATGATCAGCAGCCGCCAGGAATAGAACGCGGTGAGGAACGCCGCGATCAGCGTGCACCAGAAGCCGTACTGACCGATGCCGGTATGCGCCGCCCAGGCCGCTTCGACGATCGCATCCTTGGAGAAATAGCCGGCGAACGGAAACACCCCGCCCAGCGCCAGATTGCCGATCCACATCATCGCGTAGGTGAACGGGATCAGCCGCCAGATGCCGCCCATGCGCCGCATGTCCTGCTCGTCCGACATCGCGTGGATCACCGAACCCGCCGTCAGGAACAGCAGCGCCTTGAAAAAGGCATGGGTCAGCAGATGAAAGATCGACGCCTGATAGGCGCCGACGCCGGCGGCGACGAACATGTAGCCAAGCTGCGAGCAGGTGGAATAGGCGATCACCCGCTTGATGTCGTTCTGCACGCAGCCGACGGTTGCGGCAAACAGCGCCGTGGTGGCGCCGATGAAGGTGACGAACGCCATGGCACCGGGCGCGTAGTCCAGCACCGGGGAGAACCGCGCCATCAGGAACACGCCGGCGGTCACCATGGTCGCCGCGTGAATCAGCGCCGACACCGGCGTCGGCCCCTCCATCGCATCCGGCAGCCAGACATGCAGACCGATCTGCGCCGATTTGCCCATCGCACCGATGAACAGCAGGATGCCGACCACCTCATAGGCGCGCCAGTCATGGCCCAGCAGATGATAGGTCGCGTCCATATGCGCCGGCACATTGGCGAAGATGCTGCCGAACTCGATCGAGCCGAACAGCGTGAACACCAGCGCGATGCCGACGGCAAACCCGAGATCGCCGACCCGGTTGACGATGAACGCCTTCATCGCCGCGGCACAGGCGCTCGGCCGGTCGTACCAGAAGCCGATCAGCAGATACGAGGCGAGGCCGACACCCTCCCAGCCGAAGAACAACTGCAACAGATTATCCGCGCTCACCAGCATCAACATGGCGAAGCTGAACAGGCTGAGATAGCTGAAGAACCGCGCGATGCTGTGGTCGTGGCTCATGTAGCCGACGCTGTAGATGTGAATCAGCGTCGCCACGCAGGTCACCATCGCCACCATCACCGCCGACAGCGTGTCGTAGTGCAACGCCCAGGAGACATGGAACGACCCGGCCTGCACCCAGTCGCCGAGCACCACCATCCCGCTGGGGGCGCCGAGATAGACCAGTTGCACGAAGGCGGTGACACCGCAGATCGAGGCCAGGACCATGCACAGGATGGTCACCGCCTGGGCGGCGCGATCGCCGATGGCGCGGCCGAACAATCCGGCAATGGCGGAGCCAAGCAGCGGGGCAAAGACGGCGACGGCGTAAAGCATCGGCTCAGCCCTTCATCAGGTTCACGTCCTCGACCTGGATCGAGCCGCGATTGCGGAAATAGATCACCACGATGGCCAGCCCGATCGCCGCCTCGGCCGCGGCGACGGTCAGGGTGAACATCACGAACACCTGGCCGACCAGATCCTGCAGCACGGCGGAAAAGGCGACGAGGTTGAGATTGGCCGCGAGCAGGATCAGCTCGACCGACATCAGCATGATGATGACGTTCTTGCGGTTCAGGAAAATGCCGAACACCCCGAGCACCAGCAGCAGCGCGGCGACGACGAGGTAATGCGACAACGCAACCGGCAGCATGGCTCAGTGCCCTCCATGATCGGCATGCGCCGGCGCCGCCGCCGGTGCCGGTGCCGGTGCCGCCGGCCGGCGGATGCCGGTGGTGCCGCTGCCGCCGATGCCGGCACCGATCGGCATGTCGATCAGCTCCATCGTCTGGCGCACGCTGCGCGACTGCTGCGCGGTGATGTCCTGGCGCAGCGCGCTGTGGCGCTCCCGCAGCGTCAGCACGATCGCCCCGATCATCGCCACCAGCAGCACCAGACCGGCCGCCTGGAACAGCAGGATGTAGTCGGTGTAGATCAGCCGCCCGAGCTGTGCGGTGTTGTGCGCGCCGGCGAGGTTCGGCGCAAAGCGCAGCGCCGCCGCGTCCGGCGCCAGCTTCCAGCCGCCGAGCACGATGCCAAGTTCGATCAGCAGCACCAGCCCGACCGCCAGCCCGACCGGCAGATAGCGCTGAAAGCCGCCGCGCAGCTCGGCGAAATCGATGTCCAGCATCATCACCACGAACAGGAACAGCACCGCCACCGCGCCGACATAGACGATGACCAGAATCATCGCCAGGAACTCGGCGCCGGCGAGCAGGAACAGCCCCGCCGCGTTGAAAAACGCCAGAATCAGGAACAGCACCGAATGCACCGGGTTGCGGGCACTGACCACCATCGCCGCCGACAGCAACAGGATGCCGGCGAACACGTAGAAGGCGAGGGCGGCGATCATGCGTCCGCCTCGCCGAATGGAATGCGTGTCATGTCAGCCTCTCAGCGGAACGGCGCGTCCAGTTCCAGCCGGCGCGCCAGTTCCGGCTCCCACCGGTCCCCGTTGGCCAGCAGCTTCGCCTTGTCGTATAGCAGCTCCTCGCGCGTCTCGGTCGCGAACTCGAAGTTCGGGCCTTCGACGATGGCATCCACCGGACAGGCTTCCTCGCACAGCCCGCAGTAGATGCACTTGGTCATGTCGATGTCGTAGCGCGTTGTCCGCCGCGATCCGTCGTCCCGCGGCTCCGCCTCGATGGTGATTGCCTGCGCCGGGCACACCGCCTCGCACAATTTGCAGGCGATGCAGCGCTCCTCGCCGTTCGGGTAGCGGCGCAGCGCATGCTCGCCGCGGAAGCGCGGGCTGAGCGGGTTCTTCTCATACGGGTAGTTCAGCGTCACCTTGCGCTTGAAGAAATAGCGCAGCGTCAGCGCCATGCCGCCGAGCAACTCGCCGAGCAGCAGGCTGCGCGCGGTGCGGTCGAGGAACGCCATCGGTCTCAGGCTCCTTCAGGTCGCATGGGGCAGCCAGCCGAATGCCATCAGCGCCCCCGCGGTGATCACCAGCCACAGCAGCGACAGCGGCAGAAACACCTTCCAGCCAAGCCGCATGAGCTGATCATAGCGATAACGCGGGAAGGTGGCGCGCACCCAGATGAACACGAACAGGCAGAGCGCGACCTTGAGGATGAACCAGATCGGCCCCGGCAGCGAGGTGAACGGCGCGACGCCGAACGGCGCCAGCCAGCCGCCGAGAAACAGGATCGTCGTCATCGCGCTCATCAGGATCATGTTGGCGTATTCGCCAAGGAAGAACAGCGCGAAGGCCATGGCGCTGTATTCGACGAAGAAGCCGGCGACGATCTCGCTCTCGCCCTCCGGCAGGTCGAACGGCGAGCGGTTGGTCTCCGCCAGCGCCGAGATGAAAAACACCACGAACATCGGCAGCAGCGGGATGCAGAACCAGATATGCCGCTGCGCCAGCACGATGTCGTTGAGATTGAGGCTGCCGACGCACAGCAGCACCGTCACCATGACGAAGCCGATCGAGACCTCGTACGAAACCATCTGGGCGGCGCTGCGCAGCGCCCCGAGAAACGCATATTTCGAGTTGCTGGCCCAGCCGGCGATGATCACGCCATAGACGCCGAGCGAGGAAATCGCGAACAGGTAGAGCACGCCAACATTGATGTCGGCGACCGCCCAGCCATTATTCACCGGGATCACCGCCCAGGCGATCATCGCCAGCCCGAAGGTCAGCATCGGCGCCATCAGGAACAGCACCCGGTTGGCGCCGGTCGGGATGATGGTTTCCTTCATCAGCATCTTGATGGCGTCGGCGAAGGGCTGCCACAGCCCGAACGGGCCAACCACGTTCGGCCCGCGCCGCAACTGCATCGCCGCCATCACCTTGCGCTCGGCCAGCGTCAGATAGGCGACGCCGATCAGCAGCGGCACCAGCATGGCCAGCGTCTCGGCCAGGATCAGCAGCGTGTAGCCGACCGGCGTGGCAAAAAATCCGCTCATCGCGCTATTCCGCCGCCACGGCCAGGGTCGGCCGATAGATCTCGGTGCATTGCGTCATCGTCGGACTGGCCCGGCTGATCGGATCGGTCTGGTAGTAATTGGCCACCGCATAGACAAAGCCCGTGTCGCTGAGCGCAATGTCGCCGGCCTCCGGCCCGGTCGGGTCGGTCGCGCCGAAGCGCGGCGAGACGTCGAGGCGGGCGAACACCGGGTTGAGTTGCTCCATCCGCGCCCGCAGCGCCTCGATGCCGTCATAGGGCAGCCGGCGGCCGAGACGCTCGCTGAACGCGCGCAGGATGGTCCAGTCGGCCCGCGCCTCGCCCGGCGGCGCCACCGCGGCGAAGCCGCGCTGCACCCGGCCCTCGGTGTTGACATAGGTGCCGTTCTTTTCGGTGTAGGCGGCGCCGGGCAGAATGACATCGGCACGGGCGGCGCCGCGGTCGCCATGATGGCCCTGATAGACCACGAAGGTCTCGCGGCCGATACGCCCGGTGTCGAACTCGTCGGCGCCGAGCAGCCACAGCAGATCGACGCCGCCGCTCATCATGCCGGCGAAGGTGCGCCCGCGCGGCCCCGGCAGGAAGCCGAGATCGAGCGCCGCGACGCGCGCCGCGGCGGTGTGCAGCACGTTGAAGCCGTGCCACTCGGCACCGAGCATGCCGCTCGCCTGCGCCAGTTGCCACGCCGCGGCGAGGACCGCAGCCCCATCCGGCCGCAGCAGCGCGCCCTGCCCGACAATCAGCATCGGTTTGGCGGCCTTGCGCAGCACCTCGGCAAACGGCTGCGCACCGTCGCGCAGCGCCGTCAGCAGCGCCGGCGAGTCGCCCAGCGTCTGCACCGGATAGGTCAGGTCCGCCTGCGGCCCGATGGCGCCGATTTTCAACGCGCCATTGGTCTGCAGCCAGCGTTTGCGCAGCCGCGCATTGATCAGCGGCGCCTCCCGGCGCGGGTTGCTGCCAATCAGCAGCACCGCATCGGCCTCTTCGATCCCGGCAATCGAGGTGTTGAAGGTATAGAAATCGCGCCGCGATGCGTCGATCGCCGAACCGTCCTGCCGGCAATCCAGATTTGCCGAGCCGAGTGTCGCCATCAGGTCCTTCAGCGCCAGCATGCTCTCGGCATCGGCGAGGTTGCCGGCGATGGCGCCGATGCGCTCGCCGCGCATGCCGTCGAGCCGTGTCGCGATGGCGTCGAACGCCTCCGCCCAGGTGGCGCGATGCAACTGCCCGTCGCGCCGCACCCAGCACGCATCGAGCCGCCGCCGCTTCAACCCGTCGATGGCAAAGCGCGACTTGTCGCCAAGCCATTCCTCATTCACGTCGTCATTGATGCGCGGCAGGATGCGCAGCACTTCCGGCCCGCGCGCGTCGATACGGATGCTGGCGCCGACCGCGTCCAGCACATCGACGCTGTCGGTTTTGCGCAGCTCCCACGGCCGCGCCACGAACGCATAAGGCTTCGAGGTCAGCGCGCCGACCGGGCAGATGTCGATCAGGCAGCCGGACAATTCGGAGCTCAGCGCCTTCTCGACATAGGTGCCGACTTCCATGCCCTCGCCGCGCGAGGTGGCGCCGAGTTCCTCGACACCGGCAATCTCGGCGGCGAAGCGGATGCAGCGGGTGCAGTGGATGCACCGCGTCATCACCGTCTTGACCAGCGGGCCGAGATATTTGTCCTTCACCGCGCGCTTGTTCTCGGCATAGCGCGAATGGTCCACGCCATAGCCGACCGCCTGATCCTGCAGGTCGCACTCGCCGCCCTGGTCGCAGATCGGGCAGTCGAGCGGATGGTTGATCAGCAGGAATTCCATTACCCCGCGCCGCGCCTTGCGCACCATCGGGCTGTCGGTGTGCACCACCATGCCGTCGGCCACCGGATAGGAGCACGACGAAATCGGCTTCGGCGGTGCCTTCTCGATCTCCACCAGACACATGCGGCAATTGCCGGCGACCGACAGCCGGTCATGGTAGCAGAAGCGCGGGATTTCCTTGCCCGCCGCCTCACAGGCCTGCAGCACGTTCGAGCCGGCGGGAACCTCGACGGTGATGCCGTCCACGGTGACTTTCGCCATCGCCGCTACTCCGCCGCCAGCGGCAGCGGACGCGCGGTCCGGCCGGAGGATTTATACTGCGCGATGCGTTCTTCCATCACCGGCCGGAAATGCCGGATCAGGCCTTGGATCGGCCACGCCGCGGCATCGCCGAGGGCGCAGATGGTGTGCCCCTCGACTTGCCGCGTCACCTCCTCCAGCGTGTCGATCTCGTCCGGCTCGGCGCGGCCCTGCACCATGCGGTTCATCACCCGCAACATCCATCCGGTGCCCTCGCGGCACGGCGTACACTGGCCGCAGCTTTCGTGCTTGTAGAACTGCGACAACCGGGCAATCGCCTGAATGATGTCGGTCGAGCGGTCCATGACGATCACCGCCGCGGTGCCAAGTCCGCTGCGCACCTCACGCAGACTGTCGAAATCCATCAGCACCGTGTCGCAGGTGGATTTCGGCAGCACCGGCACCGAGGCGCCGCCGGGAATCACCGCCAGCAGATTGTCCCACCCGCCGCGCACGCCGCCGGCATAGCGGTCGATCAGCTCGCGCATCGGAATGCCGAGTTCTTCCTCGACATTGCAGGGCTTGTTGACATGCCCGGAGATGCAGAACAGCTTTGTGCCGCTGTTCTTCGGCCGCCCCAGCGCCGAAAACCACGCCGCACCGCGGCGCAGGATGGTCGGCGCAACGGCGATGCTTTCAACGTTGTTCACCGTCGTCGGGCAACCATACAGCCCGACCGCGGCAGGGAACGGCGGCTTCAGCCGCGGCATGCCCTTTTTGCCTTCGAGACTCTCCAGCATCGCGGTTTCTTCGCCGCAGATATACGCCCCGGCACCGCGATGCACGTAAAGGTCGAAATCCCAGCCCGAGCCGCAGGCGTTGCGCCCGATCAGCCCGGCTGCGTAGGCCTCGTCCACCGCGCGCTGCAACGCCCGCGCCTCATTGTAGAACTCGCCGCGGACATAGATGTAGCAGGCATGCGCCCGCATCGCGAACGATGCGATCAGCGCGCCCTCGACCAGCTTGTGCGGATCGTGGCGCAGAATGTCGCGGTCCTTGCAGGTGCCGGGCTCGCTCTCGTCGGCATTGATGACGAGGTAATGCGGCCGCTCGCCAACCTGCTTGGGCATGAACGACCATTTCATCCCGGTCGGGAAGCCCGCGCCGCCGCGCCCGCGCAGGCCGGAACTCTTCATCTCCTCGACAATCGCCTCCGGCCCGCGCGCCAGAATCGCCGCCGTGCCGTCCCAGTCGCCGCGGCCCTGCGCGCCCTTCAGGCCGACATCGTGCAGCCCGTAGAGATTGGTAAAGATGCGGTCCTTGTCGCTCAGCATCGCGTCACTCCGCCGGCCCTGCCGCGTCCCCGATCAGCGTCATCGGCCCGCCTTCCGGCGCCGAGCCTTGCCGCCCGGCCATCGAACCGGGATCCGGCCGCTCGCCCCGCCGCAGCGCCGCGAGCAGCGCCTCGGTGCGCGCCGCATCCATATCTTCATAGAAATCGTCGTCAACCTGCAGGATCGGCGCGTTGACGCAGCCGCCGAGACATTCCACCTCGGTCATGGTGAACATCCCGTCGGCGCTGGTCTCACCCCAGCCCTCGATCCCGGTCGCCGCGCGGCACGCCGCCGTCACCGCGTCCGAACCGCGCAGCCAGCATGGCGTTGTCGTGCACACCTGCAGATGGAACCGCCCGATCGGGCGGGTGTGAAACATGGTGTAGAAGGTCGCCACTTCATAGACGCGGATCGGCGCCATCGACAGCCGCCTGGCCACCGCGTCCATCGCCGCGCGCGGCACCCAGGCGCTGGCTGTGTGCCGGGCCATCTGCTGTTGGGCGACGTAAAGCACCGGGATCACCGCGCTCATCTGCCGGCCGGGCGGATATTTGGCAATGATGCCGGCGATCTCCGCCTCGCTCGCAGCGTCGAACACGAAGTCCGCCGGCTGCTGCATGTCGTCGGCGCTGGCGCCGTCCGCGCTACCCTCTGCCATGACCTACCTGTCGATCTCGCCGAACACGACATCGAGCGATCCGATGATCGCCACCGCGTCGGCCAGCATGTGACGCTTGCTCATCGTCTCCACCGCCTGCAGATGGGCGAACCCGGTCGGGCGGATCTTGCAGCGATAGGGACGATTGCTGCCGTCGGCGACCAGATAGACGCCGAATTCGCCCTTCGGCGACTCGACGGCGGCATAGGTGGCGCCGGCCGGAACGTGAAAACCCTCTGTGAACAGCTTGAAATGATGGATCAGCGCCTCCATCGACCGCTTCATCTCGCCGCGCGACGGCGGAGTGAATTTGTGGTCGGCCACCTTCACCGGCCCCGGCTGCATCTTGGCCAGACATTGCTGCACGATGCGGGTGCTCTCGCGCATCTCAGCGACGCGCACCAGATAGCGGTCATAGCAGTCGCCGTTGCGCGCCACCGGCACGTCGAAGGCGACATGGTCATACATCGCGTAGGGCTGCGCCCGGCGCAAATCCCACGGCACGCCGCTGGCCCGCAGACACGGGCCGGAAAACCCCCAGGCCAGCGCCTGTTCGGCCGACATCACCCCGATATCGACCGTCCGCTGCTTCCAGATGCGATTGGCCGTCAGCAGGTTTTCCAGATCGTCGAGAAACTTCGGGAACCCCTCGGCCCATTCGCCGATGCGTGCCTCCAGCCCCGGCGGCAGATCGCGGTTGACGCCGCCGGCGCGGTAGTAATTGGCATGCAGCCGCGCCCCCGATGCGGCCTCGTAAAACTCCATCAGCTTCTCGCGTTCCTCGAACCCCCACAAACTCGGCGTGATCGCGCCGACATCCAGGGCATAGGTGGTGACGTTGAGCAGATGGTTGAGGACGCGGGTGATCTCGTCGAACAGCGTGCGGATCCATTTCGCCCGCTGCGGCACCTCCAGCCCGAGCAATGCCTCGATGGCGAGCACGTAGGCATGCTCCTGCGACATCGGGCTGACATAGTCGAGCCGGTCGAAATAGGCGTTTGCCTGCAGATAGGTCTTGTATTCGATCAGCTTCTCGGTGCCGCGGTGCAGCAGGCCGATATGCGGGTCGGCGCGCTCCACCACCTCCCCGTCCATCTCCAGAATCAGCCGCAGCACACCATGCGCCGCCGGGTGCTGCGGGCCGAAATTGATCGCGTGGCTGTCGATCTCGACCGTTCGGGTCGCCGTCGCCGCGACCTTGGCGGTTTCGCTCATGGCTTGCCCTCCCGCCGCGCCGCCTGCACCGCATGCGCCTTCTCGTCGCCCGGCAGCGCCGTCATCGCCTCCCACGGCGACAGGAAGTCGAAATTGCGGAAATCCTGCGTCAGCTCGACAGGTTCGTAAACCACCTGCTTGCGCTCCTCGTCGTAGCGCACCTGCACATAGCCGCTGAGCGGAAAATCCTTGCGCAGCGGATGCCCCTCGAAACCGTAATCGGTCAGGATGCGGCGCAGATCAGGCTGGCCCGAGAAGGCGATGCCGAACAGGTCCCACGCCTCGCGCTCCCACCACGTCGCCACCGGCCACACGCCATGCACCGAGGGCACCGCCGTCGTCTCATCGGTGGCGACGATCACCCGCACGCGGTGATTGAGCGACACCGACAGCAGATTGTACACCACCTCGAAACGCTCCGCGCGCTCCGGCCAATCGACGCCGCACAGGTCCATCATCTGCTCGCAGGCGAAGCGCGGATCGTCGCGCAGCATCTGCATCACCGGCACCACCGCGTCGGCCCGCGCCCGCGCCACCACCTGGCCGTATTCGACACTGACCGACAGCACGCCGGGAATGTCGTTGACCAGCCCGGCCAGCGCCGCCATCGGCGCCGCCTCAGCCACGGAGGATGGTCCCGGTGCGGCGGATTTTCTTCTGCAGCTGCAGGATGCCGTAAACCAGCGCCTCCGCCGTCGGCGGACAGCCCGGCACGTAGATATCCACCGGCACCACGCGGTCGCAGCCGCGCACCACCGAATAGGAATAATGGTAGTAGCCGCCGCCGTTGGCGCAGCTTCCCATGCTGATCACCCAGCGCGGCTCCGACATCTGGTCGTACACTTTGCGCAGCGCCGGCGCCATCTTGTTGGTCAGCGTGCCGGCAACGATCATCACGTCGCTCTGCCGCGGCGAGGCGCGCGGAATGGTGCCGAAGCGGTCGAGGTCATAGCGCGGCATATAGGCGTGGATCATCTCCACCGCACAGCACGCCAGCCCGAACGTCATCGGCCACAGGCTGCCGGTGCGCGCCCAGTTGACCAGCTTGTCGATATTGGCAACGACGAAGCCACGCTCGTCGATTTCGCCGGTGATCCCCTTGATCACCGCGTCCTGCTCGGCGCCGCGCGGCAGCGCGTCGCGGTTCCAGGCAACGGCGGGGATCGACGCGGTCTCGGTCACGACACCCATCGTACCGTCACTCCCAATCCAACGCGCCCTTGTTCCACTCATAGATGAAGCCGACGGTCAGCACGCCGAGAAAGCCGAGCATCGACAGGAAGCCGAACAGGCCGATGCTCGACAGGCTGACCGCCCAGGGGAACAGGAACGCCACTTCCAGGTCGAAGATGATGAACAGGATCGAGACGAGATAGAACCGCACGTCGAACCGCCGCCGCGCGTCGTCGAACGCCTCGAAGCCACATTCATAGGCGGAAAGTTTCTCGGCATAGGGCTTCTGGCGCGCCGCCAGCATCGACCCGCCGACCATCGCCACCGCGATCACCCCGGCGATGACCAGAAACACCAGGATCGGGAAATAGTTGGCCAGCAACGGCGCCATCATACTCTTCCTTCCCTGTTGCCCCGAACCGGGCATGCCGCAGTGCAGCGCGGGCGGACCTTAGACGCAACCCGCGGCCACCGCCATAGGGGCAAGCCGCGTCGCCTGAAGGCGGATTGGCACGTTCCTGCAATGCCGCCGCTGGCGCGAGTGACGGGGCTCGAACCCGCGACCTCCGGCGTGACAGGCCGGCGCTCTAACCAACTGAGCTACACCCGCAGCGGCAGGCGGGCGTTTAGACCGCGCGCCGGCCGAGGTCAACCGGCGAAAACGTGGTGGGCGGTGACGGGATCGAACCGCCGACCCTCTCGGTGTAAACGAGACGCTCTGCCGCTGAGCTAACCGCCCCGCGCCGTACCGCCTTGTCTCAGTTCACCGAATCTTTCAGCGACTTGCCCGGCTTGAAGCGGACGGAGGTGGAGGCGTCGATCTTGATCTCCTCGCCGGTGCGCGGGTTGCGCCCGACCGAGGCCTTGCGGTCGGCGGTGGCAAAGCTGCCAAAACCGACGAGCCGCACTTCTTCCTTCTTTTTCAGCGCGGCCTCGATCGCGGCGAACACGGCATCGACCACTTCGGCCGCCTTGGCCTTCGGCAGATCCGTGCTCTCCGCCACCGCGGCGATCAAATCCATCTTGTTCACGGCAATTCCCCTTGCTGTCCGAACTCTGGCGTCCCGCCACCGCTGGTGTCGTCACGGCGGCCGCTGGCGCGACACTAAGGGCCGATTTTCCGCCCCGTCAACGCGGCGCCGCCGCGGCAATCACACAACAACGGCCCGCCGGCAAGCCGGCGGGCCGCAATGTTGCGTCCTGGTCTCAGTGCGGCAGCAACGTGCTCGGCACCGCGGCCGGTGCCGGCGCCGGATCCGGCGGCTCCGCCCACTCGATCGCCTCCGGTTTGCGCACCAGCGCCTGCGCAATCACCTCATCGACATGCGCCACCGGCACCAGCCGCAGATGCTTGCGCACCGAGTCCGGAATGTCGGCGAGGTCCTTCTCGTTGTCCTTGGGAATGAACACCGTGGTAATTCCGGCCCGCAGCGCCGCCAGCAGCTTTTCCTTCAACCCGCCGATCGGCAACACCCGTCCGCGCAGGGTGATTTCCCCGGTCATCGCCACATCGCGCCGCACCGCGATGCCGGTCAGCACGCTGACCATGCTGGTCGCCATGGCGATGCCAGCCGATGGTCCGTCCTTCGGCGTCGCCCCTTCGGGCACATGCACATGGATGTCGCGCTTCTCAAACAGGGTCGGCTTGATGCCGAAACTGATCGAGCGGCTGCGCACGTAGCTCAGCGCCGCCGACACGCTCTCCTGCATCACGTCGCCGAGTTTGCCGGTGTGCTTCACATTGCCCTTGCCCGGCAGCATGACGCTCTCGATGGTCAGGATCTCGCCGCCAACCTCGGTCCAGGCGAGGCCGGTGACCACCCCGACCATGTCCTCCTCTTCCGTCTCGCCGTAGCGGAAGCGGTGCACGCCGGCATATTTCTCCAGCGTCTTGCGGGTGATCGCCACCTTCTTGGTCTTCTTGGTGACGATGTCCTTGACCGTCTTGCGCGCCAGATTGGCGATCTCGCGCTCCAGGTTCCGCACCCCGGCCTCGCGCGTGTAATAGCGGATCAGGTCATGCAGCGCCTCGTCGCTGATCGACCATTCATCGGGCCTGAGGCTGTGCGCCTCGCCCTGTTTGGCGATCAAATGACGCTTGGCGATCTCCACCTTCTCATCCTCGGTGTAGCCGGGGATGCGGATGATCTCCATGCGGTCCATCAGCGGCTGCGGCATGCGCAGGCTGTTGGCGGTGGTGACGAACATCACGTCCGACAGGTCGTAATCGACCTCCAGATAGTGGTCGTTGAAGGTGCTGTTCTGCTCCGGGTCGAGCACCTCGAGCAGCGCCGAGGACGGATCGCCGCGCCAGTCGGCCCCGAGCTTGTCGATCTCGTCGAGCAGGAACAGCGGGTTGCTGGTCTTGGCCTTCTTCATGCCCTGGATCACCTTGCCGGGCATCGAACCGATATAGGTGCGGCGATGGCCGCGCACCTCCGACTCGTCGCGCACGCCGCCGAGCGACATGCGCACGAAGTTGCGCCCGGTCGCCCGGGCGATGGATTTGCCAAGCGAGGTCTTGCCGACGCCGGGCGGCCCGACGAGGCACAGGATCGCCCCGCGCACCTTGGTCGAACGCGACTGCACGGCGAGATACTCAAGGATTCGCTCCTTGACCTTCTCCAGCCCGTAATGGTCGGCGTTCAGCACCTTCTCCGCCTCGATCACGTCGTTGCGCACCTTGCTGCGCTTCTTCCACGGAATCGACAGCATCCAGTCGAGGTAGTTGCGCACCACCGTCGCCTCGGCGCTCATCGGACTCATCGTGCGCAGCTTCTTCAGCTCCGCCACCGCCTTTTCGCGCGCTTCCTTCGACAGGCGGGTCTTCTTGATCTTGGCTTCGAGTTCGGCGCTCTCGTCCTTGCCGTCCTCGCCCTCGCCGAGCTCCTTCTGGATCGCCTTGAGCTGCTCGTTGAGGTAGTATTCGCGCTGGGTCTTCTCCATCTGCCGCTTGACGCGGTTGCGGATGCGCTTCTCGACCTGCAGCACGCCGATCTCGGACTCCATATGGCCGAACACGCGCTCCAGCCGCGCCGCGATGCTGGCGGTCTCCAGCAGCTCCTGCTTCTCGGCGATCTTGAGGTTGAGATGCGCGGCGACGGTGTCGGCGAGCTTGCCCGGCTCCTCGATCTGATTGAGCGAGACCAGCACCTCGGGGGCGATCTTCTTGTTGAGCTTGATATACTGCTCGAACTGCCCGATCACGGTGCGGCCGAGCGCCTCCAGCTCCTTCTTCTCGCCATCTTCCTCGGGCTGCGGTTCGACGAACGCCTCGAAATAGGCGTCGGTCTCCTTGAACCCGGCGATCGACGCGCGCCGCCCGCCCTCGACCAGAACCTTGACGGTGCCGTCGGGCAGTTTCAGCAATTGCAGAATCGTCGAGACAGTGCCGATGCGATAGATGTCGTCGGCGCTCGGGTCGTCCTGGGCGGCGTTCTTCTGCGCCACCAGCAGAATCTGCTTGTCCTCCTTCATCACCGCTTCGAGCGCGCGCACGCTCTTTTCGCGGCCGACGAACAGCGGCACGATCATGTGCGGAAACACCACGATGTCGCGCAGCGGCAGCACGGGCAGGATCTCGGCCCGCACCGGCGCCGCGCTCTTGTCGCGCTTCGGTGCGTCCCCGTGTGGCTTGTCAGCAGGCATGGATGACCTCCTTCTGGACAGTCGGGACGCGGCCCGCCCAATCAGGCGCGGGTCGCATCGCCCGGGACGCGACCAACGCTGCGCTCGGGAAGACTGTGACCATATCGGCAGCTTGGGCGGTCGCCGCAAGACTTGAAAAAACGCCGGGCAACCGCGACGCCCTCACCCCTGCCCTCTCCGCCACGCGGGCGCCGACCGGGATATGTCGGTGGCGCCACAACTCCGCCCGGGCCGCTCAGGCGCTGTTCTCGACCCGCTCCTTGCCGTGGATGTAGAGCGGTGTTGCCCGGCTTTCCGCCACCTCGCGGTTGATCACCACCTCCTCCACGCCATCCAGGCTCGGCAATTCAAACATCGTGCCAAGCAGGATCTGTTCCATGATCGAGCGCAGCCCGCGCGCCCCGGTCTTGCGCGCGATGGCCCGCTTGGCCACCGAGCCGAGCGCGTCGTCGGTGAAGCTGAGCTTCACCCCCTCCATCTCGAACAGCCGGCCATACTGCTTGACCAGCGCGTTCTTCGGCTTGGTCAGGATTTCCATCAGCGCCGATTCGTCGAGGTCATCCAGCGTCGCCACCACCGGCAGCCGGCCGATGAACTCCGGGATCAGCCCGAAGCGCAGCAGGTCTTCCGGTTCGACCTCGCGCAGGATGGCGCCGGTGCGCCGCTCGTCGGGGCTGCGCACCTCGCCGCCGAAACCGATGCTGCTGCCCTTGCCGCGGGCGCTGATGATCTTTTCCAGCCCGGCGAAGGCGCCGCCGCAGATGAACAGGATGTTGGTGGTATCGACCTGCAGGAATTCCTGCTGCGGATGCTTGCGCCCGCCCTGCGGCGGCACCGAGGCAACGGTGCCCTCCATGATCTTCAGCAGCGCCTGCTGCACCCCCTCACCGCTGACATCGCGGGTGATCGACGGATTGTCGGATTTGCGGCTGATCTTATCGACCTCGTCGATATAGACGATGCCGCGCTGCGCCCGCTCGACATTATAATCGGCCGATTGCAGCAGCTTGAGGATGATGTTCTCGACATCCTCGCCGACATAGCCGGCTTCGGTCAGCGTGGTGGCGTCGGCCATGGTGAACGGCACATCAAGGATGCGCGCCAGCGTCTGCGCCAGCAGCGTCTTGCCCGAGCCGGTCGGGCCGACCAGCATGATGTTCGACTTGGCAATCTCGACGTCGTTGTTCTTCGCCGCGTGCGCCAGCCGCTTGTAGTGGTTGTGCACCGCGACGCTCAGCACCCGCTTGGCATGCGCCTGGCCGATGACGTAATCGTCCAGCACCTTGCAGATTTCCTTGGGCGTCGGCACCCCGTCGCGCGACTTGACGAGGTGCGTCTTGTGCTCCTCGCGGATGATGTCCATGCAAAGCTCGACGCATTCATCGCAGATGAACACCGTCGGCCCGGCGATGAGCTTGCGCACCTCGTGCTGGGACTTGCCGCAGAACGAGCAATACAGGGTATTCTTCGAGTCGCCGGACTTGCTCATGAGCACTCCTGCCCCGGATCGTCGGGGTACGCATGCCCGGCATGCCTGCCTCGCAACGCCGCGGGGTCAGGCACTGACCGGATTAGACCGACCCCGATCGCGGAGCCGGCGGGACCACGGTTACACCTTGCCAGATCCACATTGCCAGACCGACAGGGTGCGCGGAAAGGGTTTCGCGACCCTTGCCGCCATCAAAGCGTCACGTATGGCCGGGGTGGCGGATTTGCAACGTCTGTGCCAAGCTGGCTCAGCTTCGCGTCTCGGCGTCCGCCGCCACCGGCCGGCGCTCCACCACCTCATCGACCAGCCCGAAGGCGCGCGCCTCCTCCGCCGACATATAGGTGTCGCGCTCCAGCCGCCGCTCGATCTCGGCCAGGTCCTGGCCGGTATGGCGGACATAGATCTCATTCAGCCGCTTGCGCAGGGTCAGAATCTCGCGCGCCTGAATTTCGATGTCGGCGGCCTGGCCCTGCGCCCCGCCGGAGGGCTGATGCACCATCACCCGCGCATTCGGCAGCGCGAAGCGCTTGCCGGGGGCGCCGGCGCACAGCAGCAGGCTGCCCATGCTCGCCGCCTGACCGATGCAGACCGTGCTGACCGGGCTGCGGATATACTGCATGGTGTCGTAGATCGCCAGCCCGGCAGAGACCACGCCGCCCGGGCTGTTGATGTAGAAGGCTATGTCCTTGCTCGGATTTTCGCTCTCCAAAAACAACAACTGGGCGGAAATCAGCGCGCTGACCTGGTCATAGACCGGACCGGTCAGAAAAATGATCCGCTCCTTCAGCAGCCGGGAATAGATATCGAACGCGCGCTCGCCGCGGGCGGTCTGCTCGACCACCATCGGCACCAGCGCGTTGCCGTAAATCTCGACCGGGTCGCGATCCGTCATAACCTGTCCTTCCCACTGCGGCCGGGCCCATCATGGGCAACCGGGCCGCATCCGTCGTTGTAGATGGGCAGGGCAGAGGCGCCGGTCCAGCCTCAGCCCTCCGAACCCGCCATCTGCCCGGCCTCAGGTGCCATCCCGTCCGGCGCCGGCGCCGCGACTTCCGCCGCAGCCTCCGCCGGCGCCCGCCCGGCCAGGCTCACCGCCTCCGGCAGGCCGGGGTCGCGCGCCAGTTCCTCGGGCGAGACCACGCGCTCGGCGACCTGCGCCCGCTCGATGACGAAGTCGATCACCTTCTCCTCGAAGATCGGCGCCCGCAGGCTCTCCGCGGCTTCCGGGTTTTTGCGGAAGATGTCCATCACCTTCTGCTCCATGCCTTGATAGCGTGCCGCTTCCGCCCGCATCGCCCGCATCATCTCGTCCTGACCGACGGTGATCTCATTGACGCGGCCGATCTCGGACAGCAGCAGGCCGAGCCGCACCCGGCGCTCGGCGATGGCGCGATATTCGCCGCGCAGCGTCGCCTCGTCCTTGCCCGCGTCGTCGCTGTCGCTGCGGCCGGCCTTCTGGTCGGCCTCGACGCGCGCCCAGATCTGGCCGAACTCGGCCTCCAGCAGGCCCTGCGGCACCGGGAAGTCGGCCACCCCGGCGAGCGCGTCCAGCAACTCGCGCTTGAGCCGCTGGCGCGACATCTGATCATATTCGCGCTGCGCCTGCGCCGTGATCGCCGCGCGTACCTCGCTCAGTCCGCCTTCGAAGCCGAGATTCTCGGCCAGCGCCTCATCCACCGCCGGGATCAGGGCGCGCTTGAGCTTCTTGGCGGTCACCGCGAACACCGCCGCCTTGCCGGCAACGTCGGCGGAGCCGTAATCGGCCGGGAAGCTGACATCGAGCGTCCGGCTCTCGCCCGCCGACAGACCGACCAGTTGCTCGGTGAAGCCGGGGATGAAGCCGGGGCCGGCGACCTCGACATCGGCGTCGGTCGCGGTGCCGCCGGCAAACGCCACACCGTCGATGGTGCCGGCATAATCAATGCTCAGGACGTCGCCGGCCGCAGCCGGCCGCGGCTCGGTGACTTCTTCGAGGGTGCGCTGCCGGCGCGCCAGTTCGCCCAGCGCCCGGTCGATCACCTCCGCCGCCGGCTCCGCACGAAGCCGGGTCAGGCTCAGTGCCGACAGGTCGGGCAGGGCGATTTCCGGCAGCAATTCAAGCGCCACGGTGAACGCCAGATCCTTCGGCGCCGACTGGCGGGCTTCCGGCAGGCTCTGCACCTCGACCTGCGGTGCCCCGGCCGAGCGCAGCTTGCGCTCGTTCAGCACTTGCCGCGTCGCCTCCTGCACGCTCTCCTCGACCACTTCGGCATTGACCGCCTGGCCGAAGCGCTGGCGCACCACCGTCGCCGGCACCTTGCCGGGCCGAAAACCGGGCAGCCGCACGGTCTTGGCCAGTTCGGCCAGCCGTTCGCTGCGCCGGCTCTCGATGTCGGCCGCCGGGACGACAATGGAGTAGCCGCGCTTCAGCCCGTCGGAGAGCGTCTCGATAACCTGCATGGGAGGGACGTTCCTCGTAACCCGGAGAGCCAGATGGTACGGCCGGTGGTGCGGGCGGAGGGACTTGAACCCCCACGGCTTGCGCCACCAGAACCTAAATCTGGCGTGTCTGCCAATTCCACCACGCCCGCGCCTGCGGCCGTGAAGCGGCGGAGGTAGCGCAAGCGCCGGAGCGCGGCAAGGGCGGGCTGAAATCCGCCGGTTCGCCGCCACACCCCCGACGCCTGCGGCGTGGCAAAAACTGCTTGCCCAGTAGGGCAAATTTGTGTTCTTGTTCCGTTCGTGTTGACCGCAGCCCCGCCCCCATCCCCGGCCGAACGCCTCGCCAGGATCCTCGATGATCTGTGCAAGGCCGTCGCCGCGCGCGGCCCCGGCGGGTTTCTGCCGATCCCGCTGCTGCTGCTGGTGTGGACACGCATACGGCGGGCCTCCCTGCGCATCGCCCGCCTCGCCGCCCGCGCCGCCAGCGGCAAACCGCCGATCATCCGCCGCACCCCGCGCGCCGCACCGCAAAACCCCGAGCCGCAAAACCCAGCATCCCGAAAACCCGCAAGCCGCCTGCCGCGGCGCGCCGGCTGGCTGATCGGGCCGGTGCCGGCGGCCGGCGGCTATGCCTCGCAACTGCAGTATCTGCTGACCCAGCCGGACATGATTGCCCTGCTCGACGCCGCCCCCGGCATCGACCGGCTGCTGCGCCCGCTCTGCCGCATGCTGGCCGTTGCCCGCCCCAAACTGCCGCCGCGCCCAAAACGGCCAGCCCGGCCAGCCCCGCAGCCACCGCACGCCCCGGCCACGCCGCCCACGCGCGACATCCCGCGCGGCGACCGGCCACGCGCCGCCCGCGCCCCGCCGCAATTCCTCCGCCGCTTCACCCGGCCGCCGTATCCCGCGTGACGCCGCGGCGCCGACGCGCGCCCGTTGATATTGCGCTATTACAATGCACTGGCCGCCCTGCGCCGGCCCGGCTAAAATCCGCCGCCGCCGTGGTGCAGCATGGTCAGCGCCGCCGCCGCCGCCTCCCGGACCTCGTCGAACAGCGTCGCGATCTGGTAACTGATGAAGAATGCCGCCATATAGAACCAGCCCCGGCCGCGGTGTTCGAGGCTGGCGACCC
Organism: Pseudomonadota bacterium; assembly: GCA_021845985.1. Classification (GTDB taxonomy): domain Bacteria; phylum Pseudomonadota; class Alphaproteobacteria; order Acetobacterales; family Acetobacteraceae; genus JAFKFJ01. Next base: position 153,228 of record JAJZES010000045.1, on the reverse strand, counting down.
AGGCACCGGCCCGACGCGCCGCCGGTTGCTGGGCCAGCAGCACCACCATCACGCCGAGCGCCGCGCCGCCGAGCACATCGGTCGGAAAATGCACGCCGAGATAGACCCGCGCCCCGTTCTGCAGCACCGCCCAGGCCAGCGCCGCGATGCCGAGCCGCCGCCACTCCAGCAGCACCACCGTCGCCAGCCCGAACTGCACCGCGGCATGATCGCTCGGGAACGAACTCCAGTGATTGAGCCGGCTCGGGTCAACCGACACCGGCAGCACCATGCCGAGCGCCAGATCGTGCATCGGCCGCGCATGGGTGGGCAGCGACAGCTGCAGCACCCGGCTTGCCATGCCCGACAGGAAGGCGGCGACGGTGCCGCTCAGGATCATGCCGCGCCGCCCCGCCGCGCCGGCGGCAAACCAGCATCCCCAGACCAGCGACATGAAGACGACGCCCGACATCAGGTATTCGGCGGTCAGCCACACCAGCGCCTTGTCCAGCACCGGCACCACCCGCGCGCCCCGGTTCAGCAGGCGGATCAGCGGATAATCCACCTCCGCGCGCGCCGTCGCGGCGACGATCCAGGCCGCCGCCAGCAGCACCGCCAACGCCGCCAACAATCCCCTTCGCCCCGGCCGCAGACGGGTGGGGAGGATGCCATGAGCCGCGATGTCGATGCGTTCCATGCCGGCAATCTGCTGCGCCGGCAGATCAACTGCCATTCACGAAACCGCACAGAAACCGTCACGGTCTCGTCATACTGCCCAGCCGCCGGCGGGAACCGGCGGCGGCGAAATTGCAGGGTGACTTTCGCCGCCTGCCGCCGTAAATCGCGCACAATTGCAGGAGGGATGGATGTTGATCCGTCTGTCAGGAGCGTGCGTACTGTTGACCGTGCTCGCAACGATTGCCGGCTGCGGTCCCGACTACTCGCCGAATACCTATAGCTCCGCCGCCGTGCAACAGGCCAACAAAGTCGATCCGGGCATCGTCGTCGGCGTGCGCGAGATCGGCGTCAGTGCCGCCGGAGTGGTCGGCGCCGCCACCGGCGCCGCCGCCGGCGGCGTCGCCGGGTCGCAAACGCCGGGCGGCAGCATCGGTTCGGCGTTCGGCGCCATCGGCGGCGGCCTCGTCGGCGGCCTGATCGGCAACTCGGTCGAGCATGTCGCCGGTGACACCCGCGCCTTTGAATACATCGTACGCAAGCCGAACAAGGACCTGATCTCGGTGACGCAGAAGGATAAGGTGCCGCTGCAGGTGGGCACCAAGGTCCTGGTCATCGCCGGCAGCCAGGCGCGGATCGTCCCCGACTATACCGTGCCGATCGCGGATCAGCCGCCCGGCACGCCGGCCGCCAGCAAGCCCGAGGAGCTGAAGGACAGCAAGGACGCACCCCCCGCGGCCACCGACGGCACCGAACCGCCGCCCGAACCGGTCTCCGCCACCCCGCTCACCGCGCCCGCCGACACCGCGGCGCCGACAGCCGCCGATACCGCAGCGCCAGCCGCACCGGCACAGTAACCATCGGCGGCGGCGGCCGAATCGGCGATTGACGCGCCATGCACCGGCAGGGGAACATGCCCGCCTGACCCTGTGCGATGACCGACCCCGGCGCGCCAGACCGCCGGGACCGGCCGCGCCACAGACGACGGGCGGCGCTCCGCAAAGCGTGTGCCGCCGACGGGCAATGACCCACCGGGAGGACACGCCGATGCACACCGTTCCACGCCGCCGTGCTTGGCTGCTGGCCGCCGCACTGGCGCTCGCCGCCGTTCCGGCCCGCGCCGATCAGATCATCGTCGGACTGATCACCAAGACCGACAACAATCCGTTCTTCGTCAAGATGCGCGAAGGCGCCGCGGCCAAGGCCAAGGAACTCGGCGTCACCCTACAGACCTTCGCCGGCAAATACGACGGCGACAACGATAGCCAGGTCGCCGCCATCGAGAGCCTGATCTCCGCCGGCGCCAAGGGGATCCTGATCACCCCGAGCGACACCAAGGCGATCGTGCCGACGGTCAAGAAGGCGCGCGAGGCCGGGCTGCTGGTGATCGCGCTGGATACCCCGCTCGACCCGATCGACGCGGCCGACGCGACCTTTGCCACCGATAATTTCAAGGCCGGCGAGCTGATCGGCCAATGGGCGGAAAAGACGCTTGGCGCCAAGGCGGCAACCGCCCACATCGCCTTTCTCGACGCGCTGGAGTTTCAGCCGACCGTCGATATGCTGCGCGACACCGGCTTCATGACCGGGTTCGGCATCAAGGTTGCCGACCCGACGCATTACGGCAAGGAAACCGACAAGCGCATCGCCGGCCATCAATGGGGCCAGGGCGCCGAGGAAGGCGGGCGCACCGGGATGGAAAACCTGCTGCAGAAAGACCCCGACATCAGCGTCGTCTATACCATCAACGAACCGACCGCCGCCGGCGCCTATGAGGCATTGAAGGCCGCCGGCCGCGAGCACGACGTGCTGATGGTCTCGGTCGATGGCGGCTGCCCCGGGGTCAAGAACGTCCAGGCCGGGGTGATCGGTGCGACCTCGCAGCAATACCCGCTGCTGATGGCGGCGATGGGCGTCGCCGCCGTGCGCGATTTCGCCAAGACTGGCGCCAGGCCACAGCCGACACCGGGGCTGACCTTCTTCAACACCGGCGTCAACCTCGTCACCGATCACCCGGTGGCGGGCGTGCCGTCAATCTCCGTCGCCGACGGATTGAAGCGGTGCTGGGGATAGGCGCACTTGTCGCTGCCGGCCGAGGTCCCTCTCCCGCGGGCGGGAGAGGGTACCGAACCGGGCGAGACGGCTGAGTCCGCTTCCACCGCGCGCAGCCTGCCGCAACTGCTGCACGACAACCCGACGGTGGTGCCGTTCATCGTGCTGCTGCTCGCCGTCGGCCTGTTCAGCGCCATTGTCGGCGCGCGGTTTTTTCATCCGTTCAATCTGTCGCTGGTGCTCCAGCAGGTCACCATCATCGCCGTCGTCGGCACCGCGCAGACGCTGATCATTCTCACCGCCGGCATCGACCTGTCGGTCGGCGCCATCATGGTGCTGTCCTCGGTGGTGATGGGCCGCCTCGCCGTGCTCGATGGTGTGCCGGTCGAATTCGCCTTCCTCGCCGGCATGCTGGTCGGCGGCGCCTGCGGCCTGCTCAACGGCGTGCTGGTGGCGCTGCTGCGGCTGCCGCCGTTCATCGTCACGCTCGGCACCTGGAGCATCTTCGGCGCGCTCAACCTGTGGTATTCACGCAGCGAGACCATCCGCCAGCAGGAGGTCGAGGCGGCGGCGCCGTTCCTGCAATGGCTCGGCACGGCGCTGCGTTTCTGGGGCGCGCGGCTGACCTATGGCTCGCTGTTGATGCTCGCCCTGGCGGCGCTGGTGTGGTATGTGTTGCAGCGCACCGCGTTCGGCCGCCACGTCCACGCCACGGGCAACGATCCCGATGCGGCGCGGCTCGCCGGGATCAGTGTCGCGCGCGTGCTGATCGCCGTCTATGCCATCGCCGGCGTCATCTGCTCGGTCGCCGGCTGGACGTTGATCGGACGCATCGGCGCGATCAGCGCGATTTCCGGCGGCACCGCCAATCTCGACTCGATCACCGCCGTCGTCATCGGCGGCACCAGCCTGTTTGGCGGGCGCGGCTCGATCGTCGGCACACTGATCGGCGCGCTGATCGTCGGCGTGTTCCGCAACGGTCTGGCGCTCGCCGGCGCCAATGCGCTGTGGCAGGAATTCGCCATCGGCGTGCTGATCATCCTGGCCGTCGCCATCGACCAGTGGATCAGGAAGGTCGCCGCATGACTGCGCCGATTCTTGCCGCACGCGGGCTGGGGAAACGCTACGGAAGGGTGGTAGCGCTGCATGATGCCGATTTCGAGCTGATGCCGGGCGAGATCCTCGCCGTCATCGGCGACAACGGCGCCGGCAAATCGACGCTGATCAAATGCCTCACCGGCGCCGTCATCCCCGATGAAGGCGCGATCATTCTCGACGGTGCGCGCGTGCATTTCCGCTCGCCGCTCGATGCGCGGGCGGCGGGGATCGAGACGGTCTATCAGCATCTGGCGCTCTGCCCGGCGCTGCCGATCGTCGATAATCTGTTCCTCGGGCGCGAGCGGCGACGCCCCGGCGTGCTCGGCCGCGTCTTCCGCGCGCTCGACCGCGGGGCAATGGAGCGTGAGGCGCGGGCGCATCTCAATGCGCTCGGGCTGCTGACGATCCAGAACATCCGCCAATCGGTCGAAACCCTGTCGGGTGGTCAGCGGCAGGGTATTGCGGTGGTGCGGGCAACCGCGTTCGGCAGCCGCGTCGTCATCATGGACGAACCGACCGCCGCGCTCGGCGTCAAGGAATCGCGCCGGGTGCTGGAACTGTTGCTCGACGTCAAGCGGCGCGGGCTGCCGATCGTGCTGATCAGCCACAACATGCCGCATGTCTTCGAGGTCGCCGACCGGATCCATATCCACCGCCTCGGCCGCCGCATCGCGGTGATCGACCCGAAACGCCACACCATGTCGGACGCCGTCGCCATCATGACCGGCGCAATGCCCCCGCCGGCCTGACCGCGGCGGCACGACATCGTTGACGCAGATCAATGCCCCTGGCGCCGCGCCGCGTCAGGATGGGCGGAAGATGGATGCGCCCGCCATGGCGCTGCTCGCACTGACCGCGTCGGCCGACCTGAGCGTGGCGCGGTCCGCGGTTCCGCCGCACGCCCCCGCCGGCATGTCGGAGATGATGCAGGGAATGACACAGATGATGCAGGGCACCGCGCAACGCCGGCCAGCGGCGGCGACAATGATGCCGGGCGGCATGACCGAGGACCGCATCGCCCGGCTCAGCACCGAGCTTGGCATCACCGCGGCGCAACTGCCGCAGTGGACCAGTTTCGCCGAGGCGTTGCGGGCGCGGACGCAGGCGATGCAGGGCATGCGGGCGCAGATGATGTCGGGACCGGCGGCCGGCGAAAGCTGGCCCGACCGCCTGGCGCAGCATGAGCGCCATCTGTCGGCGCATCTCGCGGCGATGAAGACGATGGAGATTCCGGTAAAGGCCCTGTGGGACGTGCTGTCGGAAGAACAGCGCCAGCACGCCGCAGCGATGCTGCCCGGCCCCATCGGCCTGCGCTGAGGCGGTGCTGCACGGCGCCGGCCCGGCCAGCGCCGCGGGACACGGTGAAGCGCCTGAGGCACGCTCCCGCAGGTCCGCGGCGCGCTCGAGGTCGGCGTCGCGTGAAGGCATTCCGAGCCCCATTTAAGACTGTTGACACTCCTAATTCAGATCCCCAGTGCGGCCCTCTAATCGGCATTCACCGCAAGAATGACCGGGGGGGGATTTCGTGCTGACGCTGTCGCCGGCGCTGAATGGCGTGGTGCTGGGTTCGATCCTGCTGCTGTTCAGCCTGGGGCTGACGCTGATCTACGGGGTCGGCCGCATCGTCAATTTCGCCCATGGCGCGCTGTTCAGCGCCGGCGCCCTCGCCGGTGCCTGGATCGCCGGGGCCGGATATTCGTTCTGGCTGGCGCTGGTCGCCGCGCCGATTCGGATCGGCCTTGTCGGCCACCTGCTCGATTGGGGCGTGCTCGCCCGCATCCGCGACCGGCCGATGGTTGACAGTCTGCTGCCACCTTCGGCCTCGCCTTGTTGATCACCGGCGTCCTCGATCAGTTAGCCGGACGCAACGTGATGATGCTGCAGCCGCCGCCGATGCTGAGCGGGATGGTGACGCTTGGCCCGGACCGGCTGGCCGAAATGGGCCTCGTGCGCACCTTCCAGCGCACCAGCATTTTCCGCGAGTTCACCGCGCTGGAGAATGTCAGCCTCGCCATCCGCTCGCGCCGGCGGCTCAATCAGGCGCTGTTTCTGTCGCGCGCCGACGCGCAGCGCATCGAAGACGAAGCCCGCGCCATCCTCGCCGAGGTCGGGCTTGCCGGCAACGAGCGGGCGGTGGCCAACAATCTCGCCCATGGGTCGCAACTGGCGCTCGATGTCGCCATCGGCCTCGCCGGCCGGCCGCGGCTGATCCTGATGGACGAACCGCTTGCCGGCATGTCGCAGGGCGACCGGGCGCGCATCGCCAGCCTGATCGTCAAGCTCCGCGAGCAGATGGGCCTGACCGTGGTACTGGTCGAGCACGACATCGGCATGGTCATGGGTGCTGCGCAGCGCCGGCGACAAGGTGCAGGACGATTTCGTGCGTGAACAGCGGGCGGAGCTCATCGGCCAAGGCATCGCCGTGTTCGGCTCGACCGCACAGGCGGTGCGCGCCCATGCAAAGCTGCTGACGATGACCCGTCCTCTGCCGGCCACCGCCTGACATGCCGTTGCCCCGCTCATCACCGCCCGGGCTGCGGGCCGAGACGATCGCCGGCTTTGACCCGGTCGGACTGTTCGCCCGCCACGACGCGGCGGCCAAGCTGACCTGGTCATTGCCCGAGCAGATCGCCAACGCGCTCGTCGAAGGCATCGTCCAGGGCACGTTCAAGCCGGGTGAACGCCTGCTCGAAACCGAACTGGCGCTGCGCTTTGGCGTCAGCCGCGGCCCGGTGCGCGAGGCCTTCCGCATCGTCGAGAAGGAGGCGCTGGTGGAGATTCGCCCGCGCTACGGGGCGTTCGTGACGCGGCTGTCGGCCAGGAGCGTGGCCGACATCTTCGAGCTGCGCGGCATCCTGTTGTCGCTGGCGGCCCGGCGCGTCGCCGAGCTGCAAGACGCCAGGGTGCTCGACGAACTGCGCCACGGGACGGCCGAGCTTGCAGCGCCGGCGTCAACTATGCCGATCTGCTGGTCATCGCCGGCCAATACCAGACCAAGATCGAGCCGCCCTTCGTGCCGGGAATGGAGATTGCCGGCGAGATCGCCAGCCTCGGACCCGACGCCGGCACCTGGGCCATCGGCGACCGGGTCGCCGGGTTCATCGACGGCGGCGGCTACGGCGAATATGCCGCCGTTCCGGCGCAGCGGCTGTACCGGCTGCCGCCGGCGCTCGGCTTCGATATCGCCGCCGGCACTTTGATCAATTACGCGACTGCCTATGGTGTGCTGCACTGGCGGGCGCGGCTGGCCAAGGGTGAGACGGTGCTCGTGCTGGGCGGCGCCGGCGGCGTTGGCCTCGCGTCGATCGTGCTGGCCCGACAGGCCGGCGCCCGGGTGATCGGCGCGGCGAGTTCGGCCGCGCGCTGCGCGCTGATGGCCTCGCTCGGCGCCGACGCGACGATCGACTACACCGCGACATCGCTGCGCGACCGCGTCGCCGAGATCACCGGCCGACGCGGCGCCGATGTGATCATCGACCCGGATGGCGGCGCGATCGGCGGGCTTGCCCTGCGCTGCGTCGCCTGGAGCGGCCGCATCGTCACCCTCGGCTTTCCGGCGGGCACCCCGCCGAGCTATCCCGCCAACATCCTGCTGGTCAAAAGCGTCGCCGCCATCGGCATGTTTTTCGGCAGCTATCTGCAGCACGCCGCCGACCGGGTGCGCGAGGCGCGTGTCGTCGATCCAGGCCGACCTCGTCAATGGCCGCCTGCCGACCTATCGTATCGAAACCGTGACGCTCGACAGACTGGCTGAGATACTCGGGGAACTTGGCGCGCGGCGCTTCACCGGCAAAGCCGTGGTGACGCTGTAATGCGCCAGGCTGGAGCGCGCCGATGATTGAAACCACTGATGCAGCCACCGACGCGGCAGCGCCGGTTGCCATCAGCGCACGGGCCGGCACACCGAATGGAGCAACAACCATGAGGGCCACCACCCCGAAGCGACGCTCGACTTGGCGCGCACTGATGCGGTGCGCCGTGTTCACCGCCGCCGCCGCAACCCTCGCCGCACAGGCGCAGGCCGACGAGGTGAAGATCGGCGCCATCGTGCCGCTCACCGGCGTGCTGGCGCCGTTGGGCGTGGACATGCGCAACGGCTACCAGCAGGCGATCAAGGACGCCCCGACCGTCAAAGGCATGCCGGGGAAGCTTCTGGTCGAGGATGAGCAGGCAAACGCCGCCGTCGGGCTGAGCAAGGCGCAGAAACTGGTGCTGCAGGACCACGTAAAACTTCTCGTCGGCGGGGCGAGCAGCGCCACCGTGCTGGCGATCGAGGCGCAGGGTCCGCGCCTCGGCGTGCCGATGTTGACCACCAACTCGCAGGCGGTGCAGACCACCGGCGGGCAATGCAGCCGGCTGATGTTCCGCACCAACCCCAACGACGCGATGATGGCCAATGGCAACCGACTGCTGATCAAATCGCATCCCGAGCTGCTGCAAAAGAAGTGGCTTATCGTCTTCCACGACTTCGTCTGGGGCCAGAGCAACAAGGCGCAGTTCGAGGCGATCCCCGGTCTGCACGTGGTCGGATCGGCCGGGCGCTCATTGGGCACGGCGGACTGGTCGTCGGCAATCTCGCAGATCCAGTCGAGCGGCGCCGATGCGATCTATCTCGCGCTCGCGGTCGGCGACGACATGCCGTCGTTCATCAGGCAGGCGCGCAGCTTCGGACTCCACCAGTTCACGCTGCTGCCGCTCGGCATGCCCGATTCCATGCTGCAGGCGCTCGGTGATGACGGCGTCGGACTGATCACCGGCGGCCTGTTCGCCTCCTGGACGACCGCCGACAGCAACCCGGCGATGGCCCGCTTCGTCAAGGACTATGCCGCCAGCTACGGCATGGTTCCGGGGCCGCAGGCGATCCAGGCCTATGCCGGCATGCGGCTCGCGCTGGCGGCGATGAACGACGCCGAATCGCGCGATACCAACGGCATCGTCGATGCGCTGGACCACGCCGCGATCGACACCGTGATCGGCCGGCTGGCGGTCCGCACAGGCGACCATCAGGGCATGGTCGGCACCTATGAGGCCGAGGCGGTGAAGCTGCCGCAGCCGCAATACGGCGCCCAATACGCCTGGAAGGTCAACAAGGTGCTGACCTGGGATGAGCTGAAAATCCCGCTCGACCAGACCGGCTGCAAGGGGCTGTGGTGGTCCGATGCCAACGGGCACTGTCGCCCGTTGGCTGAATCGGCCCACCCAACCAAACCTGTGGTCCGATGCCAACGGGCACTGTCGCCCGTTGGCTGAACTGCCCACAGGAACACAGCGCCAGTCGAACAGACTGGCGATTCATCTGGCCCGCCGACCTGGGCACAAGGGGGGCAGAGAAGTCGGACATGTCGGCGCAGACGCGATCGATCCTCCTCATCGTAGTCTGCCAGGTGGCAAGCATGACCTTGTGGTTCTCCGCCTCGGCGGAGATCCCGGGTCTGCTCGCCGCCGGCCGCATTTCCGGCCAGCAGGCCTCGCTGCTGACCGGGGCGGTGCAACTCGGTTTCGTCGCCGGCACGCTGGCCAGCGCCCTGGCCGGGCTGCCGGACCGGCTCGATCCGCGCCGCATCTTCGGCGCCTGTGCCGGCATCGGCGCCATCGCCAATCTCGGCCTGCTCGCCAGCGGCTACGACAGTGTCTCGACCATTGCGCTGCGCTTCGGCACCGGCATCTGCATGGCCGGCGTCTATCCGATCGGCATGAAGCTCGCCGCCGGCTGGTCCGGGTAGCGGCTGGGGCTGATGATCGGCACGCTGGTCGGCGCGCTCACTCTCGGCTCGGCGCTGCCGAGCCTGTTCAGCGCGCTGCTGCCGCTCGACTGGCGGCTGACCGTCGTTGCCGCCTCGCTGTGTGCGCTGACGGCGGCGGCGCTGATCAACTTCGCCGCGCTCGGGCCACGCCATGGCGCCGTCGTGCGCTTCTCGCCGGCGGATGCGCTGCGCCTGCTGCTGCGCCGCTCCATCCGGCTCGCCAATCTCGGCTATCTTGGCCATATGTGGGAGCTGTACGCGATGTGGGCGTGGATCGGCCCGTTCATCGCCTGGGCCCGCCAACAGACCGGCGCACCGGCGCAGGCGCGCGCGACGGCGCTGCTCGCCTTCCTGGTCATCGCCAGCGGCGCGTTCGGCGCGGTGCTCGGCGGCCTCGCCGCCGACCGGCTCGGCCGCACCACCGTCACCATCGCGGCGATGATCATCAGCGGCCTGTGCGCGGCGACGATCGGCCCGGCGACGACCTTCGGCATGGCCGCGGTCATCGTCATCGCGCTGATCTGGGGCGTCACGGTGATCGCCGATTCCGCCCAGTTCTCCGCCGCCATCGCCGAACTGTCCGACCCGAAGCTGATCGGCACGATGCTGACCCTGCAGACCTGCCTCGGCTTTCTGCCGACCTTCGTGGCGATCCAGCTCGTCCCGGTCGCGGTGTCGGCGCTCGGCTGGCGCTACGCGTTCATGCTGCTGGCGATCGGCCCGGCGCTGGCCGGCGGCTTTGAGCTGATGCTGGCCTGCGACCTCGCCGTCGCCTCCTCCCTGGCGGTGTTCGGCGAGCCGGAGCTGAAGTTCGGCGCCGGCATCGTCGCCATGCTGCTGCCCTGGCTGGTCGGCCCGAAAGTCGCCAAGGGCATCATTTTTACCGGCGCCGACAAGGTCAGCGCCGAGGAGGCGCGGCGCCTCGGCTTCGTCAACGAAGTGGTGGCGCCGGAACAGGTCGCGGCGCGCGCCATGGAACTCGCCCGCGTGCTGGCGCGGATGGACCCGATGGTGCTGCGGCGCACCAAGGCGGCGGTGAACCGCTCCTACGAGATCATGGGCATGAAGGCCGCACTCCGCGCCGCGCTCGACACCGATCTCATCATCGAAGGCGAAGGCGCCCAGCTCAAACGCGACTTCCCCAAGGTGGTGCGCGACGAGGGGCTTGGCCGGGCCCTCGCCCGGCGCGATCAGCAGTTCACCGACGGCGGCGACTGACCCGCCGGCCGCGCCGGCTCAGGCCGCCGCCGCGCTGGCATAGGTGACTTCGATCGCGGCGAAGCCGATGTCCACCTGCCGTGCCCCCGCCACCGACAGCACCGCCGCGCCGTCGGTCCAGCGCACGCCGCGCTCCGGCGCGTGCCAGCCGGTCGCGAGGCGGGGGTGGTCGAGCGGCAGCGCTGCGCCATCAACTGCCACCGCCGCCACCGCCACCCCGAGCGGAAGCTGAGCCGGCAGCGCCGGATCGACCGCCGCCGCCACCACCTGCCGCGACGCCAGCCGCAGCGTCCGCGTGCCCGGCGGCAAGGTCAGGCAGACGCGCCCCGGCGCCGTCGCGCGCGGGCGCAGCGCGCGGCAATCGTCGGCGAGGAAGCGCACCCCCGCCTCCGCCGTCAGCGCGTAACCGCGGCGCTGCCACAGCACCCGCCGCGCCGCGTTCAGATCCTGCGCCCTCACCAGCGCCGCCGCCCGCCCATGCAGCGGCGCGGCGCGGTCGGGCAGCAGCAACTCCGGCTCGTCCAGCGGATAGGCCGGCAGCGTTCCGCCATGCAGTTCCACCACCGCCCCGGCGCGCAGCCCCCGGAGCACCGCCGCCGGCAGCGCCGCCTCGCCATCGGTCCAGCGCCGGTCGGCGCCCGGTTCGACGCCGTGGAACCCGGCGACCAGCCGCCGATCGTCCTGACGCAGCGTCAGGCGCCGCCGTGCCTCGCACAGCACGATCCGCTCCAGCGCGATCCCCAGCCGCCGCTGGTCCTGGTCAAGCACGAGCATCGCCGGGATGGCGCTGCGCGAGGCAATGCGCAGGTCGCTCACCGGGCCGTGCAGCCGGAAACACCACCGACCGGGCCGCCGCTCCGCCGCCTCCAGCCGCACGCCGTCGGCCAGCAGATGCACATCGGCGTCCGCCGTGGTCTCCATCTCCAGCCGCCCGGCCCGCGCCGACAATTGGCGCCAGACGCGCTTGACGGTCGGGTGCTCATGCAGCACCGGCGCATAGGGCGGCACCGCCTGGGCAGCAGCGCCGGCCGGTCGGCGGTGTTGAGGAACAGCTCGGCGTTGTCCGCCTCGCGGTAGCTCTCGACCGGCGCATTCTCGGCGAGCACCACGTCGTGGCGGTCGAGTTCGAGATGGTAGTATTCGACCACGCGCGGGCTGTCGGCCCAGGCGATGGAGCGGTGATTGATCAGTTCCTCGACCGGGATCAGCACCCCGGCCAAATACAGCGCGTGGCCGCGGGTGATGTAGAGATCGCGATGCGGGATGAATTCGCCGAGCGCGTGGCGCCGCACCACGACCGGGGTGGCGCGGTCGCGGTTGTGCGGGGTGATCAGGGTGCGGCCGAAGCCGATCCAGCGGATCGGCCGCGCCGCGCCGGAGACGGTGCGCACCAGATCGCCGATGCGCAGCGTCTCGACCAGCACCTCGCCGCCGGGCGTCGCGATATGCGTGCCGCGCAGCACGCACAGCGCCGCCGCCGTCACCGTCACGTCAACCGTTCCGGTCGCCGTCTGCCCCAGTTCGTTCTGCACGGTGTAGTTGAAACTGTTGCTCCCGGTGGTTGTGGGGGCGACATAGCTCACCGTCCCGGCCGACAGCGTGGCGCCCGTGCCGACCGCGACGATGCTGTCGGTATCGCCGCTCACCCCCGGGCGTGATCAGGCTGTTCAGCAGCGCGGTGACATCCGTGCTTTGTCCGGGCGCGACGGTCAGCGCGCCCGCGGCAGCGCCGGGACCCGGATCGGGTGGCAGCCCGGTGGCGCTGTACTGCGTCGACTCGCTGGCGTAATTCAACACCAGCGACGCGGTGCCGCTGTTCTGCACACTCAGGCCGCCGCCGCTGGGGGCCAGGAAACTCTGATCACTGAGCAGCAGGCTGGTGGAAAGGCCGTCATAGCCGAACGGGCTGTAGCCGAGCACGTCCACCTGTGACAGCACTCCCGGCCTGACCAGATCGGCGAGCAGCGACGGCGTCAGCGCCCCCTGGCTGAGCGACAGCGTCAGCGGGCTGGGCACGAAAGTCGCGCCGGTCGAAAGCTGCACGTCCGTCGTGCCGCCGGCGGCGTATCCCGACAGCGCAAACAACTGCTGCCCGTCCACCGTCAGCGAGCTGCCATCGCTGAGGATGAAATGGGCATAATAGTCGATCGACGGCGCCGTCGCGGCGAGCTGGCCGGTGGGCAACGTCGCCGCCGCCTTGTCGATCCCAAAATAGGACGCCGTGCCGTTCGTCGCGTTCCAGCCTGCCTGCGCGAGGCCGGAGCCGCTGAACTGCTGCACCGCCGTCGCTTCGCAGGCGGCGGTCAACTGCAGCGTTCCGCTGTTGACCGCCGCGGCGGTGAATCGCACATGGCCGAACGTCGCCTGGCTGGCCAGCGCGCCGGTCGTCGCGTTATAGCCAAGGACGTCGATTTCGCCGAGGCTGCTCGTCTGCATGACGTTGCCGAGCAGGTTGGCGGCCAATGCCGGATCGGCGATGGTCAGGTTGAGCGGGGCAAGCGTGACGCTGCCGCCCGTCCCCCCGCTGGAGGTGACCGAGGCTGCTCCTGCGGAAAACCCGTCGAGCCGGAAGAGCGACCCACCATCGAGCGTCAGCTCGGCGCCGGTGGGCGAATACAACTGCACGTAATAATCGAGATGCGGGGTGCTGCCGATCACCGGCAGCCGGACCGGCGCCGCCATCGGCACCGTGCCGCCAAAGCCGTTGCTGAAGCCGGTGGTATTGGTCGCGGAGTTCCACGAGGTGCTGAGGGTGCCACTGGCGGTTGTCGCGGCATAGGATTGCTGCTGTGCCTGTGTAACATAGGCCGCGGCCAGTTGCAGCGTGCCGCCGGCCGTCAACTCGACATTGTTGACATTGGCAAAGCCGAAGCTCTGGCGCTGAACCAGCGTCCCGGTCGCATTGTAGCCGAGCACATCGATCTCGGCGAGTGGCGTGCCGGCGGTCAGTTGCGACAGCAGCGCGGGCGCCACCGCCGGATCGCTCAGCGCCAGCGACAGCGGCCCGAATGACGCCTGGCCGAGCACAAATGTGCCAGATTGCAACTGCGATGGCACGGACACGCCATTGGCGGCGGCATCCAGCACAAAGTATTGCGCACCGCTTGCGGTCAGGACGGAACCCGAGGCGCCGACGAACCGAACATAGAAAGTTGTCGGCGTCAGCGTCAGCACGTCCGCGGGCACGGTGGCCGGCGCCGGGGCCGGGCCACTCGGAAAATAAGGCTGTTGTGTTCCGAATGCGCTGCTGTGGTTGACACTGGTGAAGCCGGCCACACTCGACACCCCGTTTGTCCAGGACTGGATTTCCAGCGCCGCATAGCCGAACGTGGCGACACCACCGCCGCCGGCCGTGACGGTCAGCGCTTGGCCGTGAGCCTGGGCGAAACTGTCCTCCTCTACATAGCTGGCCCCCGCATTTAGTGTTAAAGACGAATAAGATATCAGGTCGATCTCCTGAAACGTCGTGCCGGCGTCAATCAGAGCCGAGAGCGTGACATCCAGCGGGGAATTGCCGAGACCAACCGAGAGCGCACCTTGGGAAAGAGTGACGCCGTTGGTGATGCTGTTGGCGAGGGTGACGGCGGAGACCGGGAACAGACTGACACCACCAATCGTCACGACACTGCCCGACTGATCGTAGAGTCGGATATATTGATTAGGCGAGACTTTGCCTGCATAATTTATTAGGCTTGTCTTTTTTAGGGAAAACGCTGGCGGCGCAGATTTCGTTTCGATCGTCTCGGTGCCAGTTGTCCCACCGTAATTGTACACACCAGCCGCCGTCGGCGTCAGTACCAAAGTTGCGATACCTGAGCCGTCAAGGTTCAAATTAACCACCGATTGGCTGGTAGCAGAATATACTGAGTCTGAAATTAAGGTGCCGGCACTGTCATAGGTTGCAACATCAACGTTAATATTTGTACCATTGATTAGAAAAGGCTGATATAATTGACTCGATACATCAGCCGAAATGCTCAGGGTCAGCGGCGCGAAACCGACAGTCTCGCCGTACAGTTGTGATCCCCCGCTGGCGCTCCCGCTCAGATCGAGCCCTCCACTAGCGCTATTAATAGCAAATCCCACCGCCATGTTTGGGTCGCCAAGGGCTTCTATAAAAGCCGCGAATGTTTCAGACCCCACTGATCCGGCGACACCACTTGCCGGCAAATTGCCCGCTGCCACCACCGGCGCACCGCTGGCCGAGTCGAAGCCCGCGGTTTTCGTCACGCTGTTCCAGGAACCCGACGGATCGGCGCCTTGGATGTTCGGCGTTTGATGTTGCAGCTCCAGCGATTTGTAGCTCGCCGAGAAGCTCACCGAGCCCGCCGCGGTGGTCACCGTCGTGCCCGCCGCCACCCCGAAACTGGCATCGCTGACCAGCGCGCCGCTGGCGATGTTGTAGCCGAGAACGTCGATCTCGGCGAAGTTCGGGTTGGCGGTCAGTTGCGCCATCAGCCCACCCGCCACCAGCGGATTGGCCAGCGAGAATGTCAGCGGCGACAATGTCGGCGTGCCGATAGCGCTCGTTTGGGAAACAGGCACCTGCACAGCGACGTCGAATCCGCTCAAGGCGAACAACTGGCTGCCATCAATCGTCTCGTGGCTGCCGTTGGCAAGCACCAGTTGCAGGTAATAGGCAACCGCATCAGTAGCGGAATTGGCGACTTCACCGAGCGGCAGGAAGCGCGGCGCGGGGGCAGGCGAAACGGTCATCGGCAGAGCCTCCGCTCGGTTGACGATCCCAATGGATGCGCGACGTTACGGCGCATCCAACGAAACCCTAACCGAATGAGTTCAACATCGGCAACTCCCCGCCGCCCCGCCCCTCCGGCAAGCGACGCGGCGACGAACGCCGCTGCTGTTGACTGAAACGCCGGCGATGGGTGAGTCTCAGCGCGCGGACCAAAGCGACGATGGACAAAAAGTCATCCGACAACGTCAGCCCGACCCGCCGTCCGCCATGTGCAGCGTGCGCGGCGTCTGCTTTGGCCGCATTAAGGCAGCGGTTCCGCCGTCACGCCGGCACGCGGTTGCGGCACCGCGACCGGCCCGGACGCGGCCGGAGAGGCAACGGATGCGTCGGCAGGTGAGGCCGCGGCGTCGGGCGGTGGTGGCGCTCCCGGCAGTTCCTCGTCAGGTCCTGCCGTAGCGGTGCCCCCGGCGGCACCGAGGGCGCCGCCGACGATCGCGCAGGGCAAAATCCCGATGATGGTCACCGCACAGACCGCCGCCCCCGTGCCGGCGCCGATTGCGGCGCCGCTGGTGCCCCGGCTGACCGCACTGTCGCCGCACCCGGCCAGCGACAGCAGACCGGCCGACAGGGTAAGGATCACGACACTGCGGCGCGCCATGCGCCTTCCTTGGGCCGCCGCACCGCCGCTGTCCAGTGGCGCAGTGGGGGGTCCGGCAGCAACGGAACCGAAAGTTCGATGCAAATTGCAAGACTGGCGGCTACCGCCGATTCCGATCTCAACAGACGGCAGCAATCGCCTATGCCTCCAGGCTGTCCTTGTTCATGAACAAAGTTACGACGACGCCTGCCTTGTCCCAGCTGTAGCGAATAGAGCCGCCGAGACGGGACATGCTGCGGGTCACCAGTTTGCTGCCGTAGCCTTCTTGACGGGCCGGCGCCGTCACGGGCGGGCCGCCTCGTTCCGTCCAGACAATCGCCACCGCACTGCCGGGGGACGTGCAGGACACATTGAGCGTGCCGAGTTCCGCCGAGAGTGCTCCATATTTAAGCGAGTTGGTCGCCAGTTCGTGGACGACCAACGCCAGCGTTGTTGCCGCCGTTTCGCTGACGCCGATCCGAGGCACAGACACGCGAATGCGCCCACTGTCGGCGCTCATGTCGTCATAGGGCGACAGCAGCACGGAAAAAAGATCTCCGAGCAGGGCCGCTTTGATCTCCTGACCGGGCACCGGACGCACGAGGTCATGTGCGCGTCCCAGGGCGATCAGCCTGTGCGTAAGCTGCCGTGCCATGTCGGCTGTTGTTGTCGTCGATTGGTAGGTAATGGCGGTGAGGCCGGACGCGATGAGCAACAGGTTCTTGACCCGGTGGCTCATCTCCCCTGAGAGCAACTCGTGGCCTTCCTCGGCCTGCTTACGTCCGGTGACATCGAGAAAAACGCCAAACATGATCCGGTCGGCGATATCCTCATCATCGCCTTTACCCCTGGCGGAAATCCACCGGATCTCCTCGCCGAGCATAATTCGGAAGTCAATCTCATATGTGCCCACGGTGGCGCGTGTTGCTGCAAACGCCGCCCTTACTCTGTTGCGATCAGCGGGATGGATGTTCCGAGAAAGCTCTTCGAAACTTATAGCCGTGCCAGCCTGAAGACCCCAAAGGTCGAAAGCCCGCTCATCCAAGGTGAGGTCGTTGGTATCAACGTTCCAAGACCACAGGCCCACGCCCGCAGCTTTGATGGCCAGACGGAGGTGCTTCGCATCCCACGGCATTAGCGCTCACAGTCACCCTGCTGCACCGCACTAAGGAGCAAAATATCAGCCATCAAGGTTTCCCCACGCATCAGGCCAATTTCCCTCGCGGGTGCTGGCACCTAAGTCCGATCGTGGCCGGGATCAAGGGATCACCACATGATTTGTACAAAACTGCACGCCAGGCCGCCCGCGATGACAACGGCTGACTCAACCTGTGGGTTGCGTTGCTGCCGGACCTCCGCCTCGGGCTGGATTGCGCGGTGACGGCGCGCCGCCGGGCAAGGGGCTGACCCTGGCGCTGACCTCGGCGCAGGCCAGCACCGTCACCCTCGGCGGCACGGGCCAGACGCTGGCGCTGGCCAGACGGCGGCGCTGGCCGGCGCGGTCACGCTGGCCGGGCTGCCGACAAGGACCGCACGGTGCTGACCCGCGCCGGCCGGCGCGCCGCCGCCCTGGTAGCGAAATCAGGGCAGTTTGCCGGAATGGTCGGCATATCCTATGTCCATCATGGCTTTCGCGGTGAACCGTGCAGCCATGCGATCGACACCCCACCGGCAGCAGTCACAGACGCGACGTGGACGAGCGACCTCATCGGCAGGATGCTCGTCCGGCATTCGCGCCCGGCACGCTGTGGGGCACGGCGTCGATGCAGCGCTTGCCGGTGCCCCGCCATCGCCGCAACAGCGACTCACCGTCAACATTGCGTGCAGTACGCTGCCATGCACCTTTGCGCGCTTGGGCCTTCCACCCCGACACCAGCCACGCGCGTGATCAGATGCGGCCGGTTGCCGGCGGACGCGTAGCGGTTGATCGACAGATCTTCGGCGATGATCTCGGGTTTGTTCCCGCCAACAAGGTCGGCCAAGACCCGTCCCGAGCCACAGGCCATGGTCCACCCCAGCGTGCCGCGGCCCGTGTTCAAGTACAGATTGTCGAAGCCGGCGCGGCCGATCACCGGCGTGCCGTCGGGCGTCATGGGCCGCAAGCCTGACCAGAAGGTCGCCTTGCTGAGAGGCCATTTGGAAACGGTTTCTCAACGAGCCCGGCGTCATAGCAGCAGCACGCTTGAGGCGGCGTAGAGGAAGGCCTCGACGGACTCGATTGTGGCTTCGAAGTCCTTGGCCAGCCGTCTGTTTCGGTTGATCCAGGCGAAGAAGCGTTCGACGACCCAGCGCCGGGCGATGACGGCGAAGCCAACCTGGTTGTCGGATTTACGCACGACCTGAATGTGCATCGAGGTGGCAGCGGCGACGCGGGGGCCGGCATATCCGCCATCGGCGTAGCCCAGTGCTACGAACGGCCAACGCGGGCGGGATGCACGCAGGAGGGGGCCGGCGCCGTCGCGATCCTGGATTGCGGCCGAATGAGCCTGCTGCTTGAGCGCCCGGCCATCGCTGTCCACCATGGCGTGCCGCTTGCGACCCTTGATCTTCTTTCCTGCGTCATAGCCGCGCACGCCGCCGCTCTCGGTCGTCTTGACGCTCTGGCTGTCGATCACGGCCGCCGTGGGACTGGCCTCGCGTCCAGCCGGTTCGCGGTCGAGCATCACGAGGTGATGATTGATCGTCTCCCACGTGCCATCGTCGCGGAACCGGGCAAACCAGCCATACACCGTCGACGACGGAGGGAAGTCCTTTGGCAGCAAGCTCCAGGCGACGCCGCCGCGCAGAATGTAGAAGATCGCGTTGACGATCTCGCGCATCTCCCACTTACGCGGACAGCCGCAAGAGCAAGGAGCCGGCAGGAATGGTGACAAGAGACGCCATTCTGCGTCGGTCACATCGCTTCCATAGCGCAGACTCGCGCGGCTATGCTGCGCACGGGTGGTCGGGGTCCACATAGGGCGTCGGCTTCCAGCAAGGCTTCGAACACCTGCCTGGAATCACACCTTGCCCGGCCATCCAACCCCCGTCGCGAACCGTTCCACGTCGATTCTAAAATGGCCTCTAAGATGGGATTGCCCGGCCGCTGCAACCGGCTGACGCGGCGGCCCGGCCGGTTCGTCGGCCCAGGCGCAAAACTCCTCATCGCAGAGGGCCGAATGGCGCCGTCGGAATACCCGACAACGAAGCCGCTGACGCTCGGGCCGGTCGATCAGACATCAAACCGGCGAGATCAGGCGGCAATGGGCGTGGCCCGCCATCGTCGATCGGCTGCCGTGGTGGTCGGCTTGTGATGCGTCCCGCGCTTGCCAAAGCCGGCAGGACGGCAAGATAGGCAGAACAGGCAAAGCGGCGCCAAGTAAGGAATGCGTATGTCACACGCCGGTCCGGCCACACCGCAGCACATCGACGATCCGAGCATCGGCGATCCGCGCATCGGCGACATCCTCGCGATCGTCGCCGACGAAGCCCGCATCGACCGGGCGCGGCTGGTGCTCACCGCGTCGATCGAGGATCTTGGCATCCCGTCGCTGGATCTGGTGCAGATCATCTTCGAGATCGAATCGCGCTACGATGTCGAAATCCCGGTCGTCGCCGAGCGCAGCGGCGGCGAGTTCGCGACCATCGGCGACCTCGTTACTCATGCCTTGACGGCGATCGACGGCGCACGCTCCATCGGCGCCGCGCGCGGGTGAGGCGCCGGGTCGCGATCACCGGCCTTGGCGCCATCGCGGCCACCGGCGCCGACATCCCGAGCGTCTGGGCGGCAATCAGGGCCGGGATCTGCGGCATCGGGCCGATCGCCGAGCTGCCGACGGAACGGCTGCTGGTGCGGGTCGCGGCGCAAATCCACGGATTTCAGCCGCAGACGCAGTTCGAGCCGAAACATCTGGCGCTGCTCGATCGCGCCACGCAACTGGCGCTGGTTGCCGCGCGCGAGGCGGTGCGCGACGCAGCCCTCGACACCCACGCCCTCGGCGCCCGCGCCGGCGACACCGCGGCGCAGTTTCACCGTCGCCTGCGCCGCGCGTTGCTGCCGCAGATGCGCGTGGCCGGCGCCCTCGCGGCGGTCGGCGCACGGCCGCAGGGGCAGGCGCTGATGCTCGCGGCGACCCGGCTGTGGCCCGGACTGTTACGGGTGATCGCGCGCCGGACGCGGGTGCCGGAGGCGCCGGCGACCTGACCGGCCGCCGCATCAGCGGCGCGCGCCCACCGGCAGCAGAGACCGGCCATGTGCCCAGCGCCCTGGCAGCGCGCGGCGCTGTCGGCTAGATGGCGGGCGGCGGCTCGGCGCGCGGGATCGTCTTGTTCTGTCCTTCGGCGGTCCCTGGCATGCTGCAAATCGATCAACTCGTCTTCACCGCGTGGGGGCGTCGCTTCTTTGACCGGGCGACGGTGACGCTGCCGGCCGGCGGCAAGGTTGGCCTTGTCGGGCGCAACGGCGTCGGCAAATCGACGCTGTTCAAGCTGATCCTTGGTACGCTCGGTGCCGACAGCGGCGAGATCAGCCTGCCCAAGGCGGCGCGCATCGCCGCCGTCGATCAGGAACATCCGGCAACGCCGGTCAGCCTGCTGAACACGATCCTGGCCGCCGATACCGAACGGGCGGCGCTGCACGACGAACTGGCGGCGGCCGAACCGGAGCGCATGGCCGACATCTATATGCGGCTGATGGAGATCGACGCCGACCGCGCCCCGGCGCGGGCCGGCGAAATCCTCAGTGGCCTCGGCTTTGCCACCGCCGACCTCGCCCGACCGATGGCCGAATTCTCCGGCGGCTGGCGCATGCGCGTCGCCCTGGCGGCGGCGCTGTTCGCCCAGCCCGATTTGTTGCTGCTGGACGAGCCGACCAACTATCTCGATCTTGAGGGCGCGCTATGGCTCGAAGCGCGGCTGAAGAAATATCCGCACACCGCCCTGATCATCAGCCACGACCGCGAACTGCTCAACAATTCGGTTGACCACATACTGCACATTGCCGATGGCAGGCTCGATCTCTACAGCGGCGGATACGACGAATTCGAGCGGCAGCGCGGCGAGAAGCTGCGGCTGCAGGCGGCGTCCCGTGCCCGGCAGGACGCCGAGCGGGCGCATCTGCAGAGCTTCGTCGATCGGTTCGGCGCCTCGGCCAGCAAGGCGGCTCAGGCGCAGTCGCGGGTCAAGCGGCTGGCCAGGCTGCAGCCGATCGCAGCGACCATCGAGGAGCGGGTGGCACCCTTCACCCTGCCGTCGCCGGCGCGCCCGTTGGCGCCGCCGCTGATGCGGCTGGAGGGGGTCAGCGTCGGTTATGACGGCCAGACGGTGCTGCGCGACCTCAATCTGCGGCTCGACATCGACGACCGGATCGGGCTGCTCGGGGTCAACGGCGCCGGCAAATCGACCTTCGCCAAACTGGCGGCGGGGGCGCTCGGGATCCAGGCCGGCCATCTGCAGCGCGAACGGCGCATCCAGGTCGGATGGTTCCACCAGCACCAGATCGAGGCGCTGGACCCGGCGGAAACGCCACTCGACATCATCCGCCGCATCCGGCCTGATCTCGGCGAGAGCGGGCATCGCGCCACCCTGGCCCGCTTCGGCATCGGCTTCGACAAACAGGCGACCACGGTTGCCAACCTGTCGGGCGGCGAGCGGGCGCGGCTGCTGCTGAACATGGTGGCGATGGCGGCGCCGCATCTGCTGATCCTCGACGAGCCGACCAACCATCTCGACATCGACAGCCGACGCGCCCTGCTCGATGCGCTGAATGAGTACCGGGGCGCGGTGATCCTGATCACCCACGACCGATCGCTGATGGAACTGGTGGCGGACCGGCTGTGGCTCGCTGCGGACGGCGGCGTGGTGCCGTTCGACGGCGATCTCGACGATTATGCCCGCCTGGTACTCGACCGCGCCAGCCGCGGCGCATCGGCGCCGGCGCAGCGCGCCGCGGACGCGCCGGGGCAGGCGCGCCCAGCGAAGCCGCGGGCGCGTGGCGGCGCCGCCGGCAGGCTGTTGCGCAAATCAGCCTAGTCCCGGCCGCGCCGGCGGCCTATCCGGCGCTTTCTGCCGTTTCCGGCCGGACCACGTACAGGCCGACATCGAGGATTCCGGTGCGGAACCCGGCCTCGCAATAGGCCAGATAATATTCCCATTTGCGGCGGAATGCCTCGTCGAACCCCTGCTCGCGCAGCACCGGCCAGGCGGCGAGGAAGCGGCGGCGCCATGCCGCCAGGGTGGCGGCATAGCCGGCGGCGAAGGTCAGCGCGGTTTCCAACACGAGGCCGGCGCGCGACGCCTCCGACTGCATCGCGGCGACGGAGGGCAGCATGCCGCCGGGGAATATATGGCGCTGGATGAAATCGGCGCCGTCGCGATAGGCGGCGAACCGGTCCTCGGCGATGCTGATGAACTGCAGCACCGCATGCCCACCGGCCGCCATCCGGTCGCGCAGGGTGGCGAAATAGGCCGGCCAGTATTCCGCACCGACCGCCTCCAGCATCTCGATCGAGACGATGCGGTCGAAGCGACCGCTGGTGTCGCGGTAATCTTGCAGCCGCAGTTCCGCCCGCTCGGCAAGACCCGCCGCTTGCAGCCGGGCGAGGGCGTGGCCGCGCTGCGCCGGCGACAGGGTCAGCCCGGTGATGTGGCAGCCGCGCGCCGCGATCCGCTCGGCCAGCGCACCCCAGCCACAGCCGATTTCCAGCACCCGTTCCGACCCGCTCAGTGCCAGAAGGCGCACGATATAGGCAAGCTTCTGCTCCTGCGCCTCCTCCAGCGCGTGCGCCGCGGCGGTGGAGATGGCGGAGGAATAGGTCATGCTGCGGTCGAGCCACGTCGCGTAGAAGGCATTGCCGAGGTCGTAATGGGCGCGGATGTTGCGCCGGCTGCCGGAGCGGGTGTTGGCGCTGGCGAGATGCAGCAGCCGGCGGACCAGCCGCGCCCGCCAGCCGCCACCGGCGCCGATGGCGTCCTGATTGAGCGCACCGAACTCCAGCAGCGCCGGCAGATCGGGGGTAGACCAGTCGGCGTCCATATAGGCTTCGGCGAGGCCGTTATCGCCGCCGAGCAGGAACCGGCGCACCGTGCGCCAGCGGTGCAGCTCGATGCTCGCCGCTGGTCCCGGCCGTGCGCCGGTGCCGCGCAGCGTGGTGCCGTCGGGCAGGCGCAGCGTCAGCGTGCCGGCAACGAGGCGCGACAGCAGCCGCTGCAGCACCCAGTGCAGCCGGCGGTAGCGGCGGCGGCCGGTGGGGACGGCATGGGAGAGCGTGGAATGCGACATCGGCGCGCCCTCAGACAGGATCGGGACGGATGAAGGTGACGGCATGCAGGGGTGGCGCCGGGCGCGGCTGCAGCGCCACTCCCTTGCGCCAGATCAGCAGCGCCTGCCAATGGATCGCCGCCACCACTTTCAGCGTCAGCAGCGGCACCGCGAGGAAGGCGCGCAGCAGGGT
Source organism: Pseudomonadota bacterium (assembly GCA_021845985.1). Lineage (GTDB taxonomy): Bacteria > Pseudomonadota > Alphaproteobacteria > Acetobacterales > Acetobacteraceae > JAFKFJ01. The sequence goes on along the minus strand of JAJZES010000045.1, from coordinate 129,699 downwards.
GGCGTCGGTCAGCGCGGCGCGGCGGCCGGCGAGGGTTGCCGTCAGCACCCGGCCGTGCCGCCCGGCGACCTCGATGGCGACGGCAACGCGCTCCGCCGGCGGGGCAATGCGGAACGTGTAGAGCATCTCCATCGGCATGAACGGCGACACATACAGCTCCTTGTGGCACGTCTGGCGCTGCGGACCGGCGGCGTTGCTGGCGGCGATCAGGTAGCTGTGGCGCTGGCCGAAGGTGTTGCGCACTTCGTAGAGAATGGCCACCAGCGCGCCATCGGCCCGGTGGCAGAAGAAAATGCTGATCGGGTTGAACACGTAGCCGAGCACCCGCGGCATGGTCAGCAGCCGCACCGGCCCGTCGGCGGCGAGGCCGGCCGCGTCGAGCTGGCGTGCCACCCAGCCGCGCAGCCCGCCCGGCGTGCCGTCGCCATGGTCGCGTTCGGTGAAGCCGAACAGGTTGAAGCGGTCGCGCGAGAACAGCCGCAGCCGCGCCGCCAGCGCCGGCACTTCGTCGAGGTCGAGCAGCAGCCAGAAGCCGCGATAGCGCAGTCTGTGCCGCCGCGGCGCGTGGCGGACATGGCGGACGCTGCCGCGGTAGAGGCAGGAGATCATGCGCTGAACGCCTGGGAACGGTCGGCCGGCAGTTGCAGCCGGCCGGATTCGTCGGGCACCGTCCAGGGTCGGCGGACGCCGCCGAGCGCTTCGGCGACGGCGAGGCCGGATTGCAACCCGTCCTCATGGAAGCCGGCGCCGAAATGCGCGCCGCAGAACCAGGTGCGCCGCGCCCCTTGCAGCGACCACAGATCGCGCTGCGCGCGCAGCGCCGCGAGGTCGAACACCGGATGGTCGTAGCGTTCGGTGCGCAGCAGCATCCCCGGCCGCGGCGGTCGCGGCGGGTTGAGGGTGACGAACAGGTCGAGGCCGGACGGCAGGCGCTGCAGCCGGTTCATCCAGTAGCTGACGGTCGGCGGGTCGGTGTCGCCGCGTCCGCCGAGATAGTTCCAGCTCGACCAGACCCGGCGCAGCTTCGGCATCAGCGCCGGGTCGCTGTGCAGGACGGCAAGGTTGCTGGTGTAACCGAAGGCACCGAGCAGGCGGCGTTCCGCGGCATCGGCATCGCTCAGCATGGCCAGCGCCTGATCGGCATGGGTGGCGACCACGGCATGGTCGAAGCGGGCCGGCGGGTGGCCGACGCTGTGCAGGGTGACGCCCTCGGCGTCGCGTGACAGCCCCAGCACCCGCCGGCCAAGCCGGATGCGCCCGGCCAGCGGGGCGGTGAGCGGCGCGACATAGGCACGGCTGCCGCCGCTGATGGTGCGCCAGACCGGCCGGTCGCGCAGTTGCAGCAGCCCGTGGGTGGCGCAGAAGCGGATGAAGGCGGCAGCCGGATAGTCGCGCACCGCGCCGGCCGGACAGGACCAGATGGCGGCGGCCATCGGCAACAGATGATCGTGTTGGAAGGCAGGGCCGATGCCGCTGCGGTCGAGATAGTCGCCGAGCGAGATCTCCGGCAGCGTGGCCAGGGCCGGGGGGGCGTCGCGGTAGAACCGGCGCAGGTCGCGCAGCATCGCCCAGAACCGCGGACGCAGCAGATTGCGCCGCTGCGCGAACAATGTGCCAAGATCGGTGCCGGCATATTGCAGCCGCCCGTCGTCGAGCGAGACGCCAAACGACATCTCCGAGGGCTGCGTCGCCACGCCGAGATGCCGCAGCAGCGCCGTCAGGTTCGGGTAGGTGCGCTGGTTATGGACGATGAACCCGGTATCGACGGCGAGGCGGCCGGCTGGCGCGGCGACATCGACGGTGTTGGTATGGCCGCCAAGCCGCTCCGCCGCCTCGAACAGCGTCACCCGGTGGCGCTGCGCCAGCAGCCAGGCGCAGGCGAGGCCGGAAATGCCGGAGCCTATGACGGCCACGTCGAGCGGCGGCGTCATCGGACTGAGCCGTGGGGCAGGGGTGGGGCCAAAGTTAACATTCCTGTGAAGGCTGGGGTCGAAAATTGATACGTCAAGAATGGCGATTTGGATGCAGCCGCAGGGGTCGCATCGGCGACGGCCGCCGCCACCTTGGCAGGGGCTGGGGGGCTTGATGCGATGCACGGGGTGGACGCGGCGATCTGGGCGGCGGCAGGGATGTTTGCAGTAATGGCGTTTGCCTGGGTGGTGCAGTTCATCCTCGGCAATGCTGGATGGGTGGATGCGTGCTGGACGTTCGGCACCGGCGTGTGCGGCGCCGCCGCGGCGCTCGCCGGCGGGGGCGAATGGCGGCCGGGGCTGGTCGCGGCGGGGGCGGTGCTGTGGGCGCTGCGGCTCGGCCTGCACATCGCCGGGCGCACCGCGCACGGACCGGAAGACGCCCGCTATGCCGCCTTCCGCCGCGAATGGGGGGCGGCATTCCAGCGCCGCATGTTCCGCTTTCTGATGATCCAGGCTGCGGCGGCGCTGCCGCTGATCGGCGCCATCGCCCTGGCGGCGGGCAATCCGGCGCCGGCGCCGCGGCCGGCCGATGCGCTGGCGGTTCTGGTGCTGCTGGCGGCGCTGGTCGGGGAGGCGGTGGCCGACGGGCAGATGGAGCGGTTCCGGCGCGACCCGACAGCGCGCGGGCGGGTCTGCGACCGCGGGCTGTGGGCGCTGTCGCGTCACCCAAATTATTTTTTTGAGTGGCTCGGCTGGATCGCCTACCCGATCTTCGCCATCGACGCATCGTGGCCGTGGGGCTGGCTGACGCTGGCCGCGCCGGCGATGATGTACTGGCTGCTGGTGTATGTCTCCGGCATCCCGCCGCTGGAGGCGGCGATGCTGCGCTCGCGCGGCAGCGCCTATCGCGCCTACCAGGCCAGGACCAGCGCCTTCTTCCCGCGACCGCAGCGCCGCGCGGCGCGCTGATCAGCGTGCCGGCCGGGGCTGGCGGTTCAGCCATCGCCGGGTGGCGCCGCCGATGCGGCGGCGAGGCCGTAGGCGCGCAGAAAGATGCCGGTGCCGCGCCGGGCGCGTGCCGCGAGGTCGGCCGCCGCGGTCGGCGCGGCGAGGCCGATCGCCAGTCGCCCCGGCAGGTCGCCGATCCACAGGCTGAGCAGGTCCTCCGCCGCCAGCAGCGGGTCGTCGGGGCGCAACGTGCCGCCCGCCATGCCGTCGGCGATGATCGCCGCCAGCGCCCGCCGGGTGCGCCCCGGTCCGGCCTCGTAGAACCGTTCGGCGAGCGCCGGATCGGCGCGCAGCGCGCCGGACAGCGCCTGTCGCATGCGCAGCGCCGGCGGACTGAGAATGAGGCAGAGGAACGCCTTGCCCAGCGCCTCCAGCCGCTGCGCCAGCCCGCCCGAGTCAGGCACCTCCGCCGGCGCCGCCAGCATGCGGTCGGAAAAGCTGCTCACCAACGCGACGAACAACGATTCTTTATCGCCGAAATGCGCGTACAGCGTCATTTTGGAGACGCCGGCGGCGGCGGCGACGGCGTCCATCGACACCGCCTCGAACGGCAGGCGCATGAACAGCTCCCCCGCCGCTTGCAGGATGGCGGCGTGCTTGGCCGGGTTCCTCGGCCGGCCCGGCCGTTTCGGCGCGCCGTCCTGCGGCATCGGTCGCCTCCTGCATCCAGCGGGTTCGATTCAGACTGGACAGTTCAGTCCATAAAGTCTAAGGGAACGACAGCCGCAAGGGAAGCCTCGACCGACATGTCCGCGCCGCTTCTTCCTGTCCGACGGCTCGCCGCCGCCGCGGTTCTGCTGCTGGCGGGCTGCGCCGTCGGCCCGGACTTTGCGCGTCCGGCGCCGCCGACAGCGGATGGCTTTACCCGCACCCCGGCGCCGCAGACGACCGAGACCGCCGACATCAAGGGCGGCGCGGCGCAGCACCTCGTCGCCGGCCGCGACCTGCCCGGCGAGTGGTGGAGCCTGTTCCGCTCACCGCAGATCACCGACCTCGTCGCCCGTGCCATCCGCGCCAACCCCGACCTCGCCGCCGCCGAGGCGACGCTGCGGGTGGCGCGGGAAAACACCCGGGCCGGGCAGGGCGCGCTTTTTCCCAGCATCTCGGGCGGCTTCAGCCATACCCGCCAGCAAGTGTCGCTGGCCGCGTTCGGCCTCGGCAACGGCTCGGCACTGTTCAGCCTCGATTCGGCGTCGCTCAACGTTTCCTACACGCTCGACGTGTTCGGCGGCATCCGTCGGCAGGTCGAGCAACTGGATGCGCAGGCCGAGTATGAGCGGTTCGAACTCGAAGCAACCTATCTGACCCTCGCCGCCAACGTCGTCAACGCCGCGATCAGCGAGGCGGCGACGCAGGCGCAGATCGACGCGACGCGGGAGATCCTGCGGCTGTATCGCCAGGAACTCGACGTGTCGCAGCGCCGCTTCGAGCTGGGCGGGATCAGCCGCGCCGACGTGCTGCAGCAGCAATCGAGCCTGGCCGCCGCCGAGGCGACGCTGCCGCCGCTGATCAAGCAGCTTGAACAGACGCGCAATCAGCTTGCCGTCTATCTCGGCGCCCAGCCGGCGCAGTTCACCGACGCACCGGTGACCTTCGCCTCGCTCAATCTGCCGGAGGAACTGCCGCTGTCGCTGCCCTCCAAACTGGTCGAGCAGCGGCCGGACATCCGCGCCTATGAGGCGCTGCTGCATTCGGCCACCGCCGGCGTCGGCATCGCCACCGCCAACATGCTGCCGAATGTCTCGCTGACCGCCGGCTATGGCTATGAGGGCACGACGCTGCCGCTGCTGTTCACGCCGACCGGGCTGGTGTGGAGTCTGGCGCAGGCGATTGCTCAGCCGGTGTTCGAGGGCGGCACGCTGCTGCACCGCCGCCGCGCCGCGATGGCCACGGTGCAGGTCGCCGCCGCCCAGTACAGCAGCACCGTCAACACGGCGTTCAAGGATGTCGCCAACGCGCTGGTGTCGCTCGATCAGGACGCGCAGGCGCTGCACGCCCAGTTGCTGTCGGAGCGCACTGCGGCGGAAAGCCTGGAGGTGGCGCGGGCGCAGTTCAGCGCCGGCGCCGGCAGCTATTTGTCGCTGCTCGCCGCCGAGCAGACGTTCCAGAATGCACGCCTGCTGCTGGTCGCGGCGCAGGCGATCCGGTTCTCCGACACCGTCGCGCTGTTCCAGGCGCTTGGCGGCGGCTGGTGGAACCGTCACGACGTCAACGCCGACATCGTCGATTGCTGCGGGATACTGCCATGAACGACAGCGCCTCGGTCACCAGCGTCCGGCCGCGACGGCCGCGGACGTGGCTGCGCATGCTGGTCATGCTGGTCGTGATGGGGCTGCTCGCCGTCGGGCTGATCGCGTTCCACCGCTTCAAGACCAGGATTCTGACCCAGGTGGTGCATCAGATCACCTCCCAGGTGCCGACGATCGCCACCGCCACGGCGACGACGCAGCCATGGCAGCCGCAACTGCATGCCACCGGGACGCTGCGCGCCTCCAGCGGCACCGACATCGCCGCCGAGATCGCCGGCATCGTCGACGAGATTCACTTTGATTCGGGACAGGACGTGGCCGCCGGCGCGCTGCTGCTGCGGCTGCGGCCGAACGATGACGACGCCAGACTGGCGCAGCTTCAGGCCGCGGCCGACCTTGCCGGCGTCACCCTGCACCGCGATGTGCGCCAGCTCGCGGCGCAGGGTGTGGCGCAATCGGTGGTCGATACCGACGCCGCCAATCTCAAGGCGGCGCAGGCGCAGGTCGGCGCACAGCAGGCGCTGATGGCGGAAAAGCTGGTGCGCGCACCGTTTGCCGGCCGCCTTGGCGTGCGCCAGGTCGATCGCGGCCAGTATCTCGCCGCCGGCACCGCCATCGTCACCCTGCAGGCGCTCGATCCGATCTTCGTCGATTTCTTCCTGCCGCAGCAGAACACCGACAGCATCGCGCCGGGCCAGAGCGTGGTGGTGGAGTCCGACAGCGCCCCCGGCCGCAGCTTTCCCGGCATCGTCACGGCGATCAATCCGAAGATCGATTCGGCGAGCCGGATGGTGCAGGTGCGCGCCAGCCTGCACAACGCCGACGACGCGCTGCTGCCCGGCATGTTCGTCTCCGTCACCCTTGCGGCCGGCGCGCAGAGCCAGCGGGTGACGATCCCGCAGACCGCGGTTGCCTACAATCCCTATGGCAGCGTCGTGTTCGTGGTCGAGCAGGACGGCAGCGGGACGGATGGCAAGCCAAAGCTGGTGGCGCGACAGCGTTTCGTCACCGCCGGCGAGACGCGCGGCGATCAGGTGGCGATCCTCAAGGGCATCGCCGCCGGTGATCAGGTGGTGACCGCGGGGCAGATCAAGCTGCGCAACAACGCCCAGGTGCTGATCAACAACAGCTTGGTGCCGACCAACGACGCGGCGCCGGCGCCGGCCGATCAATAAGGCGCGGCCGATGAGCTTCACCGACATCTTCATCCGCCGCCCGGTGCTGGCCAGCGTGATCAGCCTGATGATCCTGGTGGTCGGCGTGCGCGCCTTTTATTCGCTGCCGGTGCTGGAATATCCGAAAACCGAAAACGCCGTGGTGACCATCACCACCGCCTATTACGGCGCCGACGCCGCCACCGTCGCCGGCTTCATCACCACGCCGCTGGAAAACGCCATCGCCCAGGCCAACGGCATCGACTACATGACCTCGGTGAGCCAGAGCGGCGTCTCGATCATCACCGCCAATCTGATCCTGAACTACGATCCCGACCGGGCGATGACCGAGATCAGCGCCAAGATCAACTCGGTCACCAATCAGTTGCCATCGGCCTCGCAGCTGCCGACGCTGTCGGTCAAGGTCGGCCAGTCGCTCGACGCCATCATCATCGGTTTCGGCAGCGACGTGCTCGGACCGAACCAGGTCACCGATTATCTGGTGCGCAACGTGCAGCCGCGGCTGCAATCGGTGCAGGGTGTGCAGACGGCGGAAATCCTCGGCGGCCAGAACTTCGCGCTGCGCGCCTGGCTGGAGCCCGACAAGCTCGCCGCCTACGGCATCACCGCCGCCGATGTCAGCACCGCACTCGCCGGCAACGACGTGATCTCCGGCCTTGGCAACACCAAGGGCCAGATGATCCAGATCAACCTGTCGGCGACGACCAACCTGACCACGCTGGCGCAGTTCCGCAACCTCGTCGTCAAACAGGTCAATGGCGGCATCGTCCGACTGAGCGACATCGCCCATGTCACGCTCGGCGCCGACGACTACGAATCCAGCGTGTCGTTCAACGGGCGGCGCGGCGTCTATATCGGCATCCAGACCGTGCCCTCGGCCAATCTGCTGAGCGTGATCGACAATGTCCGTGCGGCGCTGCCCGACATCCAGTCGCAACTGCCCTCCGGCATCAACAGCGCGGTGATCTACGACAGCACCAAATTCGTCAACAGCTCGATCGCCGAGGTCGAGCGCTCGCTGGCCGAGGCGCTCGGCATCGTCACGCTGGTGGTGTTCGCCTTCCTCGGCTCACCGCGTTCGGTGGTGATCCCGGTGGTCACCATCCCGCTGTCGCTGGTCGGCACTTTCGCCGCCATGCTGATCTTCGGCTTCTCGATCAATCTGCTGACGCTGCTGGCGCTGGTGCTGGCGATCGGCCTTGTCGTCGATGATGCGATCATCGTCGTCGAAAGCGTCAACCGGCATATCGAGGAGGGTTTGTCGCCGACCCAGGCGGCGCTGCGCGCGGCGCGCGAGCTGGGCGGCCCGATCGTGGCGATGACGGTGGTGCTGGTCGCGGTCTATGTGCCGATCGGCTTTCAGGGCGGGCTGACCGGCGCGCTGTTCACCGAGTTCGCCTTCACCCTGGTCGGCGCCGTCACCGTCTCGGCGATCATCGCACTGACCCTGTCGCCGATGATGTGCGCCAAGCTGCTGCGCGCGCCGGTCGGCGCCGGCAACTGGCAGGACAAACTGGTCAGCCTGCTCGACCGCAGCTTCGGGCGGGTGCAGCGGCGCTACGAACGGATGCTGCGCGGCAGCCTGCGCACCCGTTCGGTGACGCTGAGCTTCGCCGCCCTGGTGCTGGTCAGCATCTTCTTCCTCTATACCAGTTCCGACACCGAGCTGGCGCCGCAGGAGGATCAGGGCGTGATCATCCTGCAATCGACTTCGGCGCCGACCGCGACGCTGCAGCAAAAGCAGCTTTACGGCGAGGAGATGGAGAAGATCCTGCAGAAGGTGCCGGAGGGCGATCAGACCTTCCGCATCGAAAGCCCGTCGCTGTCGCTCGCCGGACTGACGCTGAAACCTTGGGACGAGCGCAAGCGCGACGGCACGACGATCCAGCGCATGCTGCAGAACCAGGTGAGCCACGTCGCCGGCCAGCGCATCGTCGCCTTCCAGCCGCCGGCCCTGCCGGGGGCGCAGGGATTGCCGGTGCAGTTCGTGCTGAAATCGACGCAGCCGACCTCGTTGCTCTATACCGAGTCGCGCGCCTTTCTCGCCGATGCGGTCAAGAGCGGGCTGTTCATGTTCCTCGACAGCGACCTCAAGCTCGATCAGCCACAGAGCAATCTCGTCATCGACCGCGACAAGGCGGCGATGCTCGGGCTGAGCATGACCCAGGTTGGCGGCACGATGGGCGCCATGCTCGGCGGCGGCTATGTCAACTACTTCGATCTTGGGTCGCGCTCCTACAAGGTGATCCCGCAGGTGCAGCAGCGCTCGCGGCTCAACGTGTCGCAGGTGCTGGGCTATCAGGTGGCGGCGATCGGCGGCATCCCGGTGCCGCTGTCGGCGGTGGCGGCGCTGAAGGACGTGACAGTGCCAGAGACGATCAACCATTTTCAGCAGATCGGCTCGGCGACCATCGCCGGGGTGGCGGCGCCGGGCGTGGCGCAGGCCGACGCACTGGCCTATCTGCAAAAACTCGCCGTAGACACGCTGCCGCCGGAGGTCAGCGTCGATTACGGTGGGCAGTTGCGGCAATATGTGCAGGAATCGAGCGGCATCCTGACCACGTTCGCGCTGGCGCTGATCATCATTTTCCTGTCGCTGGCGGCGCTGTTTGAGAGCTTCCGCGACCCGCTGATCATCCTGGTGTCGATCCCGATGTCGATTGCCGGGGCCCTGGTGTTCATCAACACCGGCTTCATCTACGGCGCCAGCCTGAACATCTATTCAGAGATCGCGCTGGTCACGCTGATGGGCTTGGTCAGCAAGCACGGCATCCTGATCGTCGAGGTCGCCAATGCGCGCCAGCGCGACGGGGCGACGAAGCTGGAGGCGATCATCGCCGCCGCCGGCATCCGTCTGCGGCCGATCCTGATGACCACGGCGGCGATGGTGCTCGGCGTGGTGCCGCTGATCACCGCCAGCGGCGCCGGCGCCGCGTCGCGCTTCAACATGGGGCTGGTGATCGCGACCGGGCTTGCCATCGGCACGCTGTTTACGCTGTTCGTCGTCCCGGCGGTCTATCTGGTGGTCGCCGCCGACCATTCGCGGCACGTGGAGGCGGAGTAGCTGCCCCGTCTCCCATCCCGTCCCATGGCCGCCGCCGCCGCGCGGCTCAGGCCAGCGCCGCCGCCACCGCCTCGCCGAGCCGGCGCTGCATCTCCGCCGAGAGATGCACCCCGTCGATCCCGTCGGTGCTGATGAATCGCCCGGCGTCGAGGAACGCGGCACCGGCGGCGCGCGCCGCCGCCTCATAGAGCGGCGGCAGCAGGCGCGACTTTTCCACCGCGCCGGCGAACATCTCGACGAAGGCGGCGCTGAAATTGCCGAGCGGCGGCGGGCACACCAGCAGCAGATGCGGATTAGGGTAGGAGGTGCCGACGCCGCCATCGAGCGTGCGGACGATGTCGAGCAGCCGCTTCGCCCCCTGGGCGATGCGCGCCGGTGTGCGGCCGAGATGCGGCTTGGTGTCGTTGGTGCCGAGCATGATGACGACGGCATCGAGCGGCAGATGGCTGGCGAGGCAGGCGGGCAGATAGGCGCTGCCGTCCAGGCCGGCGCCGCCGAGCAGCGGATTGGCCGGGTCGGGCGTGTCGGTGGTGCGGCCGTTCAGCCCTTCCTCGATCACCTCGGCCCCGCCGAGCGCCTGCCGCATCACGATCGGCCAGCGGTGCTCCGCCGCATAGCGGGTGGACGGTGGGGTCGCCACCGGCACGAAGCCCCAGGTGTTGGAATCACCGAAGCACAGGATGCGGCGTGGCGCCATGGCGCGCTCCTCATTTGATCGGGCCGCAGGATAGCAGGGCCGGCCTCAGGCGGCGAGGCTGGTGCCGGCGGGCAGCATGGCGCCGACCTCCGCCCGATAGGCGTCGTTCATCAGCACGACATGGCGCACCCGGCGCGCCGCCAGCGCCGCCGGGGGCAGGATGGCATGCGCGGTGCCGGGCAGAAACCGGCCCTGCTTGGCCGGGTTGACGTCGATCAGGCAGTCGATGCGGCGGGCGTCGGGATCGGCCAGGGCGGCGAGCGTGGCACCCTTGGCGCCGGCGCCCCACAGCGCGACGCCGCCATCGGCCGCCATGGCGTCGAGGCGGCGCCGCCAGCCGGCCAGCAGCGCCGGCTCGGCGCGGCCATAGCGCGCCGCTAGGTCGGGCACGCTGCCGGCGCCGGCCGGCGGCGCGGCGGTGCCGGGCATTGCCTCGGCGAGCAGATACTGGCCGGCAAAGACGTGGCGCACCGCGCCGGGGGCGAAGCCGGCGCCGGCCAGGGCGGCGCGCAGCGTGCGGGCGCTGAACAGCGAGCAATGCTCGTAAAAGAAGTCCCACAGCACCCGCCGCCGCAGAATCGCCCGCACGCACGGCGTCTCGATGAACAGCCGCGCCGCGGGTGCCGAACGCAGCGCGGCGCGGATGGCGCCGAGCAGGGCGGCCGGATCGGCGACATGCTCGATGACATGGCGGCAGACGACGACATCGGCCGGCACCTCGCAGTCGGGGCCGTACAGCCGCCGCTCATAGCGGATGCCGCCGGCCTGTGGCGGGCCGGCATAGGCGGGGTCGAAACCGACGCAGGCATTGCCGGCGGCGGCGAGGCGGCGCAGGAAATCGCCCTGGCCGCAGCCGACTTCGACCACCCGCAGCCCGCGCACGCCGCGCCGAACCAGATGCCCGGCCAGTGCATCGAGATACCCGGCAAAGTGCGGCGAATGTGCCTGGGCGTTGTCATAGCCGGCGCCATAGCGCAGCCGGGCGGCGTCGAATGCTCGGTTGAAGACGAAGCCGCAGGCGGTGCAGGCGGCCATCGCTAGGGTGCCCTGTGGCAGCGCGCGGGCGGCGGGTGGATCGGCGGCGGTGAGGTTCTGATGCACCGGCACCGCGGCGCGCCACAGGAACGGCGGCGGCGCCGGCGCGGCGCAGAGCGGGCAGGTCTCGGTCATGGCTCAGGCCGCCGCTGCCGACACGGCGCGGCTGTCGGCGATGGTGCGGGCAAGGGAGTAGCGCGGCGCGATGCCGGTGATGGCGCCGAGCCGCGCCGCATCGGCGACCATGTGCAGCGGCTCGCCTGCCGGCAGCGGTCGCGCGCCGAGCCGCAGCAGCCGCGCCTGCGGGTCGCCGACCGCGGCCGCCAGCCGGTCCAGCCGCAGCGCGATGCCGGAGCCGATATTGACCACCCCCTCGGCATCGGACAGCGCCAGACCAGCGATGGCGCCGCCGGCGTCACGCACGTCGAGCAGGTCGCGGGTCAGCGCCGCCGGCCCGATGTCGAGCGGACAGGCGCTGCGCACGGCACGCAGCATCGACGGCAGCAGCCGCGCCGCGTGTTCATGCGGCCCGATCGGCCAGAACACCCGCGCATTGGCGACGGCGAGCGGCATGCCGGCGAGCATGGTCCAGGCCAGCAGCTTGGCGGCGCCATAGACGGTGGCCGGGCGGCATGGCCGTTCTTCGGTCCATTTCGTCCCCGGCGGCAGCGACCAGTCGTATTCGGCGCAACTGCCGACCAGCACGAAACGGCGCCCGCCGGCGGCGGCAAAGCGGCCGGCGAGATCGAGCGTCGCCGCCACCCAATCGAGGTTTTCCGGGCTGTCGCGATAGACGCCCGGCCGCGTCACCCAGGCGGCATGCACCAGCGTCGGCGCGCGTGCCGCCGCCACTGCGGCCTGCCGCCCCTCCGGGCGCAGCAGGTCGGCGCTGCTGCGCGCCGGGGCGGCGACGGCGGCGCCGCGCGCGCGCAGCGCGGCGACGATCTGCCGCCCGAGAAACCCGGCCCCGCCGGTGACGAGAACCCGCACGCCCGCTCTCCGCGCCGCCGCGGCGCAGGCTGCAAGACGGGAATGAACGAACTGTTAACCGGGTGCGCTCAATAGGTCGCTCGGCCGCCCGAGCAGTCGAACACGGCGCCGGTGCTGAACGAGGCTTCCTCGCTTGCCAGCCAGCAGATCATCGCAGCGATCTCCTCGACGCGGCCGAGCCGGCCGATCGGGATGCGCGAGAGCATGTAGTCGATGTGCTCTTGCGTGATCTGGTCGAAGATCGGCGTGCGCACCGCCGCCGGGGTGATGCAGTTGACGCGGATCTCGGTCTTGGCAAGCTCCTTGCCGATCGACTTGGTCAGGCCGATCACCGCCGCCTTCGACGCCGAATAGGCCGAGGCGGTCGGGTTGCCTTCCTTGCCGGCGATGGAGGCGATGTTGACGATGCGCCCGTAGCCGTTGGCCAGCATATGCGGCACCACGGCGCGGTTGCAGTAGAACACGCCATGGACGTTGACGTCGAAGACGCGCTTCCAGGCCTCGACCGGAAATTCCCAGGTCATGTGGTTTGGTCCGGCGAGACCGGCGCTGGCCACCAGGATGTCGAGCCGGCCGAGCGCCTGCACGGTCGCATCGGCGGCGTGCTGCACCGCCTCCGCGTCGGCGAGGTCGAGGGTGCGCGTGTACACCTCGCCGCCCAGCGTTGCCGCCAGCCGCGCCAGCGCCGCCGCGTCGCGGTCCCACACGGCGAGACGGGCGCCCTCGCGCAGCAGCCGCGCCGCCGCGGCAAGACCGATGCCGGAGGCGCCGCCGGTGACGACCGCCACCTTGCCGACGAAACGTGTCTGGTTTTCCATCCGTGTCCTCCCCGCGTCTGCCGCGCCGATCAGGTTACAGGCGCGGGGGGACGGCGCCAACCATGGCACCGGCCACGGCTCAGTCTTGCGGCGCCGGCGGCTCGACCAACAGATCCTCCCGCCGCGGCAGCTCGCGCAGATCCTTCAGCCCGAACTGCTCCAGGAAGCCCGGCGTGGTGCCCCACAGGGTCGGCCGCCCCGGCGTTTCCCGCCGGCCGCGCGGGGCGATCAGCGCCGCCTCCAGCAGCGCGTCGAGCGTCGCCTGCGACAGCGCGGCGCCGCGGATCTCCTCGATTTCGGCGCGCGTCACCGGCTGATGATAGGCGATGATCGCCAGCGTCTCCATCGCCGCCCGCGGCAGCCGGCGCGGCACCTGCACCACCCGGCGCAGCATCGGCGCGAGGTCGGGCGCGGTGCGGAACTGCACCCCCTCCGCCACCTCGACCAGTTCGACGCCGCGCCCGGCATAGCGGTCGCGCAGGGCGGCGATCACCGCCTCGACCTCGACGCCCTCCGGCAGCATCTGGGCGAGCTGCCGCGGCAGCACCGGGGCGGCGGCGGCGAACACCATCGCCTCGGCCAGCCGCAGCGCCGCTGCCAGCTCATCCGCCATGCACACGCTCCTGCCGCAGCAGGATCGGGCCGAACGCCGCCTCCTGACGCAGCCGCAGCCGGCCGTCGCGCGCCAGTTCCAGCCCGGCCAGCAGCGTGCTCGCCAGCGCCGCCCGGCGTTGCAGCGGCGCGCCCAGCCGGTCGGGCAGGAACTGGTCGAGGCTGCTCCAGTCCGGCAGGCTGCCGAGCAGCGCGGCGAGCCGGCCGAGCGCGTCCTTGACGCTCCACAGCGTCAGCGGCGGCGGCCGGTAGCTGCGCGTCGCCGCGCCGCGCCGCAGCCCGGCGAGATAGGCGCGCATCAGCGCCGGCAGATCGGCCGCCAGCCGGGCGTGTTCGTTTTCGGCGAACTCCTCCGGCGCGCCGCGGGCGAACACGACCTGCCCGAGCAGCGGCCGGGTGCCGAGCCACAGCGCCGCGGCCCGCATCCGCTCCAGATCGAGCAGTCGCGCCGCCAGCACCTCGGCGGCGATTTCCGCCTCCTCCGCCGCCTCGCTTCCGGCCGGCAGCAGCAGCCGGCTTTTCAGCCACGCCAGCCACGCCGCCATGACCAGCCAGTCGGCGGCCAGTTCCAGCCGGATCGCCCGCGCGCTGTCGATGACGGCGAGGTATTGTTCGACCAGGGCGAGAATGGAAATCGCCGCAAGGTCGAGTTTCTGCGCGCGGGCGAGATCGAGCAGCAGGTCGAGCGGCCCCTCGAACCCCTCCAGCCGCAGCAGCAGCGCCTCGGTCGCCTCAGCCATCGCCGAACAGCGCCACGCCGTGCGCGGGATGTCCGGCGAGCATCAGGATGAGGCGGAAGGCCGGCTCGGCGACGGCACCGAGCAGGCTGCGCACCGGGTCGAACTGATAGCCGGCCTGCCGCGCCAGCGCCGGCAGCACGAACACCACCAGCAGCACGATCGGCAGCCCCCAGCGTTCCGTCTGCGCCCAGACGCGGGCCAGCGGCAGCGGCAGCAGCCCGACCGCGATCCGGCCGCCGTCCAGCGGCGGCAGCGGGATCAGATTGAAGGTGCCGAGCACGATGTTGGCCAGCATGAAATAGAACAGGAAGCGCAGCAGATCGGCCGCGACCGCCGGCAGCGCGGCGAACAGCGGCAGCAGATGCAGCGCTAGCGCGCCGATCCAGGCAAGCAGGAAGTTCATCGCCGGCCCCGCCGCCGCCACCACCATCATGCCGCGCCTGGGGTCGCGGAACCGCCAGGTGGAGACCGGCACCGGCTTGGCCCAGCCGAACATGAACACGACGCGGCCGAGTGTGAGCAATTGCGAGACCAGCAGGATGCCGGGGAGGATGATGGTGCCGACGCGATCGACATGGCGCAGCGGGTTGAGCGACAGCCGCCCGGCCTGCCGCGCCGTGTCGTCGCCCATCGCCAGCGCGGCATAGCCATGCGCCGCCTCATGCAGGGTGATGGCGATGATGGTCGGCACCGCCGCCAGCACGAACGACAGGATCAGCGCGGTCATGCCATCAGCCGGTCGCGCTCGGCGGCGAGCGAGGCGGCGTCGATCTCCTGCCGCCGCGCCCCGGCCAGCGCCCGCCCCGCCGCCAGCCGCGCGGCGGCGCCGGCGGCGAGCGGCGGGCAGGCGGCGAGCACGGCGGCATTGCCCGCCGCATCGCCCGGACAATAGAGCGCCACGTCGCAGCCGGCGGCGAGCGCCGCCAGCGCCCGCGCCGCCGGGGCGCCGGCCAGCGCCTGCATGGCGAGATCGTCGGACACCAGCAGCCCGGCGAAGCCGATGCGTCCGCGGATCACCTCGGCGACGATGCGCGGGGACAGCGTTGCCGGCAGCGCCGGGTCGAGGGCGGAATAGAGGATATGTGCGGTCATCATCCAGGGCAGATCGGCGTTGCGGCCGAACGGCTCCATATCGGCGTCAAGATCGGCGGTGTCCACCACCGGCAGCGTGAGATGGCTGTCGGCCTGCGCCCGGCCGTGGCCCGGCGCGTGTTTGCCGACCGGCACCACGCCGGCGGCGAGCAACCCCGCCGCCATCGCCCGGCCGAGCGCCGCCACCGAACCCGGGTCGGCGGCGAAGCTGCGGTCGCCGACCACTGCATGCCTGCCGGGCCAGGCGAGGTCGAGCACCGGCGCGCAGACGACATCAATTCCCGCATCGGCGCAGTCGGCGCCGATCAGCGCGCCGCTGAGCCACGCCGCGCGCAGCCCGGCGGCGGCATCGCGCCCATGCAGCGCGCCGATGGCGCCGGCCGGCGGATGGGCGCGCCAGTGCGGCGGACCCAGCCGGGCGACGCGCCCGCCCTCCTGATCGACCAGGATCGCCGCGCCGGCCGGCAGCAAGCGGCGCAGCGCCGCAGTCAGCGCGCGCAGTTGCGCCGGGTCGGCGACGTTGCGGCGGAACAGGATCACCCCGGCCGGCGGATGGGCGGCGAACAGCGCCGCCTCCGCCGCGTCCGGCGCCAGCCCGGCAATGCCGACGATGGCGGCCAGCATCAGGACGCCGCTGCCACCCGCCGCCGCAGCATCCCGCCGGACAGCAGCAGCGCCAGCGCCAGCGCCACCAGCGGAAACACGATCATCACCACCGCGTCCCACCCCGCCGCCGCCAGCACCCGCCCGGACAGGAACGATCCGAACGCCATCGTGCCGAACACCAGGAAGTCGTTGAACGCCTGCACCCGCGTCCGCTCCTCCGCCCGGTGCGTCTCCAGCACCAGCGCCGAGGCGCCGATGAAGCCGAAATTCCAGCCGAGGCCGAGCAGCACCAGCGTCGCCATGAAATGCCACGCGGTGATGCCGGTCAGGCCGACAGCCGCCGCCCCGACGATCAGCAGCAGCCCGGCGGCGACGACACGCTGCGCGCCAAAGCGGGCGATCAGCGAGCCGGTGGCGAAGCTCGGCCCGTACATCGCCACGATATGCCACTGGATGGCGAAATTGGAGGCGGCGATTGGCAGGCCGCACATGTGCATGGCGAGCGGCGCCGAGGTCATCACCATGTTCATCAGCCCATAGGAGACGATGCCGCAGGCCGCCGCGGCCATGAAGCGCGGCTGCCGCACGATGACGCCGAGCGGCCGCCCGGCCGCATGCGACGCCCGTTCCGGGCGCGGCAGATCGACCCCGGCCAGCACCAGCGCGGCCACCAGGGCGACGCCGGCCTGCGCCAGATAGCTGGCGGCGAACAGATAGGGCAGCCAGAGCTGCATCGTCCAGGTGACCAATTGCGGCCCCAGCAGGCCGCCGAAAATGCCGCCGGCGAGCACCCAGGCGATGGCGCGCGGGCGGAACGCCGGGCTGGCGCCGTCCGCGGCGGCGAAGCGGAACGACTGGATCACCGCGGCATAGAAGCCGGCGAACAGGGTGGCGAGGCAGAACAGCGCGAACGACCCGATCACCACGGCCAGCGCGGCGATCAGTCCGGCGGCGGCGCCGCAGCCGGCGCCGGAGAGGAACGCGGTGCGCCGGCCATAATACCGCGCCAGCCAGCCGGCCGGCAGCGTCGCCAGGGCCATGCCGATGGCGAACACCGTCACCGGCAGCGTTGCCAGGGCCGGGGAGGGGCCGAGCGCTGCGCCGACGATGCCGCCGGTCGCCACCACCACCGCCGCGTTGCCGCCGGCCAGCGCCTGCGCCAGCGCCAGCCGAGTCACGTTCGACCGTGTGCGCCGGTCCAGCTTCAAGGAAGTTTCCATCCCTCGCAGCTAAGCAGACTGCGGCGCGGCGTGCCAGATTGTGCCGGACGGCGATGTGGCGGGGCGGCTCGGGTCAGACCTGCAAATGTGCCGCGCGCGCCGCCGCGTCGCCCATCAGCCCGGCCATCGTGCCGGACCACACCACCCGGCCGCTCTCGATCACCACCGCGCGGTCGGCGACACGCGCGGCGAAATAGAGATTCTGCTCGGCCAGCAGCACGGTGACACCGGCCGCCTTGAGGGCCAGCACGGCGGCGGCCATCTGCTCGACGATCAGCGGCGACAGCCCCTCGCTCGGCTCATCGAGCAGCACGAGGCTCGGGTTGCCCATCAGGGTGCGCGCGATGGTCAGCATCTGCTGCTCGCCGCCGCTCATCCGCCCGCCCGGCCGGTCGCGCATTCGCCCGAGATTGGGGAACAGCGCGAACAGCCGCTCGGGCGTCCAGGCCGGCCGGCCGTCGCGCGGCGGGCGGCGGCCGACCGCCAGATTCTCCATCACCGTCAGCTCGGTAAAGATGCGCCGCTCCTCCGGCACATAGCCCATGCCGAGCCGGGCGATGCGATGCGGCTCCCACCCCGCGACCTGCCGGCCGAGGAAGTCGATGCCGCCGCCGCGCGGGCGCAGCAGGCCGATCAGCGCCTTCATCATCGTGCTCTTGCCGGCGCCGTTGCGGCCGAGCAGCACCAGCACCTCGCCGGAGGCGACGGCGAACGACACCGCATGCAGCACATGGGCGCGGCCGTAAAACGCATCGAGGGCATCGACCCGAAGCATCTCAGTGGCCGCCGCTGGTGGCGCCGCTGCCGAGATAGACCTCGCGCACCCGCGCATCGGCGCGGATCGCGGCGCCGTCGCCCTCGGCGATCAGCGCGCCGTGGTGCAGCACCAGAATCCGGTCGGCGGCGGAAAACACCACATCCATGTCGTGCTCGGTGAACAGCACGGCGATGCCGTGCGCGGTGGCCAGATCGCGTGCCAGCCGCATCAGCGCGGTGCGCTCGGCCGGCGCCATGCCGGCGGTTGGTTCGTCCATCAGCAGCAGACGCGGCGCGTTGGCCAGCGCCATCGCCAGTTCCAGCCGCTTGAGATCGCCATAGGCCAGCACGCCGGCGGCGGTGTCGGCCAGCGCCGACAGCCCGACCTGATCGAGCAGCGCCGCCGCCGCCGCCACGCCGCGCCGCCGCACCGGGCGCCAGAACCGCCAGACCTGCCCGGCATGCGACAGCAGCGCCATCTGCACGTTCTCGCCGACCGTCATCGAGGCAAAGGTGGCGGTGATCTGGAAGGTGCGGCCGACGCCCAGGCGCCAGATGCGGCGCGGCGCCAGCGCGGTGATGTCGGCGCCGCCGAGCAGCACCCGCCCGGCATCGGGCCGCAACTGGCCGCTCAGCATGTTGAAACAGGTCGATTTGCCGGCGCCGTTGGGGCCGATCAGCGCCAGCATCTCGCCGGCGGCGACGGCGAAGGACACGCCCTGCACCGCCGCCGTGCCGCCAAAGGATTTGCGCAGCCCCTCGGCCGCCAGCACCGTCATGCGGCGCGGCGGCGGAGCTGCTGCGCGGCGCCGGCGATGCCCTGCGGAAATGCCAGCACCAGCGCCACGATCGCCGCCCCCAGGGCCAGCCGCCACTGGCTGGTCGCCAGCAGCAGCGCGTCGTAGAGTCCGGTATAGGCGAGCGCGCCGACGATCGGCCCGGCGATGGTCTGCACGCCACCGAGCAGCACCATCAGCAGCGCATCGACCGAGCGGCCGATCGACACATAGGTCGGGAACACGCTGCCCTTGCTGTAGGCCGACAGTCCGCCGGCCAGCCCCGCCGCCGCCCCGGCGATGGTGAAGGCGGCCAGCCGGATGCGCACCGTCGGCAGGCCGATCGCCTCCGCCCGCAGCGTCGAATCGCGCGCGCCGCGCAGCGCGTAGCCGAACGGCGCATAGAGCACGCGGCGCAGCAGCAGCGTGGCCAGCACGCACAGCGCCAGCACCACCCAATAGAACGCATGCGCCCCGGCCAGCACGCCGCCCGGCCAGACGCCGAGAATGCCGTTGTCGCCGCCGGTCAGGCCGGTCCATTGCAGCGCCACCGCCCAGACGATCTGCGCGAAGGCGAGCGTCAGCATGGCGAGATAAACCCCCGACAGCCGCACCACGAACCAGCCGAACAGCGCCGCCACCACTGCCGCGGCGAGCGGCGCCAGCAGCAGCGCGGCGGGCAGCGGCAGATGCAGCGCCGTCGCCGCCAGCGCCGCGGCATAGGCGCCGATGCCGAACCATGCGGCGTGACCGAAGCTCGGCATGCCGCCCGGCCCCATCATGAAATGCAGCGAGGCGGCGAACAGCACCGCGATCATCGCCTCGGTCAGCACCGAGACGGCGAACGGCCCGACCGCGAACGGCGCCGCCGCCAGCAGCACAAACACCGCGGCGCCGAGCAGGCGCAGCGCCGGCGCAGCGGGACGCACCAGTGGCGGCGCCGCCGCCTCACGCACCGCATCGGCGG
The DNA here is from genome assembly GCA_021845985.1 of Pseudomonadota bacterium. GTDB lineage: Bacteria > Pseudomonadota > Alphaproteobacteria > Acetobacterales > Acetobacteraceae > JAFKFJ01. Next base: position 109,981 of record JAJZES010000045.1, on the reverse strand, counting down.
CGCGGCCGAGCAGACCCTGTGGGCGGAACACCAGCACCACCGCCATGACCGCAAACACGATCACCAGCGTCAGCTTCGGCAGCAGCAGAATGCCGAACGCCTGCAGCACGCCAATGATCAGGCTGGCCAGATAGGCGCCGCCGATGCTGCCCAGGCCGCCGACCACGACGACGACGAAGGCATCGGTGATGACCGACAGATCGAGTTGCAGATTGGCCGAGCCGTCGGGCAGCGACAGCACGCCGCCCAGCCCGGCCAGCGCCGCGCCGAGCGCGAAGACGGCGGTGAACAGCCGCCGCTGATCGACGCCGAGGGCCGCCACCATGTCGCGATCCTGGGTCGCCGCGCGGACCAGCGTGCCGAAGCGGGTGCGGTGCAGCAGCAGCCACAGCAGCCCCAGCACCAGCGGGCCGGCGGCGATCAGCACCAGATCGAAGCGCGGGAACCGCTCGCCGCCAATGGCGACGAAACCGCGCATCCAGTGCGGGCGCGGCAGGGTCAGGTCTTCGGCGCCCCAGATCGCCTGGGTGATGTCCTGCACCATCAGCACGACGCCGAAGGTGGCGAGCAACTGGAGCAGTTCGGGCGCGCGATAGAGCCGGCGCAGCAGCGCCATCTCCAGCCCGGCGCCGAACGCCGCCAGCACCAGGGCGGTGACGACGACGCCAAGCGCGAAGCCGGCGATGCTGTGCGGCAGATGAGCGAGCACCGTCCAGCCAACATAGGCACCGAGCATGTAGAGGCTGCCGTGAGAGAAGTTGACCACCCGGGTCACGCCGAAGATCACCGTCAGCCCGGCGGCAACGAGAAACAGCGCCGCGGCACCGGCAAGCCCGGTGAGTAGCTGGACGAGAAAGACCGTCATGCGTCCAGGCCGCGCCCTGCTGCGCCCGCCGGCGCCGCTGCGCCGCTCACCCCGCCTGCATCGCTTTGACCGCGCTGTCGGACGGCAGCGCGGTGGCGCCATCGACATAGCGCCAATCGACCATCTGGCCATGCCCGTCCTTCAGCGCGGTGCGCCCGACATAGGTGCCGAGCGTCGATTGATGATCGAGCGCGCGCCACGATGCGGTGCCGATCGGGGTGGCGAACGACGCGCCGGGGAAACCGGTGTCGGCCATCGCCGCGGTGTCGGTTCCGCCGGCGCGGATGATGCCGGCGGCGATCGACTGGATCAGCGCATAGCCGACCACCGAGCCCATTTTCGGCAACTCGCCGAACTTCGCCTTGTATGCGGCGACGAATGCGCTGTTGGCGGGCGAGGTGTCGGCGGCGACCGGATAGCCGGTGACGATCCAGCCCTCCGGCGTTTCCTCGCCGAGCGGGCCGAGATATTCCGGCTCGCCGGTCAGCACCGAGACGACGCCGCGCCCCTCGAACAGGCCGCGGGTGTTGCCCTGGCGCACGAAGCTGGTCAGATCGCCGCCGAAGGTGACGTTGAAGATCGCATCGGGCTTTGCCTCGGCCAGCGCGGCGACGGTGGCGCCGGCGTCGATCTTGCCGAGCGCCGGCCATTGCTCGCCGACGAACTGCACGTCCGGCTGCACCGCCGTCAGCAATTGCTTGAACCACTTTACCGCCGAGGTGCCGTATTCGTAGTTCGGCGCCACCGTCACCCAGCGCTTCGCCTTCAGCCGCGCCGCGTCGGGTACCAGCATCGCCGCCTGCATGTAGGTCGAGGGACGCAGCCGGAAGCACATCCGGTTGCCCTTGCCCCAGACCAGCGCATCGGCCAGCGGTTCGCCGGCGATGTAGAGCTTGCCCGACTGTTTGGCGAAATCGCTGAGCGCCAGACCGATGTTGGACAGAAAGCCGCCGGCCAGCAGATCGACCTTCTGGTCGTTGAGCAACTCGCCGGCCAGACGGATGGCGTCCGCCGGATGCCCGGCATCGTCGCGGCTGATCACCTCCACCATGCGCCCGAGCACGCCGCCGCTGCCATTGATCTGCTCGACGGCAAGCTGCCAGCCGTTGCGGTAGGGCAGGGTGAAGGCGGGGACGGCGGTGTAGGAATTGATCTCGCCGATGCGGATCGGCGCCCCCGCTGCGCGCAGCAGCGCGGGCGTGGCGAGCGTTGCGGCAGTGGCGGCAAGCAGGCTGCGGCGGCTGAGGGACATGACAACCTTCCTGGTAAGGGCTACAGAAGTCCGGCACCGATGTTGACGGAGAGGGCGAGGATGACGGTGTTGAACAGGAACCCGAGCAAGCCGTGCGCCGCCGCCAGCCGGCGCAGCTTGCGGCTGGTGATCTGCACGTCGGAGACCTGGAAGGTCATGCCGAGCACCAGCGCGAAATAGAAGAAATCCCAGTAGTCGGGCGGCACGTCGCCGGGAAACTCCAGACCGCGCGCGATCGCGCCGTCGCTGCCGATCAGCTCATAATATTCGTGCGCATAGCGCAATCCGAACACGGTATGCGTCATCAGCCACGACAGCAGCAGCGTCGCCGCGACCAGCGCGACATGCAGGTTGCGCACGCCCGGCGCCACGTCCTTCGACAGCGAGAACTCGCCGATGATGGCGGCGAAGCTGGCGGTGACGCCGCCGACGGTGAGCCAGAAGATCGTCCACTCGGCTTCTTCCTGGCGTTCCGCATCGGCGGCGATGCCGCCCGGCCGCGGCGAGCTGAACATCTGCGCCGACAGCAGCAGGAACGCCGCACAGCCGGCATCCCAGCCGAGCAGCCCGCGCGTTAGTCCGGTCATCGCCGGCAGCACCAGCGCCACCGCGATGCCGACGATCGCTGACGCGAACAGTCGTGGATGGCCGGACAGGATCCGCAGCAAGCGCGGCATCAGCGCAACCCGTCCGTGCCGACGATGTCGGCCACCGTCAGACCGCCGATGCGTGGCAACGGCCGGCCGCTGTCGGTGACGACGACGACGACGACGATCTCGTCGCGCCGCGGTGCGTCACCGACGCGCACCTCCATCGCATCGAAATGGCTGCGCACGAAGGCGGCGTCCTTGTGGCCGAGCGGCACGTCGATCGCCGTCCCCATGCCGCCGCGCTTTTTGGCGCTTGGCACCAGGGCGGCGCCCTTTTCCACCGCGGCGCGCAACGGCGCCCCGAGTTTGGGATGCAGGATGGCAGCGGCGTGTTCCAGTTCGCCGTCCTCGCCGACGATCGCCGCCTTGCCATAGCTCTCCACCTGCGCCGGCGGGATGCCGAGCGCCCGCACCGCGCGTTCGCCGAGCAGGCCGCCGAGCATCTCGCCGAGTGCGATCAGTTCGCCGAGATCCTCGGCATGACGGCCGGCAAATGGGTTGCCAATGACGGCCACCGCCGCGGCCTTGCGCGTCGGCGGGCGGATGTCCTGCCCGGCCTCCTGGTGCGTCTCCTCGATGATGGTGAGCAGCTTGCGGATCATGATTGTTCCAGTGCTGGCAGCGCGGCGCCGCGGACACGCACGGCACCGCGCAGCGCGAGCACGGCGCCGTGGATCCGTCCGGCGGCGATCAGAGCATCGGCCACCCGCTCCCCGCCGTCCAGGGCGTGCGCCACCTCCTCGGCGCTCAGCCGGCCGACGCTCCAGGTGACCGGGCGGGCGCCGAGATCGCTGTCCGGGTCGATCGCCGTCGCCGGGCGGCGGCTGATGGCGGGATGCCGCGGCAGATCGACGGCGTTGCCGATGATGGTGGCGGCGGCGTCGGCGTCGGCGGCGGTGGCGGCGAGCACGCTGACCGCATCGGCGATGCCGAACGAAAAGCTGCGGCCACCCTGGCCCCTGCAGGCGCGCCCGGAGGTGGCGAGGCCGCGCGCCGGATGTGCCGCGTCGAGCAGGAAAGTGCCGTCGAGCGCCGGGGCGGTCAGATCGGCGACGAGACCGGCGCGCAGCGACTCCCCCGGCGCGAGATGAAAGGCGATGTCGCCGCCGTCGTTGACAAAGGCGCGGTCGAGCGCGCGGCCGGCGGTCAGCGCCGCCAGCAGATGATCGGCGACGGCGCCGGCGACGGCGGCCATCGGGGTGATGAAGCGGTCGGCATAGGGCAGGCAGGCGGCGTGCATGGCGCGCGCCACCGCCCCGGCGGGTGGCGCCGCGGCGAGCACGCGGCGGCGCAGGGCGGCAAGCTCCTCGCACAGCGCCGGCAGCATCGCCGGGAAGGCGGCAGCGGCCTGCCCATAGGCGGCACGCACTTCCCCCGGCGCGCCCCAGGCACGGCAGATACAGTCGATCGGGCCATGCTGCAGATGCAGCCGGTCGCCGGGCAGCAGGGCGATTTGGGCGGTCATTGCTCGCGCGACCCCTCCCAACGTCGTCCCGCAAGGGGAGGGGGAGTCGCGTTTTGCTGCTCCTCCGCTTGCGCGAGGACGTTGGGGGGCGCGGTGCGCCGCGCGCTCACCACGGAAACCGCACGCCCGCCGGCAAGGCCACCGAACGCGGGCGCAGCTCCGCCAGCACATCGCCGAGCCGGCGCACCCGGTCCATATGGCCGCCGAGCGCCGCATACTCGGCCAGCGGCAGGGAGAACTCGATCGGCGCCACCAGGGCCGGCGTCGGCACATGGCCGAAGGCGCGGGCCGGCAGCGCCGCCACGTCGGCCATGAAGGTGATGCCGCCGCCCGGCCACACCGTCACCGGCGCGCCACCGGCCGTCACCCGCGCCCGCCCGGCCTGCACCGCGCGCGTCAGCAGCACCGGATTTTCCGTCGCCCCGGCGCGCAGACTGCCCCCGGCGCCGGCCATGAACAGCACCGAACACAGCGCCGGCTCGCAATTCTCGCCGATCCGCGCCACGGCGGCGGCGATGGCCGGGGGCATCGGCGCCGGCTGCGGCCGCAACGCCGCGTCGAGCACGAACCACGCCGCATGTTCCCCGGTGGTCGAGACCATCAGCAGCCGCAGACCGGGCCACGCCAGCCTGGCGTCGATCCGCTCGATGATCGCCAGCGGGTCGGCGATGTCGGTGCCGCCCCAGCCGAGGCCCGGCGCCGCCACCTGAAAATACCGCCCCGGCGTCGAGCGCCGGCCGCGCACCCGGATGCCGGCCGGGCGCATGTCGAGGAACCGGCCCGCCTGATGCTCGGTCAGTACGCCGGTGATATGGTCATCGACGACGATCACCTCGTCGGCATGGCCGAGCCACTGGCTGGCGAAGATGCCGATGGTGGCCGAGCCGCAGCCGACCCGCATGCGGCTCTCCGGCACGCCATCGACGATCGGCGCGGCGGCGGACTGCACCACCACCTCGGCGCCGCCATCGACGCTCAGCGCCACCGCGCCGCCATTGGACAGCGTCAGCAGGGCATCGCAGGTCGCCACCCCCTCGCGCTTGGAGCCGCCGGTCAGGTGCCGCACCCCGCCGAGGCTCAGCATCTGGCTGCCATATTCGGCGGTGGTGACGTGGCCGATCTGTTCGCCGCCGGCGCGCACCGGGGCGCATTCGGCGCCGAGATGGCGGTCGGTGTCAATCTTCACCTTCAGCCCGCAATAGCTGAAAATCCCCTCGGTTACCACGGTCACCATATCGACCCCGGCGACCTCGCTGGCGACGATGAACGGCGCCGGCTTGTAATCGGGATAGGTGGTGCCGGCGCCGATGCCGGTGACGAACACGTCCTGGCCGGCGATCGGATTGCCCGACCAGTCGGCACCGGCGAAGCGCACCGCCTCCGGCCGCCGGGCGAGCACGGTCAGCGGCTCCATCCGGGTCAGCCGGCCGGCCTCGTTGCCGTAGCGGTCGCAGGCGCCGGTCTTGCCGGGGCGGATGCGGCACAGCACCGGGCAGGCGTCGCAGGTGACGATGCCCGGCTCGGCGCGCCCGACCGCTTCCAGCGCGGCTTCGTCCGGCGCCGCCGGGTCGGCGTGGGTCGTGGTCATGCCGCCCGCCCGGCGCCGAGCGCCGCCAGCACGCGCGCCGGTGTCGCCGGAACCTGCGTCAGCCGAACGCCGGTGGCGTCGGAGATGGCGTTGAGGATGGCCGGCGCGGTCGCCACCAGCGCCGGCTCGCCGACCCCCTTGGCGCCGTATGGCCCGAGCGGGTCGGGCTGCTCGATCAGCATGGTCTCGATCGGTGGAATGTCGCCGATGGTCGGGATCAGGTAGTCGTGCAGATTGTCGGTGCGGCCGGGCACGTATTCCTCCATCAGCGCGAGGCCGAGGCCCTGCGCAATGCCGCCGTGGATCTGCCCCTCCACCAGCGTCGGGTTGACCGCCCGGCCGACATCATGCGCGGCGACGATGCGCAGCACCCGCACGCTGCCGAGCGCGGTATCCACCTCGACCAGCGCCGCCTGTGCGGCGAAGGCGTAGGAGGCGTAGGGGATGCCCTGGCCATCGGCGTCCAGCGCCGTGGTCGGCGGATCGTAGCGGCCCTCGCCGCGCAGTACGATGCCCTCGTCATCGGCCGCCAGTTCGCTGAGATCGAGCGGCGTGGTGCCGCCGCGATGCGTCACCCTGACGCCGCCCTGGCCCAGCGAAATCACCGCCTCCGGTCCCGCGTTGGAGCGCCGCAAAATCTCCGCCCGCAGCGCCTCGCCGGCCAGCTTCGCCGCGTTGCCGCTGACGAAGGTCTGGCGCGAGGCGCTGGTCTTGCCCGCGTCGCGGGTGCGGTCGGTGTCGCCGGCGACGAGCACCACCTCGGCCGCCGCGACGCCGAGCGCGGTGGCGGCGATCTGCACCATGATGGTGTTCGACCCCTGGCCGATGTCCACCGCGCCGGAGAACAGCACGGCAAGCCCGTCGCGCCTGATCCCCATGACCATCTGCGACGGGTTCGGCAGGCTGGTGTTGCCGATGCCGTACCACATGCAGGCGATGCCGGCGCCGCGCCGCAGCCCGGCCGGACCGGCCGCATTGAACGCGGCGGCCTCGGCGCGCAGCGCCAGCCAGCGCGGCCGGATCGCAGCCAGACACTCGGGCAGCGCGGCGCCCGCGCCGAGCACCTGTCCGGTCGCGGTGACGCCGCCGACGCCGAGCGCGTTGCGCCGCCGCATCTCCCACGGGTCGAGCCCGAGTTGCGCCGCCAGCATGTCCATCAGCGCCTCGCCGGCAATCGCCGCCTGCGGCACGCCGAAGCCGCGGAAGGCGCCGGCGGGCGGCCCGTTGGTGTGGATCGCCGCGGTTTCGCACAGCACGTTGGCCACCGCATACGGCCCCATCGCATGCACCGGCACCCGGTTGGCGACGGTCGGTCCCCAGCTCGCATAGGCGCCGGTATCGAAATCGCCGTGGAAGCGGAACGCCGTCAGCCGCCCGTCGGCATCCGCCGCCGCCTCGGCACGGATGCGGGCGGGATGGCGCTTGGTGGTCGCCGCCATGCTCTCGGGGCGGGCATTGACCATGCGCACCGGCCGCCCGAGCGTCCAGGCGGCGACGCAGGCGAGCGGCTGGACCGAGAGATCGAGCTTGCCGCCAAAGCCGCCGCCAACCGCGGTGGGGATGACGCGGACCTGGTCCGGCGCGATGCCGAGAATCGGCGCCAGTTCGTCGCGGTCCATATAAGGCGTCTGGGTGCAGGCGACGACGTCGATGCGCTCGCCGACCCGCCGCGCATAGCCGGCCTCGGGTTCGATATAGGCGTGTTCGACGAAGCCGGTGCGCACCGCGATTTCCGCCCGCACCGCCGCCGCCGCCATGCCGGTGGCGACATCGCCGCGCGCCACCCGGCCGCGGCACAGCACGTTGCCGGGGGCATGGGCATGCAGATCCGGCGCCGCCGCCGCATCCGCGAAGGTCACCGGCGGCAGCACCTCCCAGGTGATCGGCACCGCCGCATCGGCGATCGTGGCGAGGGTCGCGGGATCGCCGACCAGGGCGCAGACCGCCTCGCCGCGATGGCGCACATAGCCATCGGCCAGCACCGGCTGATCCTTGCCGGTCGGGTAGATGCCGTAGAGGTTGCGGCCGGGAATATCCGCCGCCGTCAGCACCGCGGCGAGGCCGGGATGGGCGGCGCGCAACCCGCGCAGGTCGCCGAGGACGAAGCGGGCATGCGGGTGCGGGCTGCGCACCGCGCGCAGCGTCAGGAACGGTTCGTCGGGCAGCGCATCGGCGCCGAATTTCTCCGCCCCCGTCAGCTTGGCCATGCCATCGACCTTGTCGAGCCGCTCACCGACCGCGCCGCGCGGGGCGGGCGATGCTGCCGCTTCATCGCCGCGGTCGAGCACCGCCGCGACGATGGCGCGGTAGCCGGTGCAGCGGCACAACACACCGCCCAGCGCGTCCAGCACCTCCGCCTCGTTGGGCGCGGCGTTGCGCGCCAGCAGGTCGCTGGCAGCGACCAGCATCCCCGGCGTGCAGATGCCGCACTGCGCCGCGCCGTGGCGCAGGAACGCCCGCTGCAGCGCGCCCACCGGCAGCCCCTCCACCGTCACCACCGCGGCGCCCTCGACCCGTCCGGCCGGGACCATGCAGGCGCATACCTGCCGCCCGTCGAGCAGCACGGTGCAGGCGCCGCAATCGCCGGCGTTGCAGCCGATCTTGGTGCCGGTCAGCCCGAGATCGTCGCGCAGCAGGTCGGCCAGCCGCCGCCCCGGATCGGCAAGCACGCGCACCGCGCGCCCGTTGAGCGTGAAGTCGATCGGTTCTGCGGGAGACCTCATGCCGCCATCGCCCCCGTGTCGCCCAAAGCCGCCACCGCCCGGCGCAGCAGTTCCAGCGCGGCGGCCTGCCGGTAGGCGCCGGTGGCGCGGATGTCGTCGATCGGCGTCAGCGGCGCCAGATGCCCGGCCTGCACCAGCGCCGCGTCCGGCACCTGCCCGGCCAGCGCCGCCTCCAGCGCCGGCAGCCGCCGCGCCACCGGCGAACAGGCACCGACCGCGACCCGCGCCCGCGCGATCCGCCCGCCGGCCATTTCGGCGACCAGCGAAACCATCACGATGGAGATGACGAGATAGCGGCGGGCGCCGAGCTTGAGGAACGAACCGCACCCGTGCTGCGCCGGAATGCGCAGCCCGATCGCCAGCTCATCCGGCCGCCGTGCCGTCTGCCGCGGGCCGAGCACGAACTCGGCCACCGGCACCAGCCGCCGGCCGCGCAGCGAGACCAGCTCGACCGAAGCGTCCAGCGCCAGCAGGCACGGCACGCCATCCGCCGCCGGGCTGGCGTTGCACAGATTGCCGACCACCGTGGCGACGTTCTGCACCTGCACCCCGCCGACCTGGCGCGCTGCCGCGCGCAGCCCGTCGAAGGCCGGCGGCAGCGCCGCCGCGATCAGGTCGGTCCAGGTGGCAAGGCAGGGGATGATCCAGGCGCCGTCAACGTGCGTGATGGCGCGGAGGCCGGGCAGGCGGGCGATGTCGAGCACGTCCTCCTCCGGCGCCGCCATTACCCGTGCCGGATAATGGTCGGTGCCGCCGGCGAGCACGGTACGCGGGCGTTCGGCGAGCAGCGCAACGGCCGCCTCCAGCGTTGCCGGACGGAGATGCTGACCCATCGCACCGCTCCGAGATTGTTTGCACACATATGATCGGACCGGTTTCGCCAAGCTGTCAACCGGCGATGTTTTCCGCCGTTGTCGCGGTCGCGGCGGGCAGGGCCATGGCCAGTCAGCGGTACATCGGATAGCCTGCAGCAAAACCTGCGGGAAGCAACGTCCATGCCCCGGTTCGCTGTCTCGTCCGCCCTCCTCGGCGGCGTCGTTGCCTGCCTCGTGGCGGCGGTTTCAATCTCCCCCGCCGGCGCGCAGCCGGCCCCGGTCGTGCAGACGGAGTTCGGGCCGGTCGCCGGGGTGCATCGCGCTGGTGTCGATGTGTTCTTCGGCATTCCATTCGCGGCGCCGCCGGTCGGCGGGCTGCGGCTGGCGCCGCCCGCCGCGCCGGCGGCATGGACGGCCGCGCTGCAGGCGACGATCCCGCCCTCGTCCTGTCCGCAGACCGCATCGGCCGATCCGGCCGGGCTGGCCAGCAACACCGAAGACTGCCTCTATCTCAACGTGTGGGCGCCGCAATCCGCGGCGGCGGCGCGGCCGGTGATCGTCTGGCTGCATGGCGGCGGCTTCGTCGAGGGCTACGGCGCCGCCCGGCAGTATGACGCGACCCGGCTCGCCGAGCAGGCGCATGCCGTTGTCGTCAGCGCGAATTACCGCGTCGGCGCGCTTGGCTTTCTGGCTGCCGCGGCGCTCGATGCAGCGGATGCGCGACATGTGTCGGGCAATTACGGCCTGCTCGATGCCCAGGCGGCGCTGGGCTGGGTCAACCGCAACATCGCGGCGTTCGGCGGCGACCCGCACCGGATCACCGTGATGGGTGAATCCGCCGGCGCCAATCTGGTGCTCGGGCTGCTCGCCTCGCCCGCCTCGGAGGGGTTGTTCCAGCGCGCCATCGTGCAAAGCAGCACCGATGGCGCCCATACGGTGCCGCTGGCGCAGGCCGAGGCGCAGACCTATGCGCATGCGCTCGATGAAATCGGCTGCCCCGGCGGTCCCGGCCTACTGGCCTGCCTGCGGGCGGCGCCGGTGCAGGCGTTTCTGCGCATGACGGTGCGGCCGACGATGGTGCAGGACGGAGCGGTGCTGCCACTCGATCCGTTTGCCGCGTTCCAGCAGGGGCGCTTCGTCCGGGTTCCTGTTCTGATCGGCAGCAATGCCAGGGAAAACTACCTGTTCACCGCCCGCGTCGAGTCCGACGTGTTGCAGCGCGACCTGACGCGCGCGGATCTGCCGGCGCAACTCAAGGCCAGTTTCGGCGGCGCTGCGGAGGCCGTGCTGGTACAGTATCCGCCCGACGCCTATGTCAACGCCGCGACGCTGATCGGCAGCGTGCTGACCGACCGCCGCTTCGCCTGCATGGCCAATCTGGCGCGCGCCGACATGTCGCACTTCGTCCCGGTGTTCGGCTATCAACTCGACATCGCCGACCCGGCGCAGCAGCAGCCGCTGCCGCAGGGCGCCGATCTGCCGAATCTCTCCTACCACACCAGCGACCTCGGCTATGTGTTCGACAACGACGTCGAGGGCCGGCCGCTGTTGGGATACCATGCGGCGCTGTCGCGGATGATGATCGGCTACTGGTCGCGCTTCGTTGCCGCCGGCGATCCCGGCACAGTTCAGGACGCGGCGGTCGGGGTGGCATGGCCACGCTACACCGGCGAGCATCCCGCGGTGCTGTCGATCTCCGCCGCGCCGGCGCCGACCGAGACGTTTGCGGCTGAACACAACTGCGCCTTCTGGGAACACGCGGGTCTGGTGGCGAGGACATGGCAATGACACGACGCATCGCCGCGGCCGCCGCCGCGCTGTGGCTGCTGTGGGCCGGCGGGGCCACGGCGGCAACGGTGCAGGTGCAGGGCGGCGCCATCCTCGGGACGGTGAGCGCCGATGGCGCCGTCAGCCAATATCTCGGCGTGCCGTTCGCAGCACCGCCGGTGGCCGGGCTGCGCTGGCGCCCGCCGCAACCGGTGGCGCCGTGGCAGGGCGTGCTGGAAACCACCCATGCCGCAGCCGCCTGTCCGCAACCGCTGCCGCCGCCCGGCTCGTTCTATCAGAACGAGTTTTTCCGCACCTCCGAGCGGCAGAGCGAGGATTGCCTCTACCTCAACATCTGGACGCCGACCGCGCCGTTGGGCCACGCGCTGCCGGTCATGGTGTGGTTCTACGGCGGCGGCTTCGTGCAGGGGTCGGGGTCGCTGGCGAGCTTTGACGGCGCCGCGCTGGCGCGTCGTGGCGTGGTGGTGGTGACGATCAATTATCGGCTCGGGCCGCTCGGCTTTCTGGCACTGCCCGAGCTGGACCGCGAAAGTCCCGATCATGTCTCGGGCAATTACGGCCTGCTCGACATGCTCGCGGCGCTGCGCTGGGTCCACGGCAACATTGCCGGCTTCGGCGGCGACCCTGACGCGGTCACGGTGTTCGGCCAATCCGCCGGCGCGATGGGGGTCAACGCGATGATCGCCGCGCCGCTGGCGCATGGCCTGTTCCGGCGCGCCATCGTCGAGAGTTATCCGATGTTCGGCATGGCCGATCCGATGCAGACGCTGGCGCAGGCCGAAGCGGGCGGCGCGGCCTTTGCCCACGCGGTCGGTGCCGACAGCGTGGCGGATCTGCGCATGGTCGCGAGCACCGATCTGGTTCGCGCCATGCGGGGCAATGCGGTCGGCTTCGGGCTGCGGCCGAACGTGGACGGGCATATCCTGCCGCAGGACATGCCGGCGATGATTGCCGGTGGCGGCAATGCCGCCGCGCTGCTGATCGGGGTGAATTACGACGAGGGCACCGAACTGCTGCCCCCGACGACGCCGGCGGGGCTGGCGGCGCTGGCCCGCCGGCGCTTCGCCGCCGAGGGCGCCGAGGTCGCCGCGCGCTACAGCGGCGCAGATGCCGACGACGCCACGGCGGCGCAGGACCGCATGCAGAGCGACTACCTGCTGGCCGCCTCGGCGCGCGAGGCGCAAGTGGTGGCGGCGCAGGGCATTCCGGCCTTCGTGTACCGCTTCGTGCGGCTTGCGCCGGGCTCGGACCCGATCAAGGTCGGTGCGTTCCACTCGGCGGAACTCGTCTATGTGTTCGGCACCCAGGCATCGGTCGATCGGCCGTGGTCGGCGCGGGACCGCGAACTGTCGGACCAGATGCAGCAATACTGGACCAACTTCGCCAAGACCGGCGACCCGAACGGCGACGGGCTGCCGACATGGCCGCGCTTCGCGCCGACCGGGCCGACAATCATGCAGCTTGGCGACGTGACGCAGCCGATCGCGGTGCTGGACCCGCAGCGCAGGACGATGTTCGACACCTATCTGACGACGCGGCTGCCGCAATGACCTGCGCCGCCTGATCTCTGGCCGGCATCCGACGCCCCGTCATCGCCGGCGTCGGGCAGGGTTTCCACCTGCCGGCACGCATCCATCACCGGCCGGATCGCCGGCGCGGCAAGAATGCCGTCCGCCAGAAGCGCGGCGGCGGCGATCTCGACTGTCGGCTCCGGCGCAGCGGCAACCTAGCGCTGCCGCGGCAGCCGCCGCGCCCGAGCCAGGGATCAGCCGATCAGCGTCTCGGCGAACACCCGCCCGTCGCTGCCGTCGGTGATGCCGAGATCGGTGACATGCGGGCCGGGATTGCAGGCGAGGCTGGCGCCGACCACCGATTTGAAGGTCAGCCCCGGCGGCTGCCAGTCCACGATCCGGTCTGCCGCGGCGCGCAGCGCGCGGAACGCCGCCGCCACCTCCGTCGCCGGCGCCTCCGACAGCAACCCGCAGACCGGCAGCGCCAGCAGCGCGGTGACGCCGCCGTCCTGCGCCACCGCCATGCCGCCGCCGGCGGCAATCACCGCATTCGCCGCCGCCGCCATGTCGTCCGCGGCGCGGCCGAACACTACGAGGTTGTGGCTGTCATGCGACACCGTCGTCGCCAGCGCGCCGCGCCAGGAGCTCCACCCCTCCAGCACGCCGAGCACCGGCACCGCCGGGGCGAGGCCGTGACGATGGATCACCGCCATCAATATCGCGCCGTCGGGCAGCGCCACGGCACCGCCGCTTGCCTCGGCGGCAAGCTCGCCCCAGCGGGTGAAGCGCGGCTGCACGACGCTGCGCAGGCGCACCGCGCCGTCCGCCGCGCGCAGCACGAAATCGGCGGCGGCGAGCGGCGGCACATGCATCGTCGCGGTCGGCGCCGGCGCCGCATCGCGGCGAACCGGCGCCAGCATCCGCCCGGACGCGGCGACATGCCGGCCGGAGACGATGACATCGCCCACCCGCAGCGTCGTCAGATCGGACAGCACGATCAGATCGGCCCGCCGCCCCGGCGCCACCAGCCCGAGATCGCGCCGGCCGAGCCGCATCGCCGCGTTCAGCGTCGCTGCCCGCAGCGCCGCCAGCGGCGCCATGCCGTAGCGCACCACCCGGCGCAGCACGTCGATCATGCCGCCGACGGCGACCAGATCGTCGGGGAACACGTCGTCGGTACACAGTGTCAGCGTCTGCGGCAGATGCGCCAGCCCGGCCAGCGCCGTCACTGCCTCGCGCAGCACATGGTCGTGCGAGCCGCGCAGTTCGACGGTGAAGCCGGCGCGCAGCTTGGCCAGCACGTCGGCGCCGCCGGTGATCTCATGGTCGCTGCCGATGCCGGCGGCGGCAAAGCCCTGCAGCGCCGCGCCCTCCAGCCCGCGCGCATGGCCGCAGACCAGCTTGCCGCTGGCCAGACCGGCATCGACGATCCCGCGCATGCGGACGCTGCGCTCCAGCACGCCGCGCATGTCCATCACCTCGGCGACGCCGGCCACCTCCGGCCAGCCGAGCATGGTCGCCATCTCGTCCGGGCCAAAGGCGGCGCCGGCCCGCTCCAGCCCCGGCGCCGAGGGTACGCAGGACGGCGCCAGCACCAGCACCCGCAGCGACAGGCCGGCGGCGGCCTCGATCGCCCAGCGCACCCCGTCCAACCCGAGCACGTTGCCGACCTCGTGCGGGTCCCAGCAAATCGTCGTGGTGCCCTGCGGCACCACCACCTCGGCATAGCGCCGCGGCGTCATCATCGAGCTTTCGATGTGCAGATGCGTGTCGATCAGGCCGGGCGCCAGCACCGCGCCGGCGAGGTCGCGGCGCGCACGCGCATCGTCGCGCGTGCCGGGCGGATGCACGCTGGCGATCAGCCCGCCGACAATGCCGACATCGGCCGCCCGCAATTCCTGCATCGCCACATCGGCGACCAGCGCGCCGGTCAGCAGCAGGTCGAACGGCGCCCGCCCGGTGGCGGCGGCGACGGCGGCGTCGCGCAGCGCCGGATCGTCGAGGTCGTGCGGCTCGCGCAGAACAGTCTCGGGCATGGTCGGATCGGGCCGGCGCGGCTCAGGCGGTGGCAAGGCGGGTGGCATCGCTGCGGCCGAGGCCGGGCAGCAGACCGGGCCGGCCGAACAGCCAGCCCTGGCCGAACTGCACGCCGAGTTGCCGCATCATGGCGGCCTGTTCGTCGGTCTCGATCATCTCCGCCACCACCTGCGCGCCGGTCGCCAGCGCCATTTCCACCATGCTGCCGACAAGCTGCCGCTCGCGCGTTTCGCGCGCCGCGCGCTGCACATAGGCACCATCAATCTTGACGAAATCGACGGTGAAGTCACGCAGGTAGTGGAAGGCGGCGGCGCCGGCGCCGAAATCGTCCAGGCAGACCGGCACCCCGGCGGCGCGCAGCATGTGGATGCTGGCGGCGGCCTGCGGCATGTCGTCGATCTCGGCAGTTTCGGTCAGCTCGACCAGCAGCCGCTGCGCCGCGGTGATGCCGGGCGCGCCGCGCAGCAGCGCCAGCAGCCGGTCGCAGAAATCGGCGCTCTGCATCGACAGGCCGGAGACGTTGACCGCGATCGAGACGGCCGGCGCGGCGCGCAGCGTGGCCAGCGCCTGCTCGGCGACTGCGAGGTCGAGTTCCTCGGACAGGCCGACGGCTTCCACGAAGGTGACGAAATCCTGCGTGCCCAGCACCGTGCCGTCGGCGGCGGGCAGCGGGCGGAGCAGCGACTCGTAATGGTGCACCCTGCGGTCGCCAAGGCCGACGACCGGCTGGAAGCTCAGCCGGAAGCGGCGGTCGGCGATGGCGGCGCTCATCGTCCGGGCGCGCGCCTCGGCGATCGACATGACTTTTTCCAGCCCGCCGCCGCTGCCGGCGGCGGTGGCGCCGGCGATGCCGGCGGTGGCGAATTGCGACAGCACCCAGCGCAGCGCGCGCGCCGCCTGCGACGGCGCCATCGCCTCGGGCGTCAGCGCCATGACGGTGCCATCGACGCGCGGCGGACGCACCAGCCGAGTCGCCCGCACCGCCCGTTCGATCAGCCGCGAGATGGCGGCGACATCGGCGCCGCTGCCGCTGAGCACGCCGAAGCGGCCGGCGGCGATCTCGCCGGCGATGGCGCCCTGGGTGCCGGCGCCGAGAGCCGCGTCAATGCCCTCGCGCATGCGTCGCCGCTCCGGTGGCGACAGCGCTTCACACATGGCGGACCAGTCCTTCACTTCGATCAGGGTCACCGCGCCGCTCTGCCCGGCGCGCAGACTGGCCTCCACCTCGCGGGTGAAGCTGCGGGCATCGAGCGCGCCGGGGCTGGGCGTCGGCACCGCCGGGGCGGCGATCGGCACTTGGCCGAAGGCGAGGCAGAGCCGCGCCGGCGGACCGGCCACCAGGATGGCGCCGACGGTGACCGGCGAGCGCTCGGCATCGTTCAGCCGCAGCACCATCGGGGTGATCCGCCCGCGCAGGCCGGCGGTGGCGAGCGCGATGGCAAGCGGCGCGCGGTCCTCCAACGTCACCAGAGCGGTAACGCGCTGGCCGAGCAGCGCGGCGGGCGATACGCCGAGACGCAACTGCACCGCGCCGGTGACGAAGGTGATCTCGCCCTCCGGTGTCGCCTCCACCAGCAGATCGGCTGCGGCGAAGGCGAATCCGAGAAATCGGTCAAGTTGGCCGGCGGCGGAGGTGGTGGCGGACATGCTGCGTCCTGACGATCGACCAGCACTATCCCGTCCGGTCGTCAACGTGCTGTGAAAATTGCCGTGAGGGCGGCATGAATAGTGCGTTTTGGCATCAGCCGCCGCCGGGCAGCCCCGCCGGGTAGGCGCCGGGATCGCACAGCATGCGCCGCTCGGTCGGCATATACCAGACCTGCGCCGGCCGCACCCGATCGACAACGCCGAAATCGAACCGGCACAGGTCGTGATAGACCCAGACGACGCGGCCCAGGCGCGCCAGCAGCAGCGGCGGCAGCAGCGCGCGGGTGAAACTGTCGCCGATCACCAGCAGCGTCGGGCCCGGATGCGCGCCGCTGACGGCGACGCTGGGGTAGGGCAGGGCGTCGAGCCGTTGCTCGCCGCCGCCCGGCAGGCTGAGCCACGGGATCGCCTCGCGGCGGTCGGGCAGCCCGAGCAGCCGCAGCAGGTCGCCGCCGCCGACCGGGACCGGCGGCGTCAGCGCCTCGGCCTCGTCCAGCGTCCAGTCCGGCCGGCCGACGGCGCGGGCCACGGCGTTGGCGGCGGCGAGGGCGGTGCGCGGAGTCCAGTGACTGTCGAAGCGGCGATAGGGTGCGGGGACGGCGCGGGCGACCGGGCGCAGGTCGAGCGCGCTCACGCCGCGCGCCGCCAGCGCCGCCAGCAGCGCGTCGTATTCGGTGGCGCGGCCGGGGTTACGCGCCCAGGCCGGCAGCGCCGCGGTGGCGATGGTCGAGGCGTTCGGCGGTGGCGCGACGATCAGCGGGATGCCGCGCGCCGCCAGCGCGTCGCGCAGCGCGGCCAGCATGCCGGCGGTGGCGGCGACCGCGTCGTGGTCCAGCCGCAGCCCGGCGCTTTGCTCGATCATCCGGTTGACCCGCAGGAACGGCCGGCCGCCGCGTCCGATGAACACCTCGCCGGTGCCGGTGGCCAGCGCGCCGTGGACGAGGCGGGCCTCGGCGCCGATCAGCAGCCGGCGGAAGCCGAAATGGTCACGCGCCCAGGCATCCAGCGCCGTCGGGTCGAGCCTGCCCGGCCACGGCGCCAGCGCGCGCAACTCGGCGGCCGAGCGTGCGGCGCTGTCCGGCGCCAGCAGCAGCCCGAGCAGCGGCAGCGCCAGCAGCAGCGCGGCGAGCGGAAACAGCAGGCGGCGATGGCGGCGCAGCATGCCGGCTCAGAACCGGAAATAGAGGAACGGGCTGTAGGTGCCGGCGGCGACGAACAGCGCCGTCAGTGCCAGCAGCGCCACGGTCCAGGCGGTGTCGAGCACGGCCGGCGCTGCCGGCCAGCGCGGCACCACGGCAAGCACGCCGCCGACCGCGAGCGCGAGCGTCGCCAGCGGCGTCAGCGCCATGTGCATGGCAAACGACAGGCTGCCGCCATGCCGCCCCGCCAGGGCAGCGAAATAGCCGCCGGCGGCGGCCAGATCGGGGGCGCGGAACAGCACCCAGCCACCCATCACCGCCAGCATCGCATAGCCCCAGGCCAGCGGCGCCGGCAGGCGGCCAAGCAGGCGCGACAGCCCGGCCCGCTCGGCGGCCAGGAAGGCGCCATGCCAGACGCCCCACAGCACGAAGGTCCAGGCGGCGCCGTGCCACAGGCCGCACAGCAGGAAGACGATGACGAGGTTGCTCCAGGTGCGCCAGCGCGGCCCGCGATTGCCGCCGAGCGGGATGTAGAGATAGTCGCGCAGCCAGCGCGACAGCGACATGTGCCAGCGCCGCCAGAACTCGGTCAGCGAGCGCGAGATGTAGGGCAGGCGGAAATTGCGCGGCAGGGTGAAGCCCAAGATCAACCCGAGGCCGACCGCCATCGCCGAATAGCCGGCAAAATCGAAGTAGATCTGCTGCGTGTAGGCAAGCAGGCCGAGCCACGCATCGGCGGTGCCCGGCGTCCCGGCGAAGGCGGTGTCGGCGAGCGGCGCCACCTGATCGGCGAGCAGCACTTTCTGCGCCAGCCCGATGATGAAGATGCGCATGCCGGCGGAGGCGACGGCGAGGCGATGACGCCGCCGCCGCAACTGCCGCGCCACCGTGCCGTAGCGCACGATCGGCCCGGCGATGAGCTGCGGAAACAGCGCGATGTAGAGCGCAATCTCCAGCGGATTGCGGTTGGCCGGCAGGCGCCGGCGCTGCACGTCGATGAGATAGGACATGCAGTGGAACACGTAGAACGAAATGCCGAGCGGCAGCGCCACCGCCGGCAACAGCCCGGCGAAGGCGGCATATTTGAAGCGCCCGAGCAGCAGCAGGTCGCCGGCCAGCGCCAGCGCCAGCGCCGCGCGCCGCCAGCCACCGTCGAGCCGGTCAATGACCAGCGCCGCGGCATAGTTGCCGGCAATGGCGTAGAGCAGCAGCGCAAGATACTGCGGCTCACCCCAGGCATAGAACAGCAGCGAGGCGAGCAGTGCCACCGCGTTCTTGGCCGCGGTGCCGGGCGTGGCGAAATAGGCGGCGAGAAACACCGGCAGGAAGAAGACCAGGAACGGGATGGAGGAGAACGCCATCGCGGCGTCTTGGCCCGGAACGGTCCGCCAGGCAATGTCGGCGCCGAGCCGGGCGGCGGCGCCGATCAGCCACCGGTGGTCAACAACCCCGCCGCCAGCGCCTCCACATCGGCCGCCGCCGCCGTGCCGGGATGGCGGGTCAGCAGCAGCGTCTGCCGCCGGATTGCCTCGCGCACCCGCTCGTCACGGCGGACGATGCCGGCGCAGGGCGGGGTGCGGCCGAGGAACGACGTGCAGGCGCGGGCGAGTGTCGCGTAGGTGCGTTCGCCGGCCGCCCGCGTCGCCGCCTGATTGACCACGATCCGCGCCGGGCCGCATGCCGTGGCGTCCGCCGCATGCAGCTTCAGCACCGCATAGGCGTCGGTCAGGCTGGTCGGCTCCTCGGTCGCCACCACCAGCAGCAGTTCGGCGAATCCGGCGAGGCGCTGCACCGTCGGCTCCAGCCCGGCGCCGAGATCGAGCACCACATGGTCATAGCGCCCCGCCAGCCCGCGCAGCCCGTTCAGCACGCCGGCCAGCGCCGCCGGGCCGAGCGCCGCCAGGGTGCCGGCGCCGGAGCGGCCGGGCAGGATGTCAAAGCCGCCGTCATGCGTCAGCACGGCGTCGGCCAGCGTCGCCCGCCCGGCCAGCACCGCACCAAGATCGCAGGCCGGCACCAGCCCGAGCTGGATATCGACGTTGGCGAGGCCGAGATCGGCGTCGAACAGCAGCACCCGCGCGCCGGCCCGCGCCAGCGCGTGGCTCAGCGTGATGGCGAGCCAGGTCTTGCCCACCCCCCCTTTGCCGGAGGCGATGGCGAGATGACGCGGAGCGGCACGGGTCATGCGATGGCATCCTGCGCGCGGCGGGCAAGCCAGCCGGCAATGAGGTCGGGGGTGGCGGGCACCAGCCCGTCGGCGGCGCCCGGCCCGATGCCGGCCTCGGCGAAGCCGAGGCCGCCGGAGGCCGCCGCCAGCACGCCGCCGAGCCGGCGGGCGCAGTCGATGCGGGTCGCCACCAGATAGCGTGCGCCGGCCTCGCGATAGGCCCGCGCCATGTCATCGGCCTCGGCCGGATCAAGGCCGGCCGGCAGCACAGCGACGAGGCTGCCGCCCACCGCGGTTGCCAGCGCCGCCAGCTCGTCGCGATCGGCGGCGGCGAACGGGTCGCTGCCCGGCAGGTCGAGCAGCACCGGCGCCGCCTCCGCCCGCCGCGCCACGACGCGCGCCAGCGCCACCGGATGCGCCGCAATGGCGAGGTCGAGGCCGAGCAGGCGGGTGAGCGCCGCCAGTTGTTCGGTGGCGCCGGCGCGGCGGCCATCGGCGCTGACCACCAGCGGCAGCGCCCCGCCCATCACCAGCCGCGTCGCCAGCCGCACCACGGTCAGCGTCTTGCCGGCGCCCGGCGGCCCGGCGAACAGCAGCGGCGGCGCCGCCGGGCCGAGCGGCAGCGCGGTGAAATCGAGCGCGCCGGCCAGCCCGGCGGCAAGCGATGCGCCGCCCAGCCGCTCGGCCAGCGGGCGCGGGATGTTGTGGAAATCGACCCGCGGCGGTGCCGCCGCCGGCGGCGGTCGCGCCTCGGCCGGCTCCAGCGCCGCGGTCAGCTCGACGCCGTCGCCGACCCGGCGGCTGCCCAGGATCAGCGCCTCGACGCCGAGTTCGGCGCGCACCCGCGCCATTGCCTGGCTCAGCGTCGCCGCGCGGTAGAGTTTCAGCCGCATCAGATGCTGCCGACGGTGCGGATGCGCGCGCGCGGGGAAATCTCCGCCTGCGCCAGCACCGCGGTTGCCGGGCGGATCCGCTCGACGATGGCGCGGACATGGGCGCGGACGCCGCCGCCGGTGAGCAAGACCGGCGCCTCCCCGGCGGCGCCGGCGGCGTCGAAGGCGGCGCGGAACCGCTGCATGAACTCGGCCAGCCGCGTCGGCGCCATCGCCAGTTGCCGGTCCTCGGCCGGGCCGGTCAGCGCCTCGATGAACGCCGCCTCCCATTCGGGGCTGAGCGTCACCAGCGGGATGTAGCCGGCCGGGCCGGTATGCGCGTCGCTGATCTGCCGGGCGAGGCGGGCGCGGACATGTCCGGCGATGGCCGACACCGCGCGCGCCTGCGCCGCACAGGCTTCCTGAATCCCCTCCAGCACCGTCGGCAGGTCGCGGATCGAGACGCGCTCGGCCAGCAGCGATTGCAGCACGCGCTGCACGCCGCCGGTGCTGATCTGCGACGGGATCAGCTCGCTCACCAGTTTCTGATGCTCGCGCGGCAATTCGTCGAGCAGCTTCTGGGTCTCGGCAAACGACAGCAGTTCCGGCATGGTCTGGCGCACGATCTCGGTCAGATGCGTCGCCAGCACGCTCGGCGGATCGACCGCAGTGTAGCCGCGCAGCCCGGCCTCGTCACGCAGCGCCGGGTCGATCCACAGCGCCGGCAGGCCGAAGGCGGGTTCGCTGGTGCGCTCGCCGGGCAGCTCGGGCAGGCCGCCGCGCGGGTCCATCGCCAACAGCAAATTGGGGCGCAACTCGCCACGCCCGGCCTCGATCTCCTTGATACGCACCGCATACGTGTCGGCCGGCAGTTGCATGTTGTCCTGAATGCGCACCGGGGGCAGAATGAACCCCATCTCGCCGGCGATGGCGCGGCGCAGCCCCTTGATCTGCTCGGTCAGCCGCGGCGTCTCGCCGCCGGCCAGCGCCAGCAGCCCGTAGCCGAGTTCCAGCCGGATCATGTCCATGCGCAGCGCATCGCCGATCGGCGGCTCGCGGCTGACCGGCGCGGTGACGGCCGGGGCGGCGTCCGGCTCGGTCAGCGGATTCTTGAAGCGCAGCCAAGCGCCGCCGCCGGCAAGCCCGGCCAGCGCCAGGAACGGCAGGGCGGGCAGGCCCGGCATCGCGGCGAGCACCCCGGCGGCACCGGCGGCGATGGCCAGCGGCTTCGGCCCAGCGCCCAACTGGCGCATCAGCGCCGCATCGGCGGGGCCTTCGGTGCCGCCCTTGGTCACCACGATGCCGGCGGCGACGGAGACCAGCAGCGCCGGAATCTGGCTGACCAACCCGTCGCCGACGGTCAGCGTGGTATAGGTGTCGGCGGCATCGGAGAACGCCATGCCGTGCCGCACCAGCCCGATCGCCAGACCGCCGGCGATGTTGATGCTGGTGATCAGCAGCCCGGCCACCGCATCGCCGCGGACGAACTTGGCGGCGCCGTCCATCGCGCCGTAGAAGCCGCTCTCCTCCTCCAGTTCGCGACGGCGGCGGCGCGCGGTTTTCTCGTCGATGCCGCCCGACGACAGCTCGGCGTCGATCGCCATCTGCTTGCCCGGCATGGCATCGAGGGCGAAGCGCGCCGCGACTTCGGCGATGCGGCCCGATCCCTTGGTGATGACCATGAAGTTCACCACCAGCAGGATGGCGAACAGGATCAGCCCGATGACGACATCGCCGCCCATCAGGAAGCCGCCGAACGCGGCAACGACGTGCCCGGCCGCCGCCGGCCCCTCGTTGCCGCGCGACAGGATCAGCCGCGTCGTCGCCACATTGAGCGACAGGCGCAGCAGCGTGGTCAGCAGCAGCAGGGTCGGGAAACTGGTGAAATCGAGCGGCCGGCGCAAAAACAGCGCGACCATCAGCACCAGCACCGCGGCGGTGACCGACAGCGACAGGCCGACATCGAGCACGAACGGCGGCAGCGGCAGGATCAGCACCGAGAGCAGCGCCACCACGCCGAGCGCCAGCCCGACATCACTGCCCGGCGCATAGACGCGCAGCCGTGCCGACCACGCCGGCAGATGGGCGGCGAAGCTTTGCGACATCAGCCGCCGACACCCAGCGCCGGCGGCGGCACGGCGATGCCCTCGGCGGTGAAATCGCGCAGCTTGTTGCGCAGCGCCCGGATCGAGATGCCGAGAATGGTCGCGGCATGCGTGCGGTTGCCCGCGGTGTGGCGCAGCGTGTGCAGAATCAGGTCGCGCTCGACCTCGGCGACGCTGCGGCCGACCAGCCCGGCGACGCCCTCGCCGGGCGCCGCCGGCGCCGCCGTCTCGGCGACGAGCTCGATGGCATCCGGCCCGATGGCGTCGCCGGTGGCCAGCAGCACGGCGCGGTGGACGGCGTTTTCCAGCTCGCGCACATTGCCCGGCCAGGCGTGGGCGGCCAGCCGCTGCAACGCATACGGCGCCAGCGGCCGATAGGGCAGCCCGTTGACCTCGGCGTAGCGCCGCGCAAACGTATGCGCCAGCGGCGCGATGTCGCCGCGGCGCTCGCGCAGCGGCGGGATGCGCAGCGCCACGACATTGAGCCGGAACAGCAGATCCTCGCGGAACCGTCCCTGCGCCGCATCGGCGGCAAGGTTGCGGTTGGTGGCGGCAAGGATGCGCACGTCGATGCGCACCGGCCGGTCGCCGCCGACGCGGTCGATCTCGCGCTCCTGCACCGCGCGCAGCAGCTTGGCCTGCAGGCGCACGTCCATCTCGCCGATTTCATCGAGCAGCAGCGTGCCGCCATGCGCCGCCTCGAACTTTCCGACGCGCCGCGCCAGGGCGCCGCTGAAGGCGCCTTTCTCGTGCCCGAACAGCTCCGATTCGAGCAGGGCTTCCGGGATGGCGGCGCAGTTCAGCGCCACGAACGGGCCGGCGGCGCGGCGTGAGCGCGCGTGGATGTGGCGTGCCATCACCTCCTTGCCGGTGCCGCTCTCGCCGGTGATCAGCACCGAGGCTTCGGCGGCGGCCACCTGCTCGGCGCGGTGCAACGTCGCCTGCATCAACGGATCGGCGGCGATCAGCTCATGCCGGTCCTCGGCAACCGAGGCAAGGATGGCGGCGATCAGCGCCGCATCCGGCGGCAGCGGCAGAAACTCGCGCGCGCCGGCGGCGATGGCGCGCACCGCAGCGTCGGCCTGGGCATCGACACCGCAGGCGACGACCGGGATCACCATGCGCTCCTGCGCCAGCGCGCGCAGCAGGGCGGGGATGTCGTGGCGCAGATCGCACAGGATGATGTCGATACCGCCATCGCCGCGCAGCCGGTCGAGACCGATGCCGGTGTCGTCGGCCTGCACCAGTTTGGCACCGCGCGCAATCGCCATGCTCGCCGCCTGCCCGAGCTCGCCGGCCAGCGAGCCGATGATCAGCAGCCGCATGGCAGATCCGCACATGCGCAGCGGCGGTGCGCCGGTGGATGCGTCACGGGGCGCGATCCGCCTTGACGATCTCGGTCATGGTGATGCCGAGCCGGTTGTCATCAACCATCACCACCTCGCCGCGCGCCACCAGCCGGTTGTTGACATAGACATCAATTGCCTCGCCGAGCTTGCGGTCGAGCTCGACCACGGCGCCGCGGCCGAGCTTCAGCAGTTGGCTGACCTGCATGGTGGTCTTGCCGAGCACCGCGCTGACGGTGACCGGGATGTCGTACACCGCCTCCAGTTCGCGCGCGCCGCGTGGCGCGGCGCCGTCCGGCGGCGGCTCGGCGGTCTCCGAAAAATCCGTGTCGTCCTGACTCATGATGCGCAAACCTCTCGCAGAATGGCGGTAACATCGGCGCAGATCGCGGCGGCATCGCGCAGCATGCGGCCATCGCGCCAGAGAATGACGGCGTCGCCCGGCGGCAGCGCCTCCAGCGTTTCGATGCGCGGCACCGGCCCGGCATGCGCCGGCATCGCCGCGATCTGCTGCGCCAGCGCCGCCGCCTGCGCCGGATTGACCCGCACCACCACGTCCGGCTCGCCGAGCAGCGGCGGCAGCACCGCGGCGGCGACGCGGTGCAGTTCCGCCGTGGCAGTGCGCTGGCGCAGCGTCGGGAAGACGGCGGCGAGTGCGTCGGTGAGCAGTTGCGCCAGCGCCAGCGCCGTGGCCTGCGCCGCCTGCCGCCGCGACGCCTCGGCCGCATCGAGCCGCCCGGCGATGGCGGCGAGCAGATCGGCCATGATGGCGTGATGTGCGGCGTCGGCGGCGCGAAGCCCGGCGGCCTGACCTTCGGCCACGCCGGCGGCGCGCGCCGCGGCGACATCGGCGGCGGAAAATCCCGGCGGCGGCGGCGGTGGAGGCAAGGGCGGCGCCGGTGGCTGGCGTTCGGCGAAATCCTCGGCGAACAGGAAGCGGCGATGATGGCTCAATACACCATCTCCTGCTCGTCGCCTTCGCTGATCTCGATCTGGCCCTGGTCGGCCATCTCCTTGGCCTGGGCGACGATCGCCGCCTGCGCCTCATCGACATCGCGCAGCTTCACCGGACCCAGCGACTCGATTTCCTCGCGCAGCATCTTCGCCGCGCGTTCGCTGAGATTGCCGAAGAACAGCTCGCGCAGCTTTTCCGAGGCGCCCTTCAGCGCCAGCGGCAGCTTGTCCTTCTCGACCGCGCGCAGCAGCGCCTGCACCGCCTGCGGCGTCAGTCGCGCCAGATCGTCGAAGGTGAACATCAGCGCCTTGATCCGCTCCGCCGCCTCGCGGTTGCGCTCCTCCAGCGCGCCCAGGAAGCGCTGCTCGGCCTGCCGGTCGAGGCTGGTGAAAATCTCCGCCATCATCTCATGCGCATCGCGCCGGGTGCTGCGTGCGAGGTTGGACATGAACTCCGAGCGCAGCGTGCGCTCGACCCCGTCGAGCACCTCCTTCTGCACGCTCTCCATGCGCAGCATGCGCATCACCACTTCCATGGCGAAGCCTTCCGGCAGCAGCGCCAGCACCCGTGCCGCATGGTTGGGCCGCACCTTGGCCAGCACCACCGCGACGGTCTGCGGGTATTCGTTCTTGAGGTAGTTGGCGAGCACCGCTTCATGCACATTGCCGAGCTTGTCCCACATGGTGCGCCCGGCCGGACCGCGGATTTCCTCCATGATCTGCGAGACGCGGTCGCGCGGCAGCGTCTTCATCAGCATCCGCTCGGTGTTCTCGAAACTGCCGACGAGGTTGCCGGCGCTGCCGAGATGCTCAGAGAACTCGACGAACAGCCGCTCGACCATCTCCGAGCGCACCGGCCCGAGCTGCGCCATCGCCGAGGAAATCTCCTTGATCTCGTCCTCGTGCATCAGGCTGAACAGTTTGGCGCAATGTTCCTCGCCGAGCGCCAGCATCAGCAGCGCCGCCTTCTGCGGCCCGGCCAGGGCGCGGATGTCCTCGGCGGCCATCAGGCGGCCTCGCCCTGCATCCAGGTGCGCACGATCGACAGGCTTTCCTCGGGGTGTTTCTCGACCAGCTCGGCCAGCCGCCGCACCGAGGAGGCCCTGATATGCCCGTCAATGTTGGCAACCGCGACCATGGCTTCGGCGCCGTCGCCGTCAGGACCGGCGAGCATCCGCACATCGGCCGCGCCTGTCAGGGCGGCGGTTCCTCCGCCGCCGCCGCCGCCGGCCAGCGCCAGCGCCCCGCCACCGGCGACGGCAGTGCTGGCCTGCACGATACGCAGCATCGTCGGCCGCAGCACGAACAGCAGCGCCACCAGCCCGAGCAGGCCGATCAGACCGGTTTCCGCCAGCCGCATCACGTCGGGGGTTTCAACCTGCAGGCCGAGCAGCGTCCGCGCCGGCGCCGGGGCCGGCTCGGCGGCGAACTTCATCGCCACCACCTCGACATGATCGCCGCGCTTCTCGTCGTAGCCGACGGCGCTTTTTACCAGTGCGGCGATGCGCGCCAGCTCTTCCGGCGGGCGCGGATGACCGGCGATCTCATCGACCAGCACGGCGAGGCTGATGCGACGGATCTGCGGGTGCTCGCGCACCACATTGCGCACCGTCTTGCCGATCTCGTAATTGGTGGTGTCCTCCTGCCGCTTGTCCTGCGAGCCGGAATTGCCCTGTGCCGGGTCGGCATTCGGCAGATTGTTCTGCACCGATGTCGTCTGCGCCGTTTCGGTGCTGCGGCTGTCGTCGCTGACCGACTGCGTACTGCGTACCACCTGCCCGTCGGGGTCGAAGCGTTCCTGGGTCTCGTGCACCTGATCGAGGTCCATCTCGACCGTCGCCTCGGCCTGCACATGGCCGACGCCGAGGCTGCGCTCCAGCATCTCCTCCACCGCCCGCGACAGCCGCAATTCCGCCGCGTGCTGCAAATCGGCCAGCGTCGCCGCCGCGCCGAGCGTGCCGGAATGGTCGCCCGCCCGCGCCAGCAGCGCCCCGCGGCTGTCGGCCAGGGTGACATTGTCGGCGCGCAGCCCCGGCACCGCGGCGGCAACGACGTTGAGAATCGCCTGCACCTCCTCGCGGTCGAGCCGCCCGCCGCCGCTCAGCGTCAGCAGCACCGAGGCCTGCGCCGCCTGCTCGTTCTGTGCGAACGGCTCGCGCCGCGGCAGCACGACATGCACCCGCGCCGCGCGCACGCCGCGGATGGTCTGGATGGTGCGCGCGATCTCGCCTTCCAGCGCGCGGGTCTGGTTGATCGACTGGGTGAAGCTGTCGGCCAGCATGCCGTCGCCGCGGTCGAAGATCTCGTAGCCGATGGAGCCGCCGGTCGGCAGCCCGCCGCGCGCCAGCAGCAGCCGCGCCTGGGCGATCTGGCTGACCGGAACGAGGATTTCGCTGCCGTTGCCGCCGAGCTGGTAGGGGATGTGCTGATGCGCCAGCGTGTCTGCCATCTGCGCCGATTCGCGCAGATCGAGGTCGCCATAGAGCAGTCCCAGGCGCGCCGTGCCGCCGCGTAGCCCGAGCACCAGCAGCAGCGCCAGCACCCCAGCCGCCACCGCGGCCATCGCCACCAGCCGCACGGCGCCGAGCGCCCGCAACCCTTCCAGCACGCCGTTCACGATTTTTGGCTCTGATGCACAGGCGTCCTGCCCGGTCGATGTGACCGGGCAGAAACTGCCGCTTGTCGCTTACCGGCGCGTTAACCGCGGCTATTTCACCGACGTCACCGCCGACATCGGCACCGCCAGCGCGCCGAGATCGAGTTCGGTGGTGCCGTTGCTCTGCACCACGCCGGTAATCGTGCCGATGGCATTGACCGGCAGTGCGGTGCCGGTGGGGGTCATCACCGTCACCCCATAGGCGCCGTCCGGCTCGACGACGCCGGCATTGCTCTTGCCGTTCCACGTCCAGGCATTGCTGCCCGCCGCGGCGTTGAGTGTCGTCGTCGCCAGCACCTGGCCGGCGGTGTTGCTGACGGTGATGGCGACCGGGCCGGCGGCGGCGGCGGTGTAGTCGATGCTGGCGCTGCCGTTCTGCATGGTCATCTGGCTGGAGGTCGCCTCCGCGGTCTTGCCGACGAGCTGCGCGGTCTGCACCTCGGCGCTGTTCTGGCCCTGCGTGATGAGCTGGGTCAGGCTGGCGTTGCCCTGGATCTGCGCCTCGACGCCGGTGAACTGCACCAGCTCGGTGGTGAACTGGCTGCTGTCCATCGGCGCCGTCGGGTCCTGGTTTTGCAGCTGCGTGGTCAGCATCGACAGGAAGTCCTGGAAATTGCTGGTCAGCGAGGCCAGCGGATTGGCCGTGCTGCCGGCGGTGGCGCTGCTGCCGGTGGCGCTGGTGGCGGCGGTGGTGGCGGACATGCTCGGGGGCTTCCTTTCAGGCGGTGATGTCGATGCCGCTGTGGCGCAGTCGCCGCGCCGCGCGGCTGGCGGCGGCCCGCACCGGCCGGCCCTGCCCGGCGCATTCGGGGGCGGCCAGCGCCAGCGAGACCATGCGGTTGGTGGAAATGCCGGCTCGGTCGAGGGCCGCCTGAAGCTGCGGCAGGTCGCGCTGCAGCGCCGCCAGCGTCTGCGGCTGCTCGGCCTGCACCTGCACCGCGGCGCTGCCATCAACGCCACGGGCGATGGTGATGGCGACGCGGCCGAGCGTATCGGGCCGCAGCGTCAGATCGAGCCGCGCCGGGGCGCCGTGCGCCGGCACGCTGATATGCGCCAGCGCCTGCTGCACCTGCTCGACCGGCGGCGGGGCGGCGGCGGCAACCGGCGGCGCCGCCACCACCACGGGAGCCAGCGCCACGGGAGCAATCGCCACCGGAGCCACCGCGCCAGGGGCCGCCACAGTGGGGGCGGCGGCAGCGGGAGCGGCGGCAACGGTCGCCGCTGCGGCCGGCGCCGGGGGCAGGGGTGTCGGCGATGCCGGCGGCGCGGCGTCCGGCGGTGGTGTCGCGCCCGCCGCCGCTGCCGCGCGGGGGGCCGACGGAGTTTCCGCGGTTGCTGCGGCCGGGGCCGATTTCGCCAGCACCGGGGCAACCGCGGCGCCCGCCGGCAGCGGCGGTGGAGGACTGCTCAGTGTCGGCGACATCGGCGCCGGGGGCGGATTGGGCGGCGGCGTGACGGCGGGCATCTGGCCGGCCGGTGCCGCGCTCGGGCTTCCCGGCCGCGCATCGGTCGGCTTCTTCCCGGCACGGGTCGGCGCTGCCCGCTCAGCGGCCGGATGCGCCGGCGCCGCCGCATGCGCCGCGACCTGAGCCTGCGGCATCGCCACCCGCGCCAGCACCGCTTGCGCCGCCACCGCCGGCGCCGCCACGACGGCGGGCGTCGCTTGTGGCGGCACGGTTTCGGGCGGCACACGCCCGGGCGGCACAGCTTCGGGCAACCTGGCCGCCGAAGCCGCCGACGGCATCGGCGGCGGCGTGAGCCGTGGCGCGACCGGCACTGCTACGGGCGGCGCCGCCGCGACCGGCGCCGCCTTCGCGTTCAGCGCCTCGGCCAGCCGGCCGGCGAAGCCGCCACGCGGCGGCTTCGGTGCCGCGGTCAGGGCCGCCAGCAGGCCGGTCGGGACAGGGAGGGCCGATGCCATGCGGCCGGCCAACGCAAGCGGCTTGCCACGCCCGCCCCCCGCCATTCCGGCGGTTGGCGAAGCCCACCCGGCAGCGTTTGCCCGGCAGCATCCGCCGCGCCCGGCATTTGCGTCCCTGCCGCCGCCGCCGCC
Source organism: Pseudomonadota bacterium (assembly GCA_021845985.1). Lineage (GTDB taxonomy): Bacteria > Pseudomonadota > Alphaproteobacteria > Acetobacterales > Acetobacteraceae > JAFKFJ01. The sequence continues at coordinate 80,348 of JAJZES010000045.1, read as the reverse complement.
GCGCCGCCAAACACCGCGCCGCGCGCCCTGGCACGCTTCATGCTGTCACCCCGGCGACGCTTCGCTACGGAGGCCCGCATGTCCCTGTTCGGCGCTATGGATACCGCGATCAGCGGGCTGACCGCGCAATCCGCGTCGTTTGGCAACATCAGCGACAATCTGGCCAACAGCCAGACCACCGGTTTCAAGCGCGTCGATACCAGCTTTCTCGACTACCTCACCACCAGCACCGCGACGGTCAACGAGCCGGGCGCCGTCGTCGCCACGCCGCAATACATCAACACGGTGCAGGGCACGGTGACGCAGACCGACAACCCGCTGGCGCTCGCCATCTCCGGTCAGGGCATGTTCGCGGTCAGCGACGCGCTGACCAGCACCGGCAGCACCGCCAGCTTCAACAGCCAGCAGTATTACACCCGCAACGGCAATTTCCAGCTCGACAAGCAGGGCTACCTGGTCAACGACGTCGGCAACTACCTGAACGGCTGGCCGGTGCAGTCCAACGGCAAGGTCGATACCAACTCGCTGCAGCCGATCCAGGTCAGCGAAGCGGTGTATCAGCCGGTGCCGACCAGCACGGTGACGCTGTCGGCCGATCTGCCGCCCGGCGGCAACCCCGACCCGGTGACGCCGACCATCCAGGACCCGCTGACCTCCAATGTCAGTGTCTATGATGCGCAGGGCCAGGCGCATCAGTTGACGCTGTCCTTCACCTCCGCCGGCGCCGGCAGCAACAACTGGTCCGTCTCGGTCGCCGACGACGCCGGCACCGTCATCGGCTCGGCGACGCTGGCCTTCGGCGCCGGCGGCACGCTCGCCTCGGTGACGCAGGGCGGCACCACCACCAGTACCGCCGGCAGCGCGGCGACGATGACGCTGGCCACCACCTATCCCGCCACCGGCGGCGGCACCCAGAGCATCGCGCTCAATCTCGGCACCATCGGCGGCACCGGCGGGCTAACGCAGTTTGCCGGCAGCACCTATTCGCTGCGCGGGCTGAGCCAGGATGGCGTGCCGCCCGGCAATTTCAGCAGCATCAGCATGCAGACCAACGGCAATGTCGTCGCCAACTACGACAACGGCCAGTCGCGCACCATCGCCCAGGTGCCGGTGATGACCTTCGCCGCGCCGGATGCGCTGCAGCGGCAGAACGGCGCCACCTTCACCGCCACCACCAACTCCGGCCCGGCGCTGGCGCAGGCCGCCGGCACCAACGGCGCCGGCAGCCTCGTCACCAGCTCGATCGAGCAATCCAACGTCGATATCGCCACCGAGTTCAGCCAGATGATCGTCGCCCAGCAGGCCTATTCGGCCAATGCCAAGACGGTGACGACGGCGAACACGATGATGCAGGCGGCGCTCGACATGGTGCGCTGAGCCGTCGCATGGGCCTCGGCCTGTCCCTCGCCATCGCCTCCGGCGAGATCGCCACCATCAACGATCAGTTCGCGCTGCTCGGCCACAACGTCGCCAACGCCAGCACGCCGGATTTCGCCACCGAGACGCAGAGCCAGCAGAGCGTCACTGCCGGGGGCATCGGTCTCGGCGCGCGTGCCACCGTCACCACTCGGCAGATCAACACCCAGCTTCAGTCAAGCCTGTTCGTCCAGAACGGCAGCGTTGCCGCGGCGCAGACCACCGCCACCGCGCTCGCCCCGATCGACGCGGCGATGGGCGCGCCGGGCAGCGGCAGCGACATCGGCAGCCAGCTCGCCACCCTGACCGGGCAATTCGCCAGCCTGCAGAGCGATCCCGCCAACGCCACGCAGCAGGCGCAGGTGGTCAGCGCGTCGCAAACCCTCGCCGGCACCGTCAACGGCATCGCCGACGCGGTGCAGACGGCGCGCCAGGACGCGCAGAACGCCATCGTCTCCGGGGTGCAGACACTCAACGCCACGCTCGCCACCATCGGCAGCCTCAACCGCCAGATCATCACCGCCCAGGCGGCCGGCAGCAGCAGCGCCGATCTGGCCAACCAGCGCGACGCGGCGATCCAGTCATTGAGCGGGCAGGTGTCGATCAACATCTATCAGCAGAACAACGGCGGCGTGTTGCTGGCGACCGGCAACGGCCTCGTGCTGCCGACCGACGGCACCGCCTTCGCTACCAGCGGCGCGACGCTCGGTCCCGGTGCCTACGCACCCGGCGGCGGCGTGCCGGCGATCACCCTGGCCGGGCGCGACGTCACCGGCCAGCTCACCGGCGGACAACTCGGCGCCGACATCGCCCTGCGCGACCGCACGCTGCCGACGCTGCAGGCCAATATCGACCAGTTCGCCCAAACCCTCTCCGCGCGTTTTGCCGCCCAGGGGCTGACGCTGTTCAGCGATGCCGCCGGCAGCGTCCCGCCCGGCGGCGGCACCCCGGCGCAGGCCGGCTATGTCGGCTATGCCGCGGTGATGCAGGTCAATCCGGCGGTCCTGGCGCAGCCGTCGCTGGTGCGCGACGGCACCAATGCAGTTGCCGGCTCCGCCACCGGCGCCACCGCGTTCACCGCCAATCCGCCGGGCGGGCCGGCGGGGTTCTCGGCGCTGATCCAGCGGGTGCTGACCTATGCCGTCGGCGCCGATGTGCAGACCGGGGTAACCCAGCCGGCGCCGCCGGTCAGCGGCCTCGGCCCGGCCGGATCGCTGTCGGCCGGGTTCACCGCGCCGCCCGACCTGCCCGCCCTCGCCGCCGCGGTGACGGCGCAGGAGGCGCAGGTCAGCAGCGCGACATCGGCGTCGCTGAGCACCGAACAGGGCGTGCAGTCCACCCTGCAGAGCAAGCTTTCATCGGGTAGCGCGGTCAATATCGACACCGAGATGGCGACGATGATCCAGCTGCAGAACGCCTACGAGGCAAATGCCAAGGTGATGACGGCGGTGCAGTCGATGTGGGCGGCGCTCAATCAGGCGGTGTCGTGAGCGCTGAACGGACGGACATGATGCGATGAGCGGGATCGCGGCGAGCGGCGAATTCGGTGCCTTCGGCGGCGGCATTGCCGGCACGCTGTTGCAGGACAGCGCCGCGGTGCGCCAGCAGCTCGATACGCTGACCACCCAGGCCGGCAGCGGCTATGTCGCCGATACCTATGCCGGGCTTGGCAGCAATGCCGGTATCGCGCTGGCGGTGGCGCCGCAGCTTGCCAGTGTCAAAGCCTGGCAGAACGACATCAACGCCGCCACCGGGCCGATGCAGGTGGCGCAGACGGCGCTGACCCAGATCAGCGCCATCGCCTCGACCTTCTATGCCGACACCAACAACCTCAACGGCCTCAACGCCTCCGAAGTGGACAGCACCGCCAGCGCGGCGCGTCAGGCGCTGTCGCAGGTCGCCGGGATGCTCGACAGCACCGATGGCGGCACCTACGTCTTTGCCGGGCAGGACAGTAGCAATGCCCCGGTGCCAAACCCGGACACGATCACCGGCTCGGGCTTCTACAGCGCGATCCAGTCGGCGGTTGCCGGACTCGCCACCACCGGGGCGCCGGCGGTGATCGCCAGCACGCTTGCCACCGCCGCGTCGAACGCCCCCGGCGTGTCGCCGTTCTCGCCGGGCATGTCGCAGCCGGCGGCGGTGCTGCAGGCGGCGCTGCCGAGCGTGGCGACCGGGCCGGGCACCTCGGCGCCGATCGGCATTCCGGCCAGCGCCAACGCCTTCGTCGCCTCGACCGGCAGCTCGACCACCGGGTCGTACAGTCGTGACATCCTGCGCGCGCTGGCGACGCTCGGCTCGCTGAGCAGTTCGCAGATCAACGATCCGGGCTTTGCCGCCGTGGTTGCCGATGTCCGCAGCAGCCTCGGCGGCGCCATCACCGCGCTGAACGAGGATGCCGGCGTGCTCGGCAACACCCAGGCCAGCCTCGCCACCGAGCAGACCACGCTCGGCGACACGGCGACCGCGCTGAGCACCCAGCTTTCCGGCGTGCAAAGCGTCGATATGGCACAGACATTGTCAACGCTGATGCAGATGCAGACCCGGCTGCAGGCATCGTATCAGCTCATCAACGGCCTGCAGACCTACTCGCTGGCCAAGCTGATCACGCCGACGGTCGGATAATGCGCCGCACTTCACCCTCCCTTAACATGGTCGCTGCATGATCGCTCCCGGCCCACCAAAACAGTGGGGGCATGTGATCCGTCCGGTCAGCAAGGAAAGCAGACATGGCCCTCAATCCGATCATCACCAACACCGCCGCCAGTATCGCCCTGGCGTCGCTGGAAAGCACCCAGACCGCATTGACGGCGACCGAGAAGCAGATTTCCACCGGCTACCGCGTCGCCGACGCCACCGATGACGGCGCCGCCTATGCGGTGGCGCAGCGCGTGCGCTCCGATGTCGGCGCGCTGACCAGCGCCAACCAGCAGCTCGGCAACGTCCAGGGCCTGTTGTCGATCACCGTCACCGGCCTCAACGACGTCTCGAATCTGATGAGCAGCGCCCGCGACGTGCTGGTCAAGCTGGCCGACGGCAATACTCAGGGTACCCAGCGCACCCAGTATATCCAGCAGTACCAGTCGCTGCTGACCAACATCAAGTCCAACATCGAAGATTCGTCGTACAACGGCAAAACGCTGATCGGCAACATCACCGGCAGCAGCGGCAGTTTCGGCGCCGTCAACGTGGTGCGCAACGAGACCGGTGCCACCTACAACATCGCCACCTTCGGCGGCTCATCGCTCTACACGTCAATCCACTTCACCGGCACCCAGCTTGCCAGCGCGACGCAGGTTGCCGCCCTGATCGGCACCAGTGCCACCGCGGCGACGTTCATCAACCAGACCAACAAGCTCGGCACCGAACTCAACAACTACGGTTCCGCGACCAACTACGTCACCAACCAGGTCAGCTACAACAGCGACAAGATCACCGCGCTCAACAACGGCCTCGGCGCGCTGGTCGATGCCAATCTGGCGCAGGAATCGGCGCAGCTGCAGTCGCTGCAGATCCAGCAGCAGCTTGGCACGCAGGCGCTGTCGATCGCCAATCAGGCGCCATCCAGCCTGCTCAGCCTGTTCCGCTGATATGCGCGCCCGCGCAGCATCGCGGCGAGGGCAGGGGGCCATGCGCCCATCCGGCAAGATCGAGGGGGCGCATGTCCACGCTGGTTCTGGAACTACGTCAGGGCGATACAATGATCGTCAATGGCGCGCCGATCCGCTTCCGTACCAAGTCACGCATCGAACTGACGGCGCATGCGCGCTTTCTGTTCGGCAAGCAGATCATGGCGCCGGAGGAGGCCGACAGCCCGGCGCGGCGCATCTACTTTGCGCTGCAGTCGGCCTATATCGGCACCGAGGCGGAGCGGGCCACCGGCCTTGGTGCCGCCCGCGGCCTGATCGCGCAATTTTCCGGTGCCACCACTTCGGTACTGGTGCGCGAGATTCTCGGCCGCGCGCTGGCGCTCGCCGAGACCGATCAGTGCTACCAGGCGCTCAAGCTGGCGCGCCGCATCATCCGCCACGAGGATGCCGTGCTCGGTCGTGTCCAGCCTGAATAGCAGGCGGCTTATTGGAGATCGCAAAATGCAGACATCCGCTCAGCGTCAGGCGATGCGCGCCTATGCTGCCGCCGCCGATGCGCGACCGGCGCGGGCGCAGGAGGCCGAGTTGTTTCGCGGCGTCGGCGCCGCCCTGCGCCGCGCCGCGCAACGCGACGGCGTCGCCCGCTCGCGCGCCCTGGCCGACAATGAGCGGCTGTGGACGATGGTGATCGACCTGTTGCGCGACCCGGCGAACGCGCTGCCGGAAGGCTTGCGCGCCTCGATCATTTCGGTTGGCCTGGCGGTGCAGCGCGAGATGCGCAGCACCACCCCGGATTTCGGCTTTCTCGTTGCCGTCAACGAGAATATCGCCGCCGGCCTGGATCGCGCGGGGTAGCGGCGATGTCGGGTCTGCTGTCGCTGTTCACCGGCGCCGCCGGCATCACCGACCCGATCCTGTCGGCGCTGTACGGCAGCAGCGCGTCCGGCGGCAATCCGGTGCAGGCGCTGCAGATCGCGCAGCAGAAGCAGACTCAGGATGTCGCGCAGGTGGCGGCGCAACCGGCCATCGCGCGCGACATCGCCGCCTTTACCCAGGGAGTGAACAGCGCCACCTCGCCGGCGCAATTGCTGGCCAATCCGGCGGTGATGAAAGTGCTGCTGACGGCCAGCGGCATGAGCGACCAGATCGGCTTCACCGCGCTGGCCTCGCAGGCATTGCTGTCCGATCCGTCGAACACCGCGTCACTGGTCAATCAGTTGAGCGACACGCGCTGGAAGACGGTCAACCAGACCTACAACTTCGCCACCCAGGGCCTGTCGGTGATCCAGACGCCGAGCGTGATCGCCACCATCACCGACAACTATGCCCAGCAGACCTGGCTGAATTCGCTCAACACCACCACGCCCGGCCTGTCCAATGCGCTGAGCTTCCTATCCAGCGCCAGCACCATCACCTCGGTCGATCAGATCCTCGGCGATCCGACGATGCGCAGCGTCGTCACCACGGCGCTCAACATCCCCCTGCAGATCGCCTTCCAGGACCTCACCGCGCAGGGTCTGGCGATCACTTCGCAAATCGACATCAGCCGCTTCTCCGACCCCAAATTCGTGCAGACCATCACCGACCAGTATCTGCTGAATATGCAGCAGCAGGCAGCGACGACGCAGACCGCACCGAGCATGGACAGCCTGGCGATCCAGGCCGCCGGGATCGTCGCCTGATGCCGACACGCCATCCCAGAACGGGAGTTGTCCCATGTCACACGTTGCCCCGGCACAGGATGTGCCGGCCCTGGTGCGCCATCTGCGCCGCATGGTCGATGCCGGCCGCCTCGCCGCCGCCCGCCCGCTGCTGAGCGCGGTGGCGCGGATCGCGCCAGCCTCGGCCGAGTTGTGGGAAGTCGAGGCGCTGCTCGCCATCGAGGAGGGCCGGACGGCGGAGGCGCGGGCGCTGCTCGACCGCGGCGTGGCGACGTTTCCGCAGGCGCCGGCGCTGCGGCTGCTGCTCGGGCGGATGCTGCTGGAGAGCGGCGGCGCGGCGGCGGCGCGGGCGCATCTGCTGGCGGCACTGGCGCTGCGCTCGGGCGATGTCGCGGTGCGGCTGGCGCTGTCGTCGGCGCAGGCGGCGTGCGGCGATACGGCGGCGGCGCTGGTGACCTTGACGCAAGGCCCGGCGCGTGACCCACTTCTGACCGCCGCGGCAATGCTGCTGCTGGTCGGGCAGCGCGACTTCGCCAATGCGGTGGCACTCGGCGAGGCGGCGCGCGCCGAAGGGGCGACCGATGCCTGCGTGCTCGGGCTGCTCGGCCACGCGCAGTCCAGCCTCGGCCGGCATGCGGCGGCGGCGCCGACCTATGCGGCGGCGCTGGCGCTGGCGCCGGAGGACCTCTATGTCCGCCACCTCGCCGCGGCGTCGGGACTGGCGCGCGACCTCGGGCGCGCCCCGGCCGATTATATCCGCGTCGTGTTCGACGGCTATGCGGCGCATTTCGACCTGCACCTGCTTGGCCTCGGCTATCGCATTCCGGGTGTCGCGCGGGCGCTGCTGGCGGAGGCGCGCGGGCCGGTGCTCGATCTCGGCTGCGGCACCGGGCTGATGGCGGTGGCGCTGTCGGACCTCAACCTCGGGACGTTCATCGGCGTCGATCTGGCGCCGCGCATGCTCGCCGCGGCGGCGGCGCGCGGCCTCTATGCCGAATTGTTCGAGGCCGATCTGCCGGCCTATCTGGCCGCCGAACGGCGCCGCTTCGGCCTCGTGCTGGCCGGCGACGTGCTGCCCTATTTCGGCAGTCTGGTGACGCTGTTCGGCGGCGTCGCGGCGCGGCTGGCGCCCGGCGGGCGGTTTTTGTTCTCGGCCGAGACGCTGCCCGGCGAGGCGGCGGGCTGGCGGCTCGGCCCGCAGGGGCGGTTTGCCCATGCGCCCGCCCATCTCGCGGCCGCCGCCGCCGCCGCCGGGCTGTCGGTGGTGCTGCTGCGCGCCGAGGTGGTGCGCTTCGAACACGACGCGCCGGTGCCCGGTATGATCGGCCTGCTGGAGCGCCCGGCATGAGCCGCCTCGCGCAGCGGGCGCTGGCGCGGCTCGCCGGGGGCGACCATGCCGGGGCACTGGCCCTGCTGACCGCGCCGCAGGACGCGGAAGATCACGCCGTGCGCGGCATGGCGCGGCTGGCGACGGCGGATTGGCCGGCCGCCCGCGACTCGCTGGCGGCGGCGACGGCGGGCGGCGACCACTCGCCGGCGACGCGGCTCAATCTGGCGCTGGCGGAAGACCGGCTCGGTGACGACGGCCGCAGCGCCATGCAGGCGCTGGCCGGCGAGCATCCCGGCTGGGACGAGCCGCCGCTGCGGCTCGCCGAGAGTCTGCGGCGGGCCGGCGATGCGGCCGGCGCCTGTGCCGCCTATGAACGCACGTTGACCATCAACCCCGATCGGGTGGAGGCGCTGATCGGGCTGGCGGCGCTGCTGCTGGTGGCCGGTGAGCGCGAGCCGGCGCGGCGTCTGCTGCTGCGCGGCTGCGCGTTGGCGCCGGCACGGGCGGAGGCGTGGGACGCGCTCGGCCGCGCCACGCCCGACCCCGCGCTTGCCGCCGCCGCCTATGCCGAGGCGGCGCGGCTGCGCCCGGAGGTGATCGGCTATGCCCTGCGGCGGACCCAGGCGGCACAGGCGGCGGGGCAGGGGGCGGCGGAGCTGGTTCGGCTGAGCGCGGCCGACCCGCTCGACGCCGCTGCCACGACGGCGCGCGGGGCGCTGCTGCACTGGCTCGGCCGCGCCAACGAGGCGGCGGATACGCTGGCGCTGGCGGCGACGCTGGCGCCGGACGCGGCCGAGCCGGCGCTGGCGCTGGCCGAGGCGCTGCTGCGCACCCCGCGTTTGCATGCCGCGGTGGCGGCGCTGCGCCGGGCGCTGCACCTGGCGCCGGGCGACATCGCGCTGCGCAACAATCTGGCGGCGGCGCTGACCCGCATCCATCATTACGCCGAAGCCCGCGACCTGCTCGCCGACCTGATCGCCGAGATTGGCGAGGTTCCCGAGTGTCTGTGCAATCTCGCCAATGCGCTGGTGCTGCTCGGCGAGCAGCGCGCAGGCGTCGCGGCGGCGCGGCGGGCGGGCGAGCTGGCGCCCGAGATGCATCTCGCCTGGCGCACCCTGGCGGCGGCGCTGGTCTATGCCGAGGACGATGCGGCGGCGCTGCGCAGCATCGCCGAGCGCGCCGCGGCGACGCTGCCGCCGCGCCCGGCCGCCGGCGTCCTGGCGCATGATCCGGGGCGGCGGCTGCGCCTCGGGCTGCTGTCGCCGAAGCTGCGCACCCATCCGGTCGGCTGGCTGACCGTCGCCGGTTTCGAGCATCTCGATCCCGAGGCGTTCGAGCTGGTCTGTTTTGCTCAGGCGCCCTCCGCCGACCCGCTGCAGCGCCGCTTCGCTGCCGTCGCCGCCGAGTGGCATGAGGTCGTGCTGCGACCGCCGGCGGAGGTCGCGGCGCGGGTGCGGGCGCGCGGCATCGACGTGCTGATCGATCTCGGCGGCTGGGGCGATGACGGCATGCTCGCCGCCTGCGCCGAGCGGCCGGCGCCGGTGCAGGTCAAATGGGTCGGCAACCAGTCGGCCACCACCGGGCTGGCAGCAATCGACTGGATGCTGACCGATCGCTGGCAGACCCCGGCCGGCACCGAATGCTTCTACACCGAACGGCTGTTCCGCATGCCGGACGGCTATGTCTGCTACACTCCGCCGGTGCAGGCGCCCGAGGTTGCACCGCTGCCGGAGGGCGAAACGACCTTCGCCTGTTTCAACAACCTGGCGAAGATCACCCCGCTGGTGATCGCCACCTGGGCGGCGATCCTGCGCCGGGTGCCGCAATCGCGGCTGCTGCTGAAGGCCAACCAGTTCGGCGATCCGGCGACCGCGGCGCGCATCGCCGCTGCCTTCGCCGCCGAGGGCATCGCCGCCGACCGGCTCGATCTGCAAGGCGCCACGCCGCATCGCGCGCATCTGGCGGCGCATGCGGCGGCGCATGTGGTGCTCGACCCGTTCCCCTATTCCGGTGGCCTGACCACCTGCGAGGCGCTGTGGATGGGTGTGCCGGTGGTGACGCTGCCGGGCGGCAGCTTCGCCTCACGCCATTCATTGTCGCATCTGAGCAATGTCGGGCTGACCGACTGGGTCGCCGCCGACCGCGCTGCGTATGTCGAGATCGCCGTGCGCCGCGCCGCCGACCGCGACCGGCTGGCGGCACTGCGCGGGGATTTGCGCCCGCGCATGGCGGCCAGCCCGCTATGTGATGCGCCGCGCTTCGGCCGCGCCCTCGGTGACGCGCTGCGGGCGATGTGGCGGGATGCCTGCGCATGACGCCGACGGTTGATGTGGCGCTGTTCGTGCGCAACGGCGAGGCGACCATCGCCGCCGCGATCGAAAGCGTGCTGGCGCAGAGCTGGCCGGCGCTGACGCTGACCGTGCTCGACAACGCCTCCACCGATCGCACGGTGGAGATCGTGCGGCATTATGGCGATGCGCTGCGGTTGCTGCGCGCGCCGGTCGATATCGGGCTGACGGCGAATTGCGAGCGTGCCTTCGCCTGCGGTGCGGCGGAGTTCGTCATGCCGAAGACCGCCGATGACCTGCTGGCGCCCGACTTCGTCGCCCAGGCGATGGCGGTGCTGCGCGCGTATCCCGAATGCGCCATGTGCCATGCCGGCGGGCTGGTGTTCGGCGGTGACGGGGTGGTGCAGTCGGTCTATCCGGCCACCCACCGGCTGCATGCGGTGGGGCCGGACCGGCTGGCGCGGGCGCGCAGCGTGATGACCCGCTATACCAGCGCGCCGAGCTTCTGGGGCGTGTACCGGCGTGCGGCGGTGGCGCAACTGGCGCGGTTCCGGCCGACCGCGGGGTGGGACCATGCGGCGCTGGCCGAGCTGGCGCTGTACGGGGAAATCCGCCATGTGCCGGAACTGCTCTATCTGCGCCGCGATCCCGGCAAACCGGTGCGCCGCATCGCCCGGGCGATGACCGAGGCGGCGCAGCGCGGCCTGCCGCTCGATGACAGCATCGCCGAATTGCGCTGGATGGTGCCGCTGATCACCACCGCCTATGCGCATGTCGAGACCTTCGCCGTGGCGCGGCTGCCGGCCGCCGAGCGGGCGCAACTGATGCACGATGCGCCCCGCATCTTCCGCACCCGCTGGCGCGAACTGCTGCTGCAGGAGGCGGCGCAGTTCCGCGCGGCCTTGCCGCACCTGCTGGACGGCGCCGATGGCTGGCGGCGGCGGCAGGTGGCCGAGGTGCTGGCGATGATCGCCGCGGTGCTGCCCGAGGAACTGGCTCAGGTCGGCCCCGGGCGGCGATAGGCGTCACCGGGTCCGCCACCGCGACGCTGTCGCTGGCGGCGGAGCAGGTTACCGCGCGCCATCGCGCAACGGCCCGCGGGCGATGAACTCCGCGACCCTCATGCGGTGCGGCGGCAGCGTGGGCGCGGCGCCCCCAGGTGCGGCTTGCCGCCGCCCCGGCCGGCGGGCAGAGTGCGCGCAGGGAGACATCAACGTGACGTCCAACCACGATCCGGCCGCCCGGCGGCCCTGGCACATCGCCTTTCCCGACGCCGCCGACTGGGGCGCCAAGGTGGTCCAGGGCAGCGTGCCGGCGCTGCTGCAGCAGGCCGCCGCCGACTTCGCCGAGCGACCGGCCATCGCGTTCCGCGAGCAGCGCATCACCTATCACGACCTCGCCGCCGCCGCCGACCAAACCGCCGCCGGGCTGCTGGAGATGGGTGTCGGCCGGGGTGACACGGTGGCGCTCTATCTGCCGAATACGCCGTGGCATCCGATCGCCTTCTTCGGCGCGGCGCGCACCGGGGCGCGGCTGGTGCATCTCTCCGCGCTCGACGCGCCGCGCGAACTGGCGTTAAAGCTTGCCGACAGCGGCGCGCGTACGCTGATCACTACCAATTTGCCCGGCATGCTGCCGGCGGCGCTGGCCTTGCTGGCGCAGGGTGCCGTCGATCATGTGCTGATCGGTGACGATGCGCACTGGGGACCGGGCGACGTCGCGCCGCTGCCGGTGGCCTACGACGCGCGGCTGCGGCCGTTGCCACAGGCGCCGCCGCCGCCGCACTGGCCGGTGATCGTGCCCGACGATGTCTGCCTGCTGCAATATACCGGCGGCACCACCGGCATGCCCAAGGGGGCGATGCTGACGCACGGCAATCTGACTGCCGCCGTCAGCATCTACCGCAACTGGACCGATGGCGGACAGGGCCGGAGCGGGTTGCCGCAGCGCGTCATTGCGGTGCTGCCGCTGTTTCATATCTACGCACTGACCACGCTGCTGCTGCGCCAGCTTGCCGAGGGCAACGAATTGCTGTTGCACATGCGCTTCGATGTCGCAACGCTGATCGACGACATCGCGCGCAAGCGGGCGGCGGCGTTCGCCGGCGTGCCGACCATGTTCATCGCGCTGGTCAACCATCCGGATGCGGCGGGGGCCGATTTCTCCTCGCTCGAACTGGCCACCTGCGGTGGCGCGCCGCTGCCGTTCGAGGTCGAGCAGCGGGTCGAGCGGCTGATCGGGCAGCGGCTCGGCGGCGGCTGGGGCATGACGGAAACCTCGCCCGCCGGCACCCGCATTCCCGAAGCGGCGACGCCGCGGCCGGGACTGATTGGCATTCCGCTGCCCGGCCTCGACATGCGCGTGGTCGATCGTGACGATCCGGGGCGCGTGCTCGGCCCGGACGAGATCGGCGAATTCGCCATCCGCGGGCCCAACGTGTTTGCCGGCTACTGGAACCGGCCGGAGGAAACCGCCGCCGCCTTCCATGACGGATATTTCCTCACCGGCGACATCGGCGCGATGGACGCGCACGGGCTGTGCCGCATTCTCGACCGCAAGAAGAACATGATCATCTCCGGCGGCTTCAACGTCTATCCGACGGTGATCGAGAACGCCATCTACGAGCATCCCGACGTGGCCGAGGTCATCGTCATCGGCATCGCCGATGCGTATCGCGGGCAGGCGGCCAAGGCGTTCGTCACCCTGCGGCAAGGCGCGGCACCCTTGACGCTGGAGACATTGCGCGCATTTCTCGCCGAGCGGATCGGACGGCACGAAATGCCCGCCGCACTTGAACTGCGCGACGCCTTGCCGCGCAGCCCGGCCGGCAAGCTGTTGGCGCGCGCGCTGCGCGACGAGGAAGCCGCCAGGGCGACCCAGATCAACGCTCCAGGAGTGTCCGCATGACCGAAGCCGTCATCGTTGCCACCGCCCGCACGCCGATCGGCCGCGCCTTCCGCGGCGCGCTGAACGCCACCCACGGCGCCGATATGACCGCGCACGCCATCGCCGCCGCCCTGCAGCGCGCCCGCATCGAGCCGGCGGAGATCGAGGAAGTGGTGATCGGCTGCGGCTACCCGGAAGGCGCCACCGGCGGCAACGTCGCCCGTCACGGGGCACTGCGCGCCGGGATTCCGGTGCAGTCGGCGGCGGTCACGGTCAGCCGGTTCTGCGCCTCTGGTCTGGAGGCGATTGCCGGCGCCGCGAAGCGGATCGTCATTGATGGCGTGCCGGTGGCGGTGGCCGGCGGCGTCGAGTCGATCAGCCTCGTGCAGCCGACCGTCAACCGCAACCACTATCGCAACGCCTGGCTGGAGGAGCACACGCCGGGCATTTATGCGACGATGATCGAAACTGCCGATCTGGTCGCCGCACGCTACGGCGTCAGCCGCCAGGCGCAGGACGAATTTGCCCTGGAAAGCCAGCGCCGCACCGCGGCGGCGCAGCAGGCCAACCGCTTCGCCGATGAGATCGTGCCGATCACCACGATGCAGAGCGTCACCGACAAGGCGACCGGCGAGACACGCCTGGAACAGGTGACGCTGGCGCGCGACGAGGGCAACCGGCCCGACACCAGCGCCGAGGGGCTGGCCAAGCTCAAGCCGGTGCGCGAAGGCCAGTTCATCACTGCCGGCAATGCCAGCCAGTTGTCCGACGGCGCCTCGGCCTGCGTGATGATGTCGTCGGCCGAAGCGGCGCGGCGCGGCCTGACCCCGCTCGGCGCGTTCCGCGCCCTCGCCGTCGCCGGCTGCGAGCCGGAGGAAATGGGCATCGGGCCGGTGTTCGCGGTGCCGCGCCTGCTCAGCCGCATGTGCCTGACGGTCGATGACATCGACCTGTGGGAGCTGAATGAGGCATTCGCCTCGCAGTCGATTTATTGCCGTGACCGGCTCGGCATCGACCCGGCCAAGCTCAACGTCAATGGCGGGGCGATCTCGATCGGCCATCCGTTCGGCATGAGCGGGGCGCGGCTGGTCGGGCATGTGCTGCTGGAGGGGCGGCGGCGCGGGGCCAAGCGCGCGGTGGTGACGATGTGCGTCGCCGGCGGCATGGGTGCCGCCGGGCTGATCGAGATCGCGTAGTACCGCGCCCCGCCGCCGCGGCAGCGCGGCGGCGGACGCCTGAGGAGACCACGATGGACCTGCGCTTCACCGCCGAGGAACTGGCGTTCCGCGATAGCGTGCGGGCGTTCTTTGAAACTGCGATTCCGGCGGACATCCGCCGGCTGGTGTCCGAGGGTCGTCATCTGACGAAGCAGGACATCGTCACCGCTCACCGCATTTTGAACGCGCGCGGCTGGGCCGTGCCGCACTGGCCGGCCGAATGGGGCGGGCAGGACTGGAGCGTGGTGCAGCGCTACATTTTCCAGGAGGAGATGCAGCGCGCGGCGGTGCCGCCGCCGCTGCCGTTCAACACCCAGATGGTCGGCCCGGTGATCGCCCGCTTTGGCAGCGCGGCGCAGAAGCGGCGCTTCCTGCCGCCGACGGCGAATATCGACATTTGGTGGTGCCAGGGATTTTCCGAGCCGGGCGCAGGCTCCGACCTCGCTTCGCTGAAGACGCGGGCCGAGCGGGACGGCGACCACTACGTCGTCAACGGCCAGAAGACCTGGACCACACTGGCGCAATACGCCGACTGGATCTTCTGCCTCGTGCGCACCGACCGAACGGCGAAGAAGCAGCAGGGCATCTCCTTTCTGCTGATCGACATGACCAGCCCGGGCATCACCGTGCGGCCGATCATCACCATCGACGATGCGCATGAGGTCAACGAGGTGTTTTTCGACAACGTGCGGGTGCCAGCGGAGCATCTCGTTGGCGTCGAGAACAAGGGCTGGGACTATGCCAAGTTCCTGCTCGGCAATGAACGCACCGGCATCGCCCGCGTCGGCCTGTCCAAGGAGCGGGTGGCGCGGGCGAAGCAGCTTGCGCGCGAGACGCCGTCGGGCCAAGGCACGCTGTGGGACGATGCCGCATTCCGCATGCGCGTCGCGCGCCTGGAAGTGCAGTTGAAGGCGCTGGAAATCACTCAGTTGCGCGTCGTTGCCGGATCGACGCAGGGATCGGACAAGCCCGATCCCAATTCGTCGATCCTGAAAATCCGCGGCTCGGAGTTGCAGCAGGCGACGGCCGAGTTGCTGAAGGACATCGCCGGCCCATACGCCCTGCCGCTGCCCGACGCGGCGGACGACCTGTCCAACGCGCCCGCGGTGGCGCCCGACTGGGCGCCCTATGCCGCGCCGGCCTATTTCAACAACCGCAAAGTGTCGATCTACGGCGGCTCGAACGAAATCCAGCGCAACATCATTGCCAAGGCATTCCTGGGCCTGTGAGGACCTGACATGGATTTCGATTTCAGCGACGAGCAGCTTCTGCTCAAGACCAGCGTCGATCGCCTGATTGCCGATGCCTATGGCGATTTCGAGCAGCGCAAGACCTATCAGGCGGAACCGGCGGGGTGGAGCGCCGCGCTGTGGGCGCGCTATGCCGGGCTTGGCCTGCTCGGGATGCCGTTCGCCGAGGCGGATGGCGGATTCGGCGGCGGGCCAGTGGAAACCATGATCGTCATGGAGGCGATCGGGCGCGGGCTGGTGGTCGAACCCTATCTGGCGACGGTGGTGCTTGGCGGCGGCATCGTTCGGCTCGGCGGCGACGCGGCGCAGCGGGCGCGCATCCTGCCGCAAATCGCCGCCGGTGACCTGCGCATGGCGTTCGCCCATGTCGAGCGGCAGGCGCGCTATGACCTGTTCGACGTCGCCACGACGGCGCGGCGCGAGGGCAGCGGCTTCGTCCTGCACGGCGGAAAAGGCGTCGTGCTGCACGGCGACTCGGCCGATCTGCTGGTGGTGAGTGCGCGCACCGCCGGGGCGCGGCGGGACGGGCAGGGGATCAGCCTGTTCCTCGTCGATGCGGCGGCGCCCGGCGTGCTGCGGCGTGGCTATCCGACCCAGGACGGCTTGCGCGCCGCCGAGATCGTCTTCGACGGCGTGCGCGTGGCGGCGTCGGCGATGATCGGCGCGGCCGATGCTGCCCTGCCGTTGATCGAGCAGGTGACCGATTCTGCCATCGCCGCGCTCGCCGCCGAAGCGGTCGGGGCGATGACGGTGCTGCAGGACATCACCGTCGAATATCTCCGAACCCGCCAGCAATTCGGCGTCGCCATCGGCAGTTTTCAGGCGTTGCAGCACCGCGCCGCGGATATGCTGGTCGAGTTGGAACAGGCGCGGTCGATGGCGATGTATGCGGCGATGATGGCAGAGGCACCGGACGCGGCGCAACGGCGGGCGGCGCTGGCCGCGGCGAAGGTGCAGATGAACGATTCCTCGCGCGCGCTCGGTCAGGCGTCGATCCAGTTGCACGGCGGCATCGCGATGACGCGCGACTACAAGGCCGGGCATTATTTCAAGCGACTGACGATGATCGAGTCGCTGTTTGGCGACAGCGACCACCATCTGCGGCAACTCGCCGCGGTGAATTGAGCGGGCCGCGCGCGTTGGTGATCCGTCGCCGACGCCCGCGAGTGTCCCGGCGCCACCCTCTCCCGCCGGCGGGAGAGGGTGCAGGCCGGCGGCTCAGGCGGTAATCACCGGGCCGAACAATTGCCATGCGGCGCCGTCCCATTTCTGCATCTGCATGGCGCGGATCGGGTGGAAGTTGCTCGGGCTGGTGGCGATCAGCACGCCGGGCAGGAAGGTCGGTGCCTGCAATCCGCTGATGCTGGCGGCCTGTTTCATCACATTGGCGCGTGACAAATCGTCGCCGCACTGGCGCAGCACATGGGCCATGGTGCCGGCGGTGGCGAAGCCATAGCCGAAATTGGCGTCGGCGAGATCGGCGCTGGGCAGATATTTCTTCATGAAGCCGCGCCATTCCTCCATGCCCGGATCGTTGACCCAGCGCGGATCGGAATTGTCCTTCTGATAGGCGGCGGTCAGCATGCCGATCGCCTTCTCCGGCCCGGCCGGGATCAGCACCGCCGCGACGGAGACCGATACGTTGCTCATGATATGCAGCGGATGCCAGTTCAGATCAGCGATCTTGCGGATCATCTGGGCGGCGATCTTGGGCAGCGCTGCGGTCACCACGGCATCGACGCCGGCGGATTGCAGGCTGATCGCCTGGCTGTCGATCGTCGGGTCGGTGCTTTCGTAGGAGACCTCCTTGACCACCATGCTGGCGTAATGCTCGCCCATGCCATCCTTGAGGCCGAGCAGATAGTCTTTGCCGAAATCGTCGTTCTGGTAGAGCACGCCGACCTTGGCGTTCGGCTTTTCCTGCACCAGGTATTTGCCGTAGATCGCCGCTTCGGTGCGGTAGCTCGGGTTCCAGCCCATCGTCCACGGAAAATGCTGCGGGTCGCCGAACTTGTCGGCCCCGGTGGCGACGAAAAGCTGCGGCACCTTCTTCGCATTCAGGTATTGCCGCACGGCGGTCTGGCAGGCGGTGCCGAGGCCGTTGAACATGAAGGAAACCTCGTCTTCTTCGACCAGCTTGCGCGTCTGCGCCACGGTGCGCGGCGGGCTGTAGCCGTCGTCGAGCGACTGGAAGGCGATTTTGCGCCCGTTGATGCCCCCCTGGTCGTTGATCATCTGGAAATACGCCGCCTCGGCAGTGGCGATGACGCCCCAGGCGGATGCCGGGCCGCTGTGCGGATTGGTGTTGCCGATGCGGATTTCGCTCGCGGTAACGCCGGGCATGTCGGCGGCGAGGGCGCGGCCGGCCGGCACGAGCGACGCGGCGGCGGTGCCCTGAAGCAGCGTTCTTCTGGTCAGCATGATCCATGTCCTCCTTTATGCGGTATCGGGCCGCGCGCGGCGGCGGGACGCGACGAGACGGCGCAGCGCACCGGCGGCGCCGGACGGCATGACGAACAGCGCCGCCACCAGCAGCACGCCATAGACCACGCCGGGCGCGCTCTTGCTGACCAGCTCTGAAAGATTTGGCACGAACAGGACGAAGCCGGCGCCCGCCACCGCACCCGGCAGCGAGCCGGTGCCGCCGACGACGAGGCCGACAAACAAGGCGATGGAGAGCATCACTTCAAAGCTGTCGGGGGCGACGAACTGCACCACCAGCGCGCCAAGCGAGCCGGCAATGCCGGTGAACAGCGCGCTGATGGCGAAGGCACGTGTCTTGATCGCCGCGACATCGATGCCGGCCGCCTCGGCGGCCAGCGGGTGGTCGCGGATCGCCGCCATGGCGCGCCGGATCCGCCCGCGCAGCAGCAGATGCGCCGCCAGAAACAGCAACGCGGCAATCGCCAGCACGAACAGATAAAGGAACTGGTCGGCCGACAGCGGCAGCAGCGCCGGCACCTCCGGCCCGCTCAGCACGATGCCCTGGGCGCCGCCGGTCCAGGTTTCTAGCGCCTTGGCGCGCAGGATCTGCGGCACGGCGGCGGCCAGCGCCAGCGTCACCAGCGCCAGATACGGGCCGCGCAGCCGCAGCGCCGGCAACCCGATGGCAAAGCCGAGCGCCGCGCAGACCGCGCCGGCAACCGGCAGCGTCGCCCAATAGGGCCAGTTGAAACTGGCCATCAGGATCGCCGTGACATAGGCGCCGATGGCGTAGAACGCGCCATGACCAAGCGAGACCTGACCCGTCGTGCCGGTGACGAGGTCGAGCCCGAGTATGGCCAGCGCATAGACCGCCAGCATCGTCGTCTGGAACAGGTGATAGCCGCTGAGCACGAACGCCGGCGCGATCAGCAGCACGGCGACGCCGACCGCGGCCAGCCGGCTCATACCCGCACCACCACGGCACGGCCGAACAGCCCGGCCGGGCGCAGCACCAGCACCGCGGCGATGATGACCAGCGCCAGGGTGAGTTTCAACTCGGTGCCGACGATATAGGCACCGCCGAGATTTTCGATGACGCCGACGGCGAAGCCTCCGACCGCGGCGCCAAACGGATTGTCGATGCCGCCGAGCAGCGCGCCGGCAAAGGCATAGAGCAGCACGCCGGACATCATGTTGGGGTCGAGAAACACCAGCGGCGCCACCATCATTCCGGCGACGGCGCCAAGCGAGGCCGCCATGCCCCAGCCGATCGCCAGCGTCCAGCCGACGTCGATGCCGACGAGGCGGCTCGATTCGGCGTTGCCGGCGGCAGCACGCATGGCAAGGCCCAGCCGGGTGAAGCGGAAAAACCCATAGACCAGCAGCAACAACACCACCGTTACCGCGGTCATGCCAAGCTCATGGCCGGAGACGAGGCCGCCGAGCACGCCGCCGCTGCGGCCCTCGAACGGGCTTGGAAACTGCTTGACGGTATAGCCGAACAGCCAGCCGCTGAGCGCGTTGAAGATCAGCAGCAGGCCGATGGAAACGCCCACCGCCGACAATCCGGGCGCCTGCGCCATGCGCCGCAGCAACAGCCGCTCCAGCGCCACGCCGAGGGCGAAGGACAGCACCACGGTCAGCGCGAACGCCGCCCAGTAAGGCACGCCCGCCTGGATCAGCGTCAGCGCGATATAGGTCGAAAAGGTCGCCATCTCGCCTTGCGCGAAATTGAGATGGCGGGTGGCGCGATAGACCATCACCAGCGCCAGCGCCACCGACGCATAGATGCCGCCGGTGGCGAGACCCGACAATGTCTGGTGCAGGAGCGCCGACATCGGCGTCAATAGCCGAGATAGACGCGGCGCACCTGCTCATCGCGGCCCACCGTCGCGGCGGGACCGGCCAGGGCGATGCGGCCGGCATCGAGGATGCAGGCGTGGTCGGCGAAGTCGAGCGCGAGGCTGGCATCCTGTTCGACCAGCAGGATGCTGATGTTCCACTCGGCACGGATGCGCCGCAGGATGGCGAAGATCTGCTGCACCACCAGCGGGGCGAGTCCGAAGCTCGGTTCGTCCAGCAGCAGCAGACGCGGGCGGGACAGCAGGGCACGGGCAATCGCCAGCATCTGCTGTTCACCGCCGGAGAGCAGCCCCGCCGTCTGGCGCAGCCGTGCCCGCAGCACCGGGAAATGCTCGAACATGGCGGCGATGTCGGCGGCAACACCGCCGTCGCGCCGGACATAGGCGCCGAGCCGCAGATTCTCCTCCACCGTCAAATCGGTAAAGGTGCCGCGCCCGTCAGGCACATGGGCGATGCCGCGACGGGTGATCGCCTGGGTCGCCGCGGCGTCGATGCGCGCCCCGTCGAAGCGGATTTCGCCGCGCCGCTGCAGCATGCCGCAAATCGCCCGCAGGGTCGTCGTCTTGCCCGCACCGTTGGCGCCGAGCAGGGCGGTGACACCGCCGCTCGCCACATCGATGTCGATGCCGTGCAGCACCTCGCCGGCGCCATAGCCGGCGGTGAGGCCGCGCACCTCAAGCAGCGCGGGCATCGGCTGGCGTGGCGCCGAGATAGGCGCGAATGACATCGGGATTGCGCTGCACCTGTGCCGGCGTGCCATCGGCGATGCAGGTGCCGGCGGCGAGCGCGACGACGTGGTCGCACAGCCGCATCACAAGGCTCATATGGTGCTCGACCAGCAGAATACTGAGGGCGAATTCGCCGCGAATGCGCAGCAACAAGGTGCACAGGTCATCGACCTCCGAATGGTTCAGCCCGCAGGCGGGCTCATCGAGCAGCAGCAGCTTTGGCCGTGCGATCAGGGCGCGGGCGATTTCCACCCGCTTGGCGGTGCCGAACGGCAGCGCCCCGACCGGCAGCGCCGCCACCGCGCGCAAATCCAGCAGGTCCAGCACCGTCTCCAGACTTTGCCGTGCCGCCCGCTCGTCGCGTGCCGCCGCCGGCAGCGCCAGCGCATTGGCGAGAAATCCGCTGCGGCCAAGCGGATGCGCGCCGGTGAGAATATTGTCGCGCACGCTCATGCTGCGGAACAGCGCCAGATTCTGGAAGGTGCGGCCGATGCCCAGCGCCGCCATGCGGTGCCGCGGCAGCGCCCCGACCGGCCGGCCGTCGAGATGCACGCTGCCCGCTTGCGGCCGGTAGAAGCCGCTGATGCAATTGAACAGCGACGTTTTGCCCGAGCCGTTCGGCCCGATCAGGCCGCAGATTTCGCCGCGCCGCACCGCGAACGACACGCCGGCGAGCGCCACCACGGCCCCGAATCGCATGGCGATGCCGTGCAGCACGAGCACGTCGGCGGTTTCCGCCATTCGTTCCTGACCCTCCCGAAGCCGGCATGATTGCCCATCCCTGCCGTAAACGGCAAGGGGCCAAAACCCGCCGGCCCGGCGAGGGTCGGCCGGCCGCCCCCCCCGCTGCTAGCGGAAGACGAAGAAATACATCAGCGCCGTGTTGCCGATCAGCATCAGGATGGCGGTCGGCACCTGCACCTTGATCACGGCGTAGCGGTCGGGCAGCTCCAGCAGGGCGGCGGGGACGATGTTGAAATTGGCCGCCATCGGTGTCATCAGCGTGCCGCAGAAGCCGGACAGCATGCCGATCGCCGACATGACGATGGCGTTGCCGCCGAGGTGATGCACGATCAGCGGCAGCCCGATCCCCGCCGTCATCACCGGAAACGCGGCGAAGGCGTTGCCCATGATGACGGTGAACAGCGCCATGCCGATGGTGTAAGCGGCAACCACCGCGAGCGGCACGTCGATCGGGATATAGGCCGCGACCAGCGTTGCGATCACCTTGCCGACGCCCGCCGCCGCGAACACCGCACCGAGCGCCGCCAGCATCTGCGGCAGTACCGCCGCCCAGCCGACCTGATCAATCAGCCGCCGCCCTTCCTCGATCGGCGCCAGCGCCGGCGGACGCAGCATGACGTAGCCGACAATCAGCGCAACCACGGTGGCAAGCCCGAGCGAGACCAGGGTGATCTGTTTGGGTTCGAACAGCGGCACGCCGCCGATCTGCACGTATTTCAGTACCACGGTGCCGAACACCGCCACCCCGGCGATGGTCAGCGCCGGCACGAACAGCAGATTGCCGAAATGCCGTGCCGATGCCTGCCGTTCGGCCAGGCTGGTGGTGCGTTCGGCGCCGCGGCCGATGCCGCCGAAACCGGCGATCAGCACCATGATGATCACCAGCACGCCGTTGACGACGTTCGGCAGGTAGGAGCCAAACAGGAACGTTACCGCATAGGCGCCCCAGAACAGCGTGTTGCGCCACCATTTGGTGTGCGTGCGGTCGAGCGCGTTCATCACCGCGAAGGCGGCGAACATCAGCCCGCCGAGGATATAGACGTATTCGAGGCGGATCATCGCGCCATCTCCCGCTTCAGCCGCCGGTCGAGCAGCAGCAGCCGTGTGCCATGAATGACGAAGGCGAGCAGCGCCGTCGGGATCGCCCACAGCGCCAGCCGCCAGGGTTCGGCATCGACGCCGTTCTGCTGGAGGAATCCCTTGATCAGCAGAATCGAGCCGACGGCGAGAAACACATCCTCGCCAAAGAAGGCGCCGGTGTTGTCGGTCGCCGCGGCATAGGCGCGGATCATGTTACCGACGCGCGGCGGCAGCGCGCCGAGCCGGGTTTCCGCCGCCGCCTCGGCCATCGGCGCGATCAGCGGGCGCACCATCTGCGCGTGGCCGCCGAGCGTCAGCAGGCCGAGCGCCGCGGTGATCTGCCGCAGCGCCAGATAGAGCAGCAGGATGCGCCCGGCGCTGGCCGCGGCAATGCGCGAGATCAGGTATTGCGCCCGCTCACGCAGCCCGGATCGTTCCAGCAGACCGATCACCGGCAGCACCAGCCAGACAATGGCGATGTAGCGGCTGTCAACGAAGGACTTGCCGAACAGGGCGATGACGTCGAGCGGATGCAGGCCGCCGGCGATGCCGGTGGCCAGCCCGGCGACGGCGACGACGAGCAGCGGGTTGAGGCCGATGGAGAAGCCGACGACGATGATCAGGATGCCGGACAGCAGGAACATGCGCCAATCCCCAGTGTGTATGATCCGGCATCGTCGGCCGCGCCCGCGGCGCTGGCAAGCGGGGAACGCAACGGCAGAGCGGCGACGCGGCTGGCAGCAGGCTTGCCGATATGCCACCAGCCCGATTGCGGCGACAACCACCCCGGTCAACGCCGCGCGCACCCGGCGATCGGCTGCGCTTGCAGTTTGCCCGCCGCCGGCCGAACATGCCGGCGCGGAGGAAACCAATGCCCGGCCTGGACCCGATCGAGACCGCCTCGGGCGACGAACTCGCAGCGCTGCAGCTCGCCCGGCTGCGCCGCAGCCTCGCCCATGCCTATGCCCATGTGCCGCATTACCGCGCCGCCTTCGATGCCGCCGGCATCCATCCCGACGAACTGCGCGACCTGTCCGACCTCCGCCGCTTTCCGCTGACCACCAAGCAGCATCTGCGCGACGCCTATCCGCTCGGCCTGCTGGCGGTGCCGCGCGCGCAGGTCCAGCGCCTGCACGCCTCCTCCGGCACCACCGGCACCGCCACCGTCATCGCCCATACCGCGCATGACGTGCGCATCTGGTCGGAGCTGATGGCCCGCTCCATCCACGCCGCCGGCGGCCGGCCGGGCATGCTGGTGCATGTCGCCTATGGCTATGGCCTGTTCACTGGCGGTCTCGGCGCGCATTACGGGGCGGAGCGGCTCGGCTGCGCCGTGGTGCCCGCCTCCGGCGGGATGACGCCGCGGCAAGTGCAGCTCATCCGCGATCTGCGCCCCGACATCCTGATGGCGACACCGAGCTATGCCCTCGTCATCCTCGACGAGATGCGCGCCCAGGGCATCGACCCGCGCGCCACCGGCCTGCGCTTCGGCATTTTCGGCGCCGAGCCGTGGACCAGCGGCATGCGCGCCGAACTCGAAGCCGGCTTCGCCCTCGATGCCACCGACATCTATGGATTGTCCGAGATGATGGGCCCCGGCGTCGCCTGCGAATGCGTCGAGTCCAAGGACGGGCCGCATATCTGGGAGGACCATTTTTATCCCGAGATCATCGACCCGGTCAGCGGCCTGCCGCTGCCCGACGGCAGTTTCGGCGAACTCGTCTTCACCACACTGAGCCGCGAGGCGATGCCGCTGATCCGCTACCGCACCCGCGATCTGACGCGGCTGTTGCCCGGCACGGCACGCACGATGCGGCGCATGGAGCGCATCACCGGCCGCTCCGACGACATGATCGTCTTGCGCGGCGTCAACCTGTTCCCGAGCCAGGTCGAACAACTCGTGCTCGCCGATGCGCGCCTCGCGCCACAATACCTCATCGAACTGCACCGCCGCGGCCGGCTCGATGCGATGACGCTGCACGTCGAGCCGCGCGACACGCTGCAGGACACCGCTGCCTGCGCCGCCGATCTCGCGCATCGCATCAAGGCGACAATCGGCATCAGCGTTGCCATCGACATCGCCGATCCCGGCAGCATCGAACGCTCCGGCGGCAAGGCGCGCCGCGTCATCGACCGGCGCAGGGAGATGCCATGATGCTGCCAGAGCTGACCGGTGCCTTTGCCACCGATGCCGCCGCATACTCGAAACTCTGGCTGGCGGCGGAGGCGGCGCGGGTGCGTCTGCCGGCCCGGCCACAGCGCAGCGCCGCCCAGGCGCAGGAGGCCGCCGCCCTGCTCGCCACCGCGCGGGCGCAGCGCGAGCATTTTCTGTCGCGCCATGCGCCGGCGGTGTACCGCGCGCTGACCGACGATCTGAGGCAGTTGCACCGTATCGACGCGGTCGCCTGGACCGCCGCCGAGCTGCTGCCCGGCCTCGTGCCGACGCGCGCCCAGGTGGCCGCCGAAGCGGCGCTGCCGCAGGCGGAAAAGGACGGGCTGGAGACCGATCAGGGCATTTTCTTCGCCCATATTCTCGCCGATGCCGCGTGCGGGCGGCATCTGTGCCACGCCATGCTGCTGGCGCACCCGGCGACGGAGCGGCATCTGCCGGCGCTGCTGCGCGACGGACGCTGGGACTCTCCCGGCGCCACGCTGCACCGCGTCGGCAACGCCACGCATCTGACGCTGCGCAATCCGCGCTATCTCAACGCCGAGGACGACGCGACGCTCGATGACGTGGAAATCGCCGTTGACCTCGCCACGCTCGATCCGGCCACGGCGGCCTGTGTGCTGCGCGGCGATGTGGTGCCGCAGCCGCGCTATGCCGGGGCGCGCGTGTTCTCCGCCGGCATCAACCTGACGCATCTCTATCAGGGCCGCATTCCGTTCCTGTGGTTTCTGCGCCGCGAACTCGCCACCGTCGCCAAGCTGCTGCGCGGCCTCGCCAGCGCCGAAGTGCCGCCCGACGACACGCGCGGGGCGACGCACGAAAAACCCTGGATCGCCGCGGTCGAGAGCTTCGCCATCGGCGGCGGCTGTCAGATTCTCCTGGTCATGGACTACGTGGTGGCGGCGCAGGACGCCTACATGACGCTGCCGGCGCGCAAGGAGGGGATCATCCCCGGTTGCGCCAATCTGCGCCTGCCGCGTTTCACCGGCGAGCGGATCGCGCGTCAGCTCATCTCCTACGGCCGTCGGCTGGAGTGCGACTCCGCCGAGGGCCGGATGATCTGCGACGAGATCGTGGCACCGGCGGAGATGGACGCGGCGCTTGCCCGTGTGGTCGAGGTGCTGACCGGCTCTGGCGCGGTCAGCCTCGTCGGCAACCGCCGGGCGCTGCGCATCGGCGCCGAGCCGCTCGACCGGTTCCGCGAGTACATGGCGGTGTACGCGCGCGAACAGGCGGTGTGCCATTTCAGCCCGCAGCTCATCGCCAATCTGGAGCAGCACTGGCGGGCGCAGCAGCGGCGCGGCTGACACTCAGTATCCGCGCGCCGGATTGACCGCGTTCGGCATCGCCACTCCGGCCCGCCACGCCCGCAGATTGGTGAACAGGATCGCCAGACTGGTGCCGGTATAGGTGGTCGGGTCGTCGCAGGAGACATGCGGCGTGGCGATCAGGTTGCGCGTGCGCCAGACCCGCGCGTCCTGCGGCAGCGGTTCCGCGGTGAACACGTCGAGCACCGCGCCGGCCAGCCGCCCGGCGTCGAGCGCATCGCACAGCGCCGCGGTCTCCAGCAGCGCGCCGCGGCCGATATTGATCACGCCGGCCGCCGGCCGCAGCAGGGCGATGCGCCGCGCATCCAGCATCAGCCGCGTCGCCGCGGTCAGCGGTGTGGCCAGCACCAGCAGATCCGCCTGCGGCAGCAGCGCGTCGAGATCAGCCACCGCGGCCACCGCATCGAAATCAGGATGCGGCACGGCGCGGGTGCGCACGCCGGTCACCCGCACGCCGAGGGCGCGCAACTGCCGCGCCCCGGCGCTGCCGAGATCGCCGGTGCCGACCACCACCGCATGGCGCCCGGCCAGCACCGGCGAGGGGATCGGTTGCCAGCGCCCGTCGCGCTGCGCCGCCAGCAGCGCCGGCAGCCGCGCCGCCAGCATCAGCGCCGCCATCGCCACGTATTCGCCCGCCTTCGGGCCATGCGTGCCGCGGTTGTTGAGCAGCGTCACGCCCGCCGGCAGCCAGCCGAACGGGGCCAGCGCATCGACCCCGGTGGCGTTGACGAAGATCATCCGCAGACCGGCCGGCAGACGCTCGCGCACCCGCCGCAGCGCCGCCGGCGGCCCGACCAGCAGTTCGGCCGCCTCCGGCAGGGGGGCGGGCAGCGGGCCGAAGCTCACATCGTGCGCCGGCTCGCCGGCAGCCGCGGCGGCCTGCTGCCAGGCCGGCGGCGCGATGATGAACGGCGGGTCGTCGGGATCGTTCTCGATGTGGATGCGCATAACCGCCTTCCTGCCATGCCTCAGCCGCACAGGGAATGCAGGAACACCGCCGCCGCCTGCGCCACGTTCAGGCTCTGCACCCGGCGCGCCCCGACCACCTTGACCTGCTGCTGGCAGGCGGCAAGCACCGCCGGCGCGACGCCGTGTTCCTCATGCCCGAGCACCAGCGCGATCGGCCGGTCCCGCTTCAGCTCGACCAGCGGGCGCGCCTGTCGGGTCAGCGTCGCGGCGACCGTGCGCCAGGCCGGGCCGAGCGCCGTCAGCGCCGCCGGCAGATCCTCGGTGGCGTACACGTCGAGCCATTCCAGCCCGCCGGCGGCGGTGCGGTAGGCGGCGTCCGAGGGCAGCGCCGCGCCGGGCACTGCGTGCAGCAGCAGGGCAGGGACGCCGAAAAACGCCGCGCTGCGGGCGATGGCGCCGAGATTATGCGGGTTGCCGATGCCATCCAGCACCAGCAGCAGATCGGCGGTCGGCGGCGCCGCCGGGTTGAACGGAACGATCGCCCGCGGCTCGGCGACGACGGCGATGCCGCCGTGATGGGGCGTGCCCGTCACCTTGGCCAGTTCCTCGGCCTCCACCATCCGGTACGGCCGGCGCGCCGCCGCCAGATGCTTGCACCAGGGTCCGGCGGCCTGGCGCAACTCGGCGACATAGAACAGCCGCAGCGCCGCTTCCGGCCGGCGGGCGAACAGGGCGGAGACGGCGGTAACGCCGCAGATGACGTCGGGCTTCATCGCCGCCGCTTCCGCCGCGCCGCGTCCCCTGTCAACCTGCGCCGGCCATGCAGCTTCCCATCCTGTTCCGCGACGCCCGCTTCGTCGTGCTCGACAAGCCCGCCGGGCTGAAGGTGCATCCCGGCCCCGGCGGCGGCCGCAGCGTCGAGGATGCCTTCGCCGGCCTCAGCCGGCGGCGCGACGGACCATGGCTGGCGCACCGGTTGGATGCCGACACCGCCGGCTGCCTCGTCGTCGCCCTGCGCCGCGCAGCGCTGCACGCGGCGCAGGCGGCGTTTGCCGCCGGCACGGTGCGCAAGACCTACTGGGCGGTGGTCGCCGGCATCCCCGCCGCCGCCGCCGGCACACTCACCGCGCCGTTGCGCAAAGTCACCGCGCCGCACGGCTGGCGCATGGTCAGCGACGCCGCCGGGCAGGCGGCGATCACCGACTGGCGGCTGCGGGGCCGCGGCGATGGCATCGCCTGGCTGGAACTGGCGCCGCGCACCGGGCGGACGCATCAGGTGCGGGCGCATTGCGCCGCACTGGGCTGCCCGGTGCTGGGTGACGCGATTTACGGCGCCGGCGGCGGGCCGCTGCAACTGCTGGCGCGCGCCATCACCCTGCCGCTGGAGCCGCCGGTTTGCGCCGTGGCGCCGCCGCCCGACCATATGCGCGCGGCGCTGGCCGCCTGCGGCTGGCTCAACCCAGCAGGAACCACAGCCGGAACACCAGCGTCTCCAGCGGCGTCTGCCGCCGCAGCCCGGGCAGCGCCATTGCCCTGAGCCGTTGCCGCCAGCCGCCGTCCAGGGCCGCCTGAAGCGTCGCCACCTGCGCCCGCGCCGGCGGGCTGAGCAATTGCGGCTGCGCCTTCAGCGCCGCGAGATGGCCGCGGAACACCCGCATATACGCCTCCGGCCCGCGCCGCAGCGCCAGCAGCCCGCGCCGCCACAGCCGCCCCGGCGCGCCGACCATGTTGCCGCCATGCTGGCGGTAGAGCACCAGCGGCGTCGCGTCCATCAGCACCGTGCCGCCGGCCGCCGTCACCAGTACATAGCTCCACCAATCATGCAGCGAGGTCGCCGGCGGCACACTGGCGGCAACCAGGGCGGCGGCGGCGCGGTTCAGCATGATGGTGCAGCCGGTGGCGAGATTCTGCGTCAGCGAGGCCGGGAAGCCCGGCGGGCTGTGCAGCGGCGGCGACAGGCCGATGCGGCCGAGCGTCGCATCGACCAGCACCTGCCGGGTGCAGACCATTCCCGGTTCGCCGGCCGGCAGCGGCGCCAGAGCGGCGATGCCGCGGGCCAGCTTTTCCGGCAGCCAGACATCATCCTGGTCGGCGAACGCCACCGTATCGGCCGGCCCGAGCCGTGGCACCGCGGCGCGCAGCAGAGCCAGGAAACTGTCGCGCACCCCGAGCCGCCCGGCCGCCGCCGACACCGGCGGGCCGGCAAACGCGGTCAGCAGCGCCGCCGACTCGTCGGCCGAGCCGTCGTCGCGCCACAGCAGCGTCCAGTCCGGGTAAGTCTGGGCGCGCAGACTGGCAAGCTGCGCCGGCAGGAAGCGTGCGCCATTATAGCTTGAGAGCAGGACCGCAACATGCGCGGCTCCCGCGCTGGTCACGCGAATACCGCGTCCACCGTGCGGGTGACGCCGTCCTCCCAGGTCGGCAGGGCGATGCCGAAGACGCGCGCCAGCGCCGCACAGTCAAGCCGCGAATCGGCTGGCCGGCGGGCCGGGGTCGGCCAGTCGGCGGTGACGATCGGTGTCACCTCGGGCGGCGGCAGGCCGTGGCGCGCGGCGCGGGCGAACACCGCCTCGGCCAGGCCGTGCCACGTCGTTGCGCCGCTGCCGGCGGCGTGGAACACCCCGGCATAGTCGTCCTGCCATCCCGCGCCGACACGCCGGGCGATGACGGTGATGGCGGCGGCGAGATCGGCGGCGGCGGTCGGGCAGCCGCGCTGGTCGGCGACCACGCGCACCTGCCGGGTCCGCCGCGCCGCGTTCAGCATGGTCAACACGAAGTTCTTGCCGACTGCGGCATAGACCCAGGCGGTGCGCAGCACGATCACCCGCCCGCCGGCGCCGAGCACCGCGTGTTCGCCGGCCAGCTTGCTTGCGCCATACACGCCGGTCGGGCAGGTCGGATCGGTCTCGACATAGGGCGCGCCCTTCAGCCCGTCGAACACATAGTCGGTGGAAATGTGGATCAGCGGCACGTCCCGCGCGGCGCACCACGCGGCCAGCGCGGCCGGGCCGTCGCGATTGGCGCGCCAGGCGGCGTCCGGCTCGGTCTCGGCACGATCGACGGCGGTATAGGCGGCGGCATTGACCACCAGCGCCGGACGCGCCGCGTCGAGGCAGGCGGCGATGCTGTCCGGCCGGTCGAAATCAAGCTCCGGCCTGCCGATGACGCGCACGCCCTCGCCCGCCAGCGCCTGCGCCACCTGCCCGGTTCCCCCCGTCACCAGGATCATCGGCTCAGACCCGGAACCACACGTCGCACTCGGCAAGGCGCGGCAGAACCGCGTCCTTCTCCGACAGCACCGCCTTGCCCTGCGACACCGGCCAGGGCAAGGCGAGGTCGGGATCGTCCCAGCGCACCGCGCGCTCGCTGGCGCGGTCATAATCGCCGGTGACTTTGTAGATCACCTCGGTATCGGCGGTGAGGGTGCAGAACCCGTGCAGGAAGCCGCCGGGAATCCACAACTGGCACCAGTTCTCGGCACTCAGCTCGGCGGCGACGTGGCGGCCATAGCTCGGCGAGCCGTGGCGAATATCCACCGCGACATCCCAGATGGCGCCGCGCACGCAGCGCACCAGCTTGCCCTGGACATGCGGCGCCACCTGACAGTGCAGCCCGCGCACGGTGCCGGGGAGCAGCGACAGGCTCTGGTTGTCCTGGATGAAATCCCCCTCGATGCCGGCGGCGGCGACGCGGCGCGCGTTGAACGTCTCCGAGAAGAAGCCGCGCGCATCGGCATAGCGCGGCGGCGTCAGCAGGATGATGTCCGGGATGGCGAGGCGTTCGACTTTCATGCGTGCAGCCCGTCCGCCAGATCGGCCAGCACCCGGCCGAGTTCGGTCTTGCCGAGCGCCCGCGCATGGCGGTGCAGCTCGGCGGCGTCGATCCAGCCCATGCGGAACGCCACCTCCTCCGGGCAGCCGACCAGCATGCCCTGGCGCGACTGGATGGTCTGCACGAAGGTCGCCGCCTGCAGCAGACTGTCCGGCGTGCCGGCGTCGAGCCAGGCGCAGCCGCGGCCGAGGCGCTCGACGTGCAGCGTCTGTTCCTCCATGTAAAGCCGGTTGAGGTCGGTGATCTCCAGCTCGCCGCGCGCCGAGGGCCGCACCGCGCGCGCCAGATCGGAGACGCGGGCGTCGTAGAAATACAGCCCGATCACCGCCCAGTTCGATTGCGGCGCCGCCGGTTTCTCGACGATGTCGATGGCCCGCCCGTCCGCCGCCATCGTCACCACGCCATAACGTTCCGGGTCGCGCACCTGATAGGCGAACACCGTCGCCCCCACCGGCCGCGCCGCGGCGGCGCGCAGCAGCACCGAGAGATGGTCGGCGAAGATCAGGTTGTCGCCGAGCACCAGCGCACAGGGCTGCCCTGCGAGCCAGTCGCGGCCGATCAGGAAGGCCTGCGCCAGCCCCTCCGGCTTCGGCTGCTCGGCATAGGTGAAGGCGACGCCGAAACGCCCCCCGTCGCCGAGCAGACGGCGGAACTGCGGCAGGTCGTCAGGCGTCGAGATGATCAAAATGTCGCGGATGCCGGCCAGCATCAGCACCGACAGCGGGTAATAGATCATCGGCTTGTCATAGACCGGCAGCAATTGCTTCGACGACGCCAGCGTCATCGGGTGCAGTCGGGTGCCGGAGCCGCCGGCCAGGATGATGCCCTTTTTCATCACGCGGCGGCGCGGCCGAGGCGTTGGCCGGCATAGCGGGCCGCCCGGATCGCCTCCCACCAGGCACGGTTGTCCAGATACCAGTCGATGGTGCGGGCGAGGCCGGTGGTGAAATCATGCGGCGCGCGCCAGTGCAGCGCCGCCTCGGTCCGCGACGGATCAATCTCGTAGCGGAAATCATGCCCCGGCCGGTCGGTGACGAAGCTGATCAACCGGCTGCGCGGCCCGGCCGGATCGGGCAGGCGGGCATCCAGCGCGGCGCAGATGGCGTGTACCACCTCAAGATTGCTGCGCGGCTGGCGCGCGCCGATCGCATAGGTGGCGCCGGGCGTGCCGTGCCGCAGCACCTCGAGCAGCGCCGCCGCATGGTCCTCGACATAGATCCAGTCGCGCTGATTGGAGCCGTCGCCATAAACCGGCAGCGGACGGCCTTCCAGTGCGTTGAGCAGCACCAGCGGGATCAGTTTTTCCGGGAACTGCCAGGGACCGTAATTATTGGTGGTGTTGCTGACGATGCTGGGCAGACCGTAGGTATGGTGCCACGCCCGCACCAGGTGGTCAGACGCCGCTTTGCTCGCCGAATAGGGGCTGCGCGGATCATACGGCGTCGTTTCGGTAAACGGGGCATCGCCCGGTGCGAGGGCGCCGAACACCTCGTCGGTCGAAACGTGATGGAAGCGGAACGCCGCCCGCCGCTCCGGCGTCAGTGTCGCGGCGTAGTCGCGCGCCGCTTCCAGCAGGACATAGGTGCCGACGATATTGGTCTGAATGAACGGCCCCGGCCCGTCGATCGAGCGATCGACATGGCTTTCGGCGGCAAGATGCATCACCGCGTCCGGCTGCTGGGCAGCAAAAATCTGCCGCATCGCCGCGCCATCGGCGATATCGGCGCGCAGCAGGGTGTGGCGCGGGTCGCGCCCGGCGCCGGCCAGCGCATCCTCGCTGGCGGCATAGGTCATTTTATCGACGTTGACGACGGAATGCGCCGTCGTTCGGATCAGATGACGCACCACGGCGGAGCCGATGAAGCCACATCCGCCGGTAAGCAACAGCCGCATAGAACAATGCCTCATCGTCGGAGCTGCAAGCGACGCACCTTGGCAGGATGGCAGCGCCGGAGCAATGCTTGCCGATGTTGGCCTTGCGCCGCTGCGGCGCCGTTTGACCGCGGGCGCCACCGGCGCAAAACTTCGCCGATGATCCCCGGATTGAGCATCGGCGCCGAACCCGCCCTGCTGCGGGTGCTGGTGCCCGAGGTGACATCGCTCACCCGCCAGCACTACGCGGCGCTGCCTTACCTGCTGATGAACGGCCGCGATGCCGAATCGCATGCGCTCGGGCTGCGCCATGTCGGCGGGCCGGAGATCGTCATTGCGGTCACCGACGCGGCGCGGCCGGTCGGCGCGATATCGGTGCAAACGGCGCAGCCCGGCACGCTGCTGTTTCTCGACAACCGCACCTGGAGCGGCACCCTGACCGCCGCGATACGTGTACTTGGTGCCAATTGCGCTCTGATTTTCAACGATATTGGCGATGGTTTCGTTGCATTCGGCGATGTCTTCCTGCGCAGCCACCGGCAGGTGCTGTTCTGGGGCGCCGGCGCCACCGCGGTTGGCATGAGCCTTGAGATGCAGGGCGACGGGGTGGCGGCGGCGATCGGCGACGATGCCCTGGTCTCCTCCGGTGTCTGGCTGCGCAACCACGACATGCACGCGCTGCACGATCTGGCCAGCGGGGCGCGCATCAACCGCACGCCCGCCGAAACGATCATCGAGCGCCATGTCTGGCTCGGCCAGGACGCGCTGCTGCTCGGCTGCGAGCGCATCGGCATGGGATCGGTGATCGGGGCGCGGGCACTGGTGCGCGGCTGCGTGCCGCGGCACGTCATCGCCGCCGGCATCCCGGCGCGGGTGCTGCGCGAGGGGGTGAGCTGGGGCCGCGACCTCGGCGGCATCAGCGCGGCGGAACGTCATGCCATCGGCGCCGATGTTGTTGCACCGCATCCCGCCGGCCCTTAGAACCAACAATGCCGGCCGGGCGTGCGGGAGCGTATGGTGCAACCCTCCGAATATTTCCCACACGTTGATTTATTGCTCCGTTCGATGCGGATCGACCGCGCCCGGTTGAACGGACGGCACAAGGTGGCGATCGACGCGCCGGTGCTGCGGCGGATCATCCAGGCGGCAATCGCGGCAATGCCGTTCTCGGCCGAGTTCTACCGCACCGCTTATCCCGACATCGCCGCCGCCGCCGATGCCGGGCAGATTGTCGATCTGCACCAGCATTTCGTGCAAACCGGCTATTTCGAGGGCCGCGCCGGCCACCCCGTGGCGGTCGATGACGCCTACTATACCGGCTCCCATCCCGACGTGGCGGAGGCGATTGCGCGCGGCGATGTCGCTGGGGCCGGCGCGCATTATCTCGGCACCGGCGCCGCCGAGGGGCGCGTGCCGCATCCCGCGCTGACCGCCGAGGTCACCGAGTGGGTCAACCTGCTGCGCGTGCCGGTGATGGCCGAGGCGTGACGTGCCGATGAAAACCGACGAGCTGATGCGGGCGCACCGGCTGCTGTGCTCGCCGTTCGTCGAGGAGGGTGCCTTCCGCGCCGCCTTGGGCGGCGGCCGCGGCGACATCAGCACGGTGGTCCGCTACCTGTCGCGCCGGCCGCTCGCCCGGCCGCCGCTGTCGGCGTATTTCGACCGCGACTTCTACCTCGCCACCAATCCCGAGGTGTTCGAGGAACACCAGGACCCGCTGCTGCATTTCATCGACATCGGCTTTGCTGTGCTGCGCTCGCCGCATCCGCTGGTCGATCTGAGTTTCATCACCAACGAAGACCCGATGGCGCTCGGCCAGCCGCGCCAGATGGCACGCCTGCTCGACCTGCTGGAGAATGACCGCGCGCCGCCGTCGCCCTATTTCGATCCGGCCTGGTACGCCGCCGAGTATCAGGCGGCGCCGGGCGCCCAATTGCGGCATTTTCTCGCCGCCGGGCTGGCCGCCGGCCACCGGCCGAACCGCTGGCTCGACCCGGATTGGTACGCCGCCAATCATCCTGATGCGCCGAAAGACCGCTATGGCGCGCTGCGCCATTTCGTCATCGTCGGCGACGCCGAGGGGCGGCAGGCCGGCCCCGCCTTCGACGGCCGGCTCTACCGGCGGCGCTACACCGATGTCGCCGATGCCGGCGTGCCGCCGCTGCGGCATTATCTGACCAATGGACGGCGCGAGGGACGCCAGATCCCGGCCGAACGCATGGCCGCCACGCCGGCGGCGCCGGCCGGGCCGAGCGAGGTGCTCGCCGTCGCCGATGCGTTTCCGGTCGATGCGGCAACGCTGGTCGGCAAGTTTCTGACCATGCGCCGGCTGCTCGACGACGCGCAGCAGGAGCGCAAGGATGCGGTGACGCCACGGCCCCCGGCGATGGCGGCGCTGGCGGTGCCGCCGGGCGGGCTGGCGGCGATCGGCTTCGCGGCGGTGGCGGCGCCACGCGTCTCGGTGCTGATCCCGGCCTATAACGAGTTCAGCCACACCGCCGACTGCATCGCCGCCATCGCCGCGGCGCCGCCGGCGGTGCCGTTCGAGGTGGTGCTGGCCGACGACGCCTCGCCCGATCCGGCAATGGCCGGCTTCGCTGCGGTCGCCAACCTCGTCCGCCTGCGCCACAAGCGCAATATCGGCTTCGTACGCAACTGCAACGCCGCCTATGCCCATTGCCGCGGCGACTACGTGCTGCTGCTCAACAACGATGCGCAGGTGCTGCCGGGCGCCATCGACCGTCTGGTGGCCGCTCTCGACGCCGACCCGACGGTCGCCGCGGCCGGTCCCAAGCTGCTGTATCCGAACGGACGGCTGCAAGAAGCCGGCTGCTTCATCCGCCCGAACGGTGAAAGCGGCATGGTCGGGCTGTTCGCCGATCCCGACGAAGCCGGCTTCAACCGCGACCGCGACGTCACCTATTGCTCGGGTGCGGCGCTGCTGCTGCGGCGCGCCGCGGTCGGCGACGTGCTGTTCGACGAGGCGTTCCATCCGGCCTATTGCGAGGACGCCGATCTCTGTCTGCGGCTGATCGCCGCCGGCCATCGGGTCCGCTACGTTCACCAGGCGGTTGTCGTGCATCATCTCAGCGTCTCGACCAACCGCCAGTCGCAGAGCCGTAAGCTGCGCAGCGTGGCGCGCAACCAGCAGAAGCTGGCGGAACGCTGGGGCGAGATGCTGACCCGGCTCGACGCGGTGCGGCCGATCGCCTTCTACCTGCCGCAGTTTCATCCGACGCCGGAAAACGATCTTTGGTGGGGCAGCGGCTTCACCGAATGGACCAACGTGGTCAAGGCGCGGCCGAGCTATGCCGGGCATTATCAGCCGCATCTGCCGGCCGATCTCGGCTTCTACGATCTGCGCACGGCCGATTCGCTGCGCCGCCAGGCGACGCTGGCGCGGCGCTACGGCATCGAAGGCTTCTGCGTCTATTACTACAATTTCGGCAGCCGCCGGGTGCTCGGCGCGACGCTCGACGTGGTGCGCGGCGATCCCACCCTGCCGTTTCACTGGTGCCTGTGCTGGGCCAACGAGAACTGGACCAAGCACTGGGACGGCGGCGAGCACGAAATCCTCATCGAGCAGAGCTATGATCCGGCGACGCTGGCGGCGATCATCGCCGATGCGGTGCGCGACGCCGCCGACCCGCGCTATCTGCGGGTCAATGGCCGGCCGCTGTTCCTGGTCTATCGGCCGCTGCTGCTGCCCGATGCGCCCGGCTTCGCCGCCGCCTGCCGCGCCGCCTTCGCCGCCGCCGGGTTCCCCGGCGTGCAACTGGTCTATGTCGAGAGCATGGAGGCGGTCGATCGGCGGTTGCGCCCGGTCGATCTCGGCTTCGACGCCTGCGTCGAGTTTCCGCCGCATGGCCGTGCGGTGCCGGCGGAAACCGGCGCCGACATCGTCAAGCCCGGCTGGCACGGCTACCGCTATGACTATCCGCAGACGGTGCGCGCCTTCTGCCGCCGCGAATCGGTGCCCTATGCGCGCTATCCGGCGGTGTTCCCGAGTTGGGACAACACGCCGCGCCAGCCGATGCAGGGCACCAGCTTCGACGGCGCGACGCCGGAGGCGTTCCGCGTCTATGCCGAGGAAAAGATCGAGGAAATCCGCCAGTTCCTGGTCGGCGAGGAGCGCTTGCTGTTCGTCAATGCGTGGAACGAATGGGCCGAGGGCGCGCATCTGGAACCCGATACCGGCTTCGGCCATCGCTGGCTGGAAGCGCTGCGCGACGCGGTTGCCGCCAAGCGGTGGGCGTGATGACGCCGCTCGATGACATGCAGGTCACCCTGATCGGCCATCCGTTCGCGCCAATCGGCATGGGCGAGCAGATGCGCAGCCACATCGCCGCCTGCGCTGCCGCCTACATTGATTGCGGCGTGCTCGACATCTTCCGCTACGCCCAGCGTGGCGACGCCGACCACCACGCGCTGATCGACGGGCATGAGCGGCGCGACGCGCCCGGCGGCATCCGCATCTTTCACGTCAACGGCGACGAGGTGGACAGCGTCATCGACGCCTTCGCCGGGCGCGGCGGCGATTTTGCCGCCGGCTACAACATCATCGTCCCGGCCTGGGAATTGCCCGTCTATCCCAAGCAATGGGCGGTGCGGCTCGGCCGCTTCGACGAGGTCTGGGCGCTGTCGGCATTCATCCAGGACAGTCTGGCGACCGCCGGCGTGATGAGCCACCTGATCGGCCAGTCGGTCGAGCCGCCGTGCGGCCCGAAACTGCCGCGGCGCAGTTTCGCCATTCGCGAATCAGCCTTCGTGCTGCTGCATTTCTTCGATCTGACGTCGTTTGCCAGCCGCAAAAATCCGCTCGCTGTGCTGGAACTGTTCCGCCGACTGCGCGCGCAATCGCCGTTTCTCGACGCGCAGCTCGTGCTGAAGGTGAAAAACGGTGAGCGCGACGCCACCGGCTGGGCCGGCGAGCTGCGGGCCGATCCGCAGATCCGCATCATCGACACCCCGCTCGATCAGCTCGGCGTGCGCAGTCTGGTGTCCGCCTGCGACTGTTTCGTCTCGCTGCACCGCGCGGAGGGGTTTGGACGCGGGCTGGCCGAGGCGATGGCGCTCGGGCGGCTGGCGCTCGGCACCGCATGGTCGGGCAATCTCGACTTCATGACCGAGGCGAATGCGCTGCCGGTGCGCTGCCGGCTGGTGCCGGTGGAACGCGACGCCTATCCGCACTGGCAAGGGCAGAACTGGGCCGAGCCGGACATCGACCACGCGCTCGACCTGCTCGGCGCGGTGCTGGCCGACCCGGCGCGCGGCGCCGAACGCGCCCGGCGCGGTCAGATGGAGGTGCTGCGCGGCTTCGGCAACCGCGCCGTCGGCCTGCGCATGCTGGCCCGGCTGGAGGCGATCGGCGCCGCCCGCGCCGTCGCCAGGCCGCCGCGGCGGCGGCGGCGCACCGAGGCCTGAGCCTCGGCTACCAGCGGCGATAGCCGCCGCCCCAGCCGCCGCCAAAGCCGAAGCCAAGCCCAATGCCGATCGGCGGGCCGTAGATCATCGGCGGCGGCGCATAGACCATCGGCGGCGCATAGCCATAGCCCGGATAGGCCGGATAGCCCGACGGCGGCGGCCCGGACGGGTTCGGCACGCTCTCGCCGGCGGCGACCATGCACTGGGCATAAGTCACGTCGTAGTTGCGCTGCAGAGCATCGGCCGACACCTGGGCGCTGCCGGCCCCGACGGCGCTGCCGCCGAGCAGGCCTGCGCCGGCGCCGAGCGCCGCCCCGGCGCCGGCATTGCCGGCCGCCGCGCCGAGCAGCGCGCCGGCAATGGCGCCGACGCCGGTGCCGACGGCGGCGCTGCCCACCGCGCTCTGGGTGGCGCCCTGGCCCGGCGTCATGTTGCCGTTGGCCGCCGCGGCGGTCTGCCGGCAAACGGCATCATCCTGGCGAAACTGGACATAGGTCTTGCCCTGACCGGGCATGGCGGCAAAGCTGGGTCCGTCCGGCGGCGCCACCGTGCAGGCCGAAACGCCCAGCGCACCGGCCACTGCCACCAGTGCCAATCCCCGATGCAGTGTCATCGCAGCCACCCTCCAGCCTCCACGGTGCAGACCCGATAGTGCATCAAGGAAGCATGGATTGGCCATGGTTCAAGCCCCGTGACAGTGACAAACTGTAGCGCCCAGCCGCGCCGGCGGCGCATGCCGGCGGCCGGCGCGGGCGGTTCAGGCGGGCTGGTAGCGCCACACCGAGACGGGCGGGAAATTGAGCGGCGTCCAGGCTTCCCGCCGCGCCGTCAGCCGGTGTCGCCGCCATGGCAGCGGCGAGGTGGCGCAGTAGCTGAAATGCAGAAAACCGCTGCCGGGCGCCACCGCGTCGATGGTGTCGATGAAGCGGCGCTGCTCGGCCAGCGGCAGCAGCACCAACGGAATGCCGCAAATCACCGTGCCGATGCGGCCGTGCCACTGCGTCGGCACGATCTCCGCCAACCCCCGCGCGTCGCCTTCGATAACGGTGACGCCGGGCAGCATGCGCCGCAGATGCGCCGCCATGGCGGGCACGATCTCGACCACCAACAGACGCTCCGGCGGCAGGCCGGCACGCAGCAGGGCGCGCGAGATGACACCGGTTCCGGCGCCCAGTTCCAGCACCGCCTGATCGTCGGTCCAGCGGGTATGCCGCACGATGCGCCGGCACAGCGCCGCCGAGGATGGCACCACCGATCCCATCTGCAGCGGGTTGGCAACCCAGCGCCGGAAGAACATCCACGGATTCGACACGGGCCGATCCTGTCGAAGCGGTGGCGGTGACACGATCTGCACGGACAGGCTCCATCGGCCTTGACAGCGGCGGCTGCTAGCGCGGTTTGCCGCGGCGTGGAAGAGTTCTTGCCGTGGCGCCGCCAGCTTCTATTCTGATCGAGACGACGCCGAGCAGGAGGCCACGGGCCGCAATGACCGCCCGCATTCTCATCGTCGATGATGTGCCGGCCAACACGCGGCTGCTCGAAGCCAAGCTGAATGCGGAATATTATCATGTGGCAACATCATCGGACGGCGCCACCGCGCTGCTGACGGCGCGCACCTGGCAGCCCGATCTGATCCTGCTCGACGTGATGATGCCGGACATGGACGGCTACGACACCTGCCGGCGGCTGAAGGCCGATGCGGCGACGCTGCATATCCCGGTGGTCATGGTGACGGCGCTCGGCGACCCGACCGAGCGGCTGCGCGGGCTGGAGGCCGGGGCCGACGATTTCCTGACCAAGCCGGTGGAATACGACACGCTGCTGGCGCGGATGCGCAGCCTGGTGCGGCTCAAGCGCATGCTCGACGAGTTGCGCCTGCGTGCCGCGACGGTGCACCGGCTGGGTCTGGCCGCCGATGCCGCGGCGGTGCCGGGCGTCGCCGGGACGCGGGTGCTGGTGATCGATGACTGGGCCGCCGGCGCGCGCGCGGTGCAGCAGGCGGTGGCGCTTGAAGGGGTGCAGGGCTGGCGGGCGACCAACGAGGCCGAGGCGATGGCGCTGACCGAGAGCGTGGCGTTCGACCTGATCGTGCTCAGCCTTGCCATGGCTGCCGAGGACCCGCTGCGTCTGGCGGCGCGGCTGCGCGCCGCCGAGGCGACGCGCGAGGTGCCGCTGCTGCTGATCGCCGAGCCGGAGCAGCGGGCGCGGCTGCTGCGCGGGTTCGATCTCGGCGCCAATGACTGGATCGTCCGCCCGCTCGACGAGAATGAATTGCGGGTGCGGGCGCGCAACCAAATCCGCCGCAAAATCTACCAGGACCGGCTGCGCGCCGCACTCGGCGAGGCGCTGGAACTGGCGCTGACCGATCCGCTGACCGGTCTCTATAATCAGCGCTATCTGATGCGGCATCTCGATTCGCTGCTCGGCGCGGCGCAGCCGCCTGGGGTGGGGGTGCTGCTGCTCGACGTCGATCACTTCAAAAGCGTCAATGACCGGTTCGGCCACGCCGCCGGCGACGCGGCGCTGCGCCAGATTGCCCGGCTGCTGCGGACCCGGACGCGGGTGTTCGACAGCGTCGCCCGCTATGGCGGGGAGGAGTTTGTCATCGTCATGCCGGCGGCGACGGCGGAGGAAGTGTCGCTGGCGGCACACCGGCTGCGCGAGGCGATCGAGGCGATGCCGTTTCTGCCTGGCAGCGGCGCGCCGCTGACCCTCACGGTCAGCATCGGCGCCGCCTGCACCGACCGGGCGGATGTCTCGCCGGAGGAGATTCTGCAGGCCGCTGACCGGGCGATGTATCGCGCCAAGCGGGAGGGCCGCAATCGCGTGACGATCGCGGAAGCCCCGGCGACGGCGTCCTGATCCTCTACTTGATCTTGGCTTCCTTAAAGACGACGTGCTTGCGCGCAACCGGATCGTATTTCTTGAACTCCAGCTTCCCGGTCTGGGCGCGGGCGTTCTTCTTCGTCACATAGAAATAGCCGGTGTCGGCGCTCGACACGAGCTTGATCTGCACGGTGTTGGTCTTGGCCATGTCGCAACCTCTCGAAGGCGCGCGGTATGCGCGACGCCGGCGGCTGCGTCAAGCAGCCCCGCACATTGCCCCACCCCGGTGGGCTGCCTACATTGATGAGCCATGCCGAGGAGTAGTCGATGGCACGCGAGGTGAGCCGGATTGGCCGACGCTGCGAGCGTGCCGTGGTCACCGCATATCGTGAGCTGCGCGGCGTCGGCAGCGATGATGTCGGCGCATTCCAGGCCTGCACGACGCTGTACCGCATCCACCATCCCGAGGCGTCGTTGAACGAGGCGCGGCGGTTGGTGGCCGAGTGGATCGACCACCACGTGGTGCGCGCCGCGCGCGGCCCGACGCCGGGCTGCGACTGTTAGGCGTCAGGCGGATTCGAGAAAATTGGCGGCCACCGAGGCGCGGGCAAGCAGCGCCTGCAGCGCCGGGCTGTCGGGCGCATCCTCGGCCACCAGCGCCTCCATCGGCATGTAGTATTCGTGCGGGTGCGGCACCTGACACGCTGAAAAGCTGCGATAATGGCGCCGGGTCAGGGCGTAGAGCACGCGCACGTCGCGCACCGGCAGGGACAGCGGTAGCGTCGGCGGAGCGCGCAACAGGCCGGTGCTGCGCCAGCGCGGCGTGGGATCGCCGAGCGATGTCGGGCCGAGCAGCCATGGCACCGGGCACAGCGCCAGCAGCGAATGCGTGCTGGGGGCGAACCGCGACCGCTTGTCGAGCAGATTGGCCAGCGAGGAACAGGCCTCGATGGCAAAGATGTCGGCGAAGGGTTCCGCCGCCGTGCCGGCGAAATTGAGCCACAGCCCGTCCGGCAAGGTCCGCAGATGGCGGCTGCCCGGCAGCTTGAGGAACGGCTGATGGGTGCCGCTCGGGTCGTCCGGCCGGGCCCGCAGCCAAGCGCTGCGGCCGGCCAGCCCAAGTCCCGGCGGACGCTGCGGCCATTGCCGGAGACGTTCGCGAACAAGAGCGTCAAGTGAGCGATAGTGCTTCATGGTAATCCCCCGTGGCTGCTAGGCGCAGCCGCTCCCCAGACGGGATGCTAACCAATTAAACATAAGGGATAAAGAACACCCCCTGCAGCCGGTCGCTAAGAATGTGATATTGGAGCGTTATTTATTCGAAATTCCATCATATAACCCACGATATTCTATCGATATTGTCAAATATATCACAGAACGGGGATTCTGCTAAAAATAAATGATCGAGTCAAATGAGTCGGTTGGCGATATATCGTCATGCGCCGTATCAAGACGCAAAGCATTGCGCAACCGACCCGACCGTGATAGGTGCGGGTTCGATCCTACGCAATTGTAATATTTCCGTGAGGGCCAGCGCGGGGCGCGACCGGCGCGGCGCTACACAGCCGCCGGAGACGGCCGTGCAGGGCGCTGCGATCGGGCGATGACGGCGCCGGGCCGGCCGGCGCCGCCAATCAGGTGCGGCGGCTCATCGGCAGGTAGTCGCGCTGCGGCGCACCGGTATAGATCTGGCGCGGCCGGCCGATGCGCTGCGCCGGGTCCTCGATCATCTCCATCCACTGGCTGACCCAGCCGACGGTGCGGGCGACGGCGAACAGCACGGTGAACATGCTGGTCGGGAAGCCCATCGCCTTGAGAATGATGCCCGAGTAGAAATCGACGTTCGGATAGAGCTTGCGGCTGACGAAATACTCATCGTGCAGCGCCACCCGCTCAAGCTCCACCGCCAGATCGAGCAGCGGATCATCCTTGATGCCGAGTTCGGCCAGAACGGCGTGGCAGGTCTGCTGCATGATTTTCGCGCGCGGGTCATAGTTCTTATAGACCCGGTGGCCGAAACCCATCAGACGCACCGCGCTGTTCTTGTCCTTCACCTTCTCCAGGAAGTCTGGGATGTGGGCGACATGGCCGATATCCGCCAGCATCTTCAACACCGCCTCATTGGCGCCGCCATGCGCCGGCCCCCACAGGCTGGCGATGCCGGCGGCGATGCAGGCGAATGGGTTGGCACCGGTCGATCCGGCCAGCCGCACCGTGCTGGTCGAGGCGTTCTGCTCGTGGTCGGCGTGCAGCACCAGGATCAGGTCGAGCGCCCGCGCCAGCACCGGGTTGACCGTGTATTCCTCGGCCGGCACCGCGTGCATCATGTAGAGCATGTTCTCGGCATAGCCGAGGCTGTTGCGCGGATAGACGAAAGGCTGGCCGATCGAATATTTATAGGCCCAGGCGGCGATCGTCGGCACCTTGGCGATCAGACGAAAGGCGCTGATCCTGCGGTGTTCCGGGTCGTTGATGTCGAGACTGTCGTGATAGAACGCCGACATCGCGCCGACCACCCCGCAGAGCACCGCCATTGGATGCGCATCGCGCCGGAAGCCATTGAAGAAGCTGCGAAGCTGCTCGTGCAGCATGGTATGGTGCAGCACCCCGCGGTCGAACTCGGCCTTCTGCGCCGGCGTCGGCAGTTCGCCGTACATCAGCAGGTAGGCGACCTCGAGAAAACTTGAATGCTCGGCCAGTTGCTCGATCGGGTAGCCGCGGTACAGCAGGACCCCGGCATCGCCGTCGATATAGGTGATCTTGCTGTCACAGGCGGCGGTGCCGCCATAGCCTGGGTCGAAGGTGAAGATGCCCAGTTCGGCATAAAGTTTGCGCATATCGGCGACCGACGGGCCGATGGTGCCCTGCAGCAGCGGCAGAGTGGCGGTGCGGTTGGAACCGTCGAGCGTGACGGTGACGCTGCCGCTGCCGGAATACGACGTGCCGCTCATCTCTGTGTCCTTCACAACCAGGCGGCCTTGCCGCATTGAGGAAAATTACGGCGCCCGGTGGAGCAAGGCAACCTTCGCTGTTGCAGCAAAGCGCGCGCCCGCGCGTGCCGGCGATGCCGACGGCATGTCAGAACGAGCCGGCTGCCCCGCCGACCCGCCACAGGCCGCGGCCGGCGCCGCGCGCCTCATCCTCGGCCGCCCGCAGCTCGGGCGAGGCACCCACGGCGCGGGCCCAGCCGGCGGCGATCACCTGCCGGCCGAGATCGGCGCCGTCGGCATCGCAGGTGGCCTGTTCGATGCCGCTGCGGTCGCGCCCTTCCAGCCGGCAGGCGACGGCGCGGTCGCGCACCAGCGCCGCCAGCGCCTCGGCCGCGGCGGCACCGCAATCGAAGCCGTGCCCGTCGGTTCCGGTGCAGGCGCGTCCGCGGCGCGGCGCCAGCACGCCGCGCAGCCGGACCACGCTGTCGGCCAGCCGCAGCGTCGCCGCATCGACCACCGCCACCGCGGGCGGCTCGGCCCGCAGCATCGTCGTTTCCGGCGCGGCCGGGGCGCGGCCGGCGGGCGGCAGCAGCTTCACCGCAACGCCGCCGATCGGGGCGACACAGAGCAGACCGATGAGCACCATCGGCCACAGGGATGCCGAGCGGAAAATGCGCCGCTTGCGGTCGATGGGCACCCGGTTCCTCTGGCGTGCAGGGCAGGGCAGGGGTAGCGCGGGCCACGTCGCGACGCAACCGCCGTCACGACGGCCAAGCGGCAGGGCGAGAACGCTCCGCGCCCGGCCGGGCGCGGTCATCCGGCCGGCAGCGACGGGTCGCGCGGGCAGAGAAAGCGCA
Source organism: Pseudomonadota bacterium (assembly GCA_021845985.1). GTDB lineage: Bacteria > Pseudomonadota > Alphaproteobacteria > Acetobacterales > Acetobacteraceae > JAFKFJ01. The sequence continues at coordinate 35,724 of JAJZES010000045.1, read as the reverse complement.
CCAGCCGCGCCCCGCCCGGCGCCAGCGACCGCCACGGACCGGGCACCACGAACTCGGCCAGGGCGCCAGTCGGATAATGCTCGGCGAGACGGCGGACATCGCCACCGTCATGCGGCCCGCCGGCCAGCATCAGCGCCAGATCGTGCAGCCCCGGATTATGCGCCACCAGCAGCGCGCTGCGCACCGTCTCGGCCACCCCGTTGAGCACCGTCAGCAGGCGCGGCGCCGGCGCCAGATACAGCGCATCCATCGGCTCGATCAGCGGTATTTCCTGCCACGGGGCGGCAAGCTCCAGCGTCTGGAGCGTCCGCCGCGCCGACGACACCAGGACCACGTCGGCCAACAACCCGAGGTCGCGCATCGCCGCCCCCATGGTGGCCGCGGCGGCCCGCCCGGCCGGGTTCAACGGGCGCCTGTGGTCAGACAGGCGCACATCGTCCCACGACGATTTGGCATGGCGCAGGAGCAGCAACTGGCGCAATCGCGGGCAGCCCTTGTTGGACGTCGGCGTCAGCTTGCCACCAATCCGCGATCTTGTCGCGGGCACAGGCGCGCCTGCGCATCGCCCCAGGTGACGGCGGCTCGGCTTGCGGCTAGCTTCCGCCGAGTTCTGGAGGATGAACGATGCGGCTGTTCGCACTGGCGGCGCTGGCGATCGGGGCAGGGGTCGCGACAGGGGTGACGGCACGGCCGGGCTTTGCCGCCGATTGCGCGGCGCTGGCGCATATCAAGATCGAGGCGACCAATCTGCTGTCGGCGACCGAGGTGGCGCAGGCGGGCGATCTGCCGGCCTATTGCCGGGTGCTCGGTTATGTCCGACCGGCGGTCAATTTCGAGGTGCGGCTGCCGCTCGCCGACTGGAACGGCAAGTTCTACGAGGCCGGCTGCGGCGGCTTCTGCGGCGCGCTGGATGCCGACAAGGCCGGCGTGTTCAACTCGATCACCTATGCCGAGCGGCGCAACTACGCCGTCGCCACCAGCGATTCGGGGCATTGGGGGGCGTCCTCCGTCGATGGCCGCTGGGCGCTCGCCAATCCGGTCGGCAAGGCCGACTGGGCGTGGCGGGCGGTGACCGAGACGGCGCGCGTCGGCAAGTTGCTGGCGGCGGCGTTCTATGGGCAGCAGCCCAAGCATGCCTATTTCAACGGCTGCTCGACCGGCGGGCGGATGGCCGGGGTGGAGGCGACGCGCTACCCGGGCGATTTCGACGGCATCATCATGGGGGCGCCGGCGCTTGACTATACCGGGCTGGTGGCGACCGATTTCGCCTGGGTGACGCAGGCCAACACCGGGCCGGACGGCAAGCAGATTTTGGGCGCGGCGCGGCTGCCGCTGCTTGAGAACGCGGTCGCCAAGGCCTGCGCCGCGCCGGACGGGCTGGTCGCCGATCCGCGGCGCTGCGACTTCAAGCCGGAGACGCTGCAATGCACCGGCGCCACCGGGGCCGACTGCCTGAGCGCGGCCGAGGTTGGGGTGCTGAAAAAATGGTATGCCGGACCAAGCGACGCCGCCGGCAACGCGCTCTACGCCGGCGGCATTCCGCCGGGCAGCGAGGCAAACTGGGGGCTGTGGCTGACCGGGAACGATCCGCGCCCGCCGGCGCTGCCGCTGTTTGCCCGTGATTTTCTCCGCTACATGGCGTTCGAGCCGGATGCCGGGCCGACCTATGCGGTCGCGTCGTTCGACATCGAGCACGATCCGGCACGCCTGGCGGCAATGGCGCCGCTCTACAATGCGGCAACCTGGGTGCCGGGTCATCCGGGCCATGTCGCCGGATCCGACCTCACGGCGTTTGCCAAGCGCGGCGGCAAGATGATCATCTGGCATGGCTGGGGCGATCCGCTGGTCACACCATGGCTGACCGTCGCCGCCTATGAGGCGTGGGCGGAGGCGGCCGGCGGCATCGACAAGCTGGCCGGCACGGCGCGGCTGTTTATGGTGCCGGGCATGGATCATTGCGGTCTGAACCCGAACAACGCCAGCATCACCGATGCCGGACTCGACCCGTTGCCGGCGCTGGAGCGATGGGTGGAGCAAGGCCAGGCGCCGGACACGCTGACCGCGACGCGGCGCAGCAGCAGCGGCCAGACGCTGTGGCAACGGCCGGTCTGCGCCTATCCGCAGGCGGCAAAACCGAACGGCGGCGATGTGACGCAAGTGTCCGGCTGGACCTGCGCGGCGCCGACGCCCTGATCCCGAGTTACCATAATTCGCCTTCTGCGGCAATTGGCGGGGGCGCCGCGCAGGCCTCAAGTCCGGAGTTGATCCATGCCCCATTCCGCACCACCGGCGGCCGAGGCCGCTCAAACCCTCGCCGACGACGAGCGCCGCCACTACGACGCGCCGGAGATGGCGTTTCACTGGGCCACGGCGGCGCTTGTGCTGGCGCTGTTCCTGCTGGCGGAGGCCTGGGGCTTCGTCGCCGCCAAAGGCTCGCCGGCGCGGCACGCCATGCAGTCGCTGCACGTCTCGCTCGGTCTGTTGCTGGCCACCGTGCTGGTGCTGCGCATCCTCTGGCGCATCGGCCCCGGCCGCCGGCCGCTGCCGGCCAGTTCCGGCCTGATCGAAATGGCCGCCATTGCCGTGCATTACCTGCTCTACGGGCTGCTGGTCTGCCAGGTCGTGCTGGGGGTGCTGTGGCGCTGGGGCAACCACGATCCGCTCAGCCTGTTCGGCTGGTTCACCGTGCCCGCTCTGCTCGATCTGACCAAGCCGCAGGCACATTTCATCGGGCAACTGCACAACTGGGTGGCGTGGCTCATCATCGGCCTGGCCGGACTGCACGCCGGCGCCGCGCTCGGTCATCATTTCGTGCTGCGCGATGACGTGTTGCGGCGCATGCTGCCGCTGCGACGGGCGCGCCGGATCTAAGGCTGGCCTGACGCTACGGCTTGGGTCAAACTCGCCGGCGCAACCGCAACCGCAACCGCAACCGCAACCGGAGCCACCCATGCTGCGCCGCTTGGCCTGCCTCGGCGTTCTGCTGCCGCTCGGCGGCTGCCTCGCCTATTCCGAGCACCCTGCCCCGCCAGCCAGCGTCGTCGTCGTTCCGCCGCCCGCTGCGGCGCCGGGCGCCGCACCCGCCGCTCCGGCTGGGGGCGACAGCGACGCCGTGCCCTACGTGCGCTGAGCCGGGCCGGCCGCGCCTGCCTCTTCCGCGCGCTGCGGGAGAGGCGCGCCGGTCAGTAGGTCTTGGTGGTCTCGCCGGTGGCCGGAGCCACCGCGCCGCTCGGCGTTGGCACGCGGGCGCTCGGGTTGTCCCACGGCGGAGTGCCGAGATTGAGGTCGCTCGGCTTGGTCACCCCGCCGGCGATGGCGCCGGCGCCGCCGCCGACGATGCCGCCGACCACCACGCCGACCGGGCCGCCGAGCGCGCCGATGCCGGCGCCGGTCGCCGCCCCCGCCGCCGCTCCGCCGGTGGTCCGGTCGCTGCTGTTGGTGCCGCAGGCGGCCAGTGCCAGGATGGTCCCCAGGCAGGCGAGCCTCACCATCGTTTTCATTACTCGGTCCTCGTTCATCGCTGTGCCGCGGCGTTGCGCGCGGGTCGGCAGGCGAACGTCCGGCGCCGTGTCTGGTTGCCCTGATCTGCGGATTGCCGGCGCCCTGTGGCCAATGTGCCGCTGGCCGCACTATCATCCGCCGTCGCCATCGCCGTCACCGGGGAGTGCCGCATGCAGCCGCTCAGGCTTGCCGTCCGACGCCAGGAGCAAGCGCCGCCGCGGGCGATCCGCGCGGTGTCGGCCGTCGGACGGGCGGCGGCGTGACCGGGCATCGTCTGACCCGCGAACTGCTGCTTGGCGGCGGTCTCGCCGAGATCGTCGCGCGCAGTGGTCCGGGCGTGCGCGTGCTGAGCGCGGCAGAGCGCCGCGCCTCGCTCGCCGCCTCGCTCGCCGAGCGGCCCGAGCATGGCGAGGGGGTGTGGCTGTTCGCCTATGGGTCGCTGATCTGGAACCCGACCATCAAGGTTGGCGAGCGTCGCGTCGCCACCGTGCCGGGCTGGCATCGTGCGTTCTGCCTCGCCGCGCGCGCCGGCCGCGGCACGCCGGATGCGCCCGGCCTGCTGCTCGGGCTGCGCCAGGGTGGCGCGTGTCAGGGCGCGGTGCTGCGGGTCGCCGAAGCCGGGCTGGAGGATGAGCTCGACGTGCTGTGGCGGCGCGAGATGGTGACCGGGTCGTACACGCCGCGCTGGCTGCCGGTGCTCGACCCCGCCGGCGCCGTGTTCGGCCATGCGCTGGCGTTCACCATGGAGCCGGGGTCGCCGGCATTCTCCGGCGACCTGTCGGAGGCGGAGACGGTCGAGCGGCTGGCCACCGCCGGCGGCGAACTGGGCACCTGCGCCGAGTATCTGTTCCGCACCTGCGAGGGGCTGCGCGGCATCGGCGTGCGCGACCCGGCACTGGAGCGGCTCGCCACGCTGGTCGAAGCGCGGCTCGCCGCCCGCGAAGCGCTGGTGCCGGATCAGACCGCGCCGGCGACGTAGGCTTTCAGACTATCGACCTCGTGGTCCTGCTGCATGATGCGCGCCTTGACCACGTCGCCGATGCTGACGATGCCGAGCAGCGCGCCGTGTTCCACCACCGGCAGATGGCGGAAACGGCCGGCGGTCATCACCGTCATCGCCTGCTCGATCGTGGTGTGCGGCGTCGCGGTGCGCAGCGCGCGGGTCATCAACTGTCCGGCGGTCATCTCCAGCGCGCGGGCGCCGTTGGCGGCGAGCGCGTGGACGATGTCGCGCTCGCTGACGATGCCGAGCAGGTGCTCGGCCTCATCCTGCACGACCACGGCGCCGATGCGCCGGCCAGACAGCAGGCGTGACACCTCGGCGACGGTGTCGGTCGGCCGCGCGGCGGCGACGTCGTAGCCCTTGTGCTTGAGAATGGCGGCAATGGTCATGGCACGTAGCTCCCGAAAGGCGGGAGGCTCCGGCATGTCGGCGCGGGCCGAGGGCCGGAGATGTCCCGCCGCGGCCGGCCGGTGCCGTGTCCTTAAGAATTGGCGCGGCTTGCGGCCGGTCAACAGAACATGACGATGCGCCGTTCGCCACGGCACGTCCAGCATTGTCACTGTGGCGTGATGCCGCCTACGCCGCCAGCCGCCACGGCGGCGGCGGACGCAGCCGGTACTGCAGCAGCGGCGCCGCGGTGATCTCCAGCCGGCGCGGCCGGTCTTCGCCGCCGCACAGCAGCACCGCATCGCCGTCGGTCCAGTGCAGCCCCAGTTCCGGCGCGTGCCAGCCGGCGGCGCGGCGTGGATCGTCCGGCGGCACGGCGCAGCCGTCCAGCAGCAGCCGCGTCACCGCAACGCCGAGCCGGCGGCAATCGGTGCTGTCGGCGCGCATCTCCGCCGGCACCGCGCTGCGGCTGAGCAGACGAAGGCCAACGGTGCCCGGCGGCACCGTCGCCCGCCAGCGGAACCCGTCGCGCCGCAGCCGCAGCGCGCCGCCATCGGCAACCACCCGCAGGCCGGGGTCGTCGGTGCTGGCATGGCCGAGCAGATCGGCGCGGGCCAGCAGATGCCGCCGCGCCGCCACCTGCTCGGCGGCGTCCAGCAGCAGCGGCGCGGCGCCGTGCGCGGACCAGATGCGCCGCGCCTGCTCGGCCGAGGCGCCGGCGCCTCGCTCGCCGTCAAACCCGCCGCGATTGCCGGTGTCGAGATAGCTCTCGGCGGCCAGCCCTTCTGCCAGCAGCAGCGCGTGATCGGTCAGCTCGACATGCCAATACTCGACCTGCGGCATCGGCGCCGGCGCGATGGTGGCGCCGTTGATCAGGTAACGCACCGGAATCAGCCCCTCCCCTGCCAGCACCGCATGATCGGGCGACAGCAGCAGGTCGCGCGCCGGCTGCCCCTCGGCGAAGGCGCCGGCGCGGATGCGCACCGGCCATGCCTCCGCCGCCGCGCTGCGGAACCGCCGCCGCCCGAGCCAGCGCACGCGCTGCAACCCGCGCCGCCCGAGCGTCTGCACCTGGTCGCCGACGCGCAGCCGCTCCACCGGCACCTCGCCGCCTTCGGCCGCGATGCGCGTGCCGGCGACAAAGCAGGACAGGCCGGAATCGCCGGCGACGGTGTAGCTGAGCGGATAAAGCTGCGCCGGATCGAACAGGACGCGGGTGAACACGTAAAAGGTCGCGAGGTCGGTGGTGGTGAACACGGTGCCCACGGCGATGTCGGAATAGGCGCGCAGGGTCAGCGTGACGCCGCCGATGACGGCGCTGACGGTGTCGCCAACCCGCGTCAGCGTGCCGGTCAGCGTCGCCGGCGTGCCGCCCGCAGCGCCGCCGCCATAGGCGCCGAGCCGGTCCAGGCCACCCGAGCCCCAGTAGCCGGCCGCAAAGACCGTACCGTCGAAAATCTCGGGGCCGCCGCTTCCCGACATTCTGCCGCTCCTGCCGTCCGTCCTGGACGTGTCGCCGCAGCCTGCGCCGATCTGGTGAAGGAGCGATGAACCCCACTCAGCGCCGCAGCAGCGCCCGCGCCGCACCGATGCCGAGCGAGACGGCAATGTCGGAGGCCGCCGGGCGAAAGCCGCGGCGCAGCCCGGCAAGCCCGGCATACTGGGTGACGAGCCACGGTCGGCCGCTGCGCGTCGCGGCGCGCACGACGCGCCACCACATCGCCGCGGCATGGGCATGGACCGGCGCGGCGGTGTCCGCGTCCGCCGCATGGGCGGCACAGAAGCAGTCGAGCAGGCGTTGCATGACCGTGCCGAGCTGCGCCAGCGTGGCGCCGTCGGTCACCGGCTGGCGGTCGCAGAGATGGCGGATGACCAGCCGCGCCGCCGCCGCCGCCGCGTCGTCGCCGAACCACGGGCGGTACACCTCGCCAAGCAGATTAGCGGCATGATCGGTCATCGCCGCGGCGCGGTGACGTGAGGTGTTGTTGGCATGAAATCGGTAGGTGACGAGCGGCGCGTCGATCCGCCCGATCTCGCCGATCTGCAGCAGCCGGTGCAGCAGGTCGAAATCGTCGGCATATTCATAGGCCGGGCGGACGAAGGCACCGAGCCGCAGCACCGCCCCCCGCCGCAGCATCAGCGATGACCATGCCAGCGGGTTATCGACATGCAGCATCCAGCGCAGCAGCAGCGGCGAGGTCACCGCCGGATGGTCGGTGCCGCGCCGACTGCCGTCATCGTGCAAATTGTATTGGCCGCTGCCGACGGCGACCAGCGCCGGTTCGGCGTCGAGCCGCGCCACCTGCTGCGCCAGCCGGTCGGGGGCGCAGAGATCGTCGTGGTCGAGCATCGCCACCAGCGGCGCATCGCAGGCGGCGAAGCCGAAATTGCGGGCGGCGACGACGCCGAGATTGGACGCGCTGCGCAGCACCCGCAGCCGCGCATCGCCGATGCCGGCCAGGATTGCCGCGGTCGCGTCGGTGGAGGCGTCATCAACGACCACCAGCTCGAACGCCGGCATGGTCTGCGCCAGCACGCTGTCGATGCTCTGGCGCAGCAATCCGGCGCCGTTCCAGGTCGTCATCAGCACGCTGACGCGCGGCGGTGTCAGCACGCATCGGCCATGAACAGGCGCGACGGAGCGACGAACTCCTCCTGCGCCGCGACCAGCAGCAATTCGCCCGCGCCCTGCTCGACGGTGCGGCGCAGCAGGCCGAAGATCGAACTCGCCGCCGCCTCCAGCGCCGCCGCGGCGCTGTTCGTCGTCAGGTAATGGAACAGAAACAGCGCCGCCACCGCGTCGCCCGCACCATTCGCGGCGATCGGCAATTGCGGCGTGCGCAGCAGGAAACATCCCGCCGCGTCCGCCGCCAGCATGTCGATCGCATCATCCGGCGTGGTGTCGGTGCGCAGGCTGGTCAGCAGCACCGTGCGCGGCCCATCGGCCATGACCGCCTGCAGCGCCGCCACCGCCTGCCTGGCCTCGGCGAGCGTGGTAATGCGCCGCCCGGTCAGGTGCTGCAGCTCAAACTGGTTGGGCGTGGCAATGTCGGCGCGGGGCAGCGCCTGCGCGGCGATGAAGCCGGGAATGTCGGGTCGCACATAGATATTGCGCCCGACATCGCCGATCACCGGATCGCAGCAATAGAGCGCGCGCGGATTGGCCGCCTTGACCCGCGCCACCGCGGCGACGATCGCCGCCCCCACCGAGGCATCGCCGAGATAGCCCGACAGCACCGCGTCGCATGTGGCCAGCACGCCGCGCGCGGCGATGCCGTCGATCAGCTCGGCGATCTCGGCGCCGGAGAAGACGCGGCCGGTCCAACTGCCGTAGCCGGTATGGTTGGAGAACTGCACCGTGTTCACCGCCCACACCTCGGCGCCGAGCCGCTGCAGCGGAAACACCGCGCTGGTGTTGCCGACATGGCCATAGGCGACGGCCGACTGGACCGACAGAATGTTCATCAGGCGGTGCGCCCGCCATCGACCGGCAGCAGGACGCCGGTGATGAAGCTGGAGGCGTCCTCGGCCAGCCAGACGCAGGCATTGGCGATGTCCGATGGCTGGCTCATCCGCCCGAGCGGGATCGTGCTCATGAATTTCTGCCGCACCTCGGCGCTGTCCGGCTGGCCCATGAACATCTCGGTCAGCCCGGTGGCGCCGAGCACCGGGCAGATCGCGTTGACGCGGATGTTGTCCGGCGCCAGCTCGATCGCCATGCACTGGGTCATGGTGTTCATCGCCCCCTTGGTGCCGTTGTACCAGACGAGGCCGGGGCGCGGGCGGATGCCGGCGGTGGAGCTGATGTTGATGATCGAGCCGCCGCGGCCCTGCGCGCGAAACACCGGCACCGCCGCCTGCGTCGTCCAGTAGAGCGATTTGACGTTGACCGCGAACACCCGGTCGAACGTCGCCTCGTCCACGTCCAGGATCGGCTGGTTGCGGTGCGTCGTGCCGGCGTTGTTGACGACGATGTCGAGTCCGCCGAAGCGATCGGTGGCGGCGGCGATCATGGTGCGGACATCGGCGCCGCGGCTGACATCGCCGGCGACGGCGACGGCGCCGTTGCCGATCGAGGCGGCGACCCGCCGCGCCGCCGCGGCATCGAGATCAGCGATCACCACCCGCGCGCCTTCAGCGGCCAAGCGCCGGGCGATGCCTTCGCCAAATCCGCCGCCGGCGCCCGTGATAACCGCCGATTTGCCTTGCAGCCGCATATCCGTCTCCTCTCCTGGCCGGCGGACGCTGGGATGCGGCGGCGGGCTTGTCAAACCTTTCGCGGCGCCATGTCAGCCCTGCTTGGCCAGCACATCGAAGCGGCGCAGCCGCGCGATCAGCGCCGGCATCTGCCGCAGCGGAATCATGTTCGGCCCATCGCTCGGCGCATGATCGGGGTCGGGATGGGTCTCGATGAACACGGCGGCGACGCCGACCGCGAGGGCGGCGCGCGCCAGCACCGGGGCGAACTCCCGCTGGCCGCCCGAACTGCTGCCCTGCCCGCCCGGCTGCTGCACCGAATGCGTCGCGTCGAACACCACCGGATAGCCGGTGCGCGCCATGATCGGCAGAGCGCGCATGTCGGAGACCAGGGTGTTGTAGCCAAAACTCGCGCCACGCTCGCACAGCAGGATGCGCTGATTACCGGTGGCGGCGATCTTGGCGGCGACGTTGGCCATGTCCCAGGGGGCGAGGAATTGCCCCTTTTTCACATTGATGGCGCGCCCGGTTTCGCCGGCGGCGATCAGCAGGTCGGTCTGCCGCGACAAGAAGGCGGGGATCTGCAGCACATCGACCGCCTCGGCGGCCGGCGCGCAATGCTCGGGCAGATGCACGTCGGTCAGCACCGGCATGGCGAAACGCTCGCGCACCGCGGCGAGGATAGCCAGCCCCGCCGCCATGCCAATGCCGCGCGCGGCGCCGCCGGAGGTGCGGTTGGCCTTGTCGTAGCTGCTTTTGTAGATCACCGGCACGCCGGTTGCCTGCGACATCTCGTGCAGCGCGGCGGCAACCTCCAGCGCGTGGTCGCGGCTTTCGATCTGGCAGGGGCCGGCGATCAGCACGAACGGCTTGTCGTTGGCGACCTCGATGCCGCCGATGTCAACCGTGCGCGGTGCGGCATCAGACGGCATCGTTGGCTCCTCCCCGGCGCGGGTCGCGGGCGCGGCGCAGCGGCATGGCTTCGGTGAAGATGGTGTGGTGGCGAAACTCGCCGGGGTTGACCACGGCGAGGTATTCGCACATCGCGGCGCTGTCGCTGCTGGTGGTGAACCAGGGCTCGGCCAGCACGCGCCGCGCATCGCCGACCCAGTGTGGCACATGGGGCAGCGTGAACTGCTTGGCGAGATACTCGCAGATGGCGCCGAACGGCGCATCGGTGCGGGCGTCGCCGGTGAATGGCGGTTCGTCGTCGAGCATGGCCAGCCGGGCCTGCGGCGAGGTCGCGCCATAGAAGCCGTCGAGAAACTCGCTGATCGCAACCTCGCGCGCGGTGCCGGCGGCGATGCGTTCAGCCGAGTGGCGAAGGGTAGCGGGGCGGCTCATCGGCGTCCGCTGCCTCCACCGCCATGCCGGCTCACACCAGCCGCGCCTGCCGCACCGCCGCCGCGATGAAGCCGCGGAACAGCGGGTGTGGCGCAAACGGTTTGGATTTCAACTCGGGATGGAACTGCACCCCGACGAACCACGGATGCGACGGCAGCTCGACCATTTCCGGCAGCACGCCGTCCGGCGACATGCCACAGAAACGCATGCCGGCCGCTTCCAGCCGCTCGCGATAGCGCACGTTGACCTCGTACCGGTGCCGATGTCGTTCGCTGATCTCGCCGCTGCCATAGATGTCGCGCACCAGACTGCCCGGCTCCAGCACCGCCGGATAGGCGCCGAGCCGCATCGTGCCGCCGAGATCGCCGCCCTCGGCGCGCCGCTCGATCTCGTTGCCGCGCGCCCATTCGGTCAGCAGGCCGACCACCGGTTCATCGCACGGCCCGAACTCGGTCGAGGACGCACCGGACAGGCCGGCAAGATTGCGCGCACATTCGATCACCGCCATCTGCATGCCAAAGCAGATGCCGAAGAACGGCACACGGCGTTCGCGGGCGAACCGCACCGCCTCGATCTTGCCGGGCGTGCCGCGCTCGCCGAAGCCGCCGGGGACGAGGATGCCATGCACCCCCTCCAGCCGTGCCACCGCGTCGGGCTGCTCGAAAATCTCGCTATCGACCCAGTCCAGCGTCACCCGCACCCGGTTGGCGATGCCGCCATGCGCCAGCGCCTCGCCGAGCGATTTATAGGCATCGAGCAGTTCGGTGTATTTGCCGACGATGGCGATGCGCACCTCGCCATCCGGGGCGCGCAGCACATCGACGATGCGCTGCCAGCGCGACAGGTCCGGCTCGGTCGCATGCGGCAGGTCGAAATGCCGCAGCACTTCGCGGTCGAGTCCTTCGGCGTGGTAGCTCATCGGCACGTCATAGATGGTATCGACATCGAGCGCCGCGATCACCGCCGCGGGCCGCAGATTGCAGAACAGCGCGATCTTGCGCCGCTCATTGTCCGGGATCGGCCGGTCGGCGCGGCAGATCAGCATGTTGGCCTGGATGCCGACATTGAGCAGTTCCTTGACGGAATGCTGCGTCGGCTTGGTCTTCAGCTCGCCGGCCGAGCGGATATAGGGCACCAGCGTCAGATGCACGAACATCGCCCGCTCCGGGCCGAGTTCGTTGCCGAGCTGGCGGATGGCTTCCAGGAACGGCAGACTCTCGATGTCGCCGACGGTGCCGCCGATCTCGATCAGCACGAAATCGGCATCGCGGCCATAGGTGTCGAGCGCCTCGCGGGTGATCACCTCCTTGATCGCGTCGGTGATGTGCGGGATCACCTGCACCGTCGCGCCAAGATAGTCGCCGCGCCGTTCGCGGGCGATGACATCGGCATAGATGCGCCCGGTGGTGGCGTTATCCGCCTTCGTCGCATGAACGCCAGTGAAGCGTTCATAATGCCCGAGATCGAGGTCGGCCTCCGCCCCGTCATCGGTGACGAACACCTCGCCGTGCTGATAGGGCGACATGGTGCCCGGATCGACGTTGAGATAGGGGTCGAGCTTGCGCAATCGCACGGAGTAGCCACGCGCCTGCAGCAGCGCGCCGAGCGCTGCTGAGGCGATGCCCTTGCCGAGGGAGGAGACCACGCCGCCGGTGATGAATACGAACCGCGTCATGGGTGGTCAGTATAGCGGCCTGCGCGGCGCGGGGGAAAGGCGGGCGATGGGGGGCAGGGGTGCGTGCGGCGTCAGTCCTCCGCGGCCATGCCGTCGCGCAACTGGCCGGGGCCGAACACCCGCACGACAAACACATCCCCCGAGTCGGCGCTGCGGCCGGTGTCAGGCACCACCGGATACACAACGTGGTGGCCGGCGACCGTCATCTGCCGAAGCCCGTGCCGCTCGGCGGCGGGATGGCGGCATGGCGCACGCAGCAGGTTGCTGATCGCGGCACGCACACTGCGCAGCCGGCGAAGGGCCGCATCGCCGGCGCCCGGCAGCGTTTGCCAGCGGCGAATCGCACTCAGATCGTCAATGGCCTCGTCGCTGTAGCGCAGCGTCCGGCGCACACCCGACCGGTTCAGCGTCCGCTTTTCGGCGCAGGCAACGGGTTTACACTGCCCAGACTGTCAATCCAGGCATCGACCCGCTCGGACGCGACCGTCCTGCCGGCCCGGATCGACTCCAGGCCTTGCGCAATCATGGCGGCTTCGTCCTCAAGCCGGCGGCGGCGCGCTTGCCACGCCTCCGGCGCGGCATTTTCGACCCTGTCCATAGCGGCACCCTAAGCCGTCGCTACGACGTCGCCAAGCCAATCCGACGGGCGATCCGTTCGCCGCCTCAGTTGGTCGGCACAGCCGGGGCAGGCGGCGCGGCGGGAGCGGCCGGGGTCGTCGGCGCGGAACTGGCGGCGGGCGGCGGCGGTGTGTCCAGGATCGAGCGGCCGGCGCCGCCGGTGCCGCGGTTGAGCAGCGCCAGCGCCAGCGACAGGGCGAAAAACGCCGCCCCGAGAACCGCCGTCGCCCGGGTCAGCAGGTTGGCCGTGCCGCGCCCGGTCATGAACGAGCCCATGCCCTGCGTGCTGCCGATGCCGAGGCCGCCGCCCTCGCTGCGCTGGATCAGCACGACGCCGATCAGCGCGATGGTGACGAACAGGTGGATCAACAGAAGTACGGCGGTCATCAGGGCATCCCGTCAACTGCGCGCCTTCTAGCCGCCCTGCCCCGCCTTGGAAAGCTGCGGCGCCGCCCGGGCGATGGCGAGGAAATCTTCGGCGTCGAGGCTCGCCCCGCCGACCAGCGCGCCGCCCACCTCCGGCACCGCCAGCAGCGCGGCGGCGTTGCACGGCTTGACCGAGCCGCCATAGAGGATGCGCATGCCCCGCCCGGCGGTGCCGAACCGCGCCACCAGCGCCGCGCGGATCGCCATGTGCGTCTGCGCCACATCGGCCTCGCCCGGCGTCCGTCCGGTGCCGACGGCCCATACCGGCTCATAGGCGACGACACCGGCAAACCCGTCCGGCAGGCTGCCCGCCAGTTGCCCGGACACCACCGCCACCGCCTGCCCGTCCAGCCGCTGCGCCTCGTGCTCGCCGACGCAGACGATCGGCGCCAACCCCGCCGCCTGCGCCGCCAAAACCTTGGCGCGCACCGCGGCATCGCTCTCGCCATGGTTGGCGCGACGCTCCGAATGGCCGAGGATGACCCAGCGCGCCCCGGCATCGTGCAGCATGCCGGCGGCAAGCTCGCCGGTGTGCGCGCCGTCGGCCAGCGCCGAACAATCCTGCCCGCCCAGCGCCACCGCCGTGCCGTCGAGCAGCCGCGCCGCCGGCGCCAGCAGCGTCGCCGGTGGACAGATCAGCAGATCGCAGCCGAGCTGCCCCGCCGCCGCACCCAGCGGCGCGACGATCCGCCGCAGGTCGGCCATGCGGCCGTTCATTTTCCAGTTGCCGGCGATCAGACTGCGCATGGCCGACTGATACGGCGCGATCGCCGGCTCTGGCAAATCGCGCCATCCCTACCTATGGTCCGGGCCTCTCCGACCTGGACTCGCGCATGCTCGCCATTTTACGCCGCTCGCTCAACACTTGGCCGGCCCGGCTGCTGTTCATGCTGCTGATCGTCGCCTTCGGCCTGTGGGGCATCGCCGACGTGGTGCGCAATATCGGCAGCAGCGGCGCCCCGGTGCGCGTCGCCGGGCGCAGCATCCAGCTTCCCGAGTTGGAGGAGGCCTATCGCCGCAACCTCGCGCAGACGACCCGGCAGATGGGCAATACCGACCCGTCGCTCGACATCCGCCGCGGCATCGCCATGCAGAGCATCGAGCAGGTGGTGACGCAAACCGCGCTGTCCGCGCAGGCGGAGGATCTCGGCCTCGCCGTGCCCGACGACGCGCTGCGCCAGGCGGTGTTCAGCATGCCGGCGTTCCTTGCCAAGGACGGCACCTTCAGCCGCCCCGCGATGGACGCGGTGCTGCGCAATAACGGCCTGACCGAGCAGCATTTTCTTGCCATCATGCACGATGATCTGATGCAGCGGCAGATGCTCGGCGCGGTGGCCGCCGGCGCCACCGCGCCGGACGTGCTGGTCAGCACCGCCTACGGCTTCCAGCATGAGAAGCGCGTCGCCGATGCGGTTGATGTGCCGTTTGCCGCCGCCGCCGCGCCGCCGGCGCCGACCGAGGCGCAGCTGAATCGCTGGTGGGCCAATCATCCCGACCACTATTCGACCCCGGAATACCGCAAGATCAAGGCGATCGTCCTGTCGCCTGAGACGGTATCGAAAGATATCGAGGTGTCCGACGACGACCTCAAGGCAGCGTGGGACCAGCACAAGGGCGAGTTCAACACGGCCGAGAAGCGCAGCGTCGATGTCATCCTGACGCAGGATCAGGCCGAGGCCGAGCGTCTGGCGCAGCAATGGCAGGCCGGTGCCGATTGGGCGGCGATGCAGGCGGCGGCGGCCAAGGTCGGTGCCGCGCCGGTCGAGCTGAGCGATGCAACACGCAGCGAGTTTCCCGCCCCGGAACTCGGCGATGCGGTGTTCGCAACCCCCGAGGACACGGTGCCGCCGCCGGTGCACAGCGCGCTTGGCTGGCATGTGCTGAAAGTCACCAAAATCATCCCCGGCGCGGCGCAGACCTTCGATGCGGCGAAACCGGCGCTGCGCCAGCGCGTCGTCGCCGAAAAGGCGGCGGACGTGATCTATGACCGCGCCAACCGCATCGAGAATCTGCTGTCCTCGGGCACCAACCTCGATGACCTGCCGGGCGACCTCGGCGTCGCCGCGGTCACCGGAACGCTGGATGCGACGGGCAACACCCAGGCCGGGCAGCCGGCGCCGCTGCCCGGACCGGAGGCGCTGAAACAGGCGCTCGTCGCCGCCGCTTTCCAGGCGCGGCAGGGCGATGCGCCGAAGCTGAGTCAGGCGCCCAACGCGCCGGATGGCGCCCAGAGCTTCTATGCCGTGTCCGTCGAGGGCATCACGCCGCCGGCGCCCCGTCCGTTCGATCAGGTGGCCGAGCAGGTACGTGCCGACTGGACGGCCGACGCGGTGCGCCATGAGCAAGAGGAAATCGCCGCCAAGCTGCTGACCGCGGTGAAGGACGGCAAGACACTGAGCGACGCCGCCGGCGCCGTCGGGCTGGCCGCCCGCCGCCTGCCCGCCGCCGACCGCAGCGGCGCCGAAGGCGTGCCGCAGCAACTGCTCGGTCCGCTGTTCTCGCTCAAGAAGCCGGGCGAGGTGACGATGATCGAAACGCCACAGGGCTTCGTCGTCGCCACCTTGGCCGAGATCCAGGACCCCGATCCCAAATCCGACCCCGCCGGCTGGGCCGAGATGAAGGATGCGCTGGCCCGCACCGTGGCCGAGGATCTGCAGACCGTGTTTGCCACCGCGGTGCGCGACCGCGACAGGCCGCATGTGGCGCAATCGGCCATCGACAGCCTCGCCGGCGGTGCCGAGTGAACAGCCCGGCGACCGGCGACACCTTCGCCGCCTTCCGCGCCCAGTACGAATCCGGTCACGGCCGCCTCGTCTTCCGCCGCAGCGTCGCCGATCTGGAAACCCCGGTCGCCGCCTATCTCAAGCTCGCCGAGGGCCGGCCCAACGCCTTTCTGCTGGAGAGCGTCGAGGGTGGCGCCTCACGCGGGCGCTATTCCATCATCGGCTACGCGCCGGACCTGATCTGGCGCTGCCGCGGCGGCCGACCGGAGATCAACCGGCATGTCCGCTCCGCCCCCTACGCCTTCGTCGCCGACGACCGCGCCCCGCTCGACAGCCTGCGCGCGCTGCTGGCCGAGACGCGGCTCGACGTGCCGCCCGGCCTGCCGCCGATGGCCGGCGGGCTGGTCGGCTATATCGGCTATGACATGGTGCGGCAGATGGAGCGGCTGCCGGAGAAGAACCAGGCCAGCATCGACGTGCCCGAAGCCCTGCTGCTGCGCCCGACGCTGTTTGCCATCTTCGACAACGTCAACGACCTGCTGACCCTGGCGGTGCCGGTGCGCCCGCACCCCGACACCAGCGCGGCGCAGGCCTGGGAGGCAGCGCAGGCGGCGCTGGCCGAGGCGGAGGCGGCGCTCGCCCGGCCGCTGCCGCTGGCCGCCCCGCCGGTGGCGCTGCCGCCGCTGCCCGAACCCGCCTCCAACTTCACCCGCGCCACCTTCATCGCCGCCGTCGAGCGGGCGAAGGACTACATCAGGGCCGGCGACGTGTTCCAGGTGGTGCCCAGCCAGCGCTTCTCGGTGCCGTTCGCCCTGCCGCCGTTCGCCCTCTACCGCGCGCTGCGGCGGATCAATCCGGCGCCGTTTCTGTTCCATCTCGATTTCGGCGGCTTCGCGGTGGTCGGCAGCAGCCCGGAGATTCTGGTTCGCCTGCGCGACGACACCGTGACCATCCGCCCGCTCGCCGGCACCCGCCGCCGCGGCGCCACGCATGAGGAAGATCAGGCGCTGGAGGCCGAGCTGTTGGCCGACCCGAAGGAACGGGCCGAGCATCTGATGCTGCTCGACCTCGGCCGCAACGATGTCGGGCGCGTCGCCGAGATCGGCAGCGTGCGGGTAACCGAGAGCTTCGCCATCGAGCGGTTCAGCCATGTCATGCACATGGCCTCCGACGTGCAGGGCCGCAAACGCGCCGGTCTGGACGCCATCGACGTGCTGGCCGCCGGCTTCCCCGCCGGCACGCTGACCGGCGCGCCGAAGGTGCGGGCGATGGAGATCATCGAGGAGCTGGAGCCGACGCGGCGCGGCATCTATGCCGGCTGCATCGGCTATTTCGCCCCCGACGGCACGATGGATACCTGCATCGGGCTGCGTACCGCGGTGGTCAAGGACGGCACCATGTACGTCCAGGCCGGCTGCGGCGTGGTCGCCGACTCCGATCCGGTGGCCGAATGGGAGGAGACGCGGCAGAAGGCGCGCGCGCTGTTTCGCGCCGCCGAGGAAGCGGTGACCTTCGCCGCCGGGCGTTAACCGCCCATCAGTGCGGCCGGCGCAGCATACCGGCATGGACCCGGCGCTGCGCACCCTCGCCCCGCTTGTCGATGCGGCGTACTACCTTGCCGGCAACCCGGACGTGCGCGCCGCCGGCATGGCGCCGGCCGAGCATTACTGGCGCATGGGCTGGCGCGAGGGGCGCGACCCGTCGCCGTGGTTCGCCACAGATTATTATGTGCGCGCCAACCCCGACGTGCGCGTCGCCGGTATCAATCCGCTGTGGCATTACGCCGTGCGCGGGCGCGCCGAGGGCCGCCCGCCGCGCCCGCCGGGCGGCGCCTGGCGCGAGGAACTGGACCGTCCGCCGGCCATCGCCGCGCCGATCCCCGCCGCGACGCTGCCGCGCCAGCGGCTGCACCGCCTGCTGCGGCGCGCCTGCGAGGATGCCCGCGGCCTCGTGCTGTCGATCAGCCATGACCGCTACACCGAGCATCGGGGCGGCACGCAACTGCTGATCGCCGACGAGCAGCGCAAGTTCAACGGCGACCGCGCCGCCTATCTGCATCTGTCGCCGCTGACGCCGCGCCTCGGGCTTGCCGATGCCGCGCCGGCGCGCTGTGGCGTCGTGCTCGATGGCGTCTGGCGCGGCGCAGCGCGGCTGGCCGATCTCGGCGCGGCGCTGGCGGCGGTGCCGGAGCGGCTGCGGCGGCTGCTGGTCGTGCATGCGCTGCATGGCTGGCGGCCGGAGGATGTGGCGGCGCTGGCGGCGGCGCTGCGGCCGGCGCATGCGGTGTTCTGGGCACATGACTACGGAGCCGCCTGCCCCAGCCCGCGATTGCTGCGCAACGACATCGCCTTCTGCGCCGCGCCGCCGGCCGACAGCCCCGGCTGCCGCATCTGCGCGCCGGGGGCGGCGCGGCCGGCGCATGTGGCGCGCCTCACCGCGCTGTTCCGCGCCGTGCCGTTCCACCTCGCCGCCCCCTCCCGCCGTGCCGCCGAGACCTGGCGGCGCGCCGTGGCGCTGCCGGTGCAGAGCGTGCAGGTGCATCCGCATGCCTCGCTGCATCCTCTGCCGGCCGCGCCGGCCGAGGCGGCGGCGCCAATCCGCATCGGCTTCGTCGGCCATGCCGCCTTCCACAAGGGTTGGCCGGCCTTCCGCGACCTGCTCGGCCGCCTGCGCGGGCGGCCGGACTATGCGTTTTTCCATCTCGCCAGCCGCGACGCGCTGCAGGCGATGGACGGGTTGACGCCGATCGCCGCCGCCAGCACGCCGGCCGATCCGCACGGCATGCGCCGCGCCCTCGAAGCGGCGCGCATCGACCTCGTGCTGGCGCCCTCGCCCTGGCCGGAGACGTTCGGCTACGTCGCGCATGAGGCGCTTGCCGCCGGCGCCGACATCGTCACCCTGGCCGGCAGCGGCGCCGTCGCCGATCTGGTGACGCGGTTCGGCCGCGGCGCGGTGCTGGCCGACGCGGCGGCGCTGGCGGCGTTCTTCGACGGGCCGGCGGCGGCGGCGCTGGTGCGGCGGCGCCGCAGCACCGGGCGCCCGGTGCTGCGGCTGCTGCATGACGGCGCGACGGCGACGCTGGCGCTCTCCGGTGGCGCCGTTACCACCGACGACCCCGACCTGCATCTGTGGTCCGCCGGGGGCCGCATCGACGGCGCCACCGACGGGTGGACCTGGCGCTTCGCTCTGCCGCCGGTCGCGCGGCTGCGGCTGCGCTCGCGCGTGCTGCATCCGGCATGGCAGGATTTGGCGGGGCAGGATTTGGCGGGGCAGGATTTGGCATGGCCAGATGGGCCGTCCGGTGCGGCGCGGATCGGCGTCGCGGTGGCGGAGCTGCGACTCGACGGGCGGCTGCTGGCGCCGCGGTGGCGCTGCACCGACGGCGATACGCCGCTGGCGACGCGCGGAGCCGCCCGGCTGGAGGTGCGGCTGGCGGCCCGGCTGCGCTATTGGTGCGCCCCGCTGCTGGCATGATCCGCTGCTTCACCAGCTTTACCCTCGGCTACCTGCCGCGCGCGCGCATCCTGGCCGAGACGCTGCGCGCCGTGCATCCCGACTGGCATCTGACGGCGCTGCTGGTCGATCGGCTGCCGCCCGGCGCCGATCTGTCGGCCTTCGACGCGGTGGTCGCCGCCGAGTCGCTCGCCATCCCGCGCTTCCGCGCCTGGCTGTTCCGTCACGATCTGGTCGAGGCGTGCTGCGCGGTGAAGGGGACCATGCTGTGCCGGCTGCTCGACGCCGGGGCCGAGGCGGTGGTCTATCTCGACCCCGACATTGCCCTGTTCCATCCGCTCGCGTCGCTGGCGGCGCGGCTGGCGCATGCCTCGGTGCTGCTGACGCCGCATCAACTGACGCCCAACGACAGCTCGGCCGCCATCGCCGACAACGAGGCGGCGGCGTTGCGCTACGGCGTGTTCAATCTCGGCTTCCTCGCCGTCGCAAACGATGCCACCGGACGGCGCTTCGCCGCGTGGTGGGCAGCGCGGCTGCTGGAGTCCTGCTACGACGCCCCGGAGCAGGGCATGTTCGCCGATCAGCGGGTCTGTGATCTGGTGCCGGCGCTGTTTGAGCGGGTCGGCATCGTGCGCGATCCGGGGTGGAATGTGGCGAGCTGGAATCTCAGCCGGCGGCGGCTGGCGGTGACCCCGGCGGGCGGCATCACCGCCGACGGCGCGCCGCTGGCGTTCTATCATTTCTCCAAGCACGGCGGCGCCGGCGACGCGATGACCGATCGCTATGCCGGCGACCTGCCGCTCGCCCATGAACTGTGGCGCTGGTACGGGCGGCGGCTGGCGGCGCTGACCGGGCCGCCGGCGGAACAGCCAGGGTGGCATTATGCCCGGTTCAGCGATGGCGCAGCGGTGCCACGGGCGGCGCGGCTGCTGCACCGCGCCCGCCCCGACCTGCTGGACGCCTTCGATGATCCGTTCGACGCCGCACGCGGCGGCCTGCGCGACTGGCTGGCGGCGTACGCGCCGGAGACGCTGGCGCCGCCGCCCGATCAGGGCATGCCGAAATTGAAAAACACGCCCGGCGGCGGCGGCGGGGTGTAATAGGTCGGCGGAGCATAATAGACCGCCGGCGGCGGGGCGTAGGCCCAGGGCTGGTAGCCGCCCGGTCCGCCATGCCAGTCGCCGCCGCCGTGCCAGTCGCCGCCGCCGTGCCAATCGCCGCCGCCATGCCAGTCGCGACCGCCGCCCCAGCCGCCATGGTCCCCCCAGTTGCCGCCGCCGTGGTGGTCCCAGTCGGCATGCGCCGGCGCGGCGCTGCTGGCGAGCACCGTCGCGGCGGCACCCGCCAGGGCAATCATGCGGATCGACATCAGAGCCTCCTTATATCCCGGCCCGATTGGGGCCGACCTGTATAGTAAGCAGAAAATTGCGGCGAAACCTCGGCAGCGGCCGCCCGGCCATGTTACGCTGGGCAACGGCGGGCTGGCCACTGGCCAATGGTGGGGCAGATGCAGGTGGGACGGATGATGCGGCGGCAGGCGCGGGCGGCGGCGGCGCCGGCGGTGTTCCTGGCGCTGGTGGCGTATTTCGTGTGGAACGCGCGGCAGGGCGCGCACGGGCTGAACGCCGCGGTCGGCCAGTCACAGGAACTGGCGGCGGCGAAGGACGAGCAGACCCGCGCCGAGCAGGACGTGCATATGTGGGAGCTGCGGGTCAACGCGCTGCGCAGCCGCATCGACGCCGACGCGCTCGATGAGCGGGCGCGGGCGATGCTCAACCTGTCCGACCCGCAGGACGTGATCGTCCCATACGGCAAGGGCCAGCGGTTGTTCTGACAGCTTTGCCGCCCGGCTGCTAAACTGCTTTATAATTGCGCGCCGTCGCCGACACTGGATAACCGGCACACTTCCACCTCGCCGCAGTCACAGGGACCCCTGCATGGTCGGCCTCGTCATCGTCGCGCTGAAGCGGCCATACACCTTCGTTGTGCTTGGGCTGCTGATTTTCCTGTTCGGGGTGCTGTCCATCTTCCGCACCCCGACCGACGTGTTCCCCGATATCGGCATCCCCGTCGTCGCCGTGGTGTGGACCTATAACGGCCTGCCGCCGCAGGACATGTCCGGGCGGGTGATCTATTTCTACGAACGCTCGCTGACCACCCAGGTCAACGACATCCAGCGCATCGAATCGCAGTCGCTGGTCAATTACGGCATCGTCAAAATCTTTTTCCAGAAAACCGTCAACGTCAACGCCGCCCTGGCGCAGGTAACGGCGGCGTCGCAGACGGTGCTGAAGCTGCTGCCTGCCGGCATTACCCCGCCCTATGTGCTGGAGTTCAACGCCTCCTCGGTGCCGATCCTGCAGCTGGCGCTGTCCAGCCGCAGCGTGCCGGAGGTCAAGCTGTTCGATCTGGCACAAAACTTCATCCGCCCGATGCTGGCCACGGTGCCCGGCGCGGCGGTGCCGTCGCCGTTTGGCGGCCAGGTGCGCCAGGTGCAGATCGACATCGACCCGCACAAGATGCAGGCGCTCGGCGTCTCCGCCGACGATGTCGGGCGGGCGCTGGCGGCGCAGAACCAGATCACCCCGGTCGGCACCGAGAAGGTCGGCAAATACGAATACACCGTCGAGCTGAACGACGCGCCGACCCGCATCTCCGGCCTCAACGACCTGCCGCTCAAGCGGGTCAACGGCACCGTCGTCTATCTGCACGATGTCGCCTGGGTGCATGACGGCTACCCGCCGCAGACCAACGCGGTGCGCGTCGATGGCAAGCACGCCGTGCTGATGACCATCGAGAAGGTCGGCGCCGCCTCGACGCTCGACATCATCAACGGGGTCAAGGCGTTGCTGCCGCGCATCCGCGACTCGGTGCCGCCGGGCGTCAACGTCGCGGCGATCGGCGACCAGTCGGTGTTCGTCAAGGACGCGGTGGCCGGCGTGGTGCGCGAGGCGGTGATCGCCGCGGTGCTGACCGGGCTGATGATCCTGCTGTTCCTCGGCAGTTGGCGCTCGACGCTGATCATCGGCACCTCCATCCCGCTGTGCATCCTCGCCTCCATCACCACCTTCGCGGCGCTCGGCGAGACGATCAATGTGATGACGCTGGGCGGACTGGCGCTGGCCGTCGGCATGCTGGTGGACGAGGCCACCGTGACCATCGAAAACATCAACTACCACCTCGAACAGGGCAAGGATGTCGAGCGTGCGGTGGTCGATGGGGCGCGGCAGATCGTCGTGCCGGCCTTCGTCTCGTTGCTCGCCATCTGCATCGTCTTCGTGCCGATGTTCATGCTCACCGGCGTCGCGCATTATTTGTTCGTGCCGCTGGCGCTGGCGGTGGTGTTCGCCATGGTCGCCTCGTTCCTGCTGTCGCGGACCCTGGTGCTGACGATGGCGCGCTTCCTGCTCAAGGAGCATGTCGCCCACGAACCCACTCACGGACCGGCGCCGCGGTCGCGCAACCCGCTGGTGCGCTTCCAGCGCGGTTTCGAGCATTATTTCGAGGCGCTGCGTGCCCGCTATCAGTCGCTTCTGGCGATGGCGCTGGCGTCGCCGTGGCGTTTCGCCGGTTTCTTCCTGTTCTTCGTCGTCCTCTCGCTCGGGCTGGCGCCGTTCCTCGGCGAGAACTTCTTCCCCGCCATCGACGGCGGCCAGATCAAACTTCATGTGCGCGCCCAGATCGGCACCCGCATCGAGGAAACCGAGCGGCTGTGCGACGAGGTGGACCGCGCCATCCGCAAGGTCATTCCGCCGGGCGACCTGGAAAGCGTGGTGGACAATATCGGTCTGCCGGTCAGCGGCATCAACATGGCCTATAACAACTCCGGCACCATCGGCGTCGAGGATGCCGATGTGCTGGTGACGCTGACCGCCGACCACCGGCCGACCGATCTGTATGTGCGGCGGCTGCGGGAATTGCTGCCGCGGCAATTCCCCGGCTCGACGTTCGCCTTCCTGCCGGCCGACATCACTACCCAGATTCTCAACTTCGGCCTGCCGGCGCCGCTCGATGTGCAGATCATCGGGCAGAACCTGCAGGGCAACCGCACCTATGCCAACGAGTTGCTGGCCCGTGTCTCGCGCATCCCCGGCATCGCCGATCCGCGCATTCAGCAGGCGTTCGACGAGCCGACGTTGTTCGTCGATGTCGATCGCTCACTCGCCTCCGAGGTCGGGCTGACCGAGAAGGACGTGACCAACGACCTGCAGGACGTGCTGGCCGGCAGCATCCAGACGGCGCCGACCTTCTGGCTCAACCCGCGCAATGGCGTGTCCTATCCGATCGTCGTGCAGACCCAGCAATACGACATCAACTCGGTCGGCCAGCTCAACAACGTGCCGATCACCGGCACTGGCGGCAAGTCGCAGTTGCTCGGGGCACTGGCATCGGTCAGTTCGGGGCCAACGGCGGCGGTGTCCTCGCACTACAATGTGCAGCCGGTGATCGACATCTATGCCTCAGTGCAGGACCGCGACCTCGGCGCCGTCGCCGCCGATGTCCGACAGGCCATGGCCGATACGGCGAAGAACGTGCCGCGCGGCACCCGCGTCCAGCTCGGCGGCCAGGTGACGACGATGACCACCGCGTTCGGCGAACTATTCTTCGGCCTCGGCTTCGCGGTGGTGCTGATCTATCTGCTGATCGTCGTCAACTTCCAGTCCTGGCTCGACCCGTTCGTCATCATCACGGCGCTGCCGGCGGCGCTCGCCGGGATCGTCTGGATGCTGTTCGTAACCGGCACCACGCTGTCGGTGCCGGCGCTGACCGGGGCGATCATGTGCATGGGGGTGGCCACCGCCAACTCGATCCTGGTGGTCAGCTTCGCCCGCGAATTGCTGGCGCAGGGCCATGACGCCATGTCGGCAGCGCTGGAGGCCGGCTTCACCCGGTTCCGCCCGGTGATGATGACGGCGCTGGCAATGGTCATCGGCATGGTACCGACGGCGATCAGCACCGAGCAGAACGCGCCGCTCGGCCGGGCGGTCATCGGCGGGCTGCTGTTCGCCACCGTCTCGACTTTCTTCTTCGTGCCCACCGTGTTCAGTCTGGCGCATCGGCGTTCCCCGGCGCGCGTCCCGGCGGAGGGGACGGTGCCGGCGGAATGACCGCGCAGGTGGACCGGCACGGCATTGCCGCGCAGGGCATTGCCGCCGAGATCAGCGCCGACGGGGCGGAACTCTGCGCGCTCCGCGACGGCACCGGTCAAGACTATCTGTGGCCGGCGGCGCCGCCCTGGCCGCGGCATGCGCCGGTGCTGTTCCCGATCGTCGGGCGGCTGGCCGGCGACACGCTGCGCCATGGCGGACGCAGCTACCGGCTCGGCCAGCACGGGTTTGCCCGCGACATGCGCTTCGTCTGGGTGGAGCGCGGGCCGGCGCGCTGTACGCTCGAACTCTGCGACTCGGCGGCGACGCGGGCGGTCTATCCGTTCGGCTTCCGGTTCCGCATCGCCTATGCGGTGGCCGACGCCGCCCTGCGCATGACCTTCACCCTCGACAACCCGGACGCGACGGTGCTGCCGGCGGCGATGGGGGCGCATCCGGCCTTCCGCTGGCCGCTGCGTCCCGGCATTGCCAAATCCGACCATGCGCTGCACTTCGCCGCCGACCAGCCGGCGCCAATCCGCCGCCTGTCCGGCGGGCTGCTGCTGGCCGAGCCGGTCGCCTCGCCGATCAGCGGGCGCACGCTGGCGCTCGATGAGAGCCTGTTCGCCGCCGACGCGATCATCCTGGACCAGCCGGCCGGCAACGCGCTGCGCTTCGCCGCGCCGGTCGGCCCGGCGATCGAGGTGGCGTGGCAGGGGTTTCGTGAACTCGGCCTGTGGAGCCGGGCCGGCGGCGACTTCCTGTGCATCGAGCCGTGGCGCGGCTTCGCCGATCCGGTCGGATTCGCCGGCGAGTTCATCGACAAGCCCGGATTGCTGCTGATCCCGCCCGGCGGCAGCGCCACCGCCGCGATGACGCTGCGCCTCAGACCGAGTGGTTGAGCGGCCCGTGGCCGGCGCCGAACCCTGGCGCCGCGGCAATCGCCCGCAGCACATAGGCGCGCGCCCGCTCCACCGCCGGCGCCAGCGCCATGCCCTGCGCCAGACCGGCGGCGACGCCGCTGGCCAGCGTGCAGCCGGTGCCATGGGTGTGGCGCGTGGCGATGCGGCGGGCGCGCAGGATGGTCACGCCTGACTCGGTTGCCAGCAGGTCGGTCACCTCCTCGCCCGGCAGATGGCCGCCCTTGAGCAGCACCGCCGGCACGCCGAGGGTCAGCAGCGCCTCGGCGGCATGCCACATCGCCGCCTCATCGGTGATGGCGAGGCCGCTCAGTACCTCGGCCTCCGGCACATTCGGGGTCAGCAGCGTGGCGAGCGGCAGCAGCCGGCGCTTGAGCATCGCCAGCGCCGCGCCGGCCATCAGCGCCGCGCCGCCCTTGGCGATCATCACCGGATCGACCACCAGCGGCAGCCGCGCCGGCTGGGCTTCCAGCACCTCGCACACCGCGGCGACCGCCGCCGCATCGCCGAGCATGCCGGTCTTGACCGCATCCGCGCCGATGTCGTCGAGCACGCAGCGCATCTGCGCCTGCACCGCCGCCGCCGGCATTGGCCAGATGCCCTGCACGCCGCGCGTATCCTGCGCCGTCACCGCGGTCACCGCGGTCATGGCGTAGCCGCCGAGCGCGGCGATGGTCTTGATGTCCGCCTGAATCCCTGCCCCGCCACCGGAATCCGATCCGGCGATGACCAGCACGCGACCGCGCATCACGCCGCGCGGCTCAGGCAGCGTCGGCGTCCTGCCGCGCCACCTCGGCAATGCGGTCGCACAGCGAGGTGACGACGCGCTCGACCATCGCCGCATCCTCGCCCTCGGCCATCACCCGCACCACCGGCTCGGTGCCGCTGGCGCGGATCAGCAGCCGGCCGGTGCCGGCCAGTTCCGCCTCCGCCTCCGCCATCGCCGCGCGCACCGACGGCACCGCAAGCGGGGCCGCGCCACGGAAGCGCACGCTGCGCAGCACCTGCGGCAGCGGCGTGAACAGGCGCAGCACCGCGCTCGCCGGCCGTGCCTGCTCGACCAGCACGGCCAACACCTGCAGCGCCGCCAGCAGCCCGTCGCCGGTGGTGGCATAGTCGGCCAGGATCATGTGGCCGGATTGCTCGCCGCCGACATTGACCCCGGCGGCGCGCATCTGCTCGACCACATAGCGGTCGCCGACGCGGGTGCGGTGCAGGGTCAGGCCACGGGCGCCGAGAAACCGCTCCAGCCCGAGATTGGACATCACCGTCGCCACCACGCCGCCGCCGGTCAGCCGGCCGGACTCGCCCCAGGATCGGGCGATCAGCGCCAGGATCTGGTCGCCATCGACGACGGTTCCGGTCTCGTCGGACAGGATCAGCCGGTCGGCATCGCCGTCCAGCGCCAGGCCGAGATCGGCGCCGTGGCGGCGCACCTCCGCACACATCGCGCCCGGCACGGTCGAGCCGCAGTCGCGGTTGATGTTGAAACCGTCCGGCGCGACGCCGAGCGGGATGACGTCGGCGCCGAGTTCCCACAGCACCGTCGGCGCGACGCGGTAGGCGGCACCGTTGGCGCAATCGACGACGATGCGCAGCCCGTCGAGTCGGAGGCCGCGCGGAAAGGAGGCTTTCGCCGCCTCGATATAGCGGCCGGCGGCGTCGTCCAGGCGCGAGGCGCGGCCGAGCTTGCCGGGGGCGGCGAGACGGCGGCTGAGGTCGGAGTCCATCAGCGCCTCGATCTCCACCTCGGTCGCGTCCGACAGTTTGAACCCGTCCGGGCCGAACAGCTTGATCCCGTTATCCTCGAACGGGTTGTGGCTGGCCGACAGCATGACGCCGAGATCGGCGCGCAGGCTGCGCGTCAGCATGGCAATGGCCGGCGTCGGCAGCGGGCCGACCAGCACCACGTCCATCCCGGCGCCGATGAACCCGGCGGTCAACGCCGGTTCCAGCATATAGCCGGACAGCCGCGTATCCTTGCCGATGACGACGCGGTGGCGATGGGCGCCGCGGGTGAACAGCAGCCCGGCCGCCTGCCCGAGGCGCAGCGCCATCTCGGCGGTCATCGGCTCGGTGTTGGCGGTGCCGCGGATGCCGTCGGTGCCGAACAGGCGTCGTGTCGGGGACATCAGATTTCCCAGGATGCGCAGCGGCGCAGGGTAGCGCGTGCAGGTTGCCAGGAGGTGTTCAATTGTACCGTATCTGCTGCCGGATCGCCTGCCAAACGCGCACCGCCTGCACCGTCTCGGCGACATCGTGCACGCGCAGCACGCTGGCGCCGCCGAGCAGCGCGGCGAGGCCGGCGGCGATCGAGCCGGGTACCCGCCGCAGCGCGTCCGTCTCGCCTGACAGGCTACCGATGAACGCCTTGCGCGACACGCCGACGACCAGCGGCCGGCCGAGCGTCCGCAGCTCGGCGAGTCGCGCCAGCAGCGTCACGTTGCCGGCGGTGGTTTTGGCGAAACCGATGCCGGGGTCGAGCGCGATCATCGCCGGGTCGATGCCGGCGCGCACCGCCGCCGCCAGCCGCGCCGCCAGCTCGCCGGCCACCTCGGCGACGACATCGGCGTAGTCGGTGAGCGCCTGCATGGTCTGCGGCGTGCCGCGCATATGCATCAGCAGCACCGGGCAGCGGCGCGCCGCGATCAGCGCCGCCGCCGCCGGATCGTGGGTCAGCGCCGAGACATCGTTGACCACGCGCGCCCCGGCATCAAGCGCCGCGCGCATGGTCGCGGCATTGCGCGTATCGACCGAGATCGCCGCGCCGGTCGCGGCGAGCGCCCGGATCACCGGCAGGATGCGCGCCTGCTCCGCCTCGGCCGGCACCATCGCGGCGCCGGGCCGGGTGCTCTCGCCGCCGATGTCGAGCAGGTCGGCACCCTGCGCCAGCATGGATAATCCGGCCTCGATGGCGCTGGCATGCCCGGCATGCCGGCCGGCATCGCTGAAACTGTCGGGGGTGACGTTGACGATGCCCATGACCGCCGGCCGGTCCGCGGGCAGAC
The DNA here is from genome assembly GCA_021845985.1 of Pseudomonadota bacterium. Taxonomy (GTDB): domain Bacteria; phylum Pseudomonadota; class Alphaproteobacteria; order Acetobacterales; family Acetobacteraceae; genus JAFKFJ01. The sequence continues at coordinate 7,382 of JAJZES010000045.1, read as the reverse complement.
CGGCCCAGGCCGGCGGCGCTTCTGCGGCCGGCTGCATCCTGACCGGTCGCCCGCGTCAGCCCGGCTGCGGCGCGGCCCCCAGGCCACCGGGCGCGGGCGGCAGCGGCCGGCCGGCCGAGGGCACCGAGGCGCGGCGGTTTTCCGGCGCCGGCTCATCGACCACCTTGCGGATCACCGGCTCGCCGCGCAGCACGGTGCGGATCTCGTCGCCGCTCAGAGTTTCGTATTCCAGCAGGCCGCGCGCCAGCCGGTGCAGTTCCTCGACGTTTTCGGTCAGGATGGTCATTGCCCGGCGATAGGCCGCGTCGATGATCGCCTTGATCTCGCTGTCGATCTCGCGCGCGGTGGCTTCCGAGACGTTTTTGTTCTGCGTCACCGAGTGGCCGAGGAACACTTCCTGGCTGTTGTCGCCATAGGAGATCATGCCGAGCATGTCGCTCATCCCCCACTCGCTGACCATGCGGCGGGCCTGCTCGGTGGCCATCTTGATGTCGCCGCCGGCGCCGGTGGAGACCTTGTCGCGGCCGAAGATAATCTCCTCCGCCGCGCGTCCGCCCATCGCCATCGTCAACTCGGCCTGCAGCTTGGACTTGCTCTTGGAATAGCGGTCGCCCTCCGGCAGGCTCATGACGAGGCCGAGCGCCCGACCGCGCGGGATGATCGTCGCCTTGTGCACCGGGTCGCATTCCGGTTCGTGCATGGCGCACAGCGCGTGGCCGCCCTCGTGATAGGCGGTCATCCGCTTCTCCGCCTCGCTCATCACCAGCGAGCGGCGCTCGGCGCCCATCATCACCTTGTCCTTGGCGTTCTCGAACTCCGCCATCGCCACGACCCGCTTGCCCATGCGGGCCGCCAGCAGGGCCGCCTCGTTGACCAGATTGGCCAGATCGGCGCCAGAAAATCCGGGGGTGCCACGGGCGATCACCTTCGGATCGACGTCGGAGGCCAGCGGCACCTTGCGCATATGCACGCGCAGGATCTTCTCGCGCCCGTTCACGTCCGGGTTGGGCACCACCACCTGCCGGTCGAAACGGCCGGGGCGCAGCAGCGCCGGATCGAGCACATCCGGCCGGTTGGTGGCGGCGATCAGAATGACGCCCTCGTTGCTCTCGAAACCGTCCATCTCGACCAGCATCTGATTGAGCGTCTGTTCCCGCTCATCGTTGCCGCCGCCGAGGCCGGCGCCGCGATGCCGGCCGACCGCGTCGATTTCGTCGATGAAGATGATGCAGGGGGCGTTCTTCTTGCCCTGCTCGAACATGTCGCGCACCCGGCTGGCGCCGACGCCGACGAACATCTCGACGAAATCCGAGCCGGAGATGGTGAAGAACGGCACGTTGGCCTCGCCGGCGATGGCGCGGGCGAGCAGCGTCTTGCCGGTGCCCGGCGGCCCGACCAGCAGCACGCCCTTGGGGATCTTGCCGCCGAGGCGCTGGAACTTCTGCGGGTCTTTGAGGAACTCGACGATTTCCTGCAGCTCGCTCTTGGCCTCGTCGATGCCGGCGACATCGTCGAAGGTCACCCTGCCCTGCTTTTCGGTCAGCATGCGGGCGCGCGACTTGCCGAAGCCCATCGCCCGGCCGCCGCCGGACTGCATCTGGCGCATGAAGAACACCCAGACGCCGATCAGCAGCAGCATCGGGAACCAGTTGAGCAGGATGTGCAGCAGCGGCGGCACGTCGCTCTCTTCCGGCTTGGCGATGACGCGCACGCCCTTGTCGATCAGCCGCTGGCCGAGGGTGGCGTCCTCCGGCATGTAGGTCTGGAAGGTCCGGTTGTCCGACAGGTGGCCGGTGACGGTGCGGCCCTGGATCGCCACTTCGCGGACGCGGCCGGAATTGACCTCGCCAATGAAGTCCGAATAGGCGATCTGCGTGTCGGCGGTCCGGCCGCCACCCGGCTGGAACAGGTTGAAAAGCACCACCAGCAGCAGTGCGATGATCACCCAAAGCGCAAGGTTGCGGCCGAAATTGCTCATCTTGATCCCTGGCCGACCTCGGCCGTTCAGTCCCTTCGCGGTGCGCCGCACCGGGCTGCTGCCCGATCCGACGCCGCATCATGGCATCCGACGCCGTTCCGGCGCCAGTGTCGAGCGTCGGCGACCGCGTTGCCCCAACGGCCCGCATCGCCCTCGGCTGTCCACTTGAAATTCAACATAGGGTGTCGCCCGGCGGTTGGCATCCCCATCCGTACCCGCGGACTACGAAACCCGACCGAAACGGGGCGCCGGCGAGCGGCGCTGGCGGAGAGAACAGCGGAACTGCGCACGCCTCACCATAGCCCAGATGCGGCACCGAGGCCAGCACTCCGTCGCGCCACAGCGCCGGCAGCGTCATCAGCACCGCGGCCGGCCAGGGCGCCTTCCGGCGCAGCCCGGCGGCGGCCGGGCCGAGCGCCCCGAGCATGCAGCCGGGGGCATCGGCGACGAGGCGGAAACGGCGGTCCCAGACGGCGCCGCGCCGCGCCGGCACCGGCGGCCCCAGGGCCGCCGCCTCGCGCACCAGCAGCCAGCCGCCCGGCAGCAGCCGCCCGGCCGGCAGAATGCGCACGCCGCCGAGCGTCGCCGCGTGCAGCCTGCCGACGAGCTGCCGTGGCGCCGGCGCCCAGTCGGCGCCGGCGAGCAGACGCAGCAGCGGCCCCAGCGCCGCCGCCGGCAGATCGCCCGGCATCAGCAGCGCATAGCCCTGCGGATAGAGCCGCAGCCGCGCCGCCAGCCGCGCCGCGCTCAGCCATTCGCCGGCGCCCCGCTCGCTGCCGCGCGCCAGACTCGCGGCGACGGCGGATTGCACCGCCGCGCCGGTGCCATCGGGATCGTCATGCGCCGCCCGCAACTGTGCCCGCAGCGTCGTCGGGTCGGCGTTCGACGGGTCTTCGACCCAGCCGACGCCCTGCGCCAGCAGCAGCCGGCGCAGCATTACCGGTGGCACCGTCAGCAGCGGCCGCAGCAGCCGCAGCCGCGCCGTCTCGACCAGTGCCGGCATGGCGGCCAGCCCGGCCGGGCCGCTGCCGCGCTGGCGCCGCATGGCCACCGTCTCGGCCTGATCGGCGGCATGGTGGCCGAGCAGCAAATGCAGGATGCCGGCCTCGGCGCAGGCGGCGTCGAGCGCGGCGTAGCGCGCGGCGCGGGCGCGGGCGGCGAGCGCGGGTCCGCGCCGCAGCCCGTGCAGCGTCAGCACCCGCGCGGCGATGCCGCGCGCCGCCAGCCGCGCCCGGGTCAGCGCCGCCTCGGCGGCCGATTCGCCGCGCAGTCCATGATCGACGATCAGCCCGACCACCTGCCCGCCGCGCCCGCGCGCCCAGCCATCGGCGAGCAGCACCAGCGCCATGCTATCGGCGCCGCCGGAGACCGCGACCGCCAGCCGCGGCGCCGGCTCGAACGGGCCGAGCCGGTCGAGCAGCAGCGCGAACGCGGCGGCGTTCAGTGGCAGGCGGCGGTTTTGCGCGCCGTCGCGATCGGCTCGCGCAGGTCGGCGCGCGGCGTCGGGAACTCGCTGCGCAATTTGTCGAGCGTGGCGCAGGCGGCGCGTTTCTCGTTGATCGCCGCCAGGGCGTTGGCGAGGCCGAGCAGACTGTCCTGCGCGTGGCTGCCGGTATGGCTGCGGTTATAGGCGTCGTCGAAGGCCACCGCGGCGGCGGAGTAGTCGCGCCGGCCGGCGAGCGTCTGCGCCAGCAGGAATTGCGCGTCCGAGGCGCGCGGACTCTTGCTGTTGGCGAGCACCTCTCGGGCATCGATCTCGGCGGCGGCATAGTCGTGGCGGGCCAGGGCGGCGTTGCCTTCCTGGAGGATCAACTCGGCGGTGCGCTTGCCCGGCGGCGGCGGTGCGGCCGCCGGCGGCACCAGCGCGGTCGGCGTGGCACTGCCTGTGGCGGTGGCCGCCGGCAGCTTGCCGAGCGTGCCAGTGCCGCCACCGGCCGCCGCTCCGCCCGCCGCTCCGCCCGCCGCTCCAGCCGCCCCTGGCCCGGCCGCGGCAGCCCCGGCCGCCGCCCCCGCCGGCGCCATGCCGAGCTTGAACGACAGATCATCCAGTTTCTTGTTCAGGTCGTCGAACTGGCGTTGCCGGGTGTTGTCGGCGTCGTCGATCCGGCCGCGCAATTCGCGCATCTGGTCTTCCAGGCGCTGCACCCGGTCGAGCAATTGCGCATCCAGCGCGCCCGGCGCCGCCGCCGCCGCCGCGGCCGGTGCCAGCGGAGTCGGCTGATAGCCGCCGAGCGTCGAGCCGCCGGCCGGCCGGCCCGCCTGCATCGCGTCGAGTTGCCGGCGCAGGTCCATGATCTGGTTCTGCAGCGCGATGCCCTCGCGCGTCTCGACCTGCGCCACCGCGCGCAGCGGCGCCAGTGCCACGAGCGCCAGCAGGACACCCACTACCAGCCGGAGTTTCATCGCTCTCATCCCCTCGCCGCGCGCCGCACAGTGTTAACCCGCGCGCCGGGAAACCAACACACACATGGTCGGAAACGCAAGTCGGCGGCCCGAAGGCCGCCGACTGCTACCCAGCGCGGGTGGCGTGCGTCCGGCGGATCGCGCCGCCTTACTTCACCGAAGTAATGGCGTTGCGGTTCTTCGCCCAGGCGGTCTCGTCGCTGCCCATCACGCTCGGGCGATCCTTGCCGTAGCTGATGGTGGTGATGCGGGCCGACGCGGCGCCCTTGGCGACCAGATAGTCGCGGGCGGCGTTGGCGCGGCGCTGGCCGAGCGCGATGTTGTATTCCTCGGTGCCGCGCTCGTCGCAATTGCCGGCGATCTGCACATTGACGCTGGCATACTTGGTCAGCCATGCGGCCTGCCGGTCCAGCGTGGCCTTGCTGTCGCTGCTCAGCGCGGCTTTGTCGAAGGTGAAGAACACCCGGTCGCCGACGTTCTTCGCCAGATCTTCCTCGCTGCCCGGGACGATCGACGGCGCCATCGCGGTGGTGCCGGTGCCGGTGGCGGCGGCGGTCGTCGCCGGCTTGTCGGCGCAGGCGGCGAGCAGCGCCACGGCGGACAGAGCGCCGAGCAGTTTGAGGGTTCCCATCGTCTTGATGCTCATTTCATGTGCTTCCCTGGAAGAAATCCGAGCGGACGCAACCACCGGGACATCCCGCGGGGCTGCTGGGTGGAACTGGACGGCTGTGCCGGAATGCCGCGACGGCGCCGCCCGCCGCGCGGACGATCCGGCAGCCGTCGCTTAGCCCGACGTAATGAACGCGGTCAAGAACCGGATGCATCGTTCCTTCACATGCCGTCCATGTTCACAACGCGGCGTGTAGCATCGAAAGGCTTACGACAACAGAGGCGACCATGCGGGATCGGAGGCATCGGTGGGGGTTGTCACCTCACGCTCGTTGAAGCCGGTGATGTCGATCGACACGAGCTTCGCGGTGGCGCCGCGGGCGCGCGGCCCGACCCCCTGGGTCTCGCGCCAGAACATCAGCACCCGGCCGTTCGGCGCGAAGGTCGGCCCTTCGACGTACCAGCTTTCCGACAGGATGCGCTCGCCGCTGCCATCGGGGTGCATCACGCCGATCGAAAACAACCCGCCGCTGATGCGGGTAAAGGCCACCAGATCGCCGCGCGGCGACCACACCGGCGTTGCATAGCGGCCCTTGCCGAAACTGATCCGTTTGACGCCCGAACCGTCGGCGCCCATCAGATAGAGCTGCTGGTCGCCGTCACGATCGGAGTTGAAAACGATCTGGCTGCCGTCCGGGCTGTAGCAGGGAGAGACGTCGATGGCGCCGCTGTCGGTCAGCCGGCGGCTGTGGTGGCTGGCGAGATCGACGGCATAGATGCTGCTGCCGGCATCATCGGTCTGCGCCATGACGACGCCCGAGCCATCCGGGCTGAAGCGTGGCGAGAGCGTAATGCCGTGGAAATCACCCAGCACCTGCTGACGCCCGGTGCCGAGGTCGAACAGATAGACGCGCGGCCGGTCGTTGGCATAGCTCATGAAGGCGATCTCATCCTTGGTCGGATGGAATCGCGGGGTCAGCGCCATGAACGTGCCGTCGGTCAGGAAGCGGTTGTTCTCGCCGTCCTGGTCCATGATCGCCAGCCGCTTGATGCGCCGGTCGCGCGGGCCGCTGCCGGCGATGTACACGATGCGGGTATCGAAATAGCCCTTCTCGCCGAGCAGCCGCTCATAGATCACGTCGCTGATGATGTGGGCGATGCGGCGCCAGTTGGACAAAGTGGTGGTATAGGCGGTGCCCTGGATCTGCGTCCCCGGCAGCACGTCCCACAGGCGGAACTCGACGCGCACCTTGTCGGCGCCCTCGCTCTCGACCTTGCCGGTCACCACCGCCTGGGCGCCGACCGCCTTCCAGTTCTGGAAGTTCGGCAGATCGCCGGGATTGCCGGTCGGGCTGACGATGAACCCCGCCTGGTCGATCGGGCGGAACAGGCCGGAGCGCGCCAGGTTGTTGGTGATCACCCCGGCGATGTCGCGGCCGAGGCGTTCGGTGTCGCCGCCGGCGCCGCTGAGCGCCGGAATGGCGATCGGGATCGGCGCCGCGCGGGCGCGATCGACGTCGATCACCGCACTCGGCGCCCCCGGGTTGGCCGGCGCGGTCTGCGCCAGGGCGCCGCGCAGCGGCACCGCCAACAGCGAGGTGGCACCGGCGGCAAGCAGGGAACGGCGGCCGAGGCAGAAATTGGTCATGGAGGCATCCGATCGGTTCAACATTGCACCCTCTCGCGGTCAGGGGCGGAAACGGAAGGTCAGCTCGTTGACGCGGCCGAGCTTGTCCTTGGGCAGCGGCAGGTTGGCGCAGTGCGCGTCGAGCACGGCGCGCACCGCCCGTTCAGCAAACGCGCGAAACCGCGGATCGCTGTCGAGGCGGCCGCGATCTTCCGCCGCCACCGCGGCGTCGCGGGCAATGCCGGCTTCATCGGTGGTCACCGTCAGCATCACCGTCATCTTCTCCAGGTCGAGCGCGCCTTCGTCCTTGGTCCAGCATTCGCGCACCTTGTCGCCGATCTGGCCGCGCTGCTCGGCGCTGAGCTGGCTGGTGATGTTGCCGGTCGGGCTGCCGCCGGCCTTCGCCGCGCCGCCATGCAGCGGGTTGGGGCGCGCTTTCGGCGGCTCGGTCTGCTTCTGCAGCGCGCGCAGCTTTTCCAGCGTGTTGTTCAGCTCGGTGCTTTCCGCCACGGCGTTCTTGGTCGGGTTGGGCTGGCTGGTGTGGCTTGGCGGCGCCGGCGGCGGCGGCACCGGCGGCGGCGGCAGCGGGATCGGCGGCAACGGCAGCGTCTGCGCCGATTGCTGCGGCGCCGCCGCGGCCGGCGGGTGGGGCGGCGGCGGAGTCGGCAGCGGCGGCGCCACCGGCGGCGCCGGGGCCAGCGATTCGGCGTTCTCCTGCGGCGGCGGCGGCGGCGGTGGCGCTGGCGGCGGCGGCACCACGGCGGC
>JAJZES010000021.1 GCA_021845985.1 Pseudomonadota bacterium | reverse complement strand
GCGCGCGGGTCGTCGGCGTCCACATGAGATCTCCGGCAAGGCTTCGAACACCTGCCTGGAATCACATCTGGCCCGGCCATCCAACCCCCGGAGGAACACGTTCCGCCTTGATTCCGAAATGGCCTCTAAACTCCCAGACCGGACAGGACAACGCGTCGATATGATCGAACACGCGAAACAAAAACTGACGCGGGAGTTACGTCCTGAAGGATCCGGCTCTTGTCCAGACTACACAGAATCGGATGGCCCGATAATAGCCAGTATAATACGCCGGAAAAATGCCGTCCGCACGCCGAAGGGCGAGAGCGTGGCATTCAGGCGTTTCATCCGGCAAATTGATGATTTGCAAGATAATAACCCATGATCGAACCGTACAGCCTGTCCGCCGCCGAAGCCCGCCGTTTATTCGGCGCCAAGCGCCTCTCCCGGTCGAACTGGTTGTCGGCGTCTGCAACCCGATTTATGATAGGATAGCAATTGGCGATCGTACCCACGACCAAATCCACGGCGGCGGCGAGCAAGCCGGCGGCGGATGTGTTTTCCGCCAAGCAGATCGCCGCGGCGACGGCGCGGCTGCCGAAGATGTCCTCGGCCGATGTCGAGCAATTGCGGCTGCGCAGCATGGCCCGCGGCCTGACTGCGCTGCAGGCGGCGTGCGACGCCGAACTCGGCCGCCGCCCGTTCACCTTTTCGACCGGTCAGGCGGCCGATTTCGACCGGATGGCCGAGGCCGTCCGCGACATGTCGCTGAGCGAGGCAACCCGCTTCGCCTTCACCCAGGCGATGCCGGCGCGGCCCGAGGAGGTGGTGTTCCTGCGCTGGCTCGCCGAGCATCCCGGCGGCCTGTTTCAGGATGCGCTCAAAGCCTATGGCAAGGGCGATCTCGGCCTCGTCATCGGCCATCTGGTGTATCACCGCTACGGCTGCTTTCGCGCCTTCATGCAGGAGGGGCAGGATCAATCCAGCGTCCTGCTGGTCAAGGACCGATCCGCCGAGGGCGTCCGCTACCGGTTCCAGCCGGAGGCGGAGGCAGTGTTTCGTGACATGAAATTGATCCCCTGACACCTCGGAGCCCGTCACCGTGACGCAGCCTTGCGACCTGTCCGCCGTCGAAGCCCGCCGCCTGATCGGCGCCAAGCGCCTCTCCCCGGTCGAACTGCTGGCCAGTTGCATCGCCCGCATCGAGGCGGTGGACCATGCCGTCAACGCCGTCGTGGCGCGCGATTTCGCGCGCGCGGGTGCGGCCGCAGCCGCCGCCGAGCAGGCGGTGATGCGCGGCGCGGCGCTCGGCGCGCTGCACGGGCTGCCGGTCGGCATCAAGGATCTGGAGGAAACCGCCGGCCTGCGCACCACCTTCGGCAGCGTGCGCCTGCGCGACCATGTGCCGGCGGAAGATGAGCGCGGGGTGGCGGCGTTGCGCGCCGCCGGGGCCATCGTGCTCGGCAAGACCAACACGCCCGAGTTCGGCGCCGGTGCCAACACCCGCAATGCCGTCTATGGCGCCACTGGCAATCCGTTCGCGCCGCAGCTCTCTGCCGCCGGCTCCTCCGGCGGCTCGGCGGTGGCGCTGGCCGCCGGCATGGTGCCGCTGGCCAGCGGCAGCGACACCGGCGGCAGCCTGCGCAATCCGGCGGCGTTCTGCGGCATCGTCGGGTTTCGCCCGTCCCCCGGCGTGGTGCCGAGCGAGAAGCACGGCCGCGGCTGGTCGGCGCTGTCGGTCAACGGGCCGATGGCGCGCAGCGTCGCCGACGCGGCGCTGATGCTCTCGGCGATGACCGGCGCCGACGCGCGCGACCCGCTCTCCGCCGGCCCGGTCGATGCCTGGCCGCTGCGTCCGGTCGATCTGTCGCATCTGCGCGCGGCGTTCACCGAGGATTTCGGCTTCGCCCCGGTGGAGCGCGGCGTGCGCCAGACCTTCGCCGCGCGCACCGCCCCGCTGCATGCCCTGTTCGCCAGCGCGATGCAGGCGACGCCCGATTGTTCCGGCACCGACGACGCCTTCGCGGTGCTGCGCGCCGTCGGCTTCCTCGCCGCCCATGCCGAGGCGGTGCGCACCCGACCCGAGCAGGTCGGCCCCAATGTCCGCGCCAATGTCGCTGAAGGACTGCGCTACACCGCCGCCGATGTCGCCCGCGCCGAACTGGCGCAGACCGCGATCTACCGCCGGTGGCAACATTTCTTCACCACCGCCGACGTGCTGATCACCCCGGCCATCGCCATCACGCCGCGGCCGTGGCGCGAACTGGCGCCGACCGAAATCGACGGCGTCGCCACCCGCAGCTATTACCACTGGCTCGCCCTGCCCTATGCGGTGTCGCTGGTCGGGCATCCGGCGGTCTGCATCCCGGCCGGGCTGGACGCCGCCGGCATGCCGTTCGGGCTGCAAATTGTCGGGCCGCGCGGCGCTGACGCCTTCGTCCTCGCCGTCGCCGCGGCGCTGGAGCAGGCGCTGCCGCCGCGCCCCGTGCCCGACCTTGCCGCGCTGCGTGCCGCGCCGCCGATCGCCGAGATGCCCGGCTTCCTCGGCTTCGGCTGAGGTGATAGGCAGGAGGGGTCCGCAGGGAGCAGTACCGCCATGAGTGCCATCGCCGACATCGTTGCCCGCGAGATTCTCGACAGCCGCGGCAACCCCACCATCGAGGTCGATGTCGTGCTTGACAGCGGCGCCAGCGGACGCGCCGCGGTACCCTCCGGCGCCTCGACCGGCGCGCATGAGGCGGTCGAACTGCGCGACGCCGACCCGACCCGCTACGGCGGCAAAGGCGTGCGTCAGGCGGTGGCCAACGCCGAGGGCGCGATCCTCGACGCCATCGCTGGCATGGACCCGACCGAGCAGGTGCGCATCGACGAGACCATGATCGACCTCGACGGCACGCCGAACAAGGCGCGGCTCGGCGCCAACGCGATCCTGGCGGTGTCGCTGGCGGTGGCCAAGGCGGCGGCGGCGGAACTCGGCATGCCGCTCTATCGTTACGTCGGCGGCGCCTATGCGCGGACCCTGCCGGTGCCGATGATGAACATCGTCAACGGCGGCAAGCATGCCGACAATCCGATTGATATTCAGGAGTTCATGATCCAGCCGGTCGGCGCCGCCAGCGTCGCCGAGGCGGTGCGCATGGGCGCCGAGGTGTTCCACGCCTTGAAGAAGGCGCTGCACGACGCCGGCCACAACACCAATGTCGGCGACGAGGGCGGCTTCGCTCCCGGCCTGAAATCCGCCGACGAAGCGCTTGGCTTCATCATGCGCGCCATCGCCAAGGCCGGCTACCAGCCGGGCGAGGACATCGCCCTGGCGCTCGATCCGGCGGCCAGCGAGTTTTTCAAAGACGGCCTGTATCATCTTGAGGGTGAAGGAAAAACTCTCGACTCCGGGCAGATGGTCGGCTACCTGGCGGACCTCGCCGCCCGCTATCCGATCATCTCCATCGAGGATGGCCTTGCCGAGGACGATTGGGCTGGCTGGCGGGAGCTGACGGCGCAACTCGGCGGCAAGCTGCAGATTGTCGGCGATGATCTGTTCGTCACCAACCCGACCCGCCTCGCCCGTGGCATCGCCGAACGGTCGGCCAACGCCATCCTGGTCAAGGTCAACCAGATCGGCACCCTGAGCGAGACGCTGGAGGCGGTGGAGATGGCGCATCGTGCCGGCTTCCGCGCGGTGATGAGCCATCGCTCGGGCGAGACCGAGGACGCCACCATCGCCGACCTCGCGGTGGCCACCAATTGCGGTCAGATCAAGACCGGCAGCCTCGCCCGCAGCGACCGCACCGCCAAATACAATCAGTTGATCCGTATCGAGCTGGAGCTTGGCCCGGCAGCGAAATTCGCCGGGCGGACCATCCTGCGCGGGGCGTAACCCGCCCGCCCCGGACCTCCCGCCGCGCGCGGGAGGCCCGGCCAGCGGTGCCGCCCGCCTATGCCTTCAGATCGGCGGCGTTGTTGATGATCCGCGTCACCATGCCATAGGCAATCGCTTCCTCGCCGCCCATCCAGTAGTTGCGGTCGGTGTCGCGGGCGACCTTGTCGTAGGTCTGGCCGGTCTCGCGCGCGATCAGCCGGTTCAGCCGCTCGCGCATCTTGACGATCTCGCGCGCCTCGATGTCGATATCGACCGCCGGCCCGCGCACCCCGCCCATCGGCTGGTGCAGCAGAAAGCGCGTGTTGGGCAGGCAGAAGCGGCGGTCCTTGTGGCCGGCGAGGAAGATCAGCGCGCCGGCGCTGGCCACCCAGCCGGTGCCGATGACCCGCACCGGCGCCGAAGCATCGACGTAGCGGATCATGTCGTGGATGGTGTCGCCGCTCTCGACATGGCCGCCGGGCGAATTGATGAACACGTCGATCGGCTTTTCCGACAGCTCGGCCAGCGCCAGCAGCCGGCCGGTGACATCGCGCGCCAGCTTATCGGTAATGGCGCCGAACACCAGCACCTTGCGCTGGTTGAGCAGGCGGTGTTCCAGCTCGTTGACCGGCGAGGACAGGGTGCGGTTGTCGTCCGGCTCGTGCGGTTCCGGGCCGGTCGGCTCGGGCACTTCCGGCTGCTCCGGGTCGTCGGACGTGAACGGGCGCATGCGGTTCTCCGTAATCAGCGCCGTCACCCTAGCGGCTGGCCCGCGCCTGTCCACCCGGCCGCCGCAGCGGGGCAGGCCGCCGGTTGGCGCGGCTACACCACGCCCCGCGCGCGCAGCCCGGCAATCGCCGCCTCGTCCAGCCCCAGCAGCCCCGACAGCACCTCGGCCGTGTGCTGGCCGAGCAGCGGCGGCGGCAGCCGGTATTCCGGCGGCGTCGCCGACAGCCGCACCGGATTGGCCAGCAGCTTCACCCGCCCATCGGACGTCGCCGGATGGTCCATCTCCACCACCATGCCGCGCGCCTGCACCTGCGGATCGGCGAACACCTCGGACAGCCGGTTGATCGGTCCGCAGCCGATCGAGGCGGCTTCCAGCCGCTCGACCCACCACGCGGTGGTCTGCCGCGCCAGCACCGGCGCCAGCGTCTCGGTCACCAGCGCGCGGTTTTGCACCCGCGCCGCATTGCTGGCGAATCGCCCATCCTGCGGCAGCTCAGGCAGGCCAAACCCCTCGCAGAAGCGGCGGAACGTCGCGTCGTTGCCGATCGACAGCACGACATGCCCGTCCGCGGTGGCGAATACTTGATAGGGCACGATGTTGGGATGCTGGTTGCCGAGCCGCTCGGGGTCGCGCCCGGTCGCCAGATAGTTCATCCCCTGGTTCGCCAGCCACGCCACATGGCTGTCGAGCAGGCCGATATCAACCTGCTGCCCCTCTCCGGTCAGCGCGCGGTGACGCAGCGCCGCCAGGATGCCGATGCAGCCGTACAGCCCGGCGAACAGGTCGGCCACCGGCACACCGACCTTTTGCGGCAGGCCGTCCGGCTCACCGGTTAGGCTCATCACCCCGCCCATCGCCTGCACCAGACTGTCGTAGCCGGGGCGCGGCGCATACGGCCCGGTCTGCCCGAAGCCGGTGATCGAGCAGTAGATCAGGCCGGGATGGGCGCCGCGCAGTTGTTCATAGCCGAGGCCGTAGCGCGCCAGCCCGCCGGCCTTGAAGTTCTCCGCCAGTATGTCGCACCGCGCCAGCAGCCGGAGCGCCAGCGCCTGCCCTTCCGGCTTGGCGATGTCGAGGGTGACCGATTTCTTGTTGCGGTTGACGCCGGCGAAATAGGCGCTCTCGCTGCTGCCGGGCAGATGCGGCGGGGCGAAGCCGCGGGTATCGTCGCCGCTGCCGGGCTTCTCGATCTTGATGACCTCGGCGCCAAGATCGCCGAGCATCTGGGCGCAGGTCGGGCCGGCCAGCACCCGCGTCAGGTCGAACACGCGCAGGCCGCGCAGCGGGCCGCTGGGGGACGTATCGGGGGTAGCAGTGCTCATCCGCCGGACACTATCCGCGGCGCCGCGGGGCGACAACAGAGACCCCCGTTGCGCCGGCGACGCCGTGGTGTGGATATTGCGCCCGGCCGTCCTATAACCGCGCCACCCTTGCACGGGCCGGGTTCGCCGCCGATCGGGTGCGGCCCGCGTCATTGACGGAGTAACCAGCATGGCAACGATGCAGGCGATTCGCATCCATGGTTTCGGCGGTCCCGAGATGCTGGTGCAGGACACCTGTCCGGTGCCGCAGGCCAGCGGCGACAAGCTGCTGATCCGTGTCCGCGCCGCCAGCGTCAACCCGGTCGATTATAAGATGCGGCAGGGCCGCTATCCGCCGCTGACCGCCGACATGCTGCCGGTGACGCTCGGCCGCGACATCGCCGGCACCATCGAGGCCGGCGAGGCCGGCGGCTATCGCCGCGGCGATGCGGTGTTCGCTATGCTGGCGCCGGACCAGGGCGGCTATGCCGAATACGCCCTCGCCCGTGCCGACGAGGTGGCGATCACCCCCGCCCGCATCGACGCCGTGCATGCCGCGGCGCTGCCGCTCGCCGGGCTGACGGCATGGCAGGGGCTGTTCGACCATGGCCAGTTGCAGGCCGGGCAGCGCGTGCTGATCCACGGCGGCGGCGGCGGGGTCGGCCATCTCGCGGTGCAGTTCGCCCGGGTACACGGCGCCGTGGTGTTCGCCACTGTCGGCACGCATGATCTCGATTTCATGCAGGAACTCGGCGTCGATCGCGCCATCGACCGCAATGTCGAGCGGTTCGAGGATGTGGCCGGCGATCTCGACCTCGTCTTCGACCTGATCGGCGGCGAGACGCAGCGGCTCAGCCTGTCGCTGCTGCGGCCCGGCGGGCGGTTGGTCTCGACGCTCGCCGCGCCGTCGCCGGATGAATGTCAGGCGCGCGGCGTCAGCGGGCTGCGCTACGCCGCCCAGCCGAGCGGGCGCCAGTTGGCCGAGATCGCCGCGCTGATCGATGAAGGCCATGTCCGCGTCGAGGTGGCGGAGCGCTTCCCGCTGGCGCGCGCGGCGGCGGCGCAGGAGCGGCTGGAGGCCGGCGGCGTGCGCGGCAAGATCGTGCTGGAGATAGGCTGAGCCATGCCGATGCAACTCGCCGGCGGCTGCTGCTGCGGCGCCGTGCGCTTCACTGTCGCCAGCCATACGCCGGCGCCCTATCAGCTCTGCTATTGCTCGATCTGCCGCAAGACGGCGGGCGGCGGCGGCTATGCGATCAATCTCGGCGCGGCGGCGCGCACCCTGCACCGGCACGGCCACACCGCGGTCCTGCATGCCGAGATCGACGGCCAGCGCAGCAATGCCGAGCGGCATTTCTACCTGCATTGCGGCAGCGCGATGTGGCTCTACGACAGCCGCTGGCCGGACCTCGTGCATCCGTTCGCCTCGGCCATCGACACGCCGTTGCCGGTACCGCCGTCGCGCGTTCACATCATGCTGGGATCGAAGCCCGATTGGGTCGAACCGCAGATCGGCCCGCGCGACCTGACCTTCGACAGCTACCCGGACCAGTCGATCGCCGACTGGCATCGCACCCACGGCCTCTGGATCGACTGAGACGCTGGCGATAGGCTGGCCGCAATGCCCGCCCCTGCCCCCCTCCCGCCGCATCCCGACATCGCGGTCGATCAGGACGAAACCGTCTGGAACGGCCGCTTCCCGGTTCAGCGCATCCGCTTCCGCAACCGCCGCTTCGACGGGCGGATGTCCGGCCCGCGCGTCTGGGAGTTGTGGCGGCGCGGCAGGGCGGCGGCGCTGCTGCCGTATGATCCGCAGGCCGATGCGGTGGTGCTGATCGAACAGTTCCGCCTGCCGGCGCTGGCCGCCGGAATGGCGCCGGTGATGGTCGAAGTGCCGGCCGGGCTGTGCGACCCCGGCGAGGACTCGGAGACGACGCTGCGCCGCGAGGCGGTGGAGGAAATCGGTCTGACGCCGCGCCGCCTCGTGCATATCGGCGATTTCCTGCTCACCGCCGGCGGCAGCGACGAATGCGTCGCGCTGTATGCCGGCGAAGTCACCGCGCCGCGGGGCGACGCCGCCGGACTGGTCGGCACCGCCGGGCTGGCGGCCGAGGAGGAGGACATCCGCATCCGCGTCTGGCCCGCCGCCCGCGCCATCGAGACAGCGATTGCCGGCGGCTTCCCGAACTCCGTCGCCGCCATCGCGCTGCTCTGGCTCGCCGCGCGGCGCGTCCAACTACGCCAGGAATGGACCTCATGACCGAACGCCTGTTCATGACTGACGCGACGCTGCGCGAGGCCGATGCCGTGGTGCTGGCGAGCGGGCCGGAGGGCGTGGTGCTCGACCGCACGCCGTTCTATGCCCGCGCCGGCGGTCAGCCGGGCGATGCCGGGCGGCTGCTGTGGGACGGCGGCGAGATGGCGGTCGCCGAAGCGGTCAAGGGCGAGGGCGAGGCAATCCTGCACCGGCCGGCCGAGGCGGCGACGCTGCCGCCGCCGGGCGCGCGGCTGCGCGCGGTGCTCGACTGGGAACGCCGGTTCGCCCATATGCGCATGCACACCACGCTGCATCTGCTGTGCGCCGTGCTGCCCGGCGCCGCGGTGACCGGCGGACAGATCGGCGCCGACCGCTCGCGGCTCGATTTCGACCTGCCCGAGCCGCCCACACGCGAGACGATCGAGGCGGCGCTGAACGCGCTGGCCGCCGAGGACCATGCGGTCTCCGCCGAATGGGTCGATGAAAGCGTGCTCGACAGCAATCCCGGTCTGGTCCGCACCCTCTCGGTCAAGCCGCCGCGCGGCACCGGGCGGCTGCGGCTGGTGCGCATCGGCGCGGCACCGATCGACCTGCAGCCCTGCGGCGGCACCCATGTCGGACGCACCGCGATGATCGGCACCGTGCGGGTGCTGAAACTGGAGAACAAGGGCCGGCAGAACCGGCGCATCGCCATCGCCCTGGGCGACGCGCCATGAACGACCCGCTGGTGTCCACCGAATGGCTGGCCGGGCATCTGGCCGACCCGGACCTGATTCTGTTCGATGCGACCTATTTCCTGCCCAACGAAAACCGCGACGCCCGCGCCGAGTACCGCGCCGCGCATCTGCCGCGGGCGCAGTTCTTCGACATCGACGCGGTGGCCGACCCGGACACCGACCTGCCGCACATGGTCCCCTCGCCCGGCCGGTTTGCCAGGCTGGCCGGGGCGATCGGGCTGCGCCGCGACAGCTTCGCCGTATTCTATGATCAGCGCGGCATCTTCTCCGCCCCGCGCGGCTGGTGGCTGCTCGGGCTGTTCGGCCATGATCGCGCCGCCGTGCTCGATGGCGGGCTGCCGAAATGGCGCGCCGAGGGTCGCGCGCTGGAACAGGGCGAGCCGCCGCCGTCGGTGCCGAGCGAGTATCGCCCGGATTTCCGCGCCACCCGGCTGCGCGGCGTCGGCGACATGCTGGCCAATGTCGCAACCCGCGCCGAACTGGTGCTGGATGCGCGCAGCCTCGCCCGCTTCCGCGCCGAGGCGCCGGAGCCGCGCGCCGGCATGCGCGCCGGCCACATTCCCGGCGCCGCCAGCCTGCCGTTCGGCGAGCTGATCGCGCCCGATTTCACCCTCAAACCGCCCGCCGAGCTGCGCGCCCGCTTCGCCGCCGCCGGGGTCGATGGTACGCGCCCGGTGGTGACGAGTTGCGGCTCGGGGGTCAGCGCCGCGGTGCTGACGCTGGCGCTGCTGCGCGCCGGGCTGCCGATGGGCGCGCTCTATGACGGCTCGTGGAGCGAATGGGGCGGCCGCGCTGACACACCGATCGAAAGCTGAAGATGATGACGCAAGACTGGCACACCCGTCTGTCCCACGCCGGCCGCGCCGGCACCCATGCCCACGGCTTCGTCAATCCGCCGGTGCATCGCGGCTCGACGGTGCTCAACCCCGACATCGCCACCCGCATGGACGCCGGCGGACGCCGCTTCGATCAGGCGCTGGTGTACGGCACGCTCGGCACGCCGACGCACTGGCCGCTGGAGGATGTGGTCGCCGAGATCGAGGGCGGCACGCGCTGCCAGATCGTCAGCACCGGTGTTGCCGCCTTCACCGTGCCGCTGCTGGCGTATCTCAGCGCCGGCGACCATGTGCTGATGCCGGACAGCGTCTATGGCCCGGCGCGGCAGTTCGCCGACCAGTTCCTCAGCCGGATGAACATTGCCACCACCTATTTCGATCCGCTGATCGCGCCGGCGGCGCTGGCCGATCTGTTCCGCGCCGAAACCCGCGTGCTCTATCTGGAGAGTCCGGGCAGCCACACCTTCGAGGTGCAGGACGTGCCGGGGCTGGCCGCGGTCGCGCATGCCCGCGGCGCCGTGGTGATGATCGACAACACCTGGGGCATCCACTACTTCCAGCCGTTCCGCCACGGCTGCGACGTGTCGATCCAGGCGCTGACCAAGTATCTCGCCGGCCATTCCGACATGGTTCTCGGCGGCATCATCGTCAACGATGATGAAGTATGGCAGCGGGTGCGCGCGACCACCCTGCTGCTCGGCCAGCATGCCGCACCCGACGATGTCTGGCTGGCGCTGCGCGGCGCGCGGACGCTGGCGGTGCGGCTCGACCGGCAGATGCAGTCGGGGCTGACCGTGGCGCGCTGGCTCGCCGGGCGGCCGGAAGTGGCCCGCCTGCTGCATCCCGCCTTTCCCTCCTGCCCCGGCCATGAATACTGGAAGCGCGACTTCTCCGGCGCCAGTTCATTGTTCGGCATCGTCTTGCGTCCCGAGCATTCGCGGGCAGCGGTGCATGCGATGGTCGAGAGCCTGTCGCTGTTCGGCATCGGCGCGTCGTGGGGCGGCTATGAAAGCCTCGCGCTGCCAACGCAGGGCACCATCACCCGCACCGTCGGCACCGGCGATTTCGGCGGCGAGACGGTGCGCATCCATATCGGGCTGGAGGAGCCGGCCGACCTGATCGCCGATCTGGAGCGCGGACTCAGCGTGCTGCGCGGCTTTGCCGGCTGAGGCAATCGGCGCAGATGCCTTCGGCCTCGATGGTGGCGCGGCGCACGGCAAAGCCGCTCGCCGCCGCCGCGCGGTCGAGCGCGGCGGCGAGCGCGGCGTCTTCGATCTCCTGCACCCGGCTGCAGCCGCCGCAGATGAGAAACTGCGCCCCGTGCGCATGCCCGGCATCCTCGACGCAGCCGATGAAAGCGGCGAGGCGTTCGAGCTTGTGGACCAGACCTTGCGCTTGCAGGAAATCGAGCGCGCGATAGACGGTCGGCGGGGCGGCGGCGCCGCGGCGGTCGCGCAGCCGGTCGAGCAGGTCATAGGCGCCGGTCGGGCCGGGCGCCTCCAGGATCAGGCCGAGCACCTCGCGGCGCAACTCGGTCAGCCTGGCGCCGTGGCGCGCGCAATGCGCCGCGGCGCGGTCGAGTGCCGCTTCGGTCCGGAGAGAAAACGCCGTGTCCATCCGCAACCAGCATAGGCAGCCATGAGCACCGACGCCATTCTCGACGCCTCCCTCCTGGAACAGATCGCCTTCGACGCCGCCGGGCTGGTCCCGGTGGTGGCGCAGCAATTCGACACCGGTGAGGTGCTGATGCTGGCCTGGATGAACCGCGATGCGGTGCGCGAGACGCTGCTGCGCCGGCAGGTCTGTTACTGGAGCCGCAGCCGCGCTGCGCTGTGGCGCAAGGGCGAGACCTCCGGGCAGCACCAGCGTCTGGTCGAACTGCGCCTGGATTGCGACGGCGACGCGCTGCTGGCGCTGGTCGATCAGTCCGGCGTCGCCTGCCACACCGGGCGGCGCGACTGTTTCTACCGCGCCGCGCGGCCGCAGGGTTGGACGCCGATCGCCGAGCCGCTGGTGGCGCCGGAGCGGCTTTACCGGGCGACAGCAGATCACTGACCGGCCGCCACGCAACGGCGCGGCTGCAGCGGCGTTATCACCGCCTTTGCAGGACATCGTCCGATGCTCATGATCCTTATCGTGGTTTTGGTGATCCTCGCGTTCGGCGGGTTCGGCCATACCGGCTACCGGCGCGGCTGGTATGGCGGCGGCTATACCGACGGGCCGCGCTCCGGCGGCTGGGCCGGCGGCGGCCTGGGCCTGCTGGTGCTGATCGTCCTGCTGTTCCTGCTGTTCGGCCGCCACCACTTCTGATCGCCCGGCGGCAGGGCCGGTCGGCGCGGCCTCAGATGGCGTATTCCGGGGCCGGCAGCATGTGGTCCATGGTCAGCGCCGGCAGGTCGGTCAGCTTCGGCCCGACCGGCCGCGCCGGCACGCCCACCACCGTCGTATGCGGCGCCACCTCGTCCAGCACGATCGAGCCGGCGCCGACCTTGGCGCCCTCGCCCACCTCGATATTGCCGAGCACCTTCGACCCGGCGCCGAGCAGCACGCCGCGGCGGATTTTCGGATGCCGGTCGCCACATTGCTTGCCGGTGCCGCCCAGCGTCACCCCCTGCAGGATCGACACGTCGTCCTCGACCACCGCCGTCTCGCCGATGACGAGGCCGGTGCCGTGGTCGATCAGAATACCGCAGCCGAGGCGCGCCGCCGGGTGGATGTCCATCGCGAACACCTCCGAGGCGCGGCTTTGCACATGCCGCGCCAGATGCTGCCGCTCGCGCTGCCACAGGAAATGGCTGATGCGGTAAGCCTGCAGCGCCAGATAGCCCTTGAAGAACAGAAACGGGGTGACGAGGTCGGGGCAGGCCGGGTCGCGGTCGCGCACCGCCACCAGGTCGGTTGCCGCCGCCTGCACCATGCCCGGCTCCTCGGCCAGCGCCTCGGCGATCAGCCCGGTCAGCGCCGCGCCGCCCACATCGGCATCGGCCAGCTTGCGCGCCAGCCGCGCCGCCAGCCCGTCGGCGAAGCTGGCGTGGCGCAGCAGGGCGGCGGTGATCAGCGGCCCCATCAGCGCATCGCGCTCGGCCGCCTCGACCGCTTCGCGGCGGATGGTCGCCCAGACCTCGGCAGCCGGACTCTCGGCCACGCTGCGCTCGCACAGCGCGGCGCGCGGCGCCACCCCGTCGAGCATCAGTCCCGGAGCAGAATCGTAGGAAGCCATTACGTCATCTCCGCACGCGGCCGCGCCCAGGCAGATGGGGATGACAGGGCGTTCATGCCATCCCCCGCCACGCGCCGATCAGCCAGCGCCGGGCAGCAGACGCTCAGCGCCAGTGGGCCGGAATCCACACCCAGTCGGGCCCGCGCCGGCGCCAGTGACCCGGCACATATTCGTGCCAGCCGGCGCGACGGACGACGTAATGCCCGCGGAACCACACCCATGCGCCGCCGTTCCAGTGCCAGTGCCCCGGCTGCCAGACATAGCGTTCGCCGGGCGGCGGCGGCGGCGGCGGCTCGGCCTGCAGCGGCGGCACCATTGCCGGCTGGGCCGCTGCCACCCCGACCATCCCGCCCGTCAGCAGCAGCAGCGCCACCACCCCGCCGGCCATCATCCGTCGCATGTCACCCCTCCTGTCGATGCCGCCGCTGTGCACCGCGGCGGCGTTGGCGTCAGGGCGCTATGCCCCGCGGCGGCGCCGCCGCCCAGGGGCCGAAACACTGCGTTGCCGTTTCATATATCCGCATACACATGCGTCTCCGCCGCGCCGCCCGGATGGGTCACCGCGCCGAGATGCGCCGGGCCGACATTCTGCGCATAGCGCCACAGCGCACCGCTCTGATAGCCGGTCTGGCGCGGTGTCCAGGCGACGCGCCGTGCCGCCAGCTCGGCCTCGCTCAGCGCCACATCGATGGTGCCGGCGGTGGCGTCGATGATGATGCGGTCGCCGTTGCGCAGCAGCGCGATCGGCCCGCCCACCGCCGCCTCCGGCCCGACATGGCCGACACAGAAGCCGCGGGTGCCGCCGGAGAACCGCCCGTCGGTGATCAGCGCCACGCTCTCGCCCATGCCCTGACCATAGATCGCGCTGGTGGTGGACAGCATCTCGCGCATGCCGGGGCCGCCGCGCGGTCCCTCGTAGCGGATGACGATGATGTCGCCGGCCTTGTAGGCGCGCGCCTGCACCGCGGCGAAGGCTTCCTCCTCGCTGTCGAAACACAAGGCGGTGCCCTCGAAGCGTCGCTCCTTCATCCCCGCCACCTTCACCACCGCGCCGTCGGGGGCGAGGTTGCCGTGCAGCCCGACCACGCCGCCGGTCGGCGACAGCGCCCGGCTGACCGGATAGACCACGTCCTGATCGGTCGGAAACACCACGTCCTTGTGGTTCTCGGCCAGAGTCTTGCCGGTGACGGTCAGGCAGTCGCCATGCAGCAGGCCGGCATCGAGCAGCGACTTGATGATGACCGGGATGCCACCGATGCGGTGCACGTCGAAGGCGACGTATTTGCCGCCCGGCTTGAGGTCGGCGATGTACGGCGTGCGCCGCATGATCGCCGCGACATCATCGAGGGTGAAGCGGATGCCCGCCTCGTGCGCCAGCGCCGGCAGATGCAGCGCCGCGTTGGTCGAGCCGCCGGTGGCGCCGACCACGACGGCGGCGTTCTCCAGCGATTTGAGCGTGACGATGTCGCGCGGGCGGATGCGTGCCTCGATCAGCTTCATCACCGCACGGCCGGATTCCACCGCCCAGCGGTCGCGCTCCTCATAGGGGGCCGGGGCGCCGGCCGAGCCGGGCAGCGCGAGCCCGATCGCCTCGCTGACCGTCGCCATGGTGTTGGCGGTGAACTGCCCGCCGCAGGCCCCGGCGGAGGGGCAGGCGACGCATTCCAGCTCGTGCAGATCGGCGTCCGACATGTTGCCGGCGGCGTGCTGCCCGACCGCCTCGAACACATCGACCACGGTGACATCGCGGCCGCGGAACTTGCCGGGCAGGATCGAGCCGCCATACATGAACACGGCGGGCACGTTGAGACGCACCATCGCCATCATCATGCCGGGCAGCGACTTGTCGCAACCGGCCAGTCCGACCAGCGCGTCATAGCTGTGGCCGCGCATGGTCAATTCGACCGAATCGGCGATCACCTCGCGCGACACCAGCGAGGATTTCATCCCCTGATGGCCCATGGCGATGCCGTCGGTGACGGTGATGGTGGTGAACTCGCGCGGCGTGCCGCCGGCCTCGGTCACGCCCTTCTTGACCGATTGCGCCTGTCGCGACAGGGCGATGTTGCACGGCGCGGCCTCGTTCCAGCAGGTGGCGACGCCGACGAACGGCTGGTCGATCTCCTCCTGCGTCAGGCCCATCGCGTAGTAGTAGCTGCGATGCGGCGCGCGATCTGGCCCCACGGTGACGTGGCGCGACGGCAGGTTGGATTTGTCCCAGCGCTTGGCGGTCATTACGGTACCCTCTCGGCGAGCGGCCGGAGACTAGGCGCCGGGCCGGCGGCCGGCAAGGCAGGCGCTGTTGCTCTTCAGTGTGCAACCGCCTCGGTCCGGGGCATCGAACGGCGCCACCCCGTCAGCCATGCTCTGCGTCAGGTGATGGCAGATCGAGAACAGATTGCGCCGGCAACAGCATGCGTGACGATCCGGGGCCGCCATAAGACACGAATCCCATTCGCAGATATAATTTTGCAGCCCGCGGATTAAGCGCAACCAGCGTCATTGCCGGAACCCCAAGCTCGACCACGGAATTCCTGAAAATCTCCAGGATTCTTCTCATGATGATGGTTCCTGCTCCTCGCGCCTGATGGTCTTTATGGACTGCAACGTATTGCACTTGGAGAGCGGGGAAATATCGTCCGATGCTGCGCCGTCGAACGTGGCTGTGCTTATCCGGGAAACGATCGTCCTCCAGCGTCATGTAAAACGCATAGAATGCGACCGGCCGGTCGTCAGACCCGAGATGAACCGTCGTGACTCGGCTGATAAGAAAGCAATGATGGTCCCAAGATTTCTTCCATAGCCACTTATCTATTTCCGCCTCGTCGGATGAAAAAGCCTCCAGCGGGCAATGCTCGGCCAGCGGCTTGAATACGTACTTTTGTTCCTCATCCGTGTTCAATGCCTGGGGTTTGGCATTTTCTGATTGGCCAGATATGCCTCATAAGCGCGACGCAGATCATCCGCCGCGCCGCCGGTCTGGCGATAGGCGTTTTCGGTAAAGGCGATGATCTTGGTCGACCGAATCGACGCCGCAGTGCGGTTGCGAGCGACCACATGCCGATCAACGCCATCGGTCTTGCGCCGCACCGCCATAACTGCCTCACCAACTCCGCGCCACGGATCGAGCCATCGTGCCGCGACGATCATTCGTGCGCGTCCTGGGCAGATTGCCACGTATGCTCAACCGCCCGCCCAGGCAAGGCAGATCGGGATGCGCCAATTGATTTTGCCCGCGTCAGACCGCCCCCGCCTGATCGGTGCCGGCCGCGTTGCACCATCGCCCCGGCCGTATCACATGGGGACGTCCACGAAGGGATCATTCATGCGCTACAATCAACTCGGCCGCAGTGGCCTGTTCGTCTCCGAACTCTGCCTCGGCACCATGACCTTTGGCGGCGGCGAGGGTATGTGGCGCCATATGGGCGGGCTGCAGCAGGAGCAGGTCGATCATCTGGTGCAGGACGCTCTCGATGCCGGCATCACCTTCATCGACACCGCCGATGTCTATTCGGACGGCCAGTCGGAGACGCTGCTCGGCCAGTCGCTGCGCAATCTCGGCGTGCGGCGCGAGAGCGTGGTCATCGCCACCAAGGCGTTTGGCGCCGTCGGAAGCGGCCCCAACGACCGCGGCGCCTCGCGCGGTCACATCATGGACGCCGTCGAGGGCAGTCTGAAGCGGCTCCGCGTCGATCACATCGACCTCTACCAGATGCATGCCAACGACGCGCTGACCCCGATCGAGGAGACGCTGCGCGCGCTCGACGACCTCACCCGGGCGGGCAAGATCCGCTATGTCGGCGTCTCCAACTGGCCGGCCTGGCGCCTCGCCAAAGCGCTCGGCATCGCCGAACACCGCGGCTATGCGCGGCCGGAATCGCTGCAGGCGTACTACACCATCGCCGGGCGCGATCTGGAGCGCGAGATCGTGCCGCTGCTGACCGAGGAGCGGGTCGGGCTGATGGTCTGGTCGCCACTCGCCGGCGGCCTGCTGTCGGGGAAATTCGGGCCGGGCAGCAACGGGCCGGAGGGAGCGCGGCGGGTCAGCTTCGATTTCCCGCCGGTCGATCGCGACCGCGCCTGGGCCTGCATCGCCGCCATGCGCGAGATCGGCGACTCCCACGGCGTCTCGGTGGCGCGCGTCGCCCTGGCCTGGCTGCTGCACAAGCCGGTGGTGACCAGCATCATCATCGGCGCCAGGTCGCGCGAGCAGTTGCACGATAACATTGCCGCGACGACGCTGCATCTGTCGGCGGCGGAGATGAAGACTCTGGACGAGATCAGCGTCCTGCCGGCAGAATATCCCGGCTGGATGGTGGCACGCCAAGCCGAAATTCGTCGGCCGAAGGGAGTTATGCCGAAGACATAGAACATCCAGCGGTGATGTGCGATGAAGGGGGCTTTGCCACGACCTGCCGCCGGGCCGCCCCCTCATTGACGAATTGGGTTCATGCTTGACTGAAATAGGCATCACGGCGCAGCCGAACACCGCCGCCGCGGGCGAAGGGCACACCTTCCTCGCCGGCGGCGGAGAACTGGGCGCGCTGATCCGCGCCAAGGACTGGGCCGCCACGACGCTTGGCGCGCCCGCCTCCTGGCCGCAGAGCCTCAAGACGGCGGTGCGCATCGTGCTGACCTCGCGTCAACCGATGTTCGTCTGGTGGGGCGAACACCTCATCAACATCCACAACGACGCCTACCGCGCCATTCTCGGCGGCAAGCACCCGACCGCGCTCGGCGAGCCGGCGGCGGAAATCTGGCGCGAAATCTGGCACCAGATCGGCCCGCGCGCCGCCCATGCGATCAGCCGCAATGAGGGCACCTACGACAAAGCGCTGCTGCTGATGATGGAGCGCAACGGCTACACCGAAGAGACCTATTATACCTTCAGCTACAGCCCGGTGCCGGACGACGATGGCGGCACCGGCGGCATCATCTGCGCCAACACCGACTACACCGCGCAGATCATCGGCGAGCGTCAGCTTGGCCTGCTGCGCGACCTCGCCGCCGGCACCGCCGAGGCGCGTACCATCGAGACCGCCGCCCGCCTCGCCGCCACCAGCCTCGCCGGCAATCCTCGCGACCTGCCATTCGCGCTGATCTATCTCGCCGACCCCGAGCGCAAACGGCTGACCCTCTGCGCCAGCAGCGGCATCAGCGGCAGCGGCGCGGCGGCGGTTCCGGCGGAGGTCAGGTCGGACGATCCGGCGCCGTGGCCGCTGTGGCACGCCGTCAGCAGTCTTGCCGCAGTGCTCATTCCCGAGGTGCCGCAGGCGCTGGCGGCGGCGCTCGACGCCAATCCGTGGGACCGGCCGCCGACGCAACTCGTGGTGCTGCCGCTCGCCGCCAGCGGACAATCGGGCGCGGCCGGCGTTCTGGTCGTCGGCCTCAACCCGTACCGGCTCTACGACGACACCTATCGCGGCTTTCTCGGCCTCGTCGCCGGGCAGATCGCCGCCGCCATTACGCACGCCCATGCCTATGACGAAGAACGCCGCCGCGCCGAGGCGCTCACCGCCATCGACCGCGCCAAGACGGCGTTCTTCTCCAATGTCAGCCACGAGTTCCGCACGCCGCTGACGCTGCTGCTCGGGCCGATCGAGGACGCGCTCGCCGAGGCCGCCATCGCCCCGCCGGAGGTGCAGCGCGAGCGGCTGGATATCGCCCACCGCAATGCGCTGCGGCTGCTGCGGCTGGTCAACTCGCTGCTCGATTTCTCGCGCATCGAGGCCGGACGGATGAGCGCCTGTTTCGCCCCGACCGACCTCGCCGCGCTGACCCGCGATCTCGCCGGCGTGTTCCGTTCCGCCATCGAACGCGCCAGCCTGACCCTGGAGGTGGACTGCCCGCCGCTCGCCGAACTGGTCTATGTCGATCGCGACATGTGGGAAAAGATCGTCCTCAACCTGCTGTCCAACGCGTTCAAGTTCACCTTCGAGGGCAGTATCCGGGTGGCGCTGCGCGCGGTTGAATGGACGGCGGTGCTGACGGTGCAGGACAGCGGCACCGGCATCCCGCCGGCCGAATTGCCGCGCCTGTTCGACCGCTTCCACCGCGTCGATCGCGCCCAGGGCCGCACCCATGAGGGCAGCGGAATCGGCCTCGCCATGGTGCAGGAACTGGCCCGGCTGCATGGCGGCACGGTCAGCGTCGAGAGCGAGTTCCGCCACGGCACCATTTTCACCGTCACCATTCCGCTCGGCCATGCCCATCTGCCGCCCGAGCAGATCAGCGCCCAGGCGGTCGCCAGCGCGCCGTCCGGGCGGCTGTGGGTCGAGGAGGCGCTGCGCTGGCTGCCCGAAACAGCGACGCACGACACCGCCGCCCCGGCCAATCCGGCGGTGCCGCGCGAGCGCATCCTGATCGTCGATGACAACGCCGACATGCGCGACTACATGCGCCGCCTGCTCGCCGATCGGCATGATGTGCGCACCGCCGCCGACGGCCATGCCGCCCTCGCCGCCATCCGCGCCGAGCGGCCGGACCTCGTCATCAGCGACGTGATGATGCCGGTGCTCGACGGCTTCGGCCTGCTGACGCAGTTGCGTCAGGACCCGGCGCTGGCCGACCTGCCGGTGGTGCTGCTGTCCGCCCGCGCCGGCGAGGAAGCCTCGGTCGAAGGGTTGCAGGGCGGCGCCGACGACTACCTGACCAAGCCGTTCAGCGCCCGCGAACTGCTCGCCCGCGTCGCCTCCATCCTGGCGCTGGTGCGCGCCCGCCGGCACGCCGCGGCGCGCGACCGCGCCCTGCACGAAACCGGCGAACGCTTCCGCATCGCCCTGCAGAACGCGCCGGTGATCGTCTACACCTGCGATCTCGACCTTCGCTATACCTGGGTGACCAACCCGGTGCGGGGTTTCCAGGCCGAGGACATGATCGGCCGCACGGACGAGGAAATCCGCGCCGGCGAAGATGTGTCCGCGTTCACCGAACTGAAGCTCGCGGCGCTGCAGAGCGGCACCCCGATGCACCGCACCATCCGCAGCACCGTGCGCGGCCGGCCGATGATGTTCGACATGACGGCGGAGCCACTGCGCAATGCGGAGGGCGCGATCGTCGGCCTGACCGTCGCCGCCGTCGATCTCACCGCCGGGCTGGAGACCGAGGCGGAGCTGCGCCGGCTGAACGAGACGCTGGAAGCACGGGTGCGCGCAGAGGTTGCGGCGCGCGAGGAGGCGCAGGCCCGGCTGGCCCAGGCGCAGCGCATGGAGGCGCTCGGCCAGCTTGCCGGCGGCGTCGCGCACGACTTCAATAACGTGTTGCAGGGGCTGGCCGGGGCGATCCAGATCATCCGCAAACGCGCCGGCAACGCCGAGGCGGTGACGCGGCTGGCCGGGATGATGGCCGAATCGGCCGAGCGCGGCGCCGCCATCACCCGTCGCCTGCTGGCCTTCGCCCGCCGGGTCGAATTGCGCGCCGAGGCGATCGACGGCACCGGCCTGCTCGCCGATCTGCATGAAATGCTGATCCACACGCTCGGCCGCGGCATCGCCGTAATCATCGCCGTCGAGCCGGAACTGCCGCCGCTATGGGCCGATCGCGGGCAGTTGGAAACGGTGCTGGTCAATCTCGCCACCAACGCCCGGGACGCCATGCCGGAGGGCGGCACGCTGACGCTGCGCGCCGTCGCCAAGCAGGTCGGCGAGGCGCATCCGGCCGAGCTGGCGGCGGGCTTGTATGTGCAACTGTCGGTCATCGACACCGGCATCGGCATGGACGCGGCGACGCAGGCGCGCGCCGCCGAGCCGTTCTTCACCACCAAGCCGGTCGGCCAGGGCACCGGCCTGGGGCTGGCGATGGCGCGCGGCTTCGCCGAGCAATCGGGCGGCGCGCTGACCATCGACAGCGCCTGCGGGCGTGGCACCACCATCACCCTGTGGCTGCCGCAGGCCGACAGCCAGCTCGCCGTGGCACCGCGCGAACCGGCCGCGGACACGCTGCCCGCACCCGCCGCCACCGTGCTGCTGGTCGATGACGAAATGCTGGTGCGCCGCGTGCTGGCCGAACAGCTGGCCGATGCCGGGTTCATCGTGCAGCAGGCCGATGGCGGCGCCATGGCGCTGGCGATGCTGGCGGATGCGGCGGTGCCGGATGTGCTGGTGACCGATCTCGCGATGCCGGGAATGGACGGGGTGGCGCTGATCCGCGCCGTGCAGGACCGGTATCCGCGGCTGCCGGCGGTGCTGCTGACCGGCTATGCCGGCCTGGGCGCCGCCACCGCCGCCGGCGCGGCGATCGACGGCACCTTCGACCTGCTGCGCAAACCGGTCAGCGCCACCCAACTCGCCGACCGGATCGCCACGCTGCTGCAGGGCGGCATGGCGCCGCCGGCAGCGCGGGTCGCCACCCTCAGTCGGTGAACACCACCGTCTTGTGCCCGTTCGGGATCACCCGGTCTTCCAGGTGCATGCGCACGGCACGCGCCAGCACCCGGCGTTCGATGTCACGACCCTTGCGGATCAGATCCTCCGGGCTGTCGCGATGGCTGATGCGCTCCACGTCCTGCTCGATGATCGGGCCTTCGTCGAGGTCGGAGGTGACGTAATGCGCGGTGGCGCCGATCAGCTTGACGCCGCGGGCATGCGCCTGATGGTACGGCCGCGCGCCCTTGAATCCGGGCAGGAAGGAATGGTGGATATTGATGCACCTGCCGGCCAGTTTCGCCACCAGCCCGTCCGACAACACCTGCATGTAGCGCGCCAGCACCACCAGTTCGGTGTTGGCGGTGCGCACCAGATCCCACAACTGGCTTTCCTGCTCCAGCTTGGTGTCGCGGGTGATCGGCACATGATGGAACGGCACGTCGCCAAAATCGAGATGGGCATAGACGCTGCGCGGATGGTTGGCGACGATGCCGACCACATCCATGGTGATCTCGCCGATGTTCCAGCGGTACAGCAGATCGGCGAGGCAATGGTCGAACTTGCTGGCGAACAGCATGACGCGGCGCTTCTCGGCACGGCCGCGCATCTGCCAGTGCATGCCGAAACGCTCGGCGACCGGCGCGAAGCTGGCGCGCAGCGCCAGCAGATCGACCCCGTCGCGCACCGTGTTGAACTGCACCCGCATGAAGAAGCGGTTGGACTCGGTGTCGTCGAATTGCTGCGCGTCGAGGATGTTGCAGCCACCCTCAAACAGCAGCGTGGACACGGCGGAGACGATGCCCGGCCGGTTGCGGCACGACAGCGTCAGGATCATCGAATCGGGCATGGCGCTCTCAGACAGGGTTGAAGAAGACCATTCTAAGCAGAGATCCGTTGGCTGGGACACGGATGGCTTGGCGCACCGAGAGCCCCCTCCCCTTGTGGGATTGGGTTGGGGGGGGTCCAGTCACGCAGGACTCGGCACGTGCGCGACCCCTCACCCCAGCCCTCTCCCCCAAGGGGAGAGGGAGCTTGCGTCGTCCGATCAACGAGAGTCTGCTTAGCCGATCCGCGCCAGCGCCGCTTGCAGCCGTGCGACCTCGGCACGGGCGGAGTCCAGACGGTCGCGCGTCTCCTCCACCACCTCCGGCGCGGCGCGGGCGACGAATTCGGCATTCTGCAGTTTCCGGCCGATGGTCTCTGCCTCCTTGGCGGCTTTGCCGCGGTCGCGCTCCAGGCGGGCGCGCTCGGCAACGAGGTCGATCAGCCCGGCCAGCGGCAGTACGATGGTGGCTTCATCCAGCACCGCCTGGGCGCTGCCCTGCGGCACCGCACCCTCCAGCGGCGCGAATTCAGACGCCCGCGCCATCCGCCCGATCGCCTCGGCCCAACGCCGCCCGCGCGCCACCGTCTCCGTCGCCGCGTCTTTCAACAACACGGGCGCACGCAGCGATGGCGGCACGTTCATCTCGGCGCGCACCGTGCGCACCTCGCCGATCAGCCGCACCACCCAATCCAGCTCCGCCCGCGCCGCCGCCGCATCCGGCACCGCAAACGCCACCGGCCAAGCCGCGTGGATCAGGCTGCACGAGGCGCCGTAGCCGAACCGGTCCCACAGCTCCTCGGTCACGAACGGCATCGCCGGATGCAGCAGCCGCAGCACGATGCCCAGCACATGCGCCGCCGTGCGCTTGACGTCCGGCTGATCCATCGCCGGCTTGGCCAGTTCCAAAAACCAGTCGCAGAACACGTTCCAGGTAAAGCGGTAGCAGGCAGCGGCATATTCGTCGAACCGATAGGCCTCCAGCGCCGCCGTCGCCTCCGCCACCGCGTCCGATGCGGCGGCGAGAATCCAGCGCGTCAGCGGCAGGGTCGCCTGCGCCGGATCGAATGTCGGGTCCGGGACGATCGCGTTCATCTCGCAGAACCGCGCCGCGTTCCACAGCTTGGTGACGAAGCTGCGCTGGCTCTCGACCCGCGCCGGCCCGAGCTTGACATCGCGGCCCGGCCCGGTCAGCGCGCAAATGGTGAAGCGCAGCGCATCGGCGCCGAAGCGGTCGATGAGCTCGAGCGGGTCGATGACGTTGCCCTTCGACTTGCTCATCTTCTGGCCGCGTTCGTCGCGCACCAGCCCGTGAATATAGACGGTGCGGAACGGCACCTCGCCCTTGAAGTGCAGCCCCATCATCATCATCCGGGCCACCCAGAAGAAGATGAT
The DNA here is from genome assembly GCA_021845985.1 of Pseudomonadota bacterium. Taxonomy (GTDB): domain Bacteria; phylum Pseudomonadota; class Alphaproteobacteria; order Acetobacterales; family Acetobacteraceae; genus JAFKFJ01. The sequence goes on along the minus strand of JAJZES010000021.1, from coordinate 63,578 downwards.
GTCAAATCCGGTGACCAGCACGTCGCCGGGATAGTAGCGCGCCACCTCGGCCGTCTCCGCCGGCCAGCCGAGGGTGGAAAACGGCCACAGCGCCGAGCTGAACCAGGTGTCGAGGACATCCTCATCCTGCGTCAGCACGCCGTCGCCGCCATACTGCGCCTGCGCCTCGGCCGCGCTGTGGGCGACAAAGACGCTGCCGTCCGGCGCATACCAGGCCGGGATGCGATGGCCCCACCAGAGTTGCCGGCTGATGCACCAGGGCTGGATGTCGCGCATCCAGGCGAAGAACGTGTTCTCCCATTGCTGCGGCACGAACTTCGTCCGCCCCTGCTCCACCGCCGCAATCGCCGGTTTCGCCAGCTCGCCGGCATTGCAGTACCACTGCACCGTCAGCAGCGGCTCGATCGGCACGCCGGAGCGGTCGCCATGCGGCACCGCATGCGTGTGCGGCTCGATCTTGTCCAGATGGCCGAGCCGGTCCAGTTCGCCGACGATCAGCCGGCGCGCCTCGAACCGATCGACCCCGGCGAGCGCCCGGACGAAATCGCTCTCTGTGGCGATTTCACCGAGCGTCACCCGCCCCTCGCGGTCGAGCACCGAGGGCATCTCCAGCCCGTGCCGCCGCCCGACCTCGAAATCGTTGAAGTCGTGCGCCGGGGTGATCTTCACCGCGCCGGTGCCCTTCGCCGGATCGGAATAGCTGTCGGCAATGATCGGGATGCGCCGGCCGACCAGCGGCAGCATGACCTCGCGGCCGATCAGCTCGCGGTAGCGGTCATCCTCGGGATGCACCGCCACCGCGGTATCGCCGAGCATCGTCTCCGGCCGCGTCGTCGCCACCACCAGCGCGCGCGACGGATCGTCGGCCAGCAGGTAGCGGATGTGCCACAGACTGCCTTTGACCTCGCGGCTTTCCACTTCCAGGTCGGAAATCGCCGACTGAAACTTCGGGTCCCAGTTGACCAGCCGCCGGTCGCGATAGATCAGACCCTCGCGGTAGAGGGTGACGAACACCTCGCGCACCGCCTCCGACAGCCCGGCATCCATGGTGAACCGCTCGCGCGGCCAGTCGAGCGAGGCGCCGAGGCGGCGAAGCTGGCGGGTGATGGTGCCGCCCGACTCCGCCTTCCACTGCCAGACGCGGTCGAGAAACGCCTCCCGCCCGATCGCCTTGCGGTCGATCCCCTCGGCGGCGAGCAGCCGCTCGACCACCATCTGCGTCGCGATCCCGGCATGGTCGGTGCCCGGCTGCCACAGCGCGTCGCGCCCCTGCATGCGCCGCCAGCGGATCAGCGTGTCCTGCACGGTGAAGGTCAGCGCGTGGCCCATATGCAGGCTGCCGGTGACGTTCGGCGGCGGAATCATGATGGTGAACGGCTCGGCCGTGGCGGCGGGATCGGCGGCAAACGCGCCGCCCGCCTCCCATCCGGCATAGAGTCGCGCTTCGTGCTCGGCGGGGGTGAAGGTCTTGCTCAGCTCATCCATGCTCGGCTCGGGCAATCAGCGCCGCGCCCCCGCCCGGCCGGGCGGGGGGCGGACGCAAGAAAAACAGCGATCAGGGCAGCGCGCGGCCGACGACGCGCTCGATCTCGACCCGCACCAGCCGCTCGACCATGGCCGGCAGGTTGGCATCCAGCCAGGTCTTCAGCAGCGGGCGGATTTCCTCGCGTACCAGATCCTCGATGGTCGGCCCGCCGCTGCGCACCGGCACCTGCTGGCGCTCGCTGGCGAGTGTGCGCAGCAGCGACCCGACCGAGGCGGCGGCGGCAGCGGCCACCTCGGGCGCCATCAGCGTCGATGACGGCTCGGCCTGCGCTGGCAACGGCATGGTCGGGGTCTCCTGCGGCGGCGGCGGCACGACCGGCACCGGCGGCGCCATCACGATCGCCGGCGGCAGCGGTTCATCCTCGACCAACATGGAGCTGTCGAGCGACAGCACGTCGTCCCGCGGCGCCGCCGCGGCGGCCGGCGCAGACGGGGTGTCGTCCTCGCTGAGAATCCGCCGGATCGACGCCAGAATATCCTCCATCGACGGATCGCCGCCCGGCGGCGCAGCCCCGTGCGGCGAACCAGGTGCGGATGCGCTCATGCGGCCTCCCGTTCAACGGCCCGGCTGATCGGCGGCATAATCGCCGGTGCCGATCCACAGATCATGCACCGCCCGATAATAGGCCGTGTCGTCATACAGCGGCACGTTCAGGCTGAGATCGCGCGCCGTCAGCCGTCCGACCGCCTGCGCCACCTGATAGGAGGAGAGCACCAAACTGGCCAGCGACTGCACCAGCGTCGTCTGCGCCTGCAGCAGCGATTGCACGCCGAGCAACACGTCGAGGGTGGTTCGGCTGCCGACCAGCGCCTCACGCTCCAGTCCTTCGACGGCGATTTCGTTGGCCCGCACCGCCGACCGGTTGCTGGCGATCGAGGCGCGCGCCGCGGCGAGCTGCTCCCACGCCGCCGCCGCCTGTTGCACCGCCGTCCGCCGCTGGTCCTCCAATTGCTTGCGCGCCTGGATTTCCTGCTGCCGCGCCTGCCGGATGGCGGCGTATTCGGCGCCGCCCTGAAAAATCGGCACGGTGATGTTGCCGAGAATCTGCCCGCCGTTCTCGGTCAGGCCGGGGAACGCCTCGTTGGTGTTGCGGAACGCGCTGACCTGGACGTTGACGTTCGGCATCAGCGCGGAATAGGCGACATCGAAGGCATCGCGCGCCGCCGAATCGGTGAACAGGGCGGCCACCACGTTGGGGTTGTTGCGCCCGGCCAGCGACTTCGCCTCCTCCATCGTCTTCACCGGCAGGCGCAGCGGCTGCGGCGCGCTCAGATGATCGGGCGGCTGGCCGACAAGCTGTTCATAGGTGGCGCGCGCCGATTGCAGCGTGCCCTCGGCGGTCTCGCGCTGCGCCGTGGCGCTGGCCAGCGCCGCTTCGGCCTGGGCAACGTCGGTGCGGGTCAGCTCGCCGACGCGGAAGCGGTCGTTGGTCGATTGCAACTGGCGCGACAGAATCTGCTCGTTGCTGATGTCGAGCTGCAGGATCTGCTCATACTGCACCACATTAACATAGGCCTGCACAGTGTTGAAAAACACCGTTTCCTCGGTGGCAAGAAGCTGCGCGCGGGCGCTGTCCACCTGGTTCTTGGCGCGATGCACGTTCGATTGCGTCTTGCCGCCCTCATAGATCGGCTGCGTCACCTGCAGCTGCACCGCGTCGATGGTGCGCGACAGCTTGCTGTACGACGGCGGCAGCCCGGCGCCGGCAACCTGCTCGCTGGTGCCGAAGCCGCGTCCGCCGGCGGCGGTGAACGCCACCTGCGGCCGCCACCCGGCCAGCGCCGTCGGCACGCCTTCGTCGGTGGCGCGAAGCTGGGCCCGCGAGGTCTGCAGCGTCGGGTTGCTGGAATAGGCCGAGGCCAGCGCCTCCTGCAGCGTCTTCGGCTGCGCCTGCGCGGCACCCGCCGCCAGCAGCGTGGCGAGGCCGATAGAAGCTGCCAAGCGTGAAGCCATTCCCCGCCATCCTCGCACCGTGATGCAAACCCCCATGTGCCACACTCCGCCCGCCGGTGCGAGCCTCAGAAGACGAAAGCCGGCGGCCGGCGCAGCGCCGGCAGCAGCGGGGTGGCGCAGTCGAACGCCGGCTGAAAGCTCAGCCCGCCGGCCACCGGCTCGCCGACCACGGCACGGCCGAGCCGGCCGGCGCCGGCCAGAATGCCGATCAATCGGCCGCCCGGCGTGCGGATTTGGCCGATGATCGCCGCCGGCACCACGTCGGCGGCGCCGTCGATCAGCACCAGGTCATAGGGCGCCGCGGCCGGCCAGCCCTCGGCCAGCGGTCCGCTGACCTGGGCGATGCCGGCGATGCCGGCCAGCGTCGTGCGCGCCATCGCGATCAACGACTCATCCTCCTCCAGCGCCGTCACCACGGCGCCGCAGGCGGCCAGCACGGCGGCGGCATAGCCGGTGCCGCTGCCGACCACGAGCACCCGCTCGCCGTGGCGCAGCGCGGCCAGTTCGATCAGCCGGGCGATCACCATCGGCTCGGTCAGCACCCGGCCATTGCCGAGCGGCACGTCCTCGTCGGCATAGGCGCGCGCGGCGGCCTGCGGCGGCACGAAGCGTTCGCGCGGCAGCCGCCGCATGGCGGCGATCAGGCGGCTGTCGTACACCTTGTTCGGCCGCACCTGGCTATCGACCATCATGTTTCGGGCGTCGGCATAATCGTGGCTGGGTCGGTCCATGATCTCTCGCGTGGCCAATGGGCGGGGAAGCTCGGCACTGGTTATACGGACATGGCAGCTTCGGCGCCAACCCGGCCTTGACCGCACCCGCCCGACGACCCGATATACCGCCCGCTGCGGCCTCCGGTCCGGTGGCAGAGTGGTGATGCAGCGGATTGCAAATCCGTCTATGCCGGTTCGATTCCGGCCCGGACCTCCAGCCGCACCGCCGGCCGCTATTCAGGATAGCGCAGCGCCGCCGGGGTCAGCTCGGCGGCGGTGATGGTGCCTTCATATCCCTTGTGCAGCAGGACGGCGTAGCGCCGCATCCAGGCGTCCAGCCGCGCCACCGTCTCCGGCTGCCCGGCGCGCCGGTCGGGCAGCAGCAGCAGCACGGTCAACCAGCCGGTCGCATCGGTGCGGACATAGCGCAACGCCAGCATATGCCCCGGCACCGGCACCGCCATCCGTGCCAGCCGGTCCAGCGCGCCGCGCATCACGTCGTCGGGCTGCGGGCCGCCCGCCACGCCCGCCGGGTCGAACCCGGTCAGCGTCCAGCACTCGCGCGCCAGCGGGTCCTGCGCCGTGCTGGTCGGGATGACCTGGCGGGCGATCACGTCGGCGACGAAGCAGGCCGCCTGCCCGGCCCCCGGCGTCGCATCGCCGCCCACCGGGCCGGGGGCGGCGGCGAGCAGCAGGCCGGCCAGATGCCCGTCCTCGATACGGGCGCGCACCGTCGCCTGCTCGGCCGCCACGCCGCCGCTCTGCGCCAGCACCAGTTCCTGCCACTCCCCGGCCGGCAGCGGCAGCTTGCGGCCGGCGAACGGGATGATGCCGGTGGCACCGGGGCCGGGCGGGGCGAACGCCACCACTCCATAATCCTGCGGCGGCGCCGCCGGCAGCGGCACGAAATGCGCCGTCGCCAGACCCGACACGCCCGCCGCCGCCGGCACCGCGGCCGGCGGCGCCGCGGCGCCGGGCGGGTGCCAGGGCAGCCAGCGCGGCAGCGCCGGCGGAAACATCACCGTCAGCCCGCTCAGCGCCACCGCCGCCGCCAGCGTCAGCCGCCACGCCGGCGCCCGCCGCCACAATCGTCCGGCCGCTGACACGCCCGCTCAGCGCGGCCGGTCGGCGGCGGTGGGCGCCCGCAGATCGGCGATGCGCACGATCACCCCGGTCTCGCCCTTGTCCAGCCGCACGCAGCGCGCGCCGCGCTGGCGCGCCTCGATCAGCCCGTCGCTGATGATCTCCTCGATCGAGCGCACCAGATCGCGCGCGCTCGCCGCATCGCCCAGCCGGTCCTGCTTCTGCATCACCTCCAGCAGCAGCGCCGGGTCGATGCCGCCGGTGGCGATCTCCAGCCCATAGCTGCCGATCATCGTCTCGATCTCCAGCGCCGCGACGCGGGCGATGTCGAGGCCGGTGAGGGCGCGGAAGACAAAGATGCGGTCGAGCCGGTTCAGCACCTCGGGGGCAAACCCGGCCAGCCGCAGCGCATCGACCGAGGCGCTGCGCATGCGCTCGGGGTCCTCGGCGTAGCGGTCGGCGATCTCGCCCAGCGCCTCGGTGGCGATGTTGGAGGTCAGCATGAAGATCGCCCGCGTCGTCGAAATCTGCGCTCCGGTCGAGGCTTCGGTGACGTGGCCGTCGTTCCACGCGGTGAGGAACTTCTTGAACACGTCGGGATGCGCCTTCTCGATCTCGTCGAGCAGCACCACCGCATCCGGCGCTTCCCTAAGCCCGCCGGTGAGCTTGCCGAACGAATCGGAGCCGACATAGCCCTTGGGCGAGCCGAACAGCAGCGTCGCGGCGTGCGGCGAACTCATCTGCGTCATGTCGAAATGCAGCAGCTTGCGTTCCAGCACGCCGGCGAGACATTTGCTGAGATAGGTCTTGCCGGTGCCCGGCGGCCCGGCCAGCAGGAACACGCCGACCGGCTTGCCGCGCACCTGCAGCGCGAGGCGGCGGCGCAATTGCTGGGCGATGTCCTCGCACACCTGATCCTGCCCGATCACCCGCCCGCGCAGCAGATCGGCGAGCGCCGCGGCGTCGATCACCGTCACCCGGTCCTGGCGGCCGATCATCTCCTCCAGGGCGGCGCGGTTGGTCAGGCGGGCGAGCACGTCCATCATCCATCCCCGTGGCTTGCGCCGCCGCCGCCCGCCGGCCTGCCAGGCGCGATCGGCCGTGGCGGCGCGCCATTCATAGCCGAGGCCGGCCAGCGCCAGCGCCCAGCACAGCCCGCCGAGCACCGCATAGACGCCGCCAAGCTGCGTCAGCCAGCTCAGCATGACAGAAAGCATGTGCGCCGGCGACAGATGCAGCGACAGGATGATCTGCACCGTCGCCAGCGTCAGGAACGCCAGCATCATCAGCGGCATCAGCCGGGTCGCCGCGGACAGCATCGACTTCATTGCGCGACCACCCCGATCTCCAGCCCCGCCGCCGCCGGCAGGTCGGGCAGCCGCACCAGCCCGGCCAGCGTCACCGCGCCGACGCCGACCGTATCGCCACCAAGATTGCGGATCGCCGCAGTGCCGACTGCACCGATCGGCAGCGTCACCGCCACCGGCAGGCGGGTAAGCTGAACCGTGGTGGTATAGCCGCCGGCGCTGACCTCGATAACGCGGGCGACGGCGTCGGCCGCGTCGGCGCCCGAGTCGAACAGCGGCAGCCGCACCAGCCGCAGCCGCCCGCGCCGCACCGCCTGGGTCAGCGCGGCCGCCTCCGCCGCCGGCAGCCGCATCGCCGCCACCGCCTCGCCGGTGTCGGCGAGCGGCACCAGCGCGACTTCGGCCAGCCCGCGCAGCCGCCCCGGCGCCGCCATCTGCGCCGCCACATCGGCCGCCGGCCCGGCCAGCATCGGCGCCAGCGCGGCGATCTGCGGATTGAAGCGGATCCAGGCGCCGGCCAGCAGAATCAGCATCAGCAGGGTATAGGCGACGCCGCGCAGCGCCGCCGACCCGGCCGGGTCCGGCAGGCTCGGTTCCGCGCGTCCGCCGGGGAGCAGCCTTTCCATAAGCCGATTAGACCAGCCCGGCGCCGGCCCGGCAATTGCGCGCCGGGTTTATTTAATGCGTCATCGTATCGTCATGCCGCTGCCCGCGGCGTCAGATCGCACAGCACCGCCTCGATAATGCTCCCGGCGGCCGCATCGAGGCTGAACTGAATGCGGGTGCGGTCGGCCTCCTGGCCGATGATCCAGCCATCGACCGCGCCGGATGTGCCGATGCGCAGCCGGATGCGCCGCCCGACGGTCAGCTCGGGCTGCCGGTCGAGCGCGGCGCCGCCATGCGACAAGTCGTGGATGCGGCACGCCAGCGAGGCGCCGTCGATCAGCAGGGTGGCGCCGAGATCGCACGCGATCCGCTCGAAGCTGCGGCGCTCGCCGGCATGCGCGATGGCGTGCAGGAAATGCTCGACCTCGCCGCGCAGCCGCGCCGCCTGCCCGGTCAGCCCCTCGGCGGCCTGCACCACATGCCCCGCGGCGGTGCCGGTCGCCTCGGTGGCGGCGTTGACGCCGGTGATGTTGGTGGCCACGTCCTGCGTCCCGGCCGATACCTCGGCGGCGCTGCCGGCGATCGAGCGCGTCGCCTCGGCCTGCTCGCGTACCGTGTCGGCGATCACCGCCGAGGTCTGCTCGACCTTGCCGATGCTGGCGCAGACCCGCCCCATGATCGTTGCTGCCTCGCGCGCGCTGGCCTGCACCGCGCCGATCCGCTCGGCGATGTCGGCGGTGGCGCGTGCGGTCTGGCTGGCGAGCTGCTTGACCTCGTTGGCGACCACCGCAAACCCCTTGCCGGCGTCGCCGGCGCGCGCCGCCTCGATGGTGGCGTTGAGCGCCAGCAGATTGGTCTGGCTGGCGATGCCGTTGATCAGGTTGACGATGGCGCCGATGCCCTCGGCCGCTTCGGCCAGTCCGGTGACGGTGCCGCCGGCGCGGCCGGCCTCGCGCACCGCCTCCTGCGTCGTCTCGCTGGCGCGGCCGACCTGGCGCGTGATCTCCTGCACGGTGGCAAGCAACTGCTCGGCCGCCGAGGCGACCATGGTGACGTTGCCGGATGCCTGGGCCGAGGCGGAGGCGACCGCGGCGGCGCGGCGCGCGGTGTCGCCGGCGGCGCTGCTCATCGTCTGCGCGGTCGTCTGCAACCCCTTGGCGGCGGTGGACACCTCGTCGAGGCTGCCGACCACCACGGCGTTGAAATCGGCGGTCAGATGCTCCAGCGCCAGCCGCCGCCGCTCCTTGGCCGCAGCTTCCGCCGACTGCTCGGCCTCCAGCGTGGCGCGCCGCACCACGCTGTCGCGCAGCGTCGCCAGCGAGCGCGCCATGTCGCCGATCTCGGATGTCTGATCGAGCGCCGGCACGACGACGTCGTGCTCGCCCCTGGCCAGCCGCAGCATCGCGGCGGTGATGAGGCCGACCGGGCGCAGGCTGCGCGCGATGGTCCAGCCGATGCCGAGCACCGCGGCGAGCAGCAGGCTGACGATGACGGCGACCTGCGCCATCAGATGCCAGAAGGTGCGGTCGATGTCGTCCACATAGACCCCGGTGCCGATGACCCAGCTCCACGGCGCGAACGCCGCGGCATAGGAGGTCTTGGGGATCGCCGCGCCGCCGCTGGCACGCGGCCACGCATAGTCGAGGAAGCCGGCCCCGTCGGCGCGGGCGATCTCGGTGGCGCGGGCGAACAACGCGATGCCGTTGGGGTCGCGGATGTCGCGCGCCGAGCTGCCGACCAGCGTCGCTATCGGATGCGCCAGCATGGTGACATCGAAATCATTGACCCAGACGTAATCCCCGGCGCCGTAGCGCAGCGCGCCGATGACCGCCAGCGCCGCCTGCCGCGCCGCCGCGTCGGTCATCTCGCCGGTCTCGGCGCGGTGGTGGAAGGCGCCGGCGATGGACAGCGCCACCTCACCGAGGTTGCGCAGCCTGGCCTGGTTTTCCGCCACCATGTCGCTGCGCACCAAAGCGATGCCGGCGCCGGCGAGCAGCAGCAGCGCCATCACCGCCAGCAGCACCAGGGCATGAACCCGGCGGATGATGCCAAAACGCACGAACCCCTTCATGTCCCGTCACCCTTGCAGACGGGTGCAGCATGGCGGTCAGGGGTGAAGCCGGCTTTAAGCGGTGCGGCTATTCGGCGTCCGGCGTGCCGCGCATGCGCTTGACGCCGCCGCGCCGCGTCTTGCCGTCCAGCCGCCGCACCTTGGAGCCGAGCGTCGGCCGGGTCTTCCGCCGCTTCGGCGGTGGCGGCGCCGCCGCCTCGCGGATCAGCGTCAGCAGCCGGTCGAGCGCGTCGGCGCGGTTGCGCTCGCGGGTGCGGTGGCGCTGCGCGGTGATCACCAGCACCCCGTCCAGCGTCAGCCGCCGCCCGGCCAGCCGCGACAGCCGCGCCCGCACCCCGTCCGGCAGGTTCGGCGAGCGGCGCACGTCGAAGCGCAACTGCACCGCCGTCTCGACCTTCTGCACGTTCTGGCCGCCGGGGCCGGAGGCACGCAGAAACGTCTCCGTCAGCTCGGCGTCATCCAGCGCGATGGTCGCCGTCACCTGGATCATGCCTGCTCCGCCCAGCGCAGCACCACCGCCGCGGCGGCGGCGAAATCCTCCGCCCGCATCGCCTCGGCCGGGCTGTGGCTGCCGTTCTGGTTGCGCACGAACAGCATCCCCGCCGGCACCCCGGCCTGGGCGAAGGCCACCGCATCATGGCCGCCGCCGCTCGGCATGCAGCGGCAGGGGATGGCAAGCTCTCCCGCCGCCCGCGCCAGCGCCGCCTGAATCTCGCCCGACATCGGCGTCGGCAGCGAGACCAGTTGCTCGCCGAAGTCGAACCGCACGCCGCGCCGCCGTTCGATCTCCGCCGCCAGCCGGTGCAGCGCGGCATAGGCCGCGTCGATGCTGTCCGGCGCCAGGCTGCGCACGTCGAGCTGGAACGCTGCCGCGCCGGGGATTTTGGTAAACCCCGCCTCGGGCGCCGTCGCCAGCACGCAGAACGTCACCACCAGCGCATGCCCCGCCGCCTCCAGCTCACCCCACGCCTCATCGAGCCGGTAGGCCAGTTCGGCGAGCGCGATGGCGGCGTCGCGGCGATAGGCGCGCGGCGTGGCGCCGGAATGATTGTATTCCCCCACCACCCGCGCCGCCCGCAGCCGTCGCGCGCCGGGAATGGCGGTGACGATGCCGACCGGCAGCGCCGCCGCGTCGAGCAGCGGTCCCTGCTCGATATGCAGTTCGAGATAGGCAGCCACGCGCGACGGCGGCAGCAGGCAGACGCCGGCGCGCACCGCCTCCGGGTCGAACCCCTCCTGCGCCATGTGCTCGGCCAGCGTCCGCCCGGTGTCGAGCCGCCGCGCCGCCAGCGCCGCCGGCGGCAACGTGCCGAGCGCGGCGCGGCTGCCGGGAAACCCGGTCGGGAACCACGAACCGGACTCCTCGGCCCGCGCCGCCAGCACGACGATGTCGCGCGCCGGAACGAACCCGGCCCGGCGCATCGCCGAGACCGCCGCAAGCCCGGCCAGCACCCCGGCGGCGCCGTCGTCGTTGCCGCCGTGGCGCACCGAATCGAGATGGCTGCCGATCACCGTCACCGGCGCCGCCCGGTCCAGGCCGGGCAGCGTCATCAGCAGGTTGCCGGCGGCATCGCATGCCGTCTCCAGGCCGATCGCGTCCGCCGCCGCGCGCACCATGGCGTGCGCCCGCGCCTCGCCCGGACCATAGGCGTCGCGGGTGATGCCGATGCCGTCGAATCCGGCTTCCCTCAGAGCATCAGACAGATGCGTGGCGAGATCGAGATCCGGCGTCAGGTTCGGGCGCATGCGTCTCCTCCGGCCCCTTCCGCATCCGCGCCGGGGCAGCCATCATGCGTCCGTCTTACGGGGGAAGGAACCAGCATGAAACCGCGCCTGATCGCCAGCCGCCAATTCCCCGACAGCGTCGCCGCCCGCATCGGCGCCGAGTTCGACTGTCCGTTCCCGGCGGGCCGCGACATGGACGCCGAGGAGACCATCCGGCGGCTCAGCGAGACCAAGGCGGATGCGCTTTTGTTCACCTCGCATCTGAAGTTCGACAAGGATGTCATTGACCGTATTCCAGAACACGTCAAGGTGGCCGCGACCTGTTCGGTCGGCTTCGAGCATATCGACGTGGCGGCGGCGCGCGCCCGCCGGCTGGTCGTCACCAACACCCCGGACGTGCTGACCGACTGCACCGCCGACCTGACCATGCTGCTGATCCTCGGCGCCTGCCGCCGCGCGCACGAATATGAGGCGGTGATGCGGGCCGGCTGGGGGCGCGGCTTCGGCATGGGCGAAATGCTCGGGCGGAAGGTCAGCGGCAAGCGGCTCGGCATCGTCGGCATGGGGCGGATCGGCCGGGCGGTGGCGCAGCGGGCGCGCGGCTTTGGCATGACCATTCTCTACACCAACCCGCGCGCGGTCGCCGCCGAGGACGCGCTGGGCGCCATGTTCGTCGCCGATTTGCCCGGTCTGCTCGGCCAGTCGGACATCGTGACGCTGCACGCCCGCGGCGGCCCGAGCACGGCCAACATGATGAACGCCGAGACCTTCGCGCTGCTGCCGGAGGGGGCGGTGTTCGTCAACGCCTCGCGCGGCTCGCTGGTCGATGAGGCGGCGCTGATCGCCGCCCTCACCTCCGGGCGGCTGTTCGCCGCGGGGCTTGATGTCTATCACAACGAGCCGGCCGTCGATCGGCGGCTCGCCGCGCTGCCCAATACGTTCCTGCTGCCGCATATGGGCAGCGCCACCGTCGAGACGCGCACCGCGATGGGCATGCGCGCGCTCGACAACATCGCCGCCGTGCTGGCCGGACGGCCGGCGATCGACCCTCTGTGGAGCTGAGCGCATGAGCAAACCCGTCCTGCTGGTGACGCGCCGCCTGCCCGACGCCGTCGAGGCGCGGGCGGCGCGCGACTATGCCGTCCGCCTCAACCCCGAGGACGCGCCGCGCACCGCCGCGGATATTTTGCGCCTCTCCCAGGGCGCCGACGCGGTGCTGTGCTGCCCGGCGGAAAAACTCGACGCCGCGACCATCGGCGCGCTGCCGCCGACGGTCAAAGTGCTCGGCACCTTCTCGGTCGGCTTCGATCACATCGACATCGCCGCCTGCCGGGTGCGCGGCCTGCCGGTGGTCAACACGCCGGACGTGCTGTCGGTGGCGACGGCGGAGTGCTGCATGCTGCTGCTGCTGGCCGCGGCGCGCCGCGCCGGCGAGGGCGAGCGGCTGATCCGCGCCGGGCAATGGACCGGCTGGGCACCGACGCAACTGCTCGGGCGGCAGGTGTCGGGGCGGCATCTGGGGATTTTCGGCTTCGGGCGGATCGGCCGGGAACTGGCGCGCATGGCCGCGGCCTTCGGCATGGTGGTGCATTACCGCGATGTCGCCCGCGCCGACCCGGCGCAGGAGGCCGGCGCCATCTGGCACGACGACGACGACAGCTTCCTCGCCGCCAGCGAAATGCTGTCGCTCAACGCGCCGGGCGGCATGGCGACGCGGCGCTGGCTGAATGGCGAACGCATCGCCAGGCTGCCGCGCGGCGCGGTGGTGGTCAACGCGGCGCGCGGCACGCTGATCGACGATCCGGCGCTGATCGCCGCCCTCGGCGACGGCCAGGTGGGCTTCGCCGGGCTCGACGTGTACGACGGCGAACCGGCGCTCAATCCCGGCTATCTGGCGCTCGGGAACGTCGTGCTGCTGCCGCATCTGGGCAGCGCCACGGCGGAGACACGCGATGCGATGGGGCATCTGGTGCTCGACGGCATCGACACGGTACTGGCCGGCGGCGCCCCGGCCAATCTGGTGCGGTAGCCCCGGATACGTAAACGTGACGCCCGGCCAACTACCTGCTGCTTGAGGCCGGGCATCGCGAACGCGCAGATTGCCGCACACCGGAATTTCGCCGGGCAAGGACGCGCGACGTGGCAGCGGACTATGACTACATCATCGTCGGCGGCGGCAGCGCCGGCTGTGTGCTGGCGGCACGGCTGAGTGAGGACGCCAGCGTCCGGGTGCTGCTGCTGGAGGCTGGGCCGCCCGACCACTCACCGCTGATCCACGCGCCGGCCGGATTCTTCGTCATGCGGCTCGGCCCGATCGACTGGGGTTTCCGCACCGTGGCGCAGCGCCACGCGGCGAACCGCGAGGTTGCGCTGACGCAGGCGCGGGTGATCGGCGGCGGCGGCTCGATCAACGCCCAGGTGTTCACCCGCGGCAATCCGGCCGACTATGACCGCTGGGCCGAGGCCGAGGGCTGCCCCGGCTGGGCGTTCGACGACATCCGCCATTGCTTCCTGCGCATGGAAGACAACGACACGCTCGGCCCGCCCTGGCATGGCCGCGGCGGCCCGCTCGGCGTCTCGACCAAGCGGGCCAACCGGATGACGCAGGTATTCGTGCAGGCCTGCGTCGAGGCCGGCATCGCCGCCACCGACGATTTCAACGGCGCCCGCCAGGAAGGCGCCGGCGTCTATCAGACGACGACGCGCGACGGCCGGCGCTGCTCCGCCGCGCGCGCCTATCTGGCGCCGGCGCGGCGGCGGCGCAACCTGACGGTCGCAACCGGCTGCTTCACCCACCGCGTGCTGATCCAGCATGGCCGCGCCGTCGGCGTCGAATACCAGCAGGGCGGGCGGCTGCTGCAGGCGCGGGCGGCGCGCGAGGTGCTGCTGGCGTCCGGCGGCGTCGGCTCGCCGCGGCTGCTGCTGCTGTCCGGCATCGGCCCGGCGGCGGCACTGCGCGCCGCCGGCGTCGCGGTGATTCACGACCTGCCCGGCGTCGGGCGCAATTTCCATGACCATTATGCGATCGACCTGACCTGCGAGATGTCAGGCGCGCATGGCCTGGACCGCTACCAGCGGCCACACTGGAAAGTGGCGGCGGCGCTGCAATATGCGCTGCTGCGCGGCGGCCCGGCGGCGTCCAACATCGTCGAGGGCGGCGCCTTCCTGCGCATCGATCCGACCTCGACGGAACCCGACACGCAACTGCATTTCGTCGCCGGCGCCGGCGTGCCGGAGGGCTTCCCGCCGTTGCCGTCTCGCAACGGCTGCATGCTCAACGCCTATCTGCTGCGGCCGAAAAGCCGCGGCTCGCTGTCGCTGCGCTCGGCCGACCCGCTGGTGCCGCCGCTGATCGACCCGAACTATCTCGCCGACCCCTATGATCTGCGCATGGCCATCGACTCGGTCTCGGCGATGCGGGAGATCCTGGCCCAGCCGGCGTTCCGCCCCTTCGTCAGGCGTGAGCATCTGCCGGGAGCCGGCGCCGACCTCGCCGATTTCGTCCGCCGCGCCGGACGCACCGGCTATCATCCGGTCAGCGGCTGCCGCATGGGCAGCGACGCGATGGCGGTGGTCGATGCCCAGTTGCGGGTCCACGGCATCGACGGGCTGCGGGTGTGCGACAGTTCCATCATGCCGAGCGTGGTCAGCTCCAACACCAACGCGCCGACCATGATGATCGCCGAACGGGCGAGCGATTTTCTGCGCCGCCCGGCGGCCGTACGGGTCACCGCCGACGTCGAACTGGTGGCCTGACCACCGCGCCGGTTATTCTTTCGGATCAAAGCGCAGCGCCACGCCGTTCAGGCAGAAACGCTGTCCGGTCGGGCGCGGGCCGTCCGGGAAGACATGGCCGAGATGGCCGCCGCAGCGGGCGCAATGTACCTCGGTGCGGGTCATGAGCAGGCTGCGGTCCTGCTTGGTCGCCACCGCCTCGGGCAGCGGCGCAAAGAAGCTCGGCCAGCCGGTGCCGCTCTCGAACTTGGTGTCCGCCGCGAACAGCGCGGCGCCGCAGCCGACGCAAAGGAAGGTGCCGGGCCGCTTCTCGTCGTTCAGCGCGCTGCTGCCGGCGCGCTCGGTGCCGTGCTGACGCAGCACACGGAATTGCTCGGGCGTCAGCCGCTCGCGCCATTGCGCATCGGTCAGCCCCGTCGTCTCGGTGGTCATGCCTGCGGCTCCCGGGCAGTTTTTCGGCGTCATCCGGCAGAACGCCGCCGGCGCCGTCAAGCTCCGCCGCCAGCCGGAATGGCGCGGCGCAATCGGCGGCGCTTCACCGATGCGTGATCGCGGCGCTTGCGCTTTGACCCGGATGGGGAAATGATCGCGCGCCACGGTCGATCAGCGGCCGGACGATCGGGGTCTGGCTGCGCCGGGGCGGGAACGACCGCGATCCGGCGGCGTTCGCCCTGCGGTCGCCGGAGCGACGATGGACTGGCGGATTTGGTCGGCGCGATGCCGGGGGCGGGCCGCTGGCGCCGCCCCTGCCTTCGCGACCCGTGACGTCGAGAAGGAAGCGCATGCTCTATCACCTCTACGAAATGCAGCGGGCGTCGCTGGCGCCGATGCGGATGCTGGCGAGCAATGCGCTGTCGGTGCTCGATGCCCCGTTCAATCCCCTGCGACCGACGCCGATCGGCCGCTTCGCCGCCGCGGCGCTCGACAGTTTCGAGCATTCGACCCGGCATTTCGGCAAACCGGCGTTCGGCCACGCCAGCACCGTCATCGACGGCGCCGAAATCGCCGTCAGCGAGCATGTGGTGGCCAGCCGTACCTGGTGCGAACTGCGCCATTTCCGCCGCCACACGCCGCGCCCGAACGACCCGACGGTGCTGCTGGTGGCGCCGATGTCGGGCCATTACGCCACCCTGCTGCGCGGCACGGTGGAGGCATTCCTGCCCGACCACGAGGTCTATATCACCGACTGGCGGGACGCCCGTGCGGTGCCGCTGATGGCCGACGATTTCAACCTCGATGACTATATCGACTATGTGATGGACTTCATCCGCCAGCTCGGGCCACAGACGCATGTGATCGCGGTCTGTCAGCCGGCGGTGCCGGTGCTGGCGGCGGTGGCGCTGCTCAACGAGATGACGCCGCAGGCGGCGCCGCGCAGCATGACGCTGATCGGCGGGCCGATCGACACCCGCGAGGGACCGACCGCGGTCAACGACTTCGCCAAGCGTCACAGCCTGGACTGGTTCCGCGCCAACGTCATCCATCGCGTGCCGTTCGGCCATGCCGGCTTTCTCCGCCAAGTCTATCCCGGCTTCCTCCAGCTCGCCGGCTTCCTGGCGATGAATCTCGACCGCCATGTCGAGGCGCACTGGCAGATGTTCCAGCATCTGGTGCAGGGCGACGACGAGCCGCTGGCGGCCAAGCGCGCCTTCTATGGCGAATATCGCGCGGTCATGGACATGTCGGCGGAGTACTATCTGCAGACCATCGCGGCGGTGTTTCACGAACACCTGCTGCCGCGCGGGCTGTTGACCTGGCGCGGTCAGCGTGTCGATACCGCGGCCAATCGCCGCACCGCGCTGCTCACCGTCGAGGGCGAGCGCGACGACATCTCCGGCGTCGGCCAGACCCGCGCGGCGCACGCGCTGATGCCGCATCTGCCGGACTCCGAGAAGCAGCACTGGGAGCAGCCGAAGGTTGGCCATTACGGCTTGTTCAACGGCCGCCGCTTCCGCCGCGACGTGGCGCCGCGCATCGCCGCGTTCATCGCCGCACGCCACGCATGACAGCTATCGCGCGCCCACCGCGAACGTCGTAAACTGCCGCCAACGCGGCGCTGCTGCGACAACCGGGAGGTGACATGCTGGGTCTGATGCAGGACCGGCCGCTGATGATTGCGGACATCATCCGCCATGCGGCCCGCCACCACGGCGCCACCGAGGTCGTCTCCCGCCTGATCGACGGGAGCCTCCATCGCACCACCTATGCGGTCGTCGAGCGCCGGGCGCGGCGCCTCGCCGGCGTGCTGATGCGCCTCGGCGTCGCGCCGGGCGACCGGGTGGCGACGCTGGCCTGGAACAGCTTCCGCCATCTCGAACTCTACTACGCCATCTCCGGCATGGGCGCGGTCTGCCACACCGTCAATCCGCGCCTCTCCGCCGACGATGTCAGCTACATCCTCAATCACGCCGCCGACGGCGTGCTGTTCGCCGATACCAGCTTCGTGACATTGCTGGAAACGGCGGCGCCGCTGCTGGCCGGGCACCTGCGCGCGGTGGTGCTGCTCGCCTCGCCGGCGGAGATGGTGCCGGTCACCCTGCCCGCCGGCATCGCGCTGCTGTGCTACGAAACACTGATGGCGGAGGCCGACGAGGCGTTCGATTGGCCGGTGTTCGATGAGCGCACCGCCTCCGGCCTCTGCTACACCTCCGGCACCACCGGGCGGCCGAAAGGCGTGCTCTACAGCCACCGCTCCACCGTGCTGCACGCCATGGCGGCGAACGGCGCCGCGGTGTTCGGGCTGAAGCCGGGCGACCGGGCGATGCTGGTGGTGCCGATGTTCCACGTCAACGCCTGGGGCAGTCCCTTTACCGCGGTCGCCGCCGGCGCGACGCTGATCATGCCCGGCCGGCATCTCGACGGGGCGAGCGTCGCCGGGCTGATGAACGCCGAGCGGGTCAGCGTCTCCGCCGGGGTGCCGACGGTATGGCTCGGCCTGCTCGCCCATCTGCGCACCAGCGGCGAGCGGCTGGCGACGGTCAGGCGGCTGATCATCGGCGGCTCGGCCTGCCCGCCGGCGCTGATCGAGGCGTTCGACCGCGAATACGGCGTCACCGTCGAGCATGCCTGGGGCATGACCGAGACCAGTCCGCTCGGCACCTTCAACACCCCGCGCGTCGTCGAGGGCGAAGACGCCGCCGCCGCGCTGCGGCGGAAATCCAAGCAGGGCACGACGATTTTCGGCATCGACATCCGCGTCGTCGGCAGCGACGGGCGCGAGGCGCCGTGGGACGGGCAGAGTTCCGGCGATCTGCAGGTGCGCGGCCATTGGGTGTGCAGCGGCTATTACGGCGATCCGCCGGGCAGCGCCAACGACGCCGAGGGCTGGTTCACCACCGGCGATGTCGCCGCCATCGACGCCAGCGGCAACATGGAAATCACCGACCGCTCGAAGGACGTGATCAAGTCGGGCGGCGAGTGGATCAGTTCTATCCTGCTGGAGAACATCGCCGTGTCGCTGCCCGGCATCGCCGAGGCGGCGGTGGTGGCGGCGGTGCATCCGAAATGGGACGAGCGGCCGTTGCTGCTGGTGGTGGCGCGGCCGGACGCGGTGATCGATCCCGACGCGGTGCTGGCGGAGTACCGCCAGCGCGTCGCCAAATACTGGGTGCCCGACGCGGTGATCGTGCTCGACGAACTGCCCCATACGGCGACCGGCAAGATCAGCAAACTGACGCTGCGGCAGCGGTTCCGCAACTACCTGCTGGAGCGGACGGCGGCCGAATAGGGCGGCTGCGACCGGCCGGTGAACGGCGGCGGGCGCCGCGCCCGCCGCCTCACGCCGTCTCGCGGAACAGCTCGCGTCCGATCAGCATGCGGCGGATTTCGCTGGTGCCGGCGCCGATCTCATAAAGCTTGGCGTCACGCAGCAGCCGCCCGGTCGGCATGTCGTTGGTATAGCCGTTGCCGCCGAGACACTGAATCGCCTCCAGCGCCATCCAGGTCGCCCGCTCCGCCGCGTACAGAATCGCCCCGGCCGCGTCCTTGCGAGTCGCCCGGCCGCGGTCGCAGGCGCGCGCCACCGCATAGACATAGGCGCGCGACGCATTCAGCGTCGTGTACATGTCGGCCAGCTTGGCCTGCATGATCTGGAATTCGCCGATCGGCTGGCCGAACTGCCGCCGCTCATGAACATAGGGCAGCACCGTGTCGAGACACGCCTGCATGATGCCGAGTGGCCCCGCCGCCAGCACCGCGCGTTCGTAGTCCAGCCCGCTCATCAGCACGGCAACCCCGCCATCGACGGCGCCGAGCACGTTCTCCGCCGGCACCACGCAGCCGTCGAACACCAGCTCGCCGGTGTTCGATCCGCGCATGCCGAGCTTGTCGAGCTTCTGCGCGCAGGAAAACCCCGGCGTGTCGGTCTCGACGATGAACGCGGTGATGCCGCGCGGCCCCGCCTTCGGGTTGGTCTTGCCATAGACCACCACGACATCCGCATCCGGGCCGTTGGTGATCCAGAACTTGGTGCCGGTGAGCACGAAGGCGTCGCCGCGTCGCTCGGCGCGCAGCTTCATCGACACCACATCCGACCCCGCCCCCGGCTCGCTCATCGCCAGCGCGCCGACCTTGCTGCCGTCGATCAGGCCGGGCAGATGCCGCCGCTTCTGCGCCGCGCTGCCGTTGCGACGGATCTGGTTGACGCACAGATTGGAGTGGGCGCCATAGGACAAGCCGACCGAGGCCGAGGCGCGGCTGATTTCCTCCATCGCCACGCTGTGCGCCAGATAGCCCATGCCGGGGCCGCCGTACTCGTCCTCGACGGTCAGGCCGAGCACCCCGAGATCACCGAACTTGCGCCACAGATCGGCGGGAAAATCATTGTCGCGGTCGATCGCCGCGGCGCGCGGGGCAATCTCCGCCGCGGCGAAGCGGCGCACCGTGTCGCGCAGCGCGTCGATCTCATCGCCCAGCTCGAACGCCATGCCGTAATCGGTATTCGCGCTCATCAGCCCTGCACCTCCGGGAAATCCTCCAGCCGGTATTCGTCGGGCGCCCGCTCGCTGCGCGCCTCCTCCATCCGGCGCAGCTCGACGCGGCGGATTTTGCCCGAGATGGTCTTCGGCAACTCGAAGAACTCCAGCCGGCGGATGCGCTTGTAGGGTGCCAGCCGCGCCTGCAGATGGCGGAAAATATCCGCCGCCGTGTCGCGCGTCGGCGCCGCCCCGGCGACCAGCGCGACGAAGGCTTTCGGCACCGCCAGCCGCAGCGCGTCCGGCGCCGGCACCACCGCCGCCTCGGCCACCGCGGGATGCTCGATCAGCACGCTCTCCAGCTCGAACGGGCTGATGCGGTAGTCGGAGGCTTTGAAGATGTCATCGGCGCGGCCGACATAGGTGAGATAGCCCTCGGCGTCGCGGCTGGCGACATCGCCCGTGCCATAGGTGTCGCCGGTGATCGGCGAGATGCTGCCGTCGTCGTTGAGATAGCCGCGCATCAGCCCGGCCGGCGGCGGATCGAGCGCCAGCGACACCGCGCCCTCGTCGGCGTCGCGGCCCTCGGTATCGAGCAGCCGAACCCGATAGCCCGGCAACGGCCGTCCCATCGAGCCGGGCTTGACCACTTGGCCCGGCGGGTTGCCGATCTGTGCCGTGGTCTCGGTCTGGCCATAGCCGTCGCGGATGGTCAGCCCCCAGGCGGCGCGCACCCGCTCGATCACCTCCGGGTTGAGCGGCTCGCCGGCGCCGGTGACCTCGCGCAGCGACAACCTCCAGGCGGCAAGATCTTCCTGGATCAGCATGCGCCACACCGTCGGCGGCGCACACAGCGTGGTGACGCGGTGCTCGGCCATCGCATCGAGCAGGCCGGCAGCGGAGAAGCGTGGCTGGTTGTGGATGAACACCGTCGCCCCGGCATTCCACGGCGCAAACACGCAGCTCCACGCATGCTTGGCCCAGCCGGGCGAGGATACGTTGAGATGCAGATCACCGGGCCGCAGCCCGAGCCAGTACATGGTCGAAAGCGCGCCGACCGGATAGGAGCGGTGGCTGTGCAGCACCAGCTTCGGCCGCGCCGTGGTGCCGGAGGTGAAATAGAGCAGCATCGGCGCATCGGGATCGGTCGGCGCATCGGCGGTGAAATGCGCGGAGTGGTCGAGCAGCGCGGCGTAGTCGATGCAGCCCGGCGCCCCGCCGACGACGATGCGGCGCACGCCCTCCGGCAGCTTCGCCGCGTCGGCCGCCGCGGTGACCACGCAGCGCACGCCGGCGCGGGCGATGCGCTCGGCGATGTCCTGCCCGGTCAGCAGCGTCGTCGCCGGCACCACCACGGCGCCGAGCTTCATCGCCGCCAGCATCACCTCCCACAGCGGCGCGACATTGCCGAGCATCAGCAGGATGCGGTCGCCGCGCCCGACGCCCTGGGCGCGCAGCCCGTTGGCGACGCGCGAGGAGCGTGCCGAGAGTTCGGCGAAACTCAGCGTCGCCGCGCCGGCGCCGGTGATCTGCAGCGCCGGGCGGTCCTCGCGCGACAGCACCGCGTCGAACCAGTCGAGCGCCCAGTTGAAACTCTCCAGCACCGGCCAGCGGAACTGGGCGCTGGCGGTGGCGTGATCGGTGCGGTGGGCAAGCAGGAAATCGCGCGCCGCGGCGAACCCGGTCATCACACCACCTCGCCGCGCGGCATCGCCGCCAGCCACGGGAACACCGCGGAAAAATCGCGCCCGCCCTGGCCCGCCGCGACCAGCGCCTGATAGAGCTGCGCCGCGGCGGCGCCGAGCGGCGTCGCCGCGCCGGACTCGGCGGCGGCCTGCTGGGCGAGCGATAAATCCTTCAGCATCAGCGCCGCCGCGAAGCCCGGCGCATAGTCGCGATTGGCCGGCGACCCCGGCAGCGGACCCGGCACCGGACAGTAGGAACTGAGCGCCCAGCTTTGCCCCGACGATACCCGCGCGATGTCGAACAGTTTCTGCCGATCGAGACCCAGCCGGTCGGCCAGCACGAACGCCTCGGCGGTGGCCAGCATGTTGATGCCGAGCATCATGTTGTTGCAGATCTTGGCTGCCTGCCCCGCCCCCGCGGCGCCGGCATGCACCACGTTCTTGCTCATCGCCCGCAGCAGCGGCTCGGCGCGGGCGAATCCGGCCGCGCTGCCGCCCACCATGAAGGTCAGCGTCGCCGCCGCCGCGCCGGCAACGCCGCCGGAGACCGGCGCGTCGAGCATGTCCAGGCCGGCCGCCGCAGCCGCAGCGGCGACCGCGCGCGCCGTCGCCACGTCGATGGTCGAGGCGTCGATCAGCAGCGCCCCCGGCGCCGCGGCGATGATGCCGGCGGCGCCGAGATAGGCCGTGCGCACATGCGTCCCGGCCGGCAGCATGGTGACCACCGCCGCCGCGCCGTCGAGCGCATCGGCCATGTCGCCGGCACAGCGCCCGCCGCCGGCGGCAAACCCCTGCATCGCCGTGGCCTGCAGGTCCCAGCCGGCGACATCGTGGCCGGCGCGCACGAGGTTGAGCGCCATCGGCAAGCCCATGTTGCCGAGGCCGATGAAGCCGACCCGCATGCCCGTTTCTCCCTGTCTCCAGGGCGCAACTAAGGGCGGCGTGCGGCCGGTTCGTCAAGCGCCGCCAGCGCCCGCTGACGCAGCTCAGCGGCGCGTTGGCGGTTGCGCAGCTCGTTCAGGTCGTGCGAGCAGATGATCGCCAGCGTATCGGCGCTGGCCGCCGCCAGTTCGCGCAGCCGCGCCCGGTTGTCCCGCCGCGCCCGCCCGGCGGTCTGCATCAGCCACTGGGTAGCGGCGAGGCCGGCGGGGCAGCGCGGCGCCTCGCGCCGCAGCTCGGCCTGATCGAAATAGGCATCGCCGGCATGCAGCAGCCAGCGTGTCCCGTCGCGCACGGCGACGCCGCCATGTCCGGCCGAATGTCCCGCCAGCGCCACCATGACGAAGCCGGGCGGCACGCCGCGCAGCGCCCGCACCGCGGGGAAGCCGAACCACGGCTCGCCGTCGGGCTGGTATTCCTGCCATTTCGCCACCGCCCGCCATTGCGCCGGGCGGTAGCGGCGGCGGGCGATGAAACCATGCCGATGCTTCGCCGCCGCCGCCTCGTCGGCCAGCACATGCACCGTCGCCGCCGGGAAATCGGTGATCCCGCCGGCATGGTCGAAATCGAGATGGGTGAGCAGGATATGCCGCACATCCGCCGGCTTGAAGCCGAGATCACGGACCTGCTCGACGGCGGTGTCGCGCGGATCGAACTGGATGCGGCCGAGGGCAAGGAACAGCCGCGACAGCCGCGGCCGCGGCCGCTCGACATCCTCGCGGCCCAGCCCGGTATCGACCAGCACCAGCCCGGCCGGGGTTTCCACCAGCAGGCAATGACAGCCGAGCGTGGGCATGCCGAACGCACGGCCGCCGACGGGGCGGAATGTCCCGCAATTGAGATGATGGACGCGCATCGAGCGGTGCAGCGCCTCAACCGTGCCAGGGTTGCACGACTTTCGCACAAGACCTTGCAAGCGGTACCCTGCAAGCGGCCGGGCCGCGCACCTATGTTGTGGGGCATGGCAGACCCCTACGCGACCCTTGGCGTCAAGCGCGGCGACTCCGAGGAGGCGATTCGCCGCGCCTACCGCAAACTGGCCAAACGCCACCACCCCGACCTCAACCCCGACGATTCCGGCGCCGCCGACCGGTTCAAGGAGATCAACGCCGCCAACGACCTGCTCTCCGACCCCGAGCGCCGCGCCCGCTTCGACCGCGGCGAGATCGACGCCGAGGGCAACCAGCGGGCGCCGCAGGGCCACTCCTGGCGCGACTACGCCGGCGCCGGCGCCGGCGCCGAGGCCTATGGCGGACGCGGTTTCGCCGCCGAGGATCTGTCCGACCTGTTCGGCCATGCCTTTGGCGAGGCGGCCGGCGGCGGTCGCGAGGGCGGACGCGGCGGACGCGGCCGGGACGCGCATTACACCCTCTCGGTCGGCTTTCTGGAGGCGGTGCGCGGCGGCGTGCGGCGGGTGGCGCTGCCCGATGGCCGCACCCTCGATGTCACCCTGCCGCCCGGCGTGCGCGACGGCCATGTGCTGCGCCTGCGCGATCAGGGCCGCAGCGGCCGTGGCGCCGGCGCCGTGGCGGGCGACGCGCTGGTCGAGATCAGCGTCGCCCCGCACGCCCATTTCCGCCGCGAGGGCGACGACATCCTGCTCGACCTGCCGGTGACGCTGAAAGAAACGGTGCTGGGCGCGACGATCGAGGTGCCGACCGCCAAGGGCCGTGTCCGCCTGACCATCCCGCCCGGCTCGGGCACCGGCACCCGGCTGCGGCTGAAGGGCCGCGGGGTCGGCGACGGGCATCAATACGTTGTGCTCAGGCCGGTGCTGCCGCAGGGCGTTGAACCGGCGCTGGCGGCGTTCCTGCGCGATTGGACGCCCGAGCATGCGCCCGATCCGCGCGCCGGGCTGGAGGACGAATGATGCGGCTCGCCGCCGTCGTCGCGCTGGTGCCGGACGTCGCCGAACCGGACCTCGCCGACTGGATCGCCCGTGGCTGGGTGATGCCGGAGGGCGAGCCGCCGGACTGGCGGTTCGCCGAGATCGACGTCGCCCGGGTGCGCCTCGTGCGCGACCTGCTGCACGATCTGGCGGTGGAGCAGGAAACGCTCTCGCTGGTGCTGACCCTGCTCGATCAGGTCTATGCCCTGCGCCGCAGCCTCGCCGAGGTGCTGGCGGCGGCCGAGACGCAGCCGGAGCCGGTCAGGCGGGCGCTGCTGGCGGCGCTGCGCCGGCAAGCGCGCTAAGCTCCGCCGCCACCTGCTCGATCAGCGGCGTCCAGGCGCGCGGCCCCGGCTGACGGAACAGCCGCAGGCTCGGGTACCACGGCGAGTCGCTGCGCTGCATCAGCCAGCGCCAGTCCGGCGCATAGGGCAGCATGATCCAGGCCGGCCGCCCCAGCGCCCCGGCCAGATGCCCGACCGAGGTATCGACGCAGACCAGGACATCGACATTTTCCAGAATCGCGGCGGTGTCCTCGAAACATTCGATCTCGGCATCGAGCACCACCAGCGGCGCTGCGCCCTGCCAGGTTTTCGCCTGCGCCACCGCCGGCCCCTTCTGGATCGCCAGCAGGGCGATGCCGGGCACCGCGCCCAACGGCGCCAGCATGTCGAGGGTGATCGAACGGTTGCGGTCGTTGTTGTGGGTCGGTCGGCCGGCCCAGGCGATGGCGACGCGGCGCAGGCCGGGGGCGACGAGCTGGTCGAGCCGGTCGCGCCATTTCGCCACCCGCGGCGGCTCGGCCCGGAAATAGGGTGTGGTGTCCGGGATGCTGTCGATCAGCGTGCCGGCCAGCCGCGGCAGGCCGGAGAACGGGCAGTAGGCGGCGAACGGCGGCGCGTCGTCCCAGCGCGAGAAATAGCGCGGACCGGGAAAATGCGCCTCCAACATGCCGCGCATCTCGGCGCTGACGGCAACCGCGATCGAGGCGCAGCGCGCCATCGCCCAGGGCAGAAAGCGGGAGAACATGATCACGTCGCCGAACCCCTGGTCGGCCACCAGCAACAGCCACTGGTCCGGCGCGAGCGGCGCGCCGTCCCATTGCGGCTTGTCCGATTTCGGCATCAACGCCTGCGCGCCGGCGATCTGGTAGCGCCATTCATAGGACTCCCAGCCGTCCTTGAGCGCGCCGGTCAGCAACAGCGTCTGGCCGAGGCGCATATGCGCCTCCGGCAGGTCGGGCTTGAGGGCGATGGCGCGGCGCGCGGCGCGGATGCAGATATCCGGTTCCATGCGCTCGTAGCGCAGCATGGCCTCGTTGAAATGCCCGACCGGATCGGTCGGCGCCAGCGCCTGGGCACGGCGCACCGCCGCCAGCCCGTCATCGAGCCGGCCGAGCAAGCGATAGACCTCGGCGAGATTGCACAACTGGCGCGGCGCGGCGGCGCCGGCGGCGAGCGCCTGCTCCATCAGCCGCGCCGCGTCTTCCGGCTGGTCACGCTTGAAGGCGTTGTAGCCGAGCAGATGCAGCGCCTCGGCGTGGCCCGGACTGCCGGCGAGAATATGGCCGATCAGCCGGTCCGCCGCGTCGAACCGGGCGGCGTCGATATATTCGCGCACCACGACGAGCAGTTCGCTGACCGGGACCGGAACGGCGGCGGCGGGGGCGTTCAGTTTGAGTGCGGCGCTCATCGGGTCTCGCGGACTGGGGGGGCTGATCACGAAGCCGTGCCCACAGTGCTACACCAAGCCCGCCCGCCCACGCAAAGCCTGCGTGCAGTCTTCAGCCGAGCGGCCGTCTCAGCAGGGCGGCTGGGCGCCGCTGGTGCAGACGACGGTGGAGCCGGGCGGCGCCGTGACGGTGGTGTGTGCCGGCGGGGTGCTGGAATAGCTGATGCAGCCGGCCAGCGCCGCAGGCGCCAGCAGGGCAAGCAGACGGAGCAGGCGCATATCGGTCTCCCATTCGCTGTCGATGCAGCAATGACACGCCAGCGGCGACAAAGTTGCGCCGGCGCCACACGGGAGGCCAGTTCGGTACAGTCTGGTGCGGGCGGTCGGGGTCGAACCGACACTCTGTTGCCAGAACCGGATTTTGAGTCCGGCGCGTCTACCAATTCCACCACGCCCGCAGCCGCCCGGATGATACCCCATCCGCCCCGCATCAGGCCAGAGGGGCCGCCGCGGCGTCAGGCGAGATACTTCCGCTGCGCCGCCAACAGATTTTCCGCCTTGGGCGGCAGCAGCGGGCCGCGCAGCGTACCGCTCAACTGGAAGCTCAGCGGATCGAAGCGGTATTTCCACAGCTTGATGTGGCAGCCATTGCCGGCCTTAGGCGTGCCGTCGGCGTCGCAATGGGCATGCACGACGACCCCCCTGCGGTTCTCGATCGGCACCTCGACCTCGACGGAATAGCGGTCTGGCCGGTCATGCGACGAGCGGTACGCGTCGGAAATGTCGCCGCGCCTGGCATCGCCGTCGCGGACCAGCGTCTCCATCGCCGCCACCGGATCGCCGGAATTGCTATCGACGAGCTGAATATAGGCATGGACCT
The DNA here is from genome assembly GCA_021845985.1 of Pseudomonadota bacterium. Classification (GTDB taxonomy): domain Bacteria; phylum Pseudomonadota; class Alphaproteobacteria; order Acetobacterales; family Acetobacteraceae; genus JAFKFJ01. Next base: position 36,863 of record JAJZES010000021.1, on the reverse strand, counting down.
TGGACAACAGATACTCCTGCGTCTCCTGCGCCTTCTCGATCGCCTCCTCGATGCTGATGATGATTTTGCGAAACTTGTCGCTCTCGACCGTCAACTGGCCCTTGTCATACTCATCGCGCGTGCTCTCGAAGGTTGGGAAGGCGTCGAGCTTGCGCTGCTCGCCGCGCAGTACATTGGGGCTTTTGCACACCTCGTCGTAGCGGCTGCGCAAACCGCCAATGTCGCGGTAGCGGTCGGTGATCTTGCCGACATCCTTGTCGAGCGTTTCGACGAGGCCGATGGCGCCCTCGCCGATGCCGCCGGTCTCAAGCTGCTTGATCAGCGCACTGACGCCGCCAGTGATGACGACGTTGCCGGCGACCGGGGTGAAACTCGCGGCGTCGAGCCTGGCGAAGGCATTGACCAGCCGCGTCGCCACCGCGAACTGCTTTTTGGCGGTCTCCAGCGCGACGTTGTCCGCCTCCGGGTCGCGGCCGTCGATGCGGTTGATCGCCGCCTTGCCATCCTTGATGAAGGCGGCGCGAATCGCCTTGGCGGCGTCGGGCGCCACCGTCGTCGGCAGCGATTTGAGCGCCGTATCGACCGGCTCGCCGGCAAGCTGCACCTCCTTCCTCAGGCGGTTGCGCTCGGCGAGGCGCAGCTTCGCCTTCTCGGCCGCGTCGGTCGCCGCCAGACCGAGCGCCGTGACCGCCTCGCCGGCGACGCGCAGCGCCTCGGTGAACGCCGCCGGCAGCGCCGCCATGATCGCCTCGTTCAGCGTCTTGAAGGCGTTGGCGACGATCAGCTTGGCGGCGGCGAAGTCCTTGGCCTCGCTGGTGCCCTCGATCAGCTTCGGATCGGTGATCGTGCCGCGCTCGCTGGTCAGCTCCTTGACCGCGAGCCGGCGGCGCTGGCGTTCCGTCTCGACCGCGCGCAACGCGGTGGCATGGGCACGCTCGGCCGCGGTCTTGTCGCGCTCGGTCTGCTGGCGGGCCAGTTCGAACGCCTCGCCTGTGCCGTTCGGCGCCAACTGTTCGAGCGTGGCGAAGCTCTTGCGGTGGGTCTCGATCGCCTCGGCAAGCGGTGCCGACACCGTATCGGCCGGCAGGATGGCGAGGTCGCCGGCGGGGATGCGCTGCAGCACCCAGCGGTTTTCCGCCAGCACCCCCTTGCGCGCCTCGCCCCGCCGCGATTGGGCAATCTCGTTCACAGCCTTGATCGGCTGGACCAGCCCATCGAACGCCTTGCGCACATCGCTGACCGCGGCGGCGAAGGCGTCGGGCGCCGCGGTCGTCACCAGCTCCGGCAAAGCCGCCACCGCGCTCTCGACCTCGCCGAGCCGCGCCTTGAGCTTCTTGGCGCTGGCCGGTTTCTCGGCCTTCATCATCTCGGAGGCTTCGAACAGGATCGTGCCCTTGATCTCGGTGAACGCCTCGCCCACCGACCGGATGGTCTGCTCGCGTTCGGCGATCTCGCGGCTGATCGCCTGATGCAGCCCGGCGATCGCCGCATCACGCCGATCGAGTGCGGTATAGGCGGTGGAGGTCGCCGCCTCGAACGCATCATCCGGGCCGCCCTGGGCGTCGGCGAGCTTGGTGTAGGCGGCGATGGCGGCATCGATCAGTCCGGGCAGCGTGCCGGCGCCCGAATCGGCGAGAATGTCGAGCGCCGCCGGCGCCGGCGGCTCCGGCACCGTCTCCACCCGCTCGGCCACGCTGGCGACGATGTCGCCCTGGGCGGCGATGCGCTGGTCTTCGGCCTGCTCCTGGCGGGCGATTTCCGCCTGCTGGAGGCCCATCACCAGATACATCTCGATGTCCTCCGGCGAGGCGCGGACGATGCCTTCGCCCTCCACGTCGTAGAGGTCTTCGAGGTCGGGAATGTTGACGCTCTGCGCCAGGGCAGCGCCAAGCTGTTCGAGAAACTCGGCAATTTCCTGCTGGCTCGGCTGCGACATGCGCGCGCTCCTGAAATTGGCGGGTGGAGGCCCGGATCAGACGGGGATGGCGGCGACGACCTGCTTGAGCGCGTCGCCGAGCGTCGCCCGCAGCCTCAGCGGCATCAGCTTGTTGCCGTCGAGCAGGGCGAAGGCCGGATGGAAGGTCACGCGGGTCAGATAGGATCGCGCCAGCGCCGCGGCGAAGGCGTGCTGACGCCCGCGCTCGCTGGTCCCCTTGGCGTTTATCGCGGCGTCGATCGCCTGCGACAAGCCGGTATTGAGCTGGTCCATCGCCCGCTCGACCACCCCGGCGGCCTGGACCAGCGCCGGCCAGGCGGTGGTGATGGCGCCCTTGAGATCGGTGAGCTGCTGCGCCGCGGATTTCTTCGCCGCGTCCCATGCCAGCAGGCTCTTGCGATAGGCGACGAGTTGCCCGTCGCTGCGCACCACCGCCGACAGTGCCTCGCCGCTGCCCTTGGCCCCCGGGCGCGAAGGCGCATCGGGCGTCGCCAGCATCGCCTCCAGCCGATCCAGCGCCGCCCCGGCCCGCCCGGCATCACCCTCTGCCATCTGCTCGGTAATGAACGCCATCATCGCCGACAGCCGGGTGCGATTCGGCGGATCGGCTGCCATCGCCTTGAGCCATGTCTGCTCGACCGCGGCGAAGCGCACGTCAAGCCCGCGCGGCGCCGTCACGGTGACCCCAAGCACCCGCTCAACCCACTCCCGCCTGGCAGTCGCCTCCGACATGACGGTTGCCCCCGGTGATTATCCGGCGCGCAGACTGCGCAATGTACCCGGGCGTTGTAAAGCCGCAGCGAAGCGGCGCCGCCCAACCGCTTGACTCCGCCATCTTCCTTCGCCCCTCCCCTTGCGGGAGGGGTCGGGGGAGGGGTGATGCCGCGACGCTCGCACCCAACCAAGGCGCCCCGCTCCGCCCAAATCCACAGCCGGCACGAATCGGGCTTGCCCAGGCGGGCGGTTTCATGTTCTTGTTCCGTTCGTGAGCGCCGACCCCCCCCCGCCCCCGGCCGAACGCCTCGCCCGCATCATCGACGATGTGTGCAAGGCCGCCGCGGCCCGCGCGCCGCGCGGGTTTCTCGCCATTCCGGTCCTGCTGCTGCTGTGGGCGCGGCTGAAACGGATGTCCTTCCGCATCGCCCGCCTCGCCGCCCGCGCCGCCGCCGGCACCTTGCCCACCACCCCGCGCGCCGCGCCGCGCCGGCCGCTTTCCCGCCGGCCGCCGGCCACCCCGCCGCGCCGCCTGCCCAGGCGCGCCGGCTGGCTGTGCCAGCCGGTGCCGGCGGCCTGCGCCTATGCCTCGCAATTGCAGCATTTGCTGAGCGAGCCGGACATGCTCGCCCTGCTCGACGCCGCCCCCGGCATCGAACGCTTGCTGCGCCCGTTCTGCCGCATGCTCGGCGTCACCCGGCCAAAACAGCCGCCCCGACCCACCACGCCCCGCCCAATCGCGCCGAGCCCCACCACGCCCAGCCTGACCGCGCGACTTCCACCGCCGCGCCATCCGCCCGACCCGTCGGCCGCCCCGCCCGCCGGCGCAGCGCCGCACAGCCGGCCGCACCCGGCGCGCCGGGTCGTCGGCGCAAGCCGACCATCGCAACGCTTGACTTTGCTGCGCCGCAGCACCATACCTTGGTGGCGCCCCGATAGGGTTTTGTGCGCTGCCATCCCGCGACCAACCCGGCCCAGTTTCCGGCCGGACGCGGGCGGAGCGGTCTCCCGGTAGCTGCTTTCCTCCTGACGTTTGCGCCGGTTCGCGGTCCTGCCGACCGCAATGACCCGTGCCCGCAGCTTTGCGGCGCGGCATGCGGTCGCACGCGAAAGCAACTTGATGACCTCCTTTTCCGATCTCGGCCTCTCCGCCCCGTTGCTCAAGGCCGTTGCTGGCGCGGGCTATGCCGAGCCGACCCCGATTCAGGCTCAGGCGATCCCGCCCGGCCTCGCCGGCCGTGACGTGCTGGGCATCGCCCAGACCGGCACCGGCAAAACCGCCGCCTTCGCGCTGCCCATCCTGACCAGGCTGGCGACCGGCCCGCGGGCGATGCCGACGGCGCCGCGGGTACTGGTGCTGGCGCCGACGCGCGAACTGGCCAGCCAGATCGCCGAAAGCTTCCGCGTGCTCGGCAAGAATCTCGGCACCCGCGTCGCCCTCGCCTTCGGCGGCGTGCCGAAGGGCCGGCAGGCGCGCGCGCTGGCCGGCGGCATCGACGTGCTGGTGGCCACCCCCGGCCGGCTGCTCGACCTGATGGGCGACCGCGCGGTGCGGCTCGACCGGGTCGAGGTGCTGGTGCTCGACGAGGCCGACCACATGCTCGATCTCGGCTTCATCGTGCCGATCCGCCGCATCGTCGCCACCATCCCGCGCGAGCGTCAGACCATGTTCTTCTCGGCCACCATGCCGAAGGACATCTCCACCCTCGCCGATGCCATGCTGCGCGACCCGGTGCGCGTCGCCGTCGCCCCGGTGGCGACCACCGCCGACCGGGTCGAGCAGCGGGTGATCTTCGTCGATCAGGCGCGCAAGCCCGCCGTGCTGGCGCGGCTGCTGGCGCGTGAGGCGACCGGGCGGACGCTGGTGTTCACCCGTACCAAGCACGGCGCCGACCGCGTGGTCAAACAACTGGCCATGGCCGGCATCGTCTCCGAGGCGATCCACGGCAACAAGAGCCAGCCGCAGCGCGAGCGGGCACTGGCCGGGTTCCGCAACGGTCAGACGCGGGTGCTGATCGCCACCGACATCGCCGCCCGCGGCATTGATGTCGCCAATATCGACCACGTCATCAACTTCGAACTGCCCAACGTGCCGGAAAGCTACGTCCACCGCATCGGCCGCACCGCGCGCGCCGGCAATGCCGGCGCCGCCATCAGCCTGTGCGATGGCGCCGAGCGGGCCTTCCTGCGCGATATCGAGCGGCTGATCCGCACCCGCGTTCCGCCGATGGCCGAGCCGGTGGCGCAGGCCGCCTGAGGATCGCCTAAACACCGCCCGCCGGGTCCGCCCGGCGGGCGGCCGACCGGCGCGCCTGCCGCGCCGCGGTTGACGCCGCGCGCCGGGGATGCGCCTTCTACCGATGATGATGCTGTCGCGCCGCGCCCTGCTGGCCGCCCCTGCCCTGCTCGCCATCGCCGCCGCCCCCGCCGAGGGATTGCAAGCGCACGCCGCGGCGCATGGCCGCTTCTTCGGCAGCGCCATCGGCGACGCCGCGCTCAACGGCGAGCCGCGCCTGCGCCAGCGCATCCGCGACGAATGTGGCATCATCGTCGGCGAGTCGCAGTTCAAATGGGCGGCGCTGCAGCCGCAGCCCGGCGTGTTCGACTTCGCCGGCGCCGAGCGGGTGATGGCCTACGCCGCCGCCGCCGGCCTCGCCGTGCGCGGCCACACGTTGGTCTGGCACGAGGCCAATCCGCCCTGGCTGCTCGCGGCGCTGACCCCGCGCAGCGGCGAACGGCTGCTGACCGGCTATATCGGCACCGTCGCCGGGCATTTCCGCGGCCGGCTGGCGCATTGGGACGTGGTCAACGAGCCGCTCCATCCCGAAGACGGTCCCGCCTTCGGCCTGCGCGACACGCCGTGGCTGCGCGCGCTCGGGCCGCGCTATCTCGATCTCGCTTTCCATGCGTGCGCCGACGCCGATCCGGGCGCCTTGCGGGTGATCAACGAATTCGCCCTCGATTACGCCATCGACTGGCAGGCGCGGCGGCGCGCCGCGCTGCTCGAATTGCTGGCGGCGCTGCTGGCGCGCGGCGTGCCGGTGCAGGCGGTCGGGCTGCAGGGGCACCTCGACGCCAGCCAACGCGCGCTGGATCAGACGGTGCTGTCGCGCTTCGTCGCCGACATCGCCGGGCTCGGGCTGAAAGTGCTGGTGACCGAGCTGGATGTGCGCGACGACGGCCTGCCGGCCGACTTCGCCCTGCGCGATGCCGCGGTGGCGGCGCATGCCCGCGCCTGGTTGGAGGCGGTGCTGCCGCATCCGGCGGTGCTGGGTGTGCTGACCTGGGGACTGAGCGACCGACGGAGCTGGCTGAACGAGCGGTTTCCCCGCGCCGACGGCCTGCCGCAACGCCCGCTGCCGCTCGACCCGGCGCTCAACCGCACGCCGCTATGGGCGGCGATTGCCGGGGCATTGGATGGTGGGCGCGGTGGGTGAGGAGCGGACCATGCAGGATTTGCCGGCAACCATGCACGCGGTGCTGCTGACCGGGAATGGCGGCTTCGATCGGCTGGTCTATCGCGAGGACGTGCCGCTGCCGGTGCCGCTGCCCGGCGAGGTGCTGATCCGCGTCGGCGCCGCCGGCGTCAACAACACCGACATCAACACGCGCACCGCCTGGTACTCGCAATCAGTCACCGAGGGCACCACCACCGCGGGCGGGGCCGACGGCTACGCCACGGCGCAAACCGAGGATTCCGGCTGGACCGGGGCGGTCCCGGCGTTTCCGCGCATCCAAGGGGCGGATGCCTGCGGCCGCATCGTCGCACTCGGCGCCGGGGTCGCTGCGGCGCGCCTGGGCGAGCGGGTGCTGATCGAGCCGGTGTTCCGCGCGCCGTTCGATTGGGCGCCGTACCGCGCGCTCTATTTCGGCTCGGAATGCGATGGCGGCTTCGCCCAGTTTGCCAAGGCGCCGGCGGCGCACGCGCACCGGATCGCCAGCGAATTATCCGATGCCGAACTGGCCTCCTTCCCCTGCGCCTACGCGGCGGCGGAGAACATGCTGACCCGGGCGGCGGTGCAGGCCGGCGAGACGGTGCTCATCACCGGCGCCTCGGGCGGCGTCGGCTCGGCGGCGGTGCAACTGACGCGGCGGCGCGGCGCGCGCGTGGTGGCGGTCGCCAGCGCCGCCAAGGCGGCGATGATCGGCGCGCTGGGCGCCGCCCAGGTGATCGGGCGCGCGGCCGATCACCTGGCCGAGCTTGGCCGGGAGTCGGTCGATGTGGTGGTCGATGTCGTCGGCGGCCGGCAGTTTGGCCAATTGATCGAGGTGTTGCGGCGCGGCGGCCGCTATGCGGTGGCCGGGGCGATCGACGGACCACTGGTCACGCTCGATCTGCGCCGACTGTATCTGAAGGATTTGCGGCTGCTCGGCTGCACCGTGCTGGAGCGCGCGGTGTTCGGCAATCTGGTCGGCTATATCGAGCGCGGCGAAATCCGGCCGCTGCTCGCGGCGAGCTTTCCGCTGCGCGAGATCGTCGCGGCGCAGCAGGCATTTTTGACCAAGCAGCATATCGGCAAAATCGTCCTGATCCCGCCGGCATGAGCGCCGCGCCCACGATGTCATAGGTCGAGGTGTCGCGCCTCGACCCCACATTGGCCTTGACCAGGCCGGACCGCCGGCGGTCGCCCACCGTCCAATGCCGCCGCCCGGCCGCCCTGCACCACGCCTGCGGCCACGCATCCCGCCAGATCGGCCCCGGCCAGCCTTGCCGCCAGAAACCCGGCCAGGAACGCGTCCCCCGCCCCGGTGGTGTCGCGCACCGCGACCACCGGCGCCGGCACCACGCAGGGCGCGCCCCCGGCAGCCACCGCCATTGCCCCGGCCGCGCCGCGCTTGACCACCACGCAGCGATACTGCGCCGCCAGCCGGGCGAGCTGCACCGCCGGATCGTCGCTGCCGGCCAGCAGCGCCGCCTCGTCGGCATTGGCGAACAGCGTATCGGCGCCCGCGGTCCAGGCGAGGAACCGCGCCGCCCCGGCCTCGGCGAGAAAGCCGGCGGAGGACGCATCCACCGTCCACCCCCGCCCGGCGACGAAATCGCCCACCGCGGCACGCGCGCCGGGGGCAAACAGGGCGTAGCCGGAGACATGCAGCAGCGCCGCCCGGTCGCGCGCCGCGTCCGGCAGGTCGGCGCGGCAGAGCGCCGCATTGGCGCCGCGGTCGGTGAGAAAACTGCGCTCGCCGCTGGCGTCGATCAGCGCCACCAGCACGCCGGTCGGCAGCTCGGGGTCGGCGGCGAGCAGCGGCATGATCCCCTGCGCCGCCAGCGCCGCCGACTGCTGCGCATGGTCGGCGGCGCCGACGCGGGCGACCAGCCCCACCGCAACGCCGAGCGCCGCCAGCCACGCCGCCTGATTGGCGGCCGAGCCGCCGGGTGCCAGGCGGATGGTCGCGGCGCGGTCGCTGCCATGCACCGGCGGGCCGTGCGGGCGCACGATCACATCCGTCATCACGTCGCCAATGACCAGAACCGCCGCCGTCGTCGCCACCTCAGCGCCGGGCCAGCGCCACCGCCGTCCGCGCCGCCAGGATGGCGTTGTTGTGGATCAGCGCGATGTTGGCGGCGAGGCTGCGGCCCTCGGTCAGCGCGACCAGCCGCGCCAGCAGGAACGGGGTCAGCGCCTTGCCGGCGATGCCCTGCGCCGCCGCCTCGGCCGCCGCGCGGACGATCGCCGCCTCCATCGCCGCCGCATCCTGCGCCGCCGCCTCCGGCAGCGGGTTGCCGATCAGCACGCCGCCCGGCAGGCCGAGCGCGTGATGCGCGGCGATCACCCCGGCCAGTTCCGCCGGCGTGTCGCAGCGATGCTCGACGCGGCAGCCGCTGCTGCGGGCGAAGAATGCGGGAAATTCATCGGTGCCATAGCCGATCACCGGCACCCCCTGGGTTTCCAGCACTTCCAGGGTGCGCGGAATATCCAGGATGGATTTGGCGCCGGCGCAGATCACCGCCACCCGGCTGTGCGCCAGTTCCAGCAGGTCGGCCGAGATGTCGAAACTCTCCTGCGCCCCGCGATGCACGCCGCCGATGCCGCCGGTGGCGAACACCGCGATGCCGGCGCGGGCGGCGAGGAACATGGTGGCGGCAACCGTGGTGCCGGCGCTGCCGCCGCGCGCCACCACCGGCCCGAGATCGCGCCGCGACGCCTTCACCACATCGCGCCGCGCCGCCAGCGCCTCCAGCTCCGCCGCCGAGAGGCCGATACGCGGCACGCCGTCGAGCACCGCGATGGTCGCCGGCACCGCGCCTTCTGCGCGCACCGCCGCCTCCACCGCGCGGCCGGTCTCGACATTGTCTGGCCACGGCATGCCGTGGGTGATGATGGTGCTCTCCAGCGCCACCACGGCGCCGCCGCCGGACAGGGCGGCGCGCACGGCGGGGGCGATGGCAAGCGCGGCGGCAGGACTGGACATGCGGCGAGCCTAGCCCGGCTCCAGATCGACCGCCACCGCCACGCTGTGCTCGCCGCCGCCGAGAATGACGCCGCGCACCGGGCTGACATCGCCGAAATCCCGCCCCCAGCCGAGCACCACATGTTCCTCGCCGACGACGAGGTCGTTGGTCGGGTCGAGATCGACCCAGCCCAGCCCGGGGCCGAGCCAGCTTCCCACCCAGGCATGGCTCTGGTCGGCGCCGCGCCGCGCCACCTGTCCGGGCGGCGGCCTGGTGCGCAGATAGCCGGAGACGTAGCGCGCCGGCAGGCCGAGGGCGCGCAGGGCGGAAATCATCAGATGGGAAAAATCCTGGCAGACTCCGGCGCGCTGCGCCAGCACGCGGGCAACCGGGGTGGCGACCGTGGTGGCGCCGGGGCGGAAGGCGAAATCGCGGCGGATGCGCCCGGTCAGCTCCAGCAGCCCGGCCAGCACCGGCCGGCCGGGCGGGAAGCTGACCGCGGCATAGGCCCCGGCACCCGGCTCGACGGCGGCAAACGGGCTGTCGAACAGGAACTCGGCGGCCTCCGCCGTCACCGCCGCCGCCGCCGCCACCTGCTCCCACGGCAGGGTGCGGGCCACCGGCGGTGGGGCGGGAAACGCCACATCGACATGCGCCGCCAGCGTCACCTCAAAGCGTGCATGCGCACGGTCGAGGAACAGCCAACCTACCGCGTTGCCGAAATGATCCCGCCGCGATGCGGTGCGCGCCGGCGCCGGATCGGCGGTGATGCTGGCAGCCAGCACACGCTGATGCGGCAGCGCGCGCGGCGCCAGATGCAGCAAATGGCTGGCCAGATCGACCGGCTCGGCGTAGCGGTAGGTGGTGACGTGGCGCAGCCGGTAGCGGGTCATTTGCCGTCGCCGCCGCCCCGGCCGACCGACTGCGCCGCCGGCAGCAGGGCGAAATAGCGCCGGGTGATGCGATCGGAGAGCGTCGCCAGCCCGCCGCCGATGTCGCGCAGCCGCGGCGGCAGCGCGGCGGCGGCGGCGGCCTGATCCGGCGCCGCCAGCACATCGGCGACCAGCGCCTCGGCCTCGGCCAGCAGGCCGGCGGCGATGGCGGCGAGTCGCTGCTCGGGACTGTCATCGGCGAGGTCGTCGAGCAGCGTGTGCATGGCGGCGAGCTGGAAGGCGAGGCCGCGCGGATTGCCCTGATCGGCGAGCACCAGATCGAGCACCGGCGCCGGCTGGATCACCGTCAGGTAGCGGCTGCGGTAGGTGATGGCGCTGTCGCACAGTTCGAGCAACAGCCGCAGCCCGTTCTCGATCCGCGGCGGCTTCTGGTCGAGCGCCGCGGCCACTTCGGCGGTGATCGCCTGTGCCCGCTCGATGCGCCGGCCGAGATCGAGAAACAGCCAGCCGCCGCCGCGCACCATGTTCTCCGCCGCCATGCCGGCGACGGTCGCGGCGTGGCGCTGCACCGTGGCGAGCGCGTGGCTCAGCGCGTCGATGCTGCGCCCCGCCGCCTCGGTTTCCTCGCGCGCTTGGCGCAGCGCCGCGGTGAAGGTGGCATACATGTCCCCGGTCAGCCGATCGCGCGCCGCCTCGGTCAGCCGGGCGACCTCGGCAAACAGCCGGGTGATGGCGCCACGCTCGCGCCCGCCGCGCACCGAAAGCAGCAGGGTCTGCGCCAGCCCGGCCTGGCTGGTGACCACCGCCGCCTCGGCCGGGACCACCCCGGCATCAACAAGGCAGCGCAGGAGACATTCCAGTTCGGCCACCTCGCGCGCCGAGATCTCGCCGCCACCGACGATGCGGGCGGCGGCGGCGCGCACCAGCCGCGCCGCGCGGTCCAGCCGCTCGACGCTGCGGCCGAGCCAGAACAGGGTATCGGCGACGCGGCTCGGCAACGCCCCGGTGGTGCGGCGCAGCGCCAGCGGCGCCACCACCGTCTGCGGCGGCCCGACGATGTCGCTGCCGTCTTCGGTCAACACCCAGACATCCTTGCACACCCCGCCCGGCGGCAGCCGCCCGGCCAGCACCGCGCCCGCCGCCAGCACCCGCGCCAGCCCGCCCGGCATCGCCCGCCAACGCTCCCCGTCATGCACCAGGAACAATCGCAGCACCACCGCGCGCGGCATCAGATGGTCGCCCTCCAGGCACGGCGCCATCGACGCCGGCGGTTCGGCGCGCGCCGCCCACTCCCATGGCCGGGCGGCGATGTCGGGCGCGGCGGGCATCGGCGCATCATCGAGCGCGCGGCAGAGCACATGCGCCGCGGTGCGCCGCGCCGCCTGCGCCGGATCGCCAAGCCACAAGGTCTCGACAGAGGGCAGCGCCAGGGTCTCGCCCAGGACATGCCAGGCCAGCCCCGGCAGCAGCGCGGCAAAGCCCGGCACCTCGACGGCGGCGGTGCCGGGGTGATTGACAATCCGCACCGCCCCGGCGCGCGCCGCATCGAGCAGCCCGACCACCCCGGCGCGCGTCGCCCCGTCCAGTTCCAGCGGGTCGATCAATCGCCCCGCGCCGCGGCGCAGCAGCACGTCGATCGGTTGCAGGCCCTGCAGCGTCTTGAGGAACAGGGCGCCGTTGCGCACCGTCAGGTCGGCCGGCTCGACCAGCGCCGCGCCGAGATCGCGCGCCAGCAGCAGGTGCTCGAACCAGTGCGGATGGGCGACCCCCTGGGTCAGCAGGGCCACCGCCGGATTGGCGCTGCCGGGCGGCGCGAGGCGCTGGAGACTGTCCTGCCACAGGTCGAAAAACGGGCTGAGCGGGCGCACCTGCACCGGGCGGAACGCCTCGGGCAGCACGCGGGCGAGCAGACGGCGGTTCTCGGCGGCGAGGCCGAGGCCGGAGGCGGCGTCGGTGCGGTCGGCGAGCACCGTCCAGCGCCCGTCCGGCGCGCGCAGCAGGTCGGCGGCATACAGATGCAGCCGCGCCCCCTCCGGCACCAGATCGCGGCACGGGCGCAGGAAGCCGGGATTGGCGAAGGCGAGCGCCGGCGGCAGATGGCCCTCGGCGAGCAGGCGTTGCGGACCGTAGAGATCGGCCAGCACCGCCTCGATCAGCCGGGCGCGCTGGGCCAGACCGGATTCGAGCGCGGCAAACTCCTCCGCCGGCAGCGGCAGCGGCACCGGGTCGAGCCGCCATGCCGGGGCGCGCTCGGTGCCGGGCAGGATGGAGGCGATGCCTTCCTCGGCGGCGGCGCGGTCGAGCCGGGCGGCACGCTCGGGCAATTCACCGGCCAGCGAGGCAAAGGCGCCGAGCACGCGCCGCCAGTGCGGACGCAGCCCGCCGCCGCCATCGACCATCTCGTCGCGGCCGGCGGTCATGGGGTGTTACGCTCGGATTGCCGCTGCACCCGGATCAGATGAGCTTGCGCGCGGCAAGATTGCGCATCAGCGCGGCGCTGCCGAAGGTCCAGCGTTCGCACTGGTCGGTCGGGCGGATGCGGTTGACCAGCCGGCCGAGCTGCGGCGCGGCGATGCTGACGATGTCGCCGCTCTTGTGGGTAAACCCTTTGCCCGGCGCATCGCGGTCCTCGACCGGGGCGAACATGGTGCCGAGATAGAGCATCGCGCCGTCCGGGTAGGCATGGTGCGGGTTGAGCAACTGGCGCGCCAGATCGGCCGGGTCGCGGGCGATTTGGGTCATCGACGAATGGCCATCGAGGCGGAATCCATCCTCGCCGACGACGCTCAGCGTCACCACCATGCGGCGCACATCGTCGAGCGTGAAGCCGGCATCGAACAAGCGCAGGAGCGGGCCGATCGCGGTCGAGGCCTGGTTGTCCTTGGCCTTGGACAGCAGCAGCGCCGACCGCCCCTCGACATCGCGCAGATTGACATCGTTGCCGAGGGTGGCGCCGACGATGCGGCCATCGGGGGCGATGGCGAGCACCACTTCCGGCTCGGGATTGTTCCAGGTCGAGATCGGGTGGACGCCCGCGTCCATGCCGCTGCCGACGGCGCTCATCGGCTGCGCCTTGGTGAAGATCTCGGCATCCGGGCCGATGCCGACTTCGAGATACTGGCTCCAGGCGCCCTGGTCGATCAGCACCTGTTTGAGCGCCATCGCCGCCGGCGAGCCGGGCGCCAAGCGGGCGAGATCGTCGCCGACCAAAGCATGCACCTGATCGCGGATCGTGGCGGCGGCGGCAAGGTCGCCGCGCGCCCGCTCCTCGATCACCCGCTCCAGCATCGACACCGGGAAAGTGACGCCGCAGGCCTTGATCGCTTGAAGATCGCACGGCGCCAGCAGCCAGGGGCGCGCCGGGTCGCGCCGCTCGGGCGGCGTGTTGGCGAGGATAGCGTCGAAGCCGCCCAGCGTCTCGCCCGCGGCGGCGCGCAGCGCGGCGGCCGGATCGGCGGCGGCGCACAGGTCGCGCATCGTCGCAAAATCGGCGGAAATGTCGATCACCTGCCCGTCGCGCAGGGCCACCACGGCGGGGCCGCCGCAGTCCGGCCGCCACACCCGGCCGGCCAGCGCGGCGGTGGCGGCATCGTCCGGCAGGGCGGGATGCAGCGCGGTGTCGAGCGAGATCATGTGGCCAGTCCCTCCCCCCGCGCAGACGGGCGGCGGAGGGTAGGGCCGGCGCCGGAGACGGGCAAGGCGGCGCCGCACAATCACCGCGCCGCCGGCCATTGCATTTGCGCCGCGTCTGGCGCACAAGCCGCGGCGGGTCACGCCCCCCCACCGGGGCGCTTCTCTTCTGGAAGGGAGAGCCGCAATGGCACTCGCCGCCGTCAAGCCGGAACTGCGTCCGGCCAATCCCCGTTTTTCCTCCGGCCCCTGCGCCAAACGTCCCGGCTGGTCGCTCGCCAGCCTCGGCGGCGCCGTGCTCGGGCGCAGCCACCGCGCCCGCGAGCCGAAAGCACGATTGGCCGAGGTGATTGCGCGGTCGCGCGCCGTGCTCGGCATCCCCGCCGACTGGCGGCTCGGCATCGTGCCGGGATCGGACACCGGCGCGGTCGAAATGGCGCTGTGGTCGCTGCTCGGCGCCCGGCCGGTCGATCTGCTCGCCTTCGAGAGCTTCTCCGAAGCCTGGGCGACCGACGTGGTCAAGCAGTTGAAGCTGCCCGGGGCGCGCGTGCTGGCCGCGCCCTATGGCCGGCTGCCCGACCTCGGCGCGGTCGATCCGGCGCACGACCTGGTGCTCGCCTGGAACGGCACGACCAGCGGCGTGCGCATGCCGCATGCCGATTTCATCGCCGATGACCGCCAGGGTCTGGTGATCTGCGACGCCACCTCGGCGGCGTTCGCGATGGCGCTGCCGTGGCCGAAACTCGATGTCGTCACCTGGTCCTGGCAGAAAGTGCTGGGCGGCGAGGCGGCGCACGGCATGCTGGCGCTGTCGCCGCGCGCGGTGGAGCGGCTGCTGACCTACAAGCCGGCATGGCCGCTGCCGAAAGTGTTCCGCCTGACCTCGGGCGGCAAGCTGGCCGAAGGCGTGTTCAAGGGCGAGACGATCAACACGCCGTCGCTGCTGGCGGTCGAGGATGCGCTGGACGGCCTGCGCTGGGCCGAGAGCATCGGCGGGCTGCCGGCGCTGATCGCGCGCTCGCAGGCGAATCTGGCGCTGATCGCCGACTGGGTGGCCGGACGCGGCTGGATCGACTTCCTCGCCGAGGACGTCGCCACCCGCTCCTGCACCTCGATCTGCCTCAAGCTGACGGCGGCATGGTTCACCGCGCTCGATGCCGAGGCGCAGCAGGAGACGGTGAAGCGGTTTGCCGCACTGCTGGAGAAAGAGGGCGCCGCCCTCGACATCGCCGGACACCGCGACGCCCCGGCGGGTCTGCGCATCTGGGGCGGCGCCACGGTGGAGGCCGACGACATCGCCGCGCTGCTGCCTTGGCTCGACTGGGCCTATGCCCAGGTGACCCCGGCCGACGCGCCCGCCGCCTGAAGCTTCGCGCGCCCTCCGCACTTCCGATCGTTCAGGATACCCCAATGAAAGTCCTCATCAGCGACAAGCTGTCCCCGGCAGCGATCGACATTTTTCGCGCCCGCGGCATCGCGACCGACGTCAAGACCGGGCTGACCCCGGCCGAACTGCGCGGCATCATCGGCGACTATGACGGGCTGGCGATCCGCTCGGCGACCAAGGTGACGAAGGAACTGCTCGACGCCGCACCGAACCTCAAAGTCGTCGGCCGCGCCGGCATCGGCGTCGATAATGTCGATGTCAAAGCGGCGACGGCGCGCGGCGTGGTGGTGATGAACACGCCCTATGGCAACGCCATCACCACCGCCGAACACGCCATCGCCATGATGTTCGCCCTGGCCCGGCAGATCCCCGAGGCCAGCGCCTCGACCCGCGCCGGCAAGTGGGAGAAGAGCCGCTTCATGGGCGTCGAACTGTCCGGCAAGGTGCTCGGGCTGATCGGCTGCGGCAATATCGGCTCGATCGTCGCCAACCGCGCGCAGGGGCTGCATATGCGCGTCGTCGCCTTCGACCCGTATCTGACCGAGCAGCGCGCGCTCGACCTCGGCGTCGAGAAGGTGGACCTCGACGACCTGCTGGCGCGCGCCGATGTCATCACCCTGCACGCGCCGCTGACCGAGGCGACGCGCAACATCCTGTCGCGCGAGGCGATCGGGCGCACGCGGCGCGGCGTGCGCATCATCAACTGCGCGCGCGGCGGGCTGATCGACGAGACGGCGCTGGCCGAGGCGCTGCGCTCGGGCCATGTCGCGGGTGCCGCACTCGATGTGTTCGAAACCGAGCCGGCGACCGACAGCCCGCTGTTTGCACTGGAGAACGTCATCTGCACCCCGCATCTCGGCGCCGCCACCGCCGAGGCGCAGGAGAACGTGGCGCTGCAGGTGGCCGAGCAGATGAGCGACTTCCTGCTCACCGGCGCCGTCGCCAACGCCATCAACATGCCCTCGGTCTCCGCCGAGGACGCGCCGCGGCTCAAGCCCTACATGGAGTTGTGCCGCCTGCTCGGCAGCTTCGCCGGGCAACTGACCAGCGCGCGCGAGGGCGTCATCCGCTCGGTCAGCATCGAATACGAGGGCGCGGTGGCGCAGCTCAATCAGCGTCCACTGACCGCGGCGGCGCTGGCCGGGCTGCTGGCGCCGATGATGGCCGGGGCGAACATGGTCAACGCGCCGCTGCTGGCGCGCGAGCGCGGCATCGACGTGGCCGAGACGGTGCACGACCGGCCGAGCGAATATCAGACCCTGGTGCGCATCACCGTCGCCACCGAAACGCAGTCGCGCGCCGTCGCCGGCACGCTGTTCGCCGGCAGCCGGCCGCGCATCGTCGAGATCAAGGGCATCAAGGTGGAGGCCGATTTCGCCCGCCACATGCTGTATGTCACCAACCTCGACAAGCCGGGGTTCATCGGCCGCTTCGGCGCCACGCTGGCCGGCGCCGGCATCAACATTGCCACCTTCCATCTCGGCCGCGCCACCCAGGGCGGCGATGCGATCTGCCTGGTGTCGGTCGATGAGGCGGTGACCGAGGACGTGCTGGCGATGGTGCGCACCCTGCCGCTGGTGGTGCAGGCGGCGGCGCTGACGTTCTGACCGGCGGCGCGTGCGGCGGGAGGGGGCAAACTTCGCTTGCTGATGCGGCGGGGTGGCGCGCCCGGCCGCTCTGGTCCATGCTCGGGCGATGTCCGACCAGCCGTCCGCGCGTGCCGTGCAGGTGCAGTCCCGTCCCGACGGGGCCCTGCTGTATCTTGTTGATCTGCCGCCCGAGGCGCTGCCACCGGTGCGTCCGCGCGACCTTGCCGCCGCCTGGGAGGCGGCGCGCGACGCGGCCCTCGATGAACGCTGGGGGGCGGCGCGCTTTTTCCGCTTCCGCCGCGACGACGGCACCTGCACCGATCTGGCGCTCGCCGATGCGGACGCGAGTTGCTGGGCCGGCGCCGTCGATCGCACCGTCGGCATCGGCAACCGCTATGGCCTGTCGGTGTGTATGCGGCTGCTGGCGCTGGTCGATCTGCTCGGGCGGGCGCCCTGGGCCGGGCATCTGGTGGCATTGCGGCGGGACGGCGCGGCGCTTCAGCCGGCGCTGATACAGGAGGCGGCGACGCAGTTTCTGACCAGTGACGGCCGTTTCGAGGAAGCCGGCTTCCGCCGCCGCCTCGCCCCCGCCGCCGTGCCGGCGACGCTGGCGCTGATCGCGCTGTGCCTGATCGGCTGTGCCGCGGCGCCGCCGGCCAACAACCATGCCGACGCCGTCACCGCCGCCGCCTGTCGCCAGCGCGTCGATTCAGTGATGAACGAGCGCGACCCACAGCGCACGTTCCAGAGTGACACCTACGCCACCTCGCTGCGCGATGCGCCGTTCGGCACCAGCGGGCTGATCGGCGACACGAGCAAGGGGCTGAGCACCGATTATCAGCGCCAGCGCATGGTGCAGGAATGCATCGACAGCACCGGCACGGTCGGCCCGACCCCGGCGGCGCCCGCCCAGTGACCTTGCCCCGCCGCCCTGCCCCGCCCTAGACAGCCGACCGCTGGCAGCCGACCGGCACAACCAAGAGGCATCCACATGAGCAAGATCATCCGCACCGAGCCGAACCCGGTGCTCGCCAAGGCCGTCGAGTATCACGGCTTCGTCTATCTGCAGGGCTGCACCGCGCGCGACCTGTCGGCCGACGTGGTCGGCCAGACGCGCGACGTGCTGGCGCAGATCGACGATATTCTGGAGACCCACGGCACCGACAAGACCCGGCTGCTGCAGGCGCAGATCTGGCTCAAGGACATCCGCGACCGCGAGGCGATGAACGGCGTCTGGTCGGCCTGGCTGCCGGCAGGCGGCGCCCCGGCCCGCGCCTGCGTTCAGGCGCACATGGCCGATCCGCGCCACCTCGTCGAGATCATGGTCACCACCTGCAAATAGCTCACCCGAAGCGGTTCGCTTTGGGGAATCCGTTCGGCGGCGTGCGCCCGGTCTGCGCACGCTCGCCGAGCCATTCGCGCAGATCCGTCTCGGTGCGCGTCCGCTCGCCCGAGCGCCAGCTCAGCCCGTCGGCGAGACGGAACACCAGCGCGTCGGACAGGCCGCCATCCTTGTATTTCTGCAGCATCACGCCCTGGCCGCGCGCCATCTCCGGCACCTGATCGAGCGGGAACACCAGCAGCCGGCGATTGTGCCCGACCACTGCGACATGATCGCCCTCGGCCGGCACGCACAGCACCGCCTCCTCGCCCGGCCGCAGGTTCAGCACCTGCTTGCCGGTGCGCTTCTCGGCCAGCAGTTCGCCGCCGCGCACGACGAAGCCGCGGCCGGCGGAGGAGGCGATCAGGTAGCGCGCCGCCTCGCGCAGCACGAACAGCGCCGCGACATCGTCCTCGTTGGTCAGTTCGGCGAGCAGCCGCACCGCCTGCCCGTCGCCGCGACCGCGCGGCAGGTCGGCGGCGCGCAGGGTGAACGCCCGGCCATTGGTGGCGACGAGACAGAGCAGATCGGTGGTCTCGCAGGGCAGCCGCAGGCGCAGCCGATCGCCCTCCTTGAACTTCAGCTCGGCCGGGTCGCCGCCCTGCCCGCGCAGCGCGCGCAGCCAGCCCTGCGCCGACAGGATCACGGTGATCGGCTCACGCTCGACGAACGCCTCCTGGGTCACCGCGACGGCGGGCGCGGCGGCGGCGATGCGGGTGCGGCGGGCGCCGAGCGGGCCGCTGCCGAACTTCTTGCGCATCTCGGTCAGCTCGCTGCCGATGCGGCGCCAGCGCAGCGCATCGCCGGCGAGCAGCGCCTGCGTCTCGCCGCGTTCGGCGGTGAGCGTCGCATGTTCGCCGCGCAATTCCATCTCCTCCAGCCGGCGCAGGCTGCGCAGCCGCATGTTGAGGATCGCCTCGGCCTGCGTCTCGCTGAGCCGGAACGCCGCCATCATCACCGGCTTCGGCGCATCCTCGCTGCGCAGAATGCGGATCAGTTCATCGAGGTTGAGGAAAACGGCGAGGAACCCGTCGAGCACCTCGAGCCGCCGGTCGATGGCGGCGAGGCGGTGCCGGGCGCGGCGGATCAGCACCTCATGGCGATGGTCGAGCCAGTGGCGCAGCACCTCGCGCAACGACAGCACGCGCGGCGTGCGGTCGGCGGTCAGCACGTTCATGTTGAGCGAAATGCGCGTTTCCAGCGCGGTGGCGCGGAACAGCGTCTCCATCAGCACCTCGGGTTCGACGCCGCGGGTTTTCGGTTCCAGCACGAGGCGCACCGCCTCGGCGCTCTCGTCGCGCACGTCGCCGAGCAGCGGCAGTTTGCGGGCTTCGAGCAATTCGGCGATCTGCTCGATCAGGCGGGATTTCTGCACCTGATAGGGCATCTCGGTGACGATGATGCACCATGTGCCGTGCTTGCCGCGTTCGACCTCCCAGCAGGCCCGCAGGCGCATGCCGCCGCGGCCGGTGTCGTAGGCCTGGGCGATGGCGGCGGCGTCCTCCACCAGCACGCCGCCGGTGGGGAAATCCGGGCCGGGCATCACCGCGAGCAGCTCGGCGGTGGTGGCGTCCGGGTTGCGCACCAGGATGGCGGCGGCGGCGCAGACTTCGCCGGCATTGTGCGGCGGGATCGCCGTCGCCATGCCGACCGCGATGCCGGCGGAGCCGTTGGCCAGCAGATTGGGGAAGGCGCCGGGCAACACCACCGGTTCATGCTCTTCGCCGTCATAGGTGGCGCGGAAATCCACCGCATCGTCGTCGATGCCGGCCAGCAGCGCGCCGGCAACCGCGGTCAGGCGGGCCTCGGTGTAGCGCATGGCGGCGGCGTTATCGCCGTCGATATTGCCGAAATTGCCCTGGCCCTCGACCAGCGGATAGCGCGCGGCGAAATCCTGCGCCAGCCGCACCAGCGCGTCATAGACGGCGACATCGCCATGCGGATGGTATTTGCCGATCACGTCGCCGACGACGCGGGCGCATTTCTTGAAGCCGGCGGTGGGATCGAGCTTCAACTGATGCATGGCGTAGATCAGCCGCCGATGCACCGGCTTGAGCCCGTCGCGCACATCGGGCAGCGAGCGCGACATGATGGTCGAGAGCGCATAGGCGAGATAGCGCTCCGACAGCGCCTCGGCGAGCGGTGCGTCCTCGACACGGCCGATCAGGTCGTCAGGCATCGCCTGGGGTCTCCGCAAGGGTGGTGACGAGGTCGTAGAGGGCGATGCGCGCCGCCGGCAACGGCAGATGCCGGTGGCCGAAGGCGTCGCGGGCGAGGAAATGGCCGGTCAGCCGCAGCCCGTCGCGCCAGTCGGCGGCATCCCCCGGCACCGCGGCGCAAAGAAACGGCGGCAGCCGCAGCAGCCGCGCCCGCCAGTCGCCAGCCGCCGCCGCGGCGACGGCGCGGCCGGTGCGCGGCGAAACATAGGCGAGATCGTCGGTCGCCCCGGTCACCGCGCAGACGCCGAGATCGAGACCATAGCCGAGATCGGCGAGCAGCATCGCCTCCCACCGCACCAGATCGGCGAGCAGCTCGGGGCCTTGCGCCAGCCGGGCGAGCAGTTGCAGCAGCGTGCCAAAGACGCGCGGATGCGCCTCACGCTCGGGCAGCGCCCCCTCGGCGACGGCGCAGGCGGCGCGCAGCATGGCCAGCGTCAGCCGATCCTCCATTGCCAGCGCCGCCGCCGGGTGCACCAACTCGGCGGTGAGCGCGCCAAGCTGGTCGGCCAGCCGCGCCACCCAGCGCGCCTGCACCACATTGCCGGTCTGCCACACCGCCGCGCGGGCGCGGGCGAAGCCGCCACGAACGAGGCCGCGATGCGCGCCGTGCGCCTCGGTCATCACGGTGGCGATGGCGTCGCCCTCCCCGTACGGCCGGGCGTCGAGTACGATCGCGGGGGCATCCCATTCCATCGTGGCGTGCTCTACAGGAGCGGCGGTGCCGATTCCAGTCGATTGCCGCCGCGCAGAACTTGCGCGAAGCTGCGGTCAACGGGGGAGCAACCGACATGATCGGGCGACGCAGCGTGGCCGCGGGTGTGCTGGGGAGTGCCGTGCTGGCGGCGATGCGGCCGGCGCTGGCCGAGACGGTGCTGAAGGTCGGCGGGACGCCGACCGGGGTGCCGTTCACCTTCCTCGACACCAAGACCAACACCGTGCAGGGGATCATGGTCGATCTGATCCGCGCGGTCGGCGACAAGGCCGGCTTCACCGCCGAGATCGTGCCGATGCAGTTTTCCACGCTGATCGCCGCGCTGACCGCGGGCAAGATCGACGCCATCTCGGCCGCCATGTATATCAGCCCGGCGCGCCAGCAGGTGATCGACTTTTCCACCCCGGTCTACAGCTACGGCGAGGGGCTGTTCGTCCCGGCGAGCAACGCCGCCGACTACCAGACGCTGGCCGATCTCAAGGGCATGACCGTCGGCGCGCAGGTCGGCACCGTCTATGTCGAGCCGCTGAAGAAAAGCGGGCTGTTCGCCGACGTCAGAATCTACGACACCATTCCCGACATCATGCGCGACGTGAATATCGGCCGGCTGCAGGCGGGCTTCGCCGATTACCCGATCGTTGCCTACAACCTCAAACTCGGCCTGTTTCCGGCGGTGCGGCTGGTGCGCAGCTACACCTCCACCATCGTCGGCTCGATCGGCATCGGCGTGCGCAAGGACGAAACCGCGCTGCTGGCGAAGATCAACGATGTGCTGTCGGGCCTGCAGCAGGACGGCACGATCAAGGCGATCCTGGCGAAATGGGGGCTGTGAGCGGGCGCGGCAGCTGAATGGCGGGGTTCCTGCGCGACAGCGCCGAGTTCCTGCCGATCCTGCTGCAGGGTGTCGGCCTGACCATTGCGGTGACGCTGGGCGCGCTGGCGCTCTCGACCCTGCTCGGCCTCGTCTGGGTGTTGATGCGCGTCTCCGGCTTCACCCTGCTGGCCGGCATCGCGCGCTGGCTGGTCAACATCATCCGCGGCATCCCGATCCTGGTGCAGCTCTTCTATATCTACTTCGTGCTGCCCGATTACGGGGTGACGCTGAGCGCGCTGTCGGCGGCGATCATCGGCCTCGGCATCGCCTATTCGGCCTATCAGGCGGAGAATTTCCGCGCCGCCATCGAGGCGATCGACCACGGCCAGATCGAGGCGGCGCAGTCGATCGGCATGGGCTGGGCGCTGACCATGCGCCGCGTCGTGCTGCCGCAGGCGCTGCGGCTGGCGCTGCCGCCCTATGGCAACGTGATGATCATGCTGCTCAAGGATTCGAGCCAGGCATCGACCATCACGGTCGCCGAGCTGGCGCTGCAGGGCAAGCTGATCGCCTCCTCCACCTTCAAGAACACCAGCGTCTATACGCTGGTGGCGCTGCTCTATCTGGCGATGAGCCTGCCGCTGATCGTGGTGGTCGGGCGGCTGGAGCGGCGCTATGGCCGCCGGCGCCCGGCATGAGCGGCGCCGCCGCATGATCGAGATCAGCGGGCTGCACAAGCGGTTCGGCGCGCGCGAGGTGCTGACCGGCATCGACGCCAGTGTCGCGCGCGGCGAAGTGGTGTGCATCATCGGCCCTTCGGGCTCCGGCAAATCGACGCTGCTGCGCTGCATCAACGGACTGGAGCACCACGAGCGCGGCAGCATCCGCATCGACGGCGCCTTGGTCGATCCGACCCGCCGCAGCATCCGCGCGGTGCGGGCGCAGGTCGGCATGGTGTTTCAGCGGTTCAATCTGTTCCCGCACCGCAGCGCGCTGGAAAACGTCATCGAGGGTCCGCTGCAGGTCAAGCGCGAGCGTCGCGAGGCGGCCGAGGCGCGCGGCCGGGCGCTGCTGGCGCGCGTCGGGCTGGCGGGGCGCGAGGCGGCGCGGCCGGAGCAGCTTTCCGGCGGCCAGCAGCAGCGCGTGGCCATCGCCCGGGCGCTGGCGATGCAGCCGAAGGCGATCCTGTTCGACGAGCCGACCTCGGCGCTCGATCCCGAACTGGTCGGCGACGTGCTGGCGGTGATGCGCAGCCTCGCCGATGACGGGATGACCATGCTGGTGGTGACGCATGAAATGGCGTTCGCCCGCGAAGTCGCCGACCGGGTGCTGTTCCTCGACGGCGGCGTGATCGTCGAGCAGGGTCCGGCGCGCGCCGTGCTGGGCGCGCCGCGCGAGCCACGCACGCAGGATTTCCTGCGCCGCGTGCTGCACCCGATGTGAGGAGCCTGTGATGGCCGAGCCGTTCCCCCTGTCCCCCGCGCTGTGGGCCGCAACCGCGCCGCCGGCGCAAGCGACGCCGGCGCTGGCCGAGGATGCACGCGCCGATGTGTGCGTCATCGGCGGCGGCTATTGCGGCCTCTCGACGGCGCTGCATCTGGCCGAGGCGGGCGTCTCGGTGCGGCTGCTGGAGGCGCATGAGCCGGGCTGGGGCGGATCGGGGCGCAATGGCGGGCAGGTGATCCCCGGCCTGAAATACGACCCGGATGTGCTGGAGCAGATGTTTCCCGGCGAGGCCGGGGCGCGGCTGGTCGATTTCGCCGGCAGCACCGCGGACACGGTGTTCGACCTGATCGACCGGCACCGCATGGACGTGCCGCAGGTGCGCGCCGGCTGGATCCAGGGGGCGCATACCGCCGCCGGTCTCGCCGAGGCCTCGGCGCGGGCGGCGCAATGGGCGCGGCGCGGGGTCGCCAGCGAACTGCTGGACCGCGACGCGGCGGCGGCCAAGCTGGGCACGCAGCGCTATCTCGGCGGCTGGGTCGATCCGCGCGGCGGTGCGGTGCAGCCGCTGGCCTATGCGCGCGGCCTGGCACGGGCGGCGCAGGCGGCGGGCGCGGTGATCCACGGCGACAGCCGCGCCAAGGCGCTGACACGACAGGACGGCGGCTGGCGCATCCGCACCAGCGGCGGCGCGACGGTCACGGCCGAGCGGGTGGTGGTGGCGACCAATGGCTATACCGGCGACCTGCTGCCCGGATTGCGGCGCAGCGTGTTCGCGATGAACTCGTTTCAGATCGCCACCGCGCCACTGTCGGACAATCTGCGCCGCAGCGTGCTGCCGGGCGGCCATGTCTCCTCGGACACGCGCAAACTGCTGCTGTATTTCCGTCTCGACCATACCGGGCGGCTGCTGATCGGCGGACGCGGACCGCTGCGCGAGCCGCGCGGCGATGGCGACTGGGCGCATCTGGAGCGGGTGCTGGGCAAAATGTTTCCCCATCTCGCCGGCACGCCGATCGACTATCGCTGGTGCGGACGGGTGGCGCTGACGCGGGATTTCCTGCCGCATCTGCATGCGCCGGCGCCGGGGCTGCTGGTCGATATCGGCTGCATGGGGCGCGGCGTCGGGCTGCAAACGGCGATGGGCATGGCGATTGCCCGGCATCTGCTCAGCGGCGACGCGCGCGACCTGCCGTTCCCGATCGTGCCGGTGCGGCCGATCCCGCTGCATGGCGCGCAAAAACTCTATCTTTCGGCGATCATCGGCTGGTATCGGGCGCAGGATGCCGGGATCGCCTGATCCCGCACCACGTTCGGAGACTGCCATGCTGCGCATCGCCTTCCATGTTCCCGGCCCGATCGCCGCGGTCACCGGCGGCACCGGCTATGACCGCGCCATCGTCGCCGGCCTGCGCGCGGCGGGACATGCCGTGGCGGTCAGCGAACTTGCCGGACGCCATCCACTGGCCGATGGCGCGGCGCAAGCCAGCGCGGCAGCGGCGTGGCGGGCGCTGCCCGACGACGCGCTGCCGGTGATCGACGGCAGCGGCCTCGCCGCGTACGCGCCGCTCGGCGATGCGCTGGCGGCGCGCCGCACGGTCGGGCTGATCCACCATCCGACGGCGCTGGAACCCGAACACGGGGCGGCGACGCGCGCGGCGCTGCACGCGACTGAGCGGAGGCTGCTGCCGCTGCTGGCGCGCGTCATCGTCACCAGCGAGACGACGGCGGCGCGGCTGGTCAGCGAGTTCGGCGTTGACGCCGGGCGCATCGCCGTGGTGGTGCCCGGCACCGCCGCGGCGCCGCGCAGCCAGGGTTCCGCCACTGGCTGCGCCATTCTCTCGATCGGCGTGCTGACGCCGCGCAAAGGCCACGACACGCTGCTCGCCGCACTGGCCCTGCTGCCCGATCTCGACTGGCGGCTGAGCATCGTTGGGCCGCCGCGCGATGCGGCGCATGCGGCGGCGCTGGTCAGCCTCGCCGAGACGCGCGGCATCGCCGCCCGGGTGCATTTCGTCGGCGAAGCAGTCGGCGAGACGCTCGACCGGCTGTGGCAGAACGCCGATCTGTTCGCCCTGGCGACACGCTACGAGGGCTACGGGATGGCGATTGCCGAGGCGCTCAAGCGCGGCCTGCCGGTGGCGGTGACCGAGGGCGGCGCGGCGGCGGCGCTGGTGTCGCCGCAGACCGGCATCGTCGCGCCGGTCGGCGACGTCGCCGCCCTGTCGCGCGCCATGCGCCGGCTGATCTACGACACCGCGCTGCGCCGTGACATGAGCGACGCGGCGTGGCAAGCCGGGCAGAAGCTGCCGGATTGGACGCAGCAGGCGGCACGCTTCGCCGAGGCTCTGGGAGGATGACGAGATGGCCCTGCTCGGCTGCATTGCCGATGATTTTACCGGCGCGACGGACCTTGCCGCGACCTTGGTGCGCAGCGGCATGCGCACCGTGCAGCTCATCGGCGTGCCCGGCGCGGACGACGCGGCGCCGGAGGCCGATGCCATCGTCGTGGCGCTGAAGTCGCGCACCACGCCGCCGGCGGCGGCGGTCGCCGACAGCCGCGCCGCGCTCGGCTGGCTCCGGCGCGCCGGCTGCACCCAGTTCTTTTTCAAATACTGCTCGACCTTCGATTCCACCGAGCAGGGCAATATCGGCCCGGTCGCCGACGCGCTGCTGGCCGATCTCGGCGCCGGCTTCGCCCTCGCCTGCCCTGCCTTCCCGACCAACCGGCGCACCGTCTATCAGGGCCATCTGTTCGTCGGCGGCGCCCTGCTCAACGAGAGCGGGATGGAGAAACACCCGCTGACGCCGATGACCGACGCCAATCTGGTGCGCGTGCTGTCGCGCCAGACCGACGGCACCGTCGGTCTGGTGGCGTTCGAGACGGTGGCACGCGGCGCCGGCGCCATCCGCAGCGCGATGACCGCACTGGCCGAACAAGGCCGGCGCTATGCCATCGTCGATGCGGTGACCGACGCGCATCTGCGCGCCATCGGTGCGGCGGCGGCGGCGCATCCGCTGATCACCGGCGGCTCGGGCGTGGCCATCGGGCTGGCGGACAATTTCCGCGCCGCCGGCACATTGCCCGAGCGGGCCGATCCCGGCGCGCTGCCGCGCGTCACCGGCGCCGCAGCGGTGCTCGCCGGCTCCTGCTCGCGCGCCACGCTGCTGCAGATTGCCACGGCGCGGGCGCATCTGCCGGTGCTGGAACTCGACCCGCTGGCAACGCCCGACGCGGCGGCACTGACGGCGCAGGCGACGGCATGGCTGGCCGACGCGCCGCACGACGTGCCGATCGTCATCGCCGCATCGGCGACACCCGAAAAAGTCGCCGAGCTGCAGCGGCGGCTTGGCCGTGACGCGGCCGGGATGCTGGTCGAACATGCGCTGGCCGACATCGCCGTTGCACTGCTGGCGCGCGGGGTGCGCCGGCTGGTGGTTGCCGGCGGCGAGACATCGGGCGCGGTGGTGACGCGACTCGGTGTGCGCAGCTTGCGCATCGGCGCCGAGATCGACCCCGGCGTGCCCTGGACCTACGCCGAGGGCAGCGGTCCGGCACTGATGCTGGCGCTCAAAAGCGGCAATTTCGGCGGCGCCGATTTCTTCACCCGCGCCTTCACCGCGGCGGAGGACGCACCATGAGCGAGGACGCGCTGCGCCGGCTGCTGGTCGAGCTGGCGGCGAGCCTGTTCGGGCGCGGCTTTTCCGTCGGCAGCGCCGGCAATATCAGCGTCCGCCTCGATGACGGCTATCTGATCACGCCGACCAATTCCTCGCTCGGCCGGCTCGACCCGGCGCGGCTGGCGCGGCTCGATCGCGACTTCGTCCATCTCGACGGCGACAAACCGTCGAAGGAAGTGTTCATGCACCGCGCCTTCTATACCGCCCGGCCGGCGGCGGGCGCGGTGGTGCATCTGCATTCGACGATGGCCACCGCCGTCGCCTGCCTGCCGGATGTGGACGCCGCCAATCCGATCCCGCCCCTGACACCCTATTTCGTCATGCGGGTCGGCCGGCGCATGCCGGTGGTGCCGTATTATCGTCCCGGCGACGCAGCGATGGAGCCGGCGATCCACGCCGCGGCGCGCGACGCCCGCGCCGTGCTGCTGGCCAATCACGGACCGGTGGTGTCGGGTGCGTCACTGATCGACGCGGTCTGCGCCGCCGAGGAACTGGAGGAGGCGGCCAAACTGTTTCTGCTGCTGCGCGGTCAGTCGCCGCGATTGCTGACGCCGGCGCAGACCGAAGATCTGCTGGCGACCTTCGGCTGAACCGCGATTGACGCTTCGGGGTTGGTTGCACCCGGCAGCGTCAATCACTCTCGGCATCTAAAAAAGCCCGGCGCGCGCCGCTCTCTCCCGCCGACAGGAGAGAGAGCGGCGGCACGGATCACTCGCCCGAGGGTGTATCCTCGTGCGTCTGCGGCATCGGCTGCATCTCGATCGGCGTCTCCGTCACCGCCTCCTTGCGGCTGCGGCGGGGTGCCTTCGGCGGCTTCGGGGCGACGACGCTGCGCGCGGTTGTCTTGTGCGCGGTTGCCGGCTTGGCTGCCGCGCGCGGCGCGGCCGGCTTGGCGGTGGTGCGGCGGGTCGTCGCCCGGGTGGTCTTCGCCGCCGGCTTTGCCGCCGCGGCTTTGCGCGTTGTCGCCCGCCCGATGGCGGCCTTTGCCGTCGTCAACTGGCCGGTCGCTGCCTTGCGCGCCGCCGACTTGCGGGCGGCCGGTTTGGCCGATTTGCGCGCCGCCGGCTTGGCCGCCGCGGCGCTTCGCGTGGTCGCCTTGCGCGCCGTCGTCTTGCGCGCCGTTGTCTTGCGCGCGGCGGTGCCGCGGGTGGTGGTGGCGCGGGCGCCGGTGCCGGTCTTGCGCGGCGACTTCGCCGCTGCGGTGGCGGCGCGCTTGGGTGCGGCCTTGCGCGTGGCGGGCTTCTTGGCGGTCGCCTTGGTGGTCTTCTTGCCTGCGGCGGCCTTGCTCGTCGTGCGCGTCGCCTTGCGCGTGGCGGCGGCCTTCGCCGCCGGCTTGCGCGTGGCGGTGCCGCGCGTTGCGGTGCCGCGCGTCGCGCCGCCGCGTGTGCCGGCGCCACCGCGCCGCGTCGTCGCGCGCACAGCCATCGGCTGCGCCCGCGTGCCTTCCGGTGTTGAGTCGTCGTTGCTCACGTTCAGCATCTCCCTGTGTGCCGTGAATGGGCCTTGTCGATACGCCGAACGGCCATGGCTGTGGCCGGTTGCGCGACCTGCCGAGGATTCGGCTGCTTCAGTCTGCGGCGCCCGCGTGGCAGGAGCGTGGCGTGCCGCGACGCCACATTCGGTTGGGCAGATGTCCAGTCCGATCCGTCGCTGCTCGGGCGGCGCCCGATATGTGCGTGGACGTGTGCTCTGCCCATCAGCCGATCTCTCCCGGTCCTGCATCGCAGATGCGTCTTGCCGACGCGCGAATCGTGCGGATGCGGGCATGTCTCCGCTATCTGCCGCTTCGCGCCATCATGTCAACAACAACAACAACGAATCGCCGCGCCGGCGCAAAAAAACCACCGACGCGACAACGGCGCATTCGCTGCGCCGCGGCGGCGGCGGCTAAACGATCGGGCAATCATCTGCTGCCATGCTGGGGCAGCGCATGTCGCGCAGGACAGTAAAGGGATCCAAATGACCATTGGCGGAATTGGCGCCGCGCCGGACATTGCGGCAACGCAGGTGGCGCAGCGCGCTGCCGCACCGACAGCGAAGCTCGACGCCGACGGCGATCAGGACGGCAGCACAACCGCGGCACCGCAGGCCGCGGCAGCGAACTCCACTGCGCATGGCGTGAACATCACCGCCTGACACGGCGGCGCCGCGGCATCGTTAACCGGATGCTGACGCGGTCGTGGCAGTCGCGCGGCACCGCCCGCTGATCGGTCAGGAGCATGCAGCCCGGCGGAAAAACTCCGCCGCGCCGCCGCGCCGGCCCGTCCCATGCCATGACTCAGACGCGGGGCGGAGGTGCGCCGACGCAGAACCGGCCTTGATCGCAGCGCCCCGGCAGATCAAGTTGGAGGCCTGCGTTCCAGGGGCGTTGCCCCGCTGCACAAAGGCGGACTGCTTGTCCAATTCAGTGACCGATGTGGTGCCGGCTGGCGGATCGGTGCGCTGGGAACCGGCGCGCGTCCCTGCTCCCGTTGCCTGGCCGGTGCCGCGCCTGGCGCTGGCACTCCGCCGGGGCCTGCTCTGCCGCTGCCCGGCCTGCGGTCAGACACGGCTGTTCAACGGCTATTTGCGTGTCGCCGCGGAGTGCCCGGCCTGTCATGCGCCGCTCGGCCTCGCCCGCGCCGATGATGCGCCGCCCTACTTCACCATTCTCCTGGTCGGCCATCTGGTGGTGCCGCTGATGTTCACCGTCGAGCGTACCTGGCATCCGGCCCTGTGGCTGCAATCGGCGATCTGGCTGCCGCTGATTGCGCTGCTGTCGCTGCTGCTGCTGCGGCCGATCAAGGGGGCGACGGTCGGGTTGATGCTGGTGCTCGGCATGCTGAAATCCGACGTGGACGAATGACGCCGCCGAACCCGCCAGTCGCCGCCTGCCGGCTCGCCGATCTGGTGCTGGAGGGCGAGGCGCTGACCCGCCTGTCGCCGTTGATCGAGGCCGATCGCGCGCAGGCGGTGGCCGATCTGCTGGCGGAGAACAGCTTCGCCCCGGCCGGCGTGGCGCCCGGCGACTACCGGCTGCGGCTGTCGATCCAGGGAGGCCGACTGGTGTTCGATATCCGCCAACCGGACGACGCGCCGCTGACCGCGATCGTGCTGGCGCTCGGCCCGTTTCGCGCCCTCATCAAGGACTATCAGATGCTGGTGGACAGCCACATCCTGGCGGTTGAGGAGGGACGTGAGGACCGCATCCAGGCTATCGACATGGGCCGGCGCGGACTGCACAACGAGGGTGCCGAGTTGATGACGACGCGACTGCGCGGCAAGGTGGCGATCGACTTCGAAACGGCGCGCCGGCTGTTCACACTGATCTGCGTGCTGCACCAGCGAATCTGATAGGGTCGGCGCGACATCGCTCCTGGAGCCGTGCATGACCATCGCCTTCTGGTGCATTCTCGCCGCCGCGCTGCTGCCGATCCTGAGCGCGGCGCTGGCCAAGGGCGGTGACAAGAGTTTCGACAACGCGAGCCCGCGCGTCTGGCTGGAGGCGCAGACCGGCTGGCGCCGCCGGGCCGACTGGGCGCAACGCAACCACTTTGAAACCTTCCCGCCATTCGCCGCCGCGGTGCTGGTCGGCGCGATTGCCGGCGCGCCGCAGCACTGGGCCGATGCGCTCGCCGTCGCCTTTGTCGTGCTGCGGCTCGGTTACACCGCGGCCTATATCGCCGATCGCGCCAGCCTGCGTTCGGCGCTGTGGACGCTCGGCTTCCTCTGCGTGCTCGGGCTGTTCATCATCGCCATTTGAGGGGACCGGCGCCTTGAAGATCGACGGCACACCTTACCGCACCGTCTGGGTGGACGAAACCGACGGGTGGTCGGTGCGCATCATCGACCAGACCAAACTGCCGTGGTCGGTGGACAAGCCGCGCCTGACCACGCTGGCGCAGGTGGCACATGCCATCCGCACCATGCAGGTGCGCGGCGCACCGCTGATCGGCGCCGCCGCCGCCTACGGACTGTGCCTCGCGATGCGCGCCGATGCGACGACGGCGGCGCTGGAGCAGGCTGGTGCCCTGTTGGGCGCGACACGGCCGACCGCGGTCAATCTGCGCTGGGCGATCGAGCGGATGCTGGCCCGGCTGCGCCCAGCCGCGCCGGCGCAGCGCGTCGCCGCGGCTTATGACGAAGCCGCGCGCATCGCCGATGAGGATGTCGCGCAATGCGCGGCGATCGGGCGGCACGGGATGGCGCTGATCGCGGCGGCGGCGGAGGCCAAGGGCGGCGGGCGCGTCGATGTGCTGACCCATTGCAACGCCGGCTGGCTGGCCACCGTCGATTGGGGCACCGCGCTGGCGCCGATCTATATGGCGCATGAGCACGGCATCGCGGTGCATGTCTGGGTCGATGAAACGCGCCCGCGCAACCAGGGCGCGGCGCTGACGGCGTTTGAACTCGGCAAGCACGGCGTCGCCCATACCGTGATCGCCGACAATGCCGGCGGGCACCTGATGCAGCACGGCATGGTCGATCTGGCGATCGTCGGCACCGACCGGGTGACGCGCGGCGGCGATGTCGCCAACAAGATCGGCACCTACCTGAAGGCGCTGGCTGCGCACGATTCGGCGGTGCCGTTCTGGGTGGCGCTGCCGTCGAGCACGATTGACTGGCGCATCCGCGACGGCATCGCCGAAATCCCGATCGAGCAGCGGGCGGCAGCCGAGGTGACGCAGCTGACCGGGCCGACGGCCGACGGAACGCTGGCCACGGTGCAGGTGACGGCGCCGGGCAGCCCGGTTGCCAACCCGGCCTTCGACGTGACCCCGGCGCGGCTGGTGACCGGTTTCATCACCGAACGCGGCCGCTGTCCGGCGAGCGAGGCCGGGCTGCTGTCCCTGTTCCCCGAGTTCGCCTGACCCAGGACGGAGACCGAAGATGAGCGAGACATCGAAGCTGGCGCGCTGGGAGGCGCGGTATGCGGCGACGCCGGACTATTTGTTCGGCACCGCGCCGAACGCCTTTCTGGCCGCCGAGGCGCACCGCATCGCCGCCGGCGCGCGAGTGCTCGCGCTCGCCGATGGCGAGGGCCGCAACGGTGTCTTCCTCGCCGCCGCGGGGGCCGAGGTACATTCGGTCGAGGCCGCCGCCGCGGCCATCGTCAAGGCCCGCCAACTGGCCGCCGAGCGCGGCGTCTGCGTCCGCTTCGAGCAGACCGATTTGCTGCACTGGCACTGGCCGGTGGCGGCTTATGACGCGGTGGTGGCGATCTTCGTGCAGTTCGTCGAGGCCGACGAGCGGGCGGCGTTTTTTGCCAACATCGTGCGCAGCCTGCGGCCGGGCGGGCTGCTGCTGCTGCAGGGCTATCGCCCCGAACAGGTCGGCCGCGGCACCGGCGGCCCGGCCGATCCGGCCAATTGCTATACCGAGGCGTTGCTGCGCGAGGCCTTCGCCGCGCTGCGGATCGACGCCCTGCGCAGCTATGATGCCGAGATCAACGAAGGCAGTGCGCATGCCGGGATGTCGGCGCTGATCGAACTGGTCGCCAGCGTTCCGCCCGCCTGAGTGTGCGGCCGGCCCTGGCGCTGCTGCTGCTGCTGCTGCTGCTGCTGACCGGCTGCGCCGCGCCGGCGGCGCATGTGCCGCCGTTTGCCCGCCTTCCCTATGAACCGTTCTCCCGCAGCGCCGCCATTGCCATCGCGCTGGGCGAATGGCGGGCGTTCGGCATGGTGATCGACGACGATGCGCCCGGCACCCGGCCCGCGGCAGCCGACAAGCCGGAGCGCCAACAGGGGTTATGGCAGCGCGTTGGGGAGTATTGGTGGCTCGGTCTGGATGCCGGCGCGCCGCAGGCGCGATGGACCGGCAAGCATGACGCAGCGGGGCAGCGGTTTGCGCCGCAGGATGACGAGCGGTACGCGTGGTCGGCGGCGTTCATCAGCTATGTCATGCGCATGGCCGGTGCCGGGGCGGGGTTCCCGTACGCGGCGGCGCATCACGTCTATATCAATGCGGCGCGGCGCGGCGACCGCGCACTGGTGCTGTCGGCGCAACCGCCGGACGCCTATGCGCCGGTCCCCGGCGACGTGATCTGCATGAGCCGTACGGCAACCCCGTTGCGCTTCGATGACCTGCCGGCCGGACGGTTTCCGGCTCATTGCGACATCGTCGTGGCACGGGCGGTCGGCATGCTGTCGGTGATCGGCGGCAATGTCGACGACGCAGTGACCCTGAAGCATGTGCCGATCACCGCGGCGGGCATGCTCAATGATGCACGCTATGCGTGGTTCGTGGTGCTGCGCATCGCCTATGCGGCGGACTGAACGCCGGCCGTCAGCGCTGCCGCCACGGCAGCCCCGCCGCCTTCCAGCCGGCGACCGTGCCGCGATGGCCGTCGCCGTCGCATGGCCCCTCGAACCCGTCGGCGATGTTGTAGGTATGCAGATAGCCCGCCGCCGCCGCCGCGCGGGCGGCGCTCATGCTGCGCGCGCCGCTGCGGCAGAGGAAGAACAGCGCGTGCTGCGGCGCGCATCCGGCCTCCCGCAGGGCAACCAGGAAGCCGTCATTGAGCTGCATGCCCGGAAACACCTGCCAGGCGATGGTCACCACCTGGCGGCCGAGCGCGGACAGATCGGGCAGGCCAACGAAGGTCCATTCGGCATCGCTGCGCACATCGACGATCTGGGCGGTCGGATCGGCTTCAAGGGCGCGCCAGACCTCTGCGGGGGTGACGTTCGCGACCATGATGGCAGCCTCCAGGCTTGCGACGGTTGACAGGGCCGGGTCGCAATCGCATGCCCTGGCTCCGCGTTCAACCAGCGCCCTCGGGGAGACTTCGCATGGAGCCGCACGCCACCATCGCCCCGCCGATCGCCGAGGACCTCGCCGGCGCCATCGGCAATACGCCGCTGATCCGGCTGCGCCGCGCCTCCGCCGCAACCGGCTGCACCATTCTGGGCAAGGCCGAGTTCATGAACCCCGGTGGCTCGGTCAAGGACCGTGCCGCCATCGCCATCATCACCGACGCCGAACGGCGCGGCGCGCTCAAGCCGGGCGGCACCATCGTTGAGGGCACCGCCGGCAATACCGGCATCGGCATCACCCTGGTCGGCAACGCCCGCGGCTATCACAGCATCATCGTCATGCCGGAAACGCAGAGCCGGGAGAAGATCGAGTTCCTGCGCATGATCGGCGCCGAGCTGCGGCTGGTGCCGGCGAAGCCGTATCGCGACCCCGGCAACTACGTGCATGTCTCGCGCCGGCTGGCCGAGGAGATGGGGGCGCTGTGGGCCGACCAGTTCGACAATCCGGCCAACCGGGAGGGCCACCGCACCACCACCGGACCGGAGATCTGGCACCAGACCGCCGGACGGGTCGATGCCTTCACCTGCGCCTGCGGCACCGGCGGCACGCTGGCCGGGGTGGCGATGGCGCTGAAATCGCGCAACCCGGCGGTGCGCATCGTGCTCGCCGACCCGGAGGGCAGCGGCCTGTATGGCTGGGTCAAAAGCAACGATCTGAGCATTGCCGGCGGGTCGGTGACCGAGGGCATCGGCCAGTCGCGGGTGCCCGGCAATCTGCAAGGGGCGCCGATCGACGATGCCGAACGCATCCCCGATGCCGAGGCGCTGACGCAGATCTATGACCTGCTGATCCATGAGGGCCTGTCGGTCGGCGGCTCGGCCGGGATCAACGTCGCCGCGGCGATCCGGGTGGCCAAGCAGATGGGGCCGGGCCACACCATCGTCACCGTGCTGTGCGACGGCGGCGCGCGCTATCAGTCCAAGCTGTTCAACCCCGAGTTCCTGCGCAGCAAAAACCTGCCGGTGCCGGCGTGGCTGCAGGACGGCCAAACGATGGGCGATCTGCCGCCGGCATGATATACGCAGGGCAGCGTTTATCGCGGAGACGGCCATGCAGGTCGGACGATGGGGCGACAGCCTTGCGGTGCGGCTGCCTGCGGCCGTGGTGGATGTGCCCGGCCTGAAGGAAGGCGATGAAATCGAGATTGCGATTGCCGGCGAGCGGCACTTGCGGGTGGACCGCGACCGCAGCCGTGAGCGTGCTCTGGCGCAACTGAAAGCATTGCGGCGCCCGCTGCCACCCGGATTTCGCTTCAGCCGGGACGAGGCCAATGAGCGATGACGTGTTCATCGACACCAACGTCCTGGTGTATGCAATCGCGGAAGATGATCGGCGCAGCGCAGTTGCGGTTGCCATCCTGGCCCAGGGCGGCATTATCAGCGGTTAGGTTCTCAATGAATTCGCCAACGTGGCGCGGCGCAAGCTGAATCGTTCCTGGGACGATATTGCAAGCGCCCTGTCAGCGGTCGGCGCCGTTTGCGCCGAACCGCTGCCGATCACGACGGCGACCCACGACGCTGCGCTTGAGATTGCCCGGCGCGACGGCCTCAGCTTCTACGATGCTCTGATCGTCGCCTCGGCGATGGAAGCTCGCTGTTCCACCCTGCTGTCAGAAGACATGCAGCACGGCCGCGTGATCGAAGGGCGTCTGACGATCCGCAATCCGTTCGCCTCAGACTGAGCCGAGCCAGGCGGTCGCCTCGACTTCGACCAGCACCTCGGCGCTCGGCAGCATGGCCGATACCTCGACCACGGTGGAGACCGGCGGCGCGTCGGGGAAGAAGCTGCGGCGGACGCGGGCATACAGCGGGTAGTCGCGCAAATCGCGGAAATACTGCACCAGTCGGCAGGTGTCGGCCATGCTGCCGCCCTCGGCCTCGATCAGCGTGCGGATGCGGTTCAGCACGAACCAGGATTGCGCCAGGATCGGGCCCTGGCGGATGTCGATGGAAAACTCGCCGGTCTCGCCGAGGCTGGCGCGCACATCGACGGGCAGGTCGGCGAAGCCGCTGACCACCCGGCCGCGCGCCGGATCGACGGCGATGACGCCGGAGAGGAACAGGAACCCCCCTGCCCGCCGCGCCGCCGCATAGCGCGCCAGCGGCTGTCCGACGGCGCCGCTCATCGCGCGCCCAGGCGGGCGAGGTCGTAGCGCGACACCTCGCCGAGCAGGGTGGCGAAACGCGCCGCGGTGTGTTCGACCAGCACGCGGCCCAGCTCGGCGGTCGCCGCCCGGGCGTTGCCGCAGGCGCCATGGGGATTGAGGTCCTGCGCCTGCCAGCCAAAGCCGACCCCGCCGAGCGGGCGCAGCACGCTGTTTTCAGCCTCGATGGCGACGGCGGCGGAGACGAAATCCTGCGCCAGGTCCATGCGCACGAGGTCGGGGCG
Source organism: Pseudomonadota bacterium (assembly GCA_021845985.1). Taxonomy (GTDB): domain Bacteria; phylum Pseudomonadota; class Alphaproteobacteria; order Acetobacterales; family Acetobacteraceae; genus JAFKFJ01. The sequence goes on along the minus strand of JAJZES010000021.1, from coordinate 887 downwards.
AAGATGCAGCATGATCGACGTTTCCACCGTGCCGCCATGGATGCCGTGGCGGCTTTCGGCCTCGGGGATCAGTCCGGGCGGCGTGCCCATCTGCCACCATGACACGGTGACGGCGAACATGCCGAGCCGCACCCGCAGGTCGCGCGCAACGATGTCGATGATCTGCGGCTGCCCGCCATGGGCGTTGAACAGCACCAAACGGCGGATGCCGGCGCGGGCGACGCTCTCGCCGATCTCGGTCAGCAGGCGGGTGAGCGTCTCGGCCGACAGGGTGAGGGTGCCGGGGAAGGCGATGTGCTCGTTGCTCTTGCCGACGCTCTGCATCGGCAGCACCAGTACCGGCAGGTCGGCCGGCAGCAGGTTCAGCGTCGCGGCGACCAACCCCTGATTGATGCAGGCATCGACCTGCACCGGCAGATGCGGCCCGTGCTGCTCGATGGCGCCGACCGGCAGGACGGCGACGGCGCGGGCGGTATCGAGCGCGGCGAAATCGCGCGTGGTCAGTTCGTGCCAGAAACGCGGGACTGCGGCGGTCATGCGGGGTTCCGTGACGGCATTTCGTTGTTTATTCGCAATTTCATCGGGCGTGCAGATACACCGCGGCGTCACGCGGGAAACGGCGGCCGGGTGAAGCGGCGGAGGAATTGCGGCGGGGCGCGGGCGGCGCGGGGCCGGTCGTCGCGCGGGATGGCGCGCGTGGGCGGCGCGGCCGGGGTTGGCGGCGGCTGGTGCGGGGTTGGCCGGCGCGTGGTGGGCCGCGGCGGCAGTTTGGGGCGTGCGACCCCGAGCATGCGGCAGAGCGGGCGCAGCAGCCGGTCGATGCCGGGGGCGGCGTCGAGCAGGGCGATCATGTCCGGCTGGGTCAGCAGATGGTGCAGTTGCGAGGC
>JAJZES010000008.1 GCA_021845985.1 Pseudomonadota bacterium | reverse complement strand
TTCGCCAAGCTCAAGGACTGGCGGCGCATCGCCACCCGCTACGACCGCTGCGCCGACCTGTTCATGAACGCCATCACCCTCGCTGCCATCGTCATCTTCTGGCTCAAGTGAATGAGTCCTGACCCTAAGATGCGGCGCCAGGAGCGACAGATCGGCCGGCCCCAGCCGATCGCGCGCCGTCTGCGCCTGATGCCAATAAGGGTAGAGCAGCGGCGGCGCGCTGACCGTGTCGAGCCGCGCCCGCTCGTCCGCGCTCAGCGTCAGCTCCGCCGCCTTGAGGTTGCCGGCAAGCTGCTCCTCGGTGCGGGCGCCGATGATGACCGAGGTGATCGCCGGACGGCCGAGCAGCCACGCCAGCGCCACCTGTGCGGCGGTGGCGCCGCGCGCCGCGGCAATCTCGATCAGCGCCTCGACGGTGTCATAGAGCTGCTCCTCGTTGCGCACCGGCGGCTCGTTCCAGCCGTTGAGGCGGCGGCCATCGCCGGGCTGCGCGCCGCGGCGGTATTTGCCCGACAGCAGGCCGCCGGCCAGCGGACTCCACACCAGGACGCCCAGCCCCTGGTCGAGCGCGATCGGCACCAGCTCGTATTCGGCCTCGCGCGCCTGCAGCGAGTAGTAGATCTGCTGGCTGACGAGCGGCGCCAGCCGGCCGCGCAGACTGGCGCCGAGCGCCTTCATCAGATGCCAGCCGGAGTAGTTGGAGGCCCCGACATAGCGCACCTTGCCGGCCCGGATGAGGTCGTCCAGCGCCGCCAGCGTCTCCTCGATCGGCGTCTGGCCGTCCCACTGATGCACCTGATAGAGGTCGATATGGTCGGTCTGCAGCCGCCGCAGGCTGGCCTCGCAGGCGCGGATCAGATGATGGCGCGACAGGCCGGCGTCGTTGGCGCCCTCGCCCATCGGAAAGCGCACTTTGCTGGCCACCAGCACGCGGTCGCGCCGGCCGGCCAGCGCCTGGCCGACGATCTCCTCCGACAGGCCGGCGGAATAGACATCGGCGGTGTCGATCAGATTGACCCCGCTGTCGAGGCAGAGGTCGATCATGCGCCGGGCGCCGGTGATGTCGAGCGCCCCGGTCTTGGCGAAATTGCCGCGTCCGCCAAACGTCATGGTGCCGAGGGTGATCGCTGAGACCCGCAGGCCACAGCGCCCAAGCTGCCGGTATTGCATCGTTTTTCTCCCTTGTCGGAGCAGGTTATGGGGGCGGCGCCGGGTGGTCTCAAGCGGCAGGTGGCGGCCGAAGCTGGCCCGTGTTTTGCATTGCTCCCGGCGATTTGGGCACAGGAGGCGGGTCATCGCAGTATCCGCAAGATCACGCCCAGCCGCCAGGGCGGCGGCGCGACGGCCGGCGCGGGCGGATTTCACTGGACTGTGCAACCCGTCGCTGCAACTAATGGTCGAGATGGGCTTGACGTTGGTGTCCGCGCGCCGACGTGAAGTGCGTAACGAGATGGATTGCGCAAACCTTACGGCGTTGAGGCGTTACACGGTTGCGCCTTTGCCACATTGCTGGATAAATCCGTTTTATTTCCAACGAATTAATATACTGCCATCATCTTTCGCCGGCACAGAGCCGACCGTAGCTGAATGCTCATTGATCCATAAATTGCCGCAACCATACAGCCGCCCGCCGGGTCCGCCGGGGCGCGCCCCGTCAGCATCAGGTGCTGCCCTGCGACGCAGGGACCGTGACGTCTCGTGTCAGAGTTGACTTACAGGAGAGCCGCGCATGCCACTCGATCTGGTCCGTGATCTCTTCACCCGCATCTACGAAGGCCGCCGCGATGCGGAGATGAGTCTCGACGAATACCTGCGGCTGTGCCGGGATCAACCGAGCACCTACGCCTCGGCCGCCGAGCGGCTGCTGCGCGCCATCGGCGAGCCGGAGATCGTCGATACCGCCAAGGACCAGCGGCTCGGCCGCATCTTCGGCAACCGCACCATCGCCCGCTACCCGGCGTTCAGCGAGTTCTACGGCATGGAGGAGACGATCGAGCGGATCGTCGGCTTCCTGCGCCATGCCTCGCAAGGGCTGGAGGAGCGGCGGCAGATTCTCTACCTGCTCGGCCCGGTCGGCGGCGGCAAATCCTCGCTCGCCGAGCGGATCAAGGCGCTGATGGAACGCGAGCCGATCTATGTGCTGAAAGCCGGCAGCGAGGTCAGCCCGGTGTTCGAGAGTCCGCTCGGGCTGTTCGCCAGCGACGAGATGGCGGCGGCGCTGCAGCAGGAATACGCCATTCCGACCCGCTCGATTCGCGGGCCGATGTCGCCGTGGGCGGCCAAGCGGCTGGCCGAGTTCGAGGGCGATATCGGGCGGTTCACCGTGATGCGCATGATGCCCTCGCGCATCAAGCAGGTCGCCATCGCCAAGACCGAGCCGGGCGACGAGAACAACCAGGATATCTCCACCCTGGTCGGCAAGGTCGATATCCGCAAGCTGGAGATGTTCTCGCAGAACGACCCCGATGCCTACAGCTACTCGGGCGGTCTGAACCGGACGACGCAGGGCGTGCTTGAATTCATCGAGATGTTCAAGGCGCCGATCAAGATGCTGCATCCGCTGCTGACCGCGACGCAGGAGGGCAACTATGTCGGCACCGAGAACATCGGCGCGCTGCCGTTCCACGGCGTGATTCTGGCCCACTCCAACGAGAGCGAGTGGGTCGCCTTCAAGAACAACAAGACCAACGAAGCTTTCATCGACCGCATCTTCGTCGTCAAGGTGCCGTATTGTTTGCGCGTCTCCGAGGAGGAGCGCATCTACCGCAAGATGCTGGAAAGCTCCGAGCTGTCGGCGGCGCCGTGCGCGCCGGGCACCATCGAGATGCTGGCCCGCTTCTCGGTGCTGTCGCGGCTGAAGGATCATCCCAACTCCAACCTGTTTTCCAAGATGCGCGTCTATGACGGCGACAACATCAAAGAGCAGGATCCGCAGGCGCGCTCGACCCAGGAATACCGCGACGCCGCCGGCATCGACGAGGGCATGAACGGCATCTCCACCCGCTTTGCCTTCAAGGTGCTGAGCCAGACGTTCAACCACGACGCCTCCGAGGTCGCCGCCGACCCGGTGCATCTGATGTTCGTGCTGGAAAAATCACTGCGCCACGAGCAGTTCCCCGAGGAGACCGAGCGGCGGCTGCTCAACATGCTGAAGACCATGCTGGCGGCGCGCTATGCCGAGTTCATCGGCAAGGAAATCCAGAAGGCCTATCTGGAATCCTACAGCGACTACGGCCAGAACGTGTTCGAGCGCTACATCGCCGTGGCCGATCGCTGGATCGAGGATCAGGACTTCAAAGACCCCGATACCGGCATCCTGATGAGCCGCGAGGAGCTGAACGGCGAGCTGACCAAGATCGAAAAGCCGGCCGGCATCAGCAATCCGAAGGATTTCCGCAATGATGTGGTGAAACACTGCCTGCGCGTGCAGGCCAACAATGCAGGGCGGATGCCGCGCTGGACCGATTATGCGAAGATCCGCGAGGTGATCGAGCGGCGCATGTTCAGCCAGGTCGAAGACTTGCTGCCGGTGATCAGCTTCGCCGCCAAAAAGGACGCCGAGATGGAGCGCAAACACTCCGATTTCGTCGCCCGCATGCTGGACCGCGGCTATACCGAGCGCCAGGTGCGGCGCGCGGTCGAATGGTACATGCGCGTGCAAAAGGCAGGCTGAGTGGGCAACTTCATGGTCATCGTCGATCGCCGCAGCAACCCGCAGGGCAAGAGCCTGGCCAACCGCCAGCGCTTCCTAGAGCGCGTGCGCGGCGATGTGCGCAAGGCGGTGGCCGATACCATCGCCCGCCGCCGCATTGCCGATGTCGATACCGATGAGGAGGTGCGGGTCCGCGTCGATGGCATTGAGGAGCCGGGCTTCGCGACGACGCCGGAGGGCGAACATGATTATGTGCTGCCCGGCACCGGCGGCTTCAACCGCGGCGACCGCATCCGCAAACCATCGGGCGGCGGCGGCGCCGGCAACGGGCGCAAGGCCGGGCGCGGCAGCGGCCAGGATGCCTTCGAGTTCAGCCTGACGCGCGAGGAGTTTCTCAACTACTTCCTCGACGAACTGGAACTGCCGCGGCTGGCGCGCACCAGTCTGGCGCAGGACCGCATGTCAAAGCCGCAGCGCGCCGGCATTTCCATCTATGGCCAGCCGAGTGCGCTGGATGTGCGCCGCACCATGCGCAACAGCTATGCCCGCCGCATCGCCCTGCACCGGCCCGCCAAATCCGAGGTTGCGACACTGGAGGAGCGCATCGAACTGGCGCGCGCCGCGGGCGACGAGCCGGCGCGGCTGCAGGCCGAGGCCGATCTGGTGCAGGTGCGGCGGCGGCTGGCGCGCATTCCCTATGTCGATCCGGTCGATGTGCGCTATGCGCGGCATGTCCGGCTGCCGCTGCCGGCGACCGAGGCGGTGATGTTCTGCCTGATGGACGTCTCCGGCTCGATGACCGAGCACATGAAGGATCTGGCCAAGCGGTTTTTCATGCTGCTGCATCTGTTCCTCGGCCGGCGCTACGGGCGGGTGCATGTCGTGTTCATCCGCCATACCGAGCGCGCCGCCGAGGTCGATGAGGAGACCTTCTTCCGCTCGCGCGAGACCGGCGGGACGATGGTGTCCTCGGCGCTGGAGATGATGCTGCAGGTGCAGGCGTCGCGCTTCCCGCCCGACCGCTACAATCTCTACGTCGCCCAGGCCTCCGACGGCGACAACGACAGCGCCGACCGCGCCCGCGTCTCGACGCTGATGCTGGGTCATATTCTGCCGATCGTGCGCTACTTCGCCTATGTCGAGACCGGCGGCGAGCGCGGCGCCTTTCCCCACCATGCCGGGCGGCGCACCACCGAATTGTGGGACACCTACGAAGCACTCGGCGCCAACGCCGACGCCGAACATCTGGCGATGCGTCACCTCAACGACGGGGCGGCGGTGTGGGGCGTGCTCGCCGACCTGTTCGCCAAATCCGGCCGCGTGCCGGCATGATCGCGGAGCCGCAGCCATGACCTTGCTGTTTGACGGCGCCGAGTGGGACTTTCAGACGCTCGACGCCATCAATCGCGCCTGCGCCGACATCGCCGGCGGCGAGTTCGGGCTGCAGACCTATCCGAACCAGATCGAGGTCATCACCTCCGAGCAGATGCTCGACGCCTATTCGTCGAACGGATTGCCGCTGATGTACAGCCACTGGAGCTTCGGCAAGCGGTTCGCCCGCGACGAAGGGCTGTACCGGCGCGGCCATCAGGGCCTCGCCTATGAAATCGTCATCAATTCCTCGCCCTGCATCTCCTACATCATGGAGGAAAACACCGCGACGCTGCAGGCGCTGGTCATCGCGCATGCCTGCTTCGGCCACAACCACTTTTTCCGCAACAACTACCTGTTCAAACAATGGACCGATGCCGAGGCCATTCTCGGCTATCTCGCCTACGCCAAGGCCTATGTCACGGAGTGCGAGGAACGCCAGGGCGCGGCGGCGGTCGAACGCATCCTCGATGCCGCGCACGCGCTGCGACCGCAGGGCATCCATCGCTATCCGAAGCGGCGCTGGCGGCTGGCCGAGGAAACCGAGCGCGCCAGGTTCCGCCGCGAGGATGCCGAGACCAGCTACGACCAATTGATGCGCACCGTGCCCGGCTTCCGCACCGGGCAGGAGCCGGCGGAGGCGCGCGAGAAGATGGAGACCGAGCTGCGCTCGCGGCTGCGCCTGCCGGAGGAGAATCTGCTCTATTTCTGCGAAAAGAACTCGCCGCGGCTGGCCGGCTGGGAGCGCGAGCTGATCCGCATCGTGCGGCTGCTGGCGCAGTATTTCTATCCCCAGGCGCAAACCAAGGTGGCCAACGAAGGCTGCGCCACCTTCGTTCACTACAGGATGATGACGCGGCTGCATGAGACCGGGCAGATCAACAACGGCGCGTTTCTGGAGTTCCTGCATTCGCACAGCTCGGTGATTCTCCAGCCGGATCTGTCGGATGAGCGGTTTTCCGGCTGGAACCCGTATGCGCTGGGCTTTGCCATCATGCGCGACCTGGAACGGGTGTGTCTTGAACCGGACGACGAAGACCGGGCGTGGTACCCGGCCTTCGCCGGCAACAACGACCCGTGGGCGACGCTGCGCGATGTGTGGGCGAATTACCGCGACGAGGGGCTGATCCGCCAGTTTCTCGGCCCCAAGGTGATCCGCGCCTTCCGCATGGTGCATCTGGCCGACCGGCCGACCGATCCCGACTATCGCATCAACGACATCCATGACGAAGACGGCTACCGCCGCATCGCCTCGCTGCTGGCCGATCAGTATGAGCCGGCCAATCTGGCGCCGCTGATCGAGGTCGCCGATGTTGATCTGTTCGGCAGCCGGACGCTCAAGCTGATGCACGACTCGCATCGCGGCGCCCGGCTCGACGGCGACATGGCGAAAAAGACGCTGCAGCACATGCAGGTGCTGTGGGGCTACCGCGTCTGCCTGCAGGAGCGCGACGCCGAGAGCGGACGGGTGCTGACGGAATACGCCTCCGCCTGACCGCTTCCGCATCTGGCCCGCGGTTTGCTAAGTTGTCGGCAGCAGGCAGGGGATGATGATGCGCAGCGAGGTGATCGCGCGGCGGCCGGCGACGCTGGAGGCGTTCCGCATCGCCCCGCGCGGCAGCAACTACTTCGCCGGTCTGTTCGATCGCTGGCCGATGGCGTGGGGTTCACGCTGGTCGTGGAAATCTTCGCGCCCGGCGGACGCACGCCGCCAAACAGCCATGCGGCGGCGGAGGAATGCGGCAAAAATCCCTGCGCAGGTTCTGGTACGCGGTGATGCCGGTCGCCGATCTGCGTCACCTGCCGCGGTCGTTCCGCCTGCTCGGCGAAGACATCGTGCGCCGTCGTCTGCTGGAGATGCTGACCGGGCAGGGCGAGGAAGACGTCCGCCGCGGCGGCTGAGTGCTGGCATCGCGCTTGCTTTAGCGCACTTGCTTTAGCGCACTTGCTTTAGCGCGCTTGCATTATCGCGCTTGCTTGATGCAGATCTGTCCAACAGGGGGAACACATGCGCAGGGTTTTGCTTTTCGGTGCCGTGCTGGCGGCGCTGGCCGGGCTGCTGCCGGCGCCGCCCGCCGTGGCCGACGACAAGGTGGTGTTTGCCACCGACTGGAAGGCGGAGGCCGAGCATGGCGGCTTCTACCAGGCGCTGGCCACCGGTCTCTACAAGCAACACGGAATCAACGTCATCATCCATGAGGGCGGGCCGGGCATCGACAACCAGCAGCTCATCGCCGCCGGGGCGATCGACATGGCGATAGGGTCGAACAGCTTCTTCCCGCTCAATCTGGTGCAGGCCGGCGCGCCGGTGCGCGCGGTGATGGCGGCGTTCCAGAAGGACCCGCAGATGCTGATGACGCATCCGCGCAGCGACATCACCTCGCTTGCCGACATGAAGGGCAAGCCGATCATGATCGCCGATTCGTCGATCAACACTTTCTGGGTCTGGCTGAAGGCGAGATATGGCTTCCAGGACAGCCAGATCCGCAAATACACCTTCAACATGGCGCCCTGGCTGATCGACAAGACGGCAATCCAGCAGGGCTATCTGTCGTCCGAACCGTTCCTGGTGATGAAGGAAGGGGTGACGCCGCAGGTCTATCTGCTCGCCGATTACGGTTACCCGAGCTACAGCGCGATGGTGCTGGTGCCGCAGAAGCTGATCGACAGCAAGCCGGAAATGGTCCGCGGTTTCGTGGCCGCATCGATCCAGGGATGGCACGACTATCTCTACGGCGACAACAGCGCCGCCAACGCCATGATCAAAAAAGACAACCCGGACATGACCGACGACGTCATCGCCTTCGGGATCAAGAAGATGAAGGAATACGGCATCGTCGATGGCGGCGACGCGGCGACCCATGGCATCGGCGTGATGACCGACGCCAAGTGGAAGGACTTTTTCGCCACCATGGTATCGCAGAAAGTCTATCCGGCCGACATGGACTACACCCGCGCCTTCACGCTCGACTTCCTGCCGAAGAAATAGCCGCTCAGAATGTGGTGAAGGCCTTGTCAATGCGCGCAAGAAATTGCGCGCGGCTTTCATTGGTGGCGGCGTTCATGTGGTAGTGCGCCAGATACGCAACCGACGTCCGCCGGCCGCAGAACCAGCGGAAATAGCGGGTGATCTGCGCCCGCGGCAGGTCGCCGATGGACCGCCGCACCGTCCAGCGCGAGCGTCCGTAGGTGGTCACCGCGGCGATCTTGCGGATATGGGTCAGTTTCGGCGTGACCTTGCTGCCGTCGATGTCGAAGGCGACGCCGGGGACCAGCACGCGGTCGAAAAGCCCCTTGAGGATCGCCGGCAGGCCGGAGCACCACACCGGGAAACAGAACACCACCGCCTCCGCCCAGCGCAGCAATTCGACATAGCGGGCGACCGGCGCGATATTGGCTGTGGTATCGTGATAATTCAGCCGCTCCTCGCGGCTCAGCCGCGGATCGAATTCCTCGGCATAGAGATCGAGGTTCTGGACTTCGTGATGCACCCGCAGCCCGCGCAGCATGGTCATGTGCAGTGCAGCGGCGTAGCTGGTCTCCAGCGGATGGGCGTAGATCACCAGCACCCGCATCCGATCAGTCCTTCACGTCGCCCCAGCCGCGCATCTTGCCGGGATTGAGCAGGCCGCGCGGATCGGCGTGGCGCTTGAACTCGAGTTGCATTCGATCCGTCTGCTTCATACCACCGTCTTCCAGCACATAGGTATGCGGGTCGAACACGGTGCAGCCATGCGCCTCGAAAATACCGATGATCTCGCGCAGCCGCGCCGGCGTCGTATAGCGGATCAGCGGCAGGCCGGCGCAGGCGACGGCGCCGCCGACCCGGATGAACTCCAGATGCGGCGGCACTTCGTCGCCCAGCAGCGCGTTCAGCGTCGCCAGCGTCGCCAGATAATCGGGCTGCGGATAGCGCGTCTGCAGATAGGTGATGCCGCGATCGACCTTCAGCATCTGCAGCGTGGTGTGGTTCCAGGTGAACTCGAAGGCGGGCACGGCATCGCCCGCCTCGGCCTCGCTCAACCGGCGGCAGATGCGCCCGCCGGCGGCGGCCAGCAACTCCTCGAACGCCGCGGCGCTCTGCGCGGCGATGAAGAAGAAGCCGAGCGACTCGCCCGCCCGCATGACCTCGGCCAGCGGCCTGAAACAGCCGGCGGCGGACGCATCGACCGCCGAACACAGCCGCTTGGCGATGCCGTCGGCGCAGGCAACGGCATCGGTGAAGCGCGCCAGTTGCATGAAGCCATCGAAGCCGACGACATAGTCGATCCACGGCTGGGCCGGCGCCAGGGCGATGGTCAGCTCGGTGATGATGCCGTTGGTGCCGTAGGCATGATGCACCCGGTTGACCTCGGCGCCGCGCAGTTCGAGCACCCGCGGCTCGGCCTCCATCGTCACCACGCGGGCGGCGAGCAGCGTGCCGGCCTCGCGCAACTGGCCGAAATTGATCGAGCCGATGCCGCCCGAACCGCCGGCGACGAAGCCGCCGATGGTCGCGGTGCGGCGTGTCGAGGGAAACATGCGCAGTTCCCAGCCCTGCGGCCGGCACGCCGCCTCGATCTCGCCCAGTTTCGCGCCGGCGCCGACGCGCAGCGTGCCGCCGCTGACCGGATGGATCGTGTTCAGCGCCATCAGATCGAGCACGACGCCGCCATGCAGCGGCATCGCCTGGCCGTAATTGCCGGTGCCACCGCCGCGCGGCGTCACCGCAATGCCGGCGGCGTAGCAGCGCCGCAGCACCGCAATCACCTCGGCCTCGTCGCGCGGCATCGCCACCAGATCGGCCGAGACGCCGCGCAGGCGGTCTTTCAGCACCGGGCTGTACCAGTAGAAATCACGCGATTTCTGCCGCACCAGGGCGCGGTCCTGCTCGACCTGCACGCCACCGAGCGAGGCGGCGAAATCCGGCCAGTCGATCGCCTCGTTCATGCCACCCCCAGCAGCGCATCGAGTTCGCGATAATCGGGCAGCGTCCGCGCGATCGGCCGCCCGCCGCGCAGCACGATGCGGTCGGCCGGCGGGCGCGACAGCAGCTCGTTGAAGCTGCGGGCGCGCAGCAGCAGCAGATCGGCCGGCGCGCCCTCGGCGATGCGGCCAGCGGCAAACCCGGCCGCCGCGGCGGGGGCGGCGGCGACGCAGGCCGGCCAGTCGCCGATCGGATGATCGAGCTGCGCGATGCGCGTCGCCTCGCGGTACACTTCCATCATGTCATGATCGCCATAGGCGTAGAACGGATCACGGCAATTGTCGCTGGCGACGCTGACGCTGATGCCGCGGGCGCGCATCTCGTGCAGCAGGGTGATGCCGCGCCAGCGCGGCGTGCGTCCGGCGCTGCGGTCCTGCAGGTACATGTTGCACATCGGCAGGCTGACGACATTGAGCCGCGCCGCCGCCACCAGATCGAGCGTGCGGTCGATCTCCGCCGCCGTCTGCACGGCGATGCTGCAGCAATGCCCGACGACGATGCGGCCGGGGAAGCGCCGCGCCAGCGCGGTCTCGGCGATGGCGCGCAGCGTCGCCGCGGCCGGGTCGCCGGTCTCATCGACATGAAAGTCGAGATCGAGGCCGCGCTGCTCGGCCAGCAGAAACACGCGGCCGAGAAAATCCGCCAGACCCGGCTCCATAGAGGGCACGCCGCCCAGTACCCCGCCCGATTCGGCGACCAGATCGGCCAGCCGGGTCAGCCACGCATGGTCCTGCGCCGCCTCGGGGTGAAACAGCGCCACCGCCTGCAGCTCGATCCGGCCGCGCCATTCCGCCCGCAGTTCGCGAAACACCGGCCAGGAAACCCACGGCTGCGGCCCGATACTGTCGAGATGCGTGCGGATCGCCGCGGTGCCCTGGGCATAGGCGCAGCGCAGGCCGAACGCCATGCGCGCGCGCACGTCCGCGGCCGACCAGTTGGCGGCGCGATCGGTGCCGACGGTGGCCAGCGCCCCCTGCCGCGTGCCGTCCGGGTTGGCCGCCCGCGGCCAGATATGGCCCTTGTCGAGATGCGTGTGCAGATCAACCAGACATGGCCAGACCATGCCGCGGTCGAGATCGACGCCGTCGCCCGCCAGAACGCCCGGCGGGGCGATGCGGGCGATGCGGCCATGTTCGAGCGCGATGTCGCGCAGCACCGTCTCGTCGGCGCCTTGCGGGTCGAGCAGCGCCCCCGGCAGCGTCGCGTTGCGCAGGATGAAGTCGGTCCGCTCGGGCAGGATCATGGTCACCGTTCGCGCCGCACGGCGCTCTCATGCCAGTGGCGCAGCAACATCGTCTGCAGCCCGGCCATCAGCAGGAAAATGACAATGCCGAGTGCCGACAGCAGGATCAAGGCGGCGAACATGCGCGGTATGTTCAGCCGGTTGGCGCTCTCGATGATGCGCCACGCCAGCCCCGCGCCGGTGCCCGATCCGGCAACGAACTCGGCCACCACCGCGCCGATCAGCGCCAGCCCGCCGGAAATCTTCATGCCGGCGAGCAGATAGGGCAGGGCGGTCGGCAGCTGCAGCAGACGCAGCCGCTGGCCGGCGCCGGCGCCATACAGCACGAACAGATCGCGCAGATTGTGATCGACGCTTTTCAACCCCAGCGTGGTGTTCGACAGGATCGGGAAGAAGGCGACGATGGTGGCGAGGATCAGCAGCGCCCGGTCGATATGCTCCAGGCCGACCCAGATCAGGATCAGCGGCGCGATGGCCACCACCGGGGTCACCTGCAGCATCACCGCATAGGGAAAAATGCTGATCTCCACCAGCCGCGACTGCGCCGACAGCACCGCCAGGGCAACCCCGCAGACCAGCGCAATGACGAACGCCATCAGCGTGATGCGCAGCGTGATCCACAACGAGACAATCAGCGTGCCCCAGTCGTTGTACAGCGACTGGGCGATCAGCGTCGGCGCCGGCAGCACGAATTTCGGCACCTCCAGCCACCACACCAGCCCCTGCCACAACGCCAGCATGACGCCGCCGAGCAGCAGCGGCACGATGATGCGCAGGCCAGGCGGCAGCGGCGCGTTGTCGTCCATCACGGCAACGCTCCGGCATCGGGCAGCGTCGCCCGCAGCGCCGCCGAGGTGCGGCGGCAATACTCGTTGTACTCGGCCGAGGTGCGGAACGCCTCGTCGCGCGGATAGGGCGCGGGCACCTCGATCAGCTCGGCGATGCGCCCCGGCCGCGCCCCCATCACCGCGATGCGGCTTGACAGAAACGCCGACTCATAGACGCTGTGGGTGACGAAAATCACCGTCCAGTGGCCGGCCTGCCACAGCCGCAGCAGATCGTCGTTCAGCCGCATGCGGGTAATCTCATCCAGCGCCGCGAACGGCTCGTCCATCAGCAGCACCTTCGGGTGCATCACCAGCGCGCGCGCGATCGACACCCGCATGCGCATGCCGCCGGAAAGCTGGCGTGGATAGGCGCGCGCGAAGCCGCCCAGTCCGACCTGGGCGATCGCCTCCTCGACCCGCAAGGCGACGGCGCGCCGCCGCTGCCCGGCGAGGCGCAGCGGCAGGAACACGTTGTCGAACACCGTTGCCCACGGCATCAGCGTCGGTTCCTGGAACACGAAGCCGAGGCTGCGCTCCGGCCGCCCGGCCGCGTCATAGGTCGCCGACGGCCATTCGATGCGCCCGGCGCTCGGCTCGCCGAGGCCGGCGATCAGCCGCAGCAGCGTCGATTTGCCGCAGCCGGAGGGGCCGAGCAGGCTGAGGAACTCGCCTTGCCGCACCGCGAGGTCGATGCCCTGGAGCGCGTGCGTGCCGCCGCTATAGGTCTTGGCGACGCCGCAGATGTCGATCAGTGGTCGCGTCGGCATCTGCGTCGGCGCCTCGGCTGCGTCCATAAATCCCCCTGCGGCCCGCCGCTTTGCAACCGGCGTGCCGCGCCGCGCCGCCGCCCCGGCCGCCCGCCATGCCGCGCCGCCGCCCATAATCCAGGCGCCGGCGCTCACGCCTCGGGCAATCCCGGCCGCAGCCACGCGGCCACGTCGAAACGCCGCACCTCCTCCAGCAGCGCCGCCACCCGGCCGGCGGCGTGGGCGAGCACCCGCTCGCCGATCTCCGCCGTCGCCCGGCTGGCGTCGCCGAGCGCGCCCTGCGGATGCAGGTCCTGCGTCTCCCAGCCGAAGCCGACCGGCCCCTCCGGCACCAGCGTGGTGAACTGCGCCGCCTGATCGAGCCAAGCGTTGCGGAAATTTTCCGCCCGCGACATCTCCACCAGATGCGGCGCCAGCCGCAGCATCAGCGAGGTTTCGACCAGCCCGCCATGAATGCCGCCGGGGTCGCTCAAACCCTCCGGCTTGCCCAGCCGCGACCACATGCAGGCGACCGCGAACATTCCCGCCCGCCCGCGCAACCGCCGGCACACCATGTCCACCAGTTGCGGCTGGCCGCCATGGCTGTTGAGGATCACCAGCCGCTTCACCCCGGCCCGCGCCACCGCCTCGCCGAGCTCCGTCCACAGCCCGAGCAGCGTCTCCACCGAGCCGGTCAGCGTGCCGGGAAAGCGGATATGCTCGACCGACAGGCCAACCGCCTGGGTCGGCAACACCAGCACCGGCGCCTCCGCCGGCAGCAGGTCGAGGGCGCGGGCGAGAATGCCCTGATTGATCACCGTATCGACCGAGACCGGCAGATGCGGCCCGTGCTGCTCCATCGCCGCCACCGGCAGCACCGCGACGGTGTCGGCCGGCAGCGTGCGGAACGCGGTCCACGGCAGGTCCTGCCAGAAGCGGGAGGGAAGACTCATCATTGCCTCGCTGCTCGGGAAATGTCGGAAGCCGGATGGCGCGCGCGCCGCCGGTTCACGAACCCGTGAACATCGGCGGTCGGCGCATCCGCGGGCGTCGGCCGCCGGTAACGACTGTGCAAGGGGCGCAACGGTGCTGCCCCCGAGGCGGAAGGAAACCGGATATGGATCTGCGCAAGACGGTGCCGGCGGCGCTGGCGACCCTGCTGCTCGCGGCCTGCAGTCAAGGCATGGCCGGCAGCTCGATGGCCGATTCGGCGCAGCCGATGACCATGGCGATGGCCGACACCAAGCCGGTCACCGTCGGCGGGCAGCCGATGTACGCCAGCAAGGACATTGTCGATAACGCGGTCAACTCGGCCGACCACACCACGCTGGTGGCCGCGGTGAAGGCGGCGGGGCTGGTCGATACGCTGAAGGGGCCCGGCCCGTTCACCGTCTTCGCGCCGACCAACGAGGCGTTCAACGCGCTGCCGCCGGGCACCGTGCAAACGCTGGTCAAGCCGGAGAACAAGGCGACGCTGACCAAGATCCTGACCTATCACGTGGTGCCCGGTCATCTCGACTTCGCCGATATGCAGAAGATGATCATGGCCGGTAACGGCCGCGCCACGCTGACCACGGTGGAGGGCGCGCCGCTGACGCTGATGATGAACGGCACCCACAACATCACCGTCACCGACGCCAAGGGCGGCACCGCGCAGATCACCACCTACGACGTCAACCAGTCGAACGGCGTCATCCAGGTCATCGACAAGGTGCTGCTGCCCGGCTGATCGGCAGCACGGCCGACGGCACGGCGCCACCCCCCGGCGCCGTGCCGTCATCGCCCGGCGGCGGCCGCGATCGCCGCATTCATCGCCCGCACCCCGGCGGCGGCGCCCTCGGGGTGCTGCCAGACGGCACCGACCACGGCAAGGAAATCCGCCCCGGCCTGCACCAGGGGGGCGCAGTTGGCCGCGCTGATGCCGCCGATGGCGACCGCCGGCAACTCCATCAGCTCCGTCCACCAGCGCAGAATATCGGGATCGGCGCGCGTCGCCGCCGCCTTGGTCGCGGTCGGGAAGAAGGCGCCGAAGGCGACGTAATCGGCCCCCGCCTCGCCGGCGGCGAAGGCGAGGTCGCGGCTGTCATGACAGGTCACGCCCAGCGTAAGGTCGCCGAGCAGCCGGCGCGCCGCCGCCGCGTCGAGGTCGCTCTGCCCGACATGCGCCCCGTCGCAGCCGCCGGCCACCGCCAGATCGGGCCGGTCATTGAGCAGGAAGGCGACATCGCGCGCCTGCACCACCGGGCGAAGCGCGTCGATGGCGCGGCGCAGCGCGTCGTCGTCACAGTCTTTCAGGCGCAACTGCACCGCCGCGACATCGCCCGCATCCAGCGCGGCGGCGAGCGTGTCGCGAAAATCGCGCAGGTCGAGCGCGGGTGGCGTCACCAGATACAGTCGGCAGCCCTCCGCGCCGGCGCTCATCAGGCGGCGTCGCTGTAGATGCCGATGATCGTGTTCAGCATCGCCAGCGCCTCGTCGCGCGGGCGTTGGAACGTATTGCGCCCGATGATCGCGCCCGAGGCGCCGCCGTCCCGCTGGGCGCGGATTTCAGTATAGATCGCCTCGACATCGCTTTTCGTCTCGCCGCCGGAAAACACGACGAGGCGACGGCCGGCGAAGCACGCCTGCACCACATGGGCGATGCGCGCCTTCTGCGTGCCGCCATCGATATGCTGCGTTTCGTAAACCTTCCTGGCGGCGTCGAGCGCGATATGTGCCGTCGGCGGCTTCACCTTGATGATGTGCGCGCCCATCAGCGCCGCCATGTGCGCGGCATAGGCACAGACATCGAGCGCCGTCTCCCCCGCCTTGTCCAGCATCGGCCCGCGCGGGTAGCTCCACACCACGACCGCCAGCCCGGCGCTCTTGGCTTCCTCGGAGAGCGCGCGCAGCTCCTCCATCTGGTCGAAGGCGTATTCGCTGCCCGGATAGATGGTGAAGCCGATGGCGGCGCAGCCGAGCCGCAGCGCATCGGCCACCGATCCGGTGACCGCCTGATCCTTGGTGGTGGCGAGGCTGTTGCTGCTGTTCAGCTTGAGGATGGTCGGCACCTGCCCGGCGAAGCTGGCGGCGCCGGCCTCGATCATACCGAGCGGCGCGGCATAGGCCGACAATCCGGCATCGACGGCGAGCTGGAAATGATAGCGCGGGTCATAGGCCGCCGGGTTGGCGGCGAAGCTGCGCGCCGGGCCGTGCTCAAAACCCTGATCGACCGGCAGGATCACCAGCTTGCCGGTGCCGCCGAGCCGGCCGTGGCCGAGAATGCGGGCGAGGTTGGTCTTGCTGCCGGGGTTGTCGCTCTCGTACCAGTCGAGAATCTCTTTCACCTTGGGCGTGATCCGCATGGCTGTCCTCCGTCACTGTGGCCTGGGTGGTAGCGCGGCGGCGGCCGCGAGTCATCTTTGCGCGGGCTTGCGCGACGCCGCCAGCCACCCGGCCAACCGGCGGCGGGCCGCCGGGTTGCCGAGGTCGAGCGCCGCCGGCGGCGCGTCCAGCACCGCCGCGCCCAGCACCGCCGCCGCCGCCGCGACGGCCGGGAAGGCGGGGCAGGCGGCATCGAGCAGCAGCAGGCGCTGGCCGATGCGCAGCGCCGCCATCGCCTGACCCGGCGCATCGGCGCAGTCGAGCACGTCGAGCACCGGGGTTGCCGGGTGGCGGGCGCGGGCGGCGGCAACCAGTTCGCGCCACCACAGACAGCCGCCGTGCAGCGCCGCGCCGCGCGCCGACAGCAGCGTCACCGGCCAGCCCGGCCGCAGCGCCGCGCGCGCCTCCGCCAGACCATGCACGATCACTGTTTGGTGCAGCAACATGACGCCGGGTTCACTCTTGACCTTGAAGCGTGCCGCTGGTTGAAACTCAAGGTCATCTGCGCGGAGGCGGACTTGGCGGATCAGGATGACCCGGCCGAGGCCGCGGCGCGGCTGGAACGGGCGCTGGCGCGGATCGCCGACCTTGCCGGCCGGCCCGCCCCCGACGCGGCGCCGCCGCCCGGCCCGGACATCAAGGCGATTGCCGGCCGGCTCGATGCGCTGATCGCGCATCTGCGCGGCGCTCTGCCGGGTTCATGACGCTTGAGGGAGTGCCGAGTTGGCCCAGGTAACGGTTAAGATCAACGGCTACGCCTACACCGTTGGCTGCGAGGACGGGCAGGAGCAGCACCTGCAGGCGATGGCGGCGCAGGTCGAGAAGCGCGTTGACAGCATCAAGGCGCTGGGCGGCAACAGCGGCGAGGCGCGGCTGCTGGTGCTGGCATCGCTGCTGATGGCCGACGAGATCCACGATCTGCGCCTCGAACGCGAGCAGACCCGCGCCGCCACCGCCCGCGCGGTGCAGCGCGAGACCAAGGAGCGGGCAGAGCCGCCGGCCGCCGCCGACCCGGAACTGGCCCAGCGGCTCGGCCGGCTGGCGGCGCGCGCGGAGGAAATTGCCGCAGGACTAGAACGATAGGCGGCGACATTGCGCCGCAGGAGCACGGCGGGATGAGCAATTCGGCCATGTTCGACGAAGATTTCTACGCCTGGGCCAACGAGCAGGCCGGATAGCTGCGCGCCGGCAAGGTCTCCGAAGCCGATATCGGCCACATCGCCGAGGAGATCGAGAGCATGGGCCGGGCGGAGAAGCGCGAACTGGTCAACCGGCTCAAGGTGCTGTTGCTGCATCTGCTGAAATGGCAGGTCCAGCCGGGCGGCAGAAGCAATCGTTGCGAGGCCAATCTGGCGCGGGAGACATTTCCCGCGTCCTGCCCCTGGACGTTCGAGCAGATGAGCGACCGCGACTATTGGCCGGTACCCGACTGATGCCACAACCGCGGATCGCTCATGGTTCGGTGGTGCCAGAATCCCCCGACCGTCATGGTCGGCATCAGACGACCGAAAACCCCCGCCCTCGCTGGCGTAAACCCGCCACAAGCAAAATCCACTTGCCCAGCCAGCCCCATCCATGTTCTTGTTCCGTTCGTGACCCCCGCACTCCCACCCGCGGCCGAACGCCTCGCCCGCATCCTTGACGATCTGTGCAAGGCGGTGGCGGCGCGCGGCCCCGGCGGCTTCCTGCCGATCCCGCTGCTGCTGCTGGTCTGGACACGCATACGGCGGGCCTCCATCCGCATCGCCCGCCTCGCCGCCCGCGCCGCCGCCGGCAAACCCCCCATCGTCCGGCGCGCCCCGCGCGCCGCGCCGCAAAACCCAGCATCCCGAAAACCCGCAAGCCGCCTGCCGCGGCGCGCCGGCTGGCTGATCGGGCCGGTGCCGGCGGCCGGCGGCTATGCCTCGCAACTGCAGTATCTGCTGACCCAGCCGGACATGATTGCCCTGCTCGAGGCCGCCCCCGGCATCGACCGGCTGCTGCGCCCGCTCTGCCGCATGCTGGCCGTTGCCCGCCCCAAACTGCCGCCGCGGCCCACCACGCGCCGGCCAACCCCGCGCCAGCCGCCGCATGCCCCGGCCGTGCCGCCCACGCGCGCCATCCCGCGCGACGACCGGCCCCGCGGCGCCCGCGCCCCGCCGCAATTCCTCCGCCGCTTCACCGGGCGGTTTCCCGCGTGATGCCGCGGCGTATCTGCACGCCTGATGATATTACGAATAAACAACGAACGACCCACCGCCCGGCCATTGCATCTGCCGGCGGCCCCTCCCATTATAGAGGGGCGGGGCTGCCCGGTGCGTCAGGCAATTCATCCCCGGGGCCGATAGCAACCTCCCGGGAGCTGGCTCTGTCGTGATCGTGGTCACGGTATCTGGTGCCCACCTGTGAAAGCAGGCTCTGGGAGGATGTCAACGCCAACGGCCATGGCGGCTCCGCACTCCCTCTCCGACATTGATGCGCTGAAGCGGCAGGCGCGCGCCCGCGCCCGCATCGCCCGTGCCCGATGCGACCCGGCCGGCGGCGCGGCGCTGGCGGCGCATGTGCTCGGCGATCTCGCCATTCCGCCCGGCGCCACCATCTCCGGCTTCTGGCCGATGGCCGGCGAGATCGACCTCCGCCCGCTGCTGACCGCGCTGCATGGGCGCGGCCACGCCATCCTGCTGCCCGAAACGCCGCCGCTCGGCCAGCCGCTGATGTTCCGCCACTGGCAGCCTGGGGCGGCGATGATCGGCGAACGCTTCGGCACCTGCCGCCCCGATGGGCCGCCGGGGGTGCCGGACCTGCTGTTCGTGCCGCTGCTCGCCTTCGACCGCAGCGGCCGGCGGCTCGGCTATGGCGGCGGCTATTACGACCGCACGCTCGACCGGCTGCCCCGGGCCATCGCCATTGGCGCCGCCTTCGCCGCCCAGGAACTCGACGCGGTGCCCGCCGAGGCGCATGACGTGGTCCTGCACGCCGTCGCCACCGAACGCGGCATCACCCGTTTCAGGGACTTCTGAATGCGCATCCTGTTTCTCGGCGACGTGGTCGGGCGCACCGGCCGCGACAGCGTCGTCGGCGCCCTGCCGCGGCTGCGCGCCGATCTGCGCGCCGACCTCGTCATCGTCAACGCCGAAAATGCCTCGCACGGCTTCGGCCTCGCCCCCGACATGGCGCGCGCCATCTTCACCGCCGGCGCCGACGTCATCACCCTCGGCAACCACGCCTGGGACCGGCGCGAGCTGATCCCCTATATCGCCGAAACCCCGCGCCTGATCCGGCCGATCAACTTCCCGCCCGGCACCCCCGGCGCCGGCAACGCCCTGGTCGAGCTGACCGACGGGCGCCGCGCCCTGGTGCTCAACGCCATGGGCCGGCTTTATATGGAGGCGCTCGACTGCCCGTTCCGCGGCGCGGCCGTCGAACTGGCGCGCCACCGGCTCGGCGTCACCGTCGCCGCCATCGTGATCGATTTCCACGCCGAGGCGACCAGCGAGAAAATGGCCTTCGGCCATTCCTTCGACGGCCAGGTCAGCCTCGTCGTCGGCACCCACACCCATTGCCCGACCGCCGACCACCAGGTGCTGCCCGGCGGCACCGCCTATATCAGCGATGCCGGCATGTGCGGCGATTATGACAGTGTCATCGGCATGCAGAAGGATCTTGCCATCGCCCGGTTCTGGCGGCGCATGCCGGGCGAGCGGCTGCAGCCGGCGGAGGGGCCGGCGACGCTCAGCGGCGTGTTCGTCGAAACCGACGACGCCACCGGCCTCGCCCGACGCATCGCGCCGCTGCGCGAGGGCGGCCGATTGTCGCCGATCCGCCCGAGCGTGTAAGCAGCCGCGGCCAGGAGGAGCGCTATGGCCGGCCATTCTCAGTTCAAGAACATCATGCACCGCAAGGGGGCGCAGGATGCGCGGCGCGCCCGCCAGTTCGCCCGGCTGATCCGCGAGATCACCGTCGCCGCGCGCAACGGCCTGCCCGACCCGGCGGCCAACCCGCGGCTGCGCGCCGCCGTCGCCGCCGCGCGCGAGCAGAACATGCCCAAGGATACCGTCGATCGCGCCATCAAAAAGGCGTCCGGCGCCGCCGGCGGCGAGGATTATGTCGATGTCCGCTATGAAGGCTACGGCCCGGCCGGCGTCGCCATCATCGTCGAGGCGCTGACCGACAACCGCAACCGCACCGCCTCGGACGTGCGCTCGGCGTTCAGCAAGCACGGCGGCACCCTCGGCGAAACCAACTCGGTCGCCTTCCTGTTCAATCGCCTCGGCGTGGTGCGCTACCCGGCGGCGGCGGCCGGCGAGGACGCCATGCTGGAGGCGGCGATCGAGGCGGGCGCGGAGAATGTCGAGAGCGGCGCGGACGGGCATGAGATCACCTGCACCCCGGACGCAGTCTTCACCCTGCGCGACGCGCTGGAGGCGCGCTTCGGTGCGCCCGAATCGGCGCGCGCCGAATGGCGCCCGACGATGACCGTCGCCCTCGATGAAGACACCGCGCGCAGCGTGCTGAAACTGCTGGAGGCGCTCGAGGACAGCGACGACGTGCAGAACGTCTATGCCAATTTCGAGATCGCCGACGCCGTCATGCAGCAGCTCTCGGCCGCCTGAGACGTGGCGCGGCTGCTCGGCATCGACCCCGGCCTGCGCTTCACCGGCTGGGGGCTGCTGGAGTGCGATGGAAACCGGCTGCGCCATCTCGGCGACGGGGTGATCGCCACCGACGCCGCGGCATCGGTGCCCGAGCGGCTGCGCGCGCTGCACGATGCGCTGGCGGCGCTGCTGGCGCTGCATCGGCCGGACGAGGCGGCGGTGGAGGAAACCTATGTCAACCGCAACGGCACCGCGACCTTGAAACTCGGCTATGCCCGCGGCGTGGCGCTGCTGGCGCCGGCGCTGGTCGGGATTCCGGTGACTGAATACGGCGCCAAGACGGTGAAGAAGGCGGTGGTCGGCACCGGCGGCGCGGCCAAGGAACAGGTGCAGGAGATGGTCCGCCGCCTGCTGCCCGGCGCGCGCATCGGCCGCGCCGACGCGGCGGATGCGCTGGCGGTGGCGATCTGCCACGCCCATCACCGGGCCAGCCGCCTGCGCGTCGCCGCCGGGATGCGCGGCGCGTGATCGCCCGGCTCACCGGCCGCGTCGCCGCGCTGGAGGACGGGCGCTGCGTGCTCGATGTCGGCGGCGTCGGCTATCTGGTGCATGCCTCGACCCGCACCCTCGCCGCACTGCCGACCGGCGGCAGCGCGATGCTGCTGGTCGAGACGCATGTGCGCGAGGATGCGATCCTGCTCTACGGTTTCGCCGAGGCGGCGGAGCGCGACTGGTTCCGCCTGCTGACCACGGTGCAGGGTGTCGGGGCGAAGGTGGCGCTGGGGATTCTGTCGGCGCTGTCGCCGCGCGATCTGGTGGCGGCGATCCAGGCTGGCGACCGCACCGCGCTGACCCGCGCCCCCGGCGTCGGCGCCAAGCTCGCCGTCCGGCTGCTGACCGAGCTGCGCGAGAAGGCCGGGGCGATGCCCGCCGGCGCGGGATTTTCTCCGGTCTTCGCGCCCCCCCCCGGCGATGCCGCCGCCGACGCCCTGTCGGCCCTGCTCAACCTCGGCTATCGCCGCCCGGAGGCGCTGGCCGCGGTGGCGCGCGCGGCGGAACGGCTGGGCGAGACGGCGGCGCTGGCCACGCTGATCCGCGAAAGCCTGCAGGAACTGGCGCGCTGAACTGCCGCCGCTGCGTTTGAACCGGCAGTGGCGGCGTGATACAAAGTTGTTTCAAGCAAGGCTGCGTGCGATGCCCGAAGGTGCTGCGAACCTCAAGCTGGATGATGCGGAAACCGAGTTCCGTCGGCGGCTCGCGGAAAAGCTGTCGGTGCGCGGCTACGCCGGCGCCGCGCTCGACCGCCGGATCGAGGAGCTGTTGCGCAGCGGTGTCAAATTGACCTTGAATATCGATCAGATCATCGGCGCTTAGTCGATCGGCTCCGCGGCATGGCCGGCGGCGGCAGGTTCGACTTGTTCATAACGGATTTGTTCCTGTTATATAATCGGCTCGCTCAGGAGATCGGACGCGACCCCCCGCATGTCATCGCCGCCAGGCGGCGGGCGGTGGCGGTGCTGCGCGCCTATGGTCCCGAAGATGACGGGGAATCGCTGCTCATCGAAGTCGCCATCGAGCAGTTCGAGGATCCGGCGCGGCGGGCGAGCGGCGGCCCGCGTCGATGACCGAAGCGGAGCGCCCCGTCTCCCCCGCGCGCGCCGCCGAGGATGCGGCCGAGGCGAGTCTGCGGCCGCAATCGCTCGCCGAGTTCATCGGCCAGCGCGCCAGCCGGGAAAACCTCGGCGTGTTCATTCAGGCCGCCGGCGCCCGCGGCGAGGCGCTCGATCATGTGCTGCTGCACGGGCCGCCGGGCCTGGGCAAGACCACGCTGGCGCAGATCGTCGCCCGCGAGCTGGGGGTGGGCTTCCGCGCCACCTCGGGGCCGGTGATCCAGCGGGCCGGCGATCTGGCCGCGATCCTGACCAATCTGCAGCCGCGCGACGTGCTGTTCATCGACGAGATCCACCGGCTGCAGCCGGCGATCGAGGAGATCCTTTATCCGGCGATGGAGGATTTCCAGCTCGACCTGATCATCGGCGAGGGACCGGCGGCGCGCAGCGTGCGCATCGACCTCGCTCCCTTCACCCTGGTCGGCGCCACCACCCGCGCCGGGCTGCTGGCGACGCCGCTGCGGGACCGTTTCGGCATTCCGCTGCGGCTGGTGTTCTACACCCCGGCCGAGCTGGAGCTGATCGTCGCCCGCGGGGCGGAAAAACTCGGTTTCGCGCTGACCGCCGACGGCGCCGCCGAGATCGCCCGCCGGTCACGCGGCACGCCGCGCATCTCCGGGCGGCTGCTGCGCCGGGTGCGCGATTTCGCCCATGTCGCCGGCGACGTGCCGGTCGATCGCGCCATCGCCGATGCCGCGCTGCGCCGGCTGGAGGTCGATGCGCTCGGCCTCGATGCGATGGACCGCCGCTATCTGCGCCGCATCGCCGAACACCATCACGGCGGCCCGGTCGGGGTGGAGACGCTGGCCGCGGCGCTGGCCGAGGCGCGCGACACGCTGGAGGAGGTGATCGAGCCGTTCCTGATCCAGGAAGGCTTGGTGCTGCGCACCCGAAGCGGCCGGGTGCTGGCCGAACGCGGCTGGCGCCACCTCGGGCTGCTGCCGCCGCCCGGCAGCCAGCCGATGCTCGATCTGTCAGGGGACGATGAATGAACCCTCATCCGCCGCCCACGCCGGCGGACGCTGGCCACCATTACACTGTCCGCATCTATTATGAGGACACCGACGCCGGCGGCGTGGTCTATCACGGCAATTTCCTGCGACTGGCGGAACGGGCGCGCACTGAGGCGTTACGCGACCTGGATATTTCCCACGCGGAAATGACACGTCAGTTCGGCCTCATATTCATGGTGCGGCGCGCAAAATTGGATTATCTGGCGCCCGCGCGGGTTGACGACCTGCTGACGGTCACGACTCGGCCGCTTGCAGTCGGCGCAGCGACGGTGACGTTGCGCCAGGATTTCCGGCGCGACGGCACGGCGCTTGCGGTGGCCGAGCTGCAGTTGGCCTGCGTGCGGCTGGCCGATCTGCGCCCGGCCCGCATCCCGCCGCGCTGGCGGCAGGGGCTGCGCGGGCTGGCCGGGGCATTGGGTGAGGGGTAGAAGAGAGTGGATCGTGCGGTCGATGCAGCTAATCTCGGGGGCGCCGTGGCCTCCGGCGATTTGTCCGTCCTGGGCCTGTTCCTGCAGGCCGACATGCTCGTCAAGCTGGTCATGGTGGCGCTGCTGCTGGCCAGCGTCTGGGTGTGGGCGATCGTCTTCGAGAAGGTGACCAGCCTGCGCCGCGCCGGCCGCGCCGCCACCGCGTTCGAGGACCGGTTCTGGTCCGGCGGCAGCCTCGATGAGTTGTTCGAGGAGGAGGGCGAGAAGCCCGCGCATCCGATGGCCGCGGTGTTCGGCGCGGCGATGGGCGAATGGCGCCGCTCGCTGCGCGTCGCCGGTGCCGACATGAGCCGCAGCGGCGTGCGCGACCGGGTCGAGCGGGCCATGGCGGTGACCATCCAGCGCGAGATGGAGCGGCTGGAGAAATGGATGATCTTCCTCGCCTCGGTCGGCTCGACGGCGCCGTTCATCGGCCTGTTCGGCACGGTGTGGGGCATCATGCACAGTTTTTCCGCCATCGCGGCGATGCACAACACCAACCTCTCGGTGGTCGCGCCGGGCATCGCCGAGGCGCTGTTCGCCACCGCCATGGGCCTTGTCGCGGCAATCCCCGCGGTGCTCGCCTATAACAAACTCAGCACCGACCTCGCCCGCTTCGCCGCCCGGCTGGAGGGGTTCGGGACCGAGTTCGGCGCCATCCTGTCGCGCCAGAGCGAAGAGCGGGCCTGACATGGCGATGGGGCTGAACGGCAAGGCCGCGCGCGGGCGATACCGGCCGCTGGCCGAGATCAACGTCACGCCGATGGTCGATGTCATGCTGGTGCTGCTGATCATTTTCATGGTCACCGCGCCGCTGATGAGCACCGCGGTCAACATCGATCTGCCGAAGGTCACCACCAACCCGGTCAATCAGGACAGCCAGCCGCTGACCGTCTCGGTCGATGCGCAGGGGCAGGTGTACCTGCAGGACCAGAAGGTCGATCTGCCCGATCTGGTGGCCAAGCTGCGGGCCATCGTGCAGGACAACAAGGACCGCCGCATCTTCGTCCGCGGCGACCGGGCCAACAGCTACGGCCGCATCATCGAGGTGATGGGGACCATCGTGCAGGGCGGCTTTACCAAGGCGGCGCTGCTGTCGGAACCGCCCGCCGGCGGCGCCGCACCTGTCGCGCCTGCTGCCGCGGCCACGGCGCCAGTGGTCGCGCCGACGCCGGCCAAGCCGTGAGGCGAGGCGCGTGTCGGATGCGATGACCCCGCTGCTCCGCCGCGGCGCCGTGGTGTCGGCGCTGCTGCATCTGCTGTTGGGGGCATTGCTGCTGCTCGGCCTGCCAAGCTGGCGCACGCCGGAACCGCCGCCGGACGACTCGGTGGAACTCAATTTCGTTCAGGCCCCGCCGCAGGAAACGAGCAAGGCCGACGCGCCGTCGCCGACGCCGGCGCCGGCCGAGGCGCCAACCCCGGCGCCGCCGTCGCCGACGCCGCCGGAACCGTTGCCGCCCGAGGCACCACCACCGCC
>JAJZES010000005.1 GCA_021845985.1 Pseudomonadota bacterium | reverse complement strand
CGCGCCGCCGGCCACGCCCGGCGCGCGCCCCGCCCGCATCCGACCGCCGCACCGCCCGGCCACAGCCCGCGTGACGCCGCGGCGCGTCCGCGCGCCCGCTGATCTTTGACAACCGCAACCACCACCGCGGCGCTATCGCGCCAGCCCGGCCCGCGCCGTCACCCGGCCGCTGCGCAGGTCCACCACCACCACCCGGTCCGGGCCGCCGCCCTGCAACGCCATCGCCAGCCGGTCGCCCGCCGTCGAGACCGATGCAATCCGCGTCCCCGCCGGCTCGTCCAGCACCGCCTGCACCGATGCCGCCGACGGCGCCAGCGCGCGCTGCGCCAGCACCGCGATAATCACCGCCACGCCGGCAATGATCAGCACCCCCATCACGATCACCGCCGCCTTCAACGCCGCCATCCGATCCTCCCTGCGCCGCCCCTCCCCGCGACCGCCCATCCGCGCTAACGGACGCCGCATGGCCGCCCCACCCTCCCCACAAACGACCCACCACGCAACCGCGACCGAGGCCGATGCCGGCATCCGCGCCGACCGCTTCCTGGCCGAGTCGCTGGCGACGCTGTCGCGCTCGCGGGTCAAGACCCTGATCATCGAGGGCCGCGTCAGCCGCGATGGCGTGCCGCTCAGCGAGCCGGCCGAGCCGGTGCGCCCCGGCGCCCGCTACACCCTCACCCTGCCGCCGCCGGTCGCCGCGACCCCGGCGCCGCAGCCCATCGCCTTCGCCATTCTCTATGAAGACGCCGACCTGCTGGTGCTCGACAAGCCGGCCGGCCTCGTCGTTCACCCGGCGCCGGGCAATGAAGACGGCACCCTGGTCAACGCGCTGCTCGCCCATTGCGGCGACAGCCTGCCCGGCATCGGCGGCGAGCGCCGGCCCGGCATCGTCCACCGGCTCGACAAGGACACCTCCGGCGTCATGGTGGTGGCCAAGAGCGAACCGGCGCTCGCCGCCCTCTCCGCCGCCTTCGCCGCGCGCGACATCGACCGGGCCTATCTGGCGCTGGTCTGGGGCCTGCCGAACCCGCCCGCCGGCGACATCACCGGCGACATCGGCCGCGACCCGCGCGAGCGCAAGCGCATGGCGGTGGTCAGCCGCCACGGCAAACCGGCGCTGACCCATTACCGCACCCTGGCGCAGCGCGATGCCGCGCTGGCATGGCTGGAATGTCGCCTGGCCACCGGCCGGACGCACCAGATCCGGGTGCATCTGGCGCACATCGGCCATCCGGTGGTCGGCGACCCGCTCTATCTGCGCCGCATCCCCGCCGCGGCGCGCGCCCTGCCCGAGGCGCTGCGCCACACCCTGCTCGATTTTCCGCGCCAGGCGCTGCACGCGACCCGGCTCGGCTTTGCCCATCCGCGCACCGGCGCGGCGCTGCTGTTCACCACCCCGCCGCCGGCCGACATGCAGCTTCTGCTGGTCGCCGCGGATATGGCTAAAACTTAATCAGGACCCGGTCAGTCCGCATTATTGACGGCAGCGGCGGACCGTTATATACCAAATCTGCCTACGGCGTGCGCGGAGTGCCGCGCGTCGCATGACCGTCCGGCGCGACGGCTGCCTGAGTCCGGGGCCGCCGCCGGGGCTTATCGGTCCGCTTTGCGCACTCGCGCCGACCAATTCCGATCGGCGTGCCGTGAAACCGGCCGGCCGCATGCGCCGTAAAGGGTATGTCGTCCGCCGCGCCGACGAAAGGAGCCTACGATGGCCTCTGCCGTCATTAACGTCGCCCCCGAGGGCAACCTCACGCGGTATCTCCAGGAGATCCGCAAGTTCCCCATGCTCACCGCCGAGGAGGAGCTGGAGCTGTCGCGCCGCTGGCGTGACAAGCAGGACATGGAGGCGGCGCATAAGCTCGTCACCTCACATCTTCGTCTCGTCGCCAAGATCGCCATGGGCTATCGCGGCTATGGCCTGCCGGTGGGGGAACTCATCAGCGAGGGCAATGTCGGCATGATGCAGGCGGTCAAGCGGTTCGACCCGGATCGCGGCTTCCGCCTCGCCACCTATGCCATGTGGTGGATCAGGGCGGCGATTCAGGAATACATCCTGCACTCGTGGTCGCTGGTCAAAATGGGCACCACCGCGGCGCAGAAAAAGCTGTTCTTCAACCTGCGCCGGCTGAAGGGCCAGATGCAGGCGATCGAAGACGGCGATCTGCAGCCCGAGCAGGTGGCCAAGATCGCCCATGCGCTCGACGTGCCCGAGCAGGACGTGGTCAGCATGAACCGCCGCCTGTCGGCGCCCGACCACAGCCTCAATGCCCCGGTCCGCGCCGACAGCGAGGGTGAGTGGCAGGACTGGCTGATCGATGAGACGGAAACGCAGGAAACCGCCATCGCCGAGCGCGAGGAGATGACCGGGCGCAAGGCCCTGCTCAACGGCGCGCTGAAGACGCTGAACGAACGCGAGCGCCACATCCTCATCGAGCGGCGGCTGAAGGACAATCCGACCACGCTCGAAGACCTTTCGCAGCAATACAACATCTCGCGCGAGCGGGTGCGCCAGATCGAGGTGCGGGCGTTCGAGAAGCTGCAGAAGGCGATGCACGCCCAGGTCGCCGAACGCCGCCGCGCCGCCGCCGATCGCGGCGCCGCCGCCGCTGCTGCCGTCTGATCGTCCTATCCTGATCGTCCACCCTGGCGCCGCCGCTCATCCGGGCGGCGGCGGCAGGCCCCATTCCTGTTCCAGCGCCGCCCGCTCGGCGCGCAGCCGTGCCGCCTCGATCCGGCTGCGGGCGAATTGTGCCAGGGTGACGGCGAACGGCGCCAGTTCCGCCGCCAGCCACGCTGCCCCCTGCGCCGCCCAGGCGATGGCGATGGTCGGCAGGTCCGCCGCCGCGAGGCTGCCGGCAATGCCGTCCCCGCCGCCCCAAAGGGTCAGCAGCGGATGCAGCCCGCCGGCCAGCCCGGCCAGCAGCACCGGGCGCGCCGTCGGCCGGCCGGGTGCGGTGTCGAGCACCAGGGCAACGCCGCACGGCGCCAACAGCAGCGCCGCCAGCACCGCCACCGGCGTCGCCAGCGTCACCAGCGCGCCGCAGCCCAGGCCGAACAGCCACAGGCCGGGACCGCGCCGCGGCGCCGCGGCGGAGGGTGCGCTCATTGCAGCAGCGCCGCCACGCCGCTCGCCGCCAGCGCCGCCAGCGCCAGCGCCCCGGCAATCTCCTGGCCGAGCGCGCGCGCCGCCGCGCTGCGCGCCGGGGCGCCCTGATCGAGCGCCGCCAGCGCGGCGTCGATGCGCGATGCGGCGGCGGCGGCCTGACGCAGCCCGGCGGTATCGTCGCGTCGCGCCGCCGCATCGTCGAGCACCGCCAGCAAGGCGGCGAGGTCCCCGGTGGCCGACGCCTCGGCCGCCGCCCGCTGCTTGGCCGCCTGACGGGCGCGGCTGTGCCAGGGCGGCACCGCCGGCTCCACCGCCGCCGCCAGCGCCGCCGCCAGCGCCGGCAGGCGCCCCGCCCGCAGCGCCGTTTGCAGCCCGGCCAGAATCCGCAGCGCGGCCAGCGGCGAGGCCGGCTCGCTCAGCACGCCGTCCATGCCATGCTCCTGCCGCGCTGCGATGAAGGCGACCAGCTCGCCGTCCAGCGTCACCCCGCGCGGCTGCCCGGCCGCCAGCATGTCCAGCGCCGGCAGGACATCGGCCAGCCGCGCCACCGGCACGCCGCCGACCAGGGCGCTGCGGCACGGCAGCAGCGGATTGAGCGCGTAACACAGCCGCGCCGCCCCGCCGGACCAGCCGCGCCGTTGCAGCAGGGCGCGCTGGGCGCGGGCGGCGGCGCGCGCCGCGGGGTTCGGCTCGGCCTCGCCACGCATCGCGGCGAAGGCCACTGGCGCCTCGGCGACGACCAGCGCGGCCAGCCGCTCATTTGCCTCGCCATGCACCGCCAGGGCGGCGCCGATGCCATCCGGCCACACCGCCACGCCCTGCCAACACAGCGGCGCCAGCGGGTCGAGCACGGCGATGGCGCGCAGCAGCAGCAGCGCGTCGGCCGCCGCATCGTCGCTGGCATGGTCGGCCAGCCGCCGCCGCGCCAGCTCCTCCAGCCGGCTGGCCAGCACCCCGTCATCGAGCGCGCGGCGCAGCCAGTGGTCGGCGCGCCCGTCCTGCAGCAGCCGCAGCGCGGCGCGGTCGCGCGCCAGGGCATAGGCCAGCGAGCGGATGTCCCAGATCTGCAGCGCGCCGATGAGCAGCGCCCGCTGCGCCTTGCGCACCGGGCGGACGGCGGCGCGGCGCCCGCGCGCCTGATCGGGATCGAGCAGCAGCGCCACCGACGGGCGCTGCGCCGGGTCCTCGGCCAGCATGGCGCGCAGCAACTCGGCCAGCCCCGGCGGCAGCCGCGCCTCGCCGGCCAGCGCGGCAAAACTGCCATGCTCCAGTTTGCGCCGGATCAGCTCGTCATCGGCGAGTCCGGCCCACGGCATGCGCCCGAGCGCCAGCGCCAGCGCGGTGACGCCGAGCGCATAGACATCATCGGCGGCGCTGCCCTCGCCGCGCCCGGCGGCGAGGCACATGGCGACGCCGGGCGCCTCGAACGCCGCCGGCTGGTGCATCGCCGGCGGTGCCGCCCAGGCGCAGCCGAGCACCACCGGGGCGGCGGCGGCGGCGGCGCGGAACAGATTATCCGGGCGGATGGCGCGATGGGTGACGCCGCGCCCGCCCAGCACCTCCAGCGCGGCGGCGACCGGGCGCAGCAGCAGGGCGAAAATCTCCGCCTCGGTCCACGGCCGCGCCACCGGCCAGAGCGGCCGGCCCGGCGGCGCCGGGCAGATGACGAACCATTTCCCCGCGTCCCCCGGCCCATGGGCGAGCGGCCGCAGAATGCCCTCGGCGTCCGGCAGCCCGGCCAGCACCAGCGGGCGGGCGGCGGCACGCTCGGGCACCTGCACCGCCATCAGCGCGGCCTCGCCGCCGGCATGGTCGATGACGGCGAACGCCGCCAGCCCGCCGCCGGCCTCCGGCAGCGGGCGGGCCGGGTCGATGGCGTAGCGGCCGGCGATGAGCGGCCCGGCGCCGCCCGCGCCGGCAAGCGGCAGCGGCGAATGCGGCGGGCCGGGGGCAGGGACGGCGGGCATAGCCCCGCTTAACCCTGACCGCTGAACGGACGGTAAATCCTCAGTGCCAGGGCAACGCCGCGGCGTCGCGCAGCACCTGCCCGGCGGCCGCGCTGTAGCCGCCGGCCGGCTCGTGCAGCACCAGCCCGGCCAGCAGCCGGGTCGGTCCGCGGCCGGCCTTGATGCCGCGCAGCAGCAACAGCCCGGCCGGCTGGCCGGCATGCGGCCACAACGGCAGCACGGCGAAACTGCCGCACCCGGCCGCGGCCAGCGCCGCCAGACCGTCGGCCAGCAGCCCCGCCGGCAGGACCAGGGTGAGCGAGCCGCGCCGGCGCAGCGGCGCGGCCAGCGCCGCCGCCCAGCGCGCCAGCAGGTCCGGCGCGCCGCGTCGGGCGAGGTCGCGCGCCGCGTCGGGCGAGGCGGTGCCATGTTCCAGGTGCCAGGGCGGATTGGCGAAGGCATGGTCGAACGGACCGGCCGGCCGCAGCGTCGTCAGATCGCCTTCCGACACGGCAAGTCCGGCAAACCCGTTGGCGGCGATGTTGGCGCGAGCGATGGCGGCGGCGGCGGGCAGCCGCTCGATGCCCAGCCCGGTCAGGCCGGGCACCCGTGCGGCGAGGCAGAGCAGCGCCGCGCCGCTGCCGGTGCCGCCCTCCAGGACATGCGCGCCGGGCCGCGCGGCGATACTGGCGGCCAGCAGCACCGGCTCGATGCCGGTGCGGTGGCCCTGCGCCGGCTGGGCGTGGATCACCCGTCCGCCAAGCAGCGTCTGGCTCACCCCTCGCCGGCCTCGCGCAGCACCCGGCGGGCCTGGCGTTCGTCCTCCGGGGCGACAGCGAGGCGGCGCGGGAAGGCGCCGATGCCACCCTCCAGGGCGCTGATGTGACCATCCAGCAGCACCGCCGCGATGCCGGCATCGCGCAGCAGCGCCTGGAGGAAACTGAGCCGTACCTGATTGTTGGTGCTGGCGACGATGCGCATTCCGGTCCTCGATCGACCTGCTGTTGGCAAGGCTTTGAATCGCCTTGGCTTGACCCTTCTTCCGGGCCGCCGATATGGTGCCGCGGCGGCGAAGCTGCGCACAAGTCCGCCGGGCCATCCATTCGGGAGACAGAGTTGGGCGCAGTCAGCCTTCATACCGCCGATGCTGCGCCGATCGCCGAGGCGGATGCGCTGACCGCGCTCAGCGCGCTGGTGCACGACGACCTGCTGGCGTGCAACCAGGTCATCGTCGCGCA
Source organism: Pseudomonadota bacterium (assembly GCA_021845985.1). Classification (GTDB taxonomy): domain Bacteria; phylum Pseudomonadota; class Alphaproteobacteria; order Acetobacterales; family Acetobacteraceae; genus JAFKFJ01. The sequence continues at coordinate 220,113 of JAJZES010000005.1, read as the reverse complement.
CATGGACAGTCCGGTGGCGCTGATCCCGCAGCTTGCGGCGCATATCGTCGCCGCCGGCGGCAAGCGGCTGCGCCCGGTGCTGACGTTGGCCGCGGCGCGGCTGTGCGGCTATGGCGGGGGCGCACGGCATGTTGATCTCGCCGCCTGTGTCGAGTTCATCCACACCGCGACGCTGCTGCACGACGACGTGGTCGATGAGAGTGTGCTGCGCCGCGGCCTCGCCAGCGCCAATGCGGTGTTCGGCAACAAGGCATCGGTGCTGGTCGGCGATTTCCTGTTCGCCCGCGCCTTTCAGTTGATGGTCGCCGACGGTTCGCTCGATGTGCTGCGCATCCTCTCCGCCGCCGCGGCGACGATCGCCGAGGGCGAGGTGCTGCAGCTGGTGACGCAGAACGATCTCTCGACCTCCGAGGAACGCTATCTCGACGTGGTGCGCGGCAAGACGGCGGCACTGTTCGCCGCCGCCTGCGAGGTCGGCGCGGTGGTCGCGGCGCGCCCGCCCGGCGAGGCGACGGCGCTGCGCGACTACGGCACGCATCTCGGCATCGCCTTCCAACTGGTCGATGACGCGCTGGACTACGCCGCCGATCAGGCGGTGCTCGGCAAGACGGTGGGCGACGATTTCCGCGAGGGCAAGATCACCCTGCCGGTGCTGGCCGCCTATGCCGCCGGCGACGCCACCGAGCGCGCCTTCTGGCAGCGCACGATCGAGGCATCGGAGCAGACCGAGGCCGATCTCGATCACGCGCTGGCGCTGATGGAGCGATGCGGCGCGATTCGCACCACGCTCGACCGCGCGGTGCAGTTCGCCGCGCGCGCCAAGGCCGATCTGACGCCGTTCCCCGACAGCGCGGTGCGCCAGGCGCTGATGGGGGTTGCCGATTACACGGTGAGCCGGGTGCGCTAGGCGCCGCCGCGCCGGCCACCGCCAGAGCTGACGGCGCCAGACCTGACGGCGGCGCGCGGCATCCCCTAGCCGACCGCGGCGATCTTCTCCCGGCGTAGCTGCACCGCCAGTTCGTCGAGCGCATGGCTGACGCCGTCGAGCATTTCGTCGATCTCCGCCTCGCTGATGATCAGCGGCGGGCTGAAGGCGATGGTGTCGTTGAACAGGTTGCGGCCGATCACGCCGTGCTGCTCCAGCAGCTTGGCGGCGCGCGCGCCGACCTTCATCTTGGCATCGAAGTTGCTGTGCGTGGCGGTGTCGGCGACCAGTTCCAGGGCGCCGATCAGGCCGATGCCGCGCACCTCGCCGACCAGTTCGTGCCCGGCGAAACGGCGCCGCAATTGCGTCTGCAAATACGGGCCGACGGCGCGGACATGGCCGCCGATATCGGTCTCGTCGTAGATTTTCAGCGTCTCCACCGCCACCGCGGCGGCCACCGGATGGCCGGAATAGGTGTAGCCATGGCCGAAACTGCCGAGCGTGTGGCTTTCCTCCGCCAGCCCCTGGAACACCCGTTCATTGACCATCACCGCACTGATCGGCAAATACGACGACGACAGCGCCTTGGCGCAGGTGATGATGTCGGGCTGCATCCCCAGCGTCTGCGTGCCCCAGTAATTGGCGGTGCGCCAGAAGCCGCAGATGACTTCGTCGGCGACCAGCAGCACGTCGTATTTGCGCAGCACCGCCTGGATCTTCTCGAAATAGGTGCGCGGCGGCACGATCACGCCGCCGGCGCCCATCACCGGCTCGGCCCACATCGCCGCCACCGTGTCGGGGTCTTCGACCAGGATCAGTTTTTCCAGCTCGTCGGCACAGCGGGTGGCGAACGCCTCCTCGCTCTCGCCCGGCTCGGCGCCATGGTAGTGGTGCGGCGCCATCGTATGGATGAAGCCGGGCAGCGGGATGTCGAAGCTGCGATGATTGGCCGCGAGGCCGGTCAGGCTGCCGGCGGCGACGGTGATGCCGTGATAGCCCTTGATCCGGCCGATGCATTTCTTCTTTTTCGGACGGCCGAGCGCGTTGTTGAAATACCACACCATCTTGATGGCGCTGTCGTTGGCCTCCGAGCCGGAATTGGCGAAGAACACCTTGCTCATCGGCACCGGCGCGCGCTGGATCAGCATCTCCGCCAGATCGATCATCGGCTCGTGCGACTTGGCGGCGAACGAATGGTAGAATGGCAGCGTGCGCATCTGCTTCGCCGCCGCCTGGACCAGCCGCTCGTTGGAGAAGCCGAGCGAGGCGCACCACAGCCCGGCGACGCTGTCGATATAGCCGCGCCCGCTGTCGTCCCACACGCGCACGCCCGAGCCGTGGCTGATCACCAGCGGGCCGGTTTCCAGATGCGTCTTGAGGTCGGTGTATGGATGCAGCGCATAGGCGGCATCGCGGGCGGCAGCCGAGTTGGCGCGGGGCGGGGTCATGGCGCTTCCTTCACCGGATCGCGCATACTAGGGCTGCCGCCGGTCCTGGGGGAACCCCGCATGACGCAATTCAGTCCGCACGCCGCCCATTGGGGCGCCTTCACCGCCGAGGTGGAGGACGGCCGGCTGCGCGCCGCCCGGCCCTTCCCCGGCGACCCGAACCCGCCGACGCTGCTCGCCTCGATGCCCGATGCGGTGCATGCGCCGACCCGCATCGACCGGCCGCATGTCCGCCGCGGCTGGCTCGACGGCGACCGCCGCGGCGGCACGCCGCGCGGCGGCGAGGCGTTCGTGCCGGTCGATTGGGACACCGCGACCCGGCTGGTGGCGGGGGAAGTGGCGCGGGTGCGTGACGCGCACGGCCCGGCCAGCCTGTTCGGCGGCAGCTATGGCTGGGCCTCGGCGGGGCGGTTCCATCATGCGCGCTCGCAGCTCCACCGGCTGCTGGCCGCCGCCGGCGGCTATACCGGGCAGGTGACGAATTACTCCTTCGCCGCCGGCATGACGCTGCTGCCGCATGTGCTGGGCAACATCGCCACCATCGCGGGCGCCGTGCCGGAATGGCGCGACATCGCCGCCAATGCCCGGCTGATGCTGTGTTTCGGCGGCATCCTGCTGCGCAACGGACAGATCACCTCGGGCGGCGCCGGGCGGCACGAGATGGCCGACGGGCTGGCGCAGGCGACGCGCGCCGGGGTGCGGCTGATCAACATCTCCCCGGTGCAGGGCGACATGCCGGCGTCCGCCGCCGCCGAGTGGCTGCCGATCCGGCCGGGCACCGACACGGCGCTGATGCTCGGCATGGCGCATGTGCTGTTCAGCGACGGGCTGGCCGATGTCGATTTCCTCCGCCGCTGCACCACCGGCTGGGAACGGCTGCGCGACTATGTGCTGACCACCGGGCGCAGCCCCGCCTGGGCCGAGGGCGAAACCGGCATTCCGGCGGCGCAGATCGCGGCGCTGGCGCGGGCGGCGGCGGCCGGGCCGACCATGCTGACCGCGACATGGTCGCTGCAGCGCGCCGAATATGGCGAGCAGCCGTTCTGGATGCTGACCGCGCTGGCGGCGATGCTCGGACAACTCGGCCGGCCGGGCTGCGGCCTGTCGTTCGGCCATGGCAGCATGAACGGCCGCGGCGCGGCGCGCCTGGCGCTGCCCTCGGTCAGCCTGCCGCCGCTGCCCAATCCCGTGCAAGCGGCGATCCCGGTGGCGCGGCTGACCGAGATGCTGGAACGGCCGGGCGGCGCCTATGACTACAACGGGCGGCGGCTGGAATATCCCGACACGCGGCTGATCTGGTGGGCCGGCGGCAACCCGTTCCATCACCACCAGGACCTCAACCGGCTGCTGCGCGCCTGGGCGCGGGTGGAAACCGTGATCGTCAGCGAGCCGTGGTGGAACAGCCTGGCGCGACACGCCGACATCGTGCTGCCGGCGACGACGACGCTGGAGCGCGACGACATCGGCTCGTCCTCCGACGACCGCTTCGTGCTGGCGATGAAGCAGGCGTTGCCACGCTATGCCCAGGCGCGCGACGAGTTCGACTATATGGCCGACATCGCCGGGGCGCTCGGCGTGCGCCAGCGGTTCACCGGGCAGCGCGACGCGGCGGCGTGGCTCGAGGCGATGTACCTGCGCTGGCGCGACGCCTGCGGCCGGCTCGGCGTCGCGGTGCCGGAGTTCGCGACGTTCTGGGAGCGCGGCGCGGTCGAGGTGCCGGCGCCCGAGCGCGGCACGGTGCCGTTCGCCGCCTTTGTCGGCGATCCCGCGGCAGCGCCGCTGAACACGCCATCCGGGCGGATCGAGCTGTTTTCCGCCACCATCGCCGGCTTCGGCTACGCTGACTGCCCCGGCCATCCGGTCTGGCAGGCGCCGCGCGAATATGCCGGGGCGGCGCTGGCGGCGCGCTTCCCGCTGCATCTGCTGACCAGTCAGCCGGCGACGCGCCTGCACAGCCAGCTCGATCAGGGGCGGGTCAGCCAGGACAGCAAAATCCACGGTCGCGAGCCGATCCGGCTGCACCCCGCGGACGCGGCGGCGCGCGGCATCGGTGCGGGCGAGGTAGTGCGCGTGTTCAACGACCGCGGCGCCTGCCTCGCCGGCGTGCGCATCGAGCCGGGGCTGCGGCAGGGCGTCGCGGTGATGTCCACCGGCGCCTGGTTCGACCCCGAGCATCCGGGCGTGCCGGGCAGCCTGTGCGTCCACGGCAACCCGAACGTGCTGACCCAGGATGTCGGCACCTCGCGGCTCGGCCAGGGGCCGAGCGCGCAGAGCTGTCTGGTCGAGGTGGCGCGCTGGACGGGGGCGCTGCCCGCAGTGACCGTGCACCGCCCGCCGGAGATCGCGCCATGAGCCTGACCGACAGCCAACGCGAGGAGATCGAGGCGGCGCGCGCCGCCACCGCGCCGACGCGCCGCGCCACCGTGCCGGCGCTGGAGGCGCTGCTGTTCGCGCCGGTGCCGCTGCTCGACCACGGCTTCGTGCGCGTCATCGACTACATGGGCGACGACGCCGCGGTGGTGCAGGCGGCGCGGGTTTCCTATGGCCGCGGCACCCGCAAGGTAAGCGAGGATGCCGGGCTGATCCGCTATCTGATGCGCCATCATCACACCACGCCGTTCGAGATGTGCGAGATCAAGTTCCATGTGAAGCTGCCGATCTTCGTCGCCCGGCAATGGATCCGCCACCGCACCGCGAACGTGAATGAATACTCCGCCCGCTATTCGATTCTCGACCGCGAGTTCTACATCCCCGCCCCCGAGCATCTGGCGCTGCAGTCAACCACCAACCGCCAGGGCCGCGGCGCGGTGCTGGAGGGTGATGCGGCGGCGGCGGTGCTGGCGCTGCTGCGCTCCGATGCGGCGCGCAGCCATGACGATTACACGACGCTGCTGGAGACGCACGGGCTGGCGCGGGAACTGGCGCGGATCAACCTGACGCTGAACAGCTACACGCAATGGTACTGGAAGTCCGACCTGTACAATCTGCTGCACTTCCTGGCGCTGCGCAGCGACGCCCATGCGCAGTATGAAATCCGCGTCTATGCCGAGGCGATGCTGGCGATGGCGCAGGCCTGGGTGCCGCAGACGGTGGCGGCATTCCGCGACTACCGGCTGGGCGCGGTGACGTTCTCCGCCGGCATGCTGGCGGTGCTGCGGCGGATGCTGGCCGGGGAGAGCGTGGCGCAGGAGGGCAGCGGCCTGTCGAAGCGCGAATGGGCGGAGATGATGGCGGCGCTGGGGCGGGGTGGTTGACCCTGCATGACAGCGGAAACATGGGCCATTGTCGATCTCGAATTCGATGGTGACGTGGTGCGGGCCCTGCTCTCGGATGGTGTCGATACGGTCGAACTGATTGCCGGACTGAGCCTCGGCGCCCGGTCGGCGCAGCTTTCGGGCTGCCATTTCCTCGGCGCCGGTCCTAATCTGATCGGCGCGCGTCGCCTGCGTGCACTGGCCCGATGGGCAAAGGGAGCCTTGGATGTCGATGAACTCCGAGTTGAGGGTGCGACTCGAACGTCTGGGGCCGGTCCGGGCCGCCGTCCACGACCGCTTGTTTTCTGACCAGCTTGTCGATGTCATGCTGCAACGGCGGCCGGGGCCGTTCACCAGCGCGGTGACGGTGGCCCGGCGGCTGTTCAGCTCAGGCATGTCGCTGCGCGCCGCGCATGCGGCGATCAACGATCTTGCCGCAAAGAACCGGGCCTTCTGCAAGATCCCGACGGATGGTGGGATCGACGCGCTGGCGCACGACCTTGCCGCACTTGACGTCGATCTGCACCGGCGGCGGGTCGTCGAGGATGTCGCCGCCTATGTGACCGCGGTTCGCGACCGGCACGGGTTCTCACAATCTCTGTTCGCCGCCGTGCTCGGCGTCGATCCGTCTGTCCTGGAAGCCTGGGAGCAGGGCCAGCGCCGTCCCGACGACGCGGTGCTGCGGCTGATCGCCGTGTTCGACCGCAACCCGCGCCTTGTCGAGGACGTGCTGTTCGAGAGGGTGACATGATCGTCTGCTTTGGCTCGATCAATCTCGACCTGATCTTCCCGCTCCCGGCGCTGCCCGAGCGCGGGCAGACCGTGCTGGGGCGGGCGATGCGCGTCGAGCCGGGCGGCAAGGGCGCCAATCAGGCGGTCGCCGCGGCGCGCGACGGGGCGACGGTGCTGTTCGCCGGCGCCGTCGGGCGCGACGCGCTGGCCGCACAGGCGCTGGCCACGCTGCGCGCCGCCGGCGTCGATCTGTCGCGCGTCGCCGAGGCCGACAGCTCGACCGGATGCGCCGCGATCTGCGTCGATCCGGCCGGCAACAACCATATCGCCGTCGCCGCCGGGGCCAATCTGCTGGCCCGCGCCGAGCAGGTCGAGGACCGGCTGCTGCACCGCGGCACCACGGTTCTGCTGCAGGCGGAAACCGATCTCGAGGCAACCGCGGCGCTGATCCGCCGCGCCCATGCCGGCGGCGCCCGCGTCGTGCTCAACCTCGCCCCCGCCGCCCGGCTGCCGGACGACGCGCTGCGCGCCGTCGATGTGCTGGTGATGAACGAGGATGAGGGCGGCTGGCTCGGCAACGCTCTTGGCACCGGCGGCGACGCCGCCGGCATCCGCGGCGCGCTGGGCAATGCGGTGGTCATCACCATGGGCGGGCGCGGGCTGCAGGCGGCAACCCCGCAGGGTCACATCGAACTGGCCGCCCACACCGTCACGGTGGTCGATACCACGGCGGCGGGCGACTGCTTTACCGGCGTGCTGGCCGCCGGGCTGGATCGTGGCCTGGCGATGCCGGCGGCGCTGCGGCGCGCCAACGTCGCCGCCGGTATTTGCTGCTCGCGCGCCGGCAGCCAGGGCAGTCTGCCGACCGCCAGCGAGACCGACTCCGGCATCACGGCTTTGTGAGACAAGCCGGCCGGCCAGGGATAGACTGCCGCTTCGGCGAGTTGCCGCGGCGGAACGACATGCGCATCATTTACGACATGCTTCGCGATCAGGCAGGACGGCTCGACCGCAGGACGCGGCGGCTGCTGGTGTTCCTGTCGGCCGCCGGTCTGACCTTGTTCGCCGGCACCACCCTCGGCGCCATCCGCGCCGGTGCCTATGCCGACGCGGCGGCCGGGCTGGTGTTGCTCGGCGCCGCCGCGGCGGTGGCGGCAATCGCCTGGACCGGTATCCGCCGGGCGGTCTGAGCCAGCGGCGGGCGCCTCAGTGCGCCTCCTCCGGCGCCGATTTGGCCAGCGCCGAGGCCGGTATCTGCGGCGGGCCGCTGAGCACACGATGGCTGGTGATCGGGCTTTCGATCGCCAGTTCGTCGAAGCGCGCCTTGATGCGCCGGTTCAACTCACGCGCCACTGCCCAGCGCTGGCCCGGCAGCGTCTGGATGCGCACGCGCAGCACATAGGCGAGGTCGATGAACTTCTCGATGCCGAGGACTTCGAGATCGTCGCGGATGGCGCTGGCCCAGCGCGGCTCGGCGCGCAGCGACCGCGCCACATCGCGCACCGCCTCGATCACGTCGGCCGGTTCCTCGTTCAGCCCGACGCTGATGTCGATCAGCGCATAGCTGAAATCGCGGGTCATGTTGGTGACGGTGGTGACGGCGCTGAACGGCACGATGTGCACCGAGCCATCGAGTGCCCGAAGCTTGATGGTGCGCACCGACAGCGTCTCGACTGATCCCGACAGGCCGCCGAGGCTGACCACGTCGCCGACCTGCATGGCGTTTTCCATCAGCAGGAACAGCCCGGTGATGATGTCCTGCACCAGTTTCTGCGAGCCGAAGCCGATCGCCAGCCCGATCACGCCGGCGCCGGCCAGCAGCGGCGCGATGTTGACGCCGATGTCGCTCAGCACGATCAGCCCGGCGACGATGCAGATCGTCACCGCCAGCGCGGTGCGGAACATCGGCAGCAGGGTGCGCAGCCGTGCCGAGCGCGCCGCCTGCGCATCGCGCGACAGTCGCGCCAGATGGCGTTGCACCGCCGCATTGAGCAACTCCCACGACAGCAGCGCGCCAAGCAGCGTCAGCGCGATGCTGACCAGCGCCGAGACCACCCGCCCGCCCAGTCCGCCGGCGGCAAACCAGGAAAAACTGTCCAGCCCCCAGGCCTGGAACAGCACCACGGCGGCAACCGTCGAGATGATGCTGCCGGCAATCGCGCGCACCACCGGGTGGTATCGCCGCGCCCGCAATTCCAGGCCGGGATAGCGCGCCGCCAGATCCGGCTCGATGCGCAGCGCCCGGTCCAGCGCCCCCACCGCCGAGACATTGAGCAGCCGCGCCAGGGTCACGATCAGCACGGTGGAGATGAACACCCGCACCAGCCGGGTGAACCCGTCCGGCACATCGAACGCCCACACCAGCCACAGCGCCATGATGTAGAACAGCGCCACGATATGCCACACCGCGGCGAGCCGGTTGCGCAGCAGCGCCAGCGGGCCGGTGGCGCCGGCGCGCGCCCGGATGATGCCGGCGACGCGCTTGCGCGTCTGCAGCACGACGATGGCGATGCAGATATGCACCGCCAGCGAGACCAGCTTCAGCAGCGAATCATGCGCCACGCGATAGAGGCCGAACAACAGGCCGACCTCGGCGGCGGCGTAGCCGAACACCGAAATGATGGCGATGCGCCGCACCCAGCGCAGCAAATAGGCGGCGTCGCGATCCGACATGGCAATCAACCGCAGCCGCGGCGCCTCGGGCGACAGCAGTACCCGCGTCACAGTGACGATGAAGCGCGTCAGCACATAGGCGTCGAGCACCGCCAGGATCACCAGCCGCGCCGTCTCCGGCACGCCGAGCGGGGTGCCGAGCAGCGCATAGCCGACCGCGGCCACCGCCAGCAGCGGCAGCAGATCGAGCGCGAACCGTCCCAGCACATAGGGCAGCCGGCGCAGCAGCAGCAGGGCCGACGGGCGGCGGCGCAGCCGCGTGCCCTCCTCGGTCTCCTCTGGCGGCTCATCGGCCGCGTCGGTGCGCGGCCGGCCATGCGGCACACGATGCGCCAGCGCGATGACCGGTCGGCGCAGCAGATGCACTGCGGCCCGCTCCACCGCCACGGCAATGATCATCACCACGGCCAGTTTCCACGCCGCCTCGATCACCTCGGCGCGGGCGTCCGGGTTGCGCGCGATATGGCCGATCCAGCGCGCGAACAGCGGAAAATCGGTCAGCACCCGCGCGGTGTTGGCCAGCGAGGCCGACAGGTGATGCAGCCGCGCCGAGGCGCCGACGAGGATTTCGGCGCCGAGACTGTCCGGCACCAGCGGAATCGGCAGCGCCACCGCCGGCTTTGCCACCACGGCCGGCGTGGCAGCCGGCTCGGCTGACGCGGCGGGGGCAGCCGCGGCACCCGGCGGCGGCGGCAGTGCCGTGGCGATGCCTTGCAGCACGGCGATCAACTGCTGCCGCTTGGTCGCGTCGCGCAGCACGTCGAGCACCTGCTGCGCATCGACGCGGTTGAGCGCGGCGGGCGACGGAGGCGACGGCGACGGGGGCGACGGCGGCGGGGGCGACGGCGGCGGGGGCGACTCGGCGTGGGCCGCGGCGCCGAGCAGGAGCAACAGGGCAAGCAGGATACGGAGCATGACCGAGAGGCGGATCACGCCAGACCCTCGCCTGTCAACCACCGGGGCTGGCAAACCGCATCGGACACCCTAATACGATGGCATGATCATCCTGCTGACCATTCTTCTCGCCCTGGCGATGCTCGGCACGCTCGCGGTGCTGTTCGCCGGAATCATGGGGATGTCGCGCGGCGACCCGGCGCGCTCCAACCGCCTGATGCAATGGCGGGTGGTGCTGCAGGGCGTCGCCATCCTGCTGTTCGCCCTGCTGCTGTCCCTGCTGCGCAAATGAGCGCAGCAGGGCGCAGTCCGGCGCTCAGTGCCGCGCGTCGGTGGTCATGCCGATCTGCGGCTTGTCCTGCGACGCCTGCTGCTCGCCGAGCAGGCGGGCGACGATGCCGCCCAGCATGCCGCCGATGATCGGCGCCAGCCAGAACATCCAGAGCTGCCCGATATAGGCGCCGCCGGCAAACAGCGCCGGCCCGGTGCTGCGCGCCGGATTGACCGAGGTGTTGGTCACCGGAATCGAGATCAGGTGGATCAGCGTCAGTGCCAGCCCGATGGCGATCGGCGCGAAGCCGGCGGCGGCGCCCGGCCCGGTCGAGCCCATGATCACCAGCAGAAAAAAGAACGTCGCCACCACTTCCATCAGCAGGCAGGAGGCGGCGGAGTATTTGCCGGGGCTGAGATCGCCATAGCCGTTGGCGGCAAATCCGCCGGGTTCGAAGCCCGGCTTGCCGCTGGCGATCATATAGAGCACCGCCGCCGCGGCGATGGCACCGGCCACCTGGGCCACGATATATGGCACGATATACGACCCCGGGATGCGCCGCCCGGCCCACAGGCCGAGCGTCACCGCCGGGTTGAAGTGGCCGCCGGAAATGGCGCCGACGGCATAGGCCATCGACAGCACGGTCAGGCCAAACGCCAGCGCGACGCCGGCGAAGCCGATGCCGAGCGACGGAAACGCCGCCGCCAGCACGGCGCTGCCGCAGCCGCCAAAGGTCAGCCAGAACGTGCCGATGAACTCGGCAGCCATCCGGTTGGTCATATGTGTCGGCAAAGTTGGATCCCCCCTCACAGCCTTACCCGTCCGCACGCCGCCTTCTCGCGGCGCGGAACGTTCCGGCATCTTTAGTCCGGGAGGCGCCACGCGGCCAGCCCCAAGGCGGCGGCCGCGCGGAGGCAGAAAAGCGGCGGTTCAGTGGCCGGGCGGTGCCTCCCAGGACGGTTCCTCGCGCACGCCGGCGACGTCTGCCCAGGCGTCTTCCCACGAGCCGGTGGTCGAGGCGCGACTGTATTCGGTCGCCCGGTTTTCGAAGAAATTGGCGTGTTCCACCGCATTCAGCATGTCATCGAGCCAGGGCAGCGGGTTGCGCTCGACATGATACAACGCATTCAGCCCGAGCTGGGTCAGCCGCCGATCGGCGATGAAGCGGATATACTGCTTCACCTCGGCCGCCGTCAGCCCCTCCACCGGGCCGAGTTCAAAGGCGAGGTCGATGAAGGCGTCCTCGTGATCGACGATGGTGGCGCAGCACAGATACAGGTCGCGGCGCAGTTCCTCGGTCCAGATGTCCGGGTTCTCGGCGATGAAGGTGCGGAACAGCCGGATCACCGACAGGCAGTGCAGCGTCTCGTCGCGCACCGACCATGAGATGATCTGGCCCATCCCCTTCATCTTGCCGAAGCGCGGGAAGTTCAGCAGGATGGCGAACGAGGCGAACAGCTGCAGCCCCTCGGTAAAGGCGCCGAACGCCGCCAGAGTCTTGGCGATATCATAGCGGCTATCGACCGAGAAACCCTGCATGTAGTCGAACTTGTCCTTCATCTCCTTGTAATGCAGGAAGGCCTGATACTCCGCCTCCGGCATGCCGACGGTATCGAGCAGGTGGCTGTAGGCGGCGATATGTACCGTCTCGATGTTGGAGAATGCCGACAACATCATCAGCACTTCAGTCGGTTTGAACACCCGGCTGTAATGCTTCATATAGCAGTTGTTCACCTCGACATCCGCCTGGGTAAAGAAGCGAAATATCTGGCTCAGCAGGTTGCGTTCGGGTTCCGACAGGTTCTTGTGCCAGTCCTTCACGTCGTCGGCGAGCGGCACCTCCTCCGGCAGCCAGTGCACGCGCTGCTGGATGTGCCAAGCCTCATACGCCCACGGATAGCGGAACGGCTTGTAAACATGGCTTTCCGTCAGCAATCCGCCCTGCGGCGTCGTCTCGGTGGTGAAGGTCATGCCCGCTATCGGCTCCCGCGTCTCTGTCACGCCCAGCATCGCACATGGGGGCCGAGTCGCCGTCGGCAATCGCCATTTCAGAACGGCAGCAGAATATCCAGCAGTTGCTGGCCATAGCGCGGCGCCTGCAAATCGCTCAACTGGCCGCGTCCGCCATACGCAATGCGCGCCTCCGCCATGCGGTCATGGGCGACGGTATTGTCGGCGTGGATGTCCTCCGGGCGGACGATGCCGGAGACCACCAACTCGCGCAGTTCGGCATTCACCCGCACCTGCTGGCGCGCCACCACCACCAGATTGCCGTTCGGCAGCACCTGCGTCACCACCCCGGCGAGCGACAGCGTCACCGTCTCAACCCGTTTGACCTCGCCGGCGCCGGTATTGGCATTGGTGCTGCTGGTGCCGACCAGCGACGCCGGCGTGGATTTCGGCAGCACCCGCGGGATGGTGTTTTCCAGCCCCAGCAAATTGGGCACGCCCATGCTCTCGCTGCCGGTGCGGGTGGTGGTGGTGGTGTTCTGAAAATCGGCGTTGTCGGCCATGTTGACCAGAATCGTCAGCACATCACCCACCGCCGCCGCGCGCTGATCCTTAAAGAAGGTGCGGCCGCCCGGCCGCCACAGCGAATCCGCCTCTACCGCCAGCGGCGCGATGTGCGGCATCGGCAGGCCCACCGGGCGCCAGCCGGGCGCCTTGGTCGGGTCGCTGCTCGGCGTCATCCGCGGCGGGCCGCCGATATCGGCCAGCCGGTCGAGCACGTTGCCGCAGCCGGCAAGCGCCAGCGGCAGCGTCAGCAGCAGCAGCAGCGGCCTCATCGCGTCGCCACCTCGGCGCCGGCCGGCACCGGCAGCGAACCGGCGAGCACGGCGATGCTGCCATCGGGCCGCACCTCGCCCTCGACCACCATGCGCGAGGACGGGTTGAGCACGCGGATGCGCTCGCCCGGCGCGCCGCCGGACAACGCCACCCCCTGCACCGAGGCGGTCAGACCGCCGAGTTCGACCGCCATCATAACATGCGCCCCCTTCTCCACCGTGCCCGGCCGCAGCAGGTCGGCGAGCGGCAGCGCCACGCCGGCGCCGGCGGCACGGCGCAGCACCATGCCGGCGGCCTGCGCCGGGTCGCGCACCACCTCGGCATGCAGCGCTGCGGCGCGCAGCCGCCGCGGCCGCAGATCGCCCGCATGCAGCACCGCGCCGGCCGGCAGCGCCGCCGCCGGCACCAGGATGTCGGCCATCTCCGCCACCTCGCCCGACAGCCGCAGCCGCAGCGGCGCCATGCCCTCGGCGGTGACCAGCAGCGCCGCCGCAAAGCGCCCGCCGGCGGCGGAATAGTCGAGTTGCTCGACGCTCGCCGCCGCCGCCGCCTCGGCCGGGATCATCGGCGCGGTATAGCCGGTGAGCGCGATCTCGCCGTCCGGCGGCGCGCCGACGCCGGCCAGCGCCGGCCGCAGCGCCGCCAGCACCGCCTCGCGCGGCAGCAGCCGGCCGCGCCGCTCCAGCACCGCGACATCGGCCGGCGAGACCGGCGACCACGCCACCCCGAACATGCGGGCGATGGCGGCGAGTTGCCGCGCCTCGACGACGATGCGCTCGCCCGGCGCCGGCGCCGGGCCGAGCACCCGCGCCGCCAGCGGCCCGGCATCGTCGAACAGGTCCGACAGCCGCACCACCGGCGCCAGCAGCGTCGTCATCGGCCGCAGCGTCGCCGCCCGCAGCGGCACCACCGGCACGCAGAGCGGCAACAGCCAGGCAATCAGCAGCAGCCGGCGCATGTTCCACCTCATCGCAGATTGGTCAGTGTCGAAAGCATCTGATCGCCCGCGGTGATGACCTTGCTGTTCATCTCGTAGGCGCGCTGCGCGGTGATCAGATCGGTGATCTCGCTGACCACGTTGACGTTGGAGGTTTCGACGAAACCCTGCTGCACCGTGCCCATACCCGGCGAGCCGGCGGTGGCGACGACCGGCGTGCCCGAGGCGATGGTGGCAATGAACAGATTATTGCCCTGCGCATCGAGCCCCGCCGGATTGGGGAAGGCCGCGAGCTGCAATTGCCCGACCACCTGCGGCGCCAACTGACCCGACAGCGTCGCCTGCACCTGACCGCTGGCATTGACCGTCACCGTCGTCGCGCCCTGCGGGATGGTGATGCCGGGTGAGACGACATAGCCGTCGGCGGTGACGATCTGGCCTTGCGGCGACAGGCCGAAACTGCCGTCGCGGGTATAGGCGAGTTCGCCCGACGGCAGCGTCACCTGAAAAAACCCGTTGCCCTGGATTGCCATATCCAGGCTGTTGCCGGTCTGCTGCAGATTGCCCTGATCGTTGATGGTGTAGATCGCCGCGGTCTTGACACCGAGGCCGACCTGCGCGCCGGACGGCAGCACCTGCCCGGCATCGGACGAATTGGACCCGACACGACGCAGATTTTGGTAGACCAGATCCTGAAACTCGGCCCGCCGGCGCTTGTAGCCGTTGGTCGTCATGTTGGCGATGTTGTTGGAGATGACCTCCACATTGGTCTGCTGCGCCTGCATTCCGGTGGCGGCGATGTCGAGCGCGCGCATGGCGTCAGTTCCGCTTCGTCATGATCTTGTCGATCGCGCTGGTCTGCCGGTCCACCTCCGCCTGGATCATCTGCGTCGTCATCTGAAACTCCCGCAATTGCTGCATCATGCGGCTGACCTCGGCCACCGGCTGGACATTGCTTTGCTCGACCGCACCCTGAATGATCTGCGGCGTGGCGAGCGGGCTGGTCGGCGTGGCGGCAGCGAACAGATGGCTGCCCTCCGCGGTCAGCGCCGCGACATTGGCCGGCTGCACCACGCCGATGCGCCCGATCGGGCCGTTGCCGCCGGACAGCGTGCCATCGGCAGTGATGGTCAGGCGCAGATCGGTGGGCGCGGTCTGCAGCGGCTTGCCGCCAGCGTCGAGCAGCGCGTTGCCGTCGCTGTCCACGACGCTCCCGTCGGGGCCGAGCTGGAAATGTCCGGCGCGGGTCAGGCGCGGACCACGCGGCGTCTGCACGGTGAGCCAGCCCAGCGGATTGCCGATGGCGATGTCGAGCGCGTCGCCGGTATGCTTGCGCTCGCCCGGCGTGCGGTCGGGATAGGTGGCGCCGTCCTGCGCATAGGTCAGCGGCGCGCCGCGCGGCTGGCGGGTCATGAACTGGGTGAACAGCGTCCGCTCGGCGCGAAATCCGGGCGTGCCGGTGTTGGCGAGGTTGGTCGCCGAAACATCCAGCGCACGGCTCTGCGCGACCAGCCGGGACAGGGCGATGGTGGTGATGTTCTCCATGCGCCGGCACAGCGCAACCGCCGTGCCACCCGCCGCGCCGCGGTTTGCCGCACTGCCGGCGGCGCGGGCGGCAGGATGTGCCGGGCGCCGCCGCCGCCGCCCGGCAGCTTCCGCCGGGCGGCGCAACGCTACGTTAACCTCCGCCTTCCAGGATGCCACGACATTGCGGAACGGGTCGATGACGGCAGCGGTGGCACATGCGGGCGAGGCGGCGGCGCCAAAGCCGGCCGGCAAGAGCAAGCGGAAGCTGCTGCTGCTGGCCGCGCCGGCGCTGCTGGCGGCGCTCCTGGCCGGGCTGTGGTTCGGCGGCGTGCTGCCGCATCTGCTCGGCCTGGACAAGAAGACGCCGCCGGCGCATCCGGCCGACCAACCGGTCGAGGCGGCGGTGGCCAAGGCGCCAGTGTTTGCCGACATGCCGGAGATCATCGCCAACCTCAATGCCGGCCGGCGCACCAGCTTCGTCAAGCTGCATGCGCGCCTGGAACTGGCGCGGCCCGAGGACGCCGCCGCCGTCACCGCGGCGATGCCACGGCTGCTCGATCTGTTTCAGACCTATCTGCGTGAGATGCACCCCGAGGAATTGCGCGGCAGCACCGGCACCTGGCGGCTGCGCGAGGAGCTGATCGCGCGGGCCAATCTCGCCGCCGCGCCGGCGCGCATCGTCGATGTGCTGTTCACCGAAATGCTGGTGCAGTGATGGCCGCCGCCGTCACCGACACCGCATTGCCCGCCACAGGCGCCGCCATCCGGCAGCACCGCTTCGGCCGGCCAGCCGTGCGGTGGCCGCAGCGCAGGGCAGGACGCGCGCGGTGAGCAGCGAAGACGACGACCTCGCCGCCGCCTGGGGCGCCGAAACCGAGGTTGGCGAGGCCGGCGATGCGGCGCCGGTGCAGCCGGCGCGGGTGCTCAACCAGGCCGAGATCGACAGCCTGATGGGCTTCGACGACGGACCCGCCGGCGGCGAAAGCCGCACCGGCATGCAGAAGATCATCAGCTCCGGCCTCGTCAGCTACGAGCGGCTGCCGATGCTGGAGATCGTCTTCGACCGGCTGGTGCGCATCATGTCCACCAGCCTGCGCAATTTCACCAGCGACAACGTCGAAGTCGGCATCGACAACATTCTGTCGCTACGGTTCGGCGACTACCTCAACTCGATCCCGCTGCCGGCCATGCTCGCGGTGTTCAAGGCCGACGAGTGGGACAATTACGGGCTGATGGTGGTGGACAGCGCGATGATCTACTCGATCGTCGATGTGCTGCTCGGCGGGCGCCGCGGCACCGCCGCCATGCGCATCGAGGGTCGGCCCTATACCACCATCGAACGCACCCTGGTCGAACGGCTGATCCGCGTCGTGCTGGCCGATCTGTCGGCCAGTTTCAATCCGCTCTGCCCGATCACCTTCCGCTTTGAACGGCTGGAGGTAAACCCGCGCTTCGCCACCATCTCGCGCCTGTCGAATGCGGCGATCCTGGCGCGGCTGCGCATCGACATGGAGGATCGCGGCGGAAGGCTGGAATTGCTGCTGCCCTATGCGACGCTGGAGCCGGTGCGTGAATTGCTGCTCCAGCAGTTCATGGGCGAGAAGTTCGGCCGCGATTCGATCTGGGAGACGCATCTCGCCGAGGAATTGTGGAACACCGACATCGACCTGTCGGTGGTGCTCGACGAACAGGTGATGTCGCTTGCCGAGGTGATCCGGCTGCGGCCGGGCAGCCGCATCCTGCTTGGCTGCGCGCCCGGCGCCCCGGTGCAGATCCGCTGCGGCGCCCGCCCGCTGTTCGAGGCGCGCGTCGGCCAGCGCAAGAACCGTGTCGCCGTGCGTATCGAACGCGATATCGCCCGCGTGCCGGGCTGAGGGCGCGATGCAATGGATGCTCGATCTGGTGTTGATCGTGCTGCTGGCGGCGACGCTGTTTCATGCGCTGCGGCTGGAACGCGCGCTCGGCGTGCTCAAGCGCGACCGCGCCGCACTGGAACAACTGGTCGCCGGCTTCAACGCCAGCACACGGCAGGCGGAACTCGGCATCGAACGGCTGCGCGCCGCGGCGGACGGCGCCGGGCGGCAGATTGCGCGGCAGGTGGAGGCGGCGGAATCGCTCAGGCAGGATATGCTTTTCCTCACCGAGCGCGGCACGCAGCTTGCCGACCGGCTGGATGGGCTGGTGCGCGCCGCCCGCACCCGGATGGCCGAGCCGGAGGCGCCGCCGCCGCACAGCCAGGCCGAGCGCGACCTGCTCGCCGCGCTGCGGATGGCGCGCTGAGATGACCCTGCCGCGCCCCCGCCTGTTGCCACCCACCATCGCCATGATGGCGCTGCTGCTCGGCGTGCGCTCGGTGGCGCTGGTGCGCGCCGCGGCGCCGGAGACGCCGCCCACCGCCGCGGCGCAGCCGGCAAAACCCGCGCCGACACCGGCCGCCGCGCCAACGCCGCCAGCACCGCCGGCGCCTGCACCGGCTGCGGTCCCGGCCGCCGAGCCGCCGGTCAGCGACAGCGAACGCGCCCTGCTGCTCGATCTGCGCAAGCGCCGCGCCGAACTCGATGCGCGCGAGGCGGCACTCGCCGGCCGCGACGGCGTGCTGGCGGCAGCGGAGGCGCGACTCACCGCCCGCGTCGACGAACTCGACGCGCTGCAAAAGCGCCTGGAGGCGCTCGACAGCGCCCATCACGACCGCGACGAGGCCAACTGGCGCGGCCTGGTCAAGCTCTATGAGAGCATGAAGCCGCGCGACGCCGGTGCGATCTTCAACGATCTCGATCTGCCGGTGCTGCTGCCGATCCTCGATCGGATGAAGGAGGCCAAGGCGGCGGCCATCATGGCCGCGATGCAGCCGGAACGGGCGCGGCTCGCCACCGCGGAACTGGCGCAGTTCCGGGCCCGTGCCAATGCCTTGCCCCCCGCGAAAACCGGCGGCGGCGGCTGAGACCAAACCGAGACCCGCAAGGACCACGCGATGACGCCAGACAAGTCGATGAACGTGCTGATCGTCGATGACTACAAGACGATGCTGCGCATCATCCGCAACCTGCTCAAGCAGATCGAATACAACAACGTCGATGAGGCCACCGACGGCGCCGAGGCGCTGGCCAGGCTGCGCAGCGGCAATTACGGTCTTGTCATCAGCGACTGGAACATGCAGCCGATGACCGGGCTGCAGCTGCTGCAGGAGGTGCGCGCCGATGCGCGGCTGAAATCGGTGCCGTTCATCATGATCACCGCCGAGAGCAAGGCGGAGAATGTCGTCGCGGCGAAGCAGGCCGGCGTCTCGAATTACATCGTCAAGCCGTTCAACGCCGAGACGCTGCGCGACAAGATCGAAAGGGTGATGAGCCATGCATGACGATCTCGGCATCGACGCGGAGGCGCTGGCTACGCGGCTGGCGAAGATCGGGGCGCGCCATCCCGGCTCCGACCCGGCGATGGTGGCCGAGGTGGTGCGCGCCGTGCTCGCCACCATGCACGGCGATCTGAGCGCGCGTGAGACCGGGCTGCTCGGCGAGGTTGAAGAACTCGGCCGCATGATCGCCGCGGCGCGGGCGGAGATCGCGGCGCTGCAGGTGGACGACATCTCGGCCAGCCACATCCCCTCGGCCACCGACGAACTGGACGCCATCGTCGCCCATACGGCGGCGGCGACCGACAGCATCCTTGAGGTTTGTGAAACGCTCGACCGCGTCGCCTCGACCCAGCAGGGCGAGGCGGCGGCGATGCTGTCGGAGGCGACGACACGTATCTACGAGGCGTGCAGCTTTCAGGACATCACCGGCCAGCGGATTACCAAGGTGGTCGCCACGCTCAAGACGATCGACGCCAAGATCGCCCAGATCGTTGGCACCTTCGCCGGCCGGGCCGCACCGCCGGCGGCGCCGCCGCCCGCACCGGCCGGCGAGGCCTTGCTGCACGGCCCGCAACTGCCGGCCAACGCCATGCACCAGAGCGACATCGACGCGCTGCTGGCGAGTTTCGACTGATGTGGCGCGGCGCCGCGGCGCTGGTCCTGGTGGCGGCGCTGCCGCTGCATGCCGAGCCGCTGCCGGTGGCGCTGCGCAGCGGCGATCATCCGGGCTTCGGCCGGCTGGTCTTCGACTTGCCGGCCGGCACCAGCGCGACCACCGCCGCCGCGGCGGGTGGCGTCGTCGTCCACCTCCCCGGCCCGGCCGGCCCGGCGCCGCGGGCGCCGCGCAATGTGCGGGCGATCACGCTGGCCCGCGACACGGTGACGCTGACCCTGGCGCCGGGGGCCGGCTGGCGCACGCTGCACCTGCCGGGCAGGCTGGTCATCGACCTGACCGACCCTCCGACCGCCGCCGCCCCTGCCGCCGCCGCCGCGACCGCACCGCGCGCGGTGCTGTTTTCCGGCCCGCCGCAGCGCCCCGATCCGCAGCCACATCCGCCGCCACCGCCGCCGGTTGCGCCGGCCACGCCCGCCGAGACGCAACCGGCGCCGGCGCCGGTGGTGCCGGTCGTCCGCGTCGCGTTGCCGGTCACCGGGCCGGCCACCGGCCCGGTCACTCTGGCAGCCGGCAGCGCCGCCGGCACCCTGTCGCTGCCGTTCGCCGCCGCCACCGGCGCCGCCGCCTTGCGTCGCGGCGCCGAGGCCTTGGTGGTGTTCGACGAGGCGCGGCCGATCGACCTCGCCGCACTGCATGCCGACCCGGCCTATGCCGCCGCCACCATCCAGATGCTGCCGGCGGCCACCGTGCTGCATCTGCCGCTGGCGCCGGATGCGGCGCTGCGGCTCGGCCGCGACGCCGCCGGCTGGACGCTGCGGCTGGGCCACGAGTCGCTCGCCCCGATCCGCCCCGGCGTCGCCAATGGTGCGCTGCTGCTGCCCTCGCCCACCGCCGGCCATGTCGTGTCGATCCCCGACCCCGACACCGGCGGAGTGCTGCTGGTCGGCACCGAGACGGCACCGGGCGAGGCCGTCGCCGTCGCCAGGCGGATGCCCGACGCGACCCTGCTGGCGACGTTTCAGGGCGTCGCCGTGGCGCCGATTTCCGACAACGTGGTGCTGCGCGCCGCGCCGCCCGGCTTCGTGCTGGAAGGCGACGGCGGACGCCGGCTGGCGCTCGACCCGCCAGACGCCGAAACCCTCGCCGCCGCCGATGCGGCGCGGCTGACAAGGCGCTGGGATTTCCCGGCGCTGCCGCAGGCGGCGCTGCTGCGCCGCGCCCAGGCGCTGGCCGATGCGGCGGCCAATGCGCCGCCCCAGGCGCGCACCGCCGGGCGCCTCGCCGCGGTGCAGGCGGAACTGGCGCTCGGCCTCGGCGCGGAGGCGCAATCGCTCGCCCATCTGGCCATGATCGAGGATGGCCGCGCCGCCGCCGCGGCCGATGCGCCGGCCCTCGCCGCCATCGCCGCGCTGCTCGCCGGGCGCCTGGACGACACCGCGGCACTCGACGATCCGCGGCTCGACGGCAGCGATGAGGTTTCGCTGTGGCGGGCGCTGCGCCGCGCCGCGCTGCATCAGGCACCGCAGGCGGCGCCGGTGCTGGCCGCCACCCTGCCGCTGCTGCTGGCCTATCCGGCGCCGCTGCGGACGCGGCTGCTGCCGCTGGCCGGCGAAACCCTGGTGGCCGGCGGCGAGCACGATGCCGCCGCCCGCCTGTTCGCCGCACACAAGGACGATGCCGGACTCGACTACGCCCGCGCCCTGCTCGACGAGGCGGAAGGGCATGCGGCGCCGGCGCTGGCGACGCTCGACCGGCTGGCGCAATCGCCCGACCGGCGGCTGTGGGCGCGCGCCGCGGTGCATGCGGCGGAACTGCGGCTGCGCCTCGGCGGGCTGAAACCGGCAGAGGCGGCGGACGCGCTCGACCGGCTGATCTATGCGTGGCGCGGCGACGGGCGCGAACTGGCGCTGCGCCGGCGCGTAGCCGAGCTGCGGGCGGCGGCCGGCCAGTGGCGGGCGGCGCTCGCGCTGCTGCGCGACTCGGCCGACGGGCCGGCGGCGCAAGCCTGGCCCGACCAGCGCGCCGAGCTGCACAGCCGCATGCGCAGCACCTTCGCCGCGGCGCTCGCCGCCGATGCGGCGGCGCCGCTGCCGGCGTTCGAGCTGGTGGCGCTGATCGGCGACAATCCCGATCTGCTGGGCAGCGATACGGCTGGCCGTGACATCGCCGCGCGGCTCGCCGACCGGCTGACGGCGCTCGACCTGCCCGGCCGCGCTGCGCCGTTGCTGCAAAAACTGATGGACGCCAGCCCGCCCGGTCCCGCCCGCGCCGAACTCGGCACCCGGCTGGCGGCGGCGGCGTTGGCGCAGAACGACGCGACCGGCGCGCTGACCGCGCTGTCCGCCTCCGCCGCGACCGGGCTGGCGCCCGACCTCGATGAGCGCCGCACCCTGATCTTCGCCCGCGCCACCGCCGCGCGCGGCGCGCTCGCTCCGGCGGTCGCCGCGCTCGCCGCACTCGACACCCCGGCCGCCGAGGAGGCGCAGGCCGGCCTGCTCGAAGCGGCCAAGGACTGGCCGGCGGCGGAGGCGGCGCTCGCCCGCTATGTCCAGCGCACGCTGCCGCCATCCGGGCCGCTCCCTGCGCCGGCGGCGCGCACGCTGCTGCGCCTCGCCGCCGCCGCCGCCGAGGCGGGCGACGAGACCATGCTGGCGCAACTGCGCGGCGCCGAGGTGGCGCGGGTGCAGGACGGCAAGCTTGCCGACATGCTGCGGCTGCTGACCGAACGCCCGGTGCAGGCGCTGCCCGACCTGCCGCGCGCGGCGCAGGAGGCGGCGCTGGCCCGCGCCCTGCCGGCCAGCCTGACGGCGCTGCGCCCCTGACGCACCCGAGGGGTGCAGCATGGTCACGCCGCGGGGAGGATTTGCTCTTGCGCCGCCCCCCCCTTTTCATCATGTTCCGCCGCCTTGGCCCCAGGGGACGCGGCCGGCTGCAAAGCCGACCGCGTCCAACAGGCTGTCTGCTGGTTGGAAGGGGTAGCGATGGACGCACTCACGCCACTGGGGATGGTCTCGGAGTTCCCGAGCGAGAACCAGACGAACGACACGCCGCTCGCGAACGCGAATGAGGCGCAGAAAGACTACTTCGTGCAGCGTGACGGCATGATGTTTGCCGGCACGCATCTGCTGATCGATCTGTGGGGGGCGGACAACCTGACCGATCCCGCGCATATCGACGCGGCGCTGTGCGACGCCGCGCGCGCCGCCGGGGCGACGATCCTGCACAGCCATTTCCATCACTTCTCGCCCAATGGCGGGGTGTCGGGAGTGGTCGTGCTGGCGGAGAGTCACATCTCCATCCACACATGGCCCGAGCGTGGCTTTGCCGCGGTGGACATCTTCATGTGCGGCGCCTGCGACCCGCATCTGTCGCTGCCGATCCTGCGGCGGGCGTTCACCCCGACCGAGATCAAGCTCGACGAACAGCGGCGCGGCCGCATCGTCTGATCCAGACCCACGACGAAACATGACGGGCCGGACGGCGACGTCCGGCCCGTCGCGTTTGCGGAGACCGCGATGACAACCGACACCTGGGTCAATGAGACCCTTTACCCCGCATGGGGCCAGCGCTTTCTGGTGCGGCGCGAACTCGCCCGCGTGCAGAGTGCATTTCAGGATATCATGGTGTTCGACAGCGCCTCGCATGGCCGCGTCATGCTGCTCGACGGCGTGGTGCAGATCACCGAGGCCGATGAGTTCGTCTATCAGGAGATGCTGACGCATGTGCCGCTGCTGGCGCATGGCGCGGCGCGGCGGGTGCTGATCATCGGCGCCGGCGACGGCGGCGTGCTGCGCCGGGTGCTGATGCATGCGGGCGTCGAACAGGCGGTGATGGTCGAGATCGACGGCGAGGTGATCCGGCTTGCCCGCGAACATCTGCCCAACATCGGCGGCGACGCCTGGGACGATGCGCGGGCACAGGTGATCGTCGGCGACGGCATCGACTATGTGCGCACCGCGCCGGACGCCAGCGTCGATGTCATCATCGTCGACTCGACCGACCCGATCGGCGTCGGCGAGGTGCTGTTCACCGACGCCTTCTATGCCAATGCCGCGCGCGTGCTCGCCGATGGCGGCCTGGTCGTCAACCAGTGCGGCGTGCCGTTCATGCAGGCCGACGAATTGCGCGACACCAGCGCCCGCCGCGCCCGTTTCTTTCCCCATGTCGGCGCCTATGTCGCCGCGGTGCCAACCTATGTCGGCGGTTTCATGACGCTCGGCTTCGCCGCCAAGCAGGCCGGGCTGGCGGCGCTGACGGTGGAGACGATCACCGCGCGGGCGCGGGCGGCCGGCGTGCTCGGCCGCACCGAGTATTGGACGCCGCAGGTGCAGCATGCGGCGTTTCAGTTGCCGCCCTATATCGCCCGGCAACTTCCGTAATCCAATCCGCATCCGGTCAAATACCGGTTGCGGAAAGCCCAATGTTCCGGGGATTCGGAAGCAAATCTCGCTATCGTGTGTCATCTCTCCGTGATACCGCTGCAAATATGTTCACGAGGCGGAGAGACAAAATGCGTGACGATCAGCCCGAAGATCACGCCGAAGACACTCTGGTCGGCGAGATTGTGCTGCTGCTGCGGCGGATCGTCTATGCCCCGGAGGGTGGCCTGACCGCCGAGACGCGGCTTGCCGATCTCGGCATGGACAGTCTCGACCTGGTCGAAGCCGGGCTGGAGCTGGAGGCGCTGCTCGGCCGCGATCTGGCGGACGCGGCGCTGAGCCAGGTGCGCACGGTGGCCGATCTGGCACGCTGCTTCGGCGGGCACCAGCGACGGCCGGGGCTGTCGCTGGCCGCCTGACCCGCCGGCGCCCGCGCTCAGCCCCGCGCTTAGCAGCGGTACGGGTGCCACCAGCACCAGCCGCGATGCGGCCCGCCCGGCTCCTCGATGATGCAGGCCGAGAGTGCGCCGGCCATCAGCACAAGGCCGATCGCTGCCACCAGCCGGCGAAACGGACGCGACATCGGTATTCCTTCCAGGCCGTTCGATCAGCCGGTCAAATGGGCGCGGCGGGGTGTCGGTTCCGCGTCGGAGTGTGTGCAAACGTAAGCGCGATCAGCGGCCGGTCAGCACATACTGAATGGTGATGTCGAGGTCGGCATCCGGCTCGGGCGTGCTCGGCGGGAAGGGCGGCAGATGGGCGCCGCGGAAGGTACCCTGCGCCCCAAGGTCGAGCCATTGCGAGCCGGAACTGCTGAGCAGTTCAACGCCGTGGACGATGCCGTAGCGATCCACCTTGACGTGGATGGCGACCAGCCCGTCTTCGCCGCGGCGGGCCGCCTCCTGCGGATAGTAGCCATGCCGCAGCCACCATTCATGCAGCAATTCGATCCAGTCCTTGCCGACCTGGGCACCGTGGACGACGATTGAGCCGACCGCCGCGGCGCTGTCGCGCGGCGGCTCGCCGTTGGAGACCTGCGCCGCGCGACCGAGCCGCAGATCGATGGCGCCGGTGCCGCGGCTGGCGGCGCGCGATTGCGACGGCATGGTCGATGGTCCGAGGCTGGTATCCATCGGCATCGGAAACACCGGACGGCGGCGCGGCGACGGCGGCGCCGGCGGCGGCGGCGGGCGCAGCAGCGACGGCTCATCCTCCGGCGGCATCGGCATCTCGGGCATCAGCGACAGCCGCACCTGCGGCAGTTCGGGCTTCGCCGCGGGCGGCGCCGGCGGCGGCGGCACCGGCACCGCCGGCGGCAGGATCATCGTCGCCGCCGGCGGCGATGCCAGCGGCAGGTGCGGGGTGGCGAGCGGCGGCGGCGTGGCGATTTCCCCGGTCGCCGACGGCGGCAGGGCGGAGGTCTGCGCCGGCCGCGGCCGTGGCGGCGCCGATGGCCCAGGCGGCACCGTCGTTGTCGGCACCGCCGCCGCCGGCGGGCTCGCGGTCGGCGGCGTCGCGCTCGGTGGGGTCGCAGTCAGCGGGGTTGCGCTCGGCGGCGTCGCGCTTGGCGGCGTTACGCTCGGCGGCGTTGCACTCGGCGGCATCGCAGTCGGCGGCATCGCAGTCGGCGGCGCTGCCGACGGCGGCAGTGTCGTCGGCGGGGTCGGCACCGGTGGGGCCGGAACCGGCGGCGTCGCGCTCGGCGGCGTCGGCACCGGCGGCGCCGCTGGGGCCGGCGGTTCGGCCGGCGCCGGAATCTCCGACGGCGTCGCCGCGTTCGGCTTGCCGATCGGCACCTCGGGCTGCGTCAGCATCTCAAACGACGGCGGCGCCACCGCGCCTTCCGGCGGCGGACGATGCGCCAACCACAAGGTCGCCATCAGCAGCAGATGCAGCAGCACCGACAGCAGCAGCATCGGCAGCGCGATCCGCCGGCCGCGCTCGCGCCAGCCCATCGGCCGGCGCTCCGGGCGCGGCAGCCTGACAGGCCGGGGCGGCAGGTCGGATATGGTCGTGTCGGGCGGCGTCATCGTCTCGGGGGCCGGCGCTTCGCGATGCGCGCAGGCTGATACCACGAACGCCGCCGAAAGCAGAACGGGGGAGCGCGCTCCGCCGTTGCGATCGCCTCAGCCGGGGCCGGCGATGCCCGCCGCGCGACCTCGCCACCGTCGGTCGGGGGGCGGTTTACGCCGCCGCCCCGACGGCGCGCCCGACCTGCCGGGTCAGCAGGTCGCGATACGGCCCCGCCAGCCGCTCCAGCTCGTCGGGCTTGCCGTCCTGGACGATGTGGCCGCCCTGCATCACCACGATGCGATCGAAATCGCGCAGCGTCGAAAGCCGGTGCGCCACCGCGATCACCGTCCGCCCGACCATCAGCCGGTCGAGCGCACGCTGCACCGCCTGCTCGGATTCGGAGTCGAGCGCCGAGGTCGCCTCATCGAGCACCAGCACCGGGGCGTTGCGCAGGAAGGCGCGGGCGATGGCCAGCCGCTGGCGCTGCCCGCCGGAGAGCTTGACGCCACGGTCGCCGACCGCGGTGTCCCAGCCCTGCGGCAGGGCGTCGATGAAGTCGCGGCAGCCGGCCGCCTCGGCCGCCGCGCGCACCTCGACGTCGCTCGCCTCGGGGCGGCTGTAGCGGATGTTCTCGCGCACCGAGCGGCAAAACAGCATCACATCCTGCGGCACCACCGAGACGGCTTCGGAGAGGCTGTCCTGGGTCAGTTCGGTGATGTCCAGCCCGTCGAGCAGCACCAGCCCCTGCTCGGGCGTGCGCAGCCGCTGCAGCAGCGCCAGCGCCGTCGATTTGCCCGATCCCGAGCGCCCGACGATGCCGAGGCTGGTGCCCGCGGCGATGCGCAAATTGAACCCGTCCAGCACCGCCGAGCCATCGGGATAGGCGAAGGCGACATTGCGGAACTCGACCTCGCCGCGTGCCCGCGGCAGCGCCCGCGCCCCGGCCCGTTCAAACCGCTCATGCGGCAGCAGCAGCGTCGCCACCGCCTCGCTGACACGCGCGGCATGCTGCACGCTATCGACCAGGGCGACGGCGAGGTCGCGGGTGCCGTGCAGGATGGTGAAGCCGAGGGTGCACACCAGCACGACATCGCCCGGCGTCGCCAGATGCTGCTGCCACAGCAGAATCGCCCAGGCGAGCAGTCCACCGGTCAGGATCGCGGTGCTGACCGCATGCAGCAGCCGCAGCTTTTCCAGGTAGCGCAGGCTGCGACCGCGGCTCTCGACCTCGTGGCCGACCCGGTTGGCGAAGCGTTCACGCTCACGCAGCGTCGCGCCAAACGCCCGCACCAGCGGCATGTTGTTGATGACATCGACCAGCTCGCCATCCACCGCAGCCGCCTCGGCGGCATATTGATGGTGCAGCGGCCCGCCGCGCGCCGCCAACTGGACGATGACCAGCGCCAGACCGGCGGACACCGCGACCAGCGCCAGCGCCATGATCGGATCGACCAGCGCCAGCATGACGATGGAGAACAGCACCGCAAGGCAGGGCGGCAGCGTGTTCCAGAAAAAGGTGTTCTCCACCGTATAGACGGCGTTGGCGGTGGCCGAGATGCGGCTGGCCAGCATGCCCGGCAGCCGGTCGGCGAAATAGGCCGGGGCGTGGCCGGTCAGATGCTGAAACAGGTCGCGGCGGATGTCGCCGGTGACGCGGGTGAGCGCGCTGGTGGCAACCCAGCCGCCGACCCGCCACGACAGGTTGTCGGCGGCGATCAGCCCGGCCAGCACCGCAAAGGCCTGCCACACATCGCCGTAATTGGTCAGCGCATCGACCAGATCGCGGACCGCGTATTGCGAGCCGACCGAGGCGGCGACGGCGATGACCACCGAGGCCAGCATGACGCTGTGCGCCACCCAGTGCCGCGCCGCATAGGACAGGATGAACCGCACCGGGCTGCGCGGCCGTTGCAGCGCCGCCGCGGCCGGCGCTGGGCAGGGCGGCCGCGGCGCCGCCGCGGCCGATGACGTTGCCGTGGCGGGAGCCGGATCGGCCGGGCGCAACCCGCGCGACGGTGAACCGTTGTGCTTGGCACTACCGGAAAATCCCACCACGCCCCGCACAATATTTCCCATCCCGAGCAGTCCTTGATGATGACTCTCACATAAGGGACCGCATTGTGCGTCAGAATTACGGCACCGATCGCCCGATTGAAGACAAGAATAGCGCGTATTCGGTCGTCTGCGACACAGAGACGGAAGGACCACATCGTGCGTATTGCGCAAATCTCACCGTTATTTGAAGCAGTCCCCCCGAAACTGTATGGCGGCACGGAGCGGGTGGTCTCCTACCTGACCGAAGAACTGGTCGCGATGGGCCATCAGGTGACGCTGTTCGCCAGCGGCGACAGCATCACCGCGGCCGAACTGGACAGTGCCTGGCCGCAGGCGCTGCGCCTCGACCCCGATATCCGCGACACGCTGGCGCCGCATTTCATGCAGATGGAGAATGT
Source organism: Pseudomonadota bacterium (assembly GCA_021845985.1). Lineage (GTDB taxonomy): Bacteria > Pseudomonadota > Alphaproteobacteria > Acetobacterales > Acetobacteraceae > JAFKFJ01. The sequence continues at coordinate 191,849 of JAJZES010000005.1, read as the reverse complement.
CTGCCGCCGCGCCGGCGAATTCGACGTGTTGCACTTCCACACCGATTATCAGGCGATGCCGCTGTTCGCGCGCGAACACACGCCGTTTCTCACCACCCTGCACGGCCGGCTCGACCTGCCGGAGCTGAAGGCGGCGCTGCGCCATTTCAACGGCGCGCCGCTGGTCTCGATCAGCGACAATCAGCGCACCCCGCTGATGGAGCTGAACTGGGCGGCGACGGTGCATCACGGCCTGCCCGAATCGCTGCTGACGCCGCAGCCGGTGCAGCCGGAATATCTGGCATTCCTCGGCCGCATCTGCCCGGAAAAGCGCCCCGACCGCGCCATCGCCATCGCCCACGCCAGCGGGATGAAGCTGCGCCTCGCCGCCAAGGTCGATCGCGCCGACACCGCCTATTACGACACCGCCATCCGCCCACTGCTCGATGGCGTGCAGGCGACACTGATCGGCGAGATCGACGAGGCGGCAAAACCCCGCTTCCTCTCCGGCGCCCACGCCCTGCTGATGCCGATCGACTGGCCGGAGCCGTTCGGGCTGGTGATGATCGAGGCCATGGCCTGCGGCACGCCGGTCATCGCCTATGACTGCGGCTCGGTGCCCGAAGTGGTGGAAGACGGCGTCACCGGCTTCATCGTGCGCAGCGAGGCAGCGGCGGTGGCGGCGGTCGGGCGGCTGCATCTGCTCGACCGCGCCCGCATCCGCGCCCGCTTCGTCGAGCGCTTCAGCGCCAGACGCATGGCGGAGGATTATCTCGCGATCTACCGCGCCCTGGCCCGTGCCGAGCGCCGGCCGCAACTGCGGGTGGTCGGATAAGGCCGGCTCAGGCGGCGGCGACCCGCAGCCGCTCCGCCGCGCGGACCCGGCCGATCAGCGGCAGCAGCGTCTTGAGGTCCGGCCCGTGATCCTCCCCGGTCAGCGCCAGCCGCAGCGGCAGGAACAGCGCCTTGCCGGCCCGCCCGGTGCGCTCTTTGAGCGCTCCGGTCCAGCGCGGCCAGACCTCGCCATCCCACGGCTCGGCCGGCAGCAGGTCCAGCGCCTCGCGCAGGAACCCGCCCTCGCCGTCGATCACCGGCGGCACGATGCTACCGGCGACCACGTCCCACCAGCCGCGCGCCTCGTTGAGCAGATCGAGATTGCCGCGCACGGCGAGCCAGAACGCCTCGGTGGCGCCGGCCGGCAGGCGTTCGGCGACATCGGCGAAACCGGTCGTCGCCAGCACTTTGCGGTTCAGCGCCCGCACCTGCGCCATGTCAAAGCGGGCGGACGAGGTGGAAAACTGCGAAAAGGCGAAATCCGCCGCCAGCTCGGCCAGCGTCGCCGGCACCGGATCGCGCGACGAGCCGAGCCGCGCCAGATAGGCGGCGATCGCCGCCGCCTCCACCCCGTCGCTGCGCAGCCGCCGCAGCGACAGGCCATCGAGCCGCTTGGAGAGTTTTTCGCCCGCCTCGTCGAGCAGCAGCGGCAGATGCGCGAACTGCGGCGCGGCGCCGCCGAGTGCCGCGATCAGATCGAGCTGAACGCCGGTATTGGTGACATGGTCCTCGCCGCGGATGACATGGCTGACCTGGCTGTCGAGGTCATCGACGACGCTGGCGAAGGTGTAGAGCGGGGTGCCGTCGGCGCGGATCAGCACCGGGTCGGACAGCGCCGGCAGCTTGATCTGCCGCCGCCCGAGCACCTGATCGTGCCATGTCGCATGCCCGTCCGACAGGCGGAAACGCCAATAGGGACGCTTGCCGCCGGCCTCCGCCGCCGCCCGCTGCGCCGCTGTCAGCCGCAGCATGGCGCGGTCATAGACCGGGGGAAGGTGGCGGCGGGCGCGCTGCTCGCGCTTGGCGCGCAGTTCCTCCTCGCTCTCGAAACAGGGATAGAGCCGGCCGGATTTCTCCAGCACGGCGGCGACCTCGGCGTAGCGGTCGCGCCGATCGGACTGGCGGAACGTCTCGTCCCAGTCGATGCCGAGCCAGCGCAGGTCGCGGCCGATCGCCTCGGCGAATTCGGCGCTGCCCCGCTCGCTGTCGGTATCGTCGAGGCGCAGCAGGAAGCGCCCGCCATGCCGGCGCACGAACAGGTAATTGACCAGTGCCAGCCGGGCGTTGCCGACATGCAGCCAGCCGGTCGGCGAAGGTGCGAAGCGGACGCGGATCATGCTTCGTCCTCGTCCTCGTCCGCATCGCGGCGCGGGTCGAGGGCGCGCCAGTTGCGGTCCTCCGCGTCGGCCGGCCGGTCGGCGAAATCGGACAATTCGCTGCCGCTGCGCCAGCCCTGATCGCCGGCATCGACCACCTCGGCGTCTTCGCCGAAGGCGAACCAGGTATCCAGCACCTGCCGGGCCGAGTCGCCGCCGCTGCGGCAGCGCTCGACGCTGTCGCGGACATAGCGGCGGGCAAAGGCATTGGCCTGCATCAGCGTCGGGAAGCCGGCGACCTCCTCGACGATGTTGTCCTTGGCGCCGCCCGACAGATCGAGGATGCGCACGCGCCAGCCGCCCGGCGGGGCGAACAGCGGCGGATCCTCGCTCATGCGATCAGCCCGGTAAAGCCGTTGGTGATCGGGTAGCGGCGGTCGCGGCCGAAGGCGCGGCGGGTAATCTTCACCCCCGGCGGCGCCTGCCGGCGCTTGTATTCGGCACGGTCGAGCATGCGCCAGACGCGCAGCACCGTCGCCCGGTCGTGCCCCTCGGCGACCATCGCATCGACGCTGCGCTCGCCCTCGACCAGCCCGGCCAGGATCGCATCCAGCACGTCGTAGGGCGGCAGGCTGTCCTGATCGGTCTGGTTGGGCTTGAGTTCGGCGGTCGGCGGCTTGGTGATCACCCGCTCGGGCATCACCGGCCCGGCCGGCCCCAGCGCCCGCGGCGGCGACTGCGCGTTGCGCCAGCGGGCGAGCGCGAACACGGTCGTCTTATAGACATCCTTGAGCACCGAATAGCCGCCGCACATGTCGCCATACAGCGTCGCATAGCCGACCGACATCTCGCTCTTGTTGCCGGTGGTCAGCAGCATGTCGCCGAACTTGTTGGAAATCGCCATCAGGATCAGGCCGCGGGCGCGCGACTGGATGTTTTCCTCGGTGATGTCGGCCTCCCGCCCGGCGAACACCGGCGCCAGCGCCGCGCCGAACGCCGCCATCGCCGGGGTGATCGCCACCGTGTCGCAGCGCATGCCGAGCAGGCCGGCGCAGGCGGCGGCGTCCTCCAGGCTGTCGGCGCTGGTATAGGGGCTGGGCAGCATGAAGCTGCGCACCCGCCCCGCCCCCAGCGCATCGACCGCCACCGCCGCCGACAGGGCGCTGTCGATGCCGCCGGAGAGGCCGAGGATGATGCCGGGGAAGCGGTTCTTGTTGACGTAATCGGCCAGCCCCAGCATCAGGCTGCGATAGATCAGCTCCAGCCGGTCCGGCTCGGGCGTCAGCGCCTGCGGCGTGCAGACCAGATGCTCGCCCTGGCGCGTCCACTCGGTGATGCAGATGCATTCCTCAAAAAACGGCATCTGCACGGCGAGGCTGCGATCGGCGTTGAGCACGAAGCCGGCGCCCTCGAACACCAATTCGTCCTGGCCGCCGACCTGGGCGCAGAACACGAAGCCAAGCCCGCTCTCGACGACTCGGCTGACCGCGAGCTGCAGGCGCTGCGGCTGCTTGTCGGTCTCGTACGGGCTGGCGTTGATCGACAGCAGCATCTCGGCGCCGCTCTCGGCCAGCGTTTCCGACACCGCGGGGAGCCACCAGTCCTCGCACACCATCAGCCCGAGGCGAAAGCCGCGATAGGCCACCGGGCCGGGCGCCGGCCCGGCATCGAACACCCGCTTCTCATCGAACACGCCGTAATTGGGCAGTTCGTGCTTGGCGCGGCGGGCCACCACCCGGCCGCCGTCGAGCACAAAGGCGGCATTATAGAGCCGCGTCGCGTCGGCCCACGGGCCGCCGACGATGATCCCCGGCCCGCCATCGGCGGTATCGGCGGCGAGATCGTTGATCGCCTGTTCGCAGGCGGCGACGAAGGCCGGCTTGCGGACCAGATCCTCGGGCGGATAGCCGCCGATGGAAAACTCCGGGGTGACGACAAGCTCGGCGCCGCGCCGCGCCGCCTCGGCGCGGGCACGGCGGATCGCCGCCAGGTTATGGCGCAGATCGCCGACATGCAGGTTGATCTGGGCGATGGCGATGCGCAGCGTGTCGGACATCGGCGGAAGCTAGGCCCCGCCGGCCGGTCGATCAATCCGTGCCGGCAATCCGTGCCGGCAATCCGTGCCGACAATCCGTGCCGCGCCAGCGCGGGGTGGAACGCGGCGTCCGGCCTGTCTATACCAGTCGCCAGGGTTCCGAGGGGAGCGACGCGATGGGGCTACATGCACGGCTCGGCGACGTCACCGAGCGGATTATTCGGCGCAGCCATGACGGACGCGCCCGCTATCTCGACCGGATCGACGCCGCCGCCTCGCCGACCGGCAAGCGGCGCGGCCTCGGCTGCGCCAATCAGGCACACGCCTTCGCTGCCTGCGGTCCGACCGACAAAGAGCGGCTGGAACAGGGTGCGACACCCAACCTCGCCATCGTCACCGCCTATAACGACATGCTCTCGGCGCATCAGCCGTTCGAGCAGTATCCCGAGCTGATCCGCGCCGCCGCGCGTGCCGCCGGCGGCACGGCGCAGGTGGCGGGCGGCGTGCCGGCGATGTGCGACGGCGTCACCCAGGGCGAGGCGGGGATGGAGCTGTCGCTGTTCTCGCGCGACGTGATCGCCCTCGCCACCGCCGTCGCCCTGTCGCACCAGACCTTCGATGCCGCGGTCTATCTCGGCGTCTGCGACAAGATCGTGCCGGGGCTGGTCATCGGCGCGCTCAGCTTCGGCCATCTGCCGGCGGTGTTCGTGCCCGCCGGGCCGATGACCTCCGGTCTGGCCAACGACGAGAAAAGCCAGGTGCGGCAGTTGTTCGCCGAGGGGCGGGCGAGCCGGGCGGAACTGCTCGCCGCCGAGATGAAGAGCTACCACGGTCCCGGCACCTGCACCTTCTACGGCACCGCCAACACCAACCAGATGCTGATGGAGATCATGGGTCTGCATCTGCCCGGCAGCAGCTTCGTCAATCCCGGCACGGCGCTGCGCGCGGCGCTCACCGGCGAGGCGGCGCGGCGGGCGCTGGCGATCACCGCGCTCGGCAATTCCTATACCCCGATCGGCCGGGTGCTGGACGAGCGCGCCTTCGTCAACGGCATCGCCGGACTGCACGCCACCGGCGGCTCGACCAACCTGACCATCCATCTGGTCGCCATGGCGGCGGCCGGCGGCATCCGCCTGACCTGGGACGATTTCGCCGACCTCGCCGAGGTGACGCCGCTGCTCGCCCGCGTCTATCCCAACGGCCGCGCCGACGTGAACCATTTCCATGCCGCCGGCGGCATGCCGTTGCTGATCCGCGAGCTGCTCGATGCCGGGCTGCTGCATGAGGATGTCGAGACGGTGTGGGGCCACGGGCTGCGCGGCTACGTCGCCGAGCCGGGGCTGACCGCCGATGGCGCGCTGAGCTGGCGCGCCCCCGCCGCGGTCAGCGGCGATACCGCCATCCTGCGCGGCGCCGCCGCCCCGTTCGCCGCCACCGGCGGGCTGCGGGTGCTGGAGGGCGACATCGGCCGGGCGGTGATCAAGACCTCGGCCGTCGCCCCGGACCGCCATGTCATCGAGGCGCCGGCGCGGGTGTTTCACAGCCAGGAGGCGCTGCAGACGGCGTTTCGCGCCGGCACGCTGAGCGGCGACATGGTGGCCGTGGTGCGGTTCCAGGGGCCGCGCGCCAACGGCATGCCGGAACTGCACAAGCTGATGCCGCCGCTCGGCGTGCTGCAGGACCGCGGCGCACGGGTGGCGCTGGTCACCGACGGGCGGCTGTCCGGCGCCTCGGGCAAGGTGCCGGCGGCGATCCATGTCACCCCCGAAGCGGCCGATGGCGGGGCCATCGCGCTCATTCGCGACGGCGACATCGTCCGCGTCGATGCGGTGGCGGGCCGGCTCGATGTGCTGGTCGATCCCGCCGAATGGGCCGAGCGGGTGCCGGCCGAGGCAGATCTGTCGGGCAATGCGCACGGCGTCGGGCGGGAACTGTTCGCGGCGTTCCGCGCCAATGTCGGACGCGCCGATGCCGGGGCGGCGATTTTCGCGGCGGCGTAATGCCCCCCGAGACGCCGCTGCGGCTGCCGGACACGGCGTTCATGCGCGCCGTGGCGACGATCATCCGCCGCATCGACGGGACGATCGCCGCGAGCTTCCAGGGCACGATCGACGCCTTCTTCGTCGGCGGCGTGGCGGTGCATGTCTATACACGGCACCGCGTGTCGGCCGACCTGGATGCCGTGTTCTCCCGCCGGCCAGCTCGACGCGGAGGCACTGGAGCGGCGGTCCAATGAGGCGCTGGATTATTATGACGGCTCAACCGGCTTTGTCCGCTCCAATATCCGCGATGCAGTGGCGCTGGTGAGATCATGCTCCCCCGCCACGCCGTAGGCAGATCGCTGGACCGCCGACCGGGGGAAACCTGGCGGTCGGCGGAGGCCCGCATGTTTCGGCTGGTCTCGGCGATGATGCGCGGCACGCTCCCCAGTCTGGCCGATTTCGCCGCTGCCGACCGTCGGCGCCTGGGCTACCTCGCCGAGGCGGCCGCCCTGCTGCTGCACGCCCCGAACCAAGACGAGCTGCGCGCCTACGCCGAACGCGCCCGGAGGTCGATCAGCGCGCGTGAGGCGATGGTGCCCGACACGCTGGTTCCCGGAGGGTCGCGCGGCCATGCCCCGCAGGAGGACGCCCTGGCGGCGGCATGGGGCTTTCATCCCGGCCTTGATGTCGCACGCTATCAAAGCGAGGCGCCGGCGCTCGACGCCGCCGGATCCGAGTGACCCGGGGCCGCCTGCTCACCGCCCGAACCGCCACCAGCCGACCCCGAGCACCAGCGCCAGCACCACCACCGGCTCCATCAGCGAGCCGCTGCGGCACAGTTTCAGGCCCCAACTGCGCCGCAGCGGCCAGGCCAGCCGCAGGCCGCGCGGGGTGAGCATGTCGGCGGCGAGGTGCGACAGATAGCCGACGGCGAGCGCCGCCACCGCGCCGTGCCGGGTGCCGATCTGCACCAGCAGGACAGCGCCGCCGAGCACCGCCAGCGCCGAATGGGTCAGCCCGCGATGGCCGAACATGGCGCCGATCAGCGTGGACAGCGGGCGCGTCCGCCGCCCGACCCAGGACTGCGGATGATCCACGTCCGGCAGCAGCGCCCCGGCAACGGCAAGCGCCAGCAGGGTCGGATCGAGTGCCGCACGATGCAGCAGCGGCGCCGCCGCGGCCCAGGCGGCAAGGCCGAGGACGACGTGGGATTTGACCATCATCGGCGGCGGGCCTCGCGGCGCGGATCGGCGGGTTGATCGGGCGGCCGCGGCCTTGCTTGAGGCAACCGCGCGGCCATCGGCGTCGGCAGACGCGGCCTCATACGCTGCCGCCGGTCAGCTTCATACGGCAGACGCTGCGCCACTGCCCTACCCCGCCCTGCGCGTCTCGAACCGGAACGGGCTGGCGCCGGCCGTGTGCGGGTCGAGCGACAGGCGGTGTTCCAGCGGCGGGAAGGCGCGGCTGCGGCAGTCCGGGCGGTCGCACAGGCGGCAGGACAGGCCGATGCCGACCGCCGCGCGGTCGAGGTCGATGCCGTCGGCATAGGCCAGCGCCGCGGCATGCGCGGCCGGCGCCCCCATGGCGATGACATGCACCGGCGGCGGCTCGCCGAACTGCGGCGCCGCGGCGGTGACGGTGCGGGCGAAACACAGGAAACTGGCGCCATCCGGCAGTTGCGCCACCTGCACCCGCAGCATCCCCGGGGTGGCGAACGCGGTATGCACCACCCAGCGCGGGCACGACCCGCCATAGCGCGCGAAGGGGAATCCGGCGGCCGAAAACCGCTTGCTGACATTCCCGGCCGGATCGACGCGCAGGAAGAAAAACGGCACTCCGCGCGCCCCCGGCCGCTGCAGGCTCGACAGCCGCTGGCAGACCTGCTCGAAACTGACGCCGAAGCGCGCCGCCAGCGCCTCCACGTCATGGCGCAGCGCCGCCGCCGCCGCGGCAAACGCCGCATAGGGCATCAGCAGCGCCGCGGCGGTGTAGTTGAGCAGGCCGATGCGGATCAGCGCCGCCGCCTCCGAACTGCTCGGCGGGCTGTCGGCCACCGCCGCCTCGACCGCCTCGCGCGCCTCGATCAGGGCAAGCTGAAACGCCATGTGAAAGCCGCGACTCTCGCGCGGCAGCATCTCCGACAGCATCAGCGTGCGCGCCGCCGGGTCGTAGCGGCGCAGCGCCCCGGCCAGCGGCCCGACCGAGACGGCGATGCCGTGCACCCGGCGCAGCCGCTCGGCGACCGCATGGTTCATCTCCGCCGGCGAGGCGCCGAGTTCCCCGCCCAGCGCCTCGGCCGCCGCCTCCAGCGCCGGGAAATAATTCATCCGGTCGTTGAAGAAATCGCGCGTCTCCTCGGTCGGCAGCAGCAGCCGCCGGCCGGAGGGCAGGGCGATGCCGCCGGCATCCTCGCGCGCCACCCGCCAGGCACGATACAGCGCCAGCACCGCGCGCGCCGCCGCCGGCGCTGCGGCCGACAGGGCCGCCACCTCCTCCTCGGACACCGCCTCGGCGTTGAGCAGCGGGTCGGCGAAGGTCTCGCGCAACTGCGCCTCCATCTGCCGTTCGCTGTTGCCCGACAGCGTCGCCAGATCGACGCCCAGAGTCTCGGCCACCCGGATCAGCAGCGAGGCGGTGATGTTGCGCTGGTCATGCTCGATGAGATTGAGATAGCTCGCCGAAATGCCGAGCCGCACGGCCAGCGCCTGCTGCGTCAGGCGCCGTTCCAGGCGCAGCCGCCGCACCGTCCGGCCGATCAAAGGTCGCGCCATGCTTCACAGCCTTTACTAAAGCGACGCGCGGTCGGTGAACTTCCTTACCGAATTGCGCGTCCGCACGCATCTTCCCGATAAACTTCCGCCCCGCAATGTGAATTATTGACCCCGTCACCGACACGACGGAGAGCGCCATGCGCCAGATGAACCAGCCGACCTTTTCCCCCGACGGCATGCCGGGCGGCGCACCGCATGGCGAGGGCGACCGCTTCGCCGGCGTCGTCCGCGACTACACGCCCGAGGACGTGGCCCGGCTGGCCGGCAGTTTCCGCATCCGCCACACGCTGGCCGAGATGGGGGCGCGGCGGCTGTGGCATCTGCTGCGCAGCGAACCCTATGTGAACACGCTCGGCGCACTGACCGGCAACCAGGCGGTGCAGCAGGTCAAGGCCGGGCTGAAGGCGATCTACCTGTCGGGCTGGCAGGTGGCGGCGGACGCCAACTCGGCCGGGCAGATGTATCCCGACCAGTCGCTCTATCCGGTGGACAGCGTGCCCACGGTGGTCAAGCGGCTCAACGCGGCGCTGCGCCGCTGCGACCAGATCGCCCGGCTGGAGGGCGATGACAGCCAGTACTGGATGGCGCCGATCATCGCCGACGCCGAGGCCGGGTTCGGCGGCGGGCTGAACGCCTATGAGTTGATGCGCGCGATGATCGAGGCCGGCGCGGCCGGCGTGCATTTCGAGGACCAGTTGGCCAGCGAGAAGAAATGCGGCCATCTCGGCGGCAAGGTGCTGGTGCCGATCAGCCAGCATATCCGCACCCTCAACGCCGCCCGCCTCGCCGCCGACGTGGAGGGCGTGGCGACGGTGCTGCTGTGCCGCACCGATGCGCACAGCGCGCAACTGCTGACCACCGACATCGACGAGCGCGACCGGCCGTTCCTGTCCGGCGAGCGCACGGCGGAGGGCTTCTTCCGCATCCGTCAGGGCATGGGCGTGGACTATGCCATCGCCCGCAGCCTCGCCTATGCGCCCTATGCCGACCTGCTGTGGTGGGAAACCAGCGAGCCTAATCTGGACGAGGCGGCGCGTTTCGCCGACGCCATCGCCCGGCGCTTCCCCGGCAAGATGCTGGCCTATAACTGCTCGCCCAGCTTCAACTGGAAGAAGAAACTGTCGCCCGAGCACATCGCCGATTTCCAGCGGGCGATCGGGGCGATGGGCTACAAGTTCCAGTTCGTCACCCTGGCCGGCTTCCACAGCCTGAACCACAGCATGTTCCAGCTCGCCCGCGGCTATCGCGAGCGCGGCATGGCGGCCTACTCCGAACTGCAGCAGGCCGAGTTCGCCGCCGAGGCGGACGGCTACACGGCGACGCGGCATCAGCGCGAGGTCGGCGTCAGCTATTTCGACGCGGTGGCGATGGCGATGTCGGCCGGCCGCTCCTCGACCACCGCCTTTGCCGGCAGCACCGAGCAGGACCAGTTCCACGACGCCACGCCGATCATCACCCGGCACGACGACCACGATGACGGGCTGGTGCATGGCCACGCCTGGGCGACCAGCGCGCCGCAGCGCGACTGAGCCGCGCGCCCTCCGCGCGCCCCCCTCGGCGTGCCCGGGGGGGAATCGGCCGCTTCAGGCGGCGCCGGTGCGGGGGAGCGGGTTCATCACGGCTTAACGGGTTTATGCGATCCATGAGACGTTCTCATGGAGGCGCAAATGGTCCCGCGATCCACGACGGTTCTCGCTCTGCTCACCGGCTCCGTCCTGCTCGAACTGGCCGGGCTGCTGTCCAGTCTCGGCCAGTGGACGGCGGTGCCGTTCGGCCTCTGACGCCGGACGTCGCATCATCATAAAGGGGGAGTGCGGCTGCCGCAGGCTCGCCAAGGACGTCGCGGCAGCCGCCAATTCCGAGTCAGACTCCGCAGCAGCGTGAGCATGTTGCGACGCTCTCGGCACTTCGCCGTCGGCGTCAGTTGAGGCCGCACGCTGGACCAAGTCACGCTGCATTGGTCCGGCGCGCGCACGGCGCAGGCCCGGTTGGTCTCGCTGATCGGCTCGCTGACGCGCAACCGCGCCTCCAACGGGTTCGAGGTCATGCAGGCGCTGGCGGCGCGCACCGCCGGCGTGGAACAAGTCGCGGCCACCGCGTCCCTGTTGAACACCGGCGCGATCACGGGGCTCGTCATTGATGGGGACGCGGCGGCTGGCCCTTTGCCGGGCGGCCGGAGGGGGCTGCTGGACGCCGCGGCGCCGCGGCGGGAAGATGGCCCTCGCCCCGGACCGCCCTGGCGGCCGGCTTACAGCCTGCACAGTGGAGAGCGCATGCACGACGGAGCCGCCCGATCGAGTCTGCTCGCGGCGAAGCACTACGACCAGCCCTCGGTATTCCGGCCGGAAAACCTGCTGCGGGAAGCCCGCCGCCAGCGTGGCCTTGCCGCCGGTCCGGTGCCCGCCGTCTGCGTGCTCGACCCGGACGGTGACATGGTGCGCACGCTGCACCGCGCCGGCCGGACGCGCCCGGCGCCGGACTGGGCCTGCTATCACACCGACCTGCATGTCACCACGGCCGAGCGGCTGCCGATTGGCATCGTCGGGCTGGCGGTCGGCGCGCCGTTTGCCGTGCTCGTCGCCGAGCAGCTCTTTGTCTCGGGCTGTCAGCTCCTGCTCAGCGTCACCTCGGCCGGACAGATCGCGCCGCTCGGCCCGACCCCCTATTTCGTGCTGATCGACCGGGCATTGCGCGACGAAGGCACCAGCCATCACTACCTGCCGCCGTCGGCGTTCGCCGAGGCTGATCCGGGGCTCGTCGCGCGTGCCCTGGGCGCGCTTGCCGGGCTGACGGTGCCGGTGCATCGCGGCACCAGTTGGACCACCGACGCGCCCTATCGCGAGACCGAGGAGGCGATTGCCGCGGCGGCGGCGCAGGGGGCGGTCGCGGTCGAGATGGAAACCGCAGCGCTCTATGCGTTCGCCCGCGCGCGCGGGCGAAGCGTGCTGTGCTTCGCCCACGTCACCAATCAGATGGCGCGCATCGAGGGCGATTTCGAGAAGGGCGCGGCGGACGGCACGGACGCTGCGCTGGCGGTGATCGCGGCGGCGGCGCGCGGCTGCGGGTTCGGCGTGTAACGCGGCGGCGCACGGGGAGACTATCGAAGGCGACCGACAGGGACCGATCTGCCATGCGACCAAACCCGGCTGACGACGTATGGGCGTTCCTGACCAAGCCGGACTGGCCGACCGGCGTTTTCTGGCTGCTGCTGGCCGGCAGCCTGGCCACGGCACTCGCCGCGGCGGCGCGCCGGCCGGAGCAGCGCACGCCGCGCCATGCCGCGATCTGGCTGTTGCGCCTCATCGTCGGCGTGCTGTGGTGGCAGCAATCGTTGTGGAAGATCCCGCCCAACTACGACGGTCTGGTGTATTGGATGAACCAGATGGTTCAGCACGCGGCGATCCCGGCGCAGGGCGATCTGGTCGCCCGCGTGGTGGTGCCGAACATCGCCGTGTTCGGCCCGCTCGTTTATCTGACGGAAGTTGCCATCGGGGTGTCGCTGATGCTCGGCCTGTGCAGCCGGCTCGGCGCGCTGGCGGGGGCGGCAATGGCGGCCAATCTGTGGCTCGGCCTTTACTCGGCGCCCGGCGAGTGGCCGTGGACCTATTTCTTCCTCATCGTCATCCAATTGCTGTTTCTGGTGGACCCGCCGGGCCGCAGCCTGGGCGCCGACGTGCTGCTGCTGCTGCGCAGCCGCTCGCGCGGCCTCGCGCTCGCCTGGGTGGTCGGCTGATGCGCTGCGCCATGGCGGTGATGGCCAAGGCGCCGCGCCCAGGGGCGGTGAAGACCCGGTTGGTGCCGCCGCTGACCGGCGCCGAGGCGGCGGCCTTGAGCGGAGCGTTCCTTGGCGATGTCACGGCCAACATCGCGCTGGCCGGCCGGTCGGCGCCGATCGCCGGCTATGTCGCCTATGCCCCGGCGGGTGCCGATGCCGGCTTCGCCGGCATGCTGGCGCCGGGCACGCAACTGGTGCTGGCCGATGGCGCCGGGCCGATGCCGCCAGGGGTCGAGGGCATCGGCCGCAGCCTGCTGCACGCGGCGCGGACGCTGCTGGCAAGCGGCGCGGCGGCGGTTTGCATGGTCAACGCCGACAGCCCGACCCTGCCGACCGGCTTCCTGATCGAGGCCGCCTCGGCGCTGCTGCGACCCGGCCCGCGGCTGGTGCTCGGTCCGGCCGAGGATGGCGGCTATTACCTGATCGGGCTGAAGGCAGCGCACGCGCGGCTGTTCGCCGACATCGCCTGGAGCACGCCGGAGGTTGCCCGGCAGACCCTGGCGCGCGCCGCGGAACTCGGGCTGGAGGTGGCGTTGCTGCCGCCGTGGTACGACGTGGACGATCCTGCGTCGCTGGCGCGGGTGCTCGACGAGCTGGCCGCGCCGGACGGTCGCGCGCCCCGCGCCTTCGCCGCAGCGGCCACCGCGGCGCTGCTGGCACGGCTCGACCTCGCCGGCCGGCCGGGCCTTGCCGCCTGATGCAAGGTCGCCTCGCCTGGCTCGGCGCCGCGCTGCTGGCGCTGACCCTTGGCGGGGCGGCGATCCACGCGCCCGGCCAACTCGGCATCGGCTCCGACCGGCGGCGGATCGCCTTCGTCGCGGTGTGCCTTGTCGCCGGCCTGATCTATCTGCTGGCGGTGCGGCTGGTGCTGCGCGGCGGGACGACGCCGCGCACGACCTGGCTGGTGCTGGCCGTGGCGCTGCTGCTGCGCGCCATCGTGCTGCCGGGGCCGGCCTTCCTGTCCAACGACATCAACCGTTATGTCTGGGACGGCAGGGTGCAGGTCGCTGGCATCAATCCCTATCGCTACATGCCGGCCGACCCGGCGCTCGCCGCGCTGCGCGACGCGACGGTGTTCCCGTTCATCAACCGCGCCGACACCGCGCGCACCATCTATCCGCCGGCGGCGGAGGCGCTGTTTTTCCTGACCCAATGGCTTGCCTCGGGCGTCCTGGCGGTGAAGGTGGCGATGGTCGGCGCCGAACTGGTGGCGATCGGCGCGCTGCTGGCCCTGCTCGGCCGCGCCGGCCTGCCGCGGGCGCAGATTCTCGTCTATGCGTGGCACCCGCTGCCGGTCTGGGAATTCGCCGGCAACGGCCATGTCGATGCCCTGGCAATCGCGTTCGTCGCATTGGCGCTGCTGGCGGCGGCGGCCGACCGGCAGGCGCTGGCCGGCATCGCCCTCGCCGGCGCGGTGCTGGCCAAGCTGCTGCCGGGCGTGCTGCTGCCGGCGATCTGGCGCGGTTCGGGTGCCGGGCGCGCCCTGGGGTGGAAGCTGCCGGCGGCATTCGTCGCGACCCTGATCGCCGCCTACCTGCCCTATCTCGGTGTCGGCGCCGATGTGCTGGGGTTCCTGCCGGGCTACGCCGGCGAGGAAGGCATCACCAGCGGTCGCGGGATTTATTTCATCAACCTGATTGCGCAATTGGTCCGCCTGCCGCCCTGGGCCGGCCGCGCCTATCTGGCCGGCGGGCTGGCGGTGCTCGCGCTGCTGGGGGTGCGGATGCTGGCCCGGCCGGTGACGGCGGCCGGCGTGGCGGGCGATGCGCTGCTGCTGGGCAGCGTACTGATGGTGCTGCTGACGCCGCACTATGCGTGGTATTTCGCCTGGCTCCTGGCACCTGCCTGCGTCGCCCCCAGTTGGCCGGTGCTGGTTCTCACCCTGCTCAGCTTCACCATCTATCAGGATCCGTTCGGGGCAAAGCTGCTCTGGCCGGCGGTGCTGTATGCGCCGTTTTTCGCCTTGCTGCTGCTGCCTGCGGCATGGCGGCAGGCGCCATACGTCCCCGCTCCCGCATCAAGGAGTCGATGATGTCCGCGCCCACCACCACCGATCCGCGCCGCTATTTCGAAGCCGTCGGGGCGGAGCGTGACCACCGCGCCGCCGCGCCGCCGGTCTGCCTCTATCTGGAAGTCACCAACCGCTGCAACCTGCTGTGCGAGACCTGCCCGCGCACGTTCGAGGCGCTGGAGCCGCCGGCCGATATGAGCTGGGAGTTGTTCGCCGGCATCGTCGATCAGGTGCCCGATGTCGCCCGTGTGGTGCTGCACGGGGTCGGCGAGCCGATGCTGGTGCGCGCGCTGCCGCGCATGATCCGCTACCTCAAGGACCGTAACATCTATGTGCTGTTCAACACCAACGGCACCCTGCTGACGCCGGCCCGGCGCCGCCCGCTGATCGAGACCGGCCTTGATGAGCTGCGCATCTCGCTCGACGCCGCCGACGCCGCCGGCTTCCTGCAGGTGCGCGGGCGCGACATGTTCGACCGCATCGTGCGCAATGTCGGCGCCTTCACCGCGCTGCAGCGCGAGATTGGCGCCACGGCGCCGCGCGTGTCGCTGTGGCTGACCGGGTTGCAGGAGACCATCGCGCAACTGCCCGACTTCGTCCGCCTTGCCGCGCGCCTCGGCGTGCGCGAGGTCTATTTGCAGCGGCTGGTGTTCGACGATGCCGGCCGCGGCCTCGCCCGGCCCGACAGCTCGCTGTTCGAGCGGCGGCGCGAGGAGCAGGAGGCGGCGCTGACCACGGCGCGCAGCCTTGCCGGCGAACTCGGCATCCGGCTCGATGCCTCGGGCGCCACCGAGCCGGGGCTGAGCCTGCAGCAGCAGGACGAGGCGCAGCCCTGGTCGGCCTGCCGGCGGCCGTGGTCGCTGATGTATTTCACCGCGCATGGCCGCGCCCTGCCGTGCTGCATCGCGCCGTTCTCGGCGCGCGGCTACGCCGGCTACACGCTGGGCGACGCCACCCAGCAGAGCCTGCGCGAGATCTGGAACGGCCCGGCCTATCAGGATCTGCGCCGCACATTGCTCAGCGATGCGCCGTGGCCGGCGTGCCAGAACTGCGGCCTGCGCTGGAGCCTGTGATGAGCCGGCCGTCCGGCGTTGCCGTGGTGATCCCGACGCTGAACGAGGCGGCCGCGATCGTCGGCGTGCTGCGCGAGATTCCGCCGGCCGTCGCCAGCGAGATCATCGTCGCCGACAGCGCCAGCGGCGATGGCACCGCAACGCTGGCCGCCGCTGCCGGCGCCCGCGTTGTCGTCACGCCGACGCGCGGCTACGGGCGGGCCTGCGCGGCCGGCGCCGCGGCGGCCTCGGCGGCGTGCGGCGTCATCGTGTTCATGGACGGCGACGGCAGCGACCGGGCCGACCTGATGCCGCTGCTGGTGGCGCCGATCCTGGCCGGCACCCATGATTTCGTCATCGGCTCGCGGGTGCGCGGGGTGCGCGAGACGGGCGCGATGAGCTGGCATCAGGTGCTGGCCGGGCGTCTGTTCGGCGCGGCGATCGGCGTGCTGACCGGGGTGCGCTACAGCGACATGGGCGCCTTCCGGGCGATCCGCCGCGACGCGCTGGACCGGCTGCGGCTGCGCGAGATGACCTATGGCTGGAACATCGAGATGCAGATGCAGGCGGCCCGCGCCGGGCTGCGCATCCAGGAGATCCCTTTGCCGTACCGGCGGCGCAGCGGCGGCACCTCGAAAGTCGCCGGCTCGCTGCGCGGCTCGCTGCGCGCGGGCTGGTGGATCGGCGCCACGTTCCTGCGCGTGGCGCTGTCGCCGCGGCCGCTGTGAAGCCGCGCCGCATCAGTCCGATGCATCGCAACGGCGGCGGTTCAGGGCGTTGCGCCGCCTTGCCATCAGATGCGCCACACGGTAGAGCCGCTTCGGTGGAACTCCTTCCTGTCGCCGGGCCGGTTCGCCGGATTTGCCGAGATCACTGTCCGGCTCAACGCAAAGCGGAACCGCCGCAAGGTGACGGTGTGGCCAGCGTTTCGCAACATCGGATCTGGGCAGCGCGAGCCGGACGGGGGCGCCATGACTGACCCCGGCTCCGCCGAGGCGTTCCACGCGGCGCTCACGGCAATCGGGCAGGGCATACCGAATGCGGCCGAGTTCCAGCGCCTGACCACGGTGACGCTGCATCACCCGATGGCGGCGGCTTTAGCGGCGATGGACCCGTTCTCGGCCGAATACCGGGCGGCGGCGCTGGCACTCTATCTGGAGCTTCGGGCCGACTCGCGGGACGGCTATGTCGCCGAGCGGGACGAAGCCTCCGCCATGCCGGCGCCGGCCGAGGCCTGGCTCGGCGCAACGCCGTGGAGCTTCCAGGATTCCGCGCTGGTCGCCGAGCATCTGCTCAGTTGGGCGCATATCCTGCAACTGCTGGAGGTGTCGGCCGGCGCCTCGGTGCTGGAATACGGCCCTGGCAGCGGGCAGCTTCTGCTCATGCTGGCCCGCATGGGCATGCGCGCCTGTGGCGTGGACATCGATCCGGCGGTCGGCCGTCTGATCACCCATCAGGCGGCCGCGATGGGGCTGGATGTGCCGGTGGCGCAGGCGGTGTTTGGCGAAGGCTTTGCCGGCGACAGCTTCGACCGCATCCTGTTCTTCGAGGCTTTCCATCATGCCTTCGACTTCGCGGCGCTGCTGCGGCGGCTGCACCACCGGCTAAAGCCCGGCGGGCGCATCATCCTGTGCGGCGAACCGATCGTTCCTGCCGCCGTGCCGTCGGTGCCGTTTCCCTGGGGACCGCGGTTGGATGCGCTGTCGGTGTTCTGTATCCAACGCTACGGCTGGATGGAGCTGGGCTTCACCCACGACTTCTTTGTCGAGGCGGCACGACGGGCCGGATGGACGGCCGTGTTGCACCCGTTCCCAGGCTGCGGACGGGCCCGCGCCTATGTTCTGTCACGCCCGGCCGAAGCTGCCGCAGGCGTTGCGCCACAGCCGCTCCCGCCGCCGCAGAGCGCCGAGGCGGCGGAGGTCGAGCGGCTTGGCCGTGAACTGGCCGCCGTGTACGCGTCAACCTCCTGGCGGCTGAGCAAACCGCTGCGCGTTGCCAAGCGCCTGCTGCGCGGCCGTGCGGCTTACCCTGGCGGAAAAAAGCTGTGACGGCCGATCGCCGTCAGGCCGGCGGCCTGTTCCTGCGAAGATGCGACCACCCGCCCGGCCGGTGAATCTGGCGATCGGATGAGGCCGGTGGTCCAGTCGGGCAAGCCGGCGACCAGCGCCTTGTCGGCACCCTTGCTCATCCCGACCGCCTCACCATCGGCGCCCGTCCGACCGCGCTGTTCAGCCGGCGAAGCGCGGCTCCGGCAGGCCGCGCACGCCGACATCGACGGCGAGCAGGCCGCCCGCCCAGGGCTGCGCCGTCAGGGCGTCCGGCGTCAGATCCCAGATCGCCGAGGTGACATACAGCGTTGCCAGATCGGGGCCGCCGAACATGCAACTGGTGGGTTTCTGCACCGGCAGCGGCACGACGCGGTCGATGCCGCCGTCCGGCGCGTAGCGCACCAGGCGCCAGCCATCCCACTGCGCATTCCACAGACAGCCCTCGGCATCGATGGTCGAGCCGTCGGGATTGCCGGGCTGGTCGTGGGTGGTGACGAACACGCGCCGGTTGGCGATGGTCCCGGCCGCCAGATCGAAGTCGTAGACGTAGATCGTGCCGTCCATGGTGTCGGCGAAATAGAACCGGCGGTCGTCGGGACTCCAGGCCAGCGAGTTGGCGATGCCGATGGCACCGTCCATCCGATGCACGCTGCGGTCGGGGTCGAGACGGAACAGCGAGCCGGTGTGCTCGCTCATGCGGTCGTCCATGGTGCCGGCCCAGAACCGGCCGGCGCGATCGCATTTGCCGTCGTTGAAGCGGTTGCGCCCGATCATCGCCTCCGGCCGGGCGATCCACTCGATCGCCCCCGTGGCCGGGTCGAAGAACGCCAACCCGGATTCCAGCGCACACACCAGCCCGCCGCCACGGCGCAGGGCAAAACTGCCGATGCGCTCCGGCAGGTCCCAGTGCGTCACGGCGCCGCTGGCGTGCTCCAGTCGCTGCAGCCGGCGGCCCTCGATGTCCACCCAGTAAAGCGCCTGCTCGGCGACATCCCAGACCGGCACTTCGCCGAGCCGGTTGCGCACGTCCACGATCAGCCGCACTTCCGCCATCCGTACGCTCCTCCGCAAGCTCCCTTGACCGGGACTTCGCCGACATGATACGGCTCCACTCATACGATGAATGCACCCGGTCTTCAAGCCGCTGGGTGCGCGGAGGAACGTATCCCGCATGCTGCCATGCAGCATAGCCGGGCATTTGGTTGCTATCCGCCGCAGCAATGCGGTCATTAGATACGACGATTGCTCGCGCCGGCGCCGCCAGGGGAACGGAATTGCGCATCACCGCCATCACCACCCGCATCGTCCACGCCGAAATGCGCAACTGGGTGTTCGTGTGCGTCGAGACGAGTGAACCCGGCCTTGTCGGCTGGGGCGAGGCGACGCTCGAATGGAAAACCAGGAGCGTCGTCGGTGCCGTCGAGGATCTGACGCCGCTGCTGATCGGCCGCGACCCGCGCGACATCGAACAGGCGGTGCGGGTGATGCGCAAACACTCGTTCTGGCGGCTCGGCGCGATCGGCATGAGCGCCGTCTCCGGCATCGAAGTGGCGCTGTGGGACATTCTCGGCAAGTCGCTCGGCGTGCCGGTGTGGCGCCTGCTCGGCGGCAAGGTGCGCGACAAGGTGCGGGTCTATACGCATCTCGGCCTCGGCGACATGCGCGCGGTTTATGAGACGATGGACGCCGCGCCGCTTGTGGCGCGGGCGCATGAAGTGATGGCCAAGGGCTACCGCGCCTTCAAGGCGGTGTTCATCCCCTACACGCATTACCACGCGCCGCTGCCGGAGGTGGACAAGGTCGCCCGCATGATGGCGGCGCTGCGCGACGCAGTCGGCCCGGCGGTCGAGATCATGGTCGATTTCCATGGCCGCCCGGCCAGCGCCGCCGCGGCGCTGGCCTATATCGCGGCGCTCGCGCCCGGCCGGCCGATGTTCGTCGAAGAGCCGGTCCCGCCCGGCGAACTCGCCAGCCTGCGCGCCGTTGCCGACAAGACGACGGTGCCGCTGGCGACCGGCGAACGGCTGGTCGAGCGTGGCGAGTTCGCCGATCTGCTGCAGGCGCGCGCGGTGGACATCATCCAGCCGGACATCT
The DNA here is from genome assembly GCA_021845985.1 of Pseudomonadota bacterium. Lineage (GTDB taxonomy): Bacteria > Pseudomonadota > Alphaproteobacteria > Acetobacterales > Acetobacteraceae > JAFKFJ01. The sequence continues at coordinate 171,952 of JAJZES010000005.1, read as the reverse complement.
GTCATTGTGGCGGCCTGTCGGAAGCGAAGAAAATCGCGGCGATGGCCGAGGCGGTGTCGGTCGGCGTGGCGCCGCATAATCCGCTTGGCCCGATCGCCGGCGTTGCCGCGCTGCACTTCGCCGTGGCCACGCCGAACCACGTCATCCAGGAGGAAATGGTCGGCGCGGTGCCGTGGTATTTCGAGGTGGTGCGCGGCCCGATACGGCTGGTGGACGGATTCTGGCAGATCCCCGAGGCACCGGGTCTTGGCATCGAAGTCGATGAAGCCGCCTGCGCCAGCCATCCCTATGCGCCGGAAATCATCCACACGCGCAACGCCGTGCTCGATGACGGCACGATCGTGGACTGGTGACGCGCATGGCGGGACGTCTCGACGGCAAGGTCGCACTGGTGACCGGCGCCGGCCGCGGCATCGGCGAGGCGATTGCGCGGGCCTTCGCGCAGGAGGGGGCGGCGGTGGTCATCGCCGAGCGTGACGCCGCCAGCGGACAGGCGGTGGCCGACGCCATCGGCGGGCTGTTCGTCGCCTGCGACGTGGCCGAACCCGGCGCCGCCGGGCGTGCCGTTGCCGCCGCATGCACCCGGTTCGGCCGCCTCGATGTGCTGGTCAACAATGCCGGCATCAACGTGTTTCACGAACCGCTCGCCACCAGCGACGACGAATGGCGGCGCTGCTTCGCGGTTGATCTCGACGGCGCCTGGCAAATGGCGAAGGCGGCGCTGCCGGAGCTGCTGCATGCCGGCGGTGGCGCGATCGTCAACATCGCCTCGAGCCATGCGTTTTCCATCATTCCCGGCTGCTTTCCCTATCCGGTTGTCAAGCACGGGCTGCTCGGCCTGACGCGGGCGCTCGGCATCGAATATGCCGCGCGCAACATCCGCGTCAACGCCATCGCGCCCGGCTACATCGAAACCCAGATCGCCGTCGATTACTGGGCCAGTTTTGCCGATCCGGCGGTCGAGCGGCAGCGCATCTGCGACCTGCATCCGCCCCGGCGCATCGGCCGGCCGCAGGAAGTGGCGATGACCGCCGTGTTTCTGGCCTCCGACGAAGCGCCGTTCATCAACGCCGCCTGCATCGTGATCGATGGCGGGCGGTCCGTACTCTACCACGACTGACCGGCCCATATCCGAGGCCGGCGGCAACAGGGGGAAACCATCGCATGACCATCAGGACGCTGGCAGCGGGCATCGGCATCGCTGCACTGGCGCTGTCGGCAGCCCAGGCGGACGACATCAAGCTCGGCTACATCAACAAGATGGGCGAGCATCCGTGGTTCGTCGCCGAGGTCGCCGGCGCCAAGGCCGAGGCCAAGAAGCTTAATGTTGGCATTTCGACGCAGGATGTGCAGTTCAACGCCGACCTGACACTGACCACGTTCGACACGATGGTCGGCGATGGCGTCAAAGGTATCGCCATCGTCGTGCCGGATCGCGCGCTCGGTCCGGTGGTGGCGGAGAAGGCGGCGAAAGCCAACATCCTGCTGATCGCCGTCGATGACGATATCTATACCGCCGACAAGAAGATGGTGCCGTATATCGGCATGAACGCGACCAATATCGGCCGGCAGGTGGGTGCGGAAGACGCCGCGCTCTATCAGCAGATGGGCTGGGACAAGCTCGCCGACGTGCGGCTCGCCAGCATCGAGGACCGCAAGGCCGACACCTGCATGCAGCGCAACCGCGGCGCCGAGGCGGCGTTCCTGGAAGCGGTGCCGGGGTTCGACAAATCCCACATCGTGCGCATTCCCTACGACAACACCATGAACAGCGCGATCGACGCGGTAACCACCACGCTGACCGCCCATCCTGAAGCGCAGCACTGGATTTTCTATTCCTGCAATGACGATGGCGTGCTCGGCGCGGTGCGCGCGACCGAGAACGCCGGGATGAAGCCGGAACAGGTGATCGGCGTCGGCATCGACGGCAGCCGTGCCTGCGACGCCTTCGGCAGCGGCAATCCGACCGGCTTCCGCGGCACCATGTGGATCGATTCCGGCAAGGAGGGCGCTACCGCGGTGGCGTTGCTGACCCGCTCGATCAAGGATGGCACGCCATTGCCCGGCGTCACCTATGTCAGCCCCGACCTGATCACCGCCGCCGATTTCGCGCAGTTCAAAGACCGCATCTGCCATAAATGAGCAGCCACACGGACGCCACGACGCGGCGGACGGCGGCGGCGGCGGCGGCGGAAGCGCCGCCGCTGCTGGCGCTGCGCAACGTATCGAAGCGCTTCGGCGTCGTGCAGGCGCTGTCGGCGGTTACGCTGACGCTGCGGGCCGGCGAGATCCTGGCGCTGGTGGGGGAAAACGGCGCCGGCAAATCGACTCTGATGCGCATTCTGGAGGGCGCCCATCCGCCCGACCACGGCGAAATCGTCATCGACGGGCAGCCGCACGACTTCCGTACCCCGGCGCAGGCGCACGCGGCGGGCGTGCGGGTGATCCATCAGGAACCCGATATCGCGCCCGATCTGTCGGTGGCGGAGAACCTGTTCCTCGGTGATCTGCGCGCCGTCGGCGGGGTGTTTCTGAACCGGCGCGATCTGCTGCGCCGCACCCAGGCGCTGCTCGCGCGCTTCCGGCTGGAGCACCAGATCCGGCCCTGGACACCGGCCGGAACGCTCGGCGCGGCGCACCGCCAGCTCATTGAAATCATGCGCGCGCTGCGGTCCGGCGTGCGCATCCTCTCGCTCGACGAACCGACCTCATCGCTGACCGAGGAGGAGGCCCGGCGGCTGTTCGCTGTGGTGCGGCAGCTCTGCGCGGCGGGGGTCGGCATCATCTACATCTCGCACCGCATGCACGAGGTGCGCGCGCTCGCCGACAGCATCGCGGTGCTGCGCGACGGCCATCTGGTGACGCAGCAGCCGGCCGCCGACATCGACGACGCCAGCGTGCTGCAGCTGATGGTCGGCCGGCCGATCGCCAACCTGTTTGCCGGCGCGCGCGGCGCGCCGGGCGCCGTGCTGCTCGCCGCCCGTGGCCTGACGACAGCGAGGCTGCGCGATGTCAGCTTTGATGTTCGCGCCGGTGAGGTCGTCGGGCTGGGCGGTCTGGTCGGCGCCGGCCGCACCGAGGTCGCCCGCGCGGTATTCGGCGCCGACCGGCTGCTCGCCGGCAGCGTCAGCATCGCCGGCAGTAAGATCACGCTGCGCAGCCCGGCCGATGCCATCGCCGCCGGGATGGGATTCGCCCCGGAAGACCGCAAGGGTCAGGCGCTGCTGTTGCTCGCCAGCGTGCAGGACAACATCGTGCTGGCGGTGCCGCATTTGATTGGGCGCTTCGGCCTGCTGCGCCGGGGTGCGGCGCGCCGGGTGGCGGAGACACTGATCCGCCAACTGCACATTCGCACGCCCGGTATCGCCCAACTCGTCTCCCGGCTGTCGGGCGGCAATCAGCAGAAAGTGGTGCTCGGCCGCTGGCTGGCGCGCACGCCGCGGCTGCTGATCCTCGATGAGCCGACGCGCGGCATCGATGTGGGGGCGAAGGCGGAGATCTACCGGCTGATCGCCGGCCTTGCCGGGCAAGGCATGGCGGTGCTGCTGGTGTCCTCCGAAATGCCGGAACTGCTCGGACTGTGCGACCGCATCCTGGTGATGGCGGGCGGCCGTCTGGTCGCCGATCTCGATCGCGCCGTGGCGAACGAGCAGCGCATCCTCGACCTCGCCATGACCAATGACCGCCCGGCGCCGGGCGTGATGCAGGAGCACGCATGACCCGCGAGGCAACGCCCGCCGCCGCACCCGAGGCGGCGGCGATTGCCGACGCTTCACGCCCCGCCGCGGCCACGCCGCTGTTGCGGCTGGTGCAGCTCGTCGGCACCCACAACCTCAGTCTGCTGCTGGCGCTGGCCGTGCTGGTCGGCATTTTCGGCTGGCTGCGGCCCGACATCTTCTTCCTGGCGCGCAATATCCAGAACATCGGCCAGGGCATCGCCATCCTCGGCGTGCTGGCGACGGCGCAGACCATTGTTATCGTCTCCGGCGGTCTCGACATCTCGGTCGGCGCGGTCGTCGGGCTGAGCACCGTCTGCGTCGCGCTCGGGGTTGCGTGGACCGGATCGCCGACGCTGGGCATCCTGTTCGGCATCGCCGTCGGCGCGCTCGCCGGCTTCGCCAACAGCCTGATCATCACCGTCGGCGGCGTCAACGCGGTGATCGCCACGCTCGGCACCATGGCGGCGTTCCGCGGCGTGGCATTCATCGTCTCCGGCGGCCAGTCGATCAGCATCTTCAACCCGATCTTCCGCGTCATCGGCGCCGGCCGGCTGTTCGGGCTGCAGATCACCATCGAGGTGCTGATCCTCGTCGTCGTCGCCTTCCATGTGCTGATGCGCTACAGCATCGTCGGGCGCAACGTCTATGCCATCGGCGGCAACCCGGTGGTGGCGCGGCTCGCCGGGCTGAACGTGCGCGCCTATCAGATCGGCGTCTATATCCTCAGCGGCGCCGCCGCCGGTCTCGCCGGCATGCTGCTGGCGGCGCGCACCGGCTCGGGCCAGCCGATTTCCGGCAGCGACGGGCTGGAGCTGCAGGCGATCACCGCGGCGGTGCTGGGCGGCTGTGCGCTGACCGGCGGCAAGGGAACGATCTTCGGCGGCCTGCTCGGTGTGCTGATCCTCGGCGTGCTGAACAACGGCATGATCCTGACCAGCGTGCCGACCTTCTATCAGATGGTGGCCCGCGGCGGATTGCTGATCGCCGCGGTGCTGGTGGCCGAGCAGCAGGCGCGGCGCTATGGCTGACGACATGGACCTTGCGGACGACGATCTCGCGGCGCTGGCGCCGCAATCGGACACCGGCGGCAGCACCGGCGGGCGCGTCCACGATGCGGTGGTGCGCACCATCGCCGGCTGGGTGCTCGGCGGCCGCTACGCGCCGGGCGAGACGCTGCCGCGCGAGGAGGATCTGGCCCCGGCCCTTGGTGTCAGCCGCACCTCGCTGCGCGAAGCGGTCAAGGTGCTGGCGGCGAAAGGACTGCTCGAAGCGCGCCCGCGCATCGGCGTGCGGGTGCGCGAACGCGAGCATTGGCGGCTGCTCGATCCGGTGGTGCTCGGCTGGCATCCCGACCTGACCCGCGACAGGGAATTGATTGCCAGCCTGATCGAGGCGCGACGGGTGATCGAGCCGGCGGCGGCCGAATTCGCCGCCCGCCGCTGCACCGCGGCGCAACTGCTGGCGATCGAGACCGCCTATCACGGCATGGAAGGCACCATTCCGCACGATCTGATCGGCTGCTGCGAGGCCGACCTCGCCTTTCATCGCGCCGTCGTGGCGGCCAGCCGCAACATCGTGCTGACCGGGCTGATCGGGACCATCGAGGCGGCGTTGCGCGCCTCCTTCCTGCTGACCACGCGGCTGATGCAGAACCAGGCGCGCACGCTCTCGGTGCACAAGGACGTACTGGAGTGCATCCGCCGCCACGATACCGCCGGCGCCCGCGCCGCCTGCAACCGCCTGCTCGACGTGGCGGAAGAGGACTACCGGAAACTGACATGACCGCGGCCGGGCCGCCGCTGACGCTCACCGACGGCATCGCCGAGGTGGTGGTGCGGCCGGATCTCGGCGGCGGCCTGGCGGCTTACGACCTGCTGGTCAGCGGCACCCGCCGGCGATTGTTCCGCCGCGCCCCGGCGGCGACTGCCGACCCCTTCGCGCTGGCCTGCAACCCACTCCTGCCGTGGTCGAACCGCATCTCGTCAGGCGGCTTTCGCTTCGCCGGGAGGTTGCACCCGCTGGCGGCGAACTGGCCCGGCGAAGTGTGCCCGCTGCACGGCAACGGATTTCTGTCGCCGTGGCAGCTCGCTGATCATGCCGCCGACGCCGCCACGCTGCGGCTGCACAGCGATGGCCCGGGACCGTTCCGCTACAGCGCCGAGCTGTGCTACCGGCTCGATCAAGGCGCCCTGGCCATGCGGCTGACCGTCCGCCACCGCGGCGCCGGGCGCCTGCCCTACGGGCTCGGGTTTCATCCCTGGCTGGTGCGGTCCGCCGCAACCACCCTGCGCGCGCCGGCGCAGGCGGTGTGGCTGGAGGATGCGCGGCATCTGCCCGAACGATGCGTGCCGGTGGCGCAGCGCCCGGAGTGGGATTTCACCGCGCCGCGTCGTCTGCCCGATGGCTGGATCAACAACGGCTTCGTCCGCTGGGATGGCGGCGCCGAGATCGCTTGGCCGGATCGCGGACTTGCCCTCGCCATCGACACGCGGGCGGAGGCCGCCGTCGCCTCGGCATTGTCCGCCTACATCGTCTATTCCCCCGGCAGCGAGGCGGACTTCTTCTGCTTCGAGCCGGTTTCGCATCCCGTCGATGCGCACAACCTGGCCGGGCAGCCGGGTCTGTTCGTGCTGGCGCCGGGCGACTCCGCCACCGTTCAGGCCCGCTTCATCCCCGCTGCACGCCACCGCGACGTGACCATCCGATGATTGTCCCGCAAAGGGCAGCGACGGCGCCACCGCGCATCGGTCGATGATCGCCGCCGCCGCCGCCGCCTCCCATCAAAATTGCAGCAAAACCGCGCTGAAGCGCGACGGAGACGCCGCGTGATCGGCGCGCCGCAAACCGCTCGGGAGACGGTGCAGCAGATTGACCGGGGGGGATTTATATGATGAACTTGCCGTCATAAAGGGAAGAAACGCGGGGCGTGAAGATCACCGCCATGGTCACCGCAGGTCGAGAATCGTCCGTCCGTGAGCGGCACAGGGCAGGGCTCCGGCGCCGGCTGATCGCCCACCTGCCGGTGTGGATGGCGGTGCTGCTGTTGTGGCTGCTGGCGGGGCTGGTGACGCCGTCGTTCCTGACCCTGGGGCAGGTGCGCAACGTCGTGCAGGTCGCGGCTTTCCTCGGCGTCGTGTCGCTCGGCCAGACCGTCGCCCTGCTGGTGGGCGGCATTGATCTGTCGGTCGGCGGCGTCGTCACGCTGACCAACATCCTCGCCACCAGCCTGATGGTGGGACAGGATTCGCGGATCGCCGTTGCCGTGGGTGTCAGCCTGCTCGCCGCCGTGGCGGTCGGGTCAATCAACGGACTCGTCGTCGCGTTGCTGCGGGTCACGCCGCTGATCGCGACGCTTGGCATGAATGCCATCCTGTTTGGCGCCGCGCTGTTCTACACCGGCGGGGCGCCGAACGGCGGCGCATCGCCCGGCTTCGCCGTGCTGGGTCAGGGCCATCTGCTGGGCGTGCCGGCCAGCACGCTGTGCTGGCTCGCCACTGCTTTCGTGCTCGCCGTCGCTCTTCGGCGCAGCCTGTTCGGCCGCTGGCTGTATGCCACCGGCGCCAATCCCGTGGCGGCGCACCTCATGGGGGTGCCGGTGCGCGCGGTACTGGTGACATCCTACGTGCTGTCGAGCCTGCTGGCGGCGCTCGGCGGACTGTTGCTCACCTCGTATATCGGCAACCCGTCGCTCGGCATCGGCGAGGAGTTCCTGCTGACGTCGATCGCCGCCGCCGTCGTCGGCGGCACGGCGCTGAGCGGCGGCGTCGGCGGCGTGCTCGGCACCGTCGGCGGGGCGCTGTTCATCACCGAGGCCAACAGCTTCACCACCATCGCGCATCTCGCCACCGGCGCGCAATACATCGCCCAGGGCGCCATCATCGCCGCCAGCGTGCTGATCTATTCGTGGCTGTCGCCCGGCGGCGCCAGCAGCAGCCTGCAACCATGACCCGGAGGAAACATAAAGTGTCCACACATGACTCCATGCTGCCGCGCCGCGCCATGCTCGGTCTTGGCCTCGCCGCGACCGCCGCCGCCGCGCTGCCGTTGCGCAGTGCCCGCGCCGACGCCAACGTCATCGCCAATGCGACCATCGCGGCGTCACCGCAGATGACCTCGGGTCAACGCTTCAAGAAATCCGGCAAGCTGCGCATCGGCTTCAGCAACGGCTTCTCCGGCAACACCTGGCGCACCGAGTGTCTGGCGTCGCTGCGGCAGGAGGCGGCCAATCGTCCCGACATCGCCGACCTGATCGTGGTCGATGGCCAGGGCAGCATCACCAAGCAGGTGAACGACATCGGCGATCTGGTGACGCAGCAGGTGGACGCGATCCTGTGCATCGCCAATTCCGCGACCGCGGTGGTGCCGGCGCTGCGCCGGGCGACGCGCGAGGGCATCGCCACGGTGCCGTTCAACCTGCCGGTGGAGGGCGAGGATTGGTGCGCCTATGTCGGCACGGACCCGACCAAGAAGGGCCGTATGCTCGGCACGTATCTGCGTGATGCGCTGAACGGCAAGGGCAACATCGTCGCCCTCGGCGGACTGCCGGGCAATTCCTACACCGCCGCCTGCTGGGCCGGCACGCAGGAGACGCTCGGCAGCGGCATCAAGGTGCTCGCCTTCGCGCCGGCGTCGTGGCAGGAGGACAAGGCGAAGATCATCATGGCCGACTGGCTGACCGCATACCCGAACATCGACGGCGTGTGGGCCGACGGCGGCATGGATTCCGCCGGCGCGGTGGAGGCGATGCTGGCCGCCGGGCGCAAGCTCGTGCCGGTGACCGGCGACGACTACAACGGCATCCTGAAGCTGCACGCAAAACAGCAGGCGAGCCAGCCGGACTTCAAGATCGGTCTGGTGTCCGAGCCGACCTGGGAGAGCGTGATCGCACTGCGCACGGCGCTCGATCTGCTGGCCGGCAAGGATGTGCCGAAGCAACAGACCATCGTGCCGCAGTTGATCACCGACGCCAATTCCACGACCTATATCAAATCGAACCTGCCCGACGGCGTCTATGTGGACACGACGCTGAGCGACGCCGAGCTGGCGAAGCTGTTCCGCTGACCGTGGGCGACGCCGCCGATGCGCCGGGCGCACCGCTTGCGCTCGCGCTCTCGGGGATCGAGAAGCGGTTCGGGGCGGTGCGCGCGCTCAGCGGCGTCTCGTTCGACTGCCGACCAGGCGAGATTCACGCGCTGGTCGGCGAGAACGGCGCCGGCAAATCGACCCTGATGCGCGTGCTGGCCGGCGTGCATCAGCCGGATCGCGGCGAGATCATGGTGCGCGGGGTGGTGGTGCGCCTGTCCGAACCCTCCGCCGCGCAGCGTCTCGGCATCGCCATGGTCAATCAGGATACGCGGCTGGTGCCGGACCTGGACGTCGCCCAGAACATTTTTCTCGGCCGTGAACCCGGAACCGCCGTGCTGGTCGATCGTGCGGCGATGGAGCTTGCATCACGTCGGCTGCTCGACCGGCTCGGCGTGGGCATCGCGTTGCGCGCGCGCGTCGGCGATCTGGCGCTCGGCGAGCGCCAACTGGTCGAGATCGCGCGCGCCCTGACGACCGACCCGCCGGTGCTGATCCTCGACGAGCCGACGTCGGCGCTGGATGGCGCGGAAACCGCGCGGCTGATGGCGATCCTGGCTGATCTGCGCGACGCCGGCACCGGGGTCATCTTCATCTCCCACCGGCTGCCGGAGGTGCTGGCCGTGGCGGACCGCATCACCGTCATGAAGGATGGCGAGGTGGTCGGCACCGTCGCCGCAGCCGGGGCGGATGAAGAGCGTCTGGTGTCAATGATGGTCGGCCGCCCGGTGTCGGTCGCCTACCCGGCGCGGGCGTCACAGCTCGGCCCCGTCTTGCTGCAAATCGCCGGGCTCGCCAGTCCCGGCCGCTTCGCCGGCATCAACCTGTCGGTGGCGGCCGGCGAGATCGTCGGTCTGGGCGGCATTCAGGGCAACGGCCAGAGCGAACTGGCGCGCGCGCTGTTCGGCCTGACGCCGGTTGCCGGTGCGATCAGGATCGGCGGCCGGCCGGTCCGGCTGACCTCGCCACGGCGGGCGATCGACGCCGGGCTGATCTATGTGCCCGGCGACCGGCGGCGCGAGGGGTTGTTCCTGCCGCACGCCATCCGGCCGAACGTCGCCATGCCGCATCTGCGCCACTGGGCACCCTGGGGCCTCGTGTCGCGACCGCGGGAGGCGGCAGCGGCGCAGCAGGTGATTGCGGATTTCGCCGTACGCACGCCCTCCGACGCGCAGCCGGTCGGCCTGCTGTCGGGCGGCAATCAGCAGAAAGTGGTGCTCGGCCGCTGGACCCTCGGCCAGCCGCGCGTCTTCGTGCTGGAGGAACCTACGCAGGGCGTCGATGTCGCCACCAGGCTGGACATCTACCGCCGCGTCCGCGCGCTGGCCAAGGCCGGCGCGGCGGTGCTGCTGGTGTCCTCCGACCTGTTGGAACTGATCGGGCTGTGCGACCGCATCGCCGTGTTCGCGCAGGGGCGCATCGTGGACATGGTGCCCGGCGCAGAAGCGACCGAGGAGCGGATCGTCGGCAGTGCCGTCGGCGCACGACAGCAGCAGACGATGGGTTCGGTCAGGCGGCAGACGGTTCGGCCGCTCCGTCGCCGCTACGCAAGTGCCGCGCTGCTGGCGGCGCTGATCGTGGCGATAGCCGCGCTCACCGGCAGCCGGGCGCAGTTCTTCCTGACATGGCGCAATCTCGGCGATGTGGCGATGCAGGTGTCACCGCTGGCGCTGGTCGCGTTGGGGCAACTCGCCACCATCCTGCTCGGCGGCATCGACCTGTCGGTCGGGCCATTGATCAGTCTGGTGACGGCGATCGGGTCGTTCGTGCTGGTCGGCAACGGCGTGCTGTCCAACCTCGGCGGCGTGCTGGTCTGCCTCGCCGCCGGGCTGGCGTTGGGCGGGCTGAACGTGCTGCTGATCCTGCGCCTGGGCATCCCCGATTTGATCGCCACTCTGGCGAGCTATTCCGTCGTCACCGGCCTCGCGCTGACGGTTCGGCCGAGTCCCGGCGGCATGATCGACGCCGGATTCCTCGATGCGATGACGGCGCAGCTTGGCCCGGTGCCGATCGCCGCGCTGGTCGTCGTGGCGATCTATCTGGCGGCCGAGGTGCTGCTGTTGCGCGGCCGCGCCGGAGCGCGGCTGTATGCCGTCGGATCGAGCCCCGAGGCCGCCTATGTCGTGGGCATCCCGATCCGCCGGGTGCGCGCCGCAGCCTACATGTTCTGCAGCCTGTGCGGCGTGCTCGCCGGCCTGCTGGTGGCGGCCCGGATCGGCAGCGGCGATCCGCAGGCCGGCGCCGATTTCACGCTGAGTTCGATTACCGCGGTCGCCGTGGGCGGTGCCAGCGTGTTCGGCGGCAGCGGCACCGCGCTCGGCACGCTTGCCGGCGCGGTGCTGGTCGGGGTCATGCAGAACGCGCTCAACTACCTGCATGTCTCGACCTATCTGCAATATGTCTGGACCGGGACGCTCACCCTGATTGCGGTTGCCGCGTACTCGTTCCGTGGCGTTGCGGCGCGGCGATGACCGGCCGACACGCCGTCGCAATGTTGTGATGGCACCGCCAGCGTTGCCGAATCTGTTGCAGCCGGGTTGGCTGACAGCGCGCGCGTTGTTCGAGGCCGGGCAGGCCGGTCGATCGATCGGCCACGCCGGCGCTGCGCGGCGCTCCACTTCGACGCTGCCCAGATGCCCACAGGCACCGCGTGATAGGGAAGACATGTCGGAAAACCCTGGACAGACGATGGCCGCCCGGACAGGCTGGCTGGTGGACCGGGAGGCGGACAGGCTGCGGTGGCGACCATTGGCTGCGCGCATGTCAACACCATCGCGCCGGCGCCGGCGCTGCTGCCTGATGCGCTGGCGGCGGCAGGCGGCGTGAGGGAGTTCGCCGATGCCGCCTGCGGCGCGCTTGGGTGCGCGCAGCCCTCGCCGATGCTGTGGTGGAGCACCGGCAGGGCCGCCGCGAACTGCGCCGCTTGCACCGCCGCACCGATCACTGATGGCGCAGCGGGCAATGGCTCCGGCGCATGATCGCGCCAATTCTGGCGCGGCGCAGTGCCGTGGGGTTCTGGCTGGCGGTGCTGCTGACCGGCGTCGGCACCGGCCTGGCCGGGGCGGCGCTGACCGGACTTTTGGAGCTGGTGCAGCATCTGATGTGGGGCGGCGGCGGTCTCGATCTGCTGGAGGCGGCGTCGCGCGCCGGACCGTGGCGGCATCTCGCGGTGCTGCTCGGCGCCGGGCTGCTGACCGCAGCCGCGCAGCTTCTGTTCACCCGGCTGTCGAGCGCCAACAGCATCGACATCACGGCGGCGATCTGGTTCTACGCCGGGCGACTGCCGGCGCTTCGCACCCTGGCCAGCGCCGTGCTGTCGGTGGTGATCGTCGGCATGGGCGCGGCCCTCGGTCGCGAAGGGGCGCCCAAGCAGGCCGGCGCGGTGATCGCCAACGCGCTGTCCGATCGCGTGCATCTGTCCGACGACCAGCGGCGGCTGCTGGTCGCCTGCGGCGCGGGGTCGGGGATGGCGGCGGCCTACGGCGTGCCGCTGGGCGGCGCGCTGTTCGCGCTCGAAGTGCTGCGCGGCGCGCTCGCCTTGCGTTTCGTCTTGCCCGCCCTGGTCACCTCGCTGGTCGCAACCGGCATTTCCTGGGCGTTCCTGCCGGACCGGCCGACCTACATCATTCCCGCCTATGCAGGCTCGATCTCCAGCACCGCCTGGGCGCTTCTGGCCGGCCCGATCGTGGGCCTCGCCTCGGTGGTCTATGTCCGCTGCGTGGCCTGGGCGGATGGCCACAAGTTCAAAGGGTGGGGCCGCGCAGTGGCGCCGGGCGTGGTGCTCGGCCTGCTGGGGGCGGCGTCGATCCCGTTCCCGCAATTGCTCGGCAACGGCCGCGACGTTGCCGAGCTGGCGTTCACCGGCCGGCTCAGCGCGCTGCTCCTCGCGGTGCTGTTGCTGCTGCGCCCGGCCGCCACCGTTCTCTGCCTCGGCAGCGGCGCCCCCGGCGGTCTGTTTACCCCCTCGCTGACCTTCGGGGCGATGTTGGGCGGCGTGCTGGGGCTGCCCTGGATGTGGCTCTGGCCGGGCGTGCCGCCTGGCGTGTTCGCACTGCTCGGGGCCGCCGCGATGCTTGCCGCCACCACGCAAGGCCCGATCTCGGCGGTCGTGCTGATGATGGAGCTGACCGGATACGCCCGTGCGGCGATCGTGCCGCTGCTGCTCGTCGTCGCGACGGCAACACTGGTTGCGCGCACCATCGAACCCAGATCGATTTATGATGCGCGCCTGAGCGACGCGCAGGTTCGCGAGCGGCAACAGGCGCGCGATCATGCGCCGGGGGAGCCGCGGGCCAGCTAGACTTGCGGTGTCATCAGCCTGTGGACCGGTTCGGCGTGGATTTGTCGGGAATGGAGATTCGCACGCGTCGATGCGGGTCGTGGGGGTCAAATCGCCGGCGCTACGGCGAGGTGCCGGCCGGGCGTTGCGTGCGGTTGGGCGCCGCCGCCTTGTCGGGAAAACGGCACCACGCGGCGCCGACGCAGCGCCAGCACTCCGGCCGCCGCGCCCGGCAGCAATAGCGGCCGTGCAGGATCAGCCAGTGATGCGCCAGCCCCAGCATCTCCGGCGGGATGCGCCGCAGCAGCCCGTCCTCCACCGCCCGGACGGAGCCGCCGGGGGCCAGCCCGGTGCGGTTGGCGACGCGGAAGACATGCGTATCGACCGCCATCGTCGGTTCGCCGAAGGCGACGTTGAGCACCACGTTGGCGGTCTTGCGGCCGACCCCGGGCAGCGCCTCCAGCGCCGCGCGCGCGCGCGGCACCTGCCCGCCATGCCGCTCGACCAGCAGCGCCGCCAGGGCGGCGACGTTGCGCGCCTTGCCCTGCCACAATCCGATCGTGCGGATGTGGCGGGCGATCCCCGCCTCCCCCAGCGCCGCCATCGCCGCCGGGTCCGGCGCCGCGGCGAACAGCGCCGGCGTCGCCTTGTTCACCGCCGCGTCGGTGGCCTGGGCCGACAGCACGACGGCGACCAGCAGGGTGAAGGGATCGCTGTAGCGCAGCTCGCTGCGCGGATCGGGATTGGCGGCGGCGAGCGCGGCCATGAAGGCGCGCACCTCTTCGCGGGTCATCTGGCGGCGCAGCATGGGCCGATCCTGGCGCGCCGGCCGCCCCACTGGCAAGACGCCGCGGCGTGCTACATCTGGACGATGCCGACCGATACCTTGTTGTTCGAGGCCGTGCTGGTCCCCCATCGCAGCCTGTCGCGGCGTGGGCTGCGACTGCTGCTGGGGGCGCTGGCGCTGGTCTGCGTGGCCAATCTGGTGATGTTCGCCCGGCTGCGGGCATGGCCGGTCTGCGGTTTCGCCGGCGGCGAACTGCTGCTGGCGGCACTGCTGCTGCGGCTCAACGTCGTCGGCGCGCGGGCCAGCGAGATGCTGCTGCTGAACGAGGACACGTTGCGCGTCATTCGCACCGACCCGAAAGGCCGCCGCGCCGAATTGTCGCTCGCGCCGGCATGGCTCAACGTCGAGCTGGAGGACCGGCCCGGCCGGGTGCCGGCGCTGTGGCTCGGCGCGCATGGCAGGCGGGAGGAAGTGGCGCGGTTTCTCGGCGAGGCGGAAAAGCGCGATCTGGCCCGCGCCCTCGCCGCGGCCCTGCACCGCCGGCGCAACCCGGTGTTCCGCAACGCCCAGCTTGAGGACTGAGCGCGCTACCGCATCGCCCCGGCGACCTCCCAGCCGCCGACCCAGACCAGCCGCAGCGCCACGAACAGCACGATCAGCAGCCCGACCCAGGCCAGCCACCGCTGCCGCTCCAGCAGCCGCGCCACCGCGTCGGCGGCCAGCCCCATCAGCACCACCGACAGGCCGAGGCCAGCCACCAGCACCCATAAATGCCCCTCCGCCGCGCCGGCCACCGCGAGCACGTTGTCGAGGCTCATCGACACGTCGGCCAGGACGATCTGCAGCATCGCCGTGCCGAGTGTTTTCGACCCGCTGCGCGCCGCCGGGCGGTGCGTGCGGCGCAACTCGCGGTACATGCGCCATGCCACCCACAGCAGCAGCAGCCCGCCGGCCAGCAGCAGACCGACAATCTGCAGCAGCTGCAGCGCGACGGCGCCGAGCAGGATGCGCAGCACCGCCCCCGCGCCGATGCCGACCAGGATGGCGAACCGGCGCTGGCGCACCGGCAGGCCAGACACCGCCATGCCGACGACGACCGCATTGTCGCCGGCCAGGGTCAGGTCGATCAGCACAATCTGCAGCAGCGCCGCGAGTTGGTGCAGCACGCGTGGTCCCCCGGATTGCGGGCCGCGCCGGCGCCGCCCTAGAAGATACCGGCCCCCGACCGCAGGAGCGCGCATGGTCCCCCGCTACACCCGTCCGCAGATGGACGCCATCTGGGCGCCGGAAAACCGCTTCCGCATCTGGTTCGAGATCGAGGCCCTGGCTGCGGAGGCGATGGCGACGCTCGGCACCGTCCCGGCCGCCGCCGCCGCCGCCATCCGCAGCCGCGGCGGCGCCGCGATGGCCGCATTTTCCGCCGCCGACCTCGCCCGCATCGACGCCATCGAGCGCGAGACGCGCCATGACGTCATCGCCTTCCTGACCTGGCTGGCCGAGGCGGTGGGGCCGGACAGCCGCTTCGTGCATCTCGGGCTGACCAGCAGCGACGTGCTGGATACCTGCCTCGCGGTGCAGATGACGCAGGCGGCCGACCTGCTGCTGGCCGATCTGGATGCGGTGCTGGCAGCGCTGCGGACGCGGGCGCTGCAACACCGGCACACACTGACCATCGGGCGCAGCCACGGCATCCATGCCGAGCCGACCAGTTTCGGCCTGAAACTCGCCGGGCATTATGCCGAGTTCGCGCGCAACCGCACCCGGCTGCTGGCGGCGCGGGCCGAGATCGCGGTGGCGGCGATCAGCGGCGCGGTCGGCACCTATGCCCATGTCGATCCGCGCGTCGAGGCGCATGTCGCGGCGCAACTGGGGCTGGCGGTCGAGACGGTCTCGACCCAGGTGATCCCGCGCGACCGGCATGCGGCGTTTTTCTGCACGCTGGCGGTGATCGCCTCGGGGGTCGAGCGGCTGGCCACCGAAATCCGCCATTTGCAGCGCAGCGAGGTGCGCGAAGCCGAGGAGTTCTTCCACCCCGGCCAGAAAGGCTCCTCGGCCATGCCGCACAAGCGCAACCCGGTGCTGAGCGAGAACCTGACCGGTCTGGCGCGGCTGGTGCGCGGGGCGGTGGTGCCGGCGCTGGAGAATGTCGCCTTGTGGCATGAGCGCGACATCAGCCATTCCAGCGTCGAGCGGGCGATTGCGCCGGATGCGACGGTGACGCTGGATTTCGCCCTGGCCCGGCTGGCCGCGATGGTGCGCGATCTGGTGATCTACCCCGAGCGGATGGCGGCCAACCTGGATGCGCTGGGCGGGGTGGCGCATTCCGGGGAAGTGCTGCTGGCGCTGGCGCGGGCGGGGATTTCGCGCGAGGACGCCTATGCCATCGTGCAGCGCAACGCGATGGCGACCTGGACCCGGCTCGGCACGCCGGAGGGGCGGAGTTTTCGCCAGAACCTCGATGCCGACCCTGAGGTGGCCGGGCGGGTGCCGGCGGCGGTGCTGGACGCGGCGATGGACGCGCGGGCGCATCTGGTGCAGGTCGATGCGGTGTTCGCGCGGGTGTTCGGGGAGGCTTCAGGGTAGCTTGCGAACCGCCAGCCGTCTGCTGGCGGCAGGACGAATACATGGCCGGCAAGAATCCCGCCGCGGTCCAGATGATCGATCAATGCGCCAGCGAGCGACTCGATTGCCGCGATTTGCCGCGCCCGCGTGTTCTGGTCATCGATCAGCCCAAGGCCCGGATGCGCCAGCTCCGCACGCGCCAGCGGCAAAAAATCGGCTCCATTGGCGGTCATCACCAGCCGGCGTTCGGCCGCGGCATAGGCGAGTACCGTGGCATCGGTGGTCGCCGGCTGCAGGACCGCATCGACATGACAGGCATCGATGCGCACGCCGAATATGCCGGACAGATGGGCAATCGAGGACGGTGTGAGACGGGCGTCTATAAGCAGGCGCAGTGTGCGCGCCGCAGCCACTGGTCAGGCTGGCCGCTGCGCCTCATCCATTTCGACATACGCGACAGCCGCCAGGATCGCATCGCGCCCGAGGTACGGATACTCGGCGACGATGCTGTCCACGGTCTCGCCGCCCTTGATGCGGGCGAACAGCATGCGCGCGGGAAGCCTTGTCCCGCGGATGACTGGCACGCCACCCATGACCTCCGGATCGCGGACCACGGCTGGGAACGTAGGCGGGTTCGGGTTCAGTCGCGGCGAGGGCGAATCCATGGACCGCTCCTGTTCATGCAGCTCAGGTAGTTTCCGTTGGCGGGTCGGGCAAGGCGCCGCCGCGCAAATAGGCGCCGGTCAATCGCCCGTCGCCGCCATTTTCCGTCGCGTACGGCCGGTCTCGGAAATGCTGTGCGCCGCCATCCAGCGCGCCGAGCCGAGTCGTCCGGCGAGCAGCGCCGGGAGGTAAAGGTCCGCATCCAGCTTGGGAAAGTGCAGGCCGAGGCCTGACGGGCTGATCTCGATTGGCTCAAGCTGGGCCGCCTTGGCCCCCGCCAGCCCTTCGGCATCATGCGGCGCGAACATCACTTCTATGCCCGTGCTCAAGCGAATGACGACGCGCCCGCGTCCCCGGTCGTAACGCGCGGCTACGGCGCAGGGACCGCCGTCGATCAGCTCGGCCATGCGCGCCTCCGCCGCGCGCAACTCGGCCAGCACCGCGGACAGGTTCGCCGCTATGCCGGTCAGTTCTTGCGCGCCGAAGCCGCGGCTCGCCAGAGTCCCGGTGGCCCGCCGGGACAGTTCAGCGCGAAGATGGCTTCCCTTCCAGCGGCAAGCACATGGACATGTGCCGGCCGATGGTCGTTCGGATAGATCACGACGCGCAGCCCGCGAAATCTGGCGATCGTCTGCATCGGCCAAGCATAACACTCATCCGCGAAGTCACCCATCCGCCTCCCCGAACACCGCATCGACCTGAGCCAGCCATCTTGATGGTGGCGGCCCTCCGCGCTCAGGCCGCCCCCTCCGCCGGCAGACCATGCGCGTCCATGCCCGTCTCATGCGCCGCTTCCGCCGCGTGCGGGGCGAAGCTGGCGTATTTGGCGCACCAGAACAGCAGCCCGGCAACCAGCAGATAGCTCACCGACACACTCAGCGACTGGCCGACGCCGATCGCCTCGCCGTGGATGAAGCCGAAGAAGGTCAGCACCATGCCGGCCAGCGCGAAGGCCGCCGCCTTGTCGAACTCGCGCTCGATGATGAACACCGTGATCGAGCCGAGAATGACCCCGGCCAGCGTCGCCCCGCCGCCGAGGATGTCGAGGCCCTGATACAGCACCCCCGCCCCGGCCAGCTTGTCGAAGCCGACCGCGGCGGCAGAGGTGCCGGCGACGCCGAGCGCCACGTCGATCTGCGTCTTGCCCCAGGCGGCGATCTGCGGAATCAGCGCCAGCACGATCGCCGGCGCGTGGCGGCGCGGCGTTTCCTGAAACGCCTGGGCGCCGATCAGCATGCCGATATAGAGCAGGATCGGCAGGATCGCGACCACCGGGATCAGCGCCAGCATCAGCGCGATGACGCTGAACCAGGTCAGCAGCAGGATCATCACCCCGGTCGCCGCCGAGTAGCCGATCCGCCCGCCCATCGCCTTCCAGCCGGGATGGCCGATATAGACGGCGTTGATGAACGGGTTGCCCATCAGGCAGCCGATCAGGCTGATGACGCCGTCGGCGGTCAGCACCCGCGTCGTCGGGAAGGCATCGCCGGCGGCGCCCGCGCTCTCCACGTTGTCCATCGCCTCGACGAGGTCATAGATGCCGAACGGGATCGCGGTGACCAGGATGACGCCGAGGAATTTGAAGCCCGAGAAGACGTGCTCAACTGCCGGCAGCGGCACCTGGAAGCCGAAATTGCCCACCGCCGCGGCGACGCCGGACAGGCTCAGCCCGCCGTAATTGAGACCGATCGCGCTCGACGCCCAGGCGACCACGGTGCCGACCGCGATTGCCACCAGCCCGGCCGGGGCGCCGCGGAAATAGCGCGCGCCGCCAAACCAGCTTCCCATGATGATGGCGAAGCACAGCACGCCGATCGCCGGCGTGGTGAACATCAGCGACGCCGGACGCATCGAAATGAAGGTGATCGAGATGCCCGCGAGCGAGCCGAGCAGGGCGGCGCGCGGGGTGATGCGGCGGATCACCGGGGCGGCGAAACCGCCGGCCATCAGCACGAAGCTCTGGATGAAGACCCAGGTGAGGCCGGCCTCCCATGCCTGCACCGGGTCGCCGGTGCGGCCGAGGATCGGCGCCATGATGACGAACACCACCACGAACATGTGCGGCACACTGATGCCCGAGGGCAGCGCGCAGACATCGCTGCGCCCGGTCTTGCGCGCCAGGTTCCAGGCGAGCCAGGCGTAATACACGGTGCTGAGGAACAGCATCAGGCCGGTCGCCGGCAGGATGCGGCCGAACACCAGGCTGTCGGGCATCTTCAAGACGAAACGCAGCAGCCCGGTCAGCACCAGGACATTGACCAGGATATTGGTGCCGAAGCCGAAAAATGCGTTCCAGTCGCCGCGCACCCACAGCGCGGGACGACCGGCAGGCAGGGACGAAGGCAGCGTGGTCGCGCTCATCTCAGGCAGCTCCTTGCAATGCGGGTTGGATGAGGCCGGCGGCGGCGAGGCTGGCGAGCAGCGCCGGGCTGTCGGCGACGAAGCCGAAAATGCCGCCCTGCGCCTTGATCATGGCCAGACCCATCGCCTGGAACTCGGGGAAATAGGAGCCGACGCAGTCGGCCAGGACGAGGCAGTCATAGCCCCGGTCATTGGCCTCGCGGACGGTGGTGTTGACGCAGACCTCGGTGGTGACACCGGTGACGACCAGCCGGTCGATGCCGCGGTTGTGCAGGATGGCGTGCAGGTCGGTGGCGAAGAACGCCCCCTTGCCGGGCTTGTCGATCACCGGCTCGCCGGGCGCGGGGGCGAGTTCGGGGATGATGTCGTGACCCGGCTCGCCGCGCACCAGGATGCGGCCCATCGGCCCGCTGTCGCCGATGGTGGTGCCGCCGCCGCCGCGCCGCCGCTTGGCCGGCGGCAGATCGGCAAGGTCTGGGCGGTGGCCCTCGCGGGTGTGGATCGCCAGCAGCCCGGCCTGGCGCCACGCCGCCAGCAGCCGGCGGTTCGGCGCGATGGTGCGGCGGAGCTGGCCGACATCGTTGCCGAGCATGGCACCGAAGCCGCCCGGTTCGAGGAAATCGCGCTGCATGTCGATGATGACCAGCGCGGTGCGCGCCGGATCAAAGGCGAAGCCGTAAGGTTCAGCCGGAACGGTCAGCAGGTCAGTCATGGGCAGTCGATACCCTTCCCCACATGACGCCCCGTCATGCAACCGGTGCGCCACAGGCATTCGCCCACATTTCGTGCAGATTTTTCTGGGCGGGCCGATCTGCCTGCCGAAACTGACCGCATATGCCATATTTTCGCTCATCAGATGGCACGCGCATCTGTCCATCGGGGCGGGCGTGGCATCGCGGCGGCGGCGCTGCTATAGCTGCCGCGCCCCGCGGCGATCAGTCGCGGCACCGAACCCGGACAGGAAGCGCGTCATGGCTCGCCGCCGCCAGCTCTATGAGGGGAAGGCCAAGATCCTGTTCGAGGGGCCGGAACCCGGCACGCTCGTGCAGTATTTCAAGGACGACGCCACCGCCTTCAACGCCCAGAAGAAGGGTATCATCACCGGCAAGGGCGTGCTGAACAACCGCATCAGCGAATACCTGATGACGCGGCTGGCCGAGATCGGGGTGCCGACGCATTTCGTCCGCCGGCTGAACATGCGCGAGCAGTTGATCCGCGAGGTCGAGATCATCCCGATCGAGGTGGTGGTGCGCAACATCGCCGCCGGCAGCCTCTCGACCCGGCTCGGCATCGCCGAGGGCACCCGCCTGCCGCGCAGCATCATCGAATATTACTACAAGAACGACCAGCTCGGCGACCCGATGGTGTCCGAGGAGCACATCACCGCCTTCGGCTGGGCGCACACCCAGGACATGGACGACATCGTCGCCCTGGCGTTGCGCATCAACGACTTCCTCACCGGCCTGTTCCTCGGCGTCGGCATCACCCTGGTCGATTTTAAGGTCGAGTTCGGCCGGCTGTGGGAAAACGAGGACATGCGCATCGTCCTGGCCGACGAGATCAGCCCGGATAATTGCCGCCTGTGGGACAGCAAGACCAACGAGAAGATGGACAAGGACCGCTTCCGCCGCGATCTCGGCAAGGTCGAGGAAGCCTATCAGGAAGTCGCCAAACGCCTCGGCATCCTGCCCGAGGCCGGCATGCGCGACCTCAAGGGGCCGGAGACCATGCAGTGAGCGTGAGCAGCCGACGAATCGCGTTGACATTCCCGAATGCTGGCCGGATGACCCGGAGGTAGCGGCCGGTGCGGCTCAGGAGGCGGCGATGACGGCAATGATCTCCGAAGTTTACGCGGCGTTCAAAGAAGCGAACGTCAGCGACGAGCACGCCCGCAAGGCGGCGGAAGCCATTGCCGCCTACGATTCGCGCTTTGCCGCCATCGACGTAAAGATCGAGAAGCTGGATGGGCGCCTTACCCTGATGTTGTGGCAGCTTGCCGTGCCTATCGCCGGCGTCGCGGCGCTCGTCATCAAGGCTTTCGCATGAAAGCCATCGTCACCGTCATGTTGAAACAAGGCGTGCTCGATCCGCAGGGCCGCGCCATCGGGCAGGCGCTGCATGGCCTCGGCTTCGCCACGGTCGGCGAGGTGCGGGCCGGGAAGGTCATCGAGATCGACCTCGCCGAGACCGACGCCGAGGCCGCCCGTGCCCAGGCCGAGGCGATGGCGCGCAAGCTGCTGGCCAACAGCGTCATCGAACGCTTCGAGATCGCGCTGGCCTGACCGCGTGCTGCCCGCCGCCGCCCTGCTGCTGCAGGTTCAGACCTCCGGCAGCTACCTCACCGGCGCGGCGCTGTTGCGCGCCTGCACCTCCGCTGCGGCGTTCGACCGGGCCGACTGCCTCGGCTACGTCACCGGCATCGCCGATGCCATCGGCGCCGCCCAGCCGGTGCTGCGCGACCGCTTCGCCATTCCGGCAACGGTCTGCGTGCCGCCCGGCACCACCCGCGCCCGGCTCCGCGACATCGCCGTCGCGCATCTGCGGCAGGCCGATGCCGGCGCCGGCGCCGGCGCCGTGGTCGTCGAGGCGCTGATGCACGCATTCCCCTGCCCCGGCACGGAGGGCGCCCAGTGAACGCCGCCATCATCGTCTTCCCTGGCATCAACCGCGAGCGCGACATGGCCATCGCCCTCGCCCGCAGCCTCGGCCGCGCCCCGCGCATGCTGTGGCACCGCGACGACGACCTGACCGGCATCGACCTCATCGTCATCCCCGGCGGCTTCAGCTATGGCGACTATCTGCGCTGCGGCGCGATGGCGGCGCAGTCGCCGGTGATGCGCGCGGTGCGCGCACATGCCGCGCGCGGCGGCTATGTGCTCGGCGTCTGCAACGGGTTCCAGATACTGACCGAGGCGGGGATGCTGCCGGGCGCGCTGCTGCGCAATGCCGGGCTGCGCTTCCTCTCGGCCGACTGCCATCTGCGGGTCGAGCGTGCCGACACCGCCTTCACCGGTCATTGGCAGCGCGGCGCGGTGTTTCGCGCGCCGATGGCGCATGGCGACGGCAATTACTTTGCCGCGGCGGCAACGCTCGACCGGCTGGAGGGCGACGGGCGGGTGGCGTTCCGCTACGCCGAGGCGGATGGCACCGTCACCGCCGCGGCCAACCGCAACGGCAGCGCCCGCGGCATCGCCGGCATCTTCTCGGAAAACCTGCGCGTGCTCGGGCTGATGCCGCATCCCGAGGATCTGGTCGATCCGCTGCTCGGCGGCGAAGACGGCCGGCCGCTGTTCGACAGTCTCGCCGCGGCGCTCGCCGCATGACCGTGATCGACGCCGCTCTGGCCAGATCCTTCGGCCTCAATGCCGAGGAATACGACCGCGTGCTGGCCATCCAGGGCCGCACCCCGACGCTGACCGAGCTCGGCATTTTCAGCGTCATGTGGTCGGAGCACTGCTCCTATAAATCCTCCCGCGTCTGGCTGCGCACCCTGCCGACCACCGCCCCCTGGGTGATCCACGGGCCGGGCGAGAATGCCGGCGTGGTCGATATCGGCGACGGGCTGGCCGCCGTGTTCAAGATGGAGAGCCACAACCACCCGAGCTTCATCGAACCCTATCAGGGCGCGGCAACCGGCGTCGGCGGCATATTGCGCGACGTGTTCACCATGGGCGCCCGCCCGGTCGCCAACCTCAACGCGCTGCGCTTCGGCGATCCGCAGGATGCGCGCACCCGCCGCATCGTCGATGGCGTGGTGCGCGGCATCGGCGGCTACGGCAATTGCGTCGGCGTGCCGACGGTCGGCGGCGAGGTCAATTTCCATCCCGCCTATAACGGCAATCCGCTGGTCAATGCGATGACCGTCGGCATCGCCCGGCGCGACCGGATTTTCCTCTCCGCCGCCGCCGGCATCGGCAATCCGGTGATTTATGTCGGCTCGCGCACCGGCCGCGACGGCATCCACGGCGCCACCATGGCCAGCGCCGAGTTCGACCAGAACTCCGAGGAGAAGCGCCCGACGGTGCAGGTCGGCGACCCGTTCACCGAGAAACTGCTGATCGAAGCCTGCCTGGAACTGATGCAGACCGACGCCATCATCGCCATCCAGGACATGGGCGCGGCGGGGCTGACCAGCTCCTCCGTCGAGATGGCCGGCAAGGGCGGCGTCGGCATCGACCTCGACCTCGATGCCGTGCCGCAGCGCGAAACCGGCATGACCGCCTATGAGATGATGCTGTCGGAAAGCCAGGAGCGCATGCTGATGGTGCTGCGCCCGGACCGGCAGGCGCTGGCGCGCGCCATTTTCGACAAATGGGAGCTGCAATTCGCCGTCATCGGCAAGCTGACCGACAGCGGCCGCATCGTCGTGCGCCATCGCGGCGCCATCGAGGCCGATATCGACCTTGCCCCGCTGGCCGATCAGGCGCCGCTCTATCACCGCCCGACCGAGGCGACGCCGCCGCCGCTGCCGCTCCAGACGCCGTCCGACCCGGCCGGGCTGGCGGCCGGGCTGCTGCGCCTGATCGGCAGCCCCGATCTGTGTTCGCGCGCCTGGATCTGGGACCAGTATGACAGCACCGTCGGCGGCCAGACGGTGCGCCGCCCCGGCGCCGCCGACGCCGCCATCGTGCGCATCGAGGGGCATGCGCGGGCGCTGGCGCTGACCACCGATTGCACGCCGCGCTACTGCGCCGCCGACGCCGCCGCCGGCGCGGCGCAGGCCGTGGCCGAGGCGTGGCGCAACATCACCGCCACCGGCGCCCGCCCGCTCGCCGTCACCGACAACCTCAATTTCGGCAACCCGGAAAAGCCGCTCATCATGGGCCAGTTCGCCGCCGCTATCGGCGGCATGGCGGCGGCCTGCCGGGCGCTCGACTTCCCGGTCGTCAGCGGCAATGTGTCGCTCTACAACGAGACCGAGGGGCGGCCGATCCTGCCGACGCCGGCGATCGGCGGCCTCGGCGTGATCGACGATGCGGCGCAGGCGGTCGGCATCGCGCTGCGGCCGGGGCTGGCGCTGGTGCTGCTCGGCAGCACCGCCGGCCATCTCGGCCAATCGCTGTGGCTGCGCGAGATCGCCGGGCAAGAGGCCGGGGCGCCGCCGCCGGTCGATCTGGCGGCCGAGCGGCGCACCGGGGATTTCGTCCGCGCCCAGATCCTGGCCGGTGCGGTCGCCGCCTGTCATGACCTGTCGGACGGCGGGCTGCTGGTGGCGGCGGCGGAAATGGCGCTGGCCGGAGATGTCGGCGCCGCCCTGCTGCCCGGCCCCGACGACCTGCCGCCGCATGGCTTCTGGTTCGGCGAAGATCAGGCGCGCTATCTGCTGGCGGTCGCCGACCCCGCCGCCCTGCTCGCCGCCGCCGCCGCCGCCGGCATCCCGGCGCGCCCGCTCGGCAGCACCGGGGGGAGGGATTTGACACTGCCCGATGGCGCGACAATATCCCTGCACGCCTTGCGCCGTGCGCATGAGCGTTTCCTGCCGGACTGGCTCGACCAGCCCGGCGTCTGACCCGGAGGGTAAATCGCATGGCGATGGCCGCGAGCGAGATCGAGGCGCTGATCCGTGCCGCCCTGCCCGATGCGCGCGTCGCCATCGAGGACCTCGCCGGCGACGGCGACCATTACGCGGCCACCGTGGTCAGCGAGACGTTCCGCGGCAAGTCGCGGGTGCAGCAGCACCAACTCGTCTTCGCCGCGCTGCGCGGCCGCATGGGGGGCGAATTGCACGCCCTCGCCCTGCAGACCTCCGCCCCCGAATAAGGAACCAGCAATGACCACTCCAGTCGTCGAGCGCATCCAGGCCGAGATCAGCGAACATCCCGTCATGCTGTATATGAAGGGCAATGCGATGTTCCCGCAATGCGGCTTTTCCGCGCGCGTGGTGCAGATCCTGACGCATCTCGGCGTGCCGTTCCACACCGCCAATGTGCTGGAGGATGCCGGGCTGCGCGACGGCATCAAACAGTTCAGCAACTGGCCGACCATTCCGCAGCTCTACGTCAAGGGCGAGTTCGTCGGCGGCTGCGACATCGTCACCGAGATGTTTCAGTCGGGCGAGTTGACGACGCTGCTGGAAGAAAAGGGCATCGCCCACGAGGCGACTGCCTGAGCCACTGCTGCCCGGCGGCGTGCGCGGCACGCCGCCGGACCGGCTGTCACCAGCGCGGCGCGGCTGATCCGCTCAGGCGCTCAGCGCCTGCGGCGTGTCGCTGAGCGGCACCGGCAGGTATTGCACGAACTCCTTGGGCACCACCTGCCAGAAGCGCGGCAGCGCCCGCGCCCAGTCATGCAGCAGCATATGGGCATAGCGGCTGTTGGTCTCCGCGACATGCCGCTCGACCAGCCCGCGCAACACGCCTTCCCAGTGCGCCGAGGCGACAACCTGCCAGGTCAGCGTGTCAGGATTGACCCGCTTCTCGAAGCGTCCGTCAACGTCATAAACAAACGCCATGCCGCCGGTGAAGCCGGCGCCGAAATTGTCGCCGACCGCGCCGAGGATCACCACCGTCCCGCCGGTCATGTATTCGCAGGCATTGGAGCCGCAGCCCTCGACCACCGCGACAGCGCCGGAATTGCGCACGGCGAAGCGTTCGCCGGCCTGCCCGGCGGCGAACAATTCGCCGGCGGTCGCGCCATACAGCACGGTGTTGCCGATGATGGTGTTCTGCTGGCTGACCAGTGACGACGACGGCGCCGGGCGCACCACGATGGTCGCGCCCGACAGGCCCTTGCCGACATAGTCGTTGGCGTCGCCGAACACTTCCAGCTTCAGCCCCTGCACCGCGAAGGCGCCGAGCGATTGCCCGGCCGAGCCGCGCAGCCGTGCCGTGACATGCCCCGGCTGCAGCCCGGTCATGCCGAAGCGGCGGACGATGCGGCTGCTGAACTTGGTGCCGATGGCGCGATGCGTGTTGCGGATGGTGTATTGCAACTGCATCTTCTCGCCGCGCTCGAAGAACGCCGCAGCATCGGCGATCATCTGCGCATCCAGCGTCTCCGGCACCTCGTTGCGCCCCTCCAGGGTGCAATAGCGCGCATAGGGTCCCGGATCGGCCTGCACCAGCAGCGGGTTGAGGTCGAGATCATCGAGCAGCATCGAGCCGCGGCTGACCTGCACCAGCAGATCGGTGCGGCCGATCACATCGGCCAGCCGCCGCACGCCGAGCGCGGCGAGGATATGGCGCACCTCCTCGGCGATGAAGCTGAACAGGTTGATCACCTTCTCCGGCGTGCCCTCGAACTTCTGGCGCAGCGCCTCGTCCTGGGTGCAAACACCGACCGGACAGGTGTTGCTGTGGCACTGGCGCACCATGATGCAGCCCATCGCCACCAGGCTGGCCGTGCCGATGCCGAACTCCTCGGCGCCGAGCATCGCGGCGATCACCACGTCACGCCCGGTCTTGATGCCGCCATCGGTGCGCAGCCGCACGCGGTGGCGCAGGCGATTGAGCATCAGCACCTGATGCGCCTCGCTCAATCCCATTTCCCACGGCAGCCCGGCATATTTCACCGAGGATTGCGGCGAGGCGCCGGTGCCGCCGGAATGCCCGGAAATCAGGATCGCATCCGCCTTGGCCTTGGCGACGCCGGCGGCGATGGTGCCGATGCCGCTGCGCGACACCAGCTTGACGCAGACCATCGCGTCCGGGTTGATCTGCTTGAGATCGTAGATGAGCTGCGCCAGATCCTCGATCGAGTAGATGTCGTGGTGCGGCGGCGGGCTGATCAGCGCGATCCCGGGCGTCGAATGGCGCAGCCGGGCAATCAGCCCGGTCACTTTGAAGCCGGGCAACTGCCCGCCCTCGCCGGGC
Organism: Pseudomonadota bacterium; assembly: GCA_021845985.1. Taxonomy (GTDB): domain Bacteria; phylum Pseudomonadota; class Alphaproteobacteria; order Acetobacterales; family Acetobacteraceae; genus JAFKFJ01. The sequence continues at coordinate 144,688 of JAJZES010000005.1, read as the reverse complement.
TTGGCGCCCTGCGCCACCTTAATTTCAATCTCGCGACAGTCGTTGAGGTATTGCGCGGTGACGCCAAAGCGCCCCGATGCGATCTGCTTGATCGCCGAGGAGGCATTGTCGCCGTTGGCGCGCGGGCGGGCCCGCGAGGCATCTTCGCCGCCCTCGCCGCTGTCGCTGCGCGCGCCGATGCGGTTCATCGCGATCGACAGCGTCTCATGCGCCTCCGGGCTGAGCGCGCCGAGCGAGATGCCGGGCGCCACCAGCCGCTTGCGGATCTCGGTGATGCTCTCGACATCATCGACGGCGATGGCGCGCCGGCCCTCAAGGCGGAAATCGAGCAGATCGCGCAGCGCCACCGGCGGCAGCTTGCGCACCGCATCGCTGTAGCGGCGGAACATCTGGTAGCTGTCGGAGGCCACCGCCTCCTGCAGCAGATGGATCAGGCCGCCGTCGAAGGCATGCACCTCGCCGCGCCGGCGCAGCTTGTAGAGGCCACCGACGGGCAGCGCGATGCTGTCGGCATCCCACGCCGCATGATGCAGCTCCAGCACCTTGCGCGCGATGCCGGGCAGGCCGAGGCCGGAAATGCGACTCTGCATGCCGGGGAAGAACTCGGCGACGAGTGAGCGCGACAGCCCCACCGCCTCGAAATTATAGCCGCCGCGATAGGACGAGATCACCGAGATGCCCATTTTCGACATCACCTTGAGCAGCCCCTTATCGACCGCCTTCTTGTAGCGCCCGACGGCTTCCTTGAGCGACAAGCTGCCGAACAGGCCGCGCCGGTGACGGTCGGCGATGCTCTCCTGCGCCAGGTAGGCGTTGACCGTGGTGGCGCCGACGCCGATCAGCACGGCGAAATACTGCACGTCCAGACACTCGGCGCTGCGCACGTTGAGGCTGGTGAAGGTGCGCAGCGACGACCGCACCAGATGCGTATGCACCGCCCCGGTTGCCAGAATCATCGGAATCGCCGCGCGCGTCGGCGAAACTGCCTCGTCGGTCAGCACGACATGGGTGCAGCCAGCGCGCACCCCCTCCTCCGCCTCACGGCGAATCCGCTCCAGCGCCGCGCGCAGCCCACCCTCGCCATCATCGACGGTGAAGGTGCAGTCCACCACCGTCGCCGCGCTGCCCATGGTCGCCTGCATCGCGGCGAACTCGGCGTTGGACAGCACCGGGCTTTCGAGCTGCAGCAGATCACACTGGCTCGCATCCTCATCGAGCACGTTGCCGAGATTGCCAAGCCGGGTCTTCAGCGTCATGACGCGGGTTTCGCGCAGGCTGTCGATCGGCGGATTGGTCACCTGACTGAAGGTCTGGCGGAAATAATGGTGCAGGCCGCGATATTTCTCGCTCAGCACGGCGATCGGCGTGTCATCGCCCATGCTGCCGACGGCCTCCTGGGCATCCTCCACCATCGGGTGCAGGATCATCTCCAGCTCTTCTAGCGTGGTGCCGACGGAGAGCTGGCGCCGGCGCAGCGCCTCGCCCTCCAGCGCCACCGGCTCGGTCGCGTCGGCCTTGACGATGTGGTCGATGACGCGGATGCGCTGCGCCCATTCGCCGAACGGCTGGCGCGCCGCCAGCACGTCCTTTAGTTCTTCGTCGCCGTAGAACCGCGCCTCGTCGAGATCGACGCCGATGGTCTGACCAGGGCCGACGCGGCCCTTCTCGACCACCTCGCTCTCGTCGAGCTTGACCATGCCGGTCTCGCTGCCGACGATCAGCAGGCCGTTGCGGGCGATGGTGTAGCGCAGCGGGCGCAACCCGTTGCGGTCGAGGCCGGCGATGACCCAGCGGCCGTCGGTCGCGGCGATGGCGGCCGGCCCGTCCCACGGCTCCATCACCGCGTTGCAGTACAGGAACATGTCGCGATGCGCCTGCGGCATCGTCGCGTCCTGGCCGATGCTGGCCGGAATCATCAGCGATTTGACCGCCGGAGCGTCGCGGCCGGCGCGCACCAGCACCTCGAACACATTGTCCAAGGTCGCGGTGTCGGAGCCGCCGGCCTGGATCACCGGCTTGATGTCTTCCATGTAGGCGTCGAGATCGGGCGAGGACAGCCGCGTCTCGTGGCTCTTCATCCAGTTGATGTTGCCGGCAACCGTGTTGATCTCGCCGTTATGCGCCAGCATGCGGAACGGCTGCGCCAGCCGCCAGGTCGGGAAAGTGTTGGTCGAATAGCGCTGATGATAGATGGCGAAGCGCGATACGAAGCGTTCGTCGAGCAGGTCCGGGTAGAAATCGGTCAGGCTCTCGGCCAGGAACATGCCCTTGTAGATGATCGAGCGCGACGACAGCGAGCAGATGTAGAGTTCGGGGATCTGCGCCGCGATGGCCTGCCGCTCGATGCGCCGGCGGATGACGTAGAGGTCGCGCTCCACCGCCGCACGGTCACGGCCATGGGCGTTCCAGATCATGATCTGTTCGATCTCGGGGCGCGTCGCATTGGCCTTCTCGCCGATGCACTCGACGTTGATCGGTACCTGACGCCAGCCATAAATCTGATAGCCGAAGGCGAGAATCTCCGACTCGACGATCTGCCGGCAGCGTTCCTGGGCGCCGAGATCGGTCTTCGGCAGAAACACCATGCCGACGCCGATGGCGCCAGGCCGCACCTGATGACCGCCGCGGCGGATCGCCTCGGCGAAGAAATCCTGCGGGATTTCGACATGGATGCCGGCGCCGTCGCCGGTCTTGCCGTCGGCATCGACGGCGCCGCGATGCCACACCGCGCGCAACGCGTCGATGCCGGCCTGCACCACGTCGCGGCGGCGCCTGCCGTCCAGCGCCGCGACCAGACCGACGCCGCAGGCATCGTGCTCCTGCGTGGCGTCGTAGGTCTGGTGCAGCAGGGCGGCGTTGTTGTGCCAGGCGGCGACGAAATCTTCCTGCATCTGCGTCACTCCGCTGCGACGGCAATGGCCGCGTTCTGCCGCATCCAGGCATGCATCGCCGCGGCGGCGTCGCGGCCGTCGCGGATCGCCCAGACCACGAGACTGGCGCCGCGGACGATGTCGCCGGCAGCGAACACCCCCGGCAGGCTGGTCATGAAACTATGGTGATCCACCTTCAGCGTGCCCCAGCGCGTCACCGTCAGCGCCGGCTCGCCGAACGCCGCCGGCAGGTCTTCCGGGTCGAAGCCGAGCGCCTTGATGACCAGTTCGGCCGCCAGGGTGAAATGCCCGCCCTCGATCGGTTCGACCGCCTGCCGCCCGGTGGCGTCGGGCAGACCGAGCCGCATGCGCACGGCACGCACGCCCGCCACCGTGGCGTCGCCGAGGAAGGCTTCCGGCGCCGACAGCCAGACGAACTCGACGCCCTCCTCCTCGGCGTTTTTCACCTCGCGCATCGAGCCGGGCATGTTGGCGCGGTCACGGCGATAGAGGCATTTGACGCTCGCCGCCCCCTGCCGCACCGCGGTCCGCACGCAATCCATCGCGGTATCGCCGCCGCCGATGACGACCACGTTCCTGCCCGCCGCGTCGAGTTCGCCGGAGACGAAATCCGTCACCCGCTCGCCCAGCCCCTGGCGGTTCGACGCGGTCAGATAGTCGAGCGCCGGCACGATGCCGGCAAGCCCGGCGCCCGGCCCGCCGATGTCGCGCGGCTTATAGACACCGGTAGCGATCAGCACCGCATCATGGCGCGCACGCAACGCGGCAAACGCCAGTGCGCCGCCGACATCGGCGCCGAGATGAAAGACGATGCCGGCCTGCTCCAGCAGCTTCCAGCGGCGCAGCACGATGTGCTTCTCCAGCTTGAAGCCGGGAATACCATAGATCATCAGCCCGCCGACGCGGTCGTAGCGGTCATAGACATGCACGTCGTAGCCGAACCGGCGCAACTGCTCGGCCGCCGCCAAGCCGCCCGGCCCGGCGCCGATGATGCCGACCGACATGCCGTTTTCGATCCGCGGCGGCGCCGGCCGGACCCAGCCACGCTCGAACGCAGTATCGGTGATGAAGCGTTCGACGGCGCCGATGGTGACGCTGTCGTACCCCTTTTCGATGACGCAGTTGCCCTCGCACAGCCGGTCCTGAGGGCAGATGCGGCCGCAAATCTCGGGGAACGTGTTGGTGGCGGAGGCCACCTCATAGGCTTCCTCGAGCCGCCCCTCGGCGGTCAGCTTCAGCCAGTCGGGGATGTTGTTGTTGAGCGGGCAATGCACCTGACAGAACGGCACGCCGCACTGGCTGCACCGGCTGGCCTGGGCGGCGGCGCGGCTGGGGTCGAACTCGGCGTAGATTTCCTGGAAATCCTCGCGCCGCAGCGCCGCATGACGCTTGTCGGGCGTCTGCTGCCCGAGGCGGACGAATTGCAGCATGCGTTCGACCATGACGGACCCCGTTTCGGCGGACCTCCTTATACAGGCCGGTTAACTGCGCCGCGAGCAGAAAATCTACACTATGACAGCATTGCTGCCATTATATCTGGCATGAAGCAGCCGCACAGCAATTTCCCGCCCTCCGATTGTGGCCGCTAGAGCCGAACCGGACCTAACTGGCGGCATAGGCCGCCCGCCGGCCGCCCGGCCGGAACCGCTGCAGGTATTGCGGCACCACCAGATCCACCGGCGTCGGCCGAATGCCGAGCGCCCCCAGCCCCGGTATCGTCGCCGCCGCCACGTTGTCCTGCGCCAGCAGCAGCAACTGGTCGCGCGTCAGCAGCTTGCCGGGCAGCTTCTCCAGGATCGCCGCCTGCAGCCGCGCCACCCCCATCGGCACTTCCAGCAGCCAGCGCCGCCGGTTGGTCTCTTTCAAGATCCAGGCCAGGATCTCGCGGAAGGTCCAGATCGTCGGCCCGCCCAGCTCGAACGTCACCCCCGCCGCCTCCGGCCGCGCCAGCGCCGCCATCACCGCATCGGCGACATCGCCGACATAGACCGGCTGCATCCGCGTCGCCCCGGCGATCACCGGCATCACCGGCGAGATCGCCGCCAGCGCCGCGAAGCGATTGAAAAATTGGTCCTCCGGCCCGAACACCAGCGACGGTCGCAGGATCGTCGCCGCCGGCAGCGCGGTGCGCAGCGCCTGCTCGCCCTGCCCCTTGCTGCGCGCATACAGGCTGGCGGCCGCCGCATCGGCGCCGATCGCCGAGACATGCACCACCCGGCCGACCGCCGCGCGCGCCGCCGCGGCGCCGATCATGCCCGGCCCCTCGGCCTGAATGCGCTGGAAATCGCCGCCGCGCCGTTCCGCCAGGATGCCAACCAGATTGACCAGCAGATCGGCGCCCTCGACCGCGCGCGCCACCGTTCCCGGCTGCGTCAGGTTGCAATAGAGCGGCACCACCTGCCCCACCTTGCCCATCGGGCACAGGGCACGCGCCGCCTCGGTGTCGCGCACCGCGACCCGCACGACATGGCCGGCCTCGGCCAGCCGCTTGACCACATAGCGCCCGATGAACCCCGAGCCGCCGAACACCGTCGCCACGCTGCGCGTCGCCATCGCCCGCTCCTGCATCATTGCTGCCTACCTATCCGCGCCGTGCGGCCCTCTCAAGGCCACGAAACCCTGTTGACGCATCGCCGGACCGCGGCTACACCGCCGGCCTCCGCAAGGCCGGAGCCCAGATGGCGGAATTGGTAGACGCGCAGGTTTCAGGTACCTGTGGCCGCAAGGTCGTGGAAGTTCGAGTCTTCTTCTGGGCACCAGCACATACATGGCGGACGTGACGCAATTCATCCAGGGCGGCACGGTGCATCTGCACCGCCATGATCTGCCGGACGGCATCGATTTCGGCCAGATGGTCGCCATCGACACCGAGACGATGGGGCTTGATCCGCGGCGCGACCGGCTCTGTCTGGTGCAATTATCCGCCGGCGACGGCAATGCGCATCTGGTGCAGATCGTGCCGACCCGCTTCGGCGGCCGCGGCGACGATTGCCCGAACCTCAAGGCGCTGCTCGCCGACCCGGCGGTGGTCAAGCTGTTCCACTTCGCCCGTTTCGACATCGCTGCTCTGTTCAAGGGCCTCGGCGTGCGCACCGCGCCGGTGCGCTGCACCAAGATCGCCGCCAAGCTGATCCGCACCTTCACCGATCGGCACGGCCTGCGCGATCTCTGCCGCGAGCTGCTCGGCGTCGAGATTTCCAAGCAGCAGCAGACCTCGGACTGGGGCGCGGCCGAACTTTCCGCCGAACAACTCGCCTATGCCGCCGCCGATGTGCTGCACCTGCATGCGCTGTGGGCGCGACTCGACGCATTGCTGCTGCGCGAGGGGCGGCGCGAGCTGGCGCAGGCCTGCTTCGACTTCCTGCCGGAGCGCGCCATGCTCGATCTGCTGGGCTGGGACAACCCTGACCTGTTCGCCCATTGACCTGCGCCCATTGACCGGCCGCCGACGCGGGCCAACCTGTGGCGCCGGCGGCACCCTCGCCGGCCTGAAACACTCCGCAAGACTTCTCACGATTGACCCTTGCCGGCGCCGCGCTTACAGCTTGGCCGGAAGGCGGAGAGAATGCGGCAACGCCACGATGCCGGAAGCATGATCGCAGCCATCGACCATCTCGACCAGGACCTGGACGTTGCCCGCGCCGTGCTGGACACGGAGATTGCCGGGCTGCGGGCGCTTTCGGCCGGGCTGGACGGCGGCTTTGCCCGCGCCGTCGCCCTGCTGGCGGCGACCACCGGGCGCGTCGTCGTCAGCGGCATGGGCAAATCCGGCCACATCGCCCGCAAACTCGCGGCGACCTTTGCCAGCACCGGCACGCCCGCCCTGTTCGTCCACCCGGCGGAAGCCTCGCATGGCGATCTCGGCATGATCGTCGCCGGCGATGCGGTGCTGGCGCTGTCCAATTCCGGCGAGACCGCCGAGCTTGCCGATCTGATCGAACATACCCGCCGCTTCGGCGTGCCGCTGGTCGCCATCACCGGGCGCGCCGACAGCACCCTGGCCGAAGCCGCCGACGCCCTGCTGCTGCTGCCGCGCGCGCGTGAGGCCTGTCCGCTCGGCCTCGCGCCGACCACCAGCACGACGATGCAGCTCGCCCTCGGCGATGCGCTGGCGGTGGCGCTGCTGACGCGACGCGGCTTCGGCGCCGCCGATTTCGCCGATTTCCACCCCGGCGGCCGGCTCGGCGCGCGGCTGCGGCGGGTGCGCGAGCTGATGCATGTCGGCGAACAGATGCCGCTGGCGCCGCCCGGGCTGACCATGGACGCCGCCTTGCTGCGGATGACCGAGAAGCGCTTCGGCTGCCTCGGCATCGTCGCCGATGGCCGGCTGGTCGGCATGCTGACCGACGGCGATCTGCGCCGCGCGATGGGGCCGGACCTGCTGACCCGCCGCGCCGACGAGATCATGACGCGCGGGCCGCGCACCATCGGCCCGGATGCGCTCGCCGCCGAGGCGCTGCGGCTGATGAACGACGGCACCCGCCCGATCACCGCGCTGTTTGTCGTCGATGCGGCGGGCGCGCCGCTCGGCGTGCTGCACATCCACGATCTGCTGCGCGCGGGGCTGGCATGAGCGCCGCGCCGCTCAGCGAGGCGCGCGAGGCAACGCTCAGCCGGCCGCGCCGGCCGATCAGCCCGCGGCTGACCCGCCGCCGCTGGACGGTGGGCGTCGGCAAGCGGCTGCTGCCGGTGGTGGCGCTGGCGCTGCTCGCCTCCATCGCGCTCTACCCGGAATGGCAGCACGCCGCCGACCGCGCCCGCCTCGGCTTCCTGCGCGGCGAGGCGGTGCCGCAGAGCGGCGAGATGACCCAGGCGGCCTATCATGGCGTCGATGATCGCGGCCGGCCGTACACCATGACCGCGGACCGGGCACGCCAGATCTCGCCCGAACGCATCAACCTGATCGAACCCAAGGGCGATGTGACGCTCGAATCCGGCAACTGGCTGATGGTGCAGTCCCGCCGCGGCGTCTATCTGCAGCATCTCGACGACCTCGATCTGTCGCAGGACGTGGTGATCTACCGCGACGACGGCACCACCATCACCACCGATGCCGCCACCGTCGATCTCAAGGCCGGTGCCGCCGCCGGGGCCGACATGACCCATGCCGAAGGCCCGTTCGGCACGCTCGACGCACAGGGCTTCGCGCTAACCGACAAGGGATCGGCGATCCAGTTTTTCGGCCCCGGCCGGCTGGTGCTGAACAGTGCCCATGGCCCGACGAAATGAGACGCATCGCCCGGCTCGGGCTGCTGGCGCTGCTGCCCGGCGCGGCAGCGGCGCAGCCCATCGACATGTCCGGCGGCGGCCCGGTGGAAGTGACCTCGCGCGGCGGCTTTGAGTGGCGGCAGGACGATCAGGAGGTGATCGCCACCGTTGATGCCCGCGCCGTGCGCGGCGATGTCACCGTGCTGGCCGACCGCATGGTGGCGCATTACCGCAAAAAAGCCCCGCCCCCCGGCGCCATGCCGGCGCCGGAACCGGCGACGCCGGCCGCCGCCGGCAGCGATGCCGAGACCGGCGGCAACGAGGTCTATCGCCTGGACGCCGAAGGCCATGTCCGCATCCTGACCCCGACCGACGAGGCGGTGGGGGACAAGGCGGTATACGACATCGATCAGGCGGTGCTGGTGATGACCGGCCACGCGATGAAGCTGACCACGCCGCAGGACGTGCTGACGGCGCGCGACAGCATGGAATACTGGTCGCAACTGCGCATATCGATCGGCCGCGGCAACGCCGTCGTGGTCACCAGCGACGGCCGCCGCATCGCCGCCGATACGCTGGTCGCCTACTCGCTGCCGCCCGACCAGCCGGCCCCCGCCGGCGCCGCGCCCGCACCCGCAGCGGCGCCCGCGCCGGCGCCCAAGCCGGGCGAAGACCCGCTGCTCGCCGCCTCCGGCAAGCTGCAAAAGGTCGAAGCGTTCGGCAATGTCGAGGTGCGCACCGCGGTTGACGTGGTGCGTGGCGAGCGCGGTGTCTATGTGCCCGAGACCGGGATCGCCCGCGTCCTCGGCCATGTCCGCATCACCCACGGCGACAACCAGATCAACGGCCCCGCCGCCGACATCAACATGAAGACCGGCATCGCCCATATGATCAGCGCCCCCGGCGTCCGGGTGGAAGGGCTGATCATGCCGAACCAGTCGCCATCGCCGGCGCAGAAGCCGCCCGCCCCCGCGCCGGCCAAGCCGGTGGCCAAGCCATGAGCGGGCTGCGCGTCGTCGCCGGCCACGCCCAGGCCGCCAGTGTCAGCCTCGGTGGCCCCGGCACCGGCCTGTCGGCGGTCAATGTCGGCAAGGTGTATAAAAAGCGGCCGGTGGTGCGCAACGTCACCATCTCGGTGCGCCGCGGCGAGGCGGTCGGCCTGCTCGGCCCCAACGGCGCCGGCAAGACCACCACGTTCTATATGATCGTCGGTCTGGTGCGCCCCGATACCGGCTCCATCCGTCTCGACGGCACCGACATCACCGGCCTGCCGATGTATCGCCGCGCCCGGCTCGGCATCGGCTATCTGCCGCAGGAGGCCAGCATCTTCCGCGGCCTCAATGTCGAGCAGAACGTCATGGCGGCGCTGGAGGTGGTCGAGCCGGACTCCGACCGGCGCGACCGCATGGCCGATGAATTGCTGGCCGAGTTCGGCATCGGTCATCTGCGCCGCACGCCCTCGCTGGCGCTGTCGGGCGGTGAGCGGCGGCGCCTGGAAATCGCCCGCGCGCTGGCGACGCAACCCAGCTATGTGCTGCTCGACGAGCCGCTGGCCGGCATCGACCCGATCGCCGTGGGGGAAATCCGCGATCTGGTGTCGCACCTCAAGGACCGCGGCATCGGCGTCCTGATCACCGACCACAATGTGCGGGAAACATTGGAAATCATCGACCGCGCCTACATCATGCACGATGGTCAGGTGCTGATGGAGGGACGCCCGCAGGAGGTGGTGGCGCATGAAGGCGTGCGCCGCGTTTACCTCGGTGAACGCTTCAGCATGTAGTTTCCGCAGCACGCGCGGCTGTCAGCACGAATCTTGCTTGCCAAGCCTGGCCCGCCGCGCTGCACTGCAACACAGATGCGGGAGTGGCGGATGGCGGTTTTCCGACGCAGGGATGCGGACACCTTACGGGGCAGCGGGTAGCCCGTATGGCGATCGGTCCCCGTCTCGACCTGCGGCAGTCGCAATCGCTGGTGATGACGCCGCAACTGCGGCAGGCGATCAAGCTGCTGCAGTTTTCCAATCTCGAAGTCGTCGCCTTTGTCGAAGAGGAGCTGGAACGCAACCCGCTGCTCGAACGCGACGACTCCCCCGACATGCCGCCCGAGCGGCCGGCGCCCGATCAGATCGCGCCGGACGAGAGCGCCCGGGACAGCGCCGACTTCGCCCGCGCCGACACAATCGCCCCGGCCGGGGCGGAACCGCTGGATACCAGCCATGCCGAACCCTTTGACCTCGGCGGCCCGGCCGACGGCAATCGTGGCGGCGCCGCCGACTTTGCCGACGACGACGGCGGCATCGAGGAGTTCGCCGCCACCCGCACCCGCCGCGAACATCTCGAAGAGCAGCTCCGCCTTGCCTTCGCCGCGCGCACCGAGCGGCTGATCGGCGCCCATCTCATCGCCCTGCTCGATCCCTCTGGACGCCTCTCCGTCGCCCCGGCCGACATCGCCGCCGCGCTCGGCGTCACCCTCGATCAGGTCGAGCAGGTCCGCGCGGTGATGATGCGCTTTGAACCAACCGGCATGTTCGCCCGCGACCTGCGCGAGTGCCTTGCCGTGCAGCTCGCCGAGCGCAACCGGCTCGACCCGGCGATGGCCGTCCTGCTCGACAATCTCGATCTGCTGGCCCGCCGCGAGCTGCGCCGGCTGATGGCGCTGTGCGAGGTCGATGGCGCCGACATGACCGACATGATCGCCGAAATCCGCCGCCTCGACCCTAAGCCCGGCGCCGATTTCGACGCCCCGGCGGCGCAGCCGCTGGTGCCCGACATCCTGATGCGCGCCGCCCCCAACGGGGAATGGCTGCTCGAACTCAATCCGCAGACGCTGCCGCGCGTGCTGGTCAACCGCCAGCTCACCGCCCGCATCGTGCCGCGCGCCGCGCGCGAGGACCGCGCCTTCCTCTCCGACAAGCTGCAGACGGCGAACTGGCTGGTCAAATCGCTGCACCAGCGCGCCCAGACCATTCTGAAAGTGGCCGGCGAGATTATCCGCCAGCAGGACGGATTTTTCCGCCACGGCGTCGCCCATCTGCGCCCGCTGATCCTGCGCGACATTGCTGATGCGGTGGAGATGCATGAGAGCACGGTCAGCCGCGTCACCTCCAACAAATATATCGCAACTCCGCGCGGCCTGTTCGAGTTGAAGTATTTTTTCACCACGGCAATCGCCGGCACCACCGGCGAGACCCACAGTGCCGAGGCGGTGCGCCACCGCATTCGCGCCATGGTGGCGGCCGAAAGCGCGGAAGATGTGTTGTCCGATGACGCCATCGTCGCCGGACTGAAACGCGAGGGCGTGGACATCGCCCGCCGGACCGTGGCCAAATACCGCGAGTCGCTGCGCATCCCCTCATCGGTGCAGCGCAAACGGGAGAAGGCCGTGCCCGCCTGAGCGCGGCGGCGCGGCGGTTCCGAACCAGAACGCAAGGGACGAAGTGGATGCAGATCACGGTGTCGGGGAAGCAGGTCGATCTGTCGGAGGCGTTGCGCACCCGCGTCGCGCAGCAGCTTGAGACGATCGCCGGAAAGTATTTCGACCACGCCCTGGAAGCGCATGTGACATTCAGCCGTGCCCGCAGCTTCTTTACCTGCGACATCAACATGCATGCCGGCCGCGGCCTGCTGCTGCGCGGAGAGGGTGAGGCGGCGGATGCGCATGCCGCTTTCGACGATGCCGCCGAACATATCGCCAAGCGCCTGCGCCGCTACCGCCGCCGGGTCAACGAGCATTCCCGCGACAGCGCCGTGCGCGAGCGGCCACAGGCGGCGCGGCAATATGTCCTGCGTCAGGAAGACGAACCGGCGAACGGCGCCGCGGTGGTGGACGGCACATCGGCGCTGACTGCCTCCACCTATGCCACCGTGATCGCCGAAGTTCCCGCCGAAATCGCCCGCCTCTCGGTCGGCGACGCGGTGATGCGGATGGATCTGGCCGATCAGACGGTGATGATGTTCCGCAACAGCACCACCGGCGAACTCAACGTCGTCTATCGCCGCAGCGACGGCCATATCGGCTGGATCGACCCGACGGCAATGGGCTAGGCCAAGCCGGTCATGCCCGGCGAAAGCCGGGCATGACGCGGGATCGGATCAGGCGGCAGCGTCGGGCGCGATCCGCGCCTTAGCCGACCGCCGCCGCGGCAATCGCGGTGTCCTGCCAATAGACCGCCCCGACATCGGCACAGCGCAGCCGCAGCAGCGACGGCCGCACGCTGGGCGGCAGCTGCAGCGTGGCGTCGCCATCGGTCCAGCGCAGCCTTCCCTCCGGCGCATACCAGCCACCGGCAAAGGCGCTCGCCGGCAGCGCCCGCCCGGCCAGCCGCAGCGTCGCCACCGCGACCCCGAGCCGCCGCCCATCCGGCGCCATGCCAAGCCATGCCGGCACGAAGCTGCGGCTGCTGATCCGCAGCGCCCGCGCCCCGGCCGGCAGCATCGCCCGTCCGGCGGCGTCGAGCACCACCGCCCGGCCATCGACGCTGACGCCGAGGCCGGCATCATGGCCACGCTGCCAGCCGAACGTCGCCGCCCGCGCCAGGGCCGCGCCATGCGCCGCGGCGACGCGCCGGCCGCCGAGCAGCAGCGGCGCACAGGACCGCTCGTCCCACGCGGTCGCCCCGGCCAGATCGGGATGCAGGGCGCGCACCCCGGCCTCGCCGGAGAACAGGCCGCGGTTGCCGGCATCGAGATAGCTTTCCGCCGGCATGCCCTCGGCCAGCAGCACCGCGTGGCGCTCCAGTTCGACATGCAGATAGGTGATGCGGGTCGGGAATTCCTGCACCACCGTCGCCCCGTTGAGCAGCGCCTGCGCCTGGATCAGCGCGCCGTCGAGGAACACGGCATGGTCAGGCGAGAGCAGCAGGTCGCGGCACGGCACGCCGGGCGCGATGGCTCCGGCACGGATGCGCACCGGCGCCGCGCGGCGCGGATCGGCATGGTGCGCGAGGTCGATGGTGGTGCGCCCGACCCAGCGCACCCGTTCGGCCACCCAGGCGCCCTCGGCCAGTGCCAGGACTACGTCGCCGGCGGCCAGATCCTCCACCGCGGCGCTGCCGTGCGGTGTCGCCAGCCGCGTGCCGGCAGCATAGCAGGCAGGCAACGGGTAGATGGCATCGACCACATCGGTCCCGCCATGCCCGTCGTTGAAGGCGCTGAAAGTCTGCCCGACAAAGGACTGGCTCGGGTCCAGTGTCACCGCAAACGTCGTGCCGCTGTCGGTGACGCTGAGCACGTTGCCGGCGCCGAGGCTGACCGATCCGCCGCTGTCGAACGGCAGATTGGTCAGGTCGATGGTGTCGCCCTGCGACACGCTGCGCATGTCGAAGCCGCTGATGATCGCGGTCGGCATGGTGGTGCCCTCGATCACCAGAATGCCGTTGCTGCCGGTGATGCCGGCCGAGGCGACGAAGGCGATCGCGCCGCTGACCACCGCATTCGGCCCCAGCACCAGCGTTCCGGCCGAGCCGATCATCGGGTTGACGGCAATACCGCCGGAGGAGACCGTCAGCACGCCGCCGAACGTGGCGGTATCCTCGACCGAATTGCCGCCGGCCGACACCGTCTCGCTGCCGGCGGAAATCATCGTGCCGCTCGCCGTGGCGCCGCCATTGACCACCAGCGACCCGCCGAAGGTGAAGTCGGCGCTGGCCAGCGCGCCGGAGAGCAGCGTGTCGGTGCCGCCGGACGCGACCAGCGAGCCGCTGTCGATGGCGCCGGACTGGAACGTCTCGCTGCCGCGGTTGTGTACCACCGTCCGGCTGGCGACGCCGCCGGCGGCGATGGTCTGGGTGCCGTCGGCGAAGATGTCGGTGGCGCTGGCCAGACCGCCGGAGGAGACGATCATGGCGCCGCCCGAGGACACCACGAACAGGCCGGAGACGGCGCTGCCGATCTGCGTATGGTCGGCGATGCCGCCCGACTGCACCGCCATGCTTCCGCCGGAGAGCAGCTTGAAGGAACTGGCGGTGCCGCCGGCAATCGCCACCGCGCCGCCGCCCGACAGCACGGTGACGCCGGTGGCAATGGCCACGCCCAGCCCCGACCCGGTGCTGGAGCCGGCCATGGCCGGGCCGGCCACTTCGACGCCGCCGGCGGTGATCAGCGCCTGACCGCCGGAGTCGACCACGGTATTGCTCGCCCGGCCGCCGAAACTGACGATCTCCAGGCCGTTGCTGAGCACGAAATCGCCGGTGGTGCTGCCGGCTGACTGCACCGAAACAACGCCGCCGGCGACAATCTCGGTCCCGCTCAGGCTGCCGCCGGGGGCGACGATGGCCCGTCCGCCCGACTCGACGAACACGCTGTCGGCGCTGCCGCCCGAGGAGATCAGCAGTGTCCCGCTGACATTGGTGCCGCTCGCGGTGCCGCCGGACAGCAGCGTCTGAATGCCGCCCGCCTGCACCGTGGTTGCGTTGGCGGCGCCGCCCGAGGACACGGTCTCGGTGGCGCCGGAACTGACCTGCGTGCCGTAATCGGCAAGGCCGGCGGTAATGACGAGGCCGACGCCGCTGCCCAGATGCGTGAAGTCGATGGCGGCGCCGGAGACGGTCGAAAGGATCGCACCGGAGAGCAGAGTGACCCCGCTGGCGAGGCCGCCCGACAGCACCCTTTCTGTGCCGCCCGACGCGATCACCGCCGAGCCGCCGGCCGCGTCGGTATTGACCGCGACGCCGCCGAACGAGACCGTCAGCATGCCGCCGGAACTGACAACGGCGCCGCTGTCGGTGGCGCCGGACAGCACCGTCTCCACCCCGCCATCGACGACCACCACCCCGCTGGCGAGGCCGCCGGAGAAGACGGTCAGGCTGCCGCCGGCAACCGCCGAAAAGAAGCTGCTGAAGGTCGCGCTCGAATACGAGACGAACACCGAACTGCCGAGCCTGGTGCCGTCGGCTGCGCCGCCGGACAGCACCGTCTGCGTGCCGCCGCTGGCGATGAAGCTCTGGATGGCAATGCCGCCCGAGGAGATCGTCTCCGCCGCACCGGATGTGACCTGGGTGAACACGTCGGTCTCACCGGCGCTCACGCCAAGCGTGACGCCGCTGCTCAGCACGATGTCGTCGATCGTGCCTCCCGACGCCACCGACAGCAGCGCCCCCGCCATCAGCGTCACGCCGACAGCGCTGGTGCCGGACAGCACCCGCTCGGTGCCGCCCGACAGGATGATGGCGGAACCGCCACGCACGCTCGTATCGACGGCGAGGCCGCCGGCCAACACCGTCAGCGTGCCGCCCGACGACACGATGGCGGCGCTGTCGGTGCCGGCGGCAAACACCGTCTCCGACCCGCCGGAAAGGATCGACGCGCTGTTGGCAACGCCGCCCGAGGACACCAGCAACGCCCCGCCCGGCGCAGCGCCGCTGTACACCGCAATGGGGATGCCGCCGACATAGCTGTCGGAGACGAACACCCCGCTGGTGCCGAGCGAGGTGAACTCGACCCCGCCGCCGGACAACACCGTCTGGGTGCCACCGGAGAGCACCAGGCTGTTGCTGGCGAAGCCGCCGGAGGAGACGATTTCCGCGCCGCCGGAACTGATGACCGTGTTGTGGTCGTTCAACCCGGCGACGATGTCGAGCGTGGCCCCGCTGCCGACATGGGTGTTGCTGAGGGTGGCGCCCGACGCCGCCGACAGGATCGCCCCCGCGGTCAGCGACAGCCCGGTCACGGCGCCGCCCGACAGCACTTTTTCGACACCGCCCGAGGCGATGACGAGCGCGCCGCCGGCCACGTTGGTATCGACCGCGACACCGCCCGATGCGACCGTCAGCGTGCCGCCCGACGACACCGTGGCGCCGCTGTCGCTGCCGCCGGACAGCACCGTCTCCGACCCGCCCGACAGGATCGTCCCGCTGCTGGCCGCGCCGCCCGACGACACCACCAGATCGCCGCCGGCCACACCGCCGCTGTAGATCGCCTGATAGACGTTCGAGACATAGCCGTAAGAGACGAACACCCCGCTGGTGCCGAGCGAGGTGAAGTCCGCCGTGCCGCCGGTCAGCACCGTCTGGGTGCCGCCGGAGAGCACCAGGCTGTTGCTGGCGAAGCCGCCGGAGGAGACGATTTCCGCGCCGCCGGAACTGATGACCGTGTTGTGGTCGTTCAACCCGGCGACGATGTCGAGCGTGGCCCCGCTGCCGACATGGGTGTTGCTGAGGGTGGCGCCCGACGCCGCCGACAGGATCGCCCCCGCGGTCAGCGACAGCCCGGTCACGGCGCCGCCCGACAGCACTTTTTCGACACCGCCCGAGGCGATGACGAGCGCGCCGCCGGCCACGTTGGTATCGACCGCGACACCGCCCGATGCGACCGTCAGCGTGCCGCCCGACGACACCGTGGCGCCGCTGTCGCTGCCGCCGGACAGCACCGTCTCCGACCCGCCCGACAGGATCGTCCCGCTGCTGGCCGCGCCGCCCGACGACACCACCAGATCGCCGCCGGCCACACCGCCGCTGTAGATCGCCTGATAGACGTTCGAGACATAGCCGTAAGAGACGAACACCCCGCTGGTGCCGAGCGAGGTGAAGTCCGCCGTGCCGCCGGTCAGCACCGTCTGGGTGCCGCCGGAGAGCACCAGGCTGTTGCTGGCGAAGCCGCCGGAGGAGACGATTTCCGCGCCGCCGGAACTGATGACCGTGTTGTGGTCGTTCAACCCGGCGACGATGTCGAGCGTGGCCCCGCTGCCAAGCTGGATGCCGCTGATGGTGGCGCCCGAGACGGTGGACAGCACCGCGCCCGAGGTCAGCAGCACCCCGGACGCAGCGGAACCCGACAGCACCTTCTCGGTACCGCCCGCGGCAATGATCGCCGTGGCGCCGCTCCCCGCCTGAGTATTCTCCGCGACACCGCCGGAGGAGACCGTCAGCATACCGCCAGGGTCGATCGTGCCGGCGAAATCGGTGCCGCCCGAAACCACGATCTCCGATCCGCCGGAACCGACCGTCGTATAATAGGCGGTGGCGCTCGCCGACACCGTCAGCGTGCCGCCGGAAACGACGCTGGCGTAGCCGACGTTGCTGCCCGAGGACACCACGGCGTTACCGCCGATATCGGTGAAACTGGCGACGCCGCCGGCAATCACCTCCAGCGTGCCGCCCTGGTTGATCACGACGGTGCCGTCGGCCGCCGCCCCCGCGCCCGACACGACCAGTGTGCCGCCGCTGGCGACGGTATATTGCGCGTTCGATACCGACGTTATCGTCGTCGTCACGCCGCTGCTGATCGTCGTGCCCATCGCGTCCCGCCCCCGGTTCTTGCCGCGGAGCAGGCCGTCGCCCGCCCCCGCTGGCCACAAATCACAGGGCTGCAATGTTAACGATTGTCGCGTTCAGTTTGCAAACGGAAAGTTTAATTCTCTGTTAGGTATTGTATGCTGAACAAAACGACTCACAGCCGCGGCCACGTCTCTTCCACCACCGCCGCCACCACCTCACGCGCCATCATCCGCGGCAGCCGAGCCAGCCAGCCGGGGCGGCGCGGCCGGAATGTCGCCGCCCGCGCCTTCGCCCCGCCCAGTTCGCGCAGCACCGCATCGAGGTCGCCGAGCCGGTCCACCAGCCCCAGCTCCTTCGCTCGCGCCCCGGTCATCCAGCCGCCATCGAACACCAGCGCCTCGTCGGCCGGCAGCCGACCGGCGCGGCGCGTGCGCACCCAGTCCTTGAACCGGCCATGCAGCTCATCGAGCAGGGATTGCACGAAGGCGCGGTCCTGTGGCCGTTCCGGGCTGAACGGGTCGAGCCGGCGCTTGTTTTCCCCGGCGGTGTAGATCCGCCGCTCGATGCCTAGTCGCGCCAGAGCCTCCGGGGCGCCGAACCCACCGCCGACCACCCCGATCGAGCCGACCACGCTCATCGCGTTGGCGACGACCTCATCGCCGGCGCAGGCCAGCCAGTAGCCGCCGGAGGCGCCGACCTCGCCGATCACCGCGATCACCCGCACCCGCCGCTCCGCCGCCCGCGCCCGGATGCGCGCCGCGATCAGGTCCGATTGCACCGGCGAGCCGCCGGGACTGTCGATGTCGAGCAGCAGCACCCCGCCCGTCCCCGCCGCCGCCACCGCCGCGGCAATCAGCCGGCCATAGGCGGCGATGTTCAGCGCCCCCGGCCGCGCCGCCAGGGTGCCGTGCAGTTCGAGCACCGGGATCGGCCGCGGCCGCCAGAACAACAGCCGCATGGCGCTACACCACCTCCGCCGGCCGCAGCCGGCAGGCATCGGCATGCGTCACCGTCTCGAGCTGCAGCGTGGCATGGCCGATGCCGAACCGCGCGCCCAGTTCGCGCGTCGCCTCCAGCACCGTCGCCTCGGCCGGCGTCTCGCCGGCATGCACCAGATGCGCGGTCAGCGCCGTCTCGGTGGTGGACAGCGCCCAGATATGCAGGTCATGCACCTCCACCACCCCCGGCAGACCGCGCAGATAGGCGCCGACCGCCTCCTGGGCGATGCCCGGCGGCACCGCGTCCAGCGCCATGTCGGCGGCGTCGCGCAGCGTGCCCCAGGTGCCGGCGACGATCACCACGGCGATCCCCAGGCTGACCAGCGGGTCGATCCACCCCCACCCGGTGGCGCCGATCAGCAGCGCCGCCACCACCACCCCGGCCGACACCGCGGCATCCGCCGCCATGTGCTGAAAGCTGGCGCGGATATTAAGGTCGCCATGGCCGCGGCTGAACATCCAGGCGGTCACCCCGTTGACGGCGATGCCGGCCAGCGCCACCCAGGCGACCGTCGCCGAGGCCACCGCGGCCGGCTCCAGCAGCCGCTGCACCGCCTCCAGCACGATGGCGCCGACGCCGGCCAGCAGCACCGCCGCATTGACCAGCGCCGCCAGGATCGAGCCGCGCCCCCAGCCATAGGTCCGCCGCGCCGACGGCACCCGCCGACCGAGCTGCATGGCGCCCCAGGCCAGCAGCAGCCCGAGCACATCACCCGCGTTATGCACCGCATCCGCCAGCAGCGCCGTCGAGTGCGCCGCCAGCCCGCAGCCGATCTCGGCGGCGACGAAGACAGCGTTCAGCGCCGCGCCGAAGGCAAACGCGGTGCCGAATGTCGCCGGCGCGTGACCTTGGGCGTGATCATGGGCATGGGCGTGACCATGGTCATGGGCATCGTGATGCGGATGGTCATGGTCATGATGATCGTGATCTTGCATGAGCCGGGTCTCCGGGGGCGATCCGATCCTAGCATGACCGGCCGCCGAACCGCGCCAGTGCCGCGGCGTTGGCCAAGGCGAACCGCAACAGGAGCCGCAGCGGACGCATGGACCGCACCTGGACGCTGCACTGGCTGCAGGCTGCCGGCTCGCTGGCTCCCTGGCGTGCCCGCATCCGCGCCGAGATCGACGCCGCCTTCACCGCCTGCGCGCGCGTCGTCGTGCCGCCGCGCGTCGATATCGTCATCCACCAGATCCCGCACTGGCCGGTGCCCGAACTCGGCTTCGGCGGCACCGCGCCGAGCCGCAGCACCATGTTCCTCGGCTTCGACACCTCGCATGCGGCGATGGAGGCGCAGCTCGTCGGCGGCCTGCGCCGCGTCGTCCTGCACGAGGCGCATCATTGCCTGCGCCAGGCCGGCCCCGGCTACGGCACCACCCTCGCCGAGGCGATGGTCAGCGAGGGGCTGGCCGACCATTTCGTTCTCGAAATCCTCGGCGGCGCCCCCGACAGATGGGACGTGGCGCTCGACAACGCCGCCCTCCGCGCCGCCGCGGCGCGGGTCACGCCTGTCCTGTGGGACGCCGACATCGAGCTCAACCGCTGGTTTCGCGGCGACGAGCGGGAGATCCTGCCGTGGTCCGGCTACAGTCTCGGGTTCCGGCTGATCGAACGCTATCTGGCGCAGCACCCGGAACAGCGCGCCTCCCGCCTCGTCACCATCCCGGCCGCCGCCGTGGTCGATGCCGCGTGGCCGACGCTCGCCGGCAGCGACGGGCGCGGCGCCGTCTGGCCTAGCCCTGCCGGCTCAGCCGGCGCACCAGCACCGCCGCCAGGATGATCGCCCCGGTGGCCATGTCCTGCACGAAGCTCGGCACGTCGAGAATGGTCAGCCCGTTGGCCAGCGCGGCGATAATGGCGGCGCCGACCAGCGTGCCGGCGGCGTTCGGCTCGCCCTCGCGGAACGCCGTCATGCCGAGGAACACCGCCGCATAGGACGACAGCAGAAACCCGCCGCCGCCGGTCGGCTGGGCGCTCCCGAGCCGGGCGGCAAGCAGCACCCCGGCGCCGGCCGACAGCACGCCCGAGAGCACGAACGCCACCACCATGTCGCGCCGCACCGGCACCCCGGCCAGCCGCGCCGCCTCGCGGTTGCCGCCGATGGCATAGAGCCGCCGGCCGAACTCGGTTTCCGCCAGCACGCCGGCGGTGGCGGCGAAGCCGGCCAGCATCCACAGCGTCAGCACCGGCACGCCGGCCACGCCGCCGCGCGCCAGCGCCCGGAACGCCGGCGGCGCATGGCCGAACAGCGTCGCCCCGCCGCTGGCCCAAAAGGTCATGCCGCCGATGATGGTGCCGCCGGCCAGGGTGGCGATGAAGCTCGGCACCGCGAACACCGCGACCAGCACGCCCGAGGCGGCGGCAAACACCGCCGAGGCCAGCAGCGTCGCCGCCGCCGCCGCCACCACCCCCCAGCCCGACTGCAGCAGCAGATAGACGGCGATGCCCGCCCAGGACGCCTGCGCCGCCACCGACAGGTCGAACTCGCCGAGCACCATGACGAAGGTGGCACCGAACGCGACGATGGCCAGCAGCGCCATCTGCTGCGTGATGTTGACCAGATTGGTCAGCGTCGCGAACGAATCCGGGCTGAGTGCGGCGAACCCGGCGCAGACCAGCAGCAGCGCCGCCGGGGTGCCGTATTTCTGTGGTTTGAGCCGGGCCAGCACGCTACTGCCCGAGGCTCGCCGCCAGCACCGCCGGCCCCGTCGCGGCGCCCGGCGCGAACGCCGCCGCCACCCGGCCGGCGCGCAGCACCACCACGCGATCACTCAGCGCCAGCAACTCGCCAAGATCGCTGGTCGCCAGCAGCACCGCCGCCCCCGCCGCCGCCAGCGCGCGGATTTCGGCATGCAGCTCCGCCTTGGCGGCGACATCGATGCCGCGCGTCGGCTCGTCCAGCAGCCACAGCGCATTGGTCTGCGCCAGCCAGCGGCCGAGCAGCAGCTTCTGCTGGTTGCCGCCGCTCAGCGTCCCGGCGCGCTGCTCGGGATCGGCCAAACGCAACCCGACAAGCCGGCGCAGCGACAGCGTGAACGCCCGCTCGCGCCCGCCCGCCGGCAGCGGCAGCCAGCCGCGGCGGCGAAACCGCCGCAGCAGCGGCAGCGTCGCGTTCACCCGCACCGGCTGGCGCAGCATCAGCCCCTGCGCCGCGCGATCCTCCGGCACCAGCACGACGCCGGCGGCAATGGCGGCGCGCGGCGTGCGCGGCGCATAAGGAATGCCGCGCAGCGTCGCCTGCAGCCTGCCGCCGGCGCCGAACAGCGCCCGCAGGCTGCGGCTGCGGCCGGCGCCGAGCAGCCCGTACAGGCCGACGATTTCGCCGCAGCGCACGCCGACATTCCACTCCACCAGCCGCAGCAGCCCGCCCCCCGGCGCGGCGCGGGCAGCCGGCGCCGCCGCATGCGCCCCCGACATCATCTGCACGATCGTCGATACATCGAGCTCGGCGCAGCGTCCGCCGCCGGCGACGGCACCGTCGCGCAGCACCGTGGCACGGTCGCACAGCGCCAGCACCTCCTCCAGCCGGTGCGAGACATAGACCACCGCGACGCCCTCATCGCGCAGCCGGCGGATGGCATCGAACAGCAGCCGCGCCTCCGCCTCGCCCAGTGCGGCGGTCGGCTCGTCGAAAAACACGATGCGGGCACGGCCGAGAAAGGCGCGCAGAATCTCCGCCATCTGTTGCTGCCCCGGCGACAGCCGCGCCACCGGCACATCGAGCGGCAAGCCGGGCGCGAGGCGGTCGGCCACCGCCGCCACCGCCGCCCGCATCGCCGCGCGATCCAGCCGCAGCAGCCGGCGCGGCTGCCGACGGCCGAGAAACACCGTCTCCACCACATCGAAATACGGCACGAGGCTGCGTTCCTGATGGATCACCCGCACCCCGGCGCGCAGCGCATCGGCCGGTCCGGCGAACGTGGCGGCAACGCCGGCGATGCGGATGACCCCGGCATCGGGACGCAGCGCCCCGGCGCAGCAGCGGATCAGCGTCGATTTGCCGGCGCCGTTCTCGCCGAGCAGCGCATGCACTTCGCCCGCCCGCACCGCCAGCGAGACGCCCCGCAACACCGGAATCGCGGCAAAACTCTTGCACAGGCCGCCAATGTCGAGCGCCGCGGCGTCGCCGCCCGGATCGCCGGCATGATCCATCGCGAAAGGCCCAGTCAGCGTCGGCATCCGCCGTCCCCCTCTGCTTGCGGCAGCGGAGAGGCAACGGAACTGGCAGACTGCGCCAACGCCGCAGCAAGCTGCGGGTCTGGACCGCGCCGCGGCTCATCGCCGCGGCGCGTCGGGGTTGCCCTCAATCGCAATGCACGCCGAGCGACTCCCGGGTCACCAGCAGCGCCGGCGCGGTCATGTTGCGCGCCGCCGGCGCCTGCCCGGCGAACTGCGCCGCGATCGCCACCGCGCTCAGCCGCGCCATCTCGGCGAAGTTCTGCTTCACCGTGCCGATCAGCGGCGTGCAGGCACGGATCATCTCCACCGCCTGCGGATTGCCGTCGATGCCGGCGACCAGCACCTTGCCGGTCACCCCTTCGCTCTGCAGCGCCAGCACGGCGCCGATCGCCGGCTCGTCCCAGGCGGCCCAGACGCCGTTGATCTGGCCCTTGTGGCCGCGGATCATGTCCTCCATCGCCTGCCGGCTGTCGTCGATCGGGCCGGGCACTTTGACGTAATGGTCGGCGATGACATGGACCGTCGGATCGGCCTTCAGCGCCGCGTCGAGCGCCAGCTCGCGCTGATGCACGCCGGGATGGGCGGAATAGTAGAACTTGACGATGTTGCCACTGCCGCCGAGCGCCTTGAACAGGAAATCGGAAAGCTGCGTGCCCATGGCAAAATTGTCGGACGTGACGTTGAGCGCCACGCCCTCGGCCGGGGCGCCGTCGATGGTGAACACCGGTATCCCGGCCTTGCCCGCCGCCGCCACCTGATCCTGCACCTGCGCCGGATTGACGCTGACCAGCACGAGCGCATCGACATGCGCCGCCACCTCGTCCTCGATCCGGCTGGCGAAGGCGCCCATGTCGCCCTTGGTGTCGATGACGCTCACCGACCATGCCGTGGCCTGTGGCGTGGCGCGGAAATCCTCCACCATTTCGTGGGTGGCGACCGAGGCGAGAAACGGCGTCACCATCGCCACCCGCTTCTGTGCCGCCGCCGCCGGCAGCGCCAGCACCAGTGCCGCCAAGCCAATCCCCAACGCCCCGCGCATCGCCGCCCCCTTTTGCCTTTGCGGCAAAGGCTACGCGACGACATCCTGGCGTGCAAACGCCCGCAGCATGTCGCTCGCCGCGACATAGCGTCGGTACAGCGCCGCATGGTCGCCGTGTGGCTCGAAGCGGCGCGTCGGCGGCGGCGGGGTCATCGCGCGGCCCATCGCACGCGCGCCGACCATGCCGGCGCCGAGCGCCGTCGCCGCCACCGGCGCCGCCGCCGCCGTCACCGCAAACCCGCTGATGTCGGCCAGCGTCTGCAGCCACGCCGCATCTGCCGCGCCGCCGCCGAGCGCCACCAGCGGGCTGTCGATCCCGCCCAGCGCCGCGATATTGTGGCGGATCGCCAGCGCCACCCCCTGCTTGACCGCGCGCCGCAGCGCCGCCGGCCCGTGGCTGCGGTCGAGGCCGAGAAAGGCGCCGCGCACCTGCGGATCATGGAACGGCCCGCGCTCGCCTTTCAGATAGGGCAGGAACAGCGGCAGCGTCGCCGGCGGCGGATCATCGCCGTCGGCGGCAAGCACCGCACCGGCCCAGGCCACCGCATCGCCAGCCGACAGGATCGGCGCGATCTCGATGAGCTGCCCCGGCCACGGATGCGCCAGGGTGTAGATCGCCCGCGCCGGTCGTGGCCAGGCCGCGGCGACGCTGCGCGCGACCCATCCGGTGGTGCCGAGATGGACATGCGCCGCCCCCGGCGCCGCGGTGCCGGCGCCGAGCGTCGCCGCCCCGGCATCGCCGCTGCCATTGACCACCGGCAACCCGGCCGGCAGCCCGAAGCGCCGCGCCGCCGCCGCACTGACCGAGCCGATCACCGCCTCGGCCGGCAGGATCGCCGGCAGCGCGGCACGGGCGATGCCGAGCCGGTCGAGAATCGCCGCGTCCCAGTCGCGCGTCGCCAGCGCCATCAGCCCGGTGGTGCTCGCCGCGGTGGCGTCGGTCGCGTGCACCCCGGTCAGATAATAGGCCAGCACGTCCTTGGCCCCGGCATGCAGCGTCGCCGCGGCGGCAAACACCGGCGGCCGCTCGGCCCGCAGCCAGTCGAGCTTCGCCGCCGTGGTCAGTGGCTCGATGCTGTTGCCGAGCCGCTCGGCGGCGCCGATCGCCGCCATCGCCGCGGCGAACGCGGCGAACCGCCCGACCGCCCGCCCGTCGCTGTAGAGCATCGCCGGCGCCAGCGCCCGCCCGTCGGCGGCCATCGGCAGCAGGTTCTGCATGGTGCCGCACAGCGCCAGCAGGGCGACGCCAGCAAGCGAGCCGAGTCCGCCGATCGCCCGCGCCGCCGCCGCCGCCCAGTCGTCCGGCGACTGCTCGAACCAGCCGGGCTGCGGCGAGGCGGTCGGATAGGCCGCCTCGGCCTGCGCCAGCGTGCCGCCATCGAGGTCGAACAGCACCGCTTTGGCGGCGGAACTGCCGAGATCGAGGACCAGGATGCGCGCGCCGCTCACGCCGTCCGCCGCGCCGCCTGCGCCGCCGTGTCGAGCGCGGTCAGGAAGCGCGACCGGTCGGCCTTGGTCAGCGGCGCCGGCCCGCCGCCGCCGGCGCCGATCTCGCGCAGATGCCGCGCCACCTCGCGCCCGGCCAGCGCGTTGCCGATATTGTCGCCGGTCCAGACATGCCCGGTCGGCGACACCGCCCGCGCCCCACGCGCGAGGCAGCGCGCGGCGAGCGGAATGTCGGCGGTGACGCAGATGTCCTGCGCGGTGATCCGCTCGGCGATCCAGTCATCGGCGACATCCGCCCCCTCGCCCACCACCACCATGCGCACCAGGGCGAGGCCCGGCGGGCGGATCGGGCGCGAGCCGTTGGCCACGACATGCACGACGAGGCCGAGCCGGGAGGCGACGCGATAGGTCTCCTCACGCACCGGGCAGGCATCGGCGTCGATGTAGATTTCGCTCATCGCCGCAGGATAGGCGGCTCCGCCGCGGGTCACCAGCGGCAGGTCAGGATGCGGTACTCATGGCTCCGCATGCGCTCGCTGCAGGCCTGCGCCAGCGCGTCATCGAGCAGGGTGACACCGCTGTCCACCGCGGACTGATTGGGTTCCTCCCGCTGCTGGCGCACGGTGATGACCGTGTCCGGTGGCGTGCGGCGGAACGCGTCGAGTATGCTGGTCTGCACCGCGGCGCTGTCGGTGATCAGCGGATGCGCCTCGTAATAGCCGCCGATCGGCTGATGGCCGGAGAGGAAATACAGCATCGTGTCGTTGGCGTTGACATGCTGGTGGCCGTCCGGCCCGCTGTACAGCGTCGTCGCCCGCGTCGCCCAGGCCAGCACGTCGTTGTAGTAGATGTGCCGCTGCGTCAGGCGGATGCCGTGGGCGCGCGGCGCGTTCAGCGCCGCCGTCGGCGCCCGGTAATCATCATTGGCCGCCCGCACCACGTTGATGCCGCCGACCGCGATCAACGCCACCGCCAGCGTCAGCAGCATCCATCGCTGCGCCGCGACCGCCAGCAGCACGATCGCCCCCAGCGTCGCGAACGGCCAGCCCTGGACATAATTCGACCGGCCGAGGAACGGGATGATCGACAGCACCGCGAACAGCAGCAGCGCCAGCTTCAGCGGCGCCACCCGCCGCCGCCGCGCCATCCCCGCCAGCAGCCAGCCGAGCGTCAGCAGCAGCCCGGCGGCGACGGCGTAGAACAGTACCAGCACCAGTTCTTCGTTGACCAGCCCCGGCGCAACCGGCTCGCGGCCCGCCGCCATGGCGGCGAAGGGAACCGGTAACGGCAGGTCGCGGGCGCGGTGAAACGGTCCGGCGGGAAACAGCAGCAGACGCTGCACCAGCACCGCCAGCGCCGCCAGTCCGCCGCGCCGGGCGTAGATCAGCGCGGCGGCGAGCAGCACCGCTGCCGCACCGGCGCCGAACGCGGCCACCCGCCACAGCCGCGCGCCGACCCGGCCGGCGCCCGCCACGCCGATCGCCAGCGCCGTCGCGATCCAGGCGAAGAAGGCGAAATCGAGCCGCAGCGTCGCCAGCCCGCCGCTTGCCGCCCCGAGCAGCGCCATGCCCGCCAGGCCGCGCGGACGGTCGCCCGCGGCGACCACCACCGGCACCGCCAGCAGCACCACGAGCGGCGGCGGATAGACGAAATTGGGGTGCGTGCCGGCGATCCACAGCGCCACCGCGGCGGCGGCAACCGCCGCCGTCGCCGCGTCCCAGCGGCGCCGCACCAGCCCAAAACACAGCGCCGGCCCCAGCGCCAGCAGCGCCGCACCGACCACCCGCACGGCGATCAACTGATGGTCGAACAGCGCCAGCACGCCGGCCACCCAGACATAGGCCCCGGCCGGATAGATGGTCCAGAAATCGAGCGTCGGCAGCTTGCCGGCGAGGACATTCTCCGCCCCGGTCAGGATGCTGCCTTCGTCATAGATGGTGATATCGAACGGCAGCAGCGCCAGCAGCAGGGCAAACCCGCCCGCCCAGGCCAGCAGCGCCCCGCCGCAAGCCGTCCGGCACGCGGCCCACCGCGGCCTCATCCGGCCGCGCCGAGCGGTCGATGGCTGGGGCGGGAGGATTCGAACCTCCGCATGGCGGAATCAAAATCCGCTGCCTTACCGCTTGGCGACGCCCCATGCGCCCACGCCGCCTGATTAGGTCGGCGCATGGCCGCCGGCAAGCCCGCCGCCCCATGCCCACCAGCCGGACGGCAGGCCGCCGGCCGCCGCCGCCGCCGCCGCCGGCGTGGCGAACAGCCCGAAACAGGTCGCCCCCGAGCCGCTCATCCGCGCCAACAGGCACCCCGGCAGATCACGCAGCAGCGCCAGCACCGTCCCGATCACCGGGGCCAGCGCCATCGCCGGCGCCTCCAGATCATTGCTCATCCGCGCCAGATCGGTGGCCATCGCCGCCGCGTCGGGCCAGCCATCGGGCAGCTCGAGCGGCGCCGAGAAATCGCCCCGCCGGGCAGCGAACACCGCCGGCGTCGCCAGCGCAACGCCGGGATTGACCAGCAGCAGCCCGCAGCGCGGCAGGCGCGGCGCCGGGCCGAGCGTCTCGCCGATGCCCTGCATGCGCGCCGGCCGTCCGGCAAGGCAGACCGGGACATCGGCGCCCAGCCGCAGCGCCAGCTCGTCCGGGATCGGCACCCCCGACAGCGCCGACAGCAGCCGCAGCGCCGCCGCCGCATCGGCCGAACCGCCGCCAATGCCCGAGGCCACCGGCAGATTCTTCACCAGCGTCAGCCGCGCCGATACCCCGAGCAGGCGCGCCGCGCGCAGCACCAGATTATCCGGCGCCTGCGCCAGCGCCGCAGCGAACGGCCCAGCCAGCGCCAGCGACGCCACCGCATCCGGCGCCGCCCGCACCACGTCGCCGATCCCGGCGAACACCGCCAGACTGTCGAGCAGATGGTAGCCATCCGCCCGCCGACCGACGACGTGCAGCACAAGATTGACCTTGGCCGGCGCCAGCGCCTCGGACATCGCGGGGCGGCTCAGGGTGTCGGCTTGGGCAGCTCCGATTGCGCCTGTTTCGGCTGCTCGGCCGATTGCGCCTCGTGCAGCTTGGCCTCCAGCTTGGGCACGTCCTCCGGTTCCGGGTTGAGGCTCAACGCCCGGCGCCATTGATACAGCGCCTCCAGCTTGCGCCCGGCCGCCCAGTAGGCATCGCCGAGATGGCCGTTGATGGTCGAATCCTCGGGCTGCAGCTCGACCGCCTTTTCCAGGTCCTTGACCGCCCGCACCGGGTCGCCCTCGCGCAGCGAGATCCAGCCGAGACTATCGACGATCGCCCCGTCATTCGGCCGCGCCGCCGCCGCGCGCTCGATCATCCGCCGCGCCTCGGCCAGATGGGTGCCCTGCTCGGTCCACGAATAGCCGAGGTAATTGAGCACGAACGGCTCGTCGGGCGACAATTTGAGCGCGGTCTGGAAATCGGCCTCGGCGTGCGGCCAGTCATGGGCGCGTTCCTCGGCGATGCCACGCTCGTAGAACAGCGGCCAGTTGACATGCGTCGGGTTGGGGGTCAGCGCCACCGCATGGTCATAGGCGGAAACCGACTCGGGCCATTTGTGCTGATCGCGCAGGATCGCCCCCTGCAGGGTCCACGGCGACGGCTCATTCGGCGACGATTGCTCAAGCTCCGCCAGGATGCGCAACGCCTCCGCCTGCTGGCCGGTGCGGTCGAGCAGCGCGGCGCGGCGCAGCGCCACCAGCGGCGCCAGCGGGTCATTCGCCGGCACCGCGGTCAGCACCGCCAGTGCCAACTCCGGCCGGCGCGAGCCGATCAGGTCCGACGACAGCAGCCGCGCGGTGGTGAAATCGGGCCGCATGTCGAGTGCCAGACGCAGCAGCGCGCTGGCGAAGTCCTCGGCGTCCTGCTGGCGCAGCGCCGCAGCGAGCGCCAGATAGGCAGCGGCGATCCCGTCCGTCGCCTGGCGCACCGGCCGCTGCGCCACGTCGGCCTCCAGCCGCGGCACGGCGATGGCGAGATCGTCGCCGAACTGTGACAGCGCCGCGATCGTCTGCTTCGCCGCCTCGGTCTGCCCGCCGCGCGCCTGCCAGCTCGCCAGCGCCCGGGCGAGGTCGAGATTGGGCGTGCCGAACGCGGTCTGCGCCGTCTGATACAGCCGCCCCGCCTCCGCCTCGCGCCCCGACAGGTCGGCGATCATGGCGGCGTGGAACGCATAGACAGCGCGGAAGCGCTGCCCGTCCACATAGGGCTTGAGCGTGTCCAGCGCGGTGTCCGGGTGACCGGCGCCGTATTCGGTCCACGCCAGCAGCAGCGGCTGCAGCAGTTGCGTCAGCCCCTGCTTTGGCATGTTGAGAAAGCGCTGGCGGGCCTGATCCCAGTTGCCGTTGCGCGCATCGACGCCGGCGAGCAGCAGTTGCGCCGCCTGATTATCCGGCTGCTGGCGCGCCAGCCGCGCCGCTTCCGGCCGCCCGGCCAGCAGACAGGCGAGGAACGTCTGTTGACGCAGCGTCGGACTGTCCGGGTCCTGCGCCAGCGCCTTGAGCAACTCATCGGCGCCGTAGTCGAGGTCGCCCTGACTCTCGGCGAAGCGCCCGGCGAGAACGGCGCCGGCGGCGAGGCCGCGCGGCGGCTGCAGCTCGGCCGCCTGCGAGGTCGGGCCGGACGGGTCCGCGGCGGCGCAGGCGGACAGCAGCGACAGCGCCAACAGGGCCGAACGCCGGAAGGAGCGGGGATGTTGCATTGCGAGACTCTATCAGCGGCCGTCGGCGCCGCAAACCACTATCACATGCCGCCCGGATAGACCGGGCCGCCGCCACCCTCCGGCGTCACCCAGTCGATATTCTGGGTCGGGTCCTTGATGTCGCAGGTCTTGCAGTGAACGCAATTCTGCGCGTTGATCTGCAGCGAAGGCGCGCCGCTGTCGGCGCCGACGATCTCATAGACGCCGGCCGGACAATACCGCGTCTCCGGGCTACGATATTTGTCCCAGTTGACCGCGATGGCGCGCGTCGGGTCGCGCAGCTTGAGATGCGCCGGCTGGTTTTCCTCATGATTGGTATTGCTGATGAACACCGAGGACAGCCGGTCGAAGGTCAGTGTCCCGTCCGGCTTGGGATAGTCGATGCGCGGTGCGCTGGCGGCGTCCATCAGCCCTTCGTGATCGGCATGGCGGTGATGCAGCGTCCACGGCGCCCGCCCGCCGAACACGTAGGTATCAAGCGCAGCGTTGACGATACCGCCATAGACGCCGAAGCGCGCGAAGGCGGGGCGGACGTTGCGTACCTCGCGCAGTTCGGCGCACAGCCAGGATTGGCGAAATTTTTGTTCATACGCCGCCGGCTCGGCCGGCTGGCCGGCCGCCAACGCCTCGGCCACCGCCTCGGCGGCGAGCATGCCCGACTTCATCGCCGCATGGCTGCCCTTGATCTTCGGCACGTTGAGGAACCCCGCCGCATCGCCGACGAGGCAGCCGCCGGGGAAAGTGAGTTTCGGGATCGACTGATAGCCGCCCTCGCTCAGCGCCCGCGCGCCATAGGCGATGCGCCGGCCGCCGGCGAAATGGGGGCGGATCGCCGGATGCGTCTTGAGCCGCTGCATCTCCTCGAACGGCGACAGATAAGGATTGCGGTAATCCAATCCGACCACGAAGCCGTATGAGACGAGATTGTCGCCCCAGTGGTAGAGCCATGAGCCGCCATAGGTCTTGCTGTCCATCGGCCAGCCGAAACTATGGATCACCAGACCCTTTTTGTGGTTTTCCTGGGGGATTTCCCACAATTCCTTGATGCCCAGGCCATAGGTCTGCGGGTCGCGACCCTCGCGCAGGTTGAACCGCTGCATCAGCCGCTTGCTCAGGCTGCCCCGGCAGCCCTCGGCGAACACCGTGTATGTGCCGCGCAATTCCATGCCGGGCTGGTAGCCGGGGCCGGGCGTGCCGTCGCGGCCGATGCCCATGTCGCCGGTGGCGATGCCGACGATGCGGCCATCCTCCTCGAGCAGTTCGGCGGCGGCGAAGCCGGGATAGACTTCTACCCCGAATGCTTCCGCCTGCTGGCCGAGCCAGCGGCAGAGATCGCCGAGACTGCCGATATAATTGCCGTGATTGTGCATCTGCCGCGGCGTCGGCAGGCGAAAGGCGCGCGTCGCGGTCAGGAACAGGAACCGGTCATCGCGCGCCTCGGTGGTCAGCGGCGGCGACTGGGTGCGCCAGTCGGGCAGCAATTCATCGAGCGCGCGCGGCTCGATCACCGCACCGGAGAGGATATGCGCGCCGACCTCGGCACCTTTCTCGACAACGCAGACGCTGGCCTCAGGCGCGAGCTGCTTGAGCCGGATGGCGGCGGCAAGGCCGGCGGGGCCGGCGCCCACCACCACGACATCGAACGCCATCGTCTCGCGTGTCGTGCTCTCGCCCATCCCCGCCCCTCCGATCCTCAGTCACACATACGGCGCCGGCGGCGGTTGCGCAAAACCCGGCGGCGGGGCGATGCTGCGGCATGGACATGCTCGCGGCGCTGCGGCTGCAGCTCGACTGGGGCGCCGACGAGGCGCTGGACGAGGCGCCGCGCGACCGGCTTTCGGTTGTACCGGCGGCGGCGGCGGTTGTACCCAGCGTCGCGGCGGCACCGCGCGAAGTACAACCCCATCCACCGCCGGCACAACCCGTCCCGGTGCTGCGTGCGCAGGAGATCGCCGCGGCGGCCGCCACGCTGGAGGACCTGCGCGCGGCGCTGGCCGCCTTCGACGGCTGCGCCCTGGCGGCGACGGCGACCAATCTGGTGTTCGCCGACGGCAATCCGCACGCCGGGCTGATGCTGGTCGGCGAGGGTCCGGGGGCGGAGGAGGACCGCGCCGGCAAGCCGTTCGTCGGCCCATCGGGACAATTGCTCGACCGGATGCTCGGCAGCATCGGCCTGACCCGGCAGAATTATCTGATCACCAATCTGATCCCCTGGCGCCCGCCGGGCAATCGCAACCCGACCGACGCCGAGGTGGCGCTGTGCCTGCCGTTCCTGCTGCGCCACATCGCCCTGGTGCGGCCGCGCCATCTGGTGCTGCTCGGGGCGCTGGCGGCGCGCGCGGTGCTCGGCGGCACCAGCGGGATCACCCGGCTGCGCGGCACCTGGCGGCCGGCGGTCATTCCCGGCCTGCCCGAACCGGTGCCGGCGCTGCCGATGCTGCACCCCGCCTATCTGCTGCGCACGCCCTCGGCGAAACGCGAGACCTGGGCCGATCTGCGGCTGTTGCGGCGCACACTTGATGGATCATGAAACGAACTAAGGCGCGACAAATACCGCGCCAACTCAAGCGAGACGGGATACCCCGCTGCACTCGAGCCGCCCCTGACAACATTGTGTCCGCGCATCTTCCGCTAAGGCGCTGATCTTTGCCCCGGGTCGGCACGCGCCGGGTTGCGCCGCCGGGCATTGTCGGCCTACCCCGCACTAATGCGACGGCCCGGACGATTTCTCGCCCCCCTCACCGCCGCCTTGGCCCTGCTTGCGGGCCTGGCATGCCCGGCACTGGCCGACCCATTGCCGCATCCCTTGCCGGAGGCGGCGGCGGCGCTGTGGCATCGTGCGTTCGCCTTCCAGGCGCATGGCGACCTGCCGGCGGCGCTGCGACTGGCGGCGCGGCTGGACGACACCTCGCCGCTCGGCCGCGAGCTGCTCGGCGGCTTGCTGGCCGAGCGCTATCTCGGCCCCGACTCGCACCCCGACACGGCGGCGCTGCGCGACTGGCTGGAGCGCTGGCCGGACCTGCCCGACGCTTCGGCGATCTATCGGCTGCTGCTGGCCCGGCTGCCCGACCGCGCGGCGGCGCCGCCGCCACCGCCAGCCGTCGCCGCCATACCGCCGCCCGCCACCGGCGCGGCCGAGCCGGACGGGCCGCGGCGCAACCGGGTGCTGGATCAGGACGTGCGCGACGCCGCCCGCAGCCATGGCGAGGCCGGCGTGACCCGGCTGCTGGCGCACACCAGCGGCCTTGACCCGGCCTATGCGGCGCTGCTGCGCGGCGAGGCGGCGCGCATCCTGTTCACCCTCAATCGCGACGACGACGCCTTCGCCCTCGCCGCCGGGACGCTGCATGATTGCGCAGGCCATGCGGTCTGCGCCCGCAGCGGCCTCGCCGGCTTCATCGGCGGGCTGGCGGCGTGGCGGCAGGAGCATATCGGGCTGGCCGGGGCGATGTTCGCCGCCGGCTGGCGGGCCGAGACGACCACGCCGGAGTTGCGCGCCGCCACCGCCTTCTGGGCCTCGCGCGCCGCCGCCATCGCCGACGACGCCGATGCCGATGCCGATGCCGACGCCGCGCATACTTGGCTGCTGCACGCCGCCGAGTACCCGCACAGTTTCTATGGTCTGCTCGCCCGCCGCCGCCTCGGCCGCCGCCCGGCCGCGGCGGCGGCGGCCTCGGCCGATGAGGCGGCGCTGGTTGCCGGCATCGCGCCGGGGCTGCGCGCACTGGCTCTGCTGGAGGTCGGCATGCCGGATCGGGCGGCGGCGGAGCTGGCGCAGCTTTGGCCGGCGGCGCGGCAGTCGCGGCGGCTGGCGCGCGCGGTGATGCTGGTCGCCGGACAGGCCGGGCTGGCGGATACCGAGGCGCGCTTCGCCGACCTGCTGGCCGACGGCGCGGCGGGCGACCTGACGCCGCTGCCGAAACTGCCGGAACTGCGCCCGGCCGGCGGCTTTCGCGTCGATCCGGCGATGGTCTATGGCATCGCCCGCACCGAATCGAACTTCGACACCGCGATGGTGTCGGCCGCCGGCGCCCAGGGCCTGTTGCAGATCATGCCGCAGACGGCGCGCGACATGCTCGGCCGGCCGCTCGACGGCGGCGCCCTGCTGCACGACCCCGCCTTCAACCTCGATCTCGGCCAGCGCTACATCGCCTTCCTGGCCGAACAGGACCCGATCAACGGCAATCTGATCGCGCTGTTGGCGAGCTACAACGCCGGTCTCGGCACCGTCGCCCGCTTCGCGCCGCTGATCCGCGCCAACGGCGATCCGCTGCTGTTCATCGAAGCCATCCCGATCGACGAGACGCGCGACTACGTGCCGCGGGTGCTGCGCTACACCTGGATTTACGCCGCCCGGCTGCACCTGCCGGCGCCGAGCCTGGACGAACTCGCCGCCGGCGCCTGGCCGCGCTATCATCCGCGCACCCCAACAACCGAGGCGCAGGCGCAGACCGTGGCGCGCGCGCAATAGCCAGAGGTGCCCGCATGGCCCGCATCGACGACAGCCGCCCCTTCATCGCGGTCAACATCGCCGTGCTGACGGTGTCGGACACGCGCAGCGCCGCCGACGACAGCTCGGGCGACACGCTGGCGGCGCGCATCGCCGCGGCCGGGCACCGCGTCGCCGCGCGCGCCATCGAGCGCGACGACGCCGACGCCATCGTGCGGCGGCTCAGCGGCTGGATCGACGATCCGACGATCGACGTGGTGATCACCACCGGCGGCACCGGCATCACCGGGCGCGATGTGACGCCGGAAGCCTTCGAGCGGGTGATGGAAAAGCGCATCGAAGGCTTCGGCGAGCTGTTCCGCATGATCAGCTTCCAGAAAATCGGCACCTCGACCATGCAATCGCGGGCACTCGGCGGGGTGGCGCACGGCACCTATCTGTTCGCCCTGCCGGGCAGCGGCGGCGCGGTGCGCGACGCCTGGGACGAGATTCTGGTCTGGCAGCTCGACAACCGGCATCGCCCCTGCAATCTGGTGGAGTTGATGCCGCGGCTGGAGGAGCATCGCCGGGGAGTCGGCCAAGCGCCTGACCAGGCAATGTAATGTGAGTGCGAGACATTGCGTCAGGCGGTTTCGGTCGGCGTTGCCGCGCCGGACGCCTCGCCGGTCGCCGCCTGGAAGCTGAATGTCGGCAAGGAATAGCGCAGCGCGTCCGGCAGCGGCAGAAGCTCGACCGTCATGCCGGAGCGAACGCAATCAGCATCGCCGCCGACGATGCGCGCCAGCATCGACACGCCTTCCTCCAACATGATCTCGCCGAGGATGATCGGGGCTTCCTCGCAGAACACCGGATCGTTCGGGCGGCGGACGATGGAAAACGACACGATCATACCGCGTCCGCTGGCCTGCCGCCAATCGGGCGCAGCCGACCAGCAATGCGGGCAGAGCGGCCGCGGGTAGAAAAAGCTTCGCCCACAGCCGGTGCAGACCGGCAGCAGCAACCGCCCTTCCCGCCAGGCATCGAGCATCGGCCGGTTGTCCATGTCCTGCGCGGGGGCGGAATAGTGCCTGACGGCTTCGGTCATGGCACGCACTCCAAAACCATGGCGCTGGTGGACAGGCCATGGCCGTAGCCGACGATGCCGTAGCCCGACACCAGGCCCGCCTGGCGCCGGGCACCTGCCGGTCGCCGGCTTCCTGGCGTAGTTGGCGCACCGCTTCGGTCAGGCCGATCATGCCGCCGCCGGCGCCGGACTGGCCGCAGGAAAGCTGGCCGCCACCGGTGTTGAGCGGCAGGCTGCCGTCCCAGGAGAAGTCGTGCCGCTCCAGGAACGCACCCACCTCGCCCTTGCGGCAAAAGCCGAGATCCTCAAGCTGAATGGCGACCATGATCGGGTAGCCGTCATAGGCCTGGACGAAATCCATGTCGGTGGGGGACGTACCGGAGTCACGCCACAGCGCGTCGCGGAACAGTTCCCTGCCACCGCGCAGCGGCGCGGGTTCGCCGACCGGGTGATTGTGCTGCTCATAGCCGGCGAGAACCCGGATGCCCTTGTCGGCGGGCGCATCCGCGAGCGGTCCGACGATCACCGCCTCGGCGCCGGCGCAGGGCAGCACGCAATCATACAGGCGCAACGGGTCGGCGA
This sequence comes from Pseudomonadota bacterium, assembly GCA_021845985.1. Classification (GTDB taxonomy): domain Bacteria; phylum Pseudomonadota; class Alphaproteobacteria; order Acetobacterales; family Acetobacteraceae; genus JAFKFJ01. Next base: position 108,904 of record JAJZES010000005.1, on the reverse strand, counting down.
TCATGCGCGAGGAGAGGTAGTCGTCCAGCGTCATCGGCGCGCAGCAGCGGGTTGTCATTGAGGCCGGCGCTGACCCTTTGGCCGACCGCGATCCGGCCGAGCTGTTCGGGTCTGGTGCCGTAGATTTGCATGTGCTTGCGCTGGATGATGCCGAACAGGCCGTTGGCGGCACCGAAGCCATGCGGCGTTGCGTAGTTCTTCAGCGCCCGGTTGAAGTTGTCCATCAGGCGGAAATGCCCGGCGACGTCGTAGTTGTCGCCAGCGACGCAGAGCACCGTATGCACCTGCCCGGCCTCGATCGCACGCACCGCGTTGAGCACCGCGGCGACCGGGCCGGCGCCGCCGGCGGTGCCGAGATAGGCCCACGACACGCTGAGGCCGAACTGCTCGGCCAGCGTCACCGCATTGTCCGGCGGCAGCTCGAACGAACAGGCGGCGATGCCGTCGATCGCCGCCTTTGCCACCCCGGCCGATGCCAGTGCCTGACGCGATGCCTCCGCCAGGAAGGAAAACAGCGAACGGTCGGTCTGCTTGACGTAGACCGATTGTCCGTAGCCGATGATCCCGATCGCGTCGCGGTTCATATCGTGCCACCATCCATCAGATCACGCCCTTCTGGCGCAGCGCCGCGATCTCGTCCGCCGGCAGGCCGAGCAGTTCGCCGAACACCCGGTCGTTGTCGGCACCCGGCCGGCGGCCGGTCCAGCGCACGCCGCCGGGCGTGGCACTCAGCTTCGGCACCGGCGCGGGCAGCCGCATCGGACCGAGCACCGGATCCGCGACCGTCACGATCGCGTCGCGCGCCAGGACGTGTTCGTCGCGCAGCACGTCGGCGATGTCGTTGACGCGGCCGGCCACCACGCCATGCGCCAGCAGCCGCTGCAGCGCCGCCGCGGTCGGCTGCGCGCGCATCCAGGTGGCGACGTCGGCATCGATCGCATCGCGGTTGGCGACACGCTCGGCCATCGTCGCGTAGCGCGGATCGCATTGCAGATCGGCACGGCCGATCGCCTCGGTCAGACGGTCGAAGATCGCCTGGGAGCCGCAACTGATGGCGATATGGCCGCCATCGGCGGTGGCGTAGATGTTGCGCGGCACATCCTCTTCCATCTGGTTGCCGAGCCGTGACTTGACCGCGCCGGTCTGGTCGTGGCGAACGACGACCGATTCCATGATCCGCAGCAGCGGCTCGAACAGGCTGACATCGACCACCTGACCGTGTCCGATGCGCCGGCGCGCGTAGAGCGATGCGATCGCCCCGAAGGCGCCGAAAATGCCGGCGAGATAGTCGCCGAGCGGGAACGCCTAGACCATCGGCCCGCGGTCGGGGAAGCCGGTGATGGCGGCGAGGCCGGCATAGCATTCGGCGATGGTGGCGAAGCCGCCCTGGCCGCTCATCGGCCCGTTCTGGCCATAGCCGCTGACCCGCACCCACACCACATGCGGATGCGCCGGTTCAAGTTGCGCCGGCGCCAGCCCCCAGCGCTCCAGCGTTCCGGGGCGGAAATTCTCGATCACGACGTCACTGCGCCCGATCAGCGCGACCGCGTGCGGATGGGCCTCCGGCCGCGCGATGTCGAGGGTGATGGCGTGCTTGTTGCGCGCCATGCTCTTCCACCACAGCGGCTCGGCATCCTTGTGCGGCGGCCACTCGCGCAGCGCATCGGGCTTGCCCGGCTTTTCCACCTTGATCACCTCGGCGCCGAAATCGGCCAGCATGGTGCCGACGAACGGCCCGGCCGGCATGGAGCCGAGTTCCAGCACCCGTACCCGTCCGGCTCCAGCATGCGGCCGCTGAACAAGGAACCGGTGATGCCCTCGGCGATGATTGTCTCGTGCGGGCGCAACCCACCGCGGCCGATCAGCATGGCCATCATGTGCGACGTGCCGGTGCCGCCCGGCGAGCGATCGTAGGAGCCGTTGGAGAACACATGGATGTTCTTGTATTTGGCGCCGTTCGCCTGACCGGGGCCCCAGATGGTGACCAGATCGACCGAGCGGATATGGCTTGCCACCGGGTGCTGCACCGGTATCTGGCGGGCAATCGCGGCGCGGATCGCCAGCCCGGCGCGCACCAACTCGGGCACACGCTCAGGACGAACCTCGATGCCGACATCCTCGGCCCTGACCGCGCCGAAGAAATTGCCGCCGAACGAGATGTCCGCCGGCAGGCGGCCATATCCCTCGACATTGATCATGACACCGCGGCGATACAGGAAGGCCGGCACGTTGGTCATGGTGGCGCGGCGCGCCCGGCCGCCGGAAACCTCCACGTCGATCATCACCAGTCCGGCCGGCATGTCGATGCGCAGGCGCGTCACCGGTTCCACCACCGGCACCAGCCCGCACTCCACCGCCGTCATGCCGATGCCGATGGTGCCGTGGCCGCACATGTTGAGATAAGAGCCGTCGTGATCGATCCAGATGATCCCGAAATCCACCTCAGGCCGCGTCGCCGGCGCCATCACCGCGCCGAACATGCCGCGATGGCCGCGCGGCTCGCACATCAGGGCCGAGCGCAGATGGTCATAATTGTCGCGCAAATACTGCCGCTGCTCCAGCAGGCTGCCGCCGCGCAACGGAATCCCACTGACCACAAGGCGGGTCGGCTCGCCCCCGGTGTGGGAGTCGATGGTGTGGATGACGTGCCTCGCGTGCATGCCGAATTCGTCGTCGAAGTGGTGACCTTGTCGAGTCCGACCGAAAGATCGATGCCGACGACGACCATGATCACGACGTAGATGGTTGAGGCGGCGACCGCGGCGATCGTCGGATCGACCGAATACTGGATGTAGTTGTAGAGCTTCACCGGCAGCGTCATCAGCGCGGCCGTGGTGTTGAAGATGCTGAGTTCGACATTGATCCACGAGATGATCACCGCAAACAGCGCGCCGGCGATCACCCCCGGCTTGATCACCGGCAGGGTAATGCGCATGAAGGCGCCAACAGCGGAGGCGCCGAGATCCCGCGCCGCCTCTTCGAGTGAGGGGTCGAACCCGACGATGGTCGCCATCGTGGTGCGGACGATTTAGGGCAGCACCAACACGATATGGCCGACCAGCATGGCGGCATAGGTCCGGGCGAAGCCGAGCGCCGACGCGCATTGCAGGATCGCCGCGCCGATGACGATGGTTGGCAGCACCAGCGGCGAGAGGAACAGCGCCACCACCAGTTCCTGCCCGATGAACCGGCTGCGGACCAGCACCAGCGGCAGCACCAGACAGAGGAGGATGAACCAACTGACGCCGGCCAGCACCGCGCCGGCCAGTCGGCGCGTTGGCCAGCCGATCATGCGGCGGCTGCCATGCGGCGGCTGCCGCGCTCGACCATCAGCAGGTATGCCCCGACCAGCAGCAGCGTGCTCGGCAGCAGCACGACGGCGAGCGCCGCGCCGAAATGAACGTCGAAGATCGCCCCGTATTGCTGGAAAATCAGCATCGACATGACGGAGGTTTTGCCGCCGCTCATGATGCTCGGCGTGACATAGGCGCTGACGCTCAACGTAAACACCATCACCGAGCCGGCGATCACGCCGGGAAGGCTGAGCGGCAGCGTGATCCGCAGGAAGGTGCTGACCTGTCCGGCGCCGAGGTCGCGCGCGGCCTCCACCAGGGCGTTCGGGATGTTCTGCAGCACGCTGGCGATGGTGAGCACCATGAACGGCGCCGAAATATACGCCAGCCCAATGATGATGCTGGTCTGGGTGAACATGAGCTGCAGCGGCCGGTCGATGATGCCGAGGTCGAGCAGCGTCTGGTTGATCAGCCCGCGCCGGGCAAGCCGCACCATCCAGCCGAATGACCGCACGACATTGCTGGTGAACAACGGGGTCACCACGACGATGTAGCACAGGCGCCGCAACAGGCGGCTCCGCAGGACGTTCGTCATGTAGTAGGCGAGCGGATAGCCGACCGCCAGCGCGACCACCGTCACCTCCAGCGAGATTCGGAAAGTCAGCAGCAGGACCTGCCAATAGTACAGGTCACCGAGGGCATGCGCGTAGTTTTCCATACTCCAGTCGCCCGACTTGTCCGCCAGGCTGGCAACGACCACGGTCAGGAACGGGGCCACGAAGAACGCCAGCAGGAACGCCACCGGAAGCCCGAGCAGCAGCAAGGCTTAGGGGCGCCGGATGCGCATCCTCAGAGCATTTCCCGCTCGATGCGAAGAGTCATCAGCGGGACATGCTGCTGGCAGCCGTACATGTCAGACTCGCCGTAATCCCCCTGGGCCACCGGCCGCAACAGGGTGACCTTGATCGCCCGGCCGGCGGGCACCACGAACAGCGAGGTGACGTGATCGAGCGGCACACCATAGGCCCGCGCCACGCTTTCGCGGGTGACCGTGCCGGTCTGCACCACGTGGCGAAAGCGGTCTTCGTCGCGCAACAGGATGTCCATGGTCAGGCGGTATGGCCCCGCGTTCTTACTGCGGATGATGCTGGCGAGATCCTGGAGCGTCTGCGGCGCGGCCATGTCAGAGTGCCTCCGTCTCGATCGGGAACAGTTCCAGCGGCGAGGCCACTTTCATCAGGTGGTAGATCGAGAACCGGTGCGCCCGCCCGGCGTCGAGTTCCGACGGCGAGTGCAGGAACGCCAGATTGCCCGATGTGTTGACCTGGCCGGGATAGCTGAGATGCAGCAAGGTGCCGCTGATGTGGTGGCAAATCCCATGCGCCAGTTCCTGATCCGCCGCCATCACGTCGATCACCAGGCCGAGTTCGTGCGCACTGACCTGGCGCTTCGGCTCCAGCCGCCCCATGACGCCGTCACGGCCATAGACATGTAACGACACCTCGAACGGATGCGGGACGAAGTATTGTTCCGCCTCGGCGCGCACGTCGTTGAGGATTTGATCGATGCGCGCGAACATCGTCGGGCAGCGGATGCCGGCGATCGACACGCTGCGATAGCCGGCGCAGCGGGCACCGTCGAGCTTGACCCAGTAATCGGTCTCTTTGAAGCGGGCACCGGCGACTTTGACGCGCCGGTCGGAGACCTGCTCGAACGTGCATTGCGAAAGGTCGAGCTCGTGGCCGGGGCCCGCCTGGAAGAACGGATTCTCCCGCTCATAGAGCGTATGGGCCGCCACCGATGTCAGCGAGGCGCGGCGCTGCGGGCTTCCAGGTTCGAGCAGGAAATGATCGCTGTTGACGATGCCGACCATCACATCCATGCCGAACGGCTCGGCCGAGAACGCGCCGCATTCCAGGATCTTGCCCATATGAGCGGCAAGTCCGGGATCGGCACCGCGCGCGATGGCGAATGCAGAAATTGCCATATTGTCGCAGGAGCGGCCGGCGATCACCACATCGGCACCGGCGTCCAGCACGGCGGCGATCGGCTCGTGGCCCATCTGCGCCACCAGCGTTGCGGTGTCGTCGATCCGCTCCGCCGACAAGGCGAACCCCGCCTCGAAATCGCGGATCTCGTCGCGGGCCAGCGCCGCATGCACGCGCGCCAGCGGCACGTCGGAATAGATCCACGCCAGCCGAAAATGCAGGCGCTGCTCGCGGGCGATCTCGCGAACGATGCCGACCGTCCAGTCAACATGGGTCCGGCTGCCGGCCCCGCCGGCGCTGCCCACCACCAGCGGAATGCCGGCCGCGCGCGCGGCGATCAGCAGGTCGGTCAGCTCACGCTTGATGCTGAAGCGCGACACCAGAGGTTCACCCAAAAAGGTTCAATTTGGCACCCGGCGTTGGTGATCCGCGGCGCTGTGTCGGCGGCGGTCAGCGGCTTGCCGGCGTGGGCTGCGGATGTTCCAGGAAGAAGCGCAGCATTTCCCGGGTGGCATCGGGTCCGCGCGGATCGGTATAGGAACCGGCCGGGCTGCCGCCGAACCAGGCGTGGCCGGCCCCGACAACCTCCCAGTGCTCTGCCAGCGTCTGCCCGTGTGCGTCGCTATGCAGCGTGCGGCGGTACGCGTGGCCGCCGGGCACCTGGCCAGTCTCGCTCCGCAGCCTCACTCCGGCCGCTTGCGCCGCTTGTGCCACCACCGCCTCGCCGTTGCGGGGGTTGACGGTCGCGTCGCAGTCGCCGTGAAACACGATGCTCGGCACGACCCGTCGATCTGCGGCGGCGCGCGGGAGGTGCTCGCTGCCGCGCTGCATGGCGGCAAACGCCGAGGGCATGTCGCGGGCCGCTCCGCAGGCGAGACCCGAATGCACGCCGATGGCGGCATAAAGATCGGGATAGGTGCCGCCCATCACCGAAGCCGCGGCACCGCCGGCGGACAGCCCGGCGACATAGACACATCGCGGATCGACCGCGTAGTCGCGCATCACCGCGCGCGTGATCCCCGCGATCAGCGACGGCTCGCCCGCGCCGCGCTGCTGATCGGCCGCGTTGAACCAGTTCCAGCATTTCTGCACATTCGCGGCACTGGTCTGCGCCGGATAGACGACCAGCCACGTATCGGCTTCGGCCGCCGCGTTCATGCGCGTGCCGGCGGCGAAATCGTCGGGCGACTGGGTGCAGCCGTGCAGCATGACGACGAGCGGGACGGGCGTATCCGCGCGATAGCCGCTCGGCACATAGAGCTTGTAGCTCCGGCTGCCGGCATCGTTGGCGAACGTCGCGGTGATGAACTGGGCGCCTTCGGGCACGGCGAGGCCGGACGGCGCGGCGGACCGATGTGGCAGTCCGCTTCGCGGCAACGCGACGGCGCCGTGGCTGACCTGGCCGAGCAGGCCGCGCAGCGTCGCCGGCAGCTCCGGCAGGGCGCCTGCCGCATGCCCGAAGCTCGCGCGCCCGAGGGTTGCTCGGCCGCTGTCTTGCGCCGGTTGGCCGGCAAGCCGGTTTTGCAGGGCTGTCGTGGCGTCGGTCAGCCGGCCGGCCAGGGTGAGGTGGGTTGCCGCCCTCAGGGCGTCAGGCAGGGTGTGCTTCATGGCAAGGGCTTTCCTGTGGGGACCCGGATGGCATCCGCTTTGGAACCGGGATCGGCTGCCGCGGTCGGTGGATCGGATGGGCCGGAACGGTCAGCGTGTGCGGTCAGCCAGGGCCGCCTTGACCTCCGGGGTGGCGTGCAGCGCGCCCAGCACGGTGACCGCGGCGATGGCCGCACGGGCCAGTTCGGGCGTCACGTCCGCGGCGATGCTGGCCAGCCCCAGCACATTGATGTGCAGCGGCGCGCCGCTGTCCCGCGCCGCTTGCAGATCGGCCCGGCTGTAGTGCCGCAGGCCGAGGTCAAGGCTCTGCCGCGCGACCGACTGGCGGACCACGTCGGCATGGCGGTCGAGCTGGGTGCGGATGGCGGTACGGATGAAGTCCGTCCGGTTGGAGTAGAACCCCTGCTGCACCATCAGGTCGATATGGCCGAGATCAACGTAGCCGAGGTTGATGGTGATCTTCTCGCTGTCGGCCGGCTTGGGCCGCAGGTCTTGTATGGTGCTCATTGTCGTCTCTACCATCCCGTTGGATGGCACTTAGATGGTCAACCCGTTTTTGCAAGGGCTGCACGGTCAGCCGCCCGCCGGGACGCCGAATGCGGCGGTGGGATGCGGCGCGCGACGCGTTTAGCGACGCGGGCGTGGCGGCGCCGTCGCTGTCCGGCCGCCGGCGGACGCCCCCATCTTCCGACGCACCCATCTTCCGACGCACCCGTCTTCCGACGCACCCGTCTTCCCTTGCATTCGCCCGCGTCAGACCCAACCATCGGGGCATGAGCGGATTCGCGCCGAGGGTGAAGGCCGTGCTTGGCCCCACCAACACGGGTAAGACTCATCTCGCGATTGCGCGGCTGCTCGCCCATTCGTCCGGCATCATCGGGTTTCCGCTGCGCCTGCTGGCGCGGGAAAACTACGACCGCATGGTGGCCCAGAAAGGGGCCAAATACGTCGCCCTGATCACCGGCGAGGAAAAGATCATCCCACCCGACGCGCGCTGGTACGCCTGCACCGTCGAGGCGATGCCGCTCGATCGTGCCGCCGAATTCGTCGCCGTCGATGAAATCCAGCTCTGCGCCGACCCCGACCGAGGCCATGTCTTCACCGACCGGCTGCTGCATGCGCGCGGATTGGTCGAGACCATGTTTCTCGGCGCCGAGACCATCCGCCCGCTGCTGCACCGGCTGGTGCCGCAGGCCGAGGTGGAAACCCGGCCGCGCCTGAGCGAACTGGTCTATACCGGCCACGCCAAGCTGACCCGGCTGCCGCCGCGCAGCGCCGTCGTCGCCTTCAGCGCCGCCGAGGTGTACGCGATTGCCGAACTGATCCGCCGCCGGCGCGGCGGCTGCGCGGTGGTGATGGGCCGCCTGTCGCCGCGCACCCGCAACGCCCAGGTGGCGCTGTATCAGGACAAGGAGGTCGATTTCCTGGTGGCGACGGATGCCATCGGCATGGGGCTGAACATGGATGTGGACCATGTCGCCTTCGCCGGCCTCGGCAAGTTCGACGGCCATCGGCCGCGCCGGCTGACCGCGGCCGAAGTGGCGCAGATCGCCGGCCGCGCCGGGCGCGGCATGCGCAACGGCACGTTCGGCACCACCGCCGATTGCCGCCCGCTCGATCCCGAGATCGTCGAGGCGGTGGAGGCGCATCGTTTCGAGCCGCTGGAGCAGCTCTGCTGGCGCAACAGCACGCTGGATTTCACCAGCGTCGATGCGCTGGTGGCGACGCTGACCGCGCCGCCGCCAGGCCCGGACCTAGTGCGCAACAGCCTGGTGCGCGGCAACGAGGCGAGCGACCTTGAGACCCTGACCGCGCTCGCGCGCGAGCGCGACATCCGCGACATGGCGCGCGGCCGCGGGCGGGTGCGGCTGCTGTGGGAGGCCTGCCAGATCCCCGATTTCCGCAAGATCGCCGATGACAGCCATGTCCGCCTGTCGGCGCGGGTGTTCGGCCATGTCGTGCGCGACGGCGCCATCCCGGCCGACTGGATCGGCGGGCAGATCGCCGCCCTGGCGCGCCCCGACGGCGACATCGACACGCTGATGCAGCGCCTTGCCGGGGTGCGCGTGTGGACCTACATCGCCGCGCGCAGCGACTGGGTGGCCGATGCGGCGCACTGGCAGGCGCGGGCGCGCGAGGTCGAGGATCTGCTGTCGGACGCGCTGCATGAGCGGCTGACCAGCCGCTTCGTCGATCGCCGCGCCGCCCTGCTGATGCGCCGGCTGGAGGGCGAGGGGCGCGCGGACCTGCTCTCGGCCGTCACCCGGCGCGGCGAGGTGGTGGTCGAGGGCCATTCGGTCGGTCAGGTCGAGGGCTTCGGCTTCGTCCCCGATCCGCTGACCGAGGGCGAGGAGCGGCGGCTCGTGCTGCGCGCGGCGCGGCGGGCGCTGCGCGCCGAGATGCCGCTGCGGGTGGCGCGGCTGGAGGCGGCGGCGGCGGCGGCGCTGGCCTGGCTGCCGAGCCAGCGGCTGGCCTGGGAGGGCGCGGTGATCGCCCGGCTGCGCCCCGGTGCGACCGCGCTGCGCCCGGTGGTCGAGGTGCTGGACAGCGAATTTCTCGACGGCGCGCTGCGCGAGCGGGTGCGCGTGCGGCTGGCGCGGTTCGTCGATGACGAGGTGGGCGCGGCGCTGGCTCCGCTGTTCGCCGCGGTCGCGGCGGCGGAGCAGGAGGCGGTGCTGCGCGGCCCGCTGCACCGCCTCGCCGAGGGGCTTGGCGTCGCCGCTTCTGGCGTCGTGGCGCCGCCGCTGCGGGCGCGGCTGAAGCCGCTCGGGGTGCGGGCGGGGCGGCATGCGCTGTTCCTGCCGGCGCTGCTCAAGCCGCGCGCGGCACTGCGGCGGGCGGCATTGTGGGCACTGTGGCACGGCGTGGCCCTGCCGTCGCTGCCGGCGCCGGGGCTGGTGGCGATGGCGCCGCCAGCCGACTGGCCGGAGGGGTTCGCCGCAGCTATGGGCTGGGTTGCCGCCGGGCCGATGCTGCTGCGCCTCGATATCGCCGAGCGGGTGGCGGCGGAGCTGGAGTGGAGCCTGCGCCGCCGGCCGGCGCCGGTGCCGGCCGACCTCGCCTCCCGCCTGTCGGTGCGCGCCGAGGCGTTGCCGGCGGTGCTGCGCGGCCTCGGTTTTCGGCTGCTGCCGGCGGCGGCGCTGACGGCCGAGGCGTTCGGGCCGCCGGCCCCGACGATGCTGGCGCGGCCACGGCCGACGGTGCCGCGCGCCGCCCCGCCGCCTCGGCCGGGACCGCTGCGCGACGGGCCGTTCGCCGCGCTCGCCGCGCTGCGGCCATGACGGAGACGTTCCAGCGGCTCGACACTTGGCTGTGGTGCGCCCGCTTCCTGCGCCAGCGTGCCGCCTGTGCCGAACTGGCGGCGGGCGGGCGGCTGCGCATCAACCGGCTGCCGACCGACAAGGCGCATGCGCGGGTGCGCGTCGGCGACGTTCTGACGCTGGCGCTCGGCGGGCGGGTGCGGGTGGTGGAGGTGCTGGCGCTGGCCGAGCGGCGCGGCGATGCCGCCGCCGCCGCGACACTGTTTCGCGAGATCGCGGAGGCCGGCCTCTCTTGCAGCGGCGCGGAATCGGCGCCATACCCGGCCGATTGACCTGACGTAGCCGGGGAGCCTGCGATGACCTACGTGGTCACCGAAAACTGCATCCGCTGCAAATACATGGATTGTGTGGAAGTCTGCCCAGTGGACTGCTTTTACGTCGGCGAGAACATGCTCGTCATCCATCCCGACGAGTGCATTGATTGCGGCGTCTGCGAGCCGGAATGCCCGGCCGAGGCGATCGTGCCGGACAGCGACGATCGCGCCGGCGACTGGGTCGAAGCCAATCGTACCTATGCTGCGACGTGGCCGAACATCACCCGCAAGGGTGAGGCCCCGGCCGATGCCGACGATTGGAAGGACAAGCCGGACAAGGCCAGGCTGTTCTCCCCCGAGCCGGGCACACCGTAGCCCGCACGCCGTAGCCCGCGCACCCTGGCCGTCACCCGCTGATGCCGCGCGGCCCTGGGTTGCGCATGGATGACGTGACGCGCAAATCATGCTATGCACGAGGTCAGCCGCAAGGTGACGTCCGCTGGGCGTCGCCAACGGCCGATCCCGCAGGGAAACCCGGATCAGCGGTATCGTGCCGGCGGCGTCAGTCGCCGGCCGCAGTGCCGCATGAGTCGGGTGCATGAAGAGTTTGCGAGGTTCCGGCATGAAGTCGTCTGCCGCATCACTGACTGCCGACCGTCCCGCCGCGCCGAAGCCGCAACCGAAAAAGGCCGCCACCGACTCCCCGGAGATGTCCGGCAGCGCCGCCGATGCCACGCCCGAGACCGTCGTGCTCGAAGCGATCGTCAGCGAAGCGATCGTCAGCGACGCGGTTATCGTCGAGGCGGTCATCGTCGAGGCGGTGGTGACCACCGCCCCACCTGCGGCGGCCCAGCCTGCGGCGGCCCAGCCTGCGGCGGCCGAGCCGGCGAGTCGCGCGCTGCCGCCGCACCTGAACGGCCGGCCGCCGGTGATCTCGCGCGCCAGCAACAAGGACGAGACCTTCGCCGAGGGCGATTTCGTCGTCTATCCGACGCACGGCGTCGGCCGCGTCGAGCGGATCGCCGAGGAGGAGATTGCCGGCCACAAGCTGCAACTCATCCATATTACCTTCGAGGAAAACCGGATGACGCTGCGCGTCCCGGTGGCCAAGGCGCGCAGCGCCGGGCTGCGCAAACTGGCCACCCGCTCGATGTTCGACGAGGCGCTGGCGGTGCTGAAGGGCCGGGCGCGGGTCAAGCGGACGATGTGGTCGCGGCGGGCGCAGGAATACGAGCAAAAGATCAATTCCGGCGATCCGCTGTCGATCGCCGAGGTGGTGCGCGACCTGCACCGCAATTCCGGCCAGCCCGACCAGAGTTTTTCCGAGCGTCAGATTTATGAGGCGGCAATGGACCGGCTGGCCGCCGAACTGGCGGCACTCGACCAGACCGACAAGAACACCGCCATCACCAAACTGACCAACTACCTCAAGACGATCGCCTAGGACCGTCGGCGGCGGCGAGACAAGCGGCGAGCGACGCCTTGATCGCCTCTGGCTCGATGTCCTGGACGATGAACACCAGCCGCGAGCGCCGGTCGGCGTCCGGCAAGGCGCGCAGATGCACCGGCGGATGCACCGACAGCGTCCAGCCGATCGGCGCCGCACAGCTCGGCGTGAAGCTGGCGATATCGCCGTGCCGGCCCTCCTCCGGCGTCAACGTCGGTGCCGAACCGCAGGCAATCTCCTTCGCCACAACGTCAGCTCCGTCGCCTGTACGGCGACGAAGCAAACGGTGGGCCGGAAAGCAGATCCCGCGTTCCAGACGACGGGCGGCCGGCGCTTACTCTTTCACGTCGGCGGCGACGCGCATGTGGATGATGCGGTCGGGGTTCTGCACCATGCCGCTGCCGCCGGCGCCGCGCTTGATCTCGTCCACGTATTGCATCCCGGACACCACCTGACCCCAGATGGTGTACTGGCCGTCCAGGCTCGGCGCCGGGGCGAACATGATGAAGAACTGGCTGTTGGCGCTGTTCGGGTCGGCGGTGCGCGCGGCGCCGACGGTGCCGCGCAGGAAGCGGCGGATATGGGTGAACTCGGCCGGCAGCGTGCCGAGATCGCTGCCGCCGGTGCCGGTGCCGGTCGGGTCGCCGCCCTGCGCCATGAACCCTTCAATCACCCGATGAAACGGCGTGCCGTCATAGAACCCCTTGCGGCAGAGTTCCTTGACCCGCGCCACATGTTTGGGCGCGATGTCCGGCAGCAACTGGATCACCACCCGCCCCTGTTTGAGGTCGAGATAGACGGTGTTTTCCGGGTCCAGCGTGGCGGCGTCGCTCATGGTCACTCCGATCAGGGCAGTTGCAGGCACGGCAAGCAGCGAGGCAAACAGGGCGCGACGGCGCATGGCGGTTTCTCCGGGTTATGCGACGATCAGGCGCGCGCGGCGACCCGCGCCAACGTGCGTTCCAGCGTCAGCGCCGGCACGAAGCTCGACACGTCGCCGCCGAGCTGCGCGATCTCCTTGACGAAACGCGACGAGATGAACTGGTGGCGCTCGCTGGCCATCAGGAACACCGTCTCGATCCGGCTGTCGAGCCGGTAGTTCATGCCGGCCATCTGAAACTCGTAGTCGAAATCAGAAACCGCGCGCAGGCCGCGGACGATGACGCTGGCGCCGACCTCCTGGGCGAACTGGATCAGCAGGCTGGCGAAGGGCTGCACCTCGATCTCGGTGCCGGTGCGCGCGGCGATCGGCGCCAGCTCGGCCTGCACCAGCTCGACGCGCTCGGCGATCGGGAACAGCGGCCCCTTGCCGGCATTGCCGGCGACGCCGATCACCAGCCGGTTGAACATCCGCGCGGCGCGGGTGATGATGTCCACATGCCCGTTGGTGATCGGGTCGAACGTGCCGGGATACAGGCCGATACGGCCCGCCTGCTCAGCCATCGCCATCATCTCCGGGCGTGTGGTTTTCGGGCGTGTGGTTTACCGGCGCCGGGCTTTCCGGCGGGGCGTCCTCGGCGGCCTCAACCACCGGAAAGACGCTGGTGACGCGCTCGCCGCTGTCCAGCCGGAACAGGGTGACGCCGCTGACCACGCGCCCGGTCAGCCGCACCTGATCGGCCGGCAGGCGGATCAGCCGCCCGGCATCGGTCACCAGCATGGCGTCGTCGCCCGGCCGCACCGGGAAGGTGGCGGCGACCGCCATGCCGGTGCGCGGGGTCAGCAATATGTTGGCGATGCCCTGGCCGCCGCGGCCGGAGACCCGGTACTCGAAGGCCGAACTGCGCTTGCCGAAGCCGCCATCAGTGACGGTGAGCAGCAACTCCTCCGCCGCCTCAAGCTCGGCCATGCGCTCGGGCGTCAGCGTCACATCCTCCACCTGTTCCTCGGCATCGGCCGGCGGCTCCGGCGCCGCCTCCTCCTCGCCGCTGCGGCGGCGGGCGGCGGCGGCGCGCAGCCACGCCAGCCGTTCCGCCGTCGTCACCTCGACATGGCGCAGGATCGACAGGCTGATCACCTCGTCCGGCCTGGCGCCGGTGGCGAGACGGATGCCGCGCACGCCGGTACTGTCGCGGCCGGCGAAGACGCGCAGCGTGTCCTCGTTGATCTGAAAGCGGATGCAGCGGCCGAGCCGCGTCGCCAGAAACACGTCGTCGCCGTCGCGACAGGTGGCGACGCCGATCAGATGGTCGCCCTCCTCCAGCTTCATGGCGATCAGGCCGGAGGCGCGCACGTTGCGGAAATCCGACAGCCGGTTGCGCCGCACATTGCCCTGCGCGGTGGCGAAGACGAGATGCAGGCTGTCCCACAGCGCCTCGTCCGGCGGCAGCGGCAGCACGGTGGTAATGCCGTCCTGGCCGAGTTCGGGCAGCAGATTGACCAGCGCCCGGCCCTTCGCGGTCGGCCCGGCCTCCGGCAACCGCCAGACTTTTTCGCGGAAGGCGCGCCCGGCAGATGAGAAAAACAGCACCCATTGATGGGTATGGGCGTTGAAGCTGCGGGTGACGATGTCGTCGCCGCGCGTCGCCGCGGCGCTGCGCCCGCGGCCGCCGCGATTCTGCTGGCGGAAGGTTTCCAGCGGCGTACGCTTGATGAAGCCGTCGCGGGTGATGGTGACGACCATCTGCCCCGGCTCGATCAGGCTCTCGTCGTCCTGATCGGCCAGCGCATCGCCGATCGCGGTCAGCCGAGGCGAGGCGATGTCGGCGCGGACTTTCAGCAATTCCTCGCGCAGCACTTCCATGCGGCGCGGATGGCTGCCGATGATCTCCAGCAACTCGCTGATGCGGGCGGCGACGTCGCTGCCCTCGGCGGTGATCTTGTCGCGCTCCAGCCCGGTCAGCCGCTGCAGCGTCAGGTTGAGGATGCCGCGCGCCTGCTCCTCGGTCAGCCGCACCGTGTTCGCCTCGGTGAGCACGTTGCGCGCGTCCTCGACGAGGTCGAGCAGCGGGCGCACCTCGCCGGCCGGCCAGTCGCGCGCCATCAGCGCGCTGCGCGCGGCGGCGGCGTCGGGGCTGGCGCGGATCAGGCGGATCACTTCGTCGATATTGGCGACCGCGATGGCCAGCCCGACCAACAGATGCGCCCGCTCGCGCGCCTTGGCCAGATCGAAGCGGGCGCGGCGCAGGATGACATCCTCGCGGAAGCGCAGGAACGTCTGCAGCGCATCCTTCAGCCCGAGCAGCCGCGGCTGCCCGGCATCCAGCGCCAGCATGTTGATGCTGAACGTGGTCTGCAACTGGGTGAAGCGGTAGAGCTGGTTCAGCACCACCTCGGCGGTGGCGTCGCGCTTGAGTTCGATAACGATGCGCATGCCGGAGCGGTCGCTCTCGTCGCGCATCTCGCTGATGCCTTCGACCTGCTTGGCGCGCACCAGATCGGCGATGCGCTCCAGCAGCGCATTCTTGTTCACCTGATAGGGGATTTCGGTGACGATGATGGCCTGCCGGTTCTGCCGGAAATCCTCGATGTCGGCGCGGGCGCGCACGGTGATGCTGCCGCGCCCGGTCTCGAACGCCTGACGGATGCCGCCACGGCCGAGGATGATGCCGCCGGTGGGGAAATCCGGGCCAGGGACGATGCGCATCAGATCTTCGAGCGTCAGCGTCGGGTCGGCGACCAGCGCCAGGGTGGCGTCGATGATCTCGGTCGGGTTGTGCGGCGGGATGTTGGTCGCCATGCCGACGGCGATGCCGTTGGCGCCGTTGACCAGCAGATTCGGGAAGATCGCCGGCAGGACCCGCGGTTCCTCGGCGCTTTCGTCATAGGTCGGCTGGAAATCCACGGTGTCGCGGTCGATGTCGGCGAGCAGCGCCATCGCCGCGCGGGCCAGCCGGACCTCGGTATAGCGCATCGCCGCCGGCGGATCGCCATCGACCGAGCCGAAATTGCCCTGCCCGTCGGCGAGGCGCACGCGCATCGAAAAACTCTGCGCCATGCGCACCAGCGCATCGTAGATCGAGGCGTCACCGTGCGGATGGTAGTTGCCCATCACCTCGCCGACCACCTTGGCTGATTTGCGGTACGCCTTGTCGGGCGTGTTGCCGCTCTGCTGCATGCCGAACAGGATGCGCCGATGCACCGGCTTGAGCCCGTCGCGTGCGTCCGGCAGCGCCCGGCTGACGATGACGGACATGGCGTAGTCGAGATAGGAGCGGCGCATCTCCTCTTCGAGCATGACCGGCAGCATGTCGGTCGGGCCGGCAGGGTCCTCGGGCTGGTCGCTCAATGGGGTCTCGGGTCCGTTTTCCGCGCTGCGGCAAGACTAGCACGGAGCCGCCGCGGGGCCAAACCGCGGTCGGTCAGCCTGGGTGGATCACTTTCCCACCTTGCGGCCGATGACGAAGCTCACGGCCGCCGCGATCAGCGATGACAGCACCGTCTGCGACCACCGACGCGTATCGGGCTGGGCGCTGGGGTCGAAAATACCCTCATATGCGGCGATGGCTCCCACCGCGGAGACCCCGGCAATCAGCACGATGAATATCGCAACGCCTTTGCAGTCTTCGATCAGTTCACTGCGTCGTATCGAGCGCAGCCGGGCAGCGCGCTCGTCAGGGTGCTCCTCCGACTTGATGGTCAGTTCGCCGCCGAACCTGCCCGCGACATCAACCTGATTCTGCGCCATGCCATCAAAGCAGCCCGACGAATTCGGTATCGAGCTTGCTTGCGTCCGAAACAATCCCGATGTGCCGCCCTGCCACCTTTGCCTGATGCGCCTCCTTCATCAAAGCCAGCGCCTGACGCATCACATCTGTCTTGGTCGCGCCGGCGCTGTCGGCGATCCCTTCCAGCATGTCGTTCAATTCGTTGGTCATCTGCAAGGTCAAGCGGACCATGCCAGGCTTGGCCATCCTGGTCTCCCGCCGCCGCTCGGCTTGCACATAAAGTACGCAAAATCTACGCTCGGCGCACATCGCGCGCAACCCCTTGCGCCCACGCGCCTCGGCCCGACACTCTGCCGCCGTGACCTCGCTGCGCGCCCGGCTGTTCGTCGTCTGGCTGCTGCCGCTCGCCGCCGCGGTCGCGGTCGGTGTGCTGATGCTGCATCTCTACCGCCAGTCCGCCACCGCCCGCGTCGCCCGCGCCGAGGCGGCGGTGGCGCAGGGCTGCGAGCGCATCGCCGACCGCTACGCCTTCTACGCCACCGGCTGGGCCGGCCCCACCTCCGGCAGCGCCGACGCCGCGCTGCGGCGCGACCTCACCGCCGTTACCGCGCTCGCGCTCGCCACCAGCCGCGGCATCGAGGGCGGCATCTGGCAGCAGAGCGCGGGGTCGCTCGCCTATGCCTACCCGAACCATCCCGGCAGCGGTGCGACCACCGAGCTGCCGGATGCCGAGCGTCCGCGCATCGCCGCGCTCAATGCCGAGGCGGCCGAGGCGCGGCGGCCGGCGGCGGCGACATTCGCCGCTGGGTCGGAAACCCTGGTGCTGGCCGCCTGCCCGCTGCCCGGCCCGCTCGCCGACCTGACCGCCTGGAGCCTGATGCGGGTGATCGAGGCGACCGGGTTGGAGGCGCTGCGGCTCGGCATGGGCGTGCTGTTCGCGCTGGTGCTCGGGGTGGCGCTGTCGCTCGCCCTGCTGGTGTTCGGCATGTCGCGCAATGTCGGGCGGATCGAGGCGGCGCTGGCTGCCGCCGGGGCGGGCGACCTGCCGCTGCTGCCGCCGACCGGCGACCGCGAGCTGGACCGCATCGTCGCCGCCCTGAACACCGCCGGCGCGCGATTGCACGAGGCCCGGCTGCGCGCCGCCGATCTGGCAACGCGGGTGGCGCAGGCCGAGCGGCTGGCGGCGCTGGGGCGGGTCGCCGCCGGCATGGCGCATGAGGTGCGCAACCCGATCGCCGCCATGCGCATCCGCGCCGAGAACGCGCTGGCCGGCGACCCGGCGCGGCGCGGCGCGGCGCTGGAGGCGATCCTGACGCAGATCGCGCGGCTCGACCGGATGATCGGCGAGGTGCTGGCGATGACCCAGCCGCGCCAGCCGGTGCCGGAGATGCTCGATCTCGCCGCGGTGCTGGCCGAGGCCGCCGCCGACCATCGCGGCGGCGGTGCCGCGATCACCCTCGCGGTGCCGCCGCTGCGCGTCCGGCTCGACCCCGCCCTGCTGCGCCGCACCCTCGATGCGCTGCTCGACAATGCCGGGCGGCATGCGCCGCCGGACGGGCGGATCACGCTGGCGGCCGAGCGTCGCGGCGCGACGCTGCGCATCAGCGTCGCCGACAGCGGCCCCGGCGTCGCCCCGGCGCTGCGCGACACGCTGTTCGAACCCTTCGTCACCGGCCGCGCCGAGGGCACCGGCCTCGGCCTTGCCATCGCCCGCGAACTGGCCGAGGCACAGGGCGGCCGCCTCGCCCTGGCCGACTCGGGGCCGGGCGCGGGCGCCGTGTTCGTGCTGGAGTTCCCATGCCCACCATCCTGATCGTCGATGATGATACGGCGCTGCGTGAGGGGCTGGCCGAGGCACTGGGCGATCTCGGCCACCGCGCCGAGCAGGCGCGCGACGGCGCCGCGGCGCTGGCCCGCGTCGCCCGCGGCGGCATCGACGCGGTGCTGCTCGACCTGCGCATGCCGGGCATGGACGGCATGGAGGTGCTGCGCCGCCTGCGCGCCAGCGCCGAGCCGCCGCCGATTGCCGTGCTCACCGCCGTCGCCACCGCCGCCAACACCATCGAGGCGATGCGGCTCGGCGCCGTCGATCACCTGACCAAGCCGATCGGCCGCGCCGACCTCGCCGCCCTGCTGGGGCGCATGCTGCCGGCGGCGCCGCCGCGCGCGACCACGGCCGCGGTCGGCACCACCGAGGACATCGTCGGCGGCTCGGCGGCGATGCGCGAGGTGCAGAAAGCCATCGGCATGCTGGCCGACACCGACGCCACGGTGCTGATCACCGGCGAGACCGGCAGCGGCAAGGAGGTGGTGGCGCGCGCCATCCACCGCCACGGCCGGCGCGGCGGGCGCGCCTTCGTCGCCATCAACTGCGCCGCGATTCCGGCCGAATTGCTGGAAAGCCAATTGTTCGGCCATCTGCGCGGCGCCTTCACCGGCGCCGTCGCCGACCGGCCGGGCAGTTTCCGCGAGGCCGATGGCGGCACGCTGTTCCTCGACGAGATCGGCGACATGGACATGGCGCTGCAGGCCAAGCTGCTGCGGGTGCTGCAGGAGCGGGTGGTGACGCCGCTCGGCGGCAAGCCGGTGGCGGTCGATGTGCGCATCCTCTCGGCCACCCATCGCGATCTCGCCCGCGCGGTCAAGGAGGGAACTTTCCGCGAGGATCTCTACTGGCGGCTCGGCGTGGTGCCGCTGGCGCTGCCGCCGCTGCGCGAGCGGCTGGCCGACATCCTGCCGCTGGCCGAGCATTTTCTGACGCTCGCCGCCGGCCCGGCGCGGCGCCTGTCGGCGGAGGCGGCGGCGCGGCTGCTGTCGCATCCCTGGCCGGGCAATGTGCGCGAGCTGCGCAACGCGATGGAGCGCGCCGCGGTGCTGTCGCGCCGGCCGGTGATCGGGGCGGATGATCTGTCGTTCCTGCAGGCGGCGCCACCGGCGGCGGCGGCGGATGACTGGCTGGCCGGCGACCTGCCCGGCGCCGTCGCCCGGCTGGAGGCGGCGATGATCCGCCGCGCCCTGGCCGCCACCGGCGGCAACCGCGCCGAGGCGGCGCGGCGGCTCGGCATCCATCGGCAGTTCCTCTACGAGAAGCTGCGCCGCTACGACATCGCGTGAAGCGTCCGAATGGCGGACGGCGGCGTCCTGCCGGACGACACGTGATGCGCAGGTAGGCGCGCAATATCAATGGCCTGGCCCTGGCACGCCGCTTGCGCTGTGGGGGTTGGCGCGGGCCACGGCCCGGCGCCGAGGAGAACTCAAATGTCACGCTTGAGAACCGCATTGCTGGCCGCGACCGTGCTGGCGCTGGGCGGGGGCGGGATCGCCTATGCCCAGCACGACTCCGCCTTCGATCTGACCCAGCTTCCCGCCCTGTCCGGCACGGTGGCGCAATACCTGCCGACGCCGCGCGGCGAGGTCGATGGGCTGCTGCTGACCGACGGCACCGAAATCCACCTGCCGCCACCGCTGTCGACGCAACTGGTGTTCGCGGTCAGGCCGGGCGACCCGGTGACGGTGCACGGGCTGAAGGCCCGCGCGGTCAAACTGTTCGACGGCGTGTCGGTGACCAATGACACCACCCATGTCACCGTCGCCACCAATGGCCCGCCACATCTGCGCGAGGATACCCCGATCGACGCCACCGGCACGGTCAAGGCGCCGCTCTATGGGCCGCGCGGCGAGGTCAACGGGGCGCTGCTGGCCGACGGCACGGTCATCCACCTGCCGCCGCCCGAGGCGCTCCGGCTGGCCGACATGCTGGCGGTCGGCAAGGCCGTCACGGTGCAGGGCGAAGGCTATGCCGGGCCGCTCGGCCGCTCGCTGGATGCGCGGCAGATCGGGCCGGACGCGGCGCATCTGGTCACCGTCGCCGCGCCGCACCCGATGGGCGGGCCGGGCTGGCGCGAGCATATGGAGCGGATGATGACCCATCACGGCATGATGGGCATGGACGGCGACGCGCCGATGCCGCCGCCGGCGCCGGCGCAGTAGGGCAACACGCCCCGCCGGTCAGCCCTTGCCCGAGGGCGCGTCCGGCGGGGCGAGCGTGCGCACGAGGTCGAGGATGCGCTGGCGCACCGTCGGGTCGGTGATGCGGGTGAAGGCGCGCAGCAATTCGTCGAGATCGGTATCGCGCGGCGGCGGCGGATCGCCGAACCCGTCCTGCTCGTCGGCGAGGCCATAGGCGGCGACCGGCGCGTCGGGATAGAAATAGGTCACCGGCACATCCAGCACGCGGGCAAACTCGGCCACGCGCGACAGGCTGATGCGGTTGGCGCCGCGCTCATATTTCTGGATTTGCTGGAAGGTCAGGCCGACCGCATCGGCCAGCCGCTCCTGGGTCATGCCGATCGACAGGCGGCGCTGGCGCAGACGGGCACCGGCCTGAATGTCGCGGGCGTCGGCTTTCGGCCGGCCCCTCGGCTCCTCCTCCTGCATGACCACTCCCGCCGCACGGCGCAGCGGCGCCGTCATTGGCGGGATTTGTTAGGGGAAAGCGGCGCGAACCGTCAACCGTTTCGTCACTTTTCTTAATTTATCTCGAAATACTTGACATTCGATCGCGGCGCGCAACGCGTCTCCCCGGCATCAGCCCCGCCAGCACGCACAGCGCCGCCAGCCCCGCCGGAATCGGCAGGCCGAACCGCGCGAACGGCGGCATCGGCAGGGCGCCGGGCAGCGCCTGCTCCAGCGTGCCGGTGCGCTGCATGCCGAGCCGCGCCAGTTCGCGCCCGTGCGCGTCGAACACCGCCGAGATGCCGGTATTGGCGGCGCGCACCAGCGGCAGCCCCTCCTCCACCGCGCGCAGCCGGGCCGCGGCGAGGTGCTGGCGCGGCCCGCTCGAATTGCCGAACCAGGCATCGTTGGTGACATTGACCAGCCATGCCGGACGATCGGTCTCGTCGGCGACCTGGGCGGGGAAGATCGCCTCATAGCAGATCAGCGCGCCGAGCGGCGGCAGACCGGGGACATGCAGCGTCTGCGGCCCCGGCCCCGGCTGAAACCCGCCGCCGGGCACCAGTTGCACCGCCAGCGGCACCCAGGAGGGGGCGTATTCACCGAACGGCACCAGATGCCATTTGTCGTACACCTCGCGCGACGGCTCGGCGCTGAGCACCGCGACGAGGCTGTTCTCCGGCCGCTCCAGCGCATCGAAGCGGACGCTGCCGGCGAGCACCGGCACGCCGCCCGCCGCCTCGGCCAGCGCACCGCGGGCGCCGGCGTCGTTGGGCAGGGCGAACGGGCTGGCCGATTCCGGCCAGATCACCACCGGCCGGTCGTCGGGCAGGCGGGCGCGGGCGGCGGCAATGCCCTGGCGGGTCATGGCGAGGTAGCGGTCGAACACCTCGACCGCATGGCGGATGTCGTGCTTCTCCGATTCCGCCACGTTGCCCTGGACGATGACCACCGCGATCCCCGGCGCCGCCGCCGCCGGCAGCGACAGCCGCCACGCCCCGGCGCCGGCCCAGGCGGCCAGCGCGACCGCGCCAAGCGCCATCGCCCGGCCGCCGAGCGCCGGCGTCGCCGCCAGCAGCAGCGTTGCCAGGGTCAGCCCCGGCACCCCGACCCAGGCGGCGGGCTGGATGGCGATATTGCCGATGCCGCCGGGAATGGCCCAGTCGGCGCCCCACGGGTTCCAGGGAAATCCGGTGGCGACGAACTGGCGGGCAAGATCGGCCAGCACCCAGGCGCCGGCCAGCACCACCACGCGCGGCCAGCCGCGCGGCGCCAGCCGGGTGACGGCGGCGGCGGCGGCGATGAACGCGGCGAGCACGGCGGCCAGCGCCGGCACCGCGATCGGCACCAGCCACCAGTAGCGCGCCGCCTCCAGCAGGATCGCATCGGTGATCCAGTAGAGGCCGAGGACATGATGCGCGACGCCGAACCAGAAGCCGCGCCGCGCCGCCACGGCCGGCGTGGCGGCGCCGTCGATCAGCGCCAGCAGGCCCGGCACCGCGATCAGCAGCAGCGGCAGCAGATGCAGCGGCGGCAGCGCCAGCGCGGCGACGGCGCCGAGCAGCGCGGCAAGCAGGTCGGCACGCCACCCGACAAGAGCAACGGCACGGGCGACCAGGCGGTTCGACATGCGCGCCGGGCTACAGGGACCGGCGCCGCGACGCAAGCCTGATCAGCCGGCGCGGCCCGGCACGACAATGCACCCCGGCGGCACCACCCCGCCGGTCAGCGCGGCGGCGATGCACTCGGCCGCGGCGACGCCCATGTTGACCAGCGATCCCGGCGTCACCCCGGCCAGATGCGGGGTCGCCAGCACATGCGGATGGTCGCGCAGCGGATGATCGGCCGGCGGCGGCTCGACGGCAAACACATCGAGCGCGGCGCCGGCGAGATGCCCGCTGGTCAGCGCCGCCAGCAGCGCCGCCTCGTCAACGATGCCGCCGCGCGCGGTGTTGACGACGAACCCGCCGGCCGGCATCGCCGCCAGCACAGCCGCGCCGACCAGCCCGCGCGTCGCCTCGGTCAGCGGGCAATGCACCGACAGAATGTCACTGGTCGCCGCCAGCGCCAGCGGCGAGGCCCGCCACGCGATGCCGCCAACGCCCTGCGCCGGCAACGCCGGGTCGCTGCTGGCGACGCTCATGCCGAAGGCCGCGGCGAGCCGCGCCACCTCCCGCCCGATGGCGCCGCAGCCGACCAGCCCGAGCCGCAGGCCGGCGACATCGCGCACCGAACTGGCGCCGCCGCGCCACGCGCCGCCGGCCACCGAGGCGCCGAGCGGCCTGATCTGCTTCACCAGCGCCAGGATCAGCGCCAGCGTGTGTTCGGCGACCGCGCGGCTGTTCGACCCCGGCGCATTGGTCACCATCACGCCCCGCGCCGCCGCCGCCACCAGATCGACCTCATCGACGCCGACGCCGTGCCGCGCGACGATGCGCAGCCGTGGCGAGGCGGCAATTGCCGCGGCGGTGACATGGCCCTGGCGCGCCAGGATGGCATCGGCCTGCACCCGCCCGGTCAGCTCCGCCACCACCGCGCCGGACGGGAACGCCGGCAGATAGTGCAGGGTGCAGCCGGCGCCCTCCAGCACGGCGACCGCCGCCGGCGCCAGATGCGGCGAGGTCATCACCACGTTGAAGCGATTTTCGGTCAATCGAGCGCGTCCCGCACCTGGCGTTCGTAGTGGCGATAATATTTATCCGTCACCAGATCGGTCTTGACCACCACGGCAACGTCGATGGTGTTGAACTGGTGATCGATCACCGCCCCGTCGCCGACGAAGCCGCCGAGCCGCAGATAGCCCTTGATCAGCGGCGGCAGGCCGGCGGCGATGCGGCGCAGGTCGAGGCCGGCCGGGTCGCGCCGGCGCATCTCGACATAGCGTTCCGGCAGCGCCCGCGGGCGCAGCGCCGGCGGGGCGAGATGGTTGTGGTAGAGAAAGGTCAGCTCCGCCGCCAGCGCCTCCGGGTCGGTGCCGGGCAGGCTGGCGCAGCCGAACATCAGGTCGATGCGGTGCAGGAACACATAGGCGGCGATGCCGCGCCACAGCAACTGCATCGCCGCCCGGCCGCGATAGGCCGGATGCACGCAGGACCGGCCAAGCTCCAGCACCTGTCCGGGAAAGGCGATGACCGGGCCGATGTCGTATTCGCCGGCCGAATAGAAATGGCCGATTTTCTCCGCCGCCGCCTGACGGATCAGCC
Organism: Pseudomonadota bacterium; assembly: GCA_021845985.1. GTDB lineage: Bacteria > Pseudomonadota > Alphaproteobacteria > Acetobacterales > Acetobacteraceae > JAFKFJ01. The sequence continues at coordinate 84,729 of JAJZES010000005.1, read as the reverse complement.
GGTAGGTGCCGACCACCCCTTCCGGCCCGGCGCCGATCGAATGGTCGAGCACCAGCAGATGGTCGGCGACGGCGTCGAAGTCGTCGCTGTCGCGCGCGCTGCGCGCCACCTCGGCGCTGGGGACGGCGCCCATTTCCTCATAGAAGACGCGATAGCGCAGCGCCTGCGCGGCATCGAGTTCGGCCGGCAGGGTGGCGATGCGCACGCCGAGATTGCCGCCGCGCAGCTCGCCGAACCCGGCATCGCTGTCGGCCTGCGGCGGCGCCGGAGCGCCGATTCTGATCGTCGCGGTCATCCCTGCACCCCCGAATGCGCGTCCGCCTCCGCCTCCACCGCCGCCGCCGCCGCCGCGCGGGCGCTGCCGGCGGGACGCGCCTCCCGCCGCCGACCGAAGAGTTCGAGATGGTGCGATACCAGATCAAACCCGAGCCGGGCGGCGATTTCGGCCAGCACGCGCTCATGCTCGGGGTCTTCAAACTCGATGACGCGGCCAGTCTCGACGTCGATCAAGTGATAGTGATGGCCATGCCCGCTCGGCTCATAGCGGGCCCGGCCGCCGCCGAAATCACGGCGGGCGAGAATCCCGTGCTCCTCCAGCAAACGCACGGTGCGATAGACGGTGGCGATGGAAATGCGCCGGTCGAGCGCGCTGGAACGGCGATAGAGTTCCTCCACGTCCGGGTGATCGGCGGCATCGGACAGCACCCGCGCGATGACCCGGCGCTGGCCGGTCATCTTGAGGCCCCTCTCGACGCATAGTCGCTCGATACGGCTTTCCATTGGTCTCCCAGCCGCGGGCCGCCCGGCCGCCGGGCGGCGCGGGGCGGATCGCCCTTGCCCGGCCGCGCGGCCGGACCCTGCGCCCGACCGTCCCGCAGGCGGAGGTTACATGGCAAACGCGGCGGGAGGCAAACCAGCCCCCCGCCGCCGCCAGAGCGCGCGGGAAAGGAGCCGAAGGCGCCGCTACTTGCGGCTGCGCGGCTTGGTGCCCAGCCCGATCTTCTTGGCCAGCGACGAGCGGTGGCGGGCGTAGTTCGGCGCCACCATCGGGTAATCCGGCGGCAGGCCCCAGCGCTCGCGGTACTGCTCGGGGGTCATGTTATAGGCGGTCTTGAGGTGGCGCTTGAGCATCTTCAGCTTCTTGCCGTCCTCCAGGCAGATGATGTGGTCGGCAAACACCGACTTTTTCACCGGCACCGCCGGCTGCGGCTTGTCGGGCTGGACGGGCTCCTTCCCGACGCCGGACAGCGTGCGATAGACATCCTGGATCAACGCAGGCAAAGCGTCGGGCGTCACAGAGTTGTTCGAGACGTGCGCCGAGACGATCTGTGCAGTCAATCCGAGCACATCAGATTGTTGCGTGTGGTCGGTCATCATGCTCCCTTCCAGTCCGCGGGACTTGGCTCATTAAGGTGGCCGGCGGCCTGATTCGCAACGTGTATTACGGAAGGAAGCAACAGTCCAGTCATGCCAAAGATGAATCTGCCCCCCGCAATCGCCGCCGATCGCAGCATCGACATCACCGGCGAGGTCTGTCCGATGACCTTCGTGCGCACCCGTCTGGCGCTCGATCGCATGGCTCCGGGCGAGACGTTGCTGGTGCGACTCCGCGGCGATGAGCCACGGCGCAACGTGCCGGCCAGCGCCGCCGCGCTCGGCCATAGCGTCCTGGCCGAGACCACCGGCGCCGACGGCATCACCCTGCTGTGGCTGCTGCATGCGTGATCTGCATGGCAGCACCTACGCCGCCGTCGCACCCCGCAGGCTGCGGGCCAGCACAAGCGCGTCGGCGCCGTCGGGGTAGTAGCGGTTGCGCCGGCCGACCTCGCGGTATCCGGCGGCGGCATAAAGGGCGCGCGCCGCCTCGTTGGCCTGCGACACCTCGAGGAACACCACCCGACCGCCGGCGGCGGCGACGTGCTGCTCGGCGGCGGCGAGCAGCGTCCGGCCGCGGCCGACGCGGCGCCGCTCGGGCAGCACGGCGAGCGCCAGAATCTCCGCTTCGTCGGCGGCGATGCGGCCGAGCACCATGCCGCCGCCCGGATCGAGCAGGCTGAAACCGCCGGGCAGGGTCAGTTGTGCCGCGATTGCCGCCTCGTCCCAATGCTCGGCGGGCGGGAAGGCAGCGCCATGGATAGCGGCGAGCACCGCGGCATGACTTGCACCGACAAGCTGTGGAGCGGTTCGGAACAATACAGTAACGTTCAGGCAGCCATCGGTCGCGCCAGCGGCGCCTCGGCATAGAGCGGCTGCGCCGCCAGTGCCGGCAGCGCGCCGGCAAGACGCCGGGCGGCGACCCGCGCCACGTCGGCGGCGCGCGGCCGGCGCGCATCGGCCAGCAGCACGTCGGTCCCGCGCGCGGCGAGCGCCGCGGCGACCATCGGCGCGGCATCCCCGGCCACCGCCACCGGACCGCCGCAGGGCGGCAGCGCGTCGGGCGCGGCGACGCTGAGCCGGCCGGCAATGTCGAGAAAGACGCGGCCGGCGCGCTTGCTGTCGATGGCGACCCACAGCGCCCGGCCCGGCAGCGGCGGCATGGCGTTGGCCAGCGCCTCGGCCACGCTCACGCCGATGCACGGGCAGGCAAAACCGAACGCCATGCCGTGCGCCAGCGCCAGCGCCGCCCGCAGGCCGGTGAAGCTGCCCGGGCCGACCGTCGCCGCCACCGCATCGAGCCGCCCCGGCGCCGCCGCCAGCAGCGACTGCGCCACCACGGCGAGCCGCGCCGTCTGGCCCGGCCCGCCCGGCAGCGCCGCCGCGCCGGCCACAACATCGTCGATCAGCAGGGCGGCGGAACAGCCGGTCAGGGCGGCGTCAAGGGCAAGGATGCGCATCGCCGCATCCTAGCCCCCGGCGCCGCCCGCGGCGAGGCTCAGGTGATCACGCATGCCTCGTCGAAGTCCAGGCGCGGGCTGCGCCCGAACAGCCCGGCGGCGTCGCCGTGGCCGAGATTGATCAGGAAGTTGCTTTTCCAGCCATAGCCGGCGAGAAACGCCGCATCGGCCTTGTCGCGGTCGAACCCCGACATCGGCCCGCAGTCGATGCCGAGCGCGCGCGCCGCGAGGATGAAGTAGCCGCCCTGGAGGCTGCTGTTGCGCAACGCCGTCTCCTGCGCCAGCACCTCGTTGCCGGCGAACCAGGGGCGCGCATCGGCATGCGGGAACAGTTTCGGCAGCTTGTCGTAAAACCGCGGATCATAGGCGACGATCGCCGTCACCGGCGCCGCCAGCGTCTTGTCCAGGTTGCCGGCCGACAGCGCCGGGCGCAGCCGCTCCTTGGCCGCAGGCGTGCGGACAAAAACAAACCGCGCCGGCGAGCAGTTGGCCGAGGTCGGCCCCCATTTCATCAGATCGAACACGGCGCGCAGATCGTCGTCGGTGACCGGCTGGTCGGTCCAGGCGTTATGCGTGCGGGCGTCACGGAACAGCGCCGCCTGGGCGGCGTCGTCGATGGTCATGCGGTTGGGTCCTTTAGTGGTGGGAAAACTCAGTGCGCAACCTGTTCCACCGCCACCACTTCGGGCACGTAGTGGCGCAGCATGTTCTCGATGCCATGCTTGAGCGTCGCGGTGGAGGACGGGCAGCCCGAGCAGGCACCCTGCATATGCAGGCGGACGATGCCGTCGCGGTAGCCGCGGAAGACGATGTCGCCGCCGTCGCCGGCCACCGCCGGGCGCACGCGGGTATCGAGCAGTTCCTTGATCTGGGCGACGATTTCGGCATCGTCGGCGGACACGTCCTCATCGGCGGCGGCGACGCCGCCCTCGATCACCGGGCGGCCGGCAACGAAATGCTCCATTACCGCACCGAGCACCAGCGGCTTGAGCGCCTGCCACGAGGTCGCGTCGGCTTTGGTGACGGTGACGAAATCCCCGCCGAAGAACACGCGGGCAACGCCGGGCAGGGCGAACAGCGCGGTGGCGAGCGGGCTGCGTGCGGCCGCCTCGATGGTGGCGAAATCCGCGGTGCCGGCGCCCATCACCTCACGGCCGGGCAGAAACTTCAGCGTTGCGGGGTTCGGGGTGCCCTCGGTCTCGATGAACATGCGCGGTGTCCCATACAGCGACGGACCGGCCGGTCAATCGGGACCGGGCCAGTCCTGTTGCTGATAGATCGCGCGCCGGACGCGACTTGGCAAGCCCCGCCGCTATTTTGCCGCCACCGGTCCGGCCAGTTCCGGCCAGTCCTTCAGCATGCTGACCCCGAACAGCGGCTTATAGGCGCCCTGATGGCAGGTGGCGCAGTTGACCTTGGCGACATCCCCGGTCGGGCCGAGCCGCTGCTGCGGAAAGACGCCCGCCAGCGAGCCGAGATAGACGCCGTTGAGGTCGCGCACCATGCGGATACCGTACCAGGCGGTGGCGCGCTGCGGGGTGCTCTGCGACCAGTCGCCGAAACTGCGGCTGTTGTGGCAGTAGGTGCAGTTGACGCCGAGCGCCTCGGAGAAATGCACCATCAGCGCATAGGTCCACTCGGTCTGCTTGATCGAGCTGCGGTCGGTGCCGGGCAGCGCCTGGGTGGCGGCGACGCGGATCGGCGCGGCGCCGGAGAGGAACGGCGTGTACGGATCATACGGCAGCGCCGCCAGCCCGGCCGCCGGCGCCGGCAGGTTCTTGCCGACATCGCTCTCCAGCATCCCTTCCGGGTGCGGGCCGCCGGGGCTGGTGAACCAAAGCTGCGCCGGCACCGGCTGGCCGCGATGGCAGGTGTAGCAGGTGACGCCGGTGGCGCCGACATGCGGCTGCCAGTCGGCGTTGATATGCGCCACCATCTGCAACATGCGCCGGGCGACGACCTTGGTGTATTTGTCGTCAGCGGCGAAATTGTCGGCGCTGTGGCAGTAGCCGCAGCCCTGCTGGGGGGCGACCCAGGTGGTCATCCCGGCCATCAGCCGGGTGAACTGACCGACGCTGAGATCGCCCAGCACCTTGACGTTCTTGTAGATCTTCCCGGCCTTTGGTCCCTCCGCCGAGGCCGGGGCGAACGCCGCCGGAATGGCGTTGGCGGCAATCTTGGCATCCAGCAGCGCCGGATTGAACACCTCGACCATGCCGGTGCCGCGATAGCCGCGCTGCACCGTTTGAGCCGGCGGATGCTCGAAGGTAGAGGCCAGCCCGACCGCCAGCACGGCGGCAAGACCGAGCGAGATGCGCAGACCGAGGCTCATTGCGGTGCTCCCGGAAGCGTGGCGGGGTCGGGCACGGCGGGGAAGACATGCGGGTAGATCGGCGCAACGCCGTGCTTGACCGCCCAGAGAAACCAGTTATCGACCGCCGTGCCGGTCAGCAGGATGCCGATGCCGCCGGCCAGCGGGCAGAGCACTGCGAACCACCAGGCCCAGCGATGGATCGACTCGTAGGTGGCGTTGTAGCCCATCGTCCAGCGCCAGAAGATGGCGGCACGCTCGGCCGCGGTGCCGCGATCGACCGCCTGTTCCACCTCGCGCTCACCGCCAAACCGGCCGACGGCGAGAATGGTCGCCCCGTGCATGGCGAACAGCACCGCCGAGCCATACAGGAAGACGATCGAGAGCATGTGGAACGGATTGTAGAACAGATTGCCGTAGCGCAGCGAAAACGACGCGGTCCAGTCGAGATGCGGGAAGATGCCGAACGGCACCGCCTCGCACCAGCAGCCCATCAGCAGCGGGCGGATGAAGCCGAGCACCAGATAAAGCCAGATCGCCGCGGCGAAGGCCCAGGCGGTGTGGGTGCCAAGCCCCAGTGCGCGGGCGCGGCGATAGACCCGCAGCCACCACAGCAGGATCGCGGCGGTGAGGAAGAAGCCGGTCATCAGCCACCAGCCGCCCTGCGCCAGCGGCGGGATCGACAGGCCATAGGACGGCGCCGGCGGCTCCAGCGCCAGCCACGGCAACAGGCGGACGAACTGCACCGGATCCCAGTTCACCGAGGCCCACATGTTGAGGCCGATGATCTCGAACGCCACCAACCCGCAGGCCAGCGACAGGAAGCCGAGGTAGCCGAGATAGAACGGGCCGATCTGCGCGTCGCCGATCTTGCCCAGCAGATGATTGAACCCGCTGCCGCCGCTGCGCTGCCAAGTGCTGCTCTGGCCGAGCGGCACCCCGGCATAGGCCGGACCACGCACCTGCACGCGGGTAAAGATGTTCTGATATTGCGCCATGACCGTATCCTCCCTCCGCTGTCCCGGTTCAGCTCCAGATCGGCAGGCGCAGCCACCAGCCCCACCATTCCGGCCAGCCATGGGTCCAGAACGGACCGCTGATGATGATGCACACCGCGCTCCAGAACGCCGCCGACAGGGCCAGGAACAATCCCAGCCGGTGAATGCCGAGCGTGCCGATCGAGTAGCCGATCGTGTCGCGGAAGAAGGTGTTTTCGTGCTCCGAGGTCTTCACCGGCTCGCCGGCGCCAGGATTGAGCGCCGAGAGGATCAGCGATCCGTGCAGCGACAGCGCCAGCACGTTGGTAAAGAAGAAGCTGACCGCCAGCATGTGCGCCGGGTTGTAGTGGAAATGCAGATACTGGTAGCCGACGTTGGACACCCAATCGAGATGGCTGATGATGCCATAGGGGAAGCCGTGCCCCCAGGCGCCGAGCAGCACCGGACGGATCACCACCAGCGAGAAATAGGCGAAGATGGCAACGCTGTAGGCCAGCGGGATGTGCATCCCCATGCCCAGCTTGCGGGCGATCTCGGCCTGCCGCAGCGCCCAGGAGACGAACGCGCCGAGCGCGCAGACGGTGATGATCTGCCACAGCCCGCCCTCGGCGAGCGGCGCCAGGCCAAGCCCGTATTTGAGGTCCGGCGGTGCAATGCTGATCTGCCACGGATCCCAGGTGCCGCCGAGTGCCGCCCCATAAAGGATCAGCGCCGTGCCAAGCACGGTGAAAAATATCGTGGTGACACCGAAGAAGCCGACATAGAACGGCCCGACCCAGAAATCGAACAGGTCGCCACCGATCAGCGTGCCGCCACGGACCCGATATTTGCGCTCGAAACTCAGCATCGCCATCGCCGTCTCCTTCGGCTTTCGTCAACCGACCCGGACCGGGCGAGGCCGCACCCTGGGTGACGACCTCGTCCGGTGCCGAAACCGTCCCGCTATTTCGCCGGCGCGGGCATCGGCGCCATCTGCGCCGCCGCACCGCCGGTCATGTGGTGCGGTCCTTCCAGCCAGTTGAACCTGTCGGTGCTGAGCAGGATGAAGTGAATCAGCAGTGCCAGGATGAACAGGAAGGTGAACAGAGCCACCAGCGTCCGCCGCGGATCGAACAGAAGCCACATGCGCCACATCGCCCGATCCTCCTATGCGAAGCGTGAAGTGAGATACTGCACGCCATCGATCAGTGACGATGTGCTGTAGCCGTGCACCCCCGGCAGCCACGGACGCCACGCCCACACCAGGATGTGCGCGACGATCGCGACGACCAGGAAGACCACGAAGCTGGTCATGAAGATGCTGTGAAACTCACGGGCTTCCGCCTCCGTCAGTCCCGACAGCGAGGCATCCCTGCCGTTCGCCATTCTACGCCCTTTCGATCTTTGGCCCTGCGGCCGTTACCGCGCTTCTCCCGCACGGCTGGGATCGCCACGACGCTGCCGCCGTGTACGATCGGAGAGCCGGCATCCCGCGCGCGTCCATCACGCTGCGGTGCCGGCGAGCGAACTGGCGACACGCGCCGCCGTCACGCGCGTCTCTGCGGCGGCCCGTGCATCGCGTTCGACACGGTCCCGCAGGCGCTTGGCGGCCGAGATGCGCACCAGGAAAGGCTGCTGCTCGACATGGTGTTCCAGAAGATGCAGCGCCTCGATGTCCCATGGCTGCGCGTCGGCCGGGGCGAGGCGGGAGGGTGTCGGCTCAACCCGATCCATCTCGGTGGCCAGCGGCAGAATGTGAAACAGCGCATCGAACAGCGCGTTGCAGAACTCCTGGATGACATAGGTGGCGCCGGCATAGCCCATGAACGGCGTGCCGGTGGCACGGCGGACGATGGCGCCGGGAAACGAGGCTGGGATATAGACGGCGCGACAGCCGCTCTCGGCCGCATACATCCGCTCGTTATACGACCCGAACAGCACCAGCGGCGGCGTCGCCCGCAGCGCCGCGCGCACCGCCGCATTGTCCGGCTTGACCCCCGGCTTGCGGGCGATGGCGAAGCTGCAGGGAATGCCCATCTCGTCGCCGAGAAACCGCTGCAGGCCCTGCGCATAGGTGTCGGTCGCCACCACCGCGAAGGTCGCGGTGGCGAAGAAATCCTGCGTCACGCTGCGCCACAGATCCCAGATCGGCTTGATCGTGGTGTGCTTCTCACGCTCAATGAACGGCTCGGGATCGACGCCGACCAGCTCGCCGAGCTTGCGCAGGAAATTGGTCGTCGCGTGCAGCCCGATAGGCGCCTGCAGATAGGGTCGGCCGAGCTCCTCGCAGAGCAGACGGCCGAACTCGCGATACAGGCAGACGCTGGCCTCGGCCTCGGCCAGTTTCGCAATATCCTCCAGATGCGCGCCGAGCGGAAAGACCAGATTGACCTCGCAGCCGATGCCCTCGACCAGCCGGCGGATTTCCGTCAGATCCGACGCCATGTTGAACGTGCCGTAGATAGCGCCGATGATGTTGACGCGCGGCTTGTGCCCGGCCGGGCGCGGTGCCGGCGCGCGCTTCTTCTTGGCGCCGAATTCGGTCCACATCCAGTTGATCGCGCGGTCGGCGGCCTGCCACTGATCCTCGTCGATGGTGCGCGGGATGAAGCGCAGCAGGTTGCTGCCCTCCGGCGTCACGCCGCCGCCGATCATCTCGGCGATGCTGCCGGTGACGACGACCGCCGGCAGGTCGAGATCCTGCGTCGCACGCGCCCGCCGCATCGCGCCCTCGGTGCCGTCCATCGACAACTGGTCTTCGGACAATCCCGTCACCACGATCGGCAGCTCATGCGGCGGCAGCGCATCGGTGTAGTGCAGCACCGCGGTCACCGGCAGATTCTCGCAGCCGACCGGCCCGTCGATCACCACGCGCAGGCCGCGAACCGCGGCGAACGCATAAACCGCGCCCCAGTAGCCGCCGGCGCGATCATGGTCGAGCACCAGCATGGCTCAGGTTCCCACCGAGGCTTCGGCGCGCAGGCGCGCCTCGCGGATGCGCCGGTAGCGGTCCTTCAGCCCCGGCCGCTCCTGCGGCACGTCGGTCCAGCCATAACCGGACGATTCGCCCGAACCGACCGGCCCGAAAAACGTCAGCATCTCGGCGAACCGCTCGCGCCCGCGCGTCTGTGCGGTGACGATGCCGGCGAGCGAGGCCGCCCCGGCGGCGCCGAACAACGGCCGCGCCGAGACCATGTTGGTGAAATACAGCGCCGGAATGCCAAGCTGTTTGGCCGCCTGCACCAGCGGCGTGGTGCCGACGGCCAGAGCGGGACGCACCGATTTCATCGCCGCCAGATCCTGCTCCAGCGCGGCGCGGTACTGCACATGCGCGCCATGCGCCTCCAGCCATTGCCGGTCCGCCTCGCTCCATTCGGTGCGCGGGCAGGCGGTGCCGACATACGGCACCTCGGCACCGGCCTCGATCAGCAGGCGTGCGACCAGCAATTCCGAGCCTTCGTAGCCGGAGACGGTGATGCGCGCGGCAATCGGGTTGGCGGCCAGCGCCGCGGCGATGCGCGGCAGCACCGCGGCCTTGGCGGCGTCGCAGCGCGCCGGCGCAACGCCGGCGGCGGCGGCGACGGTTTCGAGCCATGCCGCGGTGCCCTCCACCCCGACCGGCGCCGAGCCGACGATCTTGCGTCCGGCCTCGCGGAACTCGCGCACCGTGGCGGTGTAGAACGGATGCACCGCCGCCGCCGCGGCACAGTCGAGCGCGCCGTAGAGGTCGCGCCATTCGCGCGAGGGCAACGGCGGCGCCACCGCCAGACCCATCGGCGCCAACAGCGCGCCGACGCCCGGCGGGTCGGCCGGGAACAATTCGCCGATCATCGCCACCGTCGGCAATTCCGGCTGCGCCAGCCGCGGCCGCGCCACCGGCCCGTCCTCCGCCTCCAGCCGCGCATAGCGCAGCATCGCCGCGGTCAGCACGTCTTTCGCCTCGGCATGCGTCGGCACGCCGAAGCCGGGCACGTCGATGCCGATGACGCGCACGCCGTTGATCTCGCGCGGCAGCAGGTCGAGCGGCACGCCGGAGGCGGTCGGCACGCACAGATTGATGACGACGATCGCGTCGTACTCGGCCGGATCGGCGAGTTGCACGACGGCGGCGCGGATGTCCTCGAACACCTGGCCGCGCACCAGCGATTCGGAATTGAACGGCACATAGCCGACGGTCCGCCGCGCGCCGTAGAAATGCGAAGTGAAGGTCAGACCATAGACGCAGCAGGCCGAACCGCACAGCACCGTGGCGGTGCGCCGCATGCGCAGGCCGACGCGCAGCGAGCCGAAGGCCGGGCACATCGATTGCGGCTGGTCATGCGGCCCGCGCGGATAATCCTCCATCAGCCGCGCCATCACCTCGCTCTTGCCGGCGGCGCTGGCGGCGGCGCGCATGATCTCCTGGCCGCCGTGGCATGAATGATCCTGCGGCATGGCTCACGCCCCGTCGTACATGACTTCGAGCGAGGGCCGGGTGAATTCGGCGGCGGCGCACATATCCTCCATCGTCGCCGGGTCGAGCACCACGTCGCGGCCGACGGCATCGCCGGAAAACAGGTTGAGCAGCGCCTCGTGCGACAGCGGCGTCGGCCGCACCGGCGGCGCCGCCGCGGCGGCTTCGGCGAGGGCGGCGAACATCGGTGCCCAGCGCCCGCCCGGCCGGCCAATGATCTCGTAGCTGGCGCTCTTGCGGCGGATGTCGTCGTCGGCGGGGATGCTGGCGAGCACCGGTATTCCTGCCGCTGCGGCAAACGCATGTGCCTCGCCGGTGCCGTCATCCTTGTTGACGACCAGCCCCGCGACACCGACATTGCCGCCCATCTTGCGGAAATAATCCACCGCCGAGCAAACATTGTTGGCGACGTAGAGCGATTGCAGGTCGTTGGAGCCGACGACGATCACCTTCTGGCACATGTCGCGGGCGATCGGCAGACCAAAGCCACCGCACACCACGTCGCCCAGAAAGTCGAGCAGGACGTAATCGAAATCCCACCGGTGAAAGCCTAGCTTCTCCAGCAGCTCGAAGCCGTGGATGATGCCGCGCCCGCCGCAGCCGCGGCCGACCTCCGGCCCGCCCAGCTCCATCGCGAACACGCCGTCGCGCTTGAAGCAGACATCGCCGATCTTCACCGCCTCGCCGGCCTGCTTCTTCTTCGACGAGGTTTCGATGATGGTCGGGCAACTGCGGCCGCCGAACAGCAGCGACGTGGTATCGCTTTTCGGGTCGCAGCCGATCAGCAGCACGCGCTTGCCCTGCTGGGCCATCATGTAGCTGAGATTGGCCAGGGTGAAACTCTTGCCGATGCCGCCCTTGCCATAGATCGCGATGACCTGGGTCTCGCGCGCCGGCGACGACATCTCGGGCGGTGCGGCATTCGCGTCCGTGGTGGCATTCATGCGTGCGCGCTCCAATCGAGGACCATTTTCAGACAGGCGGGATCGACAAAGGCGGTGCGATAGGCGTCGGCGGCGTCGTGCCAGGCGGCACGATGGGTGATCAGCCCGTCGAGCCGCAGCCGCCCGTCGGCAATCAGCGCCTGCACCGCGGCAAGGTCGGGCGCGCGCCATTCGGCGGCGGCGCGCAGCCGCGCCTCGCGCATGAAGGCCGGCGGAAAGGCAAACGAAATGCGCTCGGCATAGAAGCCGGCAAGCACCACCTCGCCGCGCGGCGCCAGCCGGCCGATCAGCGTGTCGAGAATGGCCGGGTCGCCGCTGGCGTCGCAGATGCGGGCATAATCGCGGCGCTGATCGGCTTCTGGATCGCCCACGGCATAGCCCTCTGCGCCGCTGAAGCGGCCGGGCTGCCGCTCCCACACCAGCGGCGTGCCGCCGAGGGCCACGGTCAGCCGCGCCAGCAGCCGGCCGAGCACGCCATGACCGATGATCAACTCCGGCAGGCCATCGGCCAGCGCATGATAGGCGGTCGCCGCCAGCGCCAGCAGCACGCCGCGTTCGCCGAGCGCCGGGTCGATCGGCACCGCGCGGGCGCCGGGCAGCACGACGCGGCTGGCGGCGCCGCCGAACAGGCCGCGCACCTCGCCGTAACAGCGCGCACCGGGGACAAAGACGGTGCTGCCGACCACCCGGCCGGACCGGGTGCCGGCGGCGACGACGCGGCCGACCGATTCGTAGCCGGGGACCAGCGGATAGCCCATGCCGGGAAAGGCCGGCATGCGGCCGGACCACAGCAGCCGCTCGGTGCCGGTGCTGATGCCGCTGGCGGTGATCTCGACCACGACATCGGCGTCGTCCGGCTCGGTCAGGACAAGCTGACGCAACGCGAGATGTTCGGGCTGATCCACAACGACGGCGACCGTGTCCATCCGCCTGAGTCCCTCCCCGGTGAGGCCAACGGCCTGTCTGTCAGATTAAAGTGACGCTTTCATCTGTCAATCTCTATTTACACAACAGGACCCGCACCAGCAGCGGCTGATGCGTCGGCGCCTCGCGGATGGCGGTGAACCCGGCCTGTTGCAGCAGCGCCGTCAGCTCGTCGCGGCGGCGCGGCCGGCCTTGCCCCATGGCCAGCAGATACAGCCCGAAATAGGCGTCGCCGCTGGCCTCGGCGCCGCGCGTGCCGGCCATCGGCTCGCCCAGCAGCAGCGTCCCGCCGGGCGGCAGCGCGGCGCGCGCGGTGCGCAGGATGGCCAGCGCCGCCGGCTCGTCGTGATCGTGGATGACGCGCAGCAGGCTGATCAGGTCGGCCCCGCCCGGCAGCGCCGCGCGCATGTCGCCGCCAAAAACCTCCGCCGCGACGCCCGACTCGGCCAGCCGCGCCTCGGCCAGCGCGGCGACCTCCGGCAGGTCGAACAGCGCCAGCCGCAGCCCCGGCACCCGCGCCGCCACGGCGCGCAGAAAACTGCCGTCGCCGCCGCCGACATCGAGCAGACGGCGATAGCGCCGCAGATCGACGGCATCGAGCACTTCGGCGGCGATCATCGCCTGACTCGCCGCCATCAGCGCCGAATACGCCCCGGCGGCGCCGGTCGCGCCATAGGCCCAGAACCGTGCCAGCCGCGTCGCACCGGGCGGCGCGCGCAGCAGCGCCACCGGATCGGCCAGATCGGCGTAGAGCATGGCGTGATGCGCCACCATCGCGCCGACGCCGGGGTTGCCGAGCATCGCCGCCCCGAGCGGGCCGAGGCCGAAGCCGCCGCGCCGTCGCGCCAGCAGCCGCAGCGCCGCCGCGGCGCGCAGCAGCGTCTGCGCCGGCGCCGCGCTCAGTCCGGCACGGCGGACGATGACCTCGGCCGGCAGCGGGCCGTCACGCAGCATGTCGAACAACCGCAATTCGACGCAGGCGGCCAGCACCTGCGCATAGACAAAGCCGGCGCACAGGTCGAACAGCGCCGCCGCCCGCCGCCGCGCCACCGCCCGGCTCAGCGGGAAGCGCACCGCCAGCCGCAGCCAGCGCGGATCGGCCAGCAGCCGGTCGCGCAGCCGCCAGACCGCGTCGGGCAGATGCAATGTCAGGCGGCACGCGCGGCAAGGCTTTTCGGCACCAGCCGCGTCGCCTCCGAGCGGATCAGCGCGCGCAATTCCGCCGCCCCGCGGCACGGCGGCACCGACTGCATCGCCGCCTCGGCCAGCGTGGACAGCCGCTGCAGCGCGCCGTCGATGCCCAGCGCCGCCGCCGCGCTCGGCCGCCCCAGCGCCGCGTCGCGCCCGACCGGCTTGCCGAGCGTCGCCGCATCGTCGGCGACATCATGCAGATCGTCGGCCACCTGATAGGCTTCGCCGAGCAGTTCGCCGAGCCCGCGCCAGCGATCCGGCTCCGCCCCCGCCGCCGCCGCGCCGGCCAGCGTCGCCGCGGCGAACAAGGCGCCGGTCTTGGCGCGATGATAGGCGGCGAGGTCGATCTCCGCCTCGCATTCCCATGCCTGCCCGGCGGCGATGCCGCCCGGCATGCCGACCGAACGGCCGAGGATCATCAGCAAGCCGGGCAGCCGCGCCGGCACCGCCGCGGCCTCGCGCGCCAGCGTCTCGAACGCCAGCACGATCAGCGCGTCGCCGGCCAGCACGGCGAGCGGCGCGCCGAACGCCCGATGCACCGTCGGCCGCCCGCGCCGCGTCGCCGCATCGTCGAAACACGGCAGGTCGTCATGCACCAGCGAGGCGCAATGCATCAGCTCGATGGCCGCCGCCGCCGCCTCCGCGACACCGGGCCGATCGTCGCCGCAGGCACCGGCGACGGCGAGGCAAAGCCGCGGGCGGATGCGCGCGCCGCGCGGAAACACCGCATGACGCATCGCCGCGGCCAGCCGCGGCGGCGCCCCCGGCGCGTCGGCGCGTGCCAGCGCCGCCATCAGGGCACGCTCGATCCGCGTCATCGGTTCCATCGGAACGCCTCCCTATGTCAACTTCACTTGTCAATGCGAACTGTCAGATTGTATGGACAGTGGTGTCAACGACTTTTTCGCGGAGGCGTATGGATCGCGTCATCGTCGTCGGCGCCGGCATTGGCGGGCTGGTGGCGGCGCTCGACCTCGCCGTCGCCGGCGTCGCGGTGACGCTGCTGGAGCGTGCCGCCACGCCCGGCGGCAAGCTGCGCAGCGCCACCGTCGCCGGCCGCGCCATCGACGCCGGCCCCACCGTGTTCACCATGCGCCCGCTGTGGGAGGCGATTTTCGCCGCCGCCGGCACCACCCTTGCGGCGCATCTGACGCTGCGCCCCGCCGGCATCCTCGCCCGCCATGCCTGGAGCGCGCGCGAGCGGCTCGACCTGCACGCCGATGCCGCGCAGAACGCCGAGGCCATCGGCGATTTCGCCGGCGCCGCCGCCGCCCGGCTGTACCGCGATTTCGTCCGCCAGTCGGCGCGCCTGCATGCCGCGCTCGACCGCAGCTACATGCAGGCCGCGGCGCCGACGCCACTGTCGGTCGCGGCCGGCGCCGGGCTGCGCGGTCTCGGCGCGCTGCTCGGCATGTCGCCGCGGGCGACGCTGTGGCAGGCGCTCGGCCGCTATTTCCCCGATCCGCGGCTGCGCCAGTTGTTCGCCCGCTACGCCACCTATTGCGGCGCCTCGCCGTTCGTCGCGCCGGCAACACTGATGTTGATTGCCCATGTCGAGCGGCAGGGCGTGTGGCTGCCCGAGGGTGGCATGCGCACCCTCGCCACGGCACTCGCCGGCCTCGTCGCGGCGCACGGCGGGGTGCTGCGCAGCGACGCCGCGGTGGCGGAGATCGTCGTCAGCCACGGCCGGGCGCGCGGCGTGGTGCTGACCGATGGCGAGCGGATCGACGCCGATGCGGTGGTCGCCGCCACCGACGCGCAGGCGCTGGCCACCGGCCGCTTCGGCGCCGCTGCGGCGCGCGCGGTGCCGCGCCTGGCGGCCGGCGCACGCTCGCTCTCCGCCGTCACCTGGGCGATGCTGGCGCAAACCGACGGCTTTACCCTCGCCCGCCACAACGTCTTTTTCGCCGACGATTACGCCGCCGAATTCGCCGCCATCTTCGGCCAGCGCCGGCTGCCCGATCAGCCGAGCGTCTATGTCTGTGCCCAGGACCGCGACGGCGGCGCCGAACCGGCCGGCGGCGAACGCCTGCTGTGTCTGGTCAACGCCCCCGCCACCGGTGACACGGCCCCCCCCAGCGACGCGGAGATCGCCCGATGCGAACGGACCATGCTGACCCGGCTCGCCGCCTGCGGCCTGCAGCTGCGCCCGCTGGCGCAGACGGTGACCGGGCCGGCGCAGTTCGCGGCGATGTTCCCGGCCACCGGGGGGGCGCTTTATGGCCGGCATCTCGACGGCTGGCGGGCCTCTTTCGACCGGCCGACGGCGTGCAGCCGGCTGCCGGGGCTGTATCTGGCGGGGGGCAGCGTGCATCCGGGGCCGGGCGTGCCGATGGCGGCGCTGTCGGGGCGGCTGGCCGCGGCGGCGGTGCTGGCGGACCTGGCTTCGCGCAGCCGGTCGGCGCCTACGCCTGGTGGTACGTCGATGCGCTGAGCGATGACGGGGTCCACGGCCTCACCCTGATCGCCTTCATCGGCAGCGTCTTCTCGCCCTATTACGCGCTCGCCCGGCGGCGCGGCCGGGGGGCGGCGGAGAACCATTGCGCGCTCAACGTCGCGCTCTACGGCCCCGGCGGACGCTGGGCGATGACCGAGCGCGGGCGGGCGGCGCTGCGGCGGACGGACGACCATCTGGCGATCGGGCCGAGCGCGCTGGCCTGGGACGGCGCCACGCTGACCATCGACATCGCCGAGATCGCCGCGCCGCTGCCGCGCCGGCTGCGCGGCACGGTGCGGCTGCACGCCGGGGCGCTCGGCACCATCGGGTTTGCCCTCGATGCCGCCGGGCGGCACCACTGGCAGCCGCTGGCGGCGCATGCGCGCATCGAGGTGGCGCTGCAGCGGCCGGCGCTGCGCTGGTCCGGCACCGCCTATTTCGACCACAACCGCGGCGACGAGGCGCTGGAAAGCGGCTTCGCCCATTGGCAATGGAGCCGCAGCACACTGCCCGACCGCACCCTGATCGCCTACGACGCAGTCCGCCGCGACGGCTCGGCGCTGGCGCTGGCGCTGGCCTGCACGCCGGGCGGTGATGTCGTGGCGATGCCGGTGCAGCCGGCCATCGCCCTGCCGCCGACGCGCTGGCGGCTGCCGCGCACGCTGCGCGGCGAGACGGCGAAGCTCGCGGCGACGCTGGAGGACGCGCCGTTCTACGGCCGCTCGCTGCTGCACACCCGGCTCGGCGGCCAAGCGGCGCTGACCGTGCATGAGACGCTGTCGCTCGACCGGTTCCGCGCGCCATGGGTGCAGGCGCTGCTGCCGTTGCGCATGCCGCGGCGCGGCGGCGGCGGTTAACCACCCGCTCATCACTCGCTGCGATTCTGCTCCCGTTGACGCGGAGGGTGATGATGCATCCGACCCCGATAGTGGCCCAGATCCTCGATCCGCTGGCGCTGTGGCGCGGTGTCGATGACGCGCTGCAGCGCGAGGCCATGCGCACCGCCAAGGCAGCGGCCCGCGCCATCGCCGCCCCGGCCGCCAGCCCTGCCCGCGCGCTCGAACCGGCCTGACGGTCGGCCCCCGCCGCGCGCGTTTGCCGCCCCTTGCCAAGCCGCCGCCGGCGTTACAGCCTGCCGCCAAGCGAGCCGGCCAGGCGGCGGCGCATCGGGGGGAACGGGCGATGGCGGAACTCGAACAGCGAACGATGGCGAAGGTGTCGGCACGGCTCGTCCCGTTCCTCATGCTCTGCTATTTCGTTGCCTATCTCGACCGGGTGAATGTCGGCTTCGCCGGCCTGACCATGCGCACCGATCTGGCGCTGTCGGCCAGCGCCTTCGGCCTCGCCTCCGGCATCTTCTTCCTGACCTATTTCGTCTTCGAGATTCCGTCGAACCTGTTCCTGCACCGCTTCGGTGCGCGCAAATGGATCGCCCGCATCATGCTGACCTGGGGGCTGATCTCGGGGGCCACCGCGTTCATCAGCGGCGAGTTTTCATTCTATCTGGTGCGGGTGCTGCTCGGCGCGGCGGAGGCCGGGTTCTTCCCCGGCATCATCTTCTACCTGACGCTGTGGTTTCCCTCGGTCTATCGCGGCCGCATCGTCGGCTGGTTCATGGCGGCGATCCCCGCCTCATCGGTGATCGGCGCGCCGGTCTCCGGCCTGCTGCTCGGGCTGGACGGGGTGGCCGGGCTGAAGGGCTGGCAATGGCTGTTCATCGTCGAGGCGGTGCCGGCGCTGATCCTGTCGGGGGTGGTGTTCTTCTATCTCACCGACCGGCCGGCGGACGCGACATGGCTGGCGCCCGATGAGCGGCGCTGGCTGGCCGACCGGCTGGACGCGGAGGAACGCCAGCGCGAGCGCGCCGAGCGCATCCCGGTGCGTCAGGCGATCACCGACGGGCGGGTGCTGACGCTGGCGCTGATCTATTTCGGCGCGGTGGCGGCCAATTACGGCATCGGCTTCTGGCTGCCGCAGATCGTCAAATCGTTTGGCGGCCTAAGCAATTTCCAGATCGGTCTGATCACCGCCATCCCCTATGTCGTCGGCACGGTGACGATGGTGTGGTGGGGCCGGCGGTCGGACCGCAAGATGGAGCGCAAGGCGCATGTGGCGATCCCGCTCGCCATTGCCGGCATCGGCATCGGGCTGGCCGGGATGATCGACCAGCCGGTGATCAAGATGACGCTGCTGACCATCGCCGCGTTCGGCGTGTTTTCATGCCTGCCGGTGTTCTGGACGCTGCCGGCGGCCTTCCTGTCCGGCGCCGGCGCCGCGGCCGGCATCGCCGCCATCAACGCGCTGGGCAATCTGTCCGGCTTCGTCGGTCCCTATGCGATGGGCTGGATCAAGGACCACACGGGCAGCTTCAGCGGCGGACTGCTGCTGATCGCCGCCCTGGCGCTGATCGGCATGGTCGCGGCGCTGCTGCTGCCGCACGACAAACGGCTGGAGGAGGCCCCGGCGCCGGCGGAGTAGGCGCTGATCCGATTGCCCCGCCCGACCCGCTCGGGACAATCCGCCCGCCGAGCGGACGATCCGGAGCGGCTGGCACGGCCGCCTGATCGTTCCGCTCAGGCGGCCACACCGATCACCTCGCCGTGCCGCTGCTCGTCGGCGCCGCACAGCGCGGCCAGCGCCGGCGCCACCGCTTCCGGCTGGGTCAGGGTGGCCGGGTCCTCGCCCGGCATCGCCTCGGCGCGCAGCCGTGTCGCCACCACGCCCGGATCGAACAGATTGACGCGCAGCCGCGTCGTCCGCGTCTCCTCCGCCCAGCACTGCACGAGATGCTCCAGCGCCGCCTTGGTGGCGCCATAGGCGCCCCAATAGGCCGCCGGGCGGCGCACGATGCGGCTGGTGACGAACACCGCCCGCCCGGCCGGGGCGGCCAGCAGCAGCGGCGCGGTGGTGCGGATCAGCCGCAATCCGGCCGACAGATTGACCGCCACCACCTCCGACCAGTCGCGATCGAAAATATGCGGCACCGGGGTCAGCCGGCCGAGCGCCCCGGCATTGCCGACCAGGATGTCGAGCCGGCCGAACCGCTGGAACAGGCTCGGGCCGATCTTGTCGAGCGCCTCCCCGTCGGCGAGGTCGAGCGGCAGCAGCGTCGCCCGGCCGCCGGCGGCGCGGATGGCGTCGTCGGTCTCGGCGAGGCCGCCCTCGGTGCGCGCGGTGATCACCACATGCGCGCCGCGTTTGGCAAGCTCGATCGCCACCGCCCGGCCGATGCCGCGGCTGGCACCGGTGACCAGGGCGACCGCGCCGCTCATGCCGCGAACACGGCTTGCGCCGCGCCGAGGCCGGAGAAATCCACGCTGACGCGCGCCCCTGCCGCCGCCCAGCTCATCCCGGTCCAGGAGCCGCAGGTGACGATCTGCCCGGCGCGCAGCCCGCCGGCCCAGACGCTGCCTTCATTGGCCAGCCACTCGACGAGGCGGATCATGTCGCCCGCCGGGTTGCCGGTGCGCACAATCTCGGGATCGCCGATGCGCTGCGTCACCGTCATCGCGGCGAACTCCAGCCCCTGCCACGCGGCGACCCCCTCGCCGTAGACGAACCCGCCATGGGCGATCCGGTCGGCCAGCAGGTCGAGCGGCCCGACCGCCTTAAGATCGGCATAGGCCGCCTCCAGCACCTCGATCACCGGGTGCGCCGTCGCCAGCGCGGCGATCACCTCGGCACGGGAATACGGCGTGCCGCGCGGCGGCAGGTCGGCGCCGAGGCGGAACGCCACCTCCGCCTCCACCCCGCGCAGCCGGCCGCCGGCGATGCGGGCCGGGCTGGCCTGAATGCCGGAGGCGGGCATCGGCGCGCACAGGCAGGGTGCCACCGGCCCCGGCGCGCCGACCTTCCAGCCGCCGATGGCGACCCCGGCCATCCCGGCATGCTGGATGGCATAGGCGCCGGCCTGATCGGTCGGGCGCAGCGCCTCCGGCAGCACCGCGATCGGCGTTCCCGCCCGCGCCGCCCGCAGCATCTCCGCCGCGTCCCTGCTCCGCTCCGTCATCGCCCTGTCTCCCTTGTGTCGCCGCCGTTCTCCGCTGCGGCCCGGCAGGGCGCAAGAGGCTGGACGCGGCGGCCCGGCCGATGGACAAAGCTCCGGCAGCACGAAAGGCGGCAGCGATGAACGGCGGCATCTGCTTTGAGGATCTCAAAATCGGCGACACCGCCAGCACCGGCAAGACCATCACGGAGGCCGACATCCTGATGTTCGCCGCCGTCAGCACCGACACCAACCCGGTCCACATCAACGCCGAGGTGGCGGCGGCAAGCATGTTCGGCGAGCGTATCGCCCACGGCATGCTGTCGGCCGGGCTGATCAGTGCCGTGCTGGGCACCCGGTTGCCGGGGCCGGGCACGGTCTATCTCGGGCAGACGTTGCGCTTCCGCGCGCCGGTGAAGATCGGCGACACCGTCACCGCGACGGTCGAGGTCACCGCACTCGACCCGGCCAAGAAGCGGGCAACGCTGCGTACCGTCTGCACCGTCGCCGGCAAGCCGGTGATCGAGGGCGAAGCGGTGGTGATGCCTCCGGCCCGCGCGTGAGCGTGCACATCGCCGGCGACTGGCGCGACCTGCCGCCAGCTTTGCGCGGCGGCACCGTGGCGCTGGGCAATTTCGACGGCGTGCATACCGGCCATGCGCATGTCCTGCGCACCGCCCACACCGCGCGACCCGACGCGCCGCTCGCCGTGCTGACCTTCGAGCCGCATCCGCGCGAGCTGTTCCGCCCCGACGACCCGCCGTTCCATCTGACCCTGCCGCCGGCGCGGGCGGCGGCGCTGGCGGCGCTCGGCGTGCAGGTGATCTATCAACTGCCGTTCGACCGTGCGTTCAGCGAGATGTCGGCGGAGGATTTCGTCGTCGCGGTGCTGCGCCACGGTATCGGCGCGCGGCATCTCGTCTGCGGCCCGGATTTCGCCTTCGGCCACCGCCGCGGCGGCTCGCTCGATTTCCTGGCGCGACGGGCCGAAGACCTCGGCATCGGCCTGACCATCGCCACGCCGCTGTCGGATGCCGCCGGGCCGATCTCATCGAGCCGCATCCGCCGCGCCCTGCAGGACGGCTACCCGGACCTCGCCACCGCCGGCCTCGGCCGTGTCTGGGAAATCGTCGGCCCGGTCATGCACGGCGATGCGCGCGGCCGGACCATCGGCTTCCCGACCGCCAACATCCCGCTCGGCCGGCATCTGGAGCCGGCGCGCGGCGTCTATGCGGTCAGCGTGCGGCTGCCGGACGGGGCGGTGGTGCCGGGGGTGGCCAATATCGGCCGCCGCCCGACCGTGGCGACCGGCAGCGAAAGCCGCGTCGAGGTGCATCTGTTGGACTTCGCCGGCGACCTCTATGGCCAGGAGCTGGCAGTGGCGCTGCACGCCTTCCTGCGCAGCGAGCGGCGCTTCGGCGGAATCGACGAATTGCGCGCCCAGATCGTCAGCGATGCCGCCACCGCACGGCGGCTGCTTGACCAGGCCGGCCGCCGCTCCGCATAGAGGCCGCCATGAGCGAGACAGCCGACTACCGCAAGACCGTATTCCTGCCGACCACCAGCTTCCCGATGCGCGGCGAGCTGCCCAAACGCGAACCGGAAATCCTCGCCCGCTGGCGGCAGACCGGCCTGTGGCAGAAGCTGCGCGCGCAGTCGCGCGGGCGCAAGAAGTTCATCCTGCACGACGGCCCGCCCTACGCCAACGGCCACCTGCATATCGGCACCGCGCTCAACAAGATCCTCAAAGACGTCATCAACCGCGCCCACCAGATGGCCGGCGAAGATGCCGACTACATCCCCGGCTGGGACTGCCACGGCCTGCCGATCGAATGGCGGGTCGAGGAGGATTACCGCAAGGCCGGCCGCGACAAGGATCAGGTGCCGGTGCTCGACTTCCGCGCCGAGTGCCGCGCCTATGCGCAACACTGGCTCGGCGTGCAGGCGCTGGAGTTCCAGCGCCTCGGCGTGCTCGGCGACTGGGAGCACCGCTACGCGACGATGGATTTTGCCTCCGAGGCGGCGATTGCCAACGAGGTCGGCAAGTTCCTGCTCAACGGCGCGCTGTATCGCGGGCTGCGGCCGGTGATGTGGAGTCCGGTCGAAAAGACCGCGCTGGCCGAGGCGGAGGTGGAATACCACGATCACACCAGCACGACGATCTGGGTGCGCTTCCCGCTGCTCGACCCGGCCGAGGCGGCGCTGCGCGGCGCCGCGGTGGTGATCTGGACGACGACGCCGTGGACCATGCCGGGTAACCGCGCCATCGCCTATGGGCCGGAGATCGACTACGCGGTGGTGCGCGTCGATGCGGTCGAGCCGGGCGGCGGCGCGCGGGCGGGCGAGACGATCGTGGTGGCGCTCGCGCTGCTGCCGCTGGTCTGCGCCGCGGCCGGCGTGACGACGCATCACCTGCTGCGCGTCATCAAGGGGGCCGATCTGGCCGGCCTCGTCTGCGCCCATCCGTGGCGCGGCCGCGGCTATGATTTCGATGTGCCGATGCTGCCCGGCGGGCATGTGACGACCGAGGCCGGCACCGGCTTCGTCCACACCGCGCCGACCCATGGCGAGGAGGATTTCACCCTCGGCCAGGAGTTCGGCCTGGAGGTGCCCGATACGGTCGGGCCGGACGGCACCTTCAACGCCTGGGTGCCGGGCTTCGCCGGGGTGCATGTGTACAAGGCGGCCGAGCCGGTCTGCGCGGCGCTGCAGCACGCCGGGGCGCTGCTGGCGCGCGGCGAGCTGCGCCATTCCTATCCGCATTCCTGGCGCTCCAAGGCGCCGCTGATCTATCGCGCCACGCCGCAATGGTTCATCCGCATGGACGGGCCGGAAAACATCCGCGGCCGGGCGTTGGCGGCCATCGCGGCGACGCGCTTCGTGCCCGATGCCGGGCGCAACCGCATCGGCGGCATGGTGGCGGCGCGGCCGGACTGGTGCGTCAGCCGCCAGCGGCTGTGGGGCGTGCCGCTGCCGGTGTTCGTCCACCGCGCCTCCGGCCAGCCGCTGCGCGACCCCGAGGTGCTCGCCCGCGTCGTCACGGCGTTCCGCGCCGAGGGCGGCGATGCCTGGTACGCCTCACCGCCCGCCCGCTTCCTCGGCCCGGACCGCAACCCCGACGACTATGAGCAGGTCATGGACTTGGTCGAAGTGTGGTTCGACAGCGGCTCGACCCATGCCTTCGTGCTGGAGGAGCGCGGCCTGCCGTGGCCCGCCGACCTTTATCTGGAGGGATCGGACCAGCATCGCGGCTGGTTCCAGTCGAGCCTGATCGTCGCCGTCGGCACGCGCGGCCGGGCGCCGTTCGAGGCGGTGCTGACGCATGGCTTCGTCATGGACGAGCACGGCCGCAAGATGTCCAAATCGCTCGGCAACACGGTGGCGCCGCAAGAGATCGAAAAACAATACGGCGCGGATATCCTGCGGCTGTGGGTGATGTCCTCCGACACCACCGAGGACATGCGCATCGGCCCCGAGATCCTCAAACAGCAGGCCGAGCAGTATCGCCGCCTGCGCAACACGCTGCGCTGGCTGCTCGGCAGTCTCGCCGGGTTCCGTCAGGCGGAAATGCTGCCCGAGGCCGAGATGCCGGAGCTGGAGCGCTTCGTGCTCTACCGCTTGTCCGAGTTGGACGGGCTGATCCGCCGGGCGGTCGAGACGCATGCCTGGACCGGTGTGTATCCGACCATCCACGCCTTCTGCGCCGCCGACCTGTCGGCGTTGTATTTCGATGTGCGCAAGGACGCACTGTATTGTGACCGGCCGGACAGCGTGCGGCGGCGGGCGGCGCGCACAGTGCTCGACCATCTGCACCGCAGCCTGACCACCTGGCTCGCCCCGGTGCTGGTGTTCACCGCCGACGAGGCGTGGACCGCGCGCTTCGGCACCGATGCCTGCGTACATCTGCACGATTTCCCGGAACTGCCGCGCCGCTGGCAGGATGAGGCGCTGGCCGAACGCTGGGAGACGATCCGCGCCATCCGCCGCGTGCTCACCGCCTGTCTGGAACGGGCGCGGGCCGAGGGGGGCATCGGCGCCTCGCTGCAGGCGGCGCTGGTGCTGCATCTGCCGGCGGCACAGGCGGACCTGCTGAGTGCCGCGGAATGGGCCGAACTGGCGATCGTCTCGTCGCTCAGCGTCTCCACCGCGCCGCCGCCGGATGAGGCGTTCCGGCACCCGGACGCGCCCGATGTGGCGGTGGTGTTCGCCCCCGCCGAGGGTGACAAATGCGCCCGCTGCTGGCGCGTGCTGCCGGAGGTCGGGGGGAGCGCCGCCCATCCGGCGCTGTGCCTGCGCTGCGTCGATGCGGTGGAGTCCGGGCTGGTGTGCCGCAGCGCGGCCGAGTAGCGCGCTACGCCGCCACGAGCGGCGGTGGCGGCGGCTCCGCTTCGTCGGGCTTGAGCGTCACCGTGACATCGACGGTCAGCCCGGCGAAGTCGCGGATGCCGCCGACAAAGCCGCCGACCACCGGCACCGCCTGTTCCGGCGCGCGGGCGACGCTGACGCGAATCAGGTTGCGCCCGGCGATCAGCCCGTTGGTCGGGTCGTATTCCACCCATCCGGCGCCGGGCAGATAGATCGACACCCAGGCATGGGTGGCGCCGCCGCCGACCGTCGTGCTGCTGGCGTCGTCGCTGTAGAGATAGCCGCTGACGAAGCGGGCGGCGAGGCCGAGGGCGCGCACCGCCTCCATCATCAGCAGGGCGAAATCACGGCAGGCGCCCTGCCTGGTCTCCAGTGTCAGCCTCGGCGCATTGGTGCCCTCCTGCTCACGCCCGGCATAGGTGAAGTCGCTCTTGATCGCCGCGGTGATCGCCGCCAGCACGTCCATCGTCCGCGCCGGCTTGCCGAGCGGCAGAAACCGCTGCACCCAGGCATCGACCTTGCGCGCCGGATCGGGGTGCTGGCGCTCCATCATGCGGGCAAGGTCGGGAAACTCCTCGGGCGCGTAGCTGAACGGATAGGTCTCGGCGATCGGGTCGAGCGTCTCGCGCGGGGCGCGGCTGCCGGAGGGGAAATGGTCGAGGTCGAGCGTCGAGACGATGTCGAGCTGGTCGCTCTCGATCCCGTTCCATTCCACCAGACACACCGAGTTGCCGAACACGTCATGCGCCCAGCGGGTCGATTTGGCCGCCGGGGTCAGGCCGAGCGTCGCCGCGCGCACCCGCAGGTCGTGGCTGTCGCGCGGCCGCAGCATCAACCGGTGCGGGGTGAACCGCACCGGGCGCACATAGCGGTAATTCGTCCGATGGACGATCTGAACATGGGGCATGGCTTCAGATCACCTGCAACAACCGCGGCAGGATACCACGCATGATGCTGACACTCCGTGCAAACGCCGCCGCTCAACGCCCGCGCCGCGCCGCCGTTGCACGCCGCGCCTGACCATCGTGGCGCCGCCGCAGTGCCTCAGGCGACGGCATCGCCCGGACGCAGCCGCGCGCAGCGTTGCTCGATCCGCCGCCGCAAACGTCCGATCTGCCCGACCCCGGCCAGCCTGCGGTCGAGAAAGGCGAGGGTGTCGGCATCGTCCTCGCTGGCGTCGCGCAGCCAGTAGAGCAGCGTCGCGGCATACACCGCGGCGAGCGTCGCCCGCTTGGTGTACCAGGCGAAATCGGCCGAGCGGTCGCCGGCGGCATGCCAAATGGCATCGACGCTGCGCGCGGTGCAGCGCGCCGCCAGCGCGGCATTGCCGGGACGGGCGAGCACGGCGAGGCCGCGGCGGACGGCATCGCGATGCGGCCGGGTTTGCGCCAGCCGCAGCGCGATCAGCGCCCGCACCCGCGCCGGGGTGCGCAGATGCGACATCTCACCCGCCGCCTCCGTCATCCGCCGGTCGATGAGGTCGATGAACGCCTCCACCAGTTCGCCGTCTCTGCCGGGAAACAGCAGCACCGCATCGGCCGGATCGGCGCCCAGATCGGCCAGCGCGGCGCGCAGCGCGGCGCGGGTCCAGCCCTGCTGCGGCACCCGCACCAGCAGCGCATCGAGCGCGGCGTCGCGCTCGGGCGAGCGTTCCGGGGGGGTCATGCGCGCTGCTCCGCCGCGGCGACCGCCTCGGCGCGCATCTGGGCGGCGCGGGCCAGTTCCTCGGTAAAGCCGAACAGCGAAAAATCCTGCATCCGCATCGGATACAGGATGCCGTCGAGATGGTCGTATTCGTGCTGCACCACGCCGGCATGAAACCCCGTCGCCTCGCGGGCGACCGGCGTGCCCTCGGCATCGACCCCGGTATAGCGAATGCGCCAGGCACGCGGCACGGCGGCGCGCAGTCCGGGGATCGACAGGCAGCCCTCCCAGCGCAGCCGCATCTCGGTGCCGAGCAGCTCGACGCTCGGGTTGATCAGCACCTCGGTTGCGGTGGGGGTGTCGTCGGCGTCGCCGGTGCTGCGCTCGGCCGGCACGCGGAAGATGAACAGGCGCAGCGGCACATGCACCTGTGGCGCGGCCAGCCCGGCGCCGGCGGCATCGTCCATCGTCTCCACCATGTCGGCGATCAGGCGGCGGATGTCCGGCGCCGTCGGGTCCGGCACCGCGGCGGCGCGTTGCAACAGCACGGGGTGCCCCATGCGTGCGATCTTCAGGATGGCCATGCGTCCTCCGCTCAGGTGGGTGCCGCTAAAGTGGGCGACCGGAAAGGCTTTGGCGAGGCCCCGCATGCGTGCTATAGCCGCCGCCTTCGCCGGGGCAGAGCATGCCGCGGAGGTTTGTGCGTACCCGATCGGCGGGTGCGCGTCAGTGACAGGAGCAGGCGGCCAAGTGCAAGTCCTCGTCCGCGACAACAATGTCGATCAGGCGCTGAAGGCGCTGAAGAAGAAGATGCAGCGGGAAGGTATCTTCCGCGAGATGAAGCTGCGCCGGCACTATGAGAAGCCGTCGGAGCGCCGCGCCCGCGAAGCCGCCGAGGCGGTGCGCCGCGCCCGCAAGATGGAGCGCAAGCGGCTGGAGCGCGAAGGGTTCTGAGTGCCGTTCTGCCGTCGGGCGTGTTCTGTCCCTGACGGCCGCTATAAGAACGTGACGCCCTCCTGGCCTGGACCGAGCATCAGACGGCGCCGCTGCGCCGGCTGATCGCCGGCGGCGTGCGGCTGTCCGCTCCGCCGGCTTGCCAAACACCCTATTGCGCGCCGTTCGCTCGCCCTGCTCCGGCGGCATGTCCTGCCGGGCAAGGCCTTGCCACGGCAGCGTTACCGGCTCGCGCGCTCAACTGCTGCCGGGGCGGCGCCGCCGCCGCCCCTGAGCCGCCTTACGCCGTCCGGTCGCCGCCCAGGCCCAGCGCCGCCTGCGCCGCCGCCAGCCGCGCCACCGGCACGCGATACGGGCTGCACGACACGTAATCGAGACCGACTTCCTCGCAGAAGGCGATCGACGCCGGGTCGCCGCCATGCTCGCCGCAGATGCCGAGCTTGAGCCCCGGCTTGGCGGCCCGCCCCTTTTCCGCCGCGATGCGCACCATCGCGCCGACGCCCTCGATGTCGAGCGTGACGAACGGGTCCTTGGCCAGGATGCCCAGCTCGACATAGCGCGGCAGGAACTTGCCGGCGTCGTCGCGCGACAGGCCGAACACGGTCTGCGTCAGGTCGTTGGTGCCGAAGCTGAAGAAATCGGCGAACTCGGCGATGGCGCCAGCGGTGATGGCGGCGCGCGGCAGCTCGATCATGGTGCCGATGATGTAGTCGATCGTGGTGCCGCTCTCGCGGAACACTTCGGCGGCAACCCGCTCGACCTGGGCGCGGGTGATCTCCAGTTCGCGCCGCACGCCGACCAGCGGGATCATGATTTCCGGCACCGGCGCCCGCTTGCCGGCCTTCACGATCGCCACCGCGCCCTCGAAGATGGCGCGTGCCTGCATCTCGTAGATCTCGGGATAGGTGACGCCGAGTCGGCAGCCGCGATGCCCCAGCATCGGGTTGGCCTCGGCCAGATCGGCGGCGCGCTGGCGCATCGCCTGGATATCGGTGCCCAGCGCCGCCGCCACCTCCGCCAGTTCCGCATCGGCATGCGGCAGGAACTCGTGCAGCGGCGGGTCGAGCAGCCGGATGGTCACAGGCAGCCCCTCCATGATGCGGAACAGCTCGGTGAAGTCCTGGCGCTGGAACGGCAGCAGCCGGGCCAGCGCGGCGCGCCGCCCGGCCTCGTCATGCGCCATGATCATCTGGCGCACCGCGCCGATGCGCTCGGGGTTGAAGAACATATGCTCGGTGCGGCACAGGCCGATGCCCTCGGCGCCGAATTTGCGTGCCGTTTCGGCGTCCAGCGGGGTTTCCGCGTTGGTCCGCACGCGCATCCGCCGCGCCGCGTCGGCCCATTCCATCAGCGTCGCGAAATCGCCCGACATGCTCGGCTCGATCATCGCAACCGGACCGGCGAACACCTCGCCGGTCGCGCCGTCGATGGTGATGATCTCGCCGCCACGCACCGTCTTGCCGCCGGCCGACAGCGTCTGCGCACCATAATCGACGGCGATGCCGCCGGCACCGGCAACGCACGGCCGACCCATGCCGCGCGCCACCACCGCGGCGTGGCTGGTCATGCCGCCGCGCGTGGTCAGGATGCCGCGGGCGGCGTGCATGCCGTGGATGTCCTCGGGGCTGGTCTCGATGCGCACCAGGATCACCGCCTCGCCCTTGCCGGCGCGACTCTCCGCCTCATCGGCGCTGAACACCACGGCACCGCTCGCCGCGCCGGGGCTGGCCGGCAATCCCTTCGACATCAGCGTTCGCGTGGCCTTCGGGTCGAGCGTCGGATGCAGCAACTGGTCGAGCGAGGCGGGGTTGACGCGCAGCACCGCCTGGTTGCGGTCGATCAGCCCGTCCTGCGCCATCTCGACGGCGATGCGCAGACTGGCCGCCGCGGTGCGTTTGCCGTTGCGCGTCTGCAGCATGTACAGCTTACCCTGCTGCACGGTGAACTCGATGTCCTGCATGTCGCGGTAGTGCCGCTCCAGCGTCTCGCGCACCAGCAGCAGCTCGGCATAGGCGCCGGGCAGCGCCTGTTCCATGCTGATCTCGCCCGGCGTCGCGCGGGCGCGCGACAGCGGTTGCGGCGTGCGGATGCCGGCGACCACGTCCTCGCCCTGCGCATTGACCAGATATTCGCCGTAAAACACGTTTTCCCCGGTCGAGGGGTCGCGGGTGAAGCAGACGCCGGTGCCGCAATCGGTGCCCATGTTGCCGAACACCATCGCCTGCACGTTGACCGCGGTGCCCCAGGTGGCGGGAATGTCGTGCAGCCGGCGATAGGTGTTGGCGCGCGGGTTCATCCAACTGCCGAACACCGCGCCGATGGCGCCCCACAACTGCGCCTCGGGATCTTGCGGGAACGGCTTGCCGGTCTCGCGCCGCACCATCTCCTTGTAGCCATCGACGACGCGGTGCCAGTCGCTGGCGCCGAGCGCGGTATCCTCGATCACGCCGGCATCCATCTTGACGTGCTCGATGATCTCCTCGAAGCGATGGTGATCGACGCCGAGCACGACGCTGCCATACATCTGGATGAAGCGGCGATAGCTGTCCCAGGCGAAGCGGGCATCGCCGGAGGCCTCGCCGAGACCTTCGACGGCGGCGTCATTGAGGCCGAGATTGAGCACGGTATCCATCATGCCGGGCATCGACACGCGGGCGCCGGACCGCACCGACACCAGCAGCGGCTTGTGCCGGTCGCCGAAGCGCAGACCGACCGCTTGTTCGATGCGCGCCAGCCCCTCGCGCACCTGCGCGTCCAGCTCGGCCGGGTATTGCCGGTGGTTGTCGTAATAGGTGGTGCAGACCTCGGTGGTAATGGTGAAGCCGGGCGGCACCGGCAGACCGATGCTGGCCATCTCGGCGAGATTGGCCCCTTTGCCGCCCAGGAGGTTGCGCATCTCGGCGCGGCCTTCGTTGTGGTTGGCGCCGAAGCTGTACACCCACTTGGTCATCAGGATCACCGTTTCCCTTTTATCAGCCTTCGATCTTCGAAAAATCGGCGGCGAGGTGCATGGCCGCGCGCACGCGCGCCAGCAGCCGCAGGCGGTTGCCGCGCGTCGCGGCGCGTGCGTCGTTGACCGTGACCCGCTCGAAGAACGCATCGAGCGGCCCGCGCAGCGCCGCCAGCTCCTCCATCGCCGGCCCGAACCGTTCGGCGGCAAGCAGCCGCGCCGCGTCGGCGACGCTGCGGTCGAGCGCCGCGGCGAGCGCCCGCTCCTCCGCCGCCTCCAGCAATCCGGCATCGACCGGGCCGTCATGCGGCCCGTCCTTCTTTTCCTCGATGCGCAGGATGTTGGCGGCGCGGCGATAGCCGGCCAGCAGGTCGGCGCCGTCGCGGCTGCCGAGCAGCGCCGCGACCGCCTCGCTG
Source organism: Pseudomonadota bacterium (assembly GCA_021845985.1). Classification (GTDB taxonomy): domain Bacteria; phylum Pseudomonadota; class Alphaproteobacteria; order Acetobacterales; family Acetobacteraceae; genus JAFKFJ01. The sequence continues at coordinate 54,344 of JAJZES010000005.1, read as the reverse complement.
CGCGCCAGCAGCCGCACCAGATCGTCGTCGATGCCAAGCCCGAGCACCGCCGACAGCACGTCGTGGCGCGCCCCCTCGGCCCGCAACTGCACGCGCAGACGGTCGGCGATGAAGCCGAGCACCTCCGCCACATCCGGCGGCGGCGATGCCCATGCGCCAGCGGCGGCAATCAGCGGCGCCAGCCGCAGCCGCAGCCCGTTGTCGCGGATGATCCGGATGATGCCGAGGGCGGCGCGGCGCAGCGCGAACGGGTCGCCCGAGCCGGTCGGTGTCTCGCCGATGGCGAAGAACGCGGCCAGCGTGTCGATGCGGTCGGCCAGCGCCACGCTCATCCCGACCGGGGCGCGCGGCACGTCGTCCGCCGCGCCTTTCGGCAGGTAATGGTCGCGCACGGCATCGGCGACATCGCTCTCCTCGCGGTCATGCAGCGCGTAATATCGCCCCATGACGCCTTGCAGTTCCGGGAATTCACCGACCATTCCCGTCACAAGATCGGCCTTGGCCAGCGTCGCGGCGCGCGCCGCCCGCGCGGCATCGGCGCCGATCGCCGGCGCGATCATGCCGGCCAGCGCCACCAGCCGCCGCACCCGCGCGCCCTGACTGCCGAGGCTGGCATGGAACGTCACCCGGTCGAGCGCCGGCCCGCGGTCGGCGAGCGGCTGGGCGCGGTCCAGATTCCAAAAATGCCGCGCATCGGCAAAGCGCGCGCGCAACACCCGCTCATTGCCGGCGACGATCGCCGCACCGCCGTCGCGCGCGGCGATGTTGGCGGCGAAAGCAAACCACGGCGCCACCGCGCCGGCGGCGTCGCGGGTGGCGAAATAGCGCTGATTGACGCGCATCGACACCTGCATGACCTCGGGCGGCAGGTCCATATAGGCGGCGTCGATGCGGCCGAGCAGCGCCACCGGCCATTCGACGAGACCGGCGACTTCGTCGAGCAGCCCGGCATCCTCCAGCAGCGTCAGCCCCTGCGCGGCGGCGGCGGCGTGCAGCCCGGTTTCCAGCGCGGCGCGGCGTTCGGCGGCGTCGGCGATGACCCAGCGGCGGCGCAGCATGTCCTGCCAGTCGGCGGCCGAGCGCACGGCGAAGGGTTCCGGCGCCAGGAAGCGATGGCCCTCGGTGATGGCGCCACTGACCAGACCGTGCCCGTCATCGTCGCCGTCGCGCAGGTCGAACACCACCACCGCGCCATCGAGGATGCACAGGATGCGGCGCAGCGGGCGGACCCAGGTGAAGCCGCTGCTGCCGCCCCAGCGCATGGATTTCGGCCAGGGGAAGCGGCGCAGCATGCCGGGCAGCTCGCGCGCGATCAGCCCGGCGGCATCGATGCCGGGGGCGACCTTGTCGAGCACCCAGAAGGCGCCTTCTTCGCGCAGCGCCGCGCGGCTCGCACCATGTTTGCGCAGGAAGCCGGCGAGCGCCTGTTCCGGCGCATTGGTGCGCGGCCCACGCTCGGTGGTGCGGCTTTCGGCGACGCCGGCGCCGACGGTGCCGGCGAGCGCGATGCGGCGCGGACCGTAAAACGTCCGCATCGCGCCGGGCGCCAACGGCGCCAGCACCGCCCCGACCAGCCGCGCCAACTCCTCCGCCGCACGCGCCTGCATGCGGGCGGGGATTTCCTCGCTGAACAGTTCGAGCAGCAGGTCCGGCATATCAGCCCTTCAGTGCCAGGGAGCAGAAAGTTGCGATCACGCCGCCTCCCCCGCCAGCCACGCCTCGCAGCAGCCTTTCGCCAGCGCCCGCACCCGCCCGATATAGGCCGCCCGCTCCGCCACGCTGATCACGCCGCGTGCATCCAGCAGATTGAACAGATGGCTGGCCTTGATGCACTGGTCATAGGCCGGCAGGGCGAGTGCCCGCCCGAGCAGGGCGCCGCACTCGGCCTCGGCATCGGCGAAATGCCGCGACAGCATCGCGGTGTCGGCATGCTCGAAATTATAGGCGCTGTATTCCCGCTCGGCGCGCAGGAACACGTCGCCATAGCGCACGCCCTGACCGTTGAAATCGAGGTCGAAGACATTCTCGACCCCCTGCACATACATCGCCAGCCGTTCCAGCCCGTAGGTCATCTCGAAGCTCGGCAGCGCCGTGGCGATGCCGCCGACCTGCTGGAAATAGGTAAACTGCCCGACCTCCATGCCGTCGCACCAGACCTCCCAGCCGAGGCCCCAGGCGCCGAGCGTCGGGCTTTCCCAATCGTCCTCGACGAAGCGGAAATCATGCACCAGCGGGTCGAGGCCGATGGCCCGGTAACTGTCCAGCAGCAGCGCCTGGGCGTCCACCGGCGACGGCTTCATGATGACCTGATATTGATAATAGTGCTGCAACCGGTTGGGGTTCTCGCCATAGCGCCCGTCGCCCGGCCGCCGGCTTGGCTGCACATAGGCGGCGCGCCACGGCGTGCGTCCGAGCGAGCGCAGCGTCGTCGCCGGGTGGAACGTGCCGGCGCCGACCTCCATGTCGTACGGCTGGAGGATGACGCAGCCACGCGCCGACCAGAATGCATGAAGCCGCAGGATCAATTCCTGAAAGCTGGGGCGGGAGGCGTCCATCGTCTCCTGGCGGTTTATGCCGTTGTGCGCGGCACCATACGGGCGCGTCTGGCGCGTAACAAGGACGCCCGCCACACGCCCGCTTGAAGCCGCACCCGCTGCGGGCCACATCGCGGCTGTTCGCCAGGAACCGATGGGTATCCCATGACCAACGAGGAACGCGACCTGATTTCCCGCTTCATCGAGCGGGTGGCCGGGGTGCAGCCGCCGCCCGCCGGGCAGGCGCAACTGCCGCTGCCGCCCGTCGATCGCGACGCGGACGCGCTGATCGGCGACCTGTTCGCCCGCCTGCCCGAGGCGCGCTACCGGATGACGCAGATGGCGTTCGTGCAGGAACACGCGCTGGTCGAGGCGCAGAACCGCATCAGCCGCTTGCAGTATGAGCTGCAGGCGGCACGGCAGGCGCAGGCGGCAGCCCCGCCGCCGGCCGCCGGCTCCCCCTGGGGCGCCGCCGCGCCGCCGCAGCCGCAGCCGCAGCCGCAGCAGGGCGGCGGGTTCTTCTCCAGCCTGTTCGGCGGCGGCCGGCCGCAGGCGCCGCAGCAGCCGCAATATGCCGCGCCACCGCCGCAATACCCGCAGGGCTATAACCCCGGCATGTTCCAGCAGCAGGGTCCGGGCTTCTTCGGCTCGGCGCTGCGCACCGCCGCCGGGGTGGCCGGCGGGGTGGTCGCGGCGGATGCGCTGATGGGCCTGTTTTCCGGCCATGGCGGCGGCTTCGGCGGCGGCGGCTTTGGCGGCGGCGGGGTTGAGCGCGCGGCGGATTACGTGCCGGCCGGAACCGGCAGCCCGTGGGGCGCGCCGCCGCCCGGCGTCGATCCCAACGATTACGGCGGGGCGCCCAAGGACGCCGATGTCAGCGACAAGTTCTCCGGTCCCGCCGATGTCGATCAATCGGCCTGGACGCCGGCACCGGACCAGGGCAGCGGCTGGCAGGACACCGCCTCCGATCAGGGCAGCGGCTGGGACCAGGCCGGCAACGACGACGGCAGCTTCACCGACGACATCCAGAACACCTGATCGTCGCCAATCTCCGCACGGCCGGCGCGGCAGCGGCGCCGGCCGCGTATGGCGACGCCGCGTTGACCCGACGGACCGAGCGACGGCGCGTCACTGGCTGATCGAGGTTCCCCGCATCCGCCCCGCCCTGCCCCGGCCTATCGTGGCCGAACGTCCGCGGGCAGCGGCGGCGCGTGCCGCGATCTGCCGGGCGCAGCCGGGCTGCGGCACCGCACCGGCCGACGGCGGCCCTTTTCAACCGAATCGCGGCAGTCTCCGCGAAACACTCTGATTCGATGGTGAGCCCGGTGGGACTCGAACCCACGGCCCCAAGATTAAAAGTCTCGTGCTCTACCGGCTGAGCTACGGGCTCCCGCGGGGGCCTTGAACGCCACGCGGCGCGGCGCGTCAACCCGCCTGCGGCAGGGGGCGGAGATCGTTTCATGGCGTTGTATGTTGGCAACACGCAAGCACTGTTTCGATAACGTTCATCTCACGCTCTCGTGATTAGGTGTCTTTTCCTGAACTCCGTGGTTATCCACAGGGTCGATCGGACAAAATTGCCCCTCGCCCGGCGCAGAACAGCTTTAACGGATTGTCATGATCGGAGAATCGGGTTGTTACCTACGGACACAAATCGCGACGCACACAGGGAGCAATCCAGATGCGGGCAGGTTCGCGGGCAGGTCTCGCCACGGTTCTAGGTTTTCTGATGGCGGCCTCGTCCCCTGCCTTCATCCATCCGGCCCAGGCCAGCACCTGGGGCGAAACCACCGGTCAAACGCCGCACACCGCGCATCACGCGGCCAAACATGCCAAGACGCGCTACACCCAGGCCAGCCTGCAATGCGTGCCGTTCGCCCGCGCCAATTCCGGCATCGCGCTCAAAGGCAACGCGGTCAACTGGTGGAACTCCGCCGCCGGCGTCTATGAGCGCGGCAGCCGGCCGGAAGCCGGCGCGGTGCTGAACTTTCGTGCCACCGGTCAGATGCGCCTCGGTCACGTCGCCGTGGTGACCGCGGTGCTGAGCTCGCGCGAGATCGAGATCGACCACGCCAACTGGTCACGCTTCGGCGCCACCCACGGCAATATCAGCCGGGCGATGCGTGTCGTCGATGTCTCGGCCAACAACGACTGGTCGGCGGTGCGGGTCGAGCTTGGCCATACCGGCGATTTCGGCGCCGTCTATCCGACCTACGGCTTCATCTATGACCGGCCGGACCACGGCGCGATGGTGGCCAACACGCTGACCCAACTCCACCCGACCGTTGAGCGCCCGGCGCTCGCCGCCGACGAGGTCGCCGAGGCGCCGTTGCCGCGCATGGTCACCCCCGCCAGTCTCGAGGTCGATGCCCCGGAGCACAGCCTGCGCTGAGGCTCACGCCGCCGCCGGCGGCGCCGCTCCCTTGACCTGCGTTCGGTGCATCACCCGCCTGCTGGCCGCGTCGAAGGCGTCGCGGCGGTGCATGGTGCTGCGGTTGTCCCACAACACCAGGTCGCCGACCTGCCAGCGGTGGCGGTAGCTGATCTCCGGCGCGTCGATGCCGGCCCACAGCGCATCCAGCAACGCCTCGGACTCCTCGAGCGGCAGCCCGACGACATACGCATTGCGACGGCGGCCGAGATAGAGCATCGGCCGCAGGCTGTCGGGATGGCGGCAGATCAGCGGATGCACCGCCCCCGGCGATTGCCGCGGATCGTCGGTCGGGGTCACCCCCTGGCGCACATAGCCGCCGGAATTATAGGTCCCGTCATGCTTGACGCTGTGCCCCGCGGCACGCGCCCGCAGCGCCGCGGGCAGCCGGTCGAGCGCCGCATGCATGTCGCAGAACCAGGTGTCGCCGCCGCTCGGCGGCACCTCCAGCGCATACAGCAGGCTCGCCATCGGCGGCGCCGGCAGATACGACATGTCGGTGTGCCAGACCGCCTCACCGGCGCCGAGGCTGCCGATCGGGGCGCCGTTCTCGACCACGTTGGAGACGACATAGAGTTCCGGGTAGCCGGGCACGAAACGCCGCCCGGTCTCCTGCACCGGGGCCAGATCAAGCGCGCCGAAGCGACGGCTGAAGCCGATCAGCGCCGCGTCGTCGAGCGTCTGAGCCCGCAGCAGCAGCACCCCGTGCGCCACCCAGGCGGCGTGCAGCGCGGCAAACCCCGCCGCGTCGAGATGACGAACATCGACCCCGCGCAGCTCCGCCCCGACCCCGCCGCCGGTTCGCCGCATGTCCAACATCGTTGCCCTCCTGCCGTTCACAGCACGCCGGCGGCGCCGAGCGCGGCACCGGCGGCCAGCATCCACAGCGGATGCAGCCGCGTCACCAGCAGCGCCGCCGCCGCCGCCAGCACCACCAGAAAAGTGCCGACCCCGGTGATGCTGGCCCGGCACAGCAGCACCGCCGCCCCCATCACCAGCCCGACCGTCACCGGCGTCAGCCCGGCCTGAATGGCGACGCGCCAATCGGCCTCACGAAACCGCTGCCACAACCCGGCGACGGTATAGGTCAGCAGCCCGGCCGGCGCGATGAACGCCAGCGTCGCCACCAGCGCCCCGGCCAACCCGGCGACGTGCCAGCCGACCAGGGCGACGACCAGCATATTCGGCCCCGGCGCCGCCTGTGCCAGCGCAAACAGGGCGGCGAACTCGGCCGGCGTCATCCAGCCGTGCTGCGCCGCCTGCCGCTGCATTTCCGGCAGCAGCGCATTGGCGCCGCCGACGGCGAGCAGCGACAGCTCGGCAAACACCGCGGCGAGCACGGTGAGCGTATGGCTCATCGGCGGCGCCATTCGATCGTCACCCCGACCCCGGCCAGCACCGCCAGCACCGGCAGCAGCGGCAGCCGCAGCACCGCCACCGCGACGCAGCCGGCGGCGGCAATGGCGAGCGAGGCCGGGCGCGCCCGCAACGGCCCGGCAAGGCGCAGCGCGGTCGCCAGCACCAGACCCGACGCGGCGGCAGTCAGCCCGGCAAACCCATGCGCCACCGCCGCAATGTTGGCATAGCGGCCATACAGCCCGCCGAGCACCAGCACGATCGCCACCGGCGCGCCGAGCAGGCCGGCGACCGCGGCCACCGACCCGGACGGCCCGCGGAACCGTCCGCCCAGCGCCACCGAGACATTTACGATGTTCGGCCCCGGCAGAAACTGGCACAGCGCCAGCAGATCGGTGAACTCGGCGGCCGACAGCCAGCGATGCTGCTCGACGATGCTGCGCCGCGCCAACGGCAGCACGCCGCCGAAGCCGAGCACGCCGATCCAGAAGAAACCGCCGAACAGCGCGGCCAAGGTGGGCGGCGACTCGGGATGTTGCATCGGCCGACATTACCGCCCCGGCCGCAATCTGCCCACAACCGCGTGAGCGGCGGCGGCACGTCGCCGCCTCCCGGCGCCGGCAAACGCGCCGGCACCGCGGGGGCTACGGCCGGTCGCGCGTCAGCAGCCGGCCGGACGCCTCCGCCGCCGCGCCTTCCCCCGCCACATAGGCCGGGCGTCCGTTGACCCAGGTGGCAAGAATGCCCTCCGCCAGCCGCGTCGGCGCGTCATAGTCGGCCGCGTCGCGCACCGTCGCCGGGTCGAACAGCACCAGATCGGCCCAGGCCCCGGCGCGGATGACGCCGCGATCGCGCAGACCGAACACGCCGGCGGTGCGCCCGGTCATTTTGTGAACCGCCTGTTCCAGACTGAACAGCCCGAGATCGCGCGCATAGTGGCCGAGCACGCGCGGAAACGTGCCCCACAGCCGCGGATGCGGGAAAGCGTCGTGCGGCAGCCCGTCCGAGCCGATCATGCTGAGCGGATGCGCCAGGATGCGGCGCACATCGGCCTCGTCCATCTGAAAGAAGATGCCGCCCGCCGGCAGCAGCCGCTCCGCCGCCTCGCGCAGATCGCAGCCCCATTCGGCGGCGATGTCGGACAGCATGCGGCCCTGCATTTCAGGATGCGGGTTGGACCAGGTGATGCGCGCCGGAATGTCGGGGCGCACCCGCTCGGGGATCAGCACGGTCGAGCCGGCGGCATAGGGATAGACGTCATACGCCACCGCCTGCCGCGCCGCGCCCGCCTCCAGTGCCGGCAGGGTCTGCAGGGAACGGCCGAAGTTCTCCGGCGAGGCGCATTTGTGGTGGCTGATCACCACCGGCACGCCGGCGGCACGGCCGATCTGCAGCGTTTCCTCGATCGAGACCAGCACATCCTCGGCCTCATTGCGCATATGCGTGACATAGAGGCCGCCGGCATCGCGCAATGCGGCAGCCACGGCGATCACCTCGTCGGTCGGCGCCAGCAGGTTCGGCGGGTAGTAAAGCCCGGTGGAAAAGCCCGACGCGCCCTCGGCCAGCGATTCGGCAAGCCGCGTCTGCATGCGCGCCGCCTCGGCAGCGGTCGCCGCGCGCTGCGTGTCGCCGTTCATCGCGCCGACGCGCAGCGACATATGGCCGATCAGCGCCACCGTGTTGACCGGCGCCGGATGGCGGGCGAGTTCGTCGGCATACTCGGCAAAGCTGCCGAAGCGCCACCATTCGGCATCGCCCAGCAGATCGAGCGGCGGGATCGGCCGCGCCGTCATGCGCGTCGGCGACAGGCTGATGCCGCAATTGCCGACAACAACGGTGGTGACGCCCTGCGACATCTTGCACAGCATGCACGAGGCGCCGCACAGCACCGCACGGTCGTCGTGGGTGTGGGCATCGATGAAGCCAGGGGCGACGGCCTTTCCCGCCGCGTCGATTTCGCGATCGGCGGTCCAGCCGGCGAGCTCGCCGACACCCTCGATCCGATCGCCGCGCACCGCCACGTCGCCGCGCCGGCGCGCCGCCCCGGTGCCGTCGAAAATCGTCGCATCCCGCAGGATGAAGTCGCAGCGCAGCGTCATTGGCTCTGCTCCGGGTCAAAATGATACAGCTCGCGGGCCGCCTGCGGCGATACCAGCCCGTCGCGCACGTCACGCGCGACCAGCGCCCGATCGCGCTCAGCCGCCTTGCCCATGCCGCCGCCGCCGGGCAGCAGCAACATCAGCCGGTCGCCCTCGGGGATGATCTGAAAACCCTTGGCGCGCAGCGTGGTGCCGGATTTCAGCGCCACCGCCCCCGCCGCCCCGTCGCCGCCGCCATCGCGCCCGCGCGGCGCATTGGCGACGCGGTCGAACACGGCATTGACCGCGAACTCCAGATCGTCCTTGGCGGCGATCTCCATGATCTGGCCAAAGCCGCCGCGCGTGCGCCCGGCGCCGGCGCTGTCCGGGCGCAGTTCCTTGCGCCAGAACACCACCGGTGCGGCGTTTTCCGTCGCCTCCACCGGCATGGTGCGCACGCCGGAGGGAAACGCGGTGCCGTCCAGCCCGTCGAGCCTGCGGCGCGCGCCGGTGCCGCCGGAATTGAAGGTGATGATCTCGAAATCCGGCGGCACCCGGCGATTGCCGCCGGCCTGACCGGACACCGCTCCGCCGCCGCGCAACGGCGGGTTCCACAGCGCCGAGGAGCCTTCCGCCGCCACCCGATCGGGTACCGCCTGATGCAGGCAGCCCATCACCAGATCGGGCAGCAACTGGCCGATGACGTGGCGCACCGCCACCGGATAGGGGCGCGGCGCATTCAGGATGCAGCCCTCGGGGATGGTGAAATGAAAGCGCCGCAGGCTGGCCCAGTTGTTGGGCACGTCGGGCGCCACCACCACCTTGATACCGAACGCGGCATAGGCGCGGGTATAGGCCGGCGGCACGTTGATGCCGCGCGACGACAGGCCCGAGGTGCCGGCGAAATCGACCGCAATCCCCGCCTCGTCCACGGTCAGCGCGGCGTGCAGCGCCACCGGGCTTTCATAGCCGTCGGAATGCAGCGCGGCGCGCCAGGTGCCGCGCGGCAGCGCCGCGATGGCGGCGTCGGTGGCGCGCAGCGAATTGGCGAAGATGAAGTCGGCCAGCGGCGCCAACCCGTCGAGGGCGAATTCCTCCAGCATCCGCGCCAGCCGCCGCGCCCCGTCGTCGTTGCAGGCGCACAGCGAATAGACATCGCCCTCCAGCTCCACCGGCAGCCGTGAGGCGGCGCGCAGAATGTCGAAGAAGGTTTCGTTGGCGACGCCGCGGTCGAAGCATTTGACGATCGGGATGTACAATCCCTCCTCGAACACGCTGCGTCCCTCGGGGCCGAAGCCGAGGCCGCCGACATCGATGACATGCGCCGTGTTGGCGAACAGCCCGACGATGCGGCCGCGATGGAAGGCCGGCGTCACCACCGTCAGGTCGTGCAGATGCCCGGTGCCGAGCCACGGATCGTTGGTGATGTAATGATCGCCCGGCTGCATCGTCGCCGCCGGAAACTTGCGCAGGAAATGGCCGACGCTCTCCATCATCGAATTGACATGGCCGGGCGTGCCAGTGACCGCCTGCGCCAGCATGCGGCCGTCGAGATCGAAGATGCCGGCGGAAAGATCCCCGGCCTCGCGCACCGTCGTACTGAACGCGGTGCGGATCATCGTCTGCGCCTGTTCCTCGACCACGGCGATCAGCCGGTTCCACATCACCTGACGCTGAATGTCGGCAAAGCCGGTCATGGCAACTCCCTTGCGTCCCCTCGCGCCACCGGTGGCGCGGCGACTATGCGGTCATCATCTCGATATATCCCCGCGCGTCGATCCGGGCGTGCCAGCCGGGGCCGACGAGCGTAGAGGTTTCGTCCTCGGCGATGATCGCCGGACCGGCCAGGACGGCGCCCGGCGGCAGTGCCGCGCGCGCGTAGATGGCCCAGTCCGCCACCGCGCCGCTCGCCGTGTCACGCACCTTGCGCACGCCCTGCGGCACCGCGCGCGTTGCGGCCGGCGATGCCGCCACCGACTCCGCCGCCGCCACCGCCGTCGCCACCGTCACCGCGTAGCTGAGAATCTCGACATCCGAGCCGGGCACCGGACGATTGTAGAAGCGGCTGTATTCTGCGTCGTACGCGGCGCGGATGGCGCCGACATCGGCGGCCGTCAGCGTCCGCGCCGGCAGCGCCACGGCGATCTCATGCCCCTGGCCGACATAGCGCATATAGGCGATGCGCGCCTGCTGCGTCGCCGCGCCGAAACTGCCGGCGGCGACGACGCGCGCCGCCTCCGCCGCCATGTCATCGAGCAGCGCATTCACCGCGCCGACATCGAAGCTGGAAAACCGCTGATACAGGCTGCGCACCACCTCATAGCCGACCGGCGCGCGCAGGAAGCCGATGGCGCTGCCGACGCCCGCACCGGTCGGCACCAGCACGCGCGCAATGCCGATCTTCTCGGCCACCCGACAGGCATGCACCGGGCCGCCGCCGCCGAACGCAATCAGCGTGCGCCCCGCATAGGATTTGCCCGATTCGATGGCATGCACGCGGGCCGCGCCGGCCATCGCCTCATCGACCATCTCGACCACGCCGAGCGCCGCCATCTCCGGCGTCAGCCCGAGCGGCGCGCCGATATCGGCGGTCAGCGCGGCGCGCGCCGCATCGGCCTGCAGCACCATGCGACCACCGGCGAAGCTCGCCCCGTCATAGCGGCCGACGAGAAGATTGGCGTCGGTCACCGCCGGATGCACGCCGCCGCGCGCGTAGCAGGCGGGTCCGGGATCGGCGCCGGCGCTCTCCGGCCCGACGGCGATGCGGCCGAGCGCATCGACATGCGCGATGCTGCCGCCGCCGGCACCGATCTCGACCATCTCGATCACCGGAATCCTGAGTGGCAGACCCGAGCCTTTCTTGAACCGGCCGACCCGCGCCACCTCGAAGCTGCGCGAGGTCTGCGGGCGGAAATCGTCGATCAGGCAGATCTTCGCCGTGGTGCCGCCCATGTCGAAGGACAGCACCCGATCGAGGCCGCATTGCCGCGCCACATCGGCGGAAAAAATGGCGCCGCCGGCCGGCCCGCTCTCGACCAGCCGGATCGGAAAGCGGCATGCCGTTTCCACCGTGCACAGCCCGCCGCCCGACAGCATCAGATAGAGCGGCGCGAGCAGCCCCTCGCCCTGCAGATCGCGCTCCAACTGGCGCAGATAGCGCGCCATCAGCGGCTGCACATAGGCATTCGCGGCAGCGGTGGAAAACCGCTCCCACTCGCGCATCTCGGGCGCCACCTCGCTGGCCAGGGTGATCGGCAGATCGGGCAGCGCCGCGGCCAGGATGTCGCGCGTGCGCCGCTCATGCGCCGGATTGACGAAGCCGTGCAGGAAGCCGATGGCGACACTCTCCACCGCCTCGCTGAGCAGCACCGGCACCAGCGCCCGCACCGCAGCTTCATCGAGCGGCAGCCGGACCTTGCCCTCATTGTCCAGCCGTTCCGCCACCGGCAGGCGCAGATGCCGCGGCACCAGCGGCTCGGGCAGCACCAGGTTCAGGTCGTACTGGTCGTAACGACTCTCGTTGCGCAGCGCCAGCACGTCGCGAAACCCCGCGGTGGTAATCAGCGCGGTGCGCGCGCCCTTGCGCTCGATCACCGCGTTGGTGGCGAGCGTGGTGCCGTGCACCAGCAGGGCGATGTCGCCCGGCGCCAGCCCGGCGTCGCGCAGGATGCCGCGCACCCCCTGCATGACCCCGCGCTCGGGCGCGGCGGGCGTGGTCAGCACCTTGGCGGTGAAGCGCCGCCCCGCCTGTTCGAGCGCGAGATCGGTGAAAGTGCCGCCGATATCGACGGCAAGACGGGCGTTCGGCATGGCGGCACAGTGCCGCGACGGCAATGCCGGCGCAACCGCCCCGGCCGCCCCGGCCGCCTGTAGCCGCCTTGCGCGGGCGGCGCCGGCGGGGCACGCTGGCGCAATGATTCCACTCATCGACCTGCACCATGGCGACACCCCTGCCAGCGACCGCGCCATCCTCGCCGCCGCCACCGGCATCGGATTCATGACCGTGGCGACACCGGCCGCGCCGGACGCCGCGACCCGCGCCGCGCTGCTGCGCATCTTCGCCCTCGCCGACCACAGCGCCCTGCTGCGCCGCAGCTTTCGCGCCGCCAGCCCGAATCTCTACCGCGGCTGGTTCCCGCTGCAGGACGGCGTCGGCAGCTATAAAGAGGGTATCGACATCGGCCCCGACATCGCCCGCGCGATGCCGCCGAGCGACGATCCACTGGAGGAGCCGAGCGCCTTGCCGCCGGAGACCGCGCTGCCCGGATGGCGCGACGCCGCCGCTGCCTATTTCCTGGCGATGGAGCGACTCGGCGGGCGCATCATGCGGGCGCTGGCGCGCGGCCTCGGCCTGCCGGAAGACTGCCTCGTCCCGGCCTTCGCCGGCGGCATTTCGACGCTGCGGCTGATCCACTACCCGCCGCGCACGCCGGCCAGCCGCGCCGGCCTGCCGCTGGAGACGCAGGCCATGTCCGGCCTCGCCCATGTCGATAGCGGCTTCGTCACGCTGCTGGCACAGGATGGCGTGCCCGGCCTGCAGGCGCAGGCGGCGGACGGCGCCTGGATCGACGTGCCGCCGGGCGAAGGCACGCTGGCGGTCAATTTTGGCGCGCTGCTGGAGCGCTGGACCGGCGGGCGCATCCGCGCCACCCGCCATCAGGTGCTCGGCACCGGGCGGGCGCGCCACTCCATCCCGTTCTTTTACGAGCCGCGCGCCGAGGCGCTGATCAGCCCGCTGCCGCTGCCCGGCGCACCGGCCTTCGCGCCGTTCACCTATGGCGACCATTTGTGGGCGGCGATGACGCGGTTTCCCGAGTTCAGCGCCCTGGCCGGGGCACGCGCGCCCCGGCACTCGTCAGACTCTCGTTGATCCGCCGACCAAAGCTCCCTCTCCCCTTGGGGAGAGGGCCGGGGTGAGGGGTCGCGCAAGGGCCGAGTCCTGCGTGGCTGGCCCCTCCCCCAACCCAATCCCACAAAGGCTCTCGGTGCGCCAGGCCATGCGTATCCCAGCCAACGACTCCGCGCCGGCGCGGCTCACTGCGCCGCGACGAACCGCTCCAGCCAGTGAATGTCATAATCGCCGGCCTGGAACTGCGCATCCTCGACGATCCGCTGATGCAGCGGCAGTGTGGTCTTGATGCCGAGCACGGCGAATTCGTCGAGACTGCGGCGCAGCCGGGCAATCGCCTCGGCACGGGTCGGCGCATGCACGATCAGCTTGGCCACCAGACTGTCGTAGAACGGCGGCACGCGATAGCCGGCATAGAGCGCCGAATCGACCCGCACGCCCGGCCCGCCCGGCGGATGATACACCGACACCAGACCCGGCGTCGGCATGAAACTGTCCGGGTCTTCGGCGGTGATGCGACATTCGATGGCGTGGCCGCGCATGACGATGTCGCTCTGCGTGTAGCCGAGCGCCTCGCCGGAGGCGACGCGGATCTGCTCGCGCACCAGATCGGCGTCGCAGACCATCTCGGTCACCGGATGCTCGACCTGCAGCCGGGTGTTCATCTCGATGAACGCGAACTGCCCGTCCTGGTAGAGAAACTCCAGCGTGCCGGCGTTGCGGTAGCCGAGCTGGCGCAGCGCGCCGGTGACGGTGGTGCCGAGCCGCGCCCGCTGCGTCGCGTCCAGCGCCGGCGAGCCGGCCTCCTCCAGCAGTTTCTGGTGCCGCCGCTGCAGCGAACAGTCGCGCTCGCCGAAATGCACCACATGGCCGTACGCATCGGCCATCACCTGCAATTCGATATGGCGCGGCCGGTCGAGATATTTCTCCATATAGACGGCTTCGTTGCCGAACGCCGCGCGGGCCTCGGCGCGGGCGACGCGCCAGGCCTCCTCCAGCCCGTCGGCGTCGCGCGCCACCTTCATGCCGCGCCCGCCGCCGCCGGCCGCGGCCTTGACCAGCACCGGATAGCCGATCGCCGCACACACCGCGCGCGCCTGCTCCAGCGTCGCCACCTCGCCCTCCGAGCCGGGGACCAGCGGCACGCCCAGCGAGGCCATCGCCGCCTTGGCCGCGATCTTGTCGCCCATCATGCGGATATGGTCGGGCGACGGGCCGATGAAGGTCAGGCCGTGCGCCTCCACCATATCGGCGAAGGCGGCGTTCTCTGAGAGGAAGCCGTAGCCGGGATGGATCGCATCGGCGCCGGTGACGATGGCTGCCGACAGAATGGCGGCGGCGTTGAGGTAGCTGTCGCGCGCCGCCGGCGGGCCGATACAGACGCTCTCATCGGCCAGACGCACATGCATCGCCTCGGCATCGGCGGTGGAGTGGACCGCGACGGTGGGAATGCCCATCTCGCGGCAGGCACGCTGGACGCGCAGGGCGATCTCGCCGCGATTGGCGATCAGCACCTTCTGGATCGGGGCAGCCATGCCGCTACTCCAAAATCAGCAGCGGTTCGCCATACTCGACCGGCGTGCCGGTGGCGATGAGGATGCGCGTGACGGTCCCGGCCTTCGGCGCCTTGATCTGATTGAACGTCTTCATCGCCTCGATCAGCAGCAGGGTCTGCCCCGCCACCACCACCTGACCGGGAACGATGAACGGCGTCGCCGTCGGCTCGGGCGCCAGATAGGCGATGCCGACCATCGGGCTGAGCACGGCACCCGGATGGTTGGCCGGATCGTCGGCCGGCGCCGGCGCGGAAGCGACGGCGGCGGCGGCCGGGGCAGCGACCTGGGCGGTGAGCACCGGCATCGGCGCCGCCGGGGCCGCGGCGCGGACGACGCGGATGCGGCCGTCCTTGCCCTCGATCTCGATTTCCGTCAGCCCGGTATCGGCCAGGATCGTGGCCAGCACCCGCACCGATTCGGCGTCGAACGGCACGGACATCAGGCGCCCTCCTCGAGCAGTTCGGCCAGCGCCGTCAGCGCCGCCGCATAGCCCCGGACGCCGAGGCCGCAAATCACCCCGAGCGCTGCCCGCGACACATAGGAATGGTGGCGGAAGCTCTCCCGCCGATGGATGTTGGACAGATGCACCTCGATCGTCGGCACTTCGGCGGCCAGGATCGCGTCCATCAGCGCCACCGAGGTATGGGTGTAGCCGGCCGGGTTGATCACCAGCCCGGCGGCCCGGCCGCGACATTCCTGCACCCAGGAAATCAGCTCGCCCTCGCCGTTGGTCTGGCGGAAATCAATCGCCAGCCCCAGCCGATCGGCGGTTTCGGCGCACAGCGCCTCCACGTCGTCGAGCGTCGCGCGGCCGTACACTTCCGGCTGACGCAAGCCGAGCATGTTGAGATTGGGGCCGTTCAGCACCGCGATGAGCGGCACCGGGCCGGGAACCGAAGAAGCGGTCATGGCGGTCGCCCTAGCATGGGTGGCCGGGTCGCGACAATCCGACGCGTCGGGCGGTCGCGACTCCGGGCCGGGGGCAGGTCAGCGCGGCAGTTTCGGCTGATCGACCATGCGCAGATAGGGCCGCAGCTCATTCCAGCCGCCGGGGAAGCGCTGCCTGGCCTCCTCATTGGACAGGCTGGGGACGATGATGACCTGCTTGCCATCGGTCCAGTTGACCGGCGTCGCCACCTTGTGCGCGTCGGTAAGCTGGAGGCTGTCGATGACCCGCAGGATCTCGTCGAAATTGCGCCCGGTGCTCGGCGGATAGGTGATCATCAGGCGGATTTTCTTGTTCGGGTCGATGACATAGACGCTGCGCACGGTCAGCAGCGGGTCGGCCAGCGGATGGATCATGCCATACAGGGCGGAGACCTTCTTGTCCGCGTCGGCCAGCACGGGGAAGTTGAGGCGCTGGCCCTGCGTCTCCTCGATGTCCTTTTCCCAGCCCCTGTGGCTGTCCGCCGGATCGACCGACAGGCCGATCGGCTTGACATGCCGCTTGTCCCATTCCGGCTTCAGCCGCGCCACCTCGGCAAGCTCGGTGGTGCAGACCGGCGTGTAGTCGCGCGGATGGCTGAACAGCACGCCCCACGACTGACCGAGCCAATCATGGAAGTGGATGCGGCCCTGGGTGCTGTCCTGGTCGAAATCGGGGGCGATCTGCCCAAGCTGCACGGTCATCTTTGGACCTCCAGATGTGACGGCGGGGCCGCACTCAACCACCCCGGCGTCGGCGCGTCAAAGCGACGATATGCGCTCAGATGGCGAAGCTGATCGGCTCGGCCGCCGGGCGGCGCAGCCCGGCGGCGGCGGCGCGGCGGATCAGATCGTCCAGCGTCAGCGCGGCGAGGCGCGCCCGCGCCTGATCCTCCAGCTCGGTCCACAGCGGGTCGATCACCGCCGCCGGCAGCCGCCCACCCGGCCCGCCGCCCTGCCCGTCCACGCCCGGCGGCTCGCCTTCTTCGACGGCGACGGCGACCACATCGGCC
Source organism: Pseudomonadota bacterium (assembly GCA_021845985.1). Classification (GTDB taxonomy): domain Bacteria; phylum Pseudomonadota; class Alphaproteobacteria; order Acetobacterales; family Acetobacteraceae; genus JAFKFJ01. The sequence goes on along the minus strand of JAJZES010000005.1, from coordinate 37,603 downwards.
AGCACGATGTCGCGCCGCGGCCGGCCGAGCCGGTAGCCGCCGCGCGGACCGCGCACACTCTCCAGCAGACCGGCGCGCGACAGCGCCTGCAACAGCGGCTCCATGCCGCGCCGCGCCAGCCCCAGCCGCTCGGCGATGTCGGCGGCGCTGACGGTCGCCGCCCGGCCGCCGTGGAACGCCACGTCGAGCATGACGGCAACGGCGACGAGCGCACGGTCGCGCCGGATCAGCATGGAAAGCTCAGCATCGCGGGGTCAGCATGGGCGGATCGGCATGACAGATGCTCGCAAAGACCAAATTCTACACCGCCAGAGTGTGATAGGAAAGCGTCATGCAGAAGCTTCACGACAGCGGCGCGTCGTCCTCTCCGGTCCACGCCCGCGGACGGATTTTTGGCAGCGTGCTGGAGCTGGTGGGGGCAACCCCGCTGGTCCGCCTGCCGCGACTCACCGCCGAAGACGGGCTGGTCGCCGACCTGACGCTGAAACTGGAGTTTTTCAACCCGCTCGGCTCGGTGAAGGACCGGATCGGCCTGGCCATGGTCGAGCAGGCCGAGGCGGCGGGGATCATCCAGCCCGGCCGCTCGGTGCTGGTCGAACCGACCTCCGGCAATACCGGCATCGCGCTCGGTTTCGTCGCCGCGGCGAAGGGCTACCGGCTGATCGTCACCATGCCGGAGGGGGCGTCGATCGAGCGGCGCAAGATGCTGCGGCTGATGGGCGCGGACGTGCAACTGACCCCGGCGCGGCAGGGCATGGCCGGCGCCATCACCCGCGCCGAGGCGATTCTCGCCGCCACGCCCGGCGCCTGGATGCCGCGGCAGTTCGACAACCCGGCCAATCCCGATGCCCATGCGGCGACCACGGCCGAGGAGATCTGGACCGACACGGCGGGTGCCGTCGATATCGTGATCGGCGGCGCCGGCACCGGCGGCACCATGACCGGCATCGCCCGCGCGCTGAAGCCGCGCAAGCCCGGCCTGCGCTGCATCCTGGTCGAGCCGGCTGAAAGCGCCGTGCTGTCGGGCGACGAACCCGGCCCGCACGGTATCCAGGGCATCGGACCGGGGTTTCAGCCGAGCGTGCTGGCACTCGACCTGATGGACGCGGTGATGCGCGTCTCCGAGCGCGACGCGCTGGCAACGGCGCGGCGCTGCGCCGTCGCCGAGGGGCTGCCGGTGGGGATTTCCTCAGGTGCCGCACTGAGCGCGGCGCTGACCCTGGCCAGGGATGCGGCACTTGCCGGCAAGCTGATTGTCTGCATCGCCCCGTCCTTCGCCGAGCGCTACCTCTCGACGGCGCTGTTCGCCGGCCTGTAGCCGGCAGCCCTCGCCGGTGGCGCATTAAATTCGGCTTTAGTGCCGTTCCGTCCGCCCTCCGGCGTGATAATATCCAGAGTTCCTATTTAAGGGGGCGGCAGAACTCCGATGCAACACACAGCGTCTGTGATACGGTCGTCGCGCGGCCTGCTGTTCCTGGCGGCGGTGGCGCTGGCCGGCTGCGGTCCGATGCCCGGTTTCGGCGGGATTTCGGTCGGCGGGCCGGGAGAGGGTTACGGCTATGGCGGCAACCCCGGATACGGCGCCGCTTATCCCGGTTATGGCTCACCGATGATGGGCCTGGGGACGATGTTCGGTAACACGGGCTGGGGCGACAATGCCGGCTGGGGCGGCTTCGGCGGCTGGGGCGGCGAGGGCGGCGGCGGCGACGATTAGCCGCTGCCAGAAACGCGCCCGGTGAGCTGAGCCAACATCCTGCATGCCCGGCCCTGGCCGGGCATGTTCGTGCTGGCCACCCGCGGACGTGCGGGCCACCAGCCTGCCCGACCGTTAAACCTCGCCTTCCTCGCGCAGCATCCGCACGCTCGCCCGCAACGCCGCCGCCGCGGCGGCGATGTCGGCGTCGTCATGGGCGATCGAGGTGAAACCGGACAGTCTGCCGTTGACGTCGATACCGTTCAGCAGCAGCGCCAGCCGCAGCCGCGACAGCAGACGCGCCGTCGGCGACTTCAATTCGTCCATCGTCACCGCATGCGGATCGAACCGATGCGCATCGACCTCGCGCCGCGCCGGGTTGAGGAACAGGTGAAAGCCCGACGAGGTGCCATAGACCGCCCAGCCGAGACGTTCGTCCGCCAGCACATCGTTGAGCGCCGCGCGCAGCCGGGCGGCGGTGGCTTCGGCGCGGCCGGTGACATCCTCGGCGGCGATGATCGACAGCGCCGCCAGCCCCGCCGCCGCGGCCAGCGGATTGGCGTTGTAGGTGCCCTGATGGCCGACCTTTTCGCGCCCGCTGCGCCGCGTCTCGGCAAAGTCGAGCAGGTCGAGCACGTCCTTGCGCCCGACAACCGCCGCCCCCGGCAGGCCGCCGGCGACGATCTTGGCGAAGGTGGTCAGATCGGGCCGCACCCCGAACGCCGCCTGCGCCCCGCCGGGGGCGATGCGGAAGCCGGTGACGACTTCATCGAGGATCAGCAGCGTGCCCTGCGCCTCGGTCATCCGGCGCAGCGTGTGCAGGAACTCGGGGCGCAGCGGCACCTGACCGAAGCTGGCGCCGGTCGGCTCGACGATCACCGCGGCGACCTCGCCGGTCGCCAGCAGCGCCGCCACCGCCGCCGCATCGCCGGGCGCCGCCAGCACCACGCCCTCGGCAACCCCGGCCAGCACCCCGGCGGTCGGCGTGCCGTCGAAATGGCTGGCGAAGCCGGTGGTCATGTGGTCGTGCCAGCCGTGGAAATGCCCCTTGAAGCGCAGCAGCTTCGGCCGGCCGGTGAAGGCGCGGGCGAGCCGCACCGCCATCAGCGTCGCCTCGGTGCCCGAGGAGGTGAAGCGGATCCGCTCGGCGGAGGCGACCATGCGCTTGATCTGCGTCGCCCAGTGTACTTCCAGCGGATGGCTGGCGCCGAACTGCGTGCCCTGCCCCGCCACCTCGGCGATGCGCGCGGTCACCGCCGGGTGGGCGTGGCCGAGGATCAGCGCGCCGTGGCCGCCGTAGAAATCGACGTAGCGATTGCCGTCGGCGTCCCATTTATGGCCGCCCTGCGCCCGTTCGATGAACGGGCCATAGGGGTCCTGCAGCCGCGCGTCATGGGTGATGCCGCTCGGGAACAGGGCGCCCGCCTGCTCGGCCAGCGCCGCCGAGCGTGGCGTGCGGGCCAGCCATGCGGCGACGATGCGCGAATTGGTCGGGTCGGCGGGGCGCAGGGCGGCGGACATGGTTCAGACCCGGTTGTGGCTGCCGTCGCACATCGGCTGTGTGCCCGTGTGCTTGCAGCCGCAGAACCAGACATCGCCATCGGCCGCGGCCTTGTGTTCAACCGGGGTGAAGCCGCTGCCCTTGTGCGAGCCGTCGCAGAACGGCTGCGACGCGCTCTTGCCGCAGGCGCACCACCAATAGGATTTGCCGGCCTCGACACTGGCCTTGTACGGCGCTTTCTGGGCGATGACGGGGGACATGCGGACCTCGCGGAAGACGTGCTGCGTTCTTACGATCCTGTGAAGCGCGATGCCAGCGCCGGATCAACCCCGACCAGCTCGCGCGCCGGCAGCGCAGCATAGCCGCCGGCGCGCGGCCGGGGCAACGCCAGCCGCACCATCGCCCCGGCCAGCGCCACCGCGGCGGACACCCCCTCGACAACCGGCACCGGAATCGCGGGCTGCACCCGCGCCGGCATCGCCGCCATCACCGCGCCGATCAGCACGATGACATCGACCATGTCGCGCTCGATCAGGCTGGCCGCCGCGGCCTCGATCAGTGCCGCGATGCGCTCGGGTGCGGCAAGCAGGTCGAGCGGGTTGGCATCGACCGCGCGCATCCCGCCGCAGCGCGACATCAGCCCATAGCCCTCGATCATCTCGCGCAGCGGATAGGCCGAGCGGCGCGACAGGGTGATGGTGCCGAACCGCCCGCCGGCGAGGCAGGCGACATGCAGCGCCGCTTCGGTCAGCCCGAGCACCGGCACCGCCAGCATCTCGCGCGCGGCGCGCAGGCCGCTGTCGATCGAAGCGCCGATGATGACGGCGTCGCAACCCTCGGCATGGCGTGCCAGCATGTCGAGCGCCGCGTGCTCGGCGATCGCCATTTCGCCGCGGGTGCCGATGACGCGGGCGCCGAACCGGGCGGTGGCGGCGACGATCTCGGTCCCCGGCGCCGCCGCGGCGCGCGCCGCGGCGGCAATCGTTTCGGTGACCGCCTCGGTGGTGTTGGGATTGGCGAGCAGGATGCGCATGGGGTCCACGATCAGGGGCGAGGGGCGACGAGCATCAGGGCAAGCAGATCGGCCTGCTCGCCATGCAGGATGCGGGCGAAGGCGGCTATCGCGATGCGGGCCGAGTCCAGCAGTTCCAGCGCCGTCGATGGCTCAACCGCGAGGCCCGGATCGTAGTCCGCCGAGACCCGAGCTTCCTGCAACTTGATGAACAGGCTGGCGAAGTCGCGCGTCTCCGGCGCGACGGAGGCGAGGCCGGATTGCTTCTGGAATGCCACATCGAGCCTTGCCTTTGCCAGCTTTCGGTAAAGGATCGCGTAGGCCGGGCGCCGCTCCCCTGCCGGGCCGACAAGACGGGCGGCGCCGGCCCGCAGAACAGAATGAAAGACGGCGTAGTAAGCGGTCGATACCGAGCGGCGAAGACAGGCCGCCGACGCGGTATGTTCAGGGTTTAGCCCCGCACAGTAAAGCGTATTGGCAACCTCGAGCAACGCTTCGGGATCAAGCACGTCGATGCTTTTCCCAGTCCGCTTGGCTGAACACGGTGATGTACGGAATATGCTCGTCCCCGCGCTCGGTCAGCGCGTCCCAGGTGCGTTGCATAATCCGGGCGTGGACCGGGAAGTCGGGGCGCCGGTAGCGATCGAAATCGACGGCGAAGTCGAAGAAATAGGCGGGCAGGTCGGTGCTGTCGGCGCCCACAGCGACTTCCGCCGCCTTGAGGATGCAGGTTCCGGCGACATGATCGACCGCTTCGCGGCCGATGCTCAACAACTCGTCTCTCGTCCTCGCCACCATCAGCAAACCATCCGCCTGACCCGACGCAACGTCAACGCCCCTGGCTCAGCTCCCGCGATAGGTCGAATAGCCGAACGGCGCCAGGATCAGCGGCACATGATAATGCGCCGCCGCATCCGCCACCACGAAGCGGATCGGCACCGCCGGGTAGAACCCGGCGGCGCTGCGCCAGCCGCCGACGTCGAAGACGATCTCGTAGGTGCCGGCAAGCAGCGCGGCGCCGGCCAGCAGCGGCGCGTCGCAGCGCCCGTCGGCGTTGGTGTGGAAGCGGCCGAGATGGGTCCGCGCCTCCCCCTCAAGCCGGAACAGATCGAGCCGCATTGCCGCCGCCGGCCGCCCGGCCGCGGTGTCCAGCACATGCGTCGTCAGCCGCCCGCTCATTGCGTCGGCGCCCCGGCATTGACCCATTGGGCAAGCTGGGCGCGCTCCTGCTCGGTGATCCCGGTCAGATTGTTCAGCGGCATCACCCGCGTCACCACCGCCTGCTGATAGATCTGCGGCGCCAGCGCGGCGATGCGCCGCGGCGTGTCGAGCAGGATGCCTTTCGGCGCCTCGCTGATCCCATCGAAACTCGGCCTCGCGGCGTGGCAGACGGCGCAGCGCTGGCCGACGATGTGCTGCACCTCGGCGAAGCTCACCGGCCCGCTGCCGGCCGCGGCGCGCGGCTGGCCGAGCACCGTCAGCAACGCCGCCAGCGCCATCGGCACCGCCGCCGCCGGCCACAGCCGCCAGTCCGGCCGGGCGCCGGTGTGCTTGGCGTTGAACCAGTGGCGCACCAGAAACGTGGCGATGAACACCGCCGCCAGCACCAGCCAGCTCCACCGCGTCGCATAGGTGAAGGCGTAGTGGTTGCTCAGCATGACGAACACCACCGGCAGCGTCAGGTAGTTGTTGTGCAGGCTGCGCTGCTTGGCGGCATTGCCGAGCGCCGGGTCGGGCACCCGCCCGGCGAGCAGGTCGCGCACCACGATGCGCTGGTTGGGGATGATGAGGAAAAACACGTTGCCGACCATGATCGAGCCGACCAGCGCGCCGACATGGATGAACGCACCGCGCCCGGAATAGACATGCGTGTAGCCGAACGTCACCGCCACCAGCAGCACGAAACCGACCAGGGCCAGCCGCCGCGTGTCCTGCCCGATCCAGGATTTGCACAGCAGGTCATAGATCAGCCAGCCGGCGACCAGCGAGGCGATGCCGCCGGCCACCGCGTCATAGGGCGACAGATTGAGCACCGCCGGGTCGATCAGATAGACGCTCGGATGCAGATAATAGACCAGCACCAGCAGCGCGAAGCCGAAAATCCACGTCGAATAGGCTTCCCATTTGAACCATGTCAGCTCGTCGGGCAGATAGTCGGGGGCGACGGTAAATTTCTGCATCTGATAGAAGCCGCCGCCATGCACCTGCCACGCCTCGCCCTTGACCCGCGCGTCGAGCCGCGGATGCGCCTTGAGGCTCGCGTCGAGCGCGATGAAATAGAAGGAACTGCCGATCCAGGCGATGCCGGCGATAACATGCGTCCAGCGTACCAGCAGTTCAGCCCAGTCGATCAGCAAGCCCCACGGCATCACCCGCCCCCTCGTTCCACCCGCGCTCTAGACCAGAAAGCCGCTGCATGAAGCAAGCGCCGTGCAACCGTTTCAGCGCCGCCGCCCGGTGGTGACGATGGCGACCCCGGCGGCGGAAATGGCCAGCCCGGCCCAGCCGAGCGGCGCCAGGTGCTGGCCGAGCACCAGCCACGCCAGCACCGCCGTCATCGGCGGCACCAGGAAAAACAGCGCCGAGACGCGCGACGCCTCGCCGAGCCGCACCATCGCCAGCAGCAGGGTCAGCGCCACGATCGAATTGGCGATCACCAGATAGGCCAGCGACATCACCAGCCCGGCGGTCCAGTGCAGCCGCATCGGCTCCAGCCATGCGGCGAGCGGCAGCACGGCCAGGAAGCCGACACCGCATTGCACCGCGCTCGCCGTCACCGGATGCACCCGGCTGCCGAAGCGGCGTTCGTACAGCGTGCCGGCGGTGATGCAGGCGAGCGCCAGCAGCGAAAACAGCAGCCCGCGCAACGGCAGACCGCCGATCTCCGAGCGCGACAGAATGACCACCACGGCGCCGAGCAGCCCGAGCACGAGACCGAGCCAGCGCCGGCGCGACACCGTCTCCCCGGCGATCCACGGCGCCAGCAGCCCGACCAGGATCGGCTGCAGGCAGGTCACCAGCGCCGAGGCGCCGGGGGCGAACCCATCGGCCAGCGACAGGTTGATGCCGGCGAAATGCCCGCCCTGCACCAGCAGGCCGACGACACCGAGATGCAGCCATGCGGCGCCGCGCGGCAGCGCCGGGCGCACAACCAGCGCCACCGGCAGCAGCACCGCCTCGACCAGCGCATAGCGCGCCGCCAGCAGCGTCAGCGGATCGGCGTCGCGCAGCCCGATGGCGACGAAGATGAAGCCGCTCGACCACAGCAGAATGAACAGCGGCGGGCCGCCGAACCGCAGCAGCCGTGCCGCATCCCACCCGCCGGTCACGCCCGCGCTCATGCCCGGCGAGTAGCGCGGGCCGCCGGCGGTGTCGAGCCGCTCAGCCGTGGGCGGCGATCACCGCCCACACCGCCAGCAGCACCACGATCGCCAGCAGCGTCGATGCCTCGCGCATCCGCCCGAGCCGGCGGCGGCGCGCCGGTCGGTTGGGGGACTCGGGCTGCTCAGGCATCGGCCACTCCTGCATCGCACCCGATCCTGGGCGCCAAACCCTAACGCCATGCGAAGTGCTACAGATGGGCCGGTGACGCGCTTGTCAACCGCAACGCGAGTCGGTCAGCCCGGCTCGATCGGCAGGCCGGCAGCAGCGAGATCCTTGAAGCCGCCGGCGTTGAACACCTGCGCATAGCCAAGCGCCCGCAGCGTCTGCCCGGCCAGCGCCGAGCGCCCGCCGGAGGCGCAATAGACCAGCAGCGTCGCCTGCTTCTGCAACGCCGGATGGTGCGACGCCAGCGCCGGGTCGGCACGAAACTCCAGCATGCCGCGCGACACCCGCACCGCCCCGCGCAGCGTGCCACCCTGCCATTCCGGCGGGTCGCGCACATCGAGCAGCACCGCGTCGCCCTCGGCCAGCCGCGCCGCGACCTGCTCGGGGGAAAGTTTCGGCACCGCGGCATTGGCCGCGGCCAGCATGTCCTGCACCGACATCGCCATGTGCTCAGCTCCCCTCAGCGGTTGGCGCCATAGACGGCGCGGTACAGCGCGACGATCTCGGCCGCATCGGGCACGCGCGGATTATTCGCCGGACTGCCGGAGGCAAGCGCCTGTTCGGCCATCAACGGCAGCTTGCTCTCCCACTGCGCCGGGTCGATGCCGAAACCGCGCGGGGTCGGCACCGCCAACTCCTGGTTGAGCGCGGCGAGACCGTCGGCGAGGCGGCTGCAGGCGGTCTCGTCGTCATCAGCCGCCCCGGCCATGCCGATCTGCCGTGCCGCGGCGGCATAGCGGACGACCGCGCTGCCGACCGAGTAGCGCACCACCGCGGGCAGCAGCATCGCGTTGGACAAGCCGTGCGGCACATGGAAATGCGCCCCGATCGGCCGCGACATGCCATGCACCAGCGCCACCGCGGAATTGCTGAACGCCAGCCCGCCGAGCAGCGCGCCGAGCATCATCGCCTCGCGCGCCGCGGCATCGCGCGGCTGGTGGTAAGCGGCGCGGATATTGGCGCCGATCAGCGCCATTGCCGACATCGCCCAGCCATCCGTCACCGGATTGGCGCGGCGCGACACATAGGCCTCCAGCGCATGGGTCAGGCTGTCGATGCCGGTATCTGCGGTGATGCGCGGCGGCAGGCTCCAGGTCAGTTCATGATCGACGATGGCCGCCACCGGCAGGCAGCCGAGGCCCATGATCAGCATTTTCTCATCATGCTCGGTGTCGGTGATCACCGTCACCCGCGTCGCCTCGCTGCCGGTGCCTGCCGTCGTCGGCACCGCGATCAGCGGCAGCGCGGCGCGATCGGGCACCGCCGGCACCTTCATCGCCCGCAGCGGCGCCGTGCCCAGCGCCAGCAGCGCCATCGCCTTGGCGGTGTCGATGGACGAGCCGCCGCCGAAGCCGATCAGACAATCATGCTCCGGGCCGAGCCGCGCCACACCGGCGGCGACCACCGTGTCGGTCGGGTCGGAGACGGTGTCGCTGAACACGTCGGCGGTCAGTCCCGCCGCGGCGAGCGGGTCGAGGCAGCGTTGCAGCAGCCCGGACGAGACCATGAACGGATCGGTGACGACCAGCGGCCGGCGCAGCCCTAACCGGGCCAGAACAGCCGGCAGCTCGCGCACAGCGCCGCCGCCGACCAGCATGATGCGGGGGGAGAGCAATTGGAACATGCCGGTCAGTGTCACCCGCCGCGCGCGGCGACGGAAGCCCCCTTCACACTTCGGCGCGAAACTGCACGCTGATCAGCATTGCCAGATCGTCTTCCCGGAAGGGCTTGATCAGTCGCGGCACGCCGCGAAACACCGGCGGCAGCGCGTCGGGCTCGCCATAGCCGGTCAGGAAGATGAACGGGATGCCGCGCTGGCGCAGCACCGCGGCGACCGGAAACGACGGATCGCCGTGCAGATTGACATCCAGCAGCGCCCCGTGGAGCCGGCCATCGCCCGCCAGCTCCAGCGCCGTCGCCACCCATCCGGTCGGGCCGACAACCTCGGCGCCGGCCATTACCAGGATATCGGCAATCATGTCGGCGACCAGCGCATTGTCCTCGACCACGAGGATGCGCATGCCAGTAAGGTCGTTTCGCTGCATTGTGCCCGCCGTCCGTCTCACGGCGTGGTTATCATGGCATCCGCGTCCACGCTGCCGGCTAGCGAAAAGGTGATCCGGCACAGCATGCCCTCAGCGTCGCAGGTTTGCACGAAACGGCCGGCCAGTTCGTATTCGACACTGCGGCGGACGAAACCGATGCCGAAGCCCTCACGCCGGGACGCCGCCGCCGCCGCCGCCGCCGGGACGCCGCTCTCGCGCCATTCGAGCACCAGTTCGGGCGCCCCGCTCCAGACGATCCGCAGCCGCCCGCCCGGCGTGCTGAGGGCGCCGTATTTGGCCGCATTGGTCGCCAGTTCATGCAGGATCATGCCAAGCGTGGCGGCCACCTCCGGCGGCAGCAGCACCTCGGGGCCGTCCAGGATGATGGCGCCGTCGGCCGCGGCATAGGAGGCAAGGCTCGCCTGCAGCAGGTCGCGCAGCCCCATGTCGCTCCAGTTGCCCTGCGACAGCAGGTCATGCATCCGCCCCATCGCCTGCAGCCGCGGCAGGAAGCCGGCGCGGAACTCGGCCAGCGAGCCGGCATTGCGCATCATCCGCCCGGCCAGCGCGCCGACCGTCGCCAGGATGTTCTTCACCCGGTGCTGCAATTCGTGCAGCAGCATCTGCCGGTGCGCCTCTGCCTGCTTGCGGTCGGAGATGTCCACCACCACCGCGATGGCGCCGCGCGCCTCGGCGGCGTCGGTGAACAACGGCGTCGCCGAGATGATGACATGCACGTCGCTGCCGTCCGGGCGCAGCGTCCGGGCCTCGACATTGAGCAATTGCCGGCCGCTGCGCGCCGCGCGGCGCAGCGGATGCTCGTCGGGCGGTATTTCGACGCCGTCAACACGCAGCCGCAGCGGCGATTCGACCGGCCCCAGCCCGCGCTGATTTTCCGCCATGCCGATCAGCCGGGCACCGCGGCGGTTGACCTGCACATGCTCGGCGTTGCGGTCCTCGGTGATGAAGATGCCGGCGGGCACCAGATCGAGCAGGGTCTCCAGGCTCTCGATGCGGTTGCGCAGGTCGTGCGCCAGTTGGCTGATGCGCGCCTCGGCGGCGCTGATACGGGCGATATCGGTGAAGGTGATGACCACGCCATCGACCAGGTTGTCGATGGTGCGATAGGGCAGCACGCGCATGACGAAGCGCTGATCGGTCCCGGTGCTGTTGACCTGACGCTCGACGACGGCGAGCGAGCGCAGCACCTGCTCGGCATCCTCCTGCACCCGGTCGGGCACGAAGCGGGCGCGGACATGGCTGATCTGGCGGCCGGCATCGCTCTCGACGAGGTGGAACACTTCCTTGGCCGCCGGGGTGAAGCTCTTGACGCACAGATTCTGATCGAGAAACAGCGTGGCAATCTGCGTGCTCTCCAGCAGGTTGGCCATGTCGCTGTTGGCGCGGCTGAGTTCATCGACCCGCATGCCGAGTTCGGAATTGACCGTTTGCAGCTCTTCGTTGATTGATTGCAGCTCCTCGCGCGAGGTTTCCAGCTCCTCGTTGGCGGATTGCATCTCCTCGTTCATCGAGGTCAGTTCTTCGTTGGAGGATTTCAGCTCCTCGCTGGAGGATTCCAGCTCCTCCATGGTCGCCTGCAGCCGCTCGCGGGTGCTGCGCAGTTCGGCTTCGAGGTGGCGAATGCCGGCGGCGGCGGCATCGCCCACCCCCGCCGCGGCGCTGACGCTGCCCTGCGGCTGGACGCTGCCGAGTTCCCGGAACACCACCATCAGCAGCGGCTCGTCGGGGCCACCGTGCCGCAGCGGATGCACGAACAGGTCGATCGCCTGCTGGCCGGTGTCGGTGGCAATTATCAGATTGGTCTGCGCCGCCGGCAGGCCAGTGTCGATCGCCCGCCGCAGCGCCGCGCGCAGGTCGGGCCGCAGACCGGGGCGCACCAGTTCGAGGATGTTGTGCACCGGCGCGCCGGCCGGCAATTCGAGAAACCGGCCAGTGCGCGCCGAGGCATGCACCAACTCGCCATCGCCGGCAATCACCACATGAATGGGCGCGTAGTGTTCGAGCAGCAGCCGTTCGGCGAGCACGGGAATGGTCAGGTCGGGTGGCCCGGTGCGCGGCAGGAACGCCCCCCGCGTCGGAAACGGCCCCGGCGTCGACAGCGGAAACTGCGGCAGCCGCCGCTCGGTCTGGGCGCGGCGGCGGAAAATGCGCGCCTGTTTGTCGATCGGGGTGAACAGGCGGGTATGGCGCGAGGCGCTCTCGGAGGAGCCGAGGAACAGCGCGCCGCCCTCGCGCAGCGCGTAGTGGAACAGCGGGATCAGCCGGTTCTGCAGGTCGGCGTTCAGGTAGATCAGCAGATTGCGACAGGAAATCAGGTCGAGCCGGGAGAACGGCGCATCACGCAGCAGATTGTGCGCCGAGAACAGGCAGATCTCGCGCAGGTCGCCGACCACACGGTAGCTGCCGTCCTCATGCACGAAGTGGCTGCGCAGGCGCTCGGCCGACAGATCATCGGCGATCGAGGCCGGGTAGCGGCCCTGACGCGCCGTCGCCAGCGCCGTCTGGTCGATGTCGCTGGCGAAAATCTGCAGCTTCGGGCCGCGGCCGGATTTCGGCATATGCTCGCGCAGCAGCATGCCGATCGAATAGGCCTCCTCGCCGGTGGCACAGCCGGGCACCCAGACGCGCAGCGAATCTTCCGGCCCCTTGTGCTCGAACAGCCGCACGATCACCTCGCGCTCCAGCACCGCGAAGGCCAGCGGGTCGCGAAAAAATCCGGTGACGCTGATCAGCAGCTCCTGCAGCAAGGCGTCGAGTTCGCGCGGATCGCGGCGCAGCTGCTCGATGAAGGCCGGCACCTCCTGCACCTGCAGCTTCTGCATCCGCCGCTGCACCCGGCGCACCATGGTTTTATGCTTGTAGTCCTTGAAGTCGTGGCCGGTGCGGGCGCGCAGCAAGGTGGTGATCTGGCTCAGATAGTCGGTCGGCAGCCCGTCGGCGCCGAGACGCGGCTCCAGCCCGGTGAAATGGGCAAAATGCATCGTCAGCCGGGCCGAAATCTGCTCCAGCGGCAGCACGAAATCGACCAGCCCGGTGGCGAGGGCGCTGCGCATCATGCCGTCATAGGCCGCCTCCGCCTGCGCCAGCGCCAGCCCGCCATGCGCCTTGATCGCGCGCAGCCCGCGGGTGCCGTCGGTGCCGGTACCGGAGAGAATGACGCAGGCGGCGTGTGGCCCGTGCTGCTCGGCCAGCGAGATGAGGAAGGCGTCGATCGGCGCGCGCAGATTGCGCGGCGGCGCCGGGCTGTGGACGCGCAACCGGCGGCCGGCGATGGTCAGCACGCAGTTCGGCGGGATGACATAGATGGCGCCCTCGGCCACCTCCATCCCATCCTCGATGGTGAACACCGGCAGCCGGGTGGTGCGCCCGAGCATCTCCGGCAGGATGCTGTGATGCACCGGATCGAGATGCTGAACCACGATATAGGACAGCCGCGGTCCCTCCGGCAGCAGCGGCAACAGCCGCCGCAGCGCGTCGATGCCGCCGGCCGAGGAGCCGATGCCGACGATAGCCCCGCCCTCCGGCCGGTTGACCGGGGGGGCGTCTTCCGCGTCGTCGGGATCGGCTGCCATCAGCTCAACTCATTCCCCACAGGCCGACCGTCGGCAAGTCATAAAACGTCACTCCGGCGGCCGGACAATCATCATCATGACACAGCTTGCCATCCGGCGCCCTGCCTGTGTCCCGCCGTGCCGACAAATGCGCAAGCGCGCTTCTGGTCACGCTACGCCGCCGATCCACGGCGCCGGCAAAAATCACCCGGCCGGAGGCGACCTTGGCGTTGCCATGCCGGCTCATCGCAGTTCGATCAGCACCGGGACATGATCGGATGGCTGCTCGGCGCCGCGCTCGCGCCGGTCGGGCAGCGCCGCGGCGAGGCGTTCGGCCAGCGTCGGCGACAGCAGCGCGTGGTCGATGCGCAGACCCTGGTCGCGCGGCCAGGCGCCGGCCTGATAGTCCCAGAAGGTCCACAGCTGGCCGACCGGATGCAGCGCCCGCACCGCATCGGTCAGCCCCTGCCACAGCAGCAGGCGAAACCGCGCGCGCACCGCGGGATGCACCAGCGCGTCATCGGCCGGCAGCGCACCGGCGGCGAGGTCGGCGTCGGTCGGACAGACGTTGAAGTCGCCGATGATGGCAAACGCTTCGTCACGCTCCAGCAGCGCCGCGGCGCGGGCCGCCAGCCGGTCCATCCAGGCGAGCTTGTAGGCGAGGCCGGCGGCACCGCCGGAATTGCCGTTCGGCAGATAAATCCCGATCAGAGTGATGCCGAGCGCCCGCACCTCCAGATAGCGCGCCTGCGCATCCTCCGCCGGCAGGCCGGGAAGCGCGCGATGCGTCACCTCGAACGGCACCCTGGAGAGCAGAGCGACGCCGTTATAGGCCTTCTGGCCGACCGCCTCGGCGCGATAGCCGACATCGAGAAAACCGGGGAAGACGGCGGTTTCGCACTTGATCTCCTGCAGCATCAGCAGATCGGGCTGGACGCGGTCGAGCCAGCGCCGCACATGCGCGTCGCGCTGGCGGATCGAGTTGACGTTCCAGGTGGCGATTTTCATGCGGCGCGGCCCCGACCCCTGGCCTCTCCAGACGCGGGACAGAGGCATATTGCGTCATACGATCCCGCCCCGGCCGGCGGGAAGGGTCGCGCCGCGGCAGGGCGCGTCAGGGTCAGTCCGGCGAAAAACTCGTCCCACAGCCGCAGGCCGATTTCGCGTTCGGGTTGCGCACGGCGAAATGGCTGCCCATCAATTCATCGGTATAGTCGAGCTCCGCCCCGGCCAGCAGATCGAGACTGCCGGGGTCGATCAGCACGCGGGCGCCGCCCTGTTCGACCACCATGTCATCGGCGGTGGCGGCGCCGTCGAGTTCGAACCGGTACTGAAACCCGCTGCAGCCGCCGGCCAGCACGGCGACCCGCAGGGCGGCGGCGCCCGGCGCCAATTCGGCGATGCGCGCGGCGGCGCGGTCGGTCAGCCGGAAGGGGGCAGCGGTCATTGCCCATACATAGGCGCGCCCGCGCCCGATTGAAGCCCCGCCTCTGGATTGCTGCCCTGGACGCGATCCTGTAAGCCGCGCCGGTGTCCACGCGCGCAACCTGGGCCGTGCAGCCGGAAACCTCCCGCGGCCGGCTGCACCCGGAGCCGGAAAGCAGGACGCGCAGCCCCTGGCAGCGCGACCGCGACCGCATCATCCACAGCTCGGCCTTCCGCAAGCTGCAATACAAGACGCAGGTATTCGTCAACCACGAGGGCGATTTCTTCCGCACCCGGCTGACCCACAGCATCGAGGTGGCGCAGATCGCCCGCTCGGTCGCCCGCGAACTCGATCTCGACGAGGATCTGACCGAGGCGCTGGCGCTGGCGCATGATCTCGGCCATCCGCCGTTCGGCCATGCCGGGGAGGAGGCGCTGGCGACGGCGATGAAGCCGTTCGGCGGCTTCGACCACAATGCCCAGAGCCTGCGCGTGGTGACGCTGCTGGAAGGCCGCTACGCCGCCTTCGACGGGCTGAACCTGACCTGGGAGACGCTGGAGGGGCTGGCCAAGCACAACGGGCCGCTGCGCAAGCCGCCCGCCTATGTCGCCGAATACGACGCGCGGCACGGGCTGATACTGACCAGCTTCCCGTCGGCCGAGGCACAGGTGGCGGCGCTGGCCGACGACATCGCCTATCATTCCCATGATCTCGACGACGGCTGGCGCGCCGCGCTGTTCAGCCCGGCCGATCTGGCCCGCCTGCCGGTGGTCGGCGCGGCGCTGGCCGAGGCGGCGCGGGCCAGCCTCGACGTGCCGCCGCCGCGGCTGCGCCATGAAACCATCCGCCGGGTGATCAACGCGCTGATCGTCGATCTGGTGGAGGAGACGCGCCGCCGCCTCGCCGCCCTCGCCCCGGCCGACGCCGATGCGATCCGCGCGGCCAGGCAGCCGGTGGTGGCGTTCAGCCCGGAGATGGCGCAGAGCAATCTGGCGATCAAGGAGTTCCTGTTCGCCCGCATGTACCGCCACTGGCGGGTCAACCGCATGACGGCGAAGGCGCGGCGGCTGACCGCGGCGCTGTTTACCCTGCTGCACAGCGACACCACGCTGCTGCCCGATGACTGGCGCGGACGCGCCGGCGAGCCGGGGACGCAGCGCGCGGCGCTGACCGTCGCCGACTATATCGACGGCATGACCGACCGCTTCGCTCGGGATGAATATATCCGGCTGACCGATCTCGCGGTCGCCGGATGACCGCCGACTGAGCCGCCCATCCCCTCCCCCCGGCCGCGCGCCGCCTCACCGGCGAGGCCGGCACGGGGAGTGCTAACGACCCGAGGACAGACGCCATGCCGCACAATATTTTCGCCGCCCTGCGCGTCCGCGTGCTGGAGGCGCTGCGCGCCACGGTGCCGGACCTGCCGGAAGCGGTGGCGGCGCGTGTCGAGGTGACGCCGCCGCGCGATGCGGCGCATGGCGACGCGGCGACCAATGCCGCCCTGGTCGCGGCCAAGCCGGCCGGGCGCAACCCGCGCGAGCTGGCGGCGGCGCTGGCGGCGGCGCTGCCGGGCCGGCTGATCGACAGCGCCGCGGCGGCCGGTCCCGGCTTCGTCAATCTGCGCCTGCATCCGGCCGCGCTGCGCGGCGAGATCGGCGCAATCCTGCGCGCCGAAGAAAGCTTCGGCAGCAGCGACATCGGCGCCGGGCAGCCGGCCAACGTCGAATATGTCTCGGCCAATCCGACCGGGCCGATGCATGTCGGCCATTGCCGCGGCGCCGTGGTCGGCGACGCGCTGGCCAATCTGCTGGCCAAGGCCGGCTATGCGGTGACCAAGGAATACTACATCAACGATGCCGGGGCGCAGGTCGCGGCGCTGGCCTGGGCCGCCTACTGGCGCTACCTGCAGGCGCTGGGCACGCCGCTCGACGAGGCGGCGTTTGCCGCCGCGGTGCCGGGCGGGCTGCAATATCGCGGCGACTATCTGGTCGCGGCCGGCGCCGCGCTGGCGGCAGAGCATGGCGCCGCACTCGCCGGACCGGGCATCAGCGTCGCCGATCCGGCGCTGTGGCTGACCACCGTGCGCGATACCGCGGTGGCCATGATGATGGCGGGCATCCGCGAGGATCTGGCGCTGCTCAACGTGCGGCCGGACGTGTTCACCTCCGAACGCGCGCTGGTCGAGGCGGGGGTGGCCGATGCCACCATCGCCCGGCTGGCGGCGCAGGATCTGGTCTATGACGGGGTGCTGGAGCCGCCGCGCGGCAAGTTGCCGGACGACTGGGAACCGCGCCGGCAGACGCTGTTCCGCGCCACCCGGTTCGGCGACGACGTCGATCGGCCGCTGCGCAAATCCGACGGCAGCAACACCTATTTCGCCAACGACATCGGCTACCACGCCGACAAGCTGCGGCGCGGCGCGGCGACGATGATCGACGTCTGGGGCGCCGATCACGGCGGCTATGTGCCGCGCATGCAGGCGGCGGTGACGGCGCTCGGCGGCCGGCTCGATGTCGTGCTGTGCCAGATCGTGCATGTGCTCAAGGACGGCGCGCCGGTGCGCATGTCCAAGCGCGCCGGCACCTACATCACCCTGCGCGACCTGCTCGACGAGGTCGGCCGCGATGCCGTGCGCTTCACCATGCTGACGCGCAAATCCGACGCCCAGATGGAGTTCGACATCGCCCTGGCGGTGGCACAGACGCGCGACAATCCGGTGTTCTACGTGCAATACGCGCATGCCCGCTGCCGCAGCGTGCTGCGCGCCGCGGCCGAGCAGGCGGGGGCGGCGGCGACCGCCCACGCGGCGCTGGCCGAGGCGCCGCTGGAGACGCTGGAGCACCCGGCGGAACTGGCGCTGATCCGCCGGCTGGCCGACTGGCCCCGCCTCGTCGAAGCCGCCGCGCTGGCCCACGAACCCCACAGAATCGCGTTTTTTCTCTATGATTTGGCAGGTGACTTTCATATGCTGTGGAACCGGGGCAAGGACGATGCTGCACTGCGCTTCCTGCAGGCCGAGCGACCCGTGGAAACGCGGGCGCGGCTGGCGCTGGTCGCCGCAACCGCCATCGTCATCCGCTCCGGGCTGGGGGTGATGGGGGTGGACCCCGTCGAGGAGATGCGGTGAAAGCACGGAACGAACCGGCGGCGCCGGACATGGACATCCCGATGCCGGCGATGGCGCCGGCGTGGCGGGTGGCGCCGCGCTCGGCGCCCGGCGCGATGGACCCGGCGACGCGGCGGCTGGCGATCTTCGCCGGCGTCATCGGCGGGGCGCTGCTGCTGCTGATCGGCGTGTGGTCGGTGTCCGGTCACCGGCACGCCGGCGTGCCGGTGATCGAGGCCGACAGCCGGCCGCTGCGCGTCAAGCCGGCCAATCCGGGCGGCCTGCAGGTGGACGGCGCCAACGAATCGATCCTGTCCGGCGAGACGGACGCCAAGGCGGCGATGGCGCCGCCGCCCGAGACACCGGCGCCGCAGGCGCTGAAGGCCGAAGAACACGCCGCCGACACCGCCGCGCCGCCACCGGCCGCGCCGCCGAAAGCCGTCGCCGCCGCCGCCGAACCAAGGCCGCTGGCGCCGCCGCCGCCCGCCCCGGCCGCCGGCAAGACCGAATCCGTGGCCAGCGTCGCCCATCCGCCGCCGTCGCCGCTCAGCATGGAACGCAGGCCCGCCAGCGCCTCGCTGGTGCAGCTCGCCGCGGTCGATTCCGAGACCGCGGCAAAATCCGAATGGCAACGCCTGTCGCACAAATACGGCGATCTGCTGGGCGGCCACGCGCCGGCGTTTTCCCGCATCGAGCATGCCGGCAAGGTGTTCTGGCGGGTGCGCACCGGCGGCTTTACCGATGTGGCACAGGCCGAACAATTCTGCGCCCGCGTCAAGGCCAAAGGCGGCGGCTGCTCGGTGGCGAGTTTCTGATCCGCCGGCGGGTCAGATCTGCAGCGCCTGCAGCGCCGTCTCCAGTTCCTGGAAACTCGGCATGTGCTGCGTCGGCGCCATCTTGCGCCCGGTCTCGACGCTGACCTGCGGCGCGTTGCCGTGCAGATGCGCCACCAGCACGGCGCGGATCACTTCGAGAAACTTCGCCTCCTCCTCGACCACGCCGCCGAGCCGCCCGGCGATCGGGCCGACCATGCCATAGGCCAGCAGCACGCCGAGAAAGGTGCCGGTCAGCGCGCCGCCGATCATCGCCCCGAGCACCGCCGGCGGCTCGTTGATGTGCGACATCGTCTTGATGACGCCGAGCACGGCGGCGACGATGCCGAGCGCCGGCAGCCCGTCGGCCATCGATTGCAGCGCGTGGGCGCCGTGCAGCTCCTCGGTCAGCGATTTCTTCAGCTCCCGCGCCATCACGTCCTCGATCTGGTTCGGGTCGTCGGCATTCATCCCGACCATCCGCAGATAGTCGCAGATCAGCCCGCTGGCGTGATGGTTCTTGAGGATTTTCGGAAACTTCTGAAACGCCGGACTGTCCTCCGGCTTTTCGATGTGCGGCTCCAGCGCCATCGCCCCCTTGGTGCTGGCGAGCCGGACGAGGAAGAACAGCAGGCTGAGCATCTCGATATAATCGGCCTTCTTGAACACCGATCCCTTCATCGCCTTGCCGAAGCCGCCGAGCGTGTGTTTCACGTCGTGCATGCTGTTGGCCATGATGAAGGTGCCGATGGCGGCGCCGCCAATCGACATCATCTCGAACGGCACCGCCTCGATCAGCGGCGCCAGATTGCCGCCCGAGGCGAGGTAGCTGCCGAACACGCAGGCGAACAGAAAGGCCAGACCGCCGAGGATGTTCATTTCGGCAGCGGGGTCGCCGAGGCCATCACCAGAATGGCGATGCGCCGGTTGGCCGCGGCGCGCGGGTCGGCGGGCAGCAGCAGATCGCGGTCGGCATGGCCGCTGACCTCGCGAAACCGCGTCTCGGCCAGCCCGTCGGCGGCGAGCAGCCGGCGCGTCGCGGTGGCGCGGTCGCTCGACAGGTCCCAGTTGCTGCGTCCGCTGCCGGCATAGGGCGTGCCGTCGGTATGGCCGGTGATGGCAATGGCCTGCGGCAGCCGCGCCAGCACCGGGGCGATCTTCTGCAACAGCAGCCGTGCCCGCTCGTTCGGCTCGGCCGAGCCGGAGGCGAACATCGGCTGATGGTCCTGGTCGAGCAACTGGATGCGCAGCCCCTCCGGCGTCAGGTCGATGGCAAGCTGATGGGCGAGCGCGGCCAGTTCGGGGTCGCCGGCGACGGCGTCGCGGATTTGCTGCGCCGCACCGGCCAGCGTCGCCTGTTCGCGCCGCACCAGTTCGGCGCGCAGATCGGCGGTCGCGGTGGCGTGCAGGTCGGGTTGGGGATGGGTGCCAGCGCCGGCATTGGCGAGGAACTCGGCCCGCGTCGGCGTCGCCGCCGGGCGGGCGGCGACGCCGCCGCCGGGGGCATGCTCGCCCTGTGCGTCCACCGGCGCGGCGGCATTGCCGGCGGCGTCGGCGCCGTCCGCCGGGGCGGCGGCGGCGGCGCTGGCCGGGTTGGGCTTGTCGGTTTCCGGCTGATCCTCCTGCGGCGTGGTGGTCTGCCCGGCGACCACCGCCTGCGCCCCCTTGTCGGAGACCAGCGCGCCGTCGTCATAGGGGGTGTGGCCGCCGAACGGCTGGCCGCTGCCGGAGGTGGCCCGCGACATCGCGTTCATCGGCGCGAAATAATCCGCCAGCCCCCGGCGCTGCGCCTCGGTGGTGGCGTTGATCAGCCACATCAGCAGAAAGAACGCCATCATCGCGGTGACGAAATCGGCGTAGGCGACCTTCCAGGCGCCGCCGTGATGGCCGCCCGCCACCACCTCCTGCCGGCGGATGATGGTGACGCCCTCTTTCTTCTTCCTGTCCTTCGCCGCCATGCCCTGCCCTCGCCCGCGCGTCCGCAGCGGACCGCGGCGGCAGCATGGCCGGGGTTGCTTAAGCCGTGGCTAACCCGCGCGCGAACACCGCCGGATCGACATTGCCGCCGCTGATGATCACGCCCACCACCTGACCGCGCACCGCCAGCCGGCCGGCGAGCAGCGCCGCCAGCGCCACCGCGCCGCCCGGCTCGGCGACGATCTTGAGATGGCGGAAGGCGAACCCCATCGCCGCCAGCACCTCCGCCTCCGTCACTACGAGGCCGCCGGCCAGATGCGTGCGGTTGATGGCGAAGGTCAGCACCCCCGGCATCGGCGCCAGCAGCGCGTCGCACAGCGTCGCGCCGCCGGGCGGGTTGCTCAGCCGCTCCCCGGCAGCGAGCGAGCGCGTCGTGTCGTCGGCGCCCTCCGGCTCGACCGCATGGACACGGGTGCCCGGCGAGGCGCCTGCCGCCGCCAGCGCGCTGCCGGCGACCAGCCCGCCGCCGCCGGTGCAGACCAGCAGCACATCGAGCGTCAGCCCGGCGGCGCGCGCATCCTCGATCAGCTCCAGCGCCGCGGTGCCCTGGCCGGCGATGACGTCGCGATGGTCGAATGGTGGGATCAGCGACTGCCCGGTGGCGGCGGCGTGGCCGGCGCTGAGCGCCTCCCGGTCATCGTGCCGCCGGTCATACGGGCGCACCGTGGCGCCCCATGCCTCGGTGCCGGCGCGCTTGATCGCCGGCGCGTCGGCCGGCATGAACACGGTGGCCGCGATGCCCAGGGCGGCGGCGGCGCAGGCCACCGCCTGACCGTGATTGCCCGAGGAATGCGTCACCACCCCGGCGCGGCGGACCGCATCGGGCAACGCGCGGATGGCGTTGGTGGCGCCGCGCAGCTTGAAACTGCCGGTGCGCTGCAGCGGCTCCGGCTTGATCAGCACGCTGGCGCCGGTGGCGCGGTCCAGCGCCGCGCTGCGCAGCATCGGCGTGCGCACGACATGCGGCGCGATGCGGACGGCGGCGTGGCGCACGTCGTCATGGGTGGGCAGGTCCATCCTCGGTCACTCCGGCCTGGGCAGCATCACCGCCGGCACACCCGGCGGCAGGGCCGCCATCGGATAGAGCCGATAGCGCTCGGCCACCATCCCGCCACGCGCGCGCACCACATCGCCCTGCGCCGCGGGTTGCAGCAGCAGCCCCGGCGCGCCCGGCGCCGCCGGCGGCAGATCGAACAGCGCCCAGCGCGCATCCAGCCCGATCACCGGCAGCCGCAGCCGGCGCGCCAGTTCCGCCGCGGTGGCGTAATTCTCGACGGCGACGAAGGCCGCATGGTCGCGCGCCGCCGCCGCGGCCACCGTGTCGGCCAGCCCGTCCCAGCCGCCGAGCCGGCGCAGCGTCGGGTCGAGCCGCGCCGACAGCGGCAGCGGCGCCAGCGTTGCCTGGACATAGACCAGCGCGGTCAGCGCCAGGCCGAGCGCGACCGCCGGACGCTGCCGGCGCAGCCCGGCGGCGGCGAGGGCGGCTGCGGGATAGATCACCGCCGGCCAGTTGGCCTG
Organism: Pseudomonadota bacterium; assembly: GCA_021845985.1. Lineage (GTDB taxonomy): Bacteria > Pseudomonadota > Alphaproteobacteria > Acetobacterales > Acetobacteraceae > JAFKFJ01. The sequence goes on along the minus strand of JAJZES010000005.1, from coordinate 15,392 downwards.
CACCCGGTCGCCCAGCGCGTGCTGGACGAACACCGCCGCCGGCAGCAGCGTCAGCGCGGCGAGCAGCGTCCACGCCGCATCGCGCCGCCACGCAAGCCGCGCCGCAACCACCATGCCGGCGGCAAACAGCACCGCCAGCAGCGGCGTCGCCAGCCCGAGCTGCCCGGCCAGCAACTCGCCGAGAAACTGCGCCGCCCGCGCCGGGTGCCAGTCGCCGGTGCGTCCGCCCTGGCGGATGAAGCTGGCCCAGCCATGCGCCGCGTTCCACGCCGCCACCGGGGCGAACAGCAGCGCGGCGATGGCCGCCCCGGCCCAAGGCTGCGGCCGGCGCAGCCAGGGGCGCAGCGCCGGCACCGCGACGAGCCACGCCAGGATGGCCGGCGCCAGCAGCGCGGCCGTGTATTTGCTGTCGAGCGCCAGCCCGGCGGCGGCGCCGGCAACCAGCCACCAGCCGCCGCGCCCGCTGGCCAGCAGCCGCGCCAGCGCCCACAGCGTCGCGGTCCAGAAGAACAGCAGCGGCGTATCCGGCGTCATCGTCACCGCGCCGGCGCCGAACAGCAGCGTCGCGTTGAGCAGCACCGCCGCGCGCACCCCCGCCGCGCGCGAGCCCAGCAGGTCGCGCCCGGCCTGCACCAGCAGCAGGCTGCCCAGCGCGGCGGCGATCGGCGCCAGCAGCCGCACCCCGGGCGCGCCGGGGCCGAGCAGCAGCGTCCCCGCCCTGATCCACAGCGCCACCATCGGCGGATGGTCCGGGTAGCCGGCGGCCAGCGCCCGCGACCACACCCAGTAATAGGCTTCGTCCGGCGCCAGCGGCAGCGCCGCGGCCACGGCCAGCCGCAGCGCGGTGAGGCCGAGCAGCAGCGCCATCACCTCAGAACGGCACCCCCGCCAGCAGCCGACTGGTGCGGATGGTGTTCAGCGTCTGCACCCGCCCGACATGGGCGGCGCCAGTGAGCCGCTGGGTCAGCAGATTCTCATGCGCGGTGTCGCGCGCCACCAGCTTGAGCAGGAAATCGCCGCCGCCGCGGATCATGTGGCACTCGCGCACCTCCGGCCAGCTCGCCACCATCTGCTCGAAGCCGGACAGCACCGTCTCCTTCTGGCTCTCCAGCCCGACCACGGCAAAGAACGTGATCTCCCAGCCGAGCTTCTGCGGGTCGGTGTCGGCGTGGTAGCCGCGGATGATCCCCGCCTCCTCCAGCCGGCGCACCCGGCGCAGGCAGGGCGGCGCCGAGATGCCGGCGCGGCGGGCCAGTTCCACGTTGGTCATCCGTCCATCCGCCTGCAGCTCGGACAGGATGCGCCGGTCGGTCGGGTCGAGCAGCGGGGCATCGTCAGGCTGCGGCTTCATCAATTCTGGCTCCAGCGGTCCACGCGAAATATTATTGCACGAATCCGCCCGGGCAAGGGCAGTTCGCGGATGGTTCCTTGTTCTGACCCCGCGCCGCCCGATATGCTGCCGACACTTTCGCGCGGAGCAACCATGCCGCAGACCATGCGCACCCGTATTCTGATCATCGGCGCCGGACCGGCCGGCTACACGGCGGCGATCTATGCCGCGCGCGCCGGGCTGGCGCCGCTGCTGGTGGCCGGGCTGCAGCCGGGTGGCCAGTTGATGATCACCACGGATGTCGAGAACTATCCGGGCTTCGCCGCCGCGGTGCAGGGGCCGTGGCTGATGGAGCAAATGGCGGCGCAGGCCGGGCATGTCGGCACGCAGATCGTCAATGACCTGATCACCGGGGTCGAATTCAGCCGCCGCCCGTTCGTCGCCCATGGCGACGGCGGCGACACCTATCTTGCCGACGCGGTGATCATCGCCACCGGGGCGCAGGCGCGCTGGCTCGGTCTGGCGAGCGAGCAGCGGCTGCAGGGCTTCGGCGTCTCCGCCTGCGCCACCTGCGACGGGTTCTTCTTCCGCGGCAAGCGCGTCGCCGTGATCGGCGGCGGCAACACCGCGGTCGAGGAGGCGCTCTATCTGACCCATCACGCGGCGAGCGTGACGCTGATCCATCGGCGCGACTCGCTGCGGGCGGAAAAAATCCTGCAGGCGCGGCTGTTTGCCAACCCGAAGGTGCGCGTGGTGTGGGACAGTGCGGTCGAGGAGATCACCGCCGCCGGCACCCCGGCCAGCGTCGATGGCGTGCGGCTGCGCAACCTGCGCACCGGCGCCGAGCAGCGCCTCGACGTGGACGGCGTGTTCGTCGCCATCGGCCATACGCCGACCACCGCGCCCTTCGTCGGCCAGGTGGCGCTGGACGCCGAGGGCTACGTGGTGACGCCGCCCGGCAGCACCCGCACCTCGGTCGATGGCGTGTTCGCTGCCGGCGATGTGCAGGACAAGCTGTGGCGACAGGCGGTGACCGCCGCAGGAACAGGTTGCATGGCGGCGCTGGAAGCCGAAAAGTGGTTGGCCGCGCAGGGTGCCGACTCGGCGCTCGCTGCCGCATGAAGGGAATGGCCTGACGATGGACTGGGACAAGCTGCGCGTGTTCCACGCGGTCGCCGAAGCGGGCAGTTTTACGCACGCCGGCGACACGCTGAACCTGAGCCAGTCCGCGGTATCGCGGCAAATCTCGGCGCTGGAGGAGGCGCTGCAGGTGCCGCTGTTCCACCGCCACGCGCGCGGGCTGATCCTCACCGAGCAGGGGGAAAGCCTCAACCGCACGGTGCGCGAGGTGTTCGCCAAACTGGCGATGACCGAGGCGCTGCTGACCGAGAGCAAGGAAAAACCGGCCGGGCGGCTCAAAGTCACCACCACCGTCGGCTTCGGCGCGACCTGGCTGGCGCCACGCGTGCAGCAATTCCTCGATCAGTATCCCGACGTGACGATGTCGATGATCCTCGACGACGGCGACCTTGATCTGGCGATGCGGGAGGCGGACGTGGCCATCCGCATGCACCCGCCCAAGCAGCCGGATCTGGTGCAGCGGCATCTGATGTCGATGGAGTGGCATGTCTGCGCCAGCGAGGACTATGTCCGCCGCCACGGCACGCCGCAGCGGGCGGAGGATCTGGACAATCACCGCATCATCCTGTTCGGCGATTACCGCCCGCCGGTGGCCGACATCAACTGGCTCGGCGACATCGGCCGGCGCGCCGGCAACCCGCGACGGGCGCTGCTCGAAGTCAACAGCCTGCAGGCGATGGTCATGGCGGTGCGCTCGGGCATCGGCATCGCCGCGCTGCCCGACTACATGGCGGCGGAGGAGGAGGCGCACGGCATGGTGCGGCTGCTGGCCGACCTGAAGGCGCCGAAGGTGGATGTCTATTTCGTCTATCCCGAAGAGCTGCGGACCTCCAAGCGGGTCGCGGTGTTCCGTGATTTTCTGCTGGCCCGGCTGGCGCAGCGGGGGTGATTTTTGGCCGCACGGCAAGAGTTCTCTTTGCGTTCCCCGGTTGACGAACATATAACGAACAAATGGCGCGGAACGCCGCGCCCGCCGGTTGCGACTCCGCCGCCGGCATGACAGCATCGCCGGCCATCCGGGGGACGATTTCATGGACAAAAACAAGGCGCTCGACGCCGCCGTGCAGCAGATCGAACGGGCCTTCGGCAAGGGCTCGATCATGCGCATGGGGGCGCGGCCCGGCGATGAGCATATCGAGGTGATCTCGTCCGGCTCGCTCGGGCTGGACATGGCGCTGGGCATCGGCGGCCTGCCGCGCGGACGCATCGTCGAAATCTACGGCCCGGAAAGCTCGGGCAAGACCACGCTCGCCCTGCATGCCATTGCCGAGGCGCAGAAGCGCGGCGGCACCTGCGCCTTCATCGACGCCGAACACGCGCTCGACCCGACCTATGCCCGCAAGCTCGGGGTCGATGTCGATAACCTGCTGATCAGCCAGCCGGATACCGGTGAACAGGGGCTGGAGATCGCCGATACGCTGGTGCGGTCGGGGGCGATCGACGTGCTGGTGGTCGATTCGGTGGCCGCGCTGGTGCCGCGCGCCGAGCTGGAGGGCGAGATGGGCGACGCCCATGTCGGCCTGCATGCGCGGCTGATGAGCCAGGCGCTGCGCAAGCTGACCGGCAGCGTCTCGCGCAGCAACACCATGCTGGTCTTCCTCAACCAGATCCGACTCAAGATCGGCGTCATGTTCGGCAACCCGGAGACCACCACCGGCGGCAACGCGCTGAAGTTCTACGCCTCGATCCGCCTGGAAATCCGCCGCATCGGCGCGATCAAGGACCGCGAGCAGATCGTCGGCAACCAAACCCGGGTAAAAGTGGTCAAGAACAAGCTGGCGCCGCCGTTCCGTCAGGTCGAGTTCGACATCATGTACGGCGAGGGCATCAGCAAGGTCGGCGAGCTGATCGACCTCGGCACCAAATCCGGCGCGGTGGAGAAATCCGGCGCGTGGTACAGCGTCGATAGCCAGCGCATCGGCCAGGGCCGGGAAAACGCCAAGCAGTTCCTGCGCGAGCACGCCGAGATCGGCGAGCTGATCGAAAAGAAGGTGCGGGCGCAATCCGGCATCATGGCCAACGTGATGCTGGCCACCGAGGAAGAGGCCGAGGCGGCGGAGTAAGGCGTGCCGGACGACGCTTCAGACATCGCGCCGGGGCTGCCGCTCGACGCCGGCGACGACGAGTTGCTGGCCGCGGCGCGGGCGGTGATGCTGCGGCATTACCGGCCGTTCTGGCACATGGTGGCGGCGGCGCTGCGCGGTCGCGACGGGCGCATCTGGACCGGGCTGCATCTCGGCACCACGGTCGGCCGGCTCTCCGTCTGCGCCGAGGCGGTCGCCGTCGGCCGGGCGATCCTGGAGGGCGACGGCAGCATCGCCACCGTGGTTGCGGTGCGCCATCCGAAGCCCGAGGAGGCGGACCGCGAGCTTGCCGTGGTCGCCCCCTGCGGCGCCTGCCGCGAACTCATCGTCGATCACGATCCGCAGGCGCTGGTCATCTTGCCGGGCCTGCTGGCGCCGGTAAAACTGCCGGTGCGCCGGCTGCTGCCGCTGCCCTACCGGCGCTGACTGGCGCGCTGCGGCTGAACCCGCAGGCGACGCGGCGGCGACGGGTTTTATTGTCGCGGCGCGATGCTATTTCCCGCTGATGGACCTCGCCGCCCCTGCCCGCCTGCCGCTCGACCCGCGCAAGTTCCGCGACCCCGCCGTCACCGCCCGCGGCGAGCCGCGCGCCGTGGTGGCGCCCGGCCGGCTGCGCACGCTGTGGTTCAACACCGGCACGCTGTGCAACCTGACCTGCCGCACCTGCTACATCGAATCGTCGCCGCACAACGACCGGCTGGCCTGGCTGACGGCTGCGGAGGTGCGCCGCTACCTCGACGAGGCGGCGGCCCTGGGCACCGAACAGATCGGCTTCACCGGCGGCGAGCCGTTCATGAACCCCGATCTGCCGGAGATGCTGGCGGATGTGCTCGGCCGCGGCCTCGATGCGCTGGTGCTGACCAACGCCATGCGCCCGATGCAGCGGCAGCGCGCGCGGCTGCTGGCGCTGCGCCAGCCGCGACTGACGCTGCGGGTGTCGCTCGATCACCACACGCGCGGTCTGCATGAGGCCGAGCGCGGCCGGCGCACCTGGGAGACGGCGATCGACGGGCTGCGCTGGCTCGCCGACGCCGGGTTCAGCGTGCATGTCGCCGGCCGCCGCTGGGGTGCCGAGCCGGAAGCGGCGGCGCGGGCCGGCTATGCCGCGCTGTTCGCCGCCATCGGCGTCGCCGTCGATGCCGCCGATCCGGTGGCACTGACGCTGTTTCCCGAACTCGACGCGGCGGCCGACGTGGCCGAGATCACCACCGCCTGCTGGGGCCTGCTGCACCGCCGGCCGGAGGAGATGATGTGCGCCAGTTCCCGCATGGTGCTGCGCCGGCGCGACGCCGCCGCGCCCGCCGTGGTCGCCTGCACGCTGCTGCCCGACGATCCACAGTTCGAGCTTGGCGCGACCCTGGCGGCGGCGCTGCGCCCGGTGGCGCTGAACCATCCGCATTGCGCCCGCTTCTGCGTGCTCGGCGGCGCCTCGTGCAGTCGCTGAGCCGCCGGCGGCCGGGGATCAGCAGAATGGCAGCCCCTTGGTGTTGAGGAACAGCGAGTAGAGCGAGGTCTGACCGCAAATATAGAGCCGGTTGCGCTTGACGCCGCCGAAGGTGACGTTGGCGCAGATCTCCGGCACCGGGATTTTGCCGAGCAGCGTGCCGTCCGCCGCAAAGCAATGCACGCCGTCGCCGGCCGAACTCCAGATATTGCCGTGGACATCGACGCGGAACCCGTCGAAGAACCCGGCATCACAGGTGGCGAATACCTTGCCCTCGCCGACGCTGGCGCCATCGGCGCTGACCGGGAAGGCGCGGATCACCGGCGCCACCGACGGATCATGCGTGGCGCCGGTATCGGCGACATAGAGCAGGCTCTCGTCGGGTGAGAAGGCGATGCCGTTCGGCTTGTTCATGTCGGTGATCACCGCCGTCACCGCGCCGCCCTCGGCGGCGATGCGATAGACGTAACAGCCGTCCTGCTCCATCGGCGCGGCGTCGCCCTCATACTCGGTGTCGATGCCGTAATTCGGATCGGTGAACCAGATGCTGCCGTCCGATTTCACCGTCACGTCGTTCGGCGAGTTGAACTTTTTGCCGCGCCAGGTCGTCGCCAGCACTTCCCGCCGGCCGTCGAAGCCGGTGCGCGTCACCGCCCGCCCGCGATGCTCGCAGGAAATCAGCCGGCCCTGCCGATCGACGCTGTGGCCGTTTTCATTGAAGCACGGGCTGCGGAACACCGAGACGGTATTGCTGCCCTCGTCGAAGCGCATCAACCGGTCGTTGGGAATGTCGGAGAACACCAGATAGCGCCCGGCGGGGAAATACGCCGGCCCCTCCGCCCAGCGTGCCCCGGTCCACAGTTTTTCCAGCTTGGTGTGGCCGAAAATCAGCGCGTTGAAGCGCCGGTCATATACCACATGCGGGTTTTCGCTCATCGGTTGCCTCCCGGTTTGCCGCCACGATAGCCGATCCGCGCGGCGACGCCACGGGTTGACAGGCCGGACGGCGGCGCCGATTATGCCTGACAAATGAGCCGTCCGCAGGATGGCGCGGGGGAGACGCACGCGGCATGACGCCCGACAGCGCACTGGCACCGGCTGGCCGCGACGGCGATTTCGCCCACATCGTCCGCATGGAGGGGGTGCAGAAATATTTCGGCGCCGTGCACGCGCTGCGCGACATCAACCTCGCCATCGGCCGCAACGAGATCGTCGGCCTGATCGGCGACAACGGCGCCGGCAAATCGACGCTGATCAAGGTGCTGACCGGCGTGACCCCGCCGAGCGCCGGGCGCATCTATGTCCGCGACCAGCCGATCGACCTCGCGCATCATTCGGTCGGCATGTCGCACGCCATGTCGATCGAGACCGTCTATCAGGACAAGTCGCTCGGCGAGAAGCAGCCGCTGTGGCGCAATTTCTTCGTCGGCCGGCAGATCGTCAACCGCTTCGGCTTCATCAACATCCGCGAGGAAAAGCGGATCGCCAACGACATCCTGCTCAACACCATCGGCTTTCGCGGCGTCGGCATCGGCGTCGATTCCGACGTGCGGCAGCTCTCCGGCGGCGAACGGCAGGGCATCGCCATCGGTCGGGCGATGCACTTCAACTCAGACCTGATCATCCTTGACGAGCCGACGGTCGCGCTGGCGGTCAAGGAGGTTCGCAAAGTGCTGGATTTCGTCCGCCGCATCAAACAATCCGGCCGTGCCTGCATCTACATCGAGCACAATCTCGCGCATGTGCACGAGGTCGCCGACCGGCTGGTGGTGCTCGACCGCGGCGAGATCGTCGCCGACATCGCCCCGCGCGAGATGTCGGTGGCGGAGCTGACCGAATACCTCATCGACCTTCAGCAGCATCGCTGACGGAGTAAACATGGCCGAGCGCATCCGCCGTTCCCTGTTCGCCCGCATCGAGGGGCTGCCGATCATCCTGGTGTTCGCGCTGATCCTGGCGCTGTTCATGTACACGGCGCCGGAGGTTTTCCTGGCGCCGCAGATCTACACCACCCTGCTCTCGACCGCGCCGCCGCTCATTCTGCTCGCCGCCGGCCTGACCTTCGTCATCGGCGCCGGCGAGATCGACCTGTCGTTTCCGGCGGTGATCGCCTTTTCCGGCTTCGTCTTCGCCCTGCTGTTCAAGCAATATCATCTCGGCTGGCTCGCCGTGCTCGGCGGCCTGGCCTCCGGGGTGCTGGTCGGCGTGGTCAACGGGCTGCTGATCGCGCGCATCGGCATCCCCAGCTTCATCGCCACGCTGGGCACCCAGTTCTTCTGGTCGGGCATGGCGACGGTGCTGTCGGGCGGCAAATCCTATGCCCTGCGCGAGGCCGAGGACAGCAGCGTGTGGAAGCTGATCGTCGGCAATTTCGGCGACCCCAACTCGATCGCCTGGCAGGACCAGATTTCGGTGCAGGCGGTGTGGACGGCGCTGATCGTGGTCTTCCTGTGGTTCCTGCTCAACCGCCACCGCTTCGGCGAGCACATTCTGTTCATCGGCGACAACAACGACGTGGCCAGGGTCGTCGGCATCAATGTCGGCTGGGAGAAGATCCGCCTCTACACGCTGATGGGCACGCTGTCGGCGGTCGCGGCGATGATGCTGACGCTGGAGAACAAGAATTATTTCGGCAATCAGGGACAGGGCTATCTGCTGACCGCCATCGCCGCGGTGCTGATCGGCGGCACCTCGATTTTCGGCGGGCGTGCCACCCTGGTCGGCACCGTGTTCGGCTGCTTCATCATCTGGATGATCGAGGCCGGGCTGGTCGCCTCGGGCCTCACCGGCGCCTGGGTGCGCACGGTGCAGGGGCTGATCTTCCTGATCGCCATTGTGTTCTATCTGTTCGTCGAGGAGCCGGGGCGGCGGGCGACGCTGCTGCGGAGTCTGCGCCGATCGGACACCGGCCGGGCGTCCCCGGCCGGAGGGCGGGCGGCGCCGGGGGGCGCCGGGCCGCGCCAGGGCTGACCACCCCCACGCGAAAACCGGAGGAAAACACCCAATGAACCTGAAGCACACGCTGCTTGCCGCCGCCGCCGCGACGGCCCTGTTGGCCACCGCCGCGCGCGCCGAGGACGCGCCCGGCAAGGGCATGACCATCTACATGCAGATGGGCGGCAACGCCGGCGACGGCGCCACCCTGGCGCGCCAGACCGGCGCCGCCGCCGCCGCCAAGGCGCTCGGCGTCGATAAGCTCAACGAGCAATTCTCCTCCTGGGCGCCGGAGAAGATGATCGAGCAGTTCAAACAGGCGATGGCGGCCAAGCCGGCCTGCATCGTCATCATGGGCCATCCCGGCGCCGACGCCTTCCACGATCTGGTCAAGCAGGCGGTGGAGCAGGGCATCGTCGTCACCGACGGCAACTCGCCGCTGACCTCGCTGCAAAAGGAGTTTGGGTCGAAGGGCTTCGGCTATGCCGGCGTCGATCTTTATGCCGGCGGCACGCTGACCGCCAATGCGATCATCGCCGACGGACACCTCAAAGCCGGCGACGAGGCGATGGTCTATGGCGTGTTCAGCCAGGCTGAGCGCGGCCTGTCCGAAAAGGGCCTCGCCGACACACTGGAAAAGGCCGGGCTGAAGGTCGATCGGCTGGAGATCACCCAGGAGGCCAATTCCGATCCGACGCTCGCCATCCCTGTGCTGACCGCCTATGTCCAGTCGCACCCGAAACTGAAGGCGATCGGCACGCAGCACGGCGGGGTGACCGGCGTGCTCGCCGACGTGCTGAAGAAGTCCGGCAAGAAGCCGGGCGAGATCACCGTCGGCGGCATCGATCTCGGCCCGGCGACGATCAGCGGGCTGAAGACCGGCTATATCTCGGCGACGCTCGATCAGTTGCTGTATCTGCAGGGCTTCATGCCGGTCACCCAATGCGTGATGACGGCGAAATACAAAATGCCCGGCCTGTCGATCAACACCGGCGCCGGCACGGTGACGCCGCAATCCATCGGCGGGCTGGTGTCGCTGATCGACGCCGGCATCCGCTGAGCCGCAACCGCCCCTCCCGCGCGCGTCGCGGGAGGGGCGAGAGCGTCAGATCGGCGGCGGCTCCGGCGCCGGCGACGCGTTGCGCCGGTCGGCCATGAACTGATCGAACTCCGCCTTGTCCTTGGCCCGCCGCAGCCGCTCCAGATAGTCGCGGAACTGCTGCTGCTCCTCCTCCAGTCGGCGCAGCGTCTCGGCGCGGTAGTCGTCGAACGCGGCGTTGCCGCTGGTCGGCGCCGCGCGGTTCCACTTGCCGCGACCGCAACCGCCGCCGGTCGCCTCGGTGTTGTGCCAGCGTCCCCGCCCGCAACCGCCGCGCAGCCGACCGCTGAACGCCAGGAAGCCGAGCAAGGCGAGGCCGAGCGGCCAGAACGCCCAGAACGCCAGCACGGTGGCGGCGATCCAGCCGCCCCGCCCGTACTCGTCCATCTTCGCCGCGAGCACCATGAACTCCTCCAGGCCAATGTAAATGGCCATTACATCGTGGGAATGCCCCCCCGCGCTGTCAAGAGCGTCCCGCCGGGGTGCCGGCCAGGCCGAGCGACTGGAGGTAGATCAGCACGCCGGCTTCGAGCAGCTCCTCGGGCGTCATCGGCAGCCGGAAGCGCCCGCCATCGGCATGGCCGACGAACAGGCTGGCGACGCCATGCGCCATCGCCCAGACATGCAGCGCCACCATCAGCGCCGGCGGCCGGCGGCCGGTGGCGGTGGCGCAGATGGCGTCGGCGGCGCGGCGCAGCACCTCGAAGGCGAGATCGGAGGCCTGGCGCAGCTCCGGGCTTTCCTCCAGCGGCAGCCCGCTCTCGAACATCACCGCGTAGGAGGCCGGATCGCGCCGGGCAAAGGCGAGGTAGGCCTTGCCGACCCGGTCGAAGGCAGCGACCGCGTCGGGCCGGCCGCCGTTCCACACCGCATCGAGATCGGCGGCAAAGCGGACGAAGCCGCGGCGGGCGATTTCGCCGAGCAGCGCGGTGCGGTCGCGGAAATGCCGGTACGGCGCGGCCGGGCTGACCCCGGCGGCGCGCGCCAGCTCGACGAAGGCAAACCCCGCCGGACCGCGCTCGCGGATCAGCCGCAAAGCGGCCTCGATCAGCGCCTCGCGCAGGTTGCCGTGATGATAGCTGTCGCGCGGCCGGGTCATGTGAGGGGTATTTACACGATCGCCGCGGCCGCGACAGGCCCGCCCGACTCGCCAAAAGCGGGATGACGCCAAATCAAATTCGCGTTATGGTTTGGCGACGATCACGGGATAAAGAACATGGCGGACAGGTTTTGGACCAACACCAGTGGCGATTGGTATTCCAGCACCTGGATCGAAAACGGCGCCCTGACCACCCAGCCGGTCGCCGGCGACACCGCCATTCTGGAAAATGGCACGGTTGTCCTCTCTGCCGCCGATGCCGCCACCGGCTCGCAAGGCACGCTCGACAACATTTTCATCGATTTCGCCTACTCGGGCACCGGCACCATCCCAACGCTTGACGTCAGCAACGTCACTTTCGGCAGCGGCATCACCATCTCCACGCCGTTTACCGGCGATTTCGGCGACCTGATCGCCCGCGGCACGGTCAGCTTCGCCGGCACGCTGAATGCGCTCAACCATCCGCTGACGCTCAACATCGAACCAATCGCCAACGTCGCGACCTTCACCAACACGGGTCTGATCGAGGCGTCCAACAACGGCGTGCTGTCGCTCATCGGCGGCGCCGGCGCGGTGCTGACCAACTCGGCCAGCATGCTGGCCACCAGCTTCGGCACGATGGACGTCGCTGTCGGGCTGACCAGCACGAACCAGGGCAGCATCAGCGCCATCGGCGGCACGCTCGATCTGTCCGGCAACGTGGTCAATCAGGGCACCATGTTCGCCAGCGCTTCGCTCGGCAGCAGCAGCTTTTTTGGCGGCCTGATCGACATCATCGGCTATCTCGGCAATGTCGGCGCGGTCTATGCGCCGGCGTTCGCCACCATCGAGGTGATGGCCGGCCTGCACAACGTCGGCACCATGACGGTCAACGGCGGCACGCTGTCACTCGCCGGCGACATATACAACGGCACTTCGATCGTGCTCGACGCCGGCACGCTGGCGCTGGCCGGAACACTCGACAATCTCGGCACGATCACCGTCGCCGGCGGCACGGCGACGCTGACCGGCGGCACGCTGACCAATTCCGGCCTGATCGACATGACCGGCGGCAGCCTCACCATCAACGGCACGCTGCATGGCCTCGGCACGGTGTCGCTGAACGGCGTGCTGACGCTTGATGCCGTCGTCGCGCCGACCCAGACGATCACCTTCGGCAGCACCGATTCGACCATCGATCTCGGCAATGCCAGCACGTTCAGCGGCGTCGTCAGCAACATGACCGGCCATGACGTGATCGACGTCAACGGCACCATCACCTCGACCAGCTACAACAGCAGCACGCAATTGCTGACGCTGTTCGACGGCGCGACCCAGGTCGGCGCCTTCACCCTGGCCGGCGGCGCCGTGCTCAATACCGTCACCGATGGCCATGGCGGCACCTTCCTGACACCAGAGACGATCGGCACGCCGTCGCAGGTCGAGACCTACATGGTCGCCAACAACGCCGACACCTACAACGGGCAACCGGCGATTCCGCATCCCTGGCCGGCGCCGCACATCGTCTATTACACCTTCGACAGCACGTCGACGCTCGACAGCGCCGACAAGAGCGCCTTCCTCGCCGCCATGACGCTGTACGAGGACGTCGCCAACATCACCTTCGAGGCGGCGGGCGGCGTGCATGCCGCCGATCTGCTGCTGACCACCAACGCCACCGGCGGTGCCCAGACCTCGTATTCCGTCACGCTCGACGCCGGCAACACGGTGGCCAGCCAGGCCACCATCAGCATCGACACGGCAACGCCCGGCTGGACCAACCTCGCCTCGCTCGGCACCGCCGACACCTCCGGCTACGGCAATTACGGCTTCACCACGCTGCTGCACGAACTCGGCCACGCCATCGGCTTCGGCCATCCCGGCCCGTACAACGACAGCGGCACCGGGCTGGCCAGCTACCTGCCGTCACAGGTGTTCTTCACCGACACCCGGCAATACACCGTGATGTCGTATATCGACGCGGCGCAGTCCGGCGCCAGCTACATCTTCGGCGGCAACACCATCTATCCGCAGACGCCGATGCTCTACGACATCGGCGCGGCGCAGCAGATCTACGGCGCCAACACCGCGACGCTGAACGGCAACGACACGTTCGGCTTCAACTCCACCTTCGGCACGCTTTCCGCCCACCCCGTCGCCTCCTACGACTTCACCCAGAACCAGCAGCCGATCGTCACCTTCTACGACGGCGGCGCCAACAACACGCTCGACCTGTCGGGCTTCACCGCCGCCTCCACCGTCGATCTGACGCCCGGCACCTTCAGCAGTGCCGACACCATGGTCAACAACCTCGCCATCGCCGCCAACACCACCATCAACACCGCCATCGGCGGCGCCGGCAACGACATTTTCTACGTCAACGCCAACAGCGACACGATCAACGGCGGCGGTGGCACCAACAAGGTGGTGTTCGCCAATGTGCGCGGCGACTACAGCTATAATTTCGGCCCGACCATCGACGTGACCAGCGACATCACCGGCGTCGTCGATACCCTCACCAACGTCCAGGGCCTCGTGTTCAGCGACTCCGCGGTGCTCGCCTGCTTCCATCAGGGCACCCGCATCCGCACCACACAGGGCGAGGTCGCGGTCGAAGAACTGCGCGTCGGCACCGATCAGCTTGTCACCGCTTGCGGCCGCATCGCGCCGATCACCTGGATCGGCAGCCGCACGCTCGACCCCGCCCGCCATCCGCGCCCGCACGACGTGCTGCCGGTGCGCATCCGCGCCGGCGCCATCGCGCCGCAGCAACCGGCGCGCGACCTGCTGCTGTCGCCCGATCACGCGGTGGCGCTCGACGGCGCGCTGGTGCCGGTGCGCTATCTGCTCAACGGCGCCACCATCGCCCAGGAAGCGCCGCGCGGCGCTATCACCTATTTCCACGTCGAACTCGACCGCCACGACATCCTGTTGGCCGAAGCGCTGCCGAGCGAGAGCTTCCTCGACACCGGCAACCGCGGCGCCTTCACCGAGGGCGGCGCGGCGCTGCAGTTGCACCCGGATTTCGCCCTGCGCATCTGGGCGACAGAGGCCTGCGCGCCGCTGCTCACCGCGGGTGCGCCGCTCGCCGCGCTGCGCGCCCGCCTCGCCGGGCGCGCCGCCGCGCTCGGCTATGCGACAACCACCGATCCCGACCTGTGCGTGCTTGCCGACGGGCGCCCGCTGCCCGTCGAGGCCGGCGGCGTCACCCTGCCGCCCGGCACACAGAGCGTGCGTCTGGTCACCCGCGCCTGGGTGCCGCTGCACATGGACATGCCCGGCGCCGACCCGCGCCGGCTTGGCGTCGCCGTCGCCGGTCTGGCGCTGGACGGGGTAACGCTGCCGCTCGACGATGCCCGGCTCGGCGCCGGCTGGCATGCGGCGGAGGCGCATTGGCGCTGGACCGATGGCGATGCCCAGATCGCGGTTGCCGGCGCCCGCCGGCTCGACTTCGCCGTGGTCACCACCGGTTACTACTGGACCGATCCGTCCGACCGCCGCCGCGCCGCCGGATAACGCGACACGCCGCACCCGGTCACTCTGCGCCCGGCAGGACTCGAACCTGCGACCAAGCCGTTATGAGCGGCCCGCTCTGACCAACTGAGCTACAGGCGCATGCCGGGCCATGTATGGCGGCCCCGGCCGGGGGATAGCAAGCGTCGGCGCGCCATCCCAGGGCGCCAGCGCACGACGGGCTTGCCCAGGTGGGGGGTTTTGTGTTCTTGTTCCGTTCGTGAACCTCGCCCCCCCCCTGCCCCCGGCCGAACGCCTCGCCCGCATCATCGATGATGTGTGCAAGGCCGCCGCGGCACGCGCGCCGCGCGGGTTTCTCGCCATCCCGGTCCTGATGTTGCTGTGGGCGCGGTTGAAACGGATGTCCTTGCGCATCACCCGCCTCGCCGCCCGCGCCGCCGCCGGCACGTTGCGCACCACCCCGCGCGCTGCCCCCCGCCAGCCGCTGTCCCGCCGGCCGCCGGCCACCCCGCCGCGCCGCTTGCCAAGGCGGGCCGGCTGGCTGTGCCAGCCGGTCCCGGCCGCCTGCGCCTATGCCTCGCAATTGCAGCATCTGCTGAGCGAGCCGGACATGATCGCCCTGCTCGACGCGGCACCGGGCATCGAGCGGCTGCTGCGCCCGTTCTGCCGCATGCTCGGCGTCGCCCGGCCGAAACTGCCGCCCCGGCCACCGGCGCCACCGGCGCCGCCCCCAACCTGCCGCCGCACCGCCGCGCACCCGGCCGAACCATCGGCCGAACCGGCCGCGCCGGACCGGCCGCGCCGCCGCC
>JAJZES010000015.1 GCA_021845985.1 Pseudomonadota bacterium | reverse complement strand
CGCAACTGCACTATCTGCTGACCCAGCCGGACATGATTGCCCTGCTCGAGGCCGCCCCCGGCATCGACCGGCTGCTGCGCCCGCTCTGCCGCATGCTGGCCGTCGCGCGCCCCAAACTGCCGCCGCGGCCCACCGCGCGCCGGCCAACCCCGCGCCAGCCGCCGAACACCCCAGCCGCGCCGCCCACGCGCGACATCCCGCGCGCCACCCCGCGCGCCATCCCGCGCGACGATCGGCCACGCGCCGCCCGCGCCCCGCCGCAAACCCTCCGCCGCTTCACCCGGCCGCCGTATCCCGCGTGACAGCGCGGCGCCGGCGCGCGCCCGCCTGCCTACTTCTTTCCCCCCGGCAAATCGTCGTCGATCTGCACCGGCAGCAAAAAAGTCTGCGTCTGCGCCGCCGCCGGGGCGCAGTCCGGCGCCGCCTTGGTGCAGGCGACGGTGCTCAGCGCCACCACCGTATCGGGCGAAAAATGCTGGCCGTATTTGGGATCGACCTCGATCGCCACGCCATACATCAGCAGCAGCTTCGGCCCCTCCGTGCCCGGATTGGTCAGCGGCTGGACATTGCTGTAGCTCTGCCCGGCATAGTTGATCAGCACGCCGTCGGCGCTGAACAGCCCGACATTGGCGGCGGCGCCCTGCAGCGGCAGCGCCGTGTTGGAGGCGATGCACAGCGTAATGGAAATCAGCCGGCTCGACCCGTTGACGTGAAAATGCACGTCGCGCGGCACCGGGTCGGCCGCTCCCGGTGGAATCGGCGCCATGCAGGCGGCCGAGACCGGCGGATCGGCCGCCCACGCCCCACCCGCCGCACAGGTCAAAACCGTCGCCAGCGCCACGCCTCGAAGCATCATCGTCGCCCCCTCAACGCCTCAACCCGCCTTGGGCGGCAGGTCCGGCTTCATGTGCAGTTCCTTCCACCGCGCCGGCGGAATCGGCGCCGGCGCGCCCATCAGCAGATCCTCGCCCTGCTGGTTGAGCGGGAACAGGATCACCTCGCGGATATTCGGCTCGTCGGCCAGCAGCATGACGATGCGGTCGATGCCCGGCGCCGAGCCGCCATGCGGCGGCGCGCCATAGCGGAACGCGCTCAGCATGCCGCCGAACCGCGCCTCCACCTCCGCCGCCGAATAGCCGGCGATGGCGAAGGCGCGCAGCATGATGTCCGGCCGATGGTTGCGGATCGCCCCCGACGACAGCTCGATGCCGTTGCAGACGATGTCGTACTGAAACGCCTTGATGGTCAGCGGGTCCTGACTGTCCAGCGCCGCCATCCCGCCCTGCGGCATGCTGAACGGGTTGTGGCTGAAATCGATCTGCCCGGTTTCCTCGTTCAGCTCGTACATCGGGAAATCGGTGACCCAGCAGAAACGGAACGCGCCGCCGGCGATCAGCCCGAGATCGCTGCCGAGCCGGGTGCGCACCGCGCCGGCCAGTTTCGCCGCCGCGTCGCGCTTGCCGGCGGCGAAGAACACCGCATCCCCCGCCGCCAGCCCGCACGCCGCGCGGATCGCCGCGGCGCGGTCGGGTTCCAGGTTGCGCGCGATCGGCCCCTTCGGACCCTCGGCGTCGAAGGTGATGTAGCCCAGCCCGCCGCCGCCCTGCTCGCGCGCCCACTCGTTGAGCTTGTCGAAAAAGCTGCGCGGGTTGCCGCCGGCGCCCGGCGCCGGGATGGCGCGCACCACCCCGCCGGCCGCGGCGATTTTGGCGAACAGGCCGAAGCCGGAGCCGGCGAAATGCTCGGTCACGTCGCGGATTTCGATCGGGTTGCGCAAATCCGGCTTGTCGCTGCCGAAGCGCAGCATCGCCTCGTCGAACGGGATGCGCGGGAAGGGCGGCCGGGTGACGCCGCGGCCGGCGGCGAACTCCTCGAACACCCCGGCGATCACCGGTTCGATGGCGGCGAACACGTCCTCCTGGGTGACGAAGCTCATCTCGAAATCGAGCTGGTAGAACTCGCCCGGCGAGCGGTCGGCGCGGCTGGCCTCGTCGCGGAAACACGGCGCGATCTGGAAATAGCGGTCGAACCCGGCGACCATCAGCAATTGCTTGAACTGCTGCGGCGCCTGCGGCAGGGCATAGAAGGTGCCGGGATGCATGCGCGCCGGCACCAGGAAGTCGCGCGCCCCCTCGGGCGAGGAGGCGGTCAGGATCGGGGTGGTGAACTCGGTGAACCCCTGATCCAGCATCCGCCGCCGGATCGAGGCGATGACCCCGGCGCGCAGCATCATGTTGCGGTGCACCCGCTCGCGCCGCAGATCGAGGTAGCGGTAGCGCAGGCGCAGCTCGTCGGGGAAGCGTTCCTCGCCGGCGACCTGCATCGGCAGCACCTCGGCGGCCGATTGCACCGTCAGCTCGGCGGCGCGCAGCTCGATCTCCCCGGTCGGCAGGCGCGGATTGACCGTCCCCTCCTGGCGCTGCACCACCGCGCCGGTGACGGTGACGACGCTCTCCGGGCGCAGCGCGTCGGCGGCGGCGAAGGCCGGGGTGCCGGCGGCGAACACGCACTGGGTCAGGCCGTAATGATCGCGCAGGTCGATGAACAGCAGCCCGCCATGGTCGCGCTTGCTGTGGACCCAGCCGGACAGGCGCGCGGCCTGACCGGCATCGGCGGCGCGCAACGCGCCGCAAGTATGGGTACGATAGGCGTGCATCCGGCGCGTCCTGGGCTGGGAGAGGGCCCGGCAGACAAGCCAGCGCGATGGCGGCTGTCAAGTTGCCCGCCGCCGGGCCGCGCGTGTAGAACGGTTGCATGCCGCGCTCCAAGCGGGCGGAGTTCCCGCCCCCCGTCCAGATCACCGAAACCGCCCCGCTCGCCGCCCTGTGCGAGCGGCTGCGGCGAGAAAGTTTCGTCACCGTCGATACCGAGTTCATGCGCGAACGGACCTACTGGCCCGAACTCTGCGTGGTGCAGCTCGGCGGCGCCGAGGAAGTGGCGGTGGTCGATGCGCTGGCGCCGGGGATCGACCTCGCCCCGCTCGGCGCCCTGCTGGCCGATACCGCGGTGGCCAAGGTGTTTCACGCCGCGCGCCAGGACATCGAGATCTTCCTGCTGCGCTTCGGCGACGTGCCGCGCCCGCTGTTCGATACCCAGGTGGCGGCGATGGTCGCCGGTTTCGGCGATCAGGTCGGCTATGACGCGCTGGTCTCCGGGCTGACCGGCGGGGCGATCAACAAGGCGCATCGGTTCAGCGACTGGGCCGCCCGCCCGCTGTCGCCGGCGCAGATCGAGTACGCCGCCGCCGATGTCACCCATCTGCGGCCGGTCTATGAGCAGTTGCGCGACCGGCTGGAGCGTGAGGGGCGGCTCGACTGGGTGGCCGAGGAGATGGCGGAGCTGGCCAACCCGGCGACCTACCGTGCCGACCCGGAGGCGATGTGGGAGCGGCTGCGTCCGCGCACCGGCAACCGAAGGCTGCTCGGCGTGCTGCGCGCCATCGCCGCCTGGCGCGAGCGTGAGGCGCAGCGGTCGAACGTGCCGCGCCAGCGCATGCTCAAGGACGAGGCGCTGTTGGAGATTGCCGCGACGGCGCCGGAGACCGCGGACGCGCTGGTCCGCGCCCGCGGCATCAGCGAGGGGTTCGCCCGCGGCAAAATGGGCGTCTCCCTGCTGGCGGCCATCGCCGAGGCCAAGGCGCTGCCGGAGGCGTCGCTGCCCGACCTGCCCGGCGGGCGCGACGGACCGCGGCCGTCACCGGCCCTGGTGTCGCTGCTCAAAGTGCTGTTGGCCGCCAAATGCGAGGCGCATCATGTCGCGCCGAAGCTGGTCGCCAGCGCCGAGGAGATGGACCGGCTGGCCAGCGAGGATATGCCGGGGCTGCCGGTGTTGAGCGGCTGGCGCCGCGAGGTGTTCGGCGCCGATGCGCTGGCGCTGAAGGCGGGACGGATCGCGCTCGGCGTCGATGGGCGGCGGATCAAGCTGCTGACGGTCGAGCCGTCGGCGGTCTGACCCCCGGCGCGCCGCGCTCAGGCGTGCGAATACATCCGCCGCCCGGCCACCGGCAGCCGCGCCATCTGCACCGTGCCGGCGCCTGAATCGGTGATGTAGAGCGTGCGGTTGTCGGGGCCGCCGAAGGCGACGTTGGTGAGCAGATCGCTGCCGCAGGAATTGACCCGCCAGCGCGGCTCGCCCTTGGCGTCGAACACCCAGACCGCGCCCATGCGCGGATGCGCCACCACCAGCCCGCCATCCTCGGTCAGCGCCAACCCATCCGGGCCGATGCCGCCGGAGAGCTGGATCAGCGTGCCGACCGCGGTGACATCGTCGTTCGGCATCAGGTTGAGATGCCAGACCGCGTTGGCGTTGGTCATGGCGACGAACAGCACGCTCTCGTCGGCATTGGTGACCAGGCCGTTGGGGTTGATCCCGCGATCGAGCAGGCAGTGCAGCCGGCCATCGGCCGCCCAGCGATAGACCCGCCCGCTCGGGTCGTGGTGGCCGGTGCGGCCCTGGTCGGTGAAATACATGTCGCCGTTGGCGGCGAAGAACAGGTCGTTGACGCCTTTGAACGTCTCCGAATAGCGCCGGCTCAGCGCCACCCGCGTCGCCCCGGTCTGCAGGTCGAGTTCGACGATGCCGTTTTTATAGTCGGTGACGAAGGCACGGCCGTCCTTGTGGATTTTCAGCCCGTTTGGCTCGCCATCATACTCCGTCACCAGATCGACGCTGCCGGAGGGGGTGATGCGGAAGATGCGGCCGAACGGGATGTCGGTGACATAGAGATTGCCGGCGCGATCGAACGATGGACCTTCGAGGAAACTGTGGATCGGCCGGCCGCCGCGCCGCGCCGCGGCCCAGGGGGTGATCTGGTCGATCTTGCGGAAACTGTCGGGCAGCGTTGCGAACACTTCGGTCGGGATGATCTCGGGCGGGGCGAACAACATCGGCGTTGATCCTGCGATCATGGTGTTGCGCTGGTGAACCGGCCGTCCTTGACGACGACCGGCGTCAGCGTGCGCGTGCCCTGGTGATCCTCGGGCGAAAACGTCCGCGGCAGGCCGATCGGCGCCGCGTAGGCGAAAGCGCCATCGCGCCCGGCGACGAAATCGGCAATGCCGTCGAGCTGGCGGATGATGTTGTCGCTGCCGAGATCGGACCCGGCGCGGCGCAGCGCCTCGGCGATGACGTAGGTGTCGGCATAGGCGCGCATCGTATAGGCGTTCGGCAGGCCCTTCGGTGCGTCGGGAAAGGCGGCGGCGAATCTGGCCCGCCAGTCCTTCATCGGGCCGGTGTTGTCGGCGGCGAACTGCGCCGCCACGATCCACATCGCATACATCCCCTCCGCCGCCGGGCCGCCGAGGGTGATGACGCTCTGATCGGCAAGCCCGGTGTCGCCGACGATCGGCGCGGTGATGCCGGCGCCGCGCAACTGTGCGACGATGCGCCCGCCATCGGCCGGCAGCCCCCAGACCTGCACGACATCCGGCCGGCTGTCGCGGATGGCGTCGATCTGGCCGGTGAAGTCGGTGTCGCCGGAATGGAAGGTCTGGGCGGTGGCGATGCTTACGCCCCTGGCCTGCAACGCCTTCTTCAACAGCGGCGTCGAGGCGCGGCAATTGGCCTGGTCGCAGGCCAGCAGGGCGACGCGGTGCGCCTTCAGCGGCCCGGCGATGAAGGCCACCATGTTGGCAACCACGCTCGGCACCGGCATGGCGGCGCCGCTGTAAACATATTTGCTGAACGGACGCAGCACCCGCCCGTCGGAGGCGAAGCTGACATAATAGACCAGCGGGCCGTCGCGCAGCGAGGGCAGCACCGCCACCGTCGGGCTGCTGGAACTGCCGCCCCACAACAGGGTGATTTTTTCGCGCGTGGTCAGCCGCTCGACGGCGGTGACGGCGCCGTCCGGCGTGGACTGGTCATCGGCCAGCACCAGCCTGACCTCGTGACCATTGATGCCGCCATGCGCGTTGATCTCGCCGATGGCGAGATCGGCGCCGTAGCGGAAGCCGAGCCCGAGTTCGCTGGCATCGCCGGTCATCGGCGCATGGGCGCCGAGAATGATCGGCGGGGCGGTGAATTGCGGCGCCGCGGCGCGGCCGGCCGGGGCCAGCAGCAACAGCACCACCAGCCACCCTGCGACGACGCCGCGGCGGCCCGCCGACGCCCACGCTGCTGCCTGTGTCATGCTGTTTCCTCCCGTGCGGCGCCGCGTTGCCCGCGGCATGTTGGCAGCATGTCGCACACGGCTGGGATAGGCAATCCACTCCTTGACCGAATTTCTACTGTGAAGTAGATCAGCCTACCGGCCGACCAAGCTGCCGCAAAACCACAACGGCGCGTTCAATGGACAACATCATCGGCGGCCTCGCCATCGGAAGCGTCTATGCGCTGATCGGCATTGGCGTGGTGCTGATCTATCGGACCACCGGCATCGTCAATTTCGCCCAGGGCGAACTGGTGACGATCGGCGCCTACGCCTATGTGGTGGCAACCGCGCTGGGCGGCTCGCCGGCGCTGACCATGGCTGCGGCGCTGCTGGCCGGCATTGTCGCCGGCAGCGTGTTTTACCTCATCGTCCATGTGCTGCTGCGCGGGCGCGACCGGCTCAGCCTCGTCGTCGGCACGCTGGCGGTGCTGGTGCTGATCCGCGGCGCGGCGCGGCTGATCGCCACCGACCGTCCGTATCGCTCGGAAACCTGGCTGTTCGGCGGCGGCCGGGTGCATCTCGGCGGCACGCTGCTGGCGGTCAATTCGCTGGTCGTCATCGGCGTCACCGCGACGGCGGCGCTGGCGCTGTTCCTGTGGTTCACCCGCACGATGGGCGGCAAGCTGATGCTCGCCGTCGCCGAAGACCCGCTGCGTTCGGCGATGTCGGGCATTCCGGTGCGCCGCATGCTGTGGCTGAGCTGGGCGGCGACCGGCGCGCTGGCGGCGCTGGCCGGCGTGCTGGTCAGCCCCGGCTCGGGGGTGTTTCCGATGATGGGGGCGCATCTGTTCCTCGCCGGCGTGGTCGGCGCCGTGCTCGGCGGCTTCGACAGCGTGGTCGGCGCGGTGGTCGGCGGACTGATCGTCGGCGTGCTGCAGACCGTCGCCGTCGTCACCGTCGGCGGCGCGTGGCGCGATGTCGTGGTGTTCGCGGTGCTGATGCTGGTGTTGCTGCTGCGTCCCGCCGGCCTGTTCGGCTCGCGCCGGTTGCGGCAGGTCTGAGATGCGCGGGCTCGCCCTGGCGGTGCTCGCGGCGGCGCTGGCGACGGCGGCGCTGTGGTTCGTCGCGCCGTATCCGCGCTTCCTGCTGGCCGAGCTGGCGGTGCTGGTCATTGCGGTGCTGAGCCTGACCCTGCTCAGCGGCGTCGCCGGCATGCTGTCGCTGGCCAGTGCGGCGTTCATGGGGGTTGGCGGCTACGGCGTGCTCATTCTGTTGACCATGCTCGATCTGCCGCTGATCGTCTGCATCCCGCTGACCCTGCTGCTCGGCTGGTGCATCGGCTGGGGCATCGGGCTGGTGGCGGTGCGCGTCAGCGGCCTCAGCCTCGCCATCGCGACCTTCGGCTTCGTCGAGATATTCCAGGTTTTCACCAAGGAGGGCGGCGATTTCGCCGGCGATGGCTACGGTCTGGTGGTGCCGCGGCTGCTGCTGCCCGGCGTCGGCCCGCTGACCCGCACGATGATCGGCTATGCCTGCGTCTTTTCCGCCATCGTCGTCGTCGTGCTGGCGGGGACGCTGACCCGCTCGCGCATCGGCCGCGCCTGGCACGCCATCAAGGATCATCCGGTCGCCGCCGAGATGCAGGGCGTCCATCTGTCGGTGATGCGCGCCCGCGCCTTCGCCACCGCCGGCGCGCTGGCGACCTTCGCCGGCATCCTGCAGGCGCTGCTGCTCGGCATCACCAACCCCAATCTCTATACCGCCGACGCCTCGATCGGTCATGTCGCGATGATGGCGGTCGGCGGCACCTCCGGCAGCATCGCCGGCGCGGTGCTTGGGCCGGCGCTGCTGTTCCTGCTGCCGGAATCGGCCGATCTCGGCCGCTATCGCGAATTGTTCTACGGCGCGGCGCTGCTCGCCACGCTGGTTCTGGCGCCGCGCGGTCTGGCCGGCGCCTGGGACTTCGCCGTCGCCCGCCTCGCCGCGCGCACTTGGCGGCGGCGCTAGCCATGCTGGTACTGCACGACCTGACCCTCAATTTCGGCGGCGTGCGGGCGCTGCGCGGCCTCAACGCCGAAATCCCCACCGGCGCGCTGCATGGCCTGATCGGCCCCAACGGCGCCGGCAAGACGACGGCGCTCAACGTCATCTCCGGCCTGCATCGGCCCGGCTCCGGCAGCATGACGCTGGCCGGCGCGCCCTATGCCCCGACCACCCACCGCCTCGCCGCCGGCGGCGTCGCCCGCACCTTCCAGGCCGCCGCCACGGTGGACAGTCTGACCGCGCTGGCCAATGTGCTGCTCGGCGGTCATTCCTGGACCCGCGCCGGGGTGCTGGCCTCGGCGCTGCGGCTGCCGGCGGCGCAGCGCGAGGAGCGGGCGCTGCGCGAGCGGGCGCGCGCCGCGCTGGCCGAAGTCGGCTATGTCGCCGCCGAGGATGCCCGCATGGCCGCGCTGACGCCCTGGCAGCGGCGGCAGATCGAGATTGCCCGCGCGCTGATGGTCCGACCGAAGCTGCTGCTGCTCGACGAGCCGGCGGCCGGCCTGACCGCGGGCGAGGTCGGCGAACTGAAGGCGCTGCTCAACCGCCTGCGCCGCCATGCCGGCACCACCGTCCTGCTGGTCGAGCACAACGTGCCGCTGGTGTTCAGCCTGTGCGACTCGGTCACCGCGATGGCCGAGGGGCGCGACATCGCGCAGGGACCGTGTGCGGCGGTGCGCAGCCACCCCGAGGTCATCCGCGCCTATCTCGGCGCCGCCGACCGCCCGGTCGCCGCCGCCCCGGCCCCGCCCGCGGCGGCGGGTCCGCCGGTGCTGCAGCTGCAGGGTGTCGCCTCCGGCTACGGCGCGAACATGGTGCTGCACGACATCGCCATCGACGTCCGCGCCGGCGAGACCGTGGCCCTGTTCGGCCCCAACGGCGCCGGCAAAAGCACGCTGTTCAACACCATCATCGGTGAACGGCGGGTGCGCGCCGGGGCCATCGTCTGGCATGGCCAGCGCATCGACGGATTGTCCATTCAGGCCATCGTGCAGCGCGGCATCGGCATCGTGCCGCAGGGCCGCGCGGTGCTGGAGCGGCAATCGGTGGAGGATAATCTGCTGGTCTCCACCGCCGGCCTGCGGCTGCGTCCGGCGGCGTTCCGCGCGCGGCTGGACGAGGTCTATGCGTTGTTTCCCTCGCTCGCCAATCGCCGCCGCTCGTTCGGCGCCAGCCTCAGCGGCGGCGAGCGGCAGATGCTGGCAATCGCCAAAGTGCTGATCCGCCGCCCGGCGCTGATGCTGCTCGATGAGCCGTCGATCGGCCTGGCGCCGCCGGTGATCGAGGAGCTGCAGCGCCTGATCCCGCGGCTGGGCGCCGGCGGCATGGCGGTGATGATCGGCGAGCAGGCGGTGGACTGGGTACTGCCGCTGGCCCACCGCGCCTATGCCATCAGCGCCGGGCGCATCGTGCGCCACGGCACGGCGGCGGAGCTGGCGGAAACCAATGCGCTCGCCGACCAGTATCTCGGCGCCCGCGATGCGCGGCTGGAGATGACATGAGCGAGCGTGCCGTTCCCGTAACCGCCTGGAGCGATCCGGTGGCGCTGGTGCCCGGCCGTCTGTGGGTGCTCGGCGAAAGCATCCCGCTCGACGGACGCATCACCTGGGCGCCGGCCGAGGCGCGCGGCTGGCAGCCGCTCAATACCTACGTACTGATCGAGGGCGACGCGGCGCTGGTGGTCGATCCCGGCGTCACGGCGCAGCGCCACGCCATCCGCGCCCAGTTGGAAACTTTGGTGCCGGCCGGGCGCAGCGTGGCGATCTTCCTGACCCGCCCGGAACTCGATGTGACCGGCAATCTCGGCGAGATCGCCGCCCGCCATCCGGTCACCCGCCTGTATGCCGGCGGCGGCCCGAACCCGTTTGACGGCTTCGAGGCGGCGAAGTTCATGGACCCCGCCTGCCGCGGCAACCGGGTGCAGATGGAGCGGCTGCCGCCCGGCTTTCGCATCCCGCTCGGGGCGGAGCGCGGCGTCGAAATCCTCCGCCCGGTGATCCGGCTGCTGGCGACGTTCTGGGGCTATGACGACGCCACCGGCACGCTGTTCACCTCCGACTCGTTCAGCCACGCGGTGCAGGCGCGCCGCGACGACGGCCGCGTCCTGCATGACGGTCTGCCCGATCAGTCGGCGCACGCCACCGTCAGGGCGCATCTGCTGGCCAAGTTCGGCTGGCTGGCGCGCGCCAGGACCGGCGCCATCCTGAACAATCTGCGCGAGATGCGCGGCGACCGGCCGATCGAGCGCATCGCCCCCGGACATGGCATGGTGATCGAGGGCGGCGCACTGGTGCGGCGGCATCTCGACGCGATGGAAAAAGTGCTGGAGGAACTCGCCGCATGACCCGATCGCTGCACACTCTGCCGCGCCAAATTGCCGATGGCATCTGGTGGGTCGGCGGCTGCCTGGAGAGTGCGGCGTTCGCCGATCCGGTGCATTTCCACGTCTCGGCTTATCTGATCGTCGGCAGCGAGCGGGCGTTGCTCTATGACACCGCGCCGCCGGCGATGTGGCCGGAGCTGGAGCGCGATCTCGACCGCATCCTGGCCGGGCGCACGCTCGACTATGTCGTGCCGTCGCATCCCGAGGTGCCGCATGCCGGCAATCTCGGCAAGCTCGCCGACAAATATCCGAACGCCGTGCTGGTCGGCGACATGCGCGACTACCACCTGTATTTTCCCGATCATGTCGGGCAGATGCGGCATCTGCCGCACGACACCACGCTCGACCTCGGCGGCGGCTGGCGCTTCACCCTGCTCGACGCCATCATCGAGGATCTGCCGAACACCGTCTGGGCCTATGAGCACAAGCAGCAGGTGCTGTTCCCGGTAGATGCGCTCGGCTACGGCCATCTGCCGCAGACCGCCGAGTTTCCCGACGAGGCGCTGCACCGCGCCGGCGAATGTGCGCTGATGTCGAGCGAGCTGCACGCGCCGCCGGCGCTCGATCTGGCGACCTACCTGACGCAGTCATCGCTGTTCTGGAGCCGCTATGTCGAGATCACGCCGTATCTGGACCGGCTCGGGGCGCTGCTGCAGACCTATCCGGCACGGCTGATCGCGCCGGCGCATGGCAGCGTCATCGACGATCTGGACATCGTCATGCCGGTGATGCGCGAGGCGCACCGCAAGTCGTTCATCGGCTGAGCCGGCGCGCCCCGCTCACGTCACCTGCGTCGTCGTGCCCTGCGGCGTGACGCTGAGAAACGCCGCCGCGCCGTGCGCGGAGCCGGCATGCCAGTGGGTTTCGCCGGCCTGGAACAGCACCACGTCGCCGGGACCGACCTCGCGCCGCTCATGCTCGGTCGCCACGGTCACCGTGCCGGCGACGACAACGATCACCTGATCATGCGTATGGGTGTGAAACGCATTGGTCGCGCCGGCGTCGAAGTGCAGCAGGGTGAAGCTGAGCTGGGCGCTGTCGGCGGCGCCGATCATCGACTGGCGGACGACGCCGCCGGCGGGAAACAGCGCGCCGCCGACCGCCGCCTGCGCCGCTGGCTGCTGCGTCACGATCTTCATCTCAGAACGTGCTCCAGTGCCGCGCCGGGCGTGTCGGGCTGAGGCGGTATTTGTCGATCGCGTTGCCGCCCATGATCTGCCGGCGCACCTCGGGCGGCACGCCGGTAAAGCCGAACTGCGTGTTGTAGTCGCCGTCCCAGTGCGGATAGTCGCTGGAATATTCGAGCGATTGCGGGCCGAGCCAGTCGATGACGCGGGCGAGGTGGCGCGGATTGCGCGGCTCCTCGGCCGGCTGGCGGGTGAACGAGACATGCTCGCGGACATATTCCGACGGCAGCCGCTTCAGCCGCGGCGCCTCCCGCCGCAATTCCTTCCAGTGCCGGTCCATCCGCCACAGATACGGCAGCACCCAGCCATAGCCGCCCTCGATGAAGGTGAAGCGCAGATCGGGAAACTGCTCGAACACCCCTTCGCACAGCAGGCTGGTCAGATGGGCCGAGTAGAGCAGGGGGAATTGCCCGTGATTCTCGATATAGTAGCTCGGCGGGCCATAGGTGGACATCAGCGCCGGGCCGGGCCGCTGCAGCGTGATATGGGTGCCGACCACCAGCTTGTGGCGCACCGCCGCCTCGAACACCGGCCAGAACTTCTTCTCGCCAAACAGGCCGCCGGCATACGGATTGAGCATGATCTGCACGACATGCGGATGTCCGGCCCAGCGTTCGATCTCGGCCACCGCCAGATCAGGGTCGGTGGAGATGCGCAGCGTCGTCTTGTAGCGGCCGTGGCCGTTATAGGCGCCCACCCAGGTCTTGCCGATCCAGGCATTGGTCGCCGCGGCCATCGCCGCTTCGTGCTCGGGGTTGGCCAGCGACTTGTCGGCGAGCGGGATGATGATGGCGACATCGACGCCGGTTTCGTCGAACAACTGCCGTCCGGTCACCTGCGGATCGGACCCCGGCGGGCCGAGCGGGGTGAACGAGTCGAGCCGCCGCCCCTCATTGGGCGGCGCGAAGATCACCGAAGTCCCCAGCAGGCCGCCGGCGAACAGCAATTCGCGATAGCCGCGGCCGAGCCACGGCTCGGGCAGGCTGTCGGCTAGATCGAGGCCGCTGCGCGGATTGACGTGGATGTCGCCATCGACGATCTGCACATCGACGACGGCTTGCGGTTCGGCCAGGGCGATGTCGGCCGGTGGCGTCATGACACGGTCTCCTCTGCCGGGGCGGCGGCAAGTCCGTACAGCGCGGCGGCATTGTCCACCAGGATGCGCCGGCGCAGCGCCGGCGCGGCGCCGGCGAAGGCCGCGTGCGGATGCAGCATGTTCCACGCCGGATAGTTGCTGCCGAACAGCAGCGTCTCCGCCGCATCGGAGATGGCGAGCCATTCGTTGAGTATCGCCGGGTCCTCCGGCCCTTCCAGCCGGTGGGCGATGAAGCGGACATGCTGCGCGATGTAGTCGGAGGGCAGCCGCATCATCCACGGCATGTCGCCGCGCATCGGCCGGTAATCCTTGTCGAGCCGCCAGATGAACGGCGCGCACATGTCGAACCCGCCGTCGCCAAATACCAGCCGCAGCCGCGGCAGCCGGTCGAGCACGCCGCCGACCATGAAACTGGCCAGATGACTGATGAAGGTCATCGGCTGATAGGCGGCAAAGCCGAGGAAATGGCGCAGATAGCCGGCGGTGGTCGGCGCCAGCTCGACGCCGGTTTCGGCATCGGCATGGATGAACACCGGCAGACCGTGATGTGCCGCGGCCTCCCACACCGGATGGAACACCCGGCTGCCGTAGAGTTGCATCGACTGCATCGGCACGCCGATCTGGACGAAGCCGGGATGGCCGGCCCAACGCTCGATCTCGGCAACCGCCGCCTCGGGGTGGTTCGGCGCCACCCGGATGGTGCCCTTGAAGCGCCCATGCGCGTTGTGCGGGCCGAGCCAGGTGTCGGCCAGCCATTCATTGGTGGCCGAACAGATCACCGCCAGCAGATCGAGATCCGGCAGCAGCCCGAGCGTCAGCGGCGCCAGCACCGCCTGAGCGACGCCGCACTCCTCGAACAGGTGGCGGGCGGTCAACGCCGCGTCGGAACCCGGCGGTCCGTCGGCGACATGGGCATCCTTGAGGTAGTCGCCGAGCGGGTTCGGATAGTAATACCGCTCCCCCGCCGGCAGCCGCCGCTGCTGCCAGACTTTCGGCATGTAGCGGTGCAGTTCGCCCGGCCGGGGGCGCGGATGCACCGCGGCGTCGATCACCGGCAGGCCGGAGGCGGCATGTCCCTGCGCCGCCGCGTGCAGCGTTTTCGTCGCCAGCGCGGCGGCCGACAGGCCGGTGAGATCGACCGAGACGGCGCCCTCGGGCCGTGCCGGCGGGGCGGCGCTCATGCCGACACCTGCGGGCGCGGCGGTCGCACCGGGTGGCTGCCGACCACCACCTTGCCATCCTCGATCGCCACCGGCAGGCGCATCAGCCGGTATTCCGGGCGGGTGATCGTCACCCCCTCCGGCAACAAAAACTCCCAGGCGTGCCAGGGGCATTTCAAGATGCGTCCGTCATGCGCGAGATGCCGCTCATGGCCGCCATCGGACACCACCGCGCCGCCGAGCGTGCCCTCGCAGGCCGGCGCCCCGGCATGCGGGCAGTAATTGCGGAAGGCGACGACCTGGCCGTCGATCTTGAACACCCCGACGCTGATCTGCCCGCCCAGCCGGGTGATGATCCGGCCGCCTTCGGCAAGCGCATCGACATCGCACACGACGTAGCCGTCTCTCATGGTCCGCTCGCTCCCGCCGGCGCCGCCGCGCGGCCGGGTGCCGGAACCGGCCGTCTGCTGCGCCTACGCGACAGTAGGTTCGCCAACCATCGGCGGTCAACAGCCGGATTGCCGGGCGAGGGGGCTAGGCCGTGTGAACGGATTTGACGAGCATCAGTCCGCAGGCAAAAGTGACGATGGCTGAATAGCTGATATCAGACGTCTCGCAGCGCATGGCGACGCGTTTGAACCGTTTGAGCTTGCCGATTGCCTGTTGTGAACGGCGGTCTGAATCCGCGCATAAACGGCGCCGACCAAAAAACTGGCACGGAACTTGCCCGCGCGCCCAGCCGCTCCTGGCCGACCGCCACCCTTGATGATCGAAGCCGACGGCTGGCCACCGCCGCCAGTACGTCGCCTACCGCAGACCAACCTTGGCGCAATCCAGCAATGAAGGCGCGCCGTTTATGCGCGGATTCTCGCCGCCGCTGACACCGTGAGAACCTGGTTGCTGCCTTGCGGCCCGGCGACATGGTGGTGATCGACAACCTTGGCAGCCACAAGGCCAGCGAGGTGCGCGACGCCATCCGCGCCGCCGGCGCAAGGCTGGTCTTGCTGCCGCCCTACAGCCCCGACCTCAACCCGATCGAACAGATGTTCGCAAAGCTAAAAGCGCTGCTGCGCAAGCAGGATGCACGAGCCGTCGAAGCCAAATGGCGATCCGTAGCCACCTTGCTCGATCGCTTCACCCCCGAGGAATGCCAGAGATACCTCGCTAACGCAGGATACAAGTCAACTTAAACCGATCCCGCTCCAGCGGCCACCTGCCATCCCTGCAATTCGATCCAATCCTGCTCCAGCTTCGCGAAGCGCTCCAACCGCAGGCTCGACAGGTCGGCAAAGCCGCACGCACCGTGCTGCACCAGTTCGGCGATCGCGCGACCGCTGGCCGGCGACAGGCCGAAGCCGATGCTGGACAGCGTGGCGAGGGTGACGTTGCCGATGCGGTCGATCACCGGCCGTCCGTCCGGCGTGTTCTCGATGATGCCGGCCCAACTGCGGATCACCCGGGCATGGGCGGCGCGTGGGAACAGCCGGGCCAGGCGGCCGGCGATCACCTGCATCAACGGCGTGCTGGCGCGCGGCGGCACGGTGTTGCCAATGACCTCGACCCATTCATGCGGCCCGCCGCCATAGGCGAGATTGCCGCGCAGGGTTTGCCGTCCGTACAGCCCGTTGCCGTCCACGCCGCCGAGCGGCATCAGCGGCAGCGGTTCGGTGACGATCATCTCGGCCCGCGCCGCGACCATCGGCACGTCGATGCCCAATTGCGCCGCGAGATAGCGGGTCTGCGGGCCGGCGGCGAGCACAAGATGGTCGCAGCCAATCAGGCCGCGATCGGTGCGCACGCCGGTGACGCGGCCACCGGCTTGTTCAAATCCCTGCACCGCGCAATGCTGCATCAGCAGGCCGCCGTGGTCCTGCAGCGCCCAGCCATAGGCCTGCACGGTGCGGTGCGGATTGGCGTGGCCGCCGAACTTATAAAGATAGCCGCCAAACGCGTCCGCGCCGGCCAGCGGCACCAGCCGGCGAATATCGGTGCCGCCGAGGATCTCGCTGGCAAAGCCCTGACGCGCCGCGTTGCGCATCGCCGTGGCATACAAATTGAACTGCGCCTCGTCGAACGCCACGCGGATGCGGTGCGGCTGGAATTCGGTCGGGTAGCCGAGCAACGCGTCCAGCATCGGCCACAGGCGCTGCTCCTCGGCGAACAGTGGGCTGAAATGGTGCGAACAGCCACCGCCGTTGCGCCCGGATGCCTCCCAGCCGACGATGCCCTTGTCGATCACCGTGACATCCACGCCGGCTTGCGCCAGCCACCAGCCGGACGAAAGTCCCGTGGCGCCGCCGCCGACGATGACGACCGAATTGCCCCTCGCGCTCATTCGCTGGCCACCGCGCCGCCGGCATCGCGCGTGGCGACGGTGGCGTGCTTAGGCGCCTCCCAAAACGGCACGTATTGCGACTTCATGCCGAACCATGTGTCCCAATGTGCCGTCAGCGCAGGATCCTCCCGTCCGGCCGCCACCGACAGTGGCAGCGGACGAACCGGGGCGCGGTAGCTGCCGAGCGGCACGTCACCGAGGCCGCAGCCGGCGCTCAGCGCCAGCAGGCAGGCCACCTGTTCGCGGCATCGCCGCCCCTGGCACACGCCCATACCGGCGCGGGTCAGCCGCTTGATCTGATCGGGATGAGGCGGCCCCTCGCCGAGCAGCGCACGCAAATCAAGCTGATTGCGTCGATCGTCCGGCCAGTTGAGGTAGCGCGGCGGGCGGACTTCCAGAATTTCCCGCGCCGTGACCTCTTCACAGCGGCAGACATTGACGTTTTCGGCGGACAGCACGGTGGCGCGAACCCAGTCCAGCCGGTAGGCGGCGCTATCCAGGGCGGAGATAGGCCGCTCCGGCAACGCTTCTGCCGAAACGGCGCGACGGCCCTCGGCCTGGGCGATGGCGGGATCGCACGATTTCTTCGGCCAGATGCCGGCACAGTCGCCAACAGCCGCGATGGCGGCGATGCTGGTGTGTTGGTTCTCTGCGAGCAGCGGTACAGCGCCGCCGCGTTCTGACGCGAAGCCGATCCGGCAGCCGGCGGCGTCCAGCAGTTCGATCACCGGCACGGCACCGATGGCAAGGATAACCGTGTCGCAGGCGATGCGCTGCTCGGAGCCGGCCACCGGCACACCATCGGCACCGCGGCTCGCTACCACCAGGGTGCTCACCCCGTCAGGCCCACCCTCGGCGCGGCAGACGATGCGGCTGGTCAGCAGCGGCAGATCGTCCGCCGGATGCAGCGGTTCGGCGGCGGTTTCGATCACCGCCGCGATCTGTATTCCCCGGGCCTGAAGCTGGCGAGCGCCGTCCAGCGCCTCGGCGGTGGTTCCCAGCACCACCGCGCAACGGGTTTGGAGCGCGCCATAGCGGCAGGCAAGCCGCAGCGCCGCGGTCATGCCGAGCACGCCGGGCAAGTCCCAGCCGGCAAAGGCCAGACCCATGTCGCGCCGCCCGGTGGCGACGATCACCCTGGAACAGCCGATCATCCAGGATCGCACGCCGTCCGACAGCCCGACGACCGGGCCGGGCAACCAGCCGACGCTGGGGCCGTTGCCGTACACCCCCCAGGCTATGGTGCCGAGCCGGACATCGACGCCCGCGTCGAACGCGGCGGCGATCGCGGGGTCGCTGGCGATGAACGCTTCCAGCATCGCGCCGCGATTGCGCGCGGCCCCGCTCATGCGGCCGCCGAACAGCAGCGGGATATCGTCGGCCATCACCTCGGCTGGCACCGGGTTCTCGTCCACCAGCACCACCTGAAACCCTTGCCGCGCCGCTTCCAGCGCCGCCGCCAGGCCGGCGGGGCCCGCGCCGATCACCACCAACCCGGTCTGTTCCTCCGGCGTCAGCGTGTGGCCATTGATCGAGGCAGGGTCGTGCATCGCCGCTCCTACAGAATCTTGTCGAGGAAATCGCGGGTACGCGCCTGGGTGGGGGCGGAGAAGATCGCCTCCGGTGTACCGTGTTCGACGATCACCCCGCCATCGGTGAAATAGACGTGATCGGCCACCCGGCGGGCGAATCCCATCTCATGCGTGACCAGAATGCAGGTCATGCCCTCGGCGGCGAGCGCCTGGATGGTGATCAGCACCTCTTTCTTCGTCTCGGGGTCGAGTGCCGCCGTCACCTCGTCGAACAGCATCACCTTGGGGTTCATTGCCAACGAGCGGGCGATCGCCACGCGCTGCTGCTGGCCGCCAGAGAGTTCCCCGGGATAGCTCGCCATTTTGTCGGCCAGTCCCACTTTGGCCAGCAGCGCCTCGGCGCGGGCGCGAACCTCGGCGGGGTTCTGGTGCAGCACGATCACCGGCGCCATCATCACGTTGTCCAAAGCGGTGCGATGGGGAAACAGGTTGTATTGCTGAAACACGATGCCGACGTCGCGGCGCAGCGCGCGCACATCCAGCTTGGCATCGGCAACCTCGCGCCCGCCCACGGTAATGGAGCCGGAACTGATCGGCACCAGGCCGTTGATGCAGCGCAACAGGGTGGACTTGCCGGAGCCGGAAGGGCCGATGATGCATACCGTCTCGCCGCGCCGTACCGTGAGACTGACCTCGCGCAGCACCGTATAGTTGCCGAATCGCTTTTCCACGTCGCGCACCACCACCACCGGCGAGCCCAGTTCATGTGCCACGCTCAGATCCTGACCTGCACGCGGCGTTCCAGCGCCAGCGTCAGCCGGGCGATCGGGTAGCAATAGGCAAAGAACAGGAGCAGCAGAAAAATATACATTGGCACCATCAGTTCAGGGCGCGATTCGGCAGCGATCGCGGCGCGCGTCAGAGTCAGGCCGTCCTGGATGCCGATGACGGAGATCAGCGTCGTCGCCATGGTCAGGATGGCATAGAGGTTCATCCACGGCGGCAGCATGCGGCGCAGCGCCTGCGGCAGGATGATGCGCGAAATGGTCTGCCAGCGGGTGAAGGCGAGGCTGTCGGCGGCACTCCATTGCGGCTCCGGGATCGACTGCATGCCGCCGCGGACGATTTCGGCGACATTGGCCGAAACCGGCAAGGCGAGGCCTATCACCGCCTTGAACCAGGCCGGCACCGGCAGCACCAGGCCGCCCAGATGCAGTTCGAACGGCAGCAGGAACATGATGTAGAACAGCAGCACCAGCCACGGCACGTTGCGGAAGAACTGCGTCATCCCCCAGCCCAGCAGCCGCAACGGCCGGGTACGGGCGATCAGCGACAGCCCGAGCGGCAAGCCCAGCAGCGTGCCGAGCGCCATCGCCAGCACGCTGACCATGACGTTCAGCAGAAAGCCGCTGGTGATCAGCGGTGCCCAGCGCAGCATGATCGCCAGCGCCCCCGGCCGCCCCGTCTGCTGCGCCACCGCCTGCGCCCAGGCCGTGCCGGCACACAGCGCCAACACGAGGGCGGCGAGCAGCCAGGTCTGCGCCAGCAACCGCGGAGCTGTCGGCTCTGGACGCGGCGGCAGCAGAACGGCGAGCGGGCGGGCGGTCATGGCGTGTATCCCGGCACGCGCAGCGCCCGCTCCCAGCGTTCCATCAGCCAGACCAGCAGCGCCACCAGGACGATATACACAACGAGCAGCAGGTCCATCATTTCGCGCACGTTCATCACCTCGGACCAGATCTGCGCCGCCGCATAGAGCAACTCCGGCACGCCGATCGCGTAGGCGAGCGTGGTGGTCTTCACCAGATTGACCATGTTGTTGGTCAACGACGGCAGGCAGATGCGCAGGCCCAGCGGCACCAGCACATGGCGATACAGCTGCAGTCTTGTGTAGCCGAGGCTGTCGGCGGCCTCGATCATCGCTGAGGGCACCGCCTCGACGCCGGAGCGGAAAATCTCCACGTTGAAGGCGCCGGCGAACAGGCTGAACGACAACACCGCCCAGCCGAAGCCGCTCACCGCCGGCACCTGTGCGCCACGGCTGTCGGTGAGCGTGGGCAGCACGCCGCCGAGCGCGAAATAGAAGAACGATAGCTGCACCAGCGGCGGCGTATTGCGGAACAGCTGCACATAGCCACGCGCTAGCGCACGCCAAAAGCCGCCGGCGCCCAGCATCCACAGGCCGGCCAGGCCGAGCAAGACCGACAGCACCATGCTCAGCACCGACAGCTCGACCGTGGTGATCAGGCCGGTGATAAAGCGTTCGCCGTCGTAGGTGTCGGTGAAGACGGAAAAATTCAGACCGGTCCGGCTATTGATCCAGGTGAACAGATCGACGACAGGTCCGGTCATGCGGTCAGGCCGAACTTAAGGCGTTGACAGTTTTTTCTGCTGCTCCAGCAGATACGGGCTGGGCGCGATGCCCCATTTTCTTTCCAGCGCGATGATGTGACCGGTTTTCAGCCATTCGGTGGAGATCTGGGTCATGAACTTGCCGAACGGGCCATCGACATCCTCCAGCCGGATGCCGATCGCCCAGAGCTGTGGATCTTCTGACACCAGCGGCATTTCATAGCCCGCCCATTTCGGATCGCCGGAGGTCAGCGTCGACACGATCAGCGTGTTGTCGAACAGGAACGCCACGCAATTGCCGGCCGAGAGCGCGTTCAGCGCGTCCGGCACTGCCGGGAACACCACCATCTTGGGGCCGTAGAGTTGCGAGACGCGGCGGTTGTAATAGGCGCCCTGCACCGCACAAACCTTACGGTCCTTAAGGTCGGTCCAAGACTTCAGCCTGGACGATTTCAGTGCCAGCACGTTGGTGGCGCCGGCATAGTAGTTCGGCTCCACCATGCCGATCACTTTGCGGCGATCCGCCGTGTCACCGAGCGTCGCGATGATCAGGTCGATGCGGCCCTGGCGCAGGAATTCCATGCGGTTGGCGGCCGTTACCGGGATCATTTCGAGCTTCACGCCCAACCGGTCGGCGACCTCGCTGGCGAGATCGATCTCCAGGCCAACAATCTTGCCCGACGGGTCGAGGAACCCCCAGGGCCGATAGTCGTTCTTCACGCCGACCGTCAGCACGCCCTTCTGCTTGATGGCGGCAAGACTGTCCTGCGCCCTGGCGGGGACGACGGCGGTGAGCAGCAGCAGAGCAACAACCAGCAAACGTTTCATCGAACCGCACTCCATGACGCCACGATGAGATCGCAGTGGAGGCGAAGTGTCGCGGGTGCTGGCGGCGATGTATTGCCCGAGAGCGACATTATGATGCCAAACACCGACATCGAGCGCATCAACGCCAGATTTCTCCAACCTCTGCTTTATGGAGCAATGCCATCGCGGGCTATTTCACCGTGATGCGATATTGTCCGGGACGCGTTCGGAGACCGGCGGATGGCCGAACGCCACCCGGTATGCCCTGGAGAAATGGCTGGCGCTGGCGAAGCCGCAAGCCATCGCGATTTCCAGCACCGACAAGCTGGTCTGCCGCAACAGCATCCGCGCGCGTTCCAGCCGCAGGCTGCGGTAATGCGTCCCGGGGGTGCAGCCGAGGTGCTGGCGGAACAGCCGCTCCAACTGGCGCACCGATACGCCGCCGAGCTCAGCCAGCCGATCGCGCGATGAGGGCGTTTCGATCTCGCCTTCCATGAATTCCAGCACCTTTAGCATGGCCCGGTTGCTGATCCCGAGCCGCTGCCCCGGCGCCATGCGCTGGGGATTGGCACCCTCGCGGATCTGGGTTTGCAGGAACCACTCGCTCACCCGCATCGCCAGGGCCGCGCCGTGATCGCGGGCAAGCAGCGCGTGCATCATGTCCAGCGGCGCGGTGCCACCGCTGCAGGTCAGCCGGTCGCGATCGATTTCGAACAGCGAGCGGCGCAGATCCAACTGTGGAAAATCCTCGCTGAAGCTTTCGGCATGTTCCCAGTGCAGGGTGAAACGATAGCCACGCAGCAGCCCGGCGCGCGCCAGAATATAGGGCCCGCCGGATACCCCGCCGAGCCGCAGCTTGCCATGCGACAGCAGTCGAAGCCGGGTGAGCGTGGCACGGTCGCGAAAGCCGGCCGGGTTGCCGCCGGCGCAGATGATCAGCGTGTCCAGCTCAGCCGCATCTTCCAGCCGCATATCAGGATGTATGGTGAGGCCGTTGGAGGCCGCCACCGGCAGCCCGTCCGGCGACAAATGTCGCCAGCGGAACAGCGTGCGGCCGGACAGGATATTGGCGGCGCGCAACGGCTCCACCGCCGACGCATAGGCCAGCAGGGCGAAGCCGGGGATCAGCAGGAAGCCGAACATCTCCGGCCTTACGTCGCTTCTGGGCAGATGGAGGTCGTCGTGGGTCATATCGGCGCATCCTTCTCCGATACGGTGTGCTCTGTCACGCAGCAAACGGGCCCGGTTGCCATGTCGTATTCGCTTCTGAGGATCGCCCGAGAGGCGCTGCGCGGCGGCTCCGGCTGGACCCGCGCCTGGCGCGATCCACAGCCGAAGCCGCAGTACGACGCCATCGTGGTCGGCGGCGGCGGGCACGGCCTAGCCACCGGCTATTATCTGGCCAAGGAGCATAGCCTCACCAATGTCGCAGTGCTGGAGAAGGGCTGGATAGGCTCCGGCAATGCCGGGCGCAATACCACCATCATCCGCTCCAACTACTTGCTGCCGGGGAACGAGCCGTTTTATGAGCATTCGATGAAGCTGTGGGAAGGCCTGGAGCAGGACCTCAACTTCAACACCATGGTCAGCCAACGGGGTGTGCTGAACCTGTTCCATTCCGATGCGGCGCGCGACGCAGCCGCCAGGCGCGGCAACGCGATGCGGCTGCACGGAGTGGATGCCGAGCTGCTCGACACGGCCGGCGTGCGCGCCATGCTGCCGCTGCTCGCATTCGACGCCGCGCGGTTCCCCATCAAGGGCGGGCTGTTGCAACGTCGCGGCGGCACTGCACGGCACGACGCAGTGGTGTGGGGCTACGCCCGCGCCGCCGACCGGCGTGGCGTGGACATCGTTCAGAACTGCGAGGTCACCGGCATCCGCGTGGCCAATGGCCAGGTGCAGGGGGTGGAAACCACGCGCGGCTTCATCAGTGCCGCCAAGGTGGGGCTGGCCTGCGCCGGACATTCGTCACGCGTCGCGGCGATGGCCGGGCTGCGGCTGCCGATCGAGAGCCATGTGCTGCAGGCCTTTGTTTCCGAGGGCGTCAAACCGATGCTCGACACGGTGGTGACGTTCGGCGCCGGGCATTTCTACATCAGCCAGTCCGACAAGGGAGGCCTGGTGTTCGGCGGTGATATCGACGGCTACAACTCCTATGCCCAGCGCGGCAACATGCCGCTGGTGGAGGATGTCGCCGAGGCCTGCGTCGCCCTGCTGCCGCAGACCAGCCGGCTGCGCGTCCTGCGCTCCTGGGGTGGGATCATGGACATGTCGATGGACGGTTCGCCGATCATCGATCGCACCCCGGTTGGCGGGCTCTATCTCAACGCCGGCTGGTGCTACGGCGGCTTCAAGGCGACGCCGGCTTCGGGCTGGTGCTTCGCTCACACCATCGCACGCGACCAGGCCCATGCGCTGAACGCGGCGATGCGGCTGGATCGCTTCGCCACCGGCGCGGTGATTGACGAAAAGGGCGCTGGCGCCCAACCCAACCTGCACTGAGGTAGCGCCATGCGTATCCCCTGTCCCCATTGCGGCGCGCGCGGCAGCGAGGAGTTCCTGTTCCGCGGTGCCGCCGATCTGGTGCGTCCGTCGGCGGATGCGTCTGCCGAGACGTGGCACGACTACGTGCATCTGCGCGACAATCCGGCCGGTCAGTACAACGAACTCTGGCAGCACCAGCACGGCTGCCGGCGCTGGCTGGTGGTGACGCGCAATACCGCCACGCACCAGATTTTCGCCGTGGTGGACTCAGCCTTGCGCGGTCGCGCGGCATGAGCGCGCATCCACGCCGGCTGCCAACGGGCGGGCTGATCGACCGCGCCACGAAGCTGTCGTTCAGCTTCGACGGTGCCGCCTATACCGGCTACGCCGGCGACACACTGGCCTCGGCGTTGCTGGCCAGCGGCGTTTCACTGTTCGGCCGCTCGTTCAAATACCACCGCCCCCGCGGGCTGCTGTCGGCCGGCTCGGAGGAGCCGAACGCGCTGGTGGAGTTGCGCGAGGGCGCCAGGCGCGAGCCGAACACACCGGCGACGATGATCGAGCTTTACGACGGTCTGACAGCGGTCAGCCAGAATCGCTTCCCGTCGCTGCGCTTCGACCTGCTGGCGGTGAACAGCCTGTTGTCGCCGCTGTTCAGCGCCGGATTCTACTACAAGACCTTCATGTGGCCGGCCTCGTTCTGGGAGAAGCTCTACGAGCCGATGATCCGCCGTGCCGCTGGTTTGGGTCGCGCCGCCAAGTCCGCCGACCCGGACCATTATGAACGCGCCACGCTGTTCTGCGACGTGTTGGTGATCGGTGCCGGCCCTGCCGGTCTTGCCGCGGCGCTGGCCGCCGGGCGGACCGGCGCGCGGGTTGTGCTGTGCGACGAAGACCCGCAACCGGGCGGCCGGTTGCTGAGCGACAATGAAATTATCGACGGCGTCCCGGGTGTCCGCTGGGCCAGTCAGGCCGTGGCCGAACTGGACAGCCTGCCGGAGGTGCGCGTCCTGCGCCGCACCACGCTGTTCGGCATCTACGACCATGGCGTCTACGCCGCGGTGGAACGTGTGGCCGATCACAAGCCGGTGCCGGACGATCGCGAGCCGCGCCACCGGCTGTGGCGCATCGTTGCCCGAAGCAGTGTTTTGGCCACCGGTGCAACCGAGCGTCCGCTGGTGTTCGGCGGCAACGACCGGCCCGGCGTGATGCTGGCGGGCGCGGTCCGCAGCTATTTAAATCGCTTCGCCGCCGCACCCGGCGGCACAGCAGTCGTGGTGACGTCGGGTGACAGCGGCTGGCAAACTGTCGCCGATTTTGCCCGGCTCGGCCTGCCGGTGGCGGCCGTGGTCGATCGCAGACCCGTCCTGCCACCGGCACTGATCGATCTGGCGCAGCGCGCCGGTGCCCGGGTGTTCGCCGGCGGCACCGTGGCCGGCACCGGCGGCGGCCTGGCGTTAAACAGGGTCGAGATCGCCGACGCGCAAGGCCGGCGTCACAGCATCGCTGCCGACCTGCTGGCGATGGCCGGCGGCTGGAATCCGGCGATCCAGCTCGCTTGCCATCTGGGTGGCAAACCGGCGTGGTCCGACAGTGCGGCGGCCTTCATCGCTGGCACCTTGCCGCCCGGCATGCGCGCGGCTGGTGCCGCCGGCGGCTTGTTCCGCCTCGCCCAGGCCCTGGCCAGCGGGTCGGAAGCCGGTGCCGAGGCTGCGGCGGACTGCGGTTTCGGTCAGGCGCTGCATTCGGTCGTGACACCGGAACAGGCTGACGCAACCGCGTCGCCGATCTGGTTGATGCCCGCCACCAGGCAGAAGGCGTTCGTCGATTTCCAGCATGACGTCGCCACCACCGACGTGGAACTGGCGCATCGCGAGGGCTATCGCTCGGTCGAGCACCTGAAGCGCTACACCACTTTGGGCATGGCCACCGACCAGGGGCGACTCGCCAACGTCAACGGCCTCGCCATCATGGCGACCCTCACCGGGCAGGGCATCGGCGAGGCCGGGACCACCCGCTATCGCCCGCCATACACGCCGGTTTCGCTGGGTGCGCTGGCCGGACATCACCGCGGACTCGACTATCGCCCCACGCGGCTGCCGCCCGCGCATGAGGTGGCCGAAGCGCGGCGCGCCGTGTTCACCGAGGCGGGCGCCTGGCAGCGGGCGCAGTATTTCCCCGCACCCGGCGAGTCCGGCTGGCTGCAAACGGTGGTGCGCGAAGTCACCGCCGTGCGCCAGGGCGTTGGCGTGTGCGACGTCTCGACGCTCGGCAAGATTGAGCTGACCGGCCCTGACGCGGCGGGGTTTCTGGACCGGATCTACGCCAACATGATCTCGACGCTGGCAGTCGGCCGCGCCCGCTACGGGCTGATGCTGCGCGAGGACGGCTTCGTGATGGACGACGGCACGGTGGCGCGACTGGAGTCGGAACGCTTCGTCGTCACCACCACCACGGCGCAGGCCGGCGGCGTGCTTAGCCACATGGAGTTCTGCCACCAGGTGCTGTGGCCGGAGCTGGATGTGCATTTCGTCTCGGTGTCCGACCAGTGGGCTCAGTTCGCCCTCGCCGGCCCGCGCGCGCGGCAAGTGCTGCAAGCGGTGCTCGATTCCGGCGCCGATGTGTCGGACGCGCAGTTCCCGTTCATGGCGGCTGGACGTTTCCGCAGCGCCGGCGGAGCTACAGTGCGGGTGTTCCGCATCTCGTTCTCCGGCAGCCTGGCCTACGAGCTCGCAGTGCCGGCCCGCAACGGTGCGGTGGCGATGGCGGCGATCCTGGCGGCCGGCACGCCGTTCGGCATCGTGCCGTACGGCACCGAGGCGATGTCGGTGATGCGCATCGAAAAGGGCCATCCGGCCGGTGGTGAGTTGAACGGCCAGACCACGGCCGCAGATCTCGGGCTTGGCCGGCTGCTGTCCACCAAAAAGGACTTCATCGGCCGCGTCCTGGCCCAACGCCCGGCACTGCGCGACGCTTCCCGGCCGGCGCTGGTCGGTCTGCGTCCGGTCGATCGCTCAGCGCGGCTGTCCGGTGGCGCGCATTTCATCGCCCCCGGGGCGGCGATGACCGCCAGTGAGGATCAAGGGTGGGTCAGTTCGGTCGCCTTCTCGCCCTCGCTTGGCCATTGGATCGGCCTGGGGCTGCTCGGGCACGGCCCGTCCCGCCATGGCGAGATTTTGCGGGCCTGCGATCCGGTGCGCGGGGTGGAGACGTTGGTGGAAATCACCGCCCCCTGCCATCTCGATCCTGAGGGAGTGCAGTTGCGTGGTTGACCCGATTGTCTGCGCCAGCGCGCGTGACGGCTTCGCACTCGTGTCACTGGCGGCTAGGCGCGACGCCGGTGCGGCGGCAGCTTCACGCATGCAGCAGCAACTCGGCCTCGAACTGCCGCCGCCGGGACGCTGGACCGCGTCGGGCGATCTGGTGGCGATCTGTACCACGCCAGGGCAATGGCTTGTGATGCAGGACCACAACGACTTCACGCTGTGCGACCGGCTGTCGGCGGTGGTGCTGGAGAGTGCAACGGTGATCGAACTGTCCGATTCGCGCGTGGCCATACAGATGTCCGGCACGGGCGTGCGCACGGCGCTCGGTACATTCCTGCCGCTTGATCTGCATCCGCGCGCGATGCAGCCCGGCGCCGTGGCGGCGACGGTGGCGGCGCATCTGCCAGTGCTGGTCCGCCAGATCGACGACGTGCCGACCTATGAACTGCTCTGTGCGCGCAGTTTCGCCGGAAGCTTCTATCGCGCGCTGGAACTGGCGGGCGTGGCGGTATAGCTGGCGGCCAGTGCGCCTCGGCCCAGCTATGGCTGGTGCCGGGTTCCACCACCAGCGGCACCGACGGGCTTGCCGTCGCTTCCATCATCTCGTTGGCCAGCGCCACCGTGGCCGCTAGTGCTTTGCCTCAATCAGAAGGCACCGCATGTGTCAGAGCACTACCTTGATGTTGTGGGCCGATTCAGCCAACGGGATGAAGTGCCCGTTGGCATCGGACCACTAGCGAAAGCGCGCCAGCCGCCCCTGCGGCGTGCCGAGCACGGTGTCGTCCTGCATCACCACATGGCCGCGCACGATGGTTGCCGCCGGCCAGCCGGTCACCCGCATTCCGGCGAACTGCGTCCAGCCGCAGGGCGAGGCGATCCAGCTTTCCTCGATGACCCGCTGGCGCCTGAGGTCCACCAGCGAAAAATCGGCGTCCCAGCCGACCGCGAGCCGCCCCTTGCCGACCACGCCATAGACCCGCGCCGGGCCGGCGCACATCAGATCGACCATCCGCCCGAGCGGCAGGCGTCCGGCGTTGACGTGGTCCAGCATCACCGGCAGCAGCGTCTGCACCCCGGTCAGCCCGGCCGGGCAGTCGGGCCACGGTTTCAGCTTGGCGGCGCGGGGATGCGGCGCGTGGTCGGAGCCGATGGTATCGACGCTGCCGTCGCGCACCGCCGCCCAGGCCGCCGCCATATGCCGCGCGCCGCGGATCGGCGGGTTCATCACCGCGAAGCCGCCGAGCCGGTCATAGGCATCCGGCGCCATCTGCGTCAGATGGTTGACCAGCAGTTCGACGCTGACGAGGTCGCGCCAGTCGGCGACATAGGCAAGCTCCTCCGCCGTCGAGACGTGCAGCAGATGCGCCGGCCTGCCGCTGGCCTGGGCCAGCGCCAGCAGCCGGCGGGTGCCGAGGAAGGCGCATTCCTCGTCGCGCCAGTCCATGTGCGCCGCATACGGCATGCCGGCGTGGAAATCGCCGCGTCGCGCCTGCAGGCGGTATTCGTCCTCGCTGTGATAGGAAATCCGCCGCCGCCCGCTGCGCATCACCCGCTCCAGGCTGGCGTCGTCCTCGACCAGCAGGTCGCCGGTCGAGCTGCCGGCGAACACCTTGATGCCGCAGACGCCGCGCCCGCGTTCCAGCGCGGCAAGCTCGGGCACGTTGCTCTTGGTGGCGCCGACATAGAGGCCCATGTCGCACCACGCGACGCGCTCCACATAGTCCTGCTTCCAGGCCAGCCGCTCGGCGTCGATGATGGCGGGGGTGGTGTTGGGCATGTCGAAGACGGTGGTGACGCCGCCCAGCACGGCGGCGCGGGTGCCGGTCGGGATGCTCTCGACGGCGGCGTCGCCGGGGTCGCGCAGATGCACATGCGGGTCGATCACGCCGGGCAGCACATGCAGCCCGCGCGCCGCCAGCACGCGCTCGGCCGTCGCCGTGGCGGGCAGGCCGATCGCGGCGATGCGGCCGTGGCGCACCCCGACATCGGCCGCCGCCTCGCCCCACGGCAGGACGCAGATGCCGCCGCGCAGGATCAGGTCGAAATGCTGGTCGCTCATGTCACC
This sequence comes from Pseudomonadota bacterium, assembly GCA_021845985.1. GTDB lineage: Bacteria > Pseudomonadota > Alphaproteobacteria > Acetobacterales > Acetobacteraceae > JAFKFJ01. Next base: position 73,386 of record JAJZES010000015.1, on the reverse strand, counting down.
TCGCCGCAAGCGTCGCGAACACGTCGCCGATCGGCGCCTGCCCGAGAATATGGGTGCGGTGCCAGAGGGCGAAGAACAGCAGATGCCACGCCGCGACCTCGGCGCGCCGCCCCGCGGCGTTGCGGAACAGGGCGACGACGCGCGCCGGCTCGGCGATCTCGGCAATGCCCGGCTGGGCCGCGACCAGCGGGCCGAGCCGGTCGCCGGCGCCGGCGATCCAGGCGCCGATCGGCACGGTAAAGCCCTGCTTGCGGGCAAACGGCCGGGCGGCCGGGCAATTGCGCGCGAGCCATTGGCGTAGCAGCCATTTGCCCATCCCGCCGCGCACTTTCAGCGCGTCCGGCAGGCGGAAGGCGGCGGCGGCGACGCCGCGGTCAAGGAACGGTGTACGCCCCTCCACCGCATGCGCCATCAGGCAGCGGTCGAGCTTGAGCAGCAGATCGTGCGGCAGCCAGTCGGCGATGTCGGTGGCCTGCGCCGCCGCCAGCCGGGTGCGTCCGCCGACCGCGGCCTGCGCCTCGGCCGCGGCGATGCCGTCGCGCCAGGCGATCGGACGGCTGCGCAGCACATCGAGCCGGTCGAAGGTGCCGCGCCCGCGCATCACCCGCCCGCCGCGCCACCAGGGCCGCGCCGCGCTGCGGTAGCGGCCATAGCCGGCAAACATCTCGTCGCCGCCCTCGCCGGACAGCACCACCTTGACCTCCTGGCGCGCCCGGCGGGCGAGGAACCAGGTCGGGATGATGGCGTAATCCGCCGCCGGGTCGTCCATCGCCGCGACGATCTCGGGCAGATGCCGCCACACCATCGCCTGCGTCACCTCCAGCGTTTCGTGGCGGGCGCCGAGCGCGGCGGCGACGGCGGCGGCGGCGGCGCGCTCGTCGGCGGCGCCGGGCACGTCGAAGCCGGCGGTATAGGCGCGCACCGGCGCCGCATTGAGCCGCGCCATCAGCGTCAGCAGCACCGCACTGTCGATGCCGCCGGAGAGGAACATGCCGTACGGCACGTCGCTGCGCTGATGCAGATCGACGCTCTCAGTCAGCGCCCGATCGAGCCGCGCCAGGGCGGCGTCCTCGCCGATCTCCTCCGGCCCGCCCTCCGGCAGCGCCGCCAGCCGGTGATGCTCCAGCACATGGCCCTCGGCGCAGACCAGCGTTTCGCCCGGCAGCAGGCGGCGGATGCCGGGGAAGATGGTTTCGGCGCCGGTGGTGAACTGCAGCTGCAGCAGCTCATCGCGCGCCGCCGGGCGCAGCGCCCGCGGCACGATGCCGGCGGCGAGCAGCGCCTGTGCCTCCGAGGCGAAGGCGAGGCCGGCTTTGGTCTGCGCGATATAGAGCGGCTTGATGCCGAACGGGTCGCGCGCCAGCGTCACCGTGCGCCCGGCGCGCTCGTGGATCGCCAGCGCATACATGCCGCGCAGCGTCCGGGTGAAGCCCGGCCCGTCGCGCAGCCACAGATGCAGCGGCAGCTCGTTGTCGCTTTCGGTGGCGAACTGCACGCCGGGCAGGGTGGTGCGCAATTCCCGGTAATTATAGATCTCTCCATTGCCGACCAGCGCCGCCGAGCCGGCGAACAGCGGCTGGTCGCCGGTGGCGAGGTCGATGATGGCGAGGCGGTTGTGGACCAGCCCGACGCGGCCGACGACGGTGTGGCCCGAGCCATCGGGGCCACGATGCGCCAGCGCCCGCTCCAGGGCGGCGAGCGTCGCGGAGTCCGGCGCGGCGGCGTCGGGGGCGGCGATCAGGCCAGCGATTCCACACATCGGACGTCCTGTAGCATCGCCGCGCGGCGCTGTCTTGCGGCCGGTCGTGGCTGCGACCAATTCCACCGCATGAGCAAACTAGCGCAATTGCCCGCGCGCGGCGTCGTCGCCGTCGCGGGGGAAGATCGGGTCGGCTTCCTGCAGGGTCTGGTGTCCAACGATGTTGCGCTGGCGGCGCCGGGCGCCGCCGTCTGGGCGGCGCTGCTGACGCCGCAGGGCAAGTGGCTGGCCGATTTCATGATCCTCAGCGACGGCGAGCGCCTGCTGCTGGACTGTGAGCGGGCGCAGGTGCCGATGCTGGTGCAGCGGCTGATGCGCTACCGGTTGCGCGCGCGGGTCGGCGTGGAAGACCTGTCGGCGGCGCTGTCGGTTCATGTGGCGTGGGACGGGACGCCGGCGCTGCCGGCCGAGGCGATCGTCGCCGCCGATCCGCGGCTGCCGCAGGCGGGGCTGCGCATCCTGGCGCCGCAGCCGCTGCCGACCACGGCCGATGCCGATGCCTGGGACGCGCACCGCCTCGGCCTCGGCCTGCCCGACGGCTCACGCGATCTTGAGACGGAAAAGACCGTGCTGCTGGAGGCCGGCTTCGACGAACTGCACGGCGTCTCCTGGACCAAGGGTTGCTACATGGGCCAGGAGCTGACGGCGCGGACGAAATATCGCGGGCTGGTCAAACGCCGGCTGGTGCCGGTCGCGGTCGAGGGGCCGACGCCCGCACCGGGAACGCCGGTGCGGCGCAGCGACGGCAGCGAGGCCGGGGTGATGCGCTCGGCGCACAGCACGGCGGGGCTGGCGCTGCTGCGGCTCGACGCGCTGGACCAAGTGCTGGCCTGCGCCGGGGCCACGCTGCACCCGCGCCCCGCCGCCTGGATGGTGTTGCCGCCGAGTTGAGCCGTGTGTCACGGCACCGGCCGCGCGACAATTGTTGCATGCGCCGGAGCCGTGCCGGCGGGTTCGCGGCGCGTTTCAGCTTGCCGGCAAACGGATCGATGGTGAGCCGCCCGTATTGAGATACGACTTGGTATTGTTTGCAGATCTCGTGCATATGCACTTGCGTTAGTTTGAGAAACGCCACAGCGGCCTTTAATGGCTCTCGGACTGCTCAGCAACGTTGCAAATCAATTCTTTCTCTGCTATGCCGCGTGCAGATAATTGGATTGCGCGCGGGGGCGATGCGCTTGGTCCGACCGAGTTGCCATACGGCACTGTTTCACGATCGGCGCGGCGCCGTCGCGCTGATGTTTGCCGCGAGTCTGCCGGTGCTGTTGGGCATGGCGGCGCTCGCGGTCGATGGCGGTGTTTGGTATCTGGAGCAGTCGCGGCTGCAGCTCGCCGCCGACGCCGCGGCGCTGGGCGTGTCGCGGCTGCTCGGCAGCAGCCCCAGTCAGAGCAGCCTGCAAGCGGCGGCACTCCAGGCGGTGACGGATGCGACCGGCCTGCGTCTGATCGGTACGCTGGTGACGCCGATCACCGTCAGCGCGACGACGACGGCGGTGAGTGTCACGGTGGCCAGCAAGGCGGATGGTTTCTTCGCCCCGGTGCTGGCCGCCGTCGTGCCGACCTTGCAGGCGCGCGCCACCGCCGGGTCGATCCCGAAATCCTGCATCTTCACCACGACGAGCACGCTCAGCCCGGCGGTGCAGGTTGACAACGACAGCAACGGCCAGGGACTGATCGCCTCCAATTGCGGCATTTTTTCCAATTCCAGTGCTAATCCGGCGATCTATCTGAACAGTGGCGAAATGCACGGCACCAGCGTCGGCGCCGTCGGCACGGTGACGCAGTCCAACAGCGGCAGCAACAATCTGTCGCCCTATCCGCCGAATTCCGATGCGGCGCCGCAAACCGATGCGCTGGCCGGGATGACGCCGCCGACCCCGGGTGCCTGCAGCTACGTCAATGCAAACTTCACCAGCTATAAAAGCACGCCGTACCAGTTCTCGGCGACACAGAACGTGTTCTGTGGCAACACGACGATCGGCGGCAACGGATCGTCCGACCATTTTGCCGCCGGCATCTATTACGTCGTCGGCGGCAATCTGACCTTCAACGACGCCACCGTCGTATTCGACAGCGGGGTCAGTTTCGTGCTCACCTACAACAGCGCCTATCCCAATGTCGGCGGGTTCCAATGGACCAACTACTCCGGCACCTATGCGCTGACCGCGCCGACCTCCGGGCCGACCGCCGGCATCGCCATCTGGCAGGTGCCGCCCGCCGGCGGCTGCAGCCCCTCGACCTTGGTCAACCCGCTCAACTACTTCAACGGCGGCTCGACGCTGCAGATGAGCGGCGCGTTTTACGCGCCCTGCGGGGAGCTTGATCTCAGCAACGGCACCAAGTTCACCACCGCCTCAGGCGGCAGTTTGAGTGTCACGGCCGAGAAGATCCATGTATTTGGCGGATCGTCGATCTCGGCCGGCAGCGCCTCCCCGCCTGGCGGCGGTGCCGTCGCGGTGCTGACGCAATGAACCGGCTGGCCCGACTGCTGCGCGACAGGGCCGGCGTCGCCAGCCTGGAGGCGGCGCTGGTGACGATGCTGCTGCTGGTGCCGATCTGCGGCGGACTTGCCGATGGCGGACTGATCCTGGTGGCGTGGATGCGCGTCAGCCGGGCCGAACATGCGGCGCTGCTCTATGCCTGGGGCAACGGGGCCAACACCGGCGGCATGCTCACCGCCGCCGTCGGCGCCTTCGGCAGCCCGGCGCCGACGGTCAATACCTCGGCCGCGTGCTATTGCCTTTCCGCCGCTCAGAGCTGGTCGCGCGGCGCGGCGAGCGGGGTGTCCTGCAGCACGACCTGCAGCTCCGGCTACACGCTGACCGAGTTCGTCAGCGTCACCGTGGCGGCCAACGTCGCCCTGCCGATGCCGGTTCCGTTCTTCGCCCGCAACTATCAGATTTCCACGACCGCGGTCGGTCGCGTGTTATGAACGACCGGCGTGGCAGCACCGCACTGGAGTTCGGCCTCGTCGCGCCAATCGTGCTGACGCTGATCTTCGGCATTGTCGAGTTCGGCCGCATGGTCAGCGACCAGCACGCGCTCGATTACGGCGTCGATGCGGCGGTGCGCTACGCCATCGTCAACAGCGCTTCGGCGTCCGCCGCCACCATCACCGACACCTTCACCGCCGCGGTCACGCCGCTGCTCGGCAACTGCGCCGCCTGCAGCGTCAGCGTCAGCTTCAACCCGAGCTACGCCAGTGGCAACACCGTCACCGTCAGCGCCACCTATGACTGGAGCCCGGTTGTCGGGCTGCACATCCTGGTGTCGCAGACCCTGAGCAGCAGCACGACGATGACCGTGCAGAATTAGCCAGGGCCGGAAAAATCTGACCGTATGGTCAAGATTTCGCATTGACGGCGCGCCGTGGCATGCCGTTAGCTTAGCGCCTCGCGGTTTTCAGCGGAGGCGACGCATCGTGACCGACACCGCCGACATTGCCGCCGGGCGACTGCCGCCGGCGCAACTCGCCGCCAATTTCGCCGACGCGCACCCGCCGCTGTCGCCGCACGAGGCGGTGGTGGAGGCCAGTCGCTGCTATTTCTGCCATGATGCGCCGTGCATCGAGGCGTGTCCCACCGGCATCGACATTCCCGGCTTCATCCGCAAGATTGGCACCGGCAACCTGCGCGGCGCGGCGCGGCGCATCCTGGAGGCCAATGTGTTCGGCGGCAGTTGCGCGCGCGTCTGCCCGACGGAGATTCTCTGCGAAGCGGCCTGCGTGCGCACGGCCGAGGAGGATCGGCCGGTGCGCATCGGCGCCCTGCAGCGCCGGGCGATCGACTGGCTGATGGAGCACGAGCCGACCCCGTTCGCCCGCGCACCCGCCACCGGCAAACGTATCGCCGTGGTCGGCGCCGGTCCGGCCGGCCTCGCCTGCGCCCACCGGCTGGCGATGCATGGCCACGAGGTCACCGTGTTCGAGGCCCGGCCGAAGCCCGGCGGCCTCAACGAATACGGCATCGCCGCCTATAAGCTCGCCGATGATTTCGCCCAGCGTGAGGTCGCCTTCATCCTGTCGGTCGGCGGTATCACCATCGACTACGGCAAGCGGCTCGGCGTGGAGCTGACGCTGCCGGACCTGCGCGCCGGCTTCGCGGCGGTGTTTCTCGGCATGGGACTGGCCGGCGTGCGCGCCCTCGGCATCGCCGGCGAGACGCTCGGCGGCGTGCGCGATGCGGTCGATTTCATCGCCGAACTGCGCCAGACCGGCGACAAGGCGCGGCTGCCGGTCGGCCGCCGCGTCGTCGTCATCGGCGGCGGCAATACCGCCATCGACGCGGCCACGCAGGCGCGCCGGCTTGGCGCCGAAGATGTCACCATCGTCTATCGCCGCGGCCCCGGCGAAATGTCGGCAACCGTGGACGAGCAGGACTGGGCGCAGACCAACGGCGTGCGCATCCGCCACTGGGCGGCGCCGCAGGCGTTGCTCGGCGCGGCGGGGCAGGTGCGCGGCGTCACCTTCCTGCGCACCCGGCTCGACCAGACCGGGCGCGCCGTGCCGAGCGGGGAGCGTTTTGCGCTGGAGGCGGATATGGTGCTGAAGGCGGTCGGCCAAGTGTTCATGGCCGATCCGCTGGCCGCCGATGGTTCGCTGCTGCTGGCGACCGAGGACGGGCGGATTGCCGTCGATGCCGAGCGGCGCACTTCGATGCCGGGCGTCTATGCCGGCGGTGACTGCGTCGCCGGGGTCGATCTTACCGTCGCCGCGGTGCAGGATGGCAAGCTCGCTGCCGAGGCGATCCACCGCGCGGTGACGGGCTGAACCGGGAGGGTGCAGAGATGGCCGATCTGACCACCAACTTCGCCGGCATTCGCGCGCCGAATCCGTTCTGGCTGGCCTCCGCGCCGCCGACCGACAAGGCGTACAACGTGGTGCGCGCGTTCGAGGCGGGATGGGGCGGCGTGGTGTGGAAGACGCTCGGCGAAGACCCGCCGGTGGTCAACGTCTCGTCGCGCTACGGCGCCGTCTCCTATAACGGCGTGCGCATCGCCGGCTTCAACAATATCGAGCTGATCACCGACCGTCCGCTCGACCTCAATCTGCGCGAAATCCGCCAGGTCAAGCGCGACTGGCCGGACCGCGCCGTCATCGTCAGCCTGATGGTGCCCTGCACCGAAGATGCCTGGAAATCCATCCTCGCCCCGGTCGAGGACACCGGCTGCGACGGCATCGAGCTTAATTTCGGCTGTCCGCACGGCATGAGCGAGCGCAACATGGGCGCCGCGGTCGGCCAGGTGCCGGAATATGTCGAAATGGTCACGGCGTGGTGCAAGCAGCACAGCCGCATGAAGGTGATCGTCAAGCTGACGCCCAATATTACCAACATTCTCGCCCCGGCGCGCGCCGCGCTGGCCGGCGGGGCGGACGCGGTCAGCCTGATCAACACCGTGCAGTCGATCACCGGCGTCGATCTCGATCAGATGGCGCCGGAGCCGGTGGTGGACGGGCAGGGCACGCATGGCGGCTATTGCGGCCCGGCGGTCAAGCCGATCGCGCTGCGTATGGTCGGCGACATCGCCCGCGAAGCCGATCTGCGCCGCCTGCCGATCTCCGGCATCGGCGGCATCTCGAGCTGGCGCGACGCCGCCGAGTTCATCGCACTGGGCGCCGGCAGCGTCCAGGTCTGCACCGCGGCGATGCACCACGGGTTTCGCATCGTCGATGACATGATCGATGGATTGTCCAACTGGATGGACAGCAAGGGCTATCGCACGCTGGACGATTTCCGCGGCCGGGCGGTGCCCAACTACGTCCACTGGAGCGACCTCAATCTCAACTTCAAGACGCTGGCGCGCATTGATCAGGATCTGTGCATCAAATGCGGCCTCTGCCACATCGCCTGCGAGGACACCTCGCATCAGGCGATCGCGGCGCTGCGGGTGGACGGCGCCCGGCGCTATGAGGTGATCGACGCCGAATGCGTCGGCTGCAATCTGTGTGCCCATGTCTGCCCGGTTGATGACTGCATCACCATGCAGCCGCAGCCGGCGACGCTGCCGAAACTGGTGTGGCCGCAGCATCCCAACAACCCGATGCGCATCCCGGAGGCGGCGGAATGACCTTTCCCGCAAACATCGCCGTCAATGCCGAACGGCTGTGGGACACCATCATGCAGACGGCGCAGATCGGTGCCACCGCCAAGGGCGGCATCAAGCGGCTGACGCTGACCGATCTCGATCGTCAGGTGCGCGACTGGTTCCGCACCGCCTGCGCGGCGGCCGGCTGCAGCGTCACCGTCGATGACATGGGCAACATGTTCGCCCGCCGCCCTGGCCGCGACAATGCGCTGCCGCCGATCGCCGCCGGCAGCCATCTCGACACCCAGCCGACGGGCGGCAAGTTCGACGGCATCATCGGCGTGCTGTCGGGCCTGGAGATGCTGCGCACGCTGAACGACCTGCAGATCGAGACCAATGCACCGATCGAGGTCATCAACTGGACCAATGAGGAAGGCAGCCGCTTCGCCCCGGCGATGCTGTGTTCGGGCGTGTTCGCCGGCGCGTTCAGCCGCGACTTCGCCGACAGCCGCACCGATCGCGAGGGACTGCGCTTCGGCGACGAGCTGGAGCGCATCGGCTATCGCGGCGGCGAGACCTGTGGCGCGCACAAGCTCGGCGCCCATTTCGAACTGCATATCGAGCAGGGGCCGATTCTGGAGGCCGAGGGCAAGACCATCGGCATCGTCACCGGCGTTCAGGGCATGCGCTGGTTCGAAGTGACCGTCACCGGCAACGAAAGCCATGCCGGCTCGACGCCGATGCAACTGCGCCGCGACGCCATGCTCGGGGCCGCGCGCATGATCATCGCCGTCAACGACATCGCCTGCCGCCACGGACCCGCCGGGGTCGGCACCGTCGGCCTCGTCGAATGCCGGCCAAACAGCCGCAATGTCATCCCCGGCGAGGTTTTCTTCAGCGTCGATTTCCGCCATCCGAGCGACGCCGAGGTCGTTGCGATGGAGGATGAGATGCGCGCCGCCATCGCCGCCGTCGCCGCCGAGACAAAGCTCCAGGCCGCCATCGAGCGGGTGTGGGATTCGCCGGCGGTGCGCTTCAACCAGGAGTGCATCGACGCGGTGCGCGACGCCGCCGCCGCGCAGCACTATCCGGCGCGCGAGATCGTCTCCGGCCCCGGCCATGACAGTGCCTATGTCGCCCGCGTCGCCCCGACGGCGATGATCTTCGTCCCCTGCGCCGGCGGCCTCAGCCATAACGAGTTGGAAAAGACTGAGAAGGAACAGGTGACGGCGGGCGCCAACGTGCTGCTGCGCGCGGTGCTGGCGACCGATCAGCGTTTCGCGGACCGTGCCGGTGGCGGTTGATCTGGTCATGGCGCCGGCCGCCGCGTCGGCTCGTGCCGCCGCGTCGATCGTGGTCGAGGCGGCTGATCTGGCGATCGCCTTCGAGTCCGGCGGCCAGCGCACGACGGCGCTGGAAGGCGTCTCGCTGGCCATCAACCGCGGCAGCTTCGTCTCGCTGATCGGCCCGTCCGGCTGTGGCAAGACGACGCTGCTGCGCGCCATCGCCGATCTGGAACAGCCGACCTCCGGCCGCCTGACAGTCAACGGCATGTCGCCCGAGCGCGCCCGGCTGGAGCGCGCCTATGGCTACGTGTTCCAGGCGCCGGCGCTCTATCCGTGGCGCAGCGTCGAGCGTAACGTCATGCTGCCGCTCGAAATCATGGGCATGGCGGCGGCCGAGCGGCGGCAGCGGGCGGCGCGCTATCTCGATCTGGTCGGCCTCGGCGAGTTCCGTCGCCGCTTTCCCTGGCAATTGTCCGGCGGCATGCAGCAGCGCGTCTCCATCGCCCGCGCGCTCAGCTTCGAGCCGGCGTTGCTGCTGATGGACGAACCGTTCGGCGCGCTCGACGAAATCACCCGCGACGGGCTCAACCTGCATCTGCATCAGTTGTGGCGCAGCACCGGCATGACGGCGGTGTTCGTCACCCACTCGATCCCCGAGGCGGTCTATCTCTCGACCCGGATCGTGGTGATGTCGCCGCGGCCGGGGAAGGTGGTGGAGGTGATCGACGTCGATCTGGCGGCCGAGCGGGATCTCGACATACGCGAATCGCCGGCGTTCCTGCGCGTCGCCCATCGTGTGCGCGAGGCGTTGCGGGCCGGGCACAGCTATGACTGAGGCGCCATGATCCGCCGCGCCGCGCCGCTGCTGAGCGTCTTCGCGCTGCTGCTGGTGGTCTGGTACGTCGCCGCCGTCTGGCTCAATCTCGATCTCGCCCGCACCCTTGCCGATGACGACGCGACGCCGCGGCAGATCTGGCTCGCCACGCTGGCGCAGGACCGGCCGCTGCTGCCGGCGCCGCATCAGATCATCGTCGAGATGTGGACCAGCATTTTCGATCATCCGGTTACCAGCGCCAAGAGTCTCGTCCTCCACGCCGCGGTCACCGCCTATGCCGCCGCGCTCGGGCTGGCCATCGCGCTGGTGCTCGGCATTGTCCTGGCCGTCGGCATCGTGCATGTGCGCACGCTCGACCGGTCGCTGATGCTGTGGATCATCGCCAGCCAGACCGTGCCGATCCTGGCCATCGCGCCGATGGTGGTTGTCGTGCTCGGCAATGCCGGGTTGACCGGAGTGCTGCCGAAGGCGCTGATCGCCGGCTATCTCAGCTTCTTCCCGATCGCCACCGGCATGGTCAAGGGGCTGCGCTCGCCGGACCCGATGCAGCGTGATCTGATGCGCACGTACAGCGCCAGCGGCGTGCAGGTGTTCGCCCGATTGCGCTGGCCGGCGTCGATGGCGTTCCTGTTTCCGGCGCTGAAAGTGGCGGCGACGCTGGCGCTGGTCGGCGCCATCGTCGCCGAACTGCCGACCGGGGCGCAGGCTGGGCTGGGCGCGCGGCTGCTCAGCGGCTCCTATTACGGGCAGACATTGCAGATCTGGGCGGCGCTGTTCATGGCCTCGCTGCTGGCGCTGCTGGCCGTTGCCCTGGTCGATCTGCTGCAGCTTGGGCTGGTGCGGCAGCGGGGCGGCCGGCTGTGAGCGCGGGCGTCGCCCTGCTGCTGCTTGCGATCTTCGGTCCGCTCGGGCTGGCGCTGCTGTCGCGCGGCGAAGGCTGGGCGGCGCGCGTCGCCACGCCGCTGCTGTTCGGCGCAATGGTGCTGGCGGCGTGGCAGATCGTCTGCGTCGGCTTCGGCGTGCCGAGCATCCTGCTGCCGGCGCCGTCGCAGATCGTCGTCGCGTTCGGGACGCATCTGTCCACGCTCGGCGTCGATTTCGTGCAGACGGTGCTGCGCGCGGTGCTGCCCGGCTGGGCGATCGGTTCGGCCGCCGGGTTGCTGGCGGCGCTGCTGCTCGACCGTTCGGCGTTCCTGCGCCGCGGCGTGCTGCCGCTCGGCAGCCTCGTTTCGGCCATGCCGGTGGTCGGCATCGCCCCGATCATGGTGATGTGGTTCGGCTTCGACTGGCAGAGCAAGGCCGCCGTGGTCGTGGTGATGACATTCTTTCCGATGCTGGTCAACGCGCTGGCCGGGCTGGAGAGCACCGGGGCGATGGAGCGCGACCTGATGCGCAGCTACGGCGCGCGGGACTGGCAGACGATGCTCAAGCTGCGCCTGCCGAATGCGCTGCCATTCGTGTTCACGGCGCTGAAGCTGAACTCGACGCTGGCGCTGATCGGCGGCATCGTGGCGGAGTTCTTCGGCACGCCGATCGTCGGCATGGGGTTTCGCATCTCGACCGAGGTGGCGCGGATGAACCTCGATGTGGTGTGGGCGGAAATCGTCATGGCCGCGCTGGTCGGCTCATTGAGTTTTGCCGCCCTCGCGCTGATCGAGCGGGCGGTGACGTTCTGGCATCCGTCGTTCCGCGAATAGGGCGGCGGCAAACAGGGGAAAAGGGCACAGGCGATGAGGAAGATATTGCTGGCCGCTGCGGCGGCTGTGGGCATGGCGACGGCGGCGCAGGCCGCCGACCCGGTGACGATCCAGCTCAAATGGGTCGCCGATGCGCAGTTCGCCGGCTATTACGTGGCCGCCGCGAAGGGCTACTACAAGGATGCCGGCCTCGACGTGACGATCAAGGCCGGCGGCCCGGACATCGCGCCCGAGCAGGTGATCGCCGCCGGCGGCGCCGACGTGATCGTCGATTGGATGCCGGCGGCGCTGGCGGCACGCGAGAAGGGCGTCAAGCTGGTCAACATCGCCCAGGTGTTCGAGCGGTCCGGTCTGGAACTGACCTGCCGCAAGGACAGCGGCATCAAGACGCCGGCCGATTTCAAGGGCAAGACGCTCGGCGTCTGGTTCTTCGGCAACGAATATCCGTTCCTCGCCTGGATGGCCAAGCTGCACTACAAGACCACCGGCGGCCCGGACGGCATCACCGTGCTCAAGCAGGGCTTCAACGTCGATCCGCTGCTGCAGAAGCAGGCGGCGTGCATTTCCACCATGACCTACAACGAATACTGGCAGCTCATCGAGGCCGGGATGAAGCCGGCGCAGCTCACCGTCTTCAAGTATGAAGATGAGGGCGTGGCGACGCTGGAGGATGGCCTGTACTCGACCGACGCCAAGGTCGCCGATCCGGCGATGTCGGAGCGGCTGGCGCGCTTCGTCAAGGCGTCGATGAAGGGCTGGCAATACGCCATCGACCACAACGACGAGGCGGTGAAGATCGTGCTTGAGGCCGACACCACCGGCGCGCAGACGGCGGTGCATCAGAAGCACATGATGGCGGCGGTGGCGAAGCTGGTCGAGGCGGGGAAGGGCAGCCACGGCATCGGCTATCTCGAACCCGCCGCCTATGACCGCACGGTGAGCGTGCTGCTGTCCAGCGGCTCCGACCCGGTGATCACAAAGCAGCCCGAGGGCGCGTGGACGCACGCGATCTGGGACAAGATGGGCGGCAAGTGATTTCAAGCAGAGAGTCGTTGGCCGGGACACGGATGGCTTGGCGCGCCGAGAGCCCCCTCCCCTTGTGGGAGGGGGCCAGCCACGCAGGACTCGGCCCTTGCGCGACCCCTCACCCCAGCCCTCTCCCCCAAGGGGAGAGGGAGCTTGCGTGGTCCGATCGACCAGAATCTGCTTAACCGCCGTCATCGCGGCTTAGTGCGGCGCGGCGGGTGACGCGGCGGAGGACGGGCGGTTTATTCGCCTGGCCAGCTCCGGCGCCCGCCTTGACCGCACGCCTGCGGCCCATCGTCACGCTTCTTCGGCGAACCGTCCGATCACCTCCGCCGGAATCGCCTGCGCCTTGAGCCGCGCCGGATCGTCCGGGTGGCGGCCGACCCAGACCCGCGTCTCGAACCCCTCCACCGCCAGCTCGCCGTCCTTCAACAGGCGATGCCGCACCTCGAAGCTGCTGCGATGGAAGGCGGCAAGCGTGCTCTCGATGGTCACATCGTCGCCGAACGCGCTCGGCATAACAAAGCGCGCCCGGGTATCGACCATCGGGATGCCGACGATGTCATAGGCCGTCAGCATGTCCTTCTTGCGCAGTCCCAGCACATGCTCGAACAGCAGCCCGGTGCTGGCGTCGAACATGGCGAAGTAGCGCGGATAGAACACGATCCCCGCCGGGTCGCAGTCGCCCCACTCGATGCGGACGCGCCGCACATGCGACCTCATCGCGGCGCCATGCGCAGCGCGCCGTCGAGCCGGATGGTCTCGCCGTTGAGGAACGGGTTTTCCACGCACGACACCACCAGTGCCGCGAACTCCGCCGGCTCGCCGAGCCGGGCCGGAAACGGGATGCTGGCGGCGAGACCGGCTTGCGTCTCCGCCGGCAACGTCTCGACCAGCGGGGTGCGGAACAGGCCGGGCGCGATGGTCAGCACGCGCACCCCGAAGCGCGCCAGTTCGCGCGCCGCCGGCAGGGTCAGCCCGACGATGCCGCCCTTCGACGCCGCATAGGCGGCCTGACCGATCTGTCCGTCATAGGCGGCGATCGAGGCGGTGTTGATGATCACACCACGCTCGCCGCCGGCGTCCGCGGCGAGCGTGCTCATCGCCGCGGCGGCGAGGCGCAGCAGGTTGAACGTGCCGATCAGGTTGACGCGGATGACCCGCTCGAACGCATCCAGCGGCATTGCCCCGTCGCGCCCGACGATGCGCCCGGCGGTGCCGATGCCGGCGCAGTTGACCAGGATGCGCGCGGCGCCATGCCGCGCCGTCGCCGCATCGACCGCCGCGGCGCATGCGGCGGCATCGGCGACATCGGCGACAACGGCGAAGCCGTCGATCCGCCCGGCCACGTCCGCCGCCCGCGCCGCGTCGCGATCGAGCACCGTGACACGGCAGCCCAACCCGGCCAGCCGTGTCGCCGTCGCCGCGCCGAGGCCGGAGCCGCCGCCGGTGACGATGGCCGAACAACCCGCAATCTGCATCTCTCAGTGCTCCGCCGCCAGATTTTCCACCAGCAGGGCGATGCCCTGCCCGCCGCCGATGCAGGCCGAGGCGATGCCGCGCCGCAGTCCCGACCGTCGCAACTCGCGCCCCAGGGTCAACGCCAGCCGTACCCCGGTCGCGCCGAGCGGATGGCCGATGGCGATGGCGCCGCCGTTGACGTTGAGCCGCGCCTCATCGAGGCCGAGCGTCCGCGCGCAGGCCATCACCTGGGCGCCAAACGCCTCGTTGATCTCGACCCGGTCGATGTCGCCGAGGGCCAGCCCGGTCGCTGCCAGCAGCGCCTCGATCGCCGGCACCGGGCCGATGCCCATGATCTCCGGCGGGCAGCCGACCACCGTGCCGGCGACGATGCGCGCCAGCGGCGCACGGCCCCGCGCGCGGGCATAGTCGCCCGAGCAGACCATCACCGCCGCCGCGCCATCGACCACCGCCGAGCTGTTGCCGCCGGTCTGCACGCCGCCGAAGGCCGGCTTGATCTTCGCCAGCACCTCGGCGGGCGAGGCGCGGACATGGCTGTCCTGGGTCACCGTCTCGATGCCGCGCGGCAGCCAGATGCCACGCGCGGCGAGGCCGTCGCGGGCGAAGGCCTCGCTGATGACGGGAGAAATCTCGTCGGCGAAGAAGCCGCTCTGGCGCGCGGCAAGGGCACGCGCGAAACTGCGCGCGGCGAAGCCATCGACGTCGTCGCGGGTGATGTCGTGGCGGCGCGCGAGATTTTCCGCCGTGTCGCCCATGGTGCAGCCGCAGGACGGATCGAGCAGCGCCTCCCACAGAAAATCCTTGAACTCGACCTGCCCCATGCGAAACCCGCCGCGATGGGTATAGGCGGCGATCGGGTTGCGGCTCATGCTCTCGGTGCCGACCACCAGCGCGACATCGACGCCGCGATGCGCGGTGGCGTCGGCCGCCTGCATGATCGCCTCGATGCCGGTGCCGCAGACACGCTGCACCATATGCGCCGGCACCTCGACCGGCACGCCGGCATACAGCGCGACATGCCGCGGCGTCATGTAGGTATCGAAACTCGCCTGCGCCATGCTGCCGACGATAACGGTGCCGATGTCGTCGGGCGGCACGTCGGCCTGCGCCAGCGCCGCACGCGCCGCCTTGATGCCGAGATCGATCGGCGACACCAGCGCCAGCGCGCCGTTGTAATCGACGAACGGCGTGCGGCTGCCGTCGAGCAGCCACGCATCCGGCCATGCCGCGTGCAGCGCGCGCCTCGGTACGGTTGCGCTCATGCTCACTCCTCGATGCGGATGATGTCGGCGGACGGCGGCTCGGCATACAGTGCGGTGACCAGCGCGGCGCGGCGATCGAGCATGGCGCGCTGGTTGATCGAACCCTTGTCGGTGATCTCGCCGGCGTCGATCGACGGCGCTTCATGCAGCAGCAGCGCGCGGCGCACCCGGTTCGAGCTGCCGGTGCTCTGCGCCGCCAGCGCCTGCAGCCTGCTGCGCAGCGCGGCATGCAGCGCCGGATGCGCCAGCAGCGCGGCGACGTCGCCGTCCGGGCAATGGGCGCGACAGGCATGCAGATCGGGGATGAACAGCACGGCGACGTAATCGCGATCGATGCCGGCGATCACCACGTCGCGCACATAGGGCGCCAGCCCGGCAATCAGCGCCGCGCGCAGCGGCCCGACGCTGACCCAGGTTCCCGTCGCCAGCTTGAAATCCTCGG
This sequence comes from Pseudomonadota bacterium, assembly GCA_021845985.1. GTDB lineage: Bacteria > Pseudomonadota > Alphaproteobacteria > Acetobacterales > Acetobacteraceae > JAFKFJ01. The sequence goes on along the minus strand of JAJZES010000015.1, from coordinate 57,573 downwards.
AGATGCGGCCGTCGAACAGGAAGCCGATCTCCGGCCGCGCCGGGTCGATGAATTTGAGCGCATCGCCGAGCCGGTAGAACCCGTCGTCGTCGAAGGCCTGGCGTGTCGCCGCCTCGGCGCGCCAGTAGCCCGGCGTGATGTTCGGCCCGCGCAGCCGCACTTCCATCTTGTCGCCGACCGGCGCGAGCTTCATCTCATTGCCGGTCACCGGCAGGCCGACCATTCCGGCGCCGGAGAAATCCGGCCGGCAGACCAGGGCGAATGGCGCGGTTTCGGTGGTGCCGAGGCCGGTCAGCATGGCGATGCGCTCGCCGACCGTCGCCATCGCCAGTTCCTCCAGCGCGTCCCAGACATGCTGGGCGAGGCCGGCGCCGGCGTAGAACATCAATTTGACCCGGCTGAAGAATTGCTGGCGCAGCGCCGGTTCGCGCCGCAGATAATGCACCAGCTCCTCGAACCCTTTGGGGACGTTGAAATAGATCGTCGGAGCAATCTCCCGCAGATTGCGCACCGTGGCCTCGATGCCGCCCGGCATCGGCTTGCCGTCGTCGATGTAGAGCGTGCCGCCGTTGTACAGCACCAGCCCGACATTGTGGTTGCCGCCGAAAGTGTGGTTCCACGGCAGCCAATCGACCAGCACCGGCGGCTCCTCGGCCATGAACGCCAGCGACGTGCGCAGCATCTCCTGGTTGCTGCACAGCATGCGCTGGGTGTTGATCACCCCCTTCGGCACCCCGGTTGACCCCGAGGTGAACAGGATCTTGGCGATCGTTTCCGGTCCGACCGCCGCCGCCGCCGCGTCCACCGCGGCGGTCGCGGGCGTTGCCAGCAGCGCCGCGAACGGGGTGAACGCCCGATCGGTGCCGCCTGCGCCGACACACACCGCCTCCACCTCCGGTGGCAGCGTCGCGGCGATGGCGGCGGCGAACTGAGCCGCGGAGTCGGCGAAGACGAGGCCCGGCCGCAGCACCTCGACGATCTGCCGAAGTTTGAGATAATCCTTGGAGACGATTGAGTAGGCGGGAGAAATCGGCGCATAGGGGACGCCGACATGCATCGCCGCGAGACCCAGAAGGGCGTGTTCGATGCCGTTGCCCGAGAGGATCGCCAGCGGTCGTTCGGCCGACAGGCCGCGGTCGAGCAGCGCCTGCCCGAGGCGCAGCACGTCCGCCATCGTCTCGCCATAGGTCACCCGCCGCCAGTCGCCCGCCGCATCGCGCCGCGCCAGGAACACCCGCTCGGGTGCCACGCGCGCCCAGTGCTCCAGCCGCTCGGTGATGCGCGCCGGATAGGGCGGCAGGGTGCCGCGCGGACGCACCATGACGGTGCCGTCGGGCAGCGTCTCGAACGTCACCTCCGGGCTGCCGAGCCGCACCTTGCGCACCGCGCCGCTCATTCGTGGACGACCTTCGGCGCACGTTTCTCCAGAAAATCGTGCAGCCGGCTCTTGGCTTCCTGGTCGGCGGCGGCGATGGCGGCCATCAGGCTTTCCATCAACAGCCCGGTGCGCGGGTCGGTTTCGGCGATGCGCGGCAGCGCCTGCAGCACGGCGAACACGGTCAGCGGCGCCAGCGTCGTCATGTGCCGCGCCAGCGCCAGCGCCTTGTCCATCCCGGTCCCGGCCTCGACCAGATATTGGGCGAAGCCGACCGCTGCCCCCTCGGCGGCGCCATAGGTGCGGCCGGTCAGCATCATGTCGATCATCCGCGCCGTCCCGATCAGCCGCGGCAGCCGCACCGCGCCGCCGCCGCCGACGAAGATGCCGCGCTGGCCTTCCGGCAGCGCGAAATAGGCCGACGGCTCGGCGATGCGGATATGGCAGGCGCAGGCCAGTTCCAGGCCGCCGCCGATCACCGCCCCCTGCAGCACCGCAATCACCGGCACCGCCCCCGCCTCGATCCGCTCGAACGCCTGGTGCCAGGCGCGCGAGTGGAGCATGCCCTCGGTGGCGTCGTTCTCGGTCACCGCGGAGAGGTCGAGGCCGGCGCAGAAATGGGCGCCCTCGCCATGCACGATCACCGCGCGCGTCGCCGCCGGCAGCTTGGCGAAGAAGCGGCCGATGCCCTCGATCATGGCATCGTCGATGGCGTTGCGCTTGGCCGGACGGGTCAGCCGCAGCAGGGCGATGCCGTCGCGGTGCTCGGCGGCAAGCGAGGAGGGAAGGGCGGTCATGCGTTTCCCGTGTGTTGTGTCCGGCCTGCACCGGTTGGCTGCCGTTATGCGACGGAATGTCAGCGTTGCACAACGCATCTTGCCGCCGCCGCCGCCGGCCGCATACTGGCGGCTTGTCGCCGGGGGAAGCGGTCAATGTTCCTGCGCCTGTCCGGGCTGGTGGTGCATGTCGAGATCGCCGGACCGGCGACGGCACCGGCGCTGCTGCTGCTGCACTCGCTCGGCACCGAGGCGCGGGTGTGGGAGGCGCAGGCGGCGGCGCTGGCCGAGCGGTTCCGCGTCATCCGCCCCGACCTGCGCGGCCACGGGCTGACCGGCACCACGCCCGGCCCCGGCAGCATCGCCGGCTTGGCGCGGGACGCGCTGGCGGTGCTCGATGCGTTGGCGGTCGATCGGGTGCATGTCGGCGGCCTGTCGATCGGCGGGCTGGTGGCGCAGTCGGTTGCCGCCCTGGCCCCCGGCCGCGTCCGTTCGCTGATGCTGTGCGACACCGCACTGGCCATTCCGCCGCCCGATTTCTGGCGCGAGCGGGCGGCGATCGTGCGGGCGCGCGGCATGGCCGCCATCGCCGATGCGGTGGTCTCGCGCTGGGTGACGCCGGGCTTCCTCGATGACCCCTCGACCCACGGGCTGCGGACGATGCTGCTGCGTACCGACGCCGAGGGCTATGCCGCCGCCGCCGAGGCCATTGCCGCCGCCGATCTTTTGGCCGACACCGCGGCGCTGCGCCTGCCGGCGCTGGTGCTGGTCGGCGCGCAGGATCCGGCGACGCCGCCGGCAGCGGCGCAGGCGCTCGCCGCCGCCATTCCCGGCGCCATGCTGGAGGTGATCGCGGACGCTTCGCACATTCCGACCTTCGAGCAGGCCGGCCACGTCACCACGGCGCTGCGCCACTTTCTCGATCGCATGGAGGCATCAGCATGACCGAGATGTTCCGTCCGCCGGCACCCAACACGCAGCCGAACAACAACACGCCGAGCTACGGCAGCACCCAACAGCGGCACCCGCAGCAGACCCTGCTGCGCATCCCGCAGACGGTGACCGAAACCAGCTTTCCGCAGTTCTCGCCGTCGCAGTATCCGGCGATCATCGACATGGCCCGCAGCGGTGGCCACGAGGCGCAGGGCGAGCGCATCATCGTGCGCGGCCGGGTGCTGGACGAAAACGGCGCGCCGGTGCGGCGCACCATGCTGGAACTGTGGCAGGCCAATGCCGCCGGCCGCTACAACCACCCCGGCGACCAGCACGACGCCCCGCTCGACCCGCGCTTCAAGGGCGAGGGGCGCGTGTTCACCGACGATGACGGCTGGTACATGGTGACGACGATCAAGCCCGGCGCCTATCCGTGGCGCAACCACTACAATGCGTGGCGGCCGAACCACATCCACTTCTCGCTGTTCGGCCCCGCCTTCGCCACGCGGCTGATCACCCAGATGTATTTTCCCGGCGATCCGCTGCTGGCGCTCGACCCGATCTTTCATGCGGTGCCGGACGCGGCGGCGCGCGAGCGGCTGATCGCCGCTTTCGACATCGAGATCACCCGGCCGGAGCAGGCGCTCGGCTATCGGTTCGACATCGTCCTGCGCGGTCGCGGCGCAACCCCGATGGAGGCGTGACGCCATGCCAATCGCAACCGCCAGCCAGACCATCGGCCCTTACTGGCATCTGATCGAGCACCCGGAATGGGCGGACCTGACGCGCTTCGGTGCCGTCGGGGAACGCATGACGCTGACCGGGCGGATCACCGACGGCGCCGGCGCGCTGGTGACGGATGCCTGCGTCGAGCTGTGGCAGGCCAGCCCGGCCTGCGATGCCACCTTCCCCGGCTATGGGCGGGCCGCCACCGACGCCGCGGGTATGTTCCGGTTCACCACCATTCGCCCGGGCCCGCTGCCCGGCCCCGGCAATGCCCAGCAGGCGCCGCATGTAGCGCTCAACCTGCTCGCCCGCGGCATCCTCGGCCGCCTCGTCACGCGGGTCTATTTCGCCGGCGAGCCGCTCAACGACAGCGACCCGATCCTCAATCTGATCGACGACCCGGCCCGCCGCGCCACGCTGATCGCCCATGCCACCGGGCCGGGCGCGTGGCACAGCGAAATCCGCCTCCAGGGCGCCGGCGAAACAGTGTTCATGGAGTTCTGAGCGGCGCCGTCAGGCGCGCAGCGCGCGCATCCAGTCGCGATAGCCGACCGGCGCATCGGCCATCGTCAGTTGCGGCAGGCGCAGGGCGAGCGCCCGCAAATGGTCGGCCATCAATGCGCCGACGCCGCCCTCCAGCATCAGCCCGTGGCCCTCGGCCGCCGCCGGCGGTGATCTCGCGCCCGGCCAGCTCGCCCAGCCAGTCGCCGCGCTGCATCAGCAGCAGGCGAAAAGGGTCGATGCCGTCGCGGCGGGCGCGTTGCCGGCTGCGCATGAAATACTGCGCGTCGGTGCGTCCGACGGTGAGCAGCAGCGGGCCGAGCAACCAGATATCGGCGCTGGCGGCGAAGCCCGCCGCGCCGCCCGGCCGCATCGGCCGGACCTCATGGGTGACCGCGACCGCCGCCTGCCTGGCGTCGAACTGCTGCACCGCCGGCAGGGCGGCAGTGTCGAAGTGGAGACGCGGCAGCGCGGCGTGCGGCGGCACGGGCGATCTCGCCGCGTCTCAGGCACCGGTGCGATGCGCCGGACGCAGCGGCAAGGATTTGTCCCGCGGCGGGCCTGCCGCAGCGGCTTGACCGGGCCGGCCAAGCCTACCAGTCTGCGCCGACAATGCCGATAAATCCTGCCGACAGTCCGATCTATGGCACCGTGTTCGGCTCCGACGCGATGCGCGCGGTGTTCGACGACGTTGCCGGCCTGCGCCGCATGCTGGTGGTGGAGGCGGCGTTGGCGCGGGTCGAAGGACGGCTCGGCCTGATCCCCGCCACCGCCGCCGCCGCCATCGACGCGGCGGCGCCGCAGGTCACGCTTGATCCGGTGGCCCTCGGCGCCAGCGTGCGCAGCGTTGGCTATCCGGTGGTGGCGCTGGTCGCCGCGCTGTCGCGTCAGGCCGGCGAGGCCGGGCGCTGGACGCATTGGGGCGCGACCACGCAGGATATTCTGGATACCGCGCTGGCGTTGCAACTGCGCGACGCGCTGGCGCTGCTGCGCGGGTCGTTGCTGGCGACGATCCGGGCGCTGGCGGGGCAGGCGGCGCGCCACCGCCGTGCGGTGATGCCCGGCCGCACCCATCTGCAGCATGCGCTGCCGATCACCTTCGGCCTCAAATGCGCGGTCTGGCTGCAGCCGCTGCTGGCGCATGTGCAACGACTCGATCAGTTGCGCCCGCGGGTCGAGCGGGTGCAGTTCGGCGGCGCCGCCGGCACCCTGGCCAGTCTCGGCGATGCAGGTATCACGGTGCTCGAAGCGCTGGCCGCCGAACTCGGCCTCGCCGCGCCGCCGGCGCCGTGGCATGTGGCGCGCGACGGGGTGGCGGAGGCGGTCGGCTTCGCCGGACTGCTCTGCGGCTCGCTGGCCAAGATCGCCACCGACATCGTGCTGCTGACCCAGACCGAGGTGGGCGAGGCGGCCGAGCCGCATGCCGAGGGCCGTGGCGGCTCCTCCACCATGCCCCAGAAGCGCAATCCGATCGCCTCGGAATACATCCTCGCCGCCGCGCGTGGCGTGCAGGCGCTGGTGCCGCTGATGCAGAACGCGATGGCCGGTGACCAGGAGCGCGCCACCGGTCCCTGGCAGGCCGAGGCGCTGGCGATTCCGCAGGCCTTCGTGCTGACCCACGGCGCCCTGCTGGCGGCGCAGGCGCTGGCCGAGGACATGGTGGTCGATGCCGCGCGCATGCGCCGCAATCTGGATGCCACCAACGGGCTGATCGTCGCCGAGGCGGTGATGATGGGGCTGGCGCCGCAGCTCGGCCGGACGGAGGCGCACCATGTCGTGCGCCACGCCAGCGACGCGGCGCTGGCCGGCGGCATCAGCCTTGCCGAGGCGCTGTCGCGCGAGGCCGCGGTCACCGACAAACTGGATGCCGCCGCCATCGCCCGGCTGACCGATCCGACCCGCTATCTGGGCAGCGCCGACGCCTTCATCGACCGCGTGCTCGCCGCCGCCAAATCCTGCTGCTGAAAAAACCGAGGAACCGCCCGCATGCCCGACCCCTGCATCATCACCGTCGCCATCACCGGCTCGGTGCCGCGCAAGAAGGACAATCCGGCGCTGCCGGTCACCGTCGCCGAGCAGATCGAGAGCACCCATGCCTCATTCGAGGCCGGGGCGACGCTGGCGCATCTGCATGTCCGCGACGAGCAGGAGAACCCGTCATCGGACCCGGAACGCTTCGCGCGGCTGCAGGAGGGGATCGTCAAGCACTGCCCGGGCATGATCGTGCAGTTTTCCACCGGCGGGCGCGGCCGGGCGCTGGAGCAGCGCGGGGCGATGCTGCATCTGCGCCCCGACATGGCCTCGCTCGCCACCGGCTCGGTCAATTTCCCCACCATCGTCTATGAGAACCCGCCCGAGTTCATCCGGGGGCTGGCGAAAACCATGCTGGATCTGGAGATCAAGCCGGAAATCGAGGTGTTCGACCTCGCCATGCTCTACAACACCGCCGACCTGGTGACGCAGGGATTGCTGGCGCCGCCGCCGCATGTGCAGTTCGTCTTCGGCGTCAAACACGCCCTGCCGGCGCGCCGTGAGATTCTGGAGTTCGAGCTGGCGCAGTTGAAAAAACTGCTGCCGCAGGCGACCTGGACGGCGGCCGGCATCGGCCGGCATCAGTTGGAGCTGAACCACTGGGCGCTGGAACTCGGCGGCCATTGCCGCACCGGGCTGGAGGACAACGTCCGCTGGGACAAGGACACGCTGGCGGAAAGCAACGCCCAGCTTGTCCGCCGGGTCGCCGCGCTGTGCGCCGAGTATGGCCGCAGCGTGGCGACGCCGGCGCAGGCCCGGCAACTGCTCGGGCTGCGGGCGGCCTGATCCGATGCCCGGCCGCGCGACTGCCGGCGCAGACGGTCACTCCGCCTCGCGCCATTACCCCGCATCGGCCAGGATCATCCGCCGCCGCGCCACCGCCTTCACCGGCACAGCGGCATAGACATCCTTCACCGCCTCGGTGATCGTCACCCCGGCCAGTTGCGGCACCAGATACCGCCCGCTGCGCTCCCACAGCTTGGCCCCGCGCAGCACGGCGCGCAGATTGGTCGGCGGCAGGTAGAGTGCGGTGTCGCGCCGCTCCACCCGGAACATCGAGGCGGCCAGCAGCCGGCCGAGCTGGCCCGGCGAATAGGGCTGGCCGTGGCCGAACGGCGTGCTTTCCAGATGCGCCCACAGCCCGCGCCGGTTCGGCGTCACCACCAGCAGCCGCCCGTCATCCTTCAGCACCCGCCACACTTCGCGCAGCAGCCGCCGCGCATTCTCCGCCGCCTCCAGCCCATGCACCAGCAAGATGCGGTCGAACAGCAGGTCGGGGAAGGGGAGGGCATCCTCCTCGGCGGTGCAGGACAGGTTCGCCGCCCCCACCGGCCAGCGGGCCGCGCCGATCTGCGCCGGGGTCAGCGCAATCGCCCGCGCCGCCTCCTCCCGCCACAGCCGCAGATAGGGCGCTGCATAGCCGAGGCCGAGCACGCTCTCCCCGCGCAGCGTCGGCCACAGCTCCTGCAGCCGCGCGCGCAGCAGCCGGGCGGCGACGGCGCCGCGCCTGGTCGCGTAGAACTCGGCCGCCGCATGCGCATCCGTCGCCATCAGCGTGGTATAACACGGGTGTCGCTTGCCGGCGCGTACCGCGATGCTAAATGGCGCGCATGATCACCGCACGCCCCGTCGCCATCCTGTCCGACAACTATGCCTGGCTGCTGCGCGACGATGCGTCCGGCGCCACCGCCATCGTCGATCCGGCCGAGGTGGCGCCGATCGCGGCCGCCATCGACGCGGCGGGCGGCCGGCTCGACCTGATCCTGCTGACCCATCACCACGCCGACCACATCGCCGGCGCCGAGGCGATCCGCGCCCGCTATGGCGCCCGCATGGTCGGCGCGGCGGCGGACGTGGCGCGGCTGCCGCCGCTCGATCAGGCGGTGGCCGAGGGCGATACGGTGATGCTCGGCAGCGCGGCGGCGCGGGTCATCGACACGCCCGGCCATACCCGCGGCCATATCAGCTATTTTTTCCCCGACGGCGACGTGCTGCTGTGTGGCGATACGCTGTTCAGCCTGGGCTGCGGCCGGCTGCTGGAGGGCACGCCGGCGGAGATGTTCGCCTCGCTGCACAAGCTGGCGGTGCTGCCCGGCGACACGCTGATCTGCTGCGGCCATGAATACACCGAGAGCAATGCCCGCTTCGCCGTGCATGCCGATCCCACCAACCCGGCCCTGGCCGAATTTGCCGCGCGGGTGCGAGCCACCCGCGCCGCCGGCCGGCCGACGCTGCCGAGCCGGCTTGCCGAGGAGCTTGAGGCCAACCCGTTCCTGCGCGCCCCGGATGTCGCGGGCTTCGCCGATCTGCGCGCGCGCAAGGATCGCTTCTGACCGGAGACGCGCATGAAGCTGTTCTATTCCGCGGCCAGCCCGTTCGTCCGCAAGGTGATGGCCTGCGCCATCGCCCGCGACCTCGATGCCCTGATCGAGCGTGTGCCGACCGATCCGTGGTCGAGCCCGGCCGATTTGCTGGCCGCCAACCCGCTGATGAAGGTGCCCTGCCTCGTCACCGATGACGGGCTGGCGCTGTTCGACAGTCCGGTGATCTGCGAATATCTCGATGCGCAGGAAGGCCAGTTTCCGCTGTTTCCGCGCGCCGGCGGCCCGCGCTGGCTGGCGCTGCGGCATCAGGCGATGGCGGACGGGATCATGGACGCCGCGGTCGCCCGGCGCCAGGACGGGCTGCGCCCGGCCGAGCCGGCCCGCACCGCCATCATGGCGCGGCACAAAACGGCGATCGACCAGACGCTGGCGCTGCTGGAGGCCGATCCGCCGCATCAGGCGCTCGACATCGGCAGCATCGCCATCGGCTGCGCCCTCGGCTATCTGGATTTCCGCTTTGGCCATGAGCCGTGGCGGCCGGCCTGCCCGCAATTGGCGGCGTGGTACGCGGCGTTCGCGCAGCACCGCTGCATGGTGGCGACCGCGCCGCCCGGCTGATCAGGCCCGCGCCGCCACCAGCCCGCCGGCGGCGACCAGCATGGCGCTGGCCAGCAGCGTTCCGCTGAACGCGGCAAAGCCGCCGGCGCACAGCAGCAACGTCGAGGCCACCGGCGTCGCATAGGCGAGCGTGCCCAGCAGCAGTGGATCGCCGCGCTTCATGCCGGCATCCCACAGGAAAAACGCGCCGCCCACCGGCCCGAGACCCATCGCCAGGACCGCCAGCGCCGCACCGGCATCGGGCACCACACTGTGCTCCACCGCCAGATGCGCCAGCCCCGCCAGCGCCGCGCTGCCGGCGCAGAATCCGGCCAGCGCCCCGGTCGGCACCGCGGCGAAGCGGCGCGACAGCACCGAATAGGTCGCCCAGGTCACCGCGCTCGCCGCCGCCGCCAGATAGCCGGGCAGGAACGCGGCGCTGAGGCCGCCGCCGCCGGACAGCAGCAGCACGCAGCCCGCCGCGCCGAGCGCCGCCCCGAGCAGGTGGCGCAGCGTCAGCTGCAGCCCGAGCAGCACCGCCGCCAGCAGCACGATCAGCAGCGGCCACATGTAGTTGATGAGATTCGCCTGCGCCGCCGGCGCCCAGGCAAGGGCGGTGAAATAGAGCGCGTGGAAACCGAACAGGCCGCCGACGCCATGCACCCAGGCAAGCGGCGGCTGCCGCAGATCCGCGAGCCGCCGACGCGCCACCAGCACCGTCATGCCGAGCAACGCGGCGATGGCAAAGCTGAGCGCCGTCAGTTCCAGCGGCGGCACCGCCCCCGCCGCGCGCGACAGCAGGCCGAGAAACGCCCAGAGCAGGATCGCCCCGCCCCCGGCCAAGGTCGCGCGGCCGGTCGCAGGGCGCATGACCGGCTCAGTACATATGCTGCCCGCCGTTGATCGACAGCGTCGAGCCGGTGATGAAATCGGCCGCGTCGGCGGTCAGGAACACCACGCCACGGGCGATGTCCTCGGCATGCCCAAGCCGGCCGACCGGAATCCGGGCGACGATCTTCTGTAGCACGTCCGCCGGCACCGCCCGCACCATGTCGGTATCGACATAGCCGGGGGCGATGGCATTGACCGTGATGCCGAACCGCGCCCCCTCCTGCGCCAGCGCCTTGGTGAAGCCGTGGATGCCGGATTTGGCGGCGGCGTAGTTGACCTGCCCGTACTGGCCGGCCTGGCCGTTGATGCTGCCGATATTGACGATGCGGCCGAACTTTTCGCTGCGCATGGCATCGAAGGTCAGTTTGCACAGGTTGAAGCAGGAGCCGAGATTGGTGTCCATCACCGCGTCCCACATGTCGCGCGTCATCTTGCTCAAGGTGCCGTCGCGGGTGATGCCGGCGTTGTTGACCAGGATAGTGATGGCGCCGTGCGCGGCGGTGATTTTCGCCACCGCGTCGGTGCATTGCTGGAAATCACCGGCATCGAACTTCATCACCTCGATGCCAGTGGTGGCGGCGAACTCCGCCGCCGCCGCGTCATTGCCGGCATAGCTGGCGATGACCTGGCGTCCGGCTTCGTGCAGGTGCCGGCTGATCTCCGCGCCGATACCGCGCGTGCCGCCGGTGACGAGTGCAACTCGTTTCATGTGTTTCCTTCCCCCTCGGGTTTATTCGGCGATCAGCGCTCGACGCACATGGCAACCCCCATGCCGCCGCCGATGCACAGCGTCGCCAGTCCGCGATGCGCGTCGCGCTTCTGCATCTCGTGCAGCAGCGTGGTCAGCACGCGCGCGCCGGAGGCGCCGATCGGGTGGCCGATGGCGATGGCGCCGCCATTGACGTTCACCCGCTCGGTGTCCCAGCCCATTTCCTTGTTGACCGCCGCCGCCTGCGCCGCGAACGCCTCGTTGGCTTCGATCAGGTCGAGATCCTGCGGCGTCCAGCCGGCGCGCGCCAGCGCCTTGCGGCTCGACGGGATCGGGCCGGTGCCCATCAGCGCCGGATCGACGCCGGCGGTGGCGAAACTGGCGATGCGGGCGAGCGGCGTCAGGCCGCGGCGCTTCGCCTCGGCGCCGGACATGACGACCAGGGCGCAGGCGCCGTCATTGATGCCGCTGGCATTGCCGGCGGTGACGCTGCCGTCCTTGCTGAAGGCCGGGCGCAGCTTCGCCATGCTTTCCGGCGAGGCATCGTGGCGGATATATTCGTCGTCGGCGACGACCACATCGCCCTTGCGGCCCTTCACCGTCACCGGCGCGATCTCGTCGCGGAAGCGCCCGGATTTTTGCGCCGCCGAGGCCCTCTGCTGGCTGCCGAGTGCCAGCTCGTCCTGCTGCTCGCGGGTGATCTGGTAGGCGCGGGCGACGTTCTCCGCCGTGGTGCCCATGTGGTAGCCGTTGAAGGCGTCCCACAGCCCGTCCTTGATCATCGTGTCGATCAACTGGAAATCGCCCATTTTCTGCCCGGCGCGCAGATGCTGGGCGTGCGGCGAGAGCGACATGCTCTCCTGGCCGCCGGCGACGACGATGCTGCTTTCGCCGCTCATGATCTGCTGCGCGGCGAGCGCCACGGCGCGCAGGCCGGAGCCGCAGACCTGGTTGATGCCGAAGGCGGTCTTGGTGTCGGGGATGCCGGCATTGCGTGCCGCCTGGCGGGCCGGGTTCTGACCCTGGGCGGCGGTAAGCACTTGGCCGAGGATCACCTCATCAACGTCGCCCGGCTCCAGCCCGGCGCGGGAGATTGCCGCCTGAAGCGCGGCGGTGCCGAGCGCGTGGGCCGGCACCGTGGCAAAGACGCCGTTGAAGCTGCCGACCGGCGTGCGCGCGGCGGATACGATGACGATGTCGTCCATCTGGCTGCTCCCTGCATGTGTTGGCGGTATCCATGCCAAACCGCGGGCGCCGTGACCAGGGGCGCGCCGCACCCCTGGCCGTCGCAGAACGCTACTCCGCTGTTTCGCTTTCGCGCTCGCCTTCTCCCTCGCCCTCCGGCCGCGGCAGCGCCGGGACCGAGGTCTCGATATAATCGAAGTCGAGCTTGTTGTCGCGCAGCGTCACCTTCACCGCGCCGCCCTTGGTCAGCCGGCCGAACAGCAATTCCTCGGCCAGCGGCTTCTTGATGTGCTCCTGGATCACCCGGGCCAGCGGACGCGCGCCATAGAGCCGGTCATAGCCACGCTCGGCCAGCCATTCCTTGGCCGAGGACGACAGCTCGATGGTGACGTTGCGGTCGGCGAGCTGGGCTTCGAGCTGCATGACGAATTTCTCCACCACGCGGCCGACGATCTCCTGCGTCAGTCCGGCGAACGGGATCACCGCATCCAGCCGGTTGCGGAACTCCGGCGTGAACATGCGCTTGATCGCGTCCTCGTCCTCGCCGACGCGCACTTCGCGGCCGAAGCCGATACCCTCTTTGGCCATGTCGGCGGCGCCGGCATTGGTGGTCATGATCAGGATGACGTTACGGAAATCGACCGTCTTGCCGTTGTGGTCGGTCAGCTTGCCGTGATCCATCACCTGCAACAGGATGTTGAACAGGTCGGGATGCGCCTTCTCGATCTCATCGAGCAGCAGCACCGCATGCGGATGCTGGTCGATCGAGTCGGTCAGCATGCCGCCCTGGTCAAAGCCGACATAGCCCGGCGGCGCGCCGATCAGCCGCGAGACGCTGTGCCGCTCCATATACTCGCTCATGTCGAAGCGGATCAGCTCGATGCCCAGGGTGCTGGCGAGCTGGCGCGCCACCTCGGTTTTGCCGACGCCGGTCGGGCCGCTGAACAGGTAGTTGCCGATCGGCTTCTCCGGGTCGCGCAGCCCGGCGCGCGACAGCTTGATCGCCGCCGACAGCGCCTCGATGGCGCGGTCCTGGCCGAACACCATGCTGCGCAGATCGCGGTCCAGGTTGCGCAGCGTCTCCTTGTCGTCGGCCGAGACGCTTTTCGGCGGGATGCGGGCGATCTTGGCGACCATCTCCTCCACGTCGCGCAACGTCACCGTCTTGCGCCGCTTGTGCTCGGGCTGGAGCATGCGCGAGGCGCCGACCTCGTCGATCACGTCGATCGCCTTGTCGGGCAGTTTGCGGTCGTGGATGTATTTGGCGGACAGTTCGACGGCGCCGCGGATCGCCTCATCGGTATAGCGCACCTTATGGTGCTTTTCGTAGTTGACCTTCAACCCGCGCAGGATTTTCACCGCGTCCTCAGGCGTCGGCTCGTTGACGTCGATCTTCTGGAAGCGGCGGACCAGCGCCCGGTCCTTCTCGAAGTAGTTGCGGAACTCCTTGTAGGTGGTGCTGCCGATGCAGCGCAGCGTGCCGGAGGCGAGCGCCGGCTTCAGCAGGTTCGACGCATCCATCGCCCCGCCGCTGGTCGCCCCGGCGCCGATGACGGTGTGGATCTCGTCGATGAACAGCACCGCGTTGGGCTGCGCCTCCAGCTCGGTCACCACCGCCTTGAGCCGTTCCTCGAAATCGCCGCGGTAGCGGGTGCCGGCCAGCAGGGCGCCCATATCCAGCGCGTAGATGGTCGATTTGGCCAGCACCTCGGGCACGTCACCCTCGACGATGCGCTTGGCCAGCCCCTCGGCGATGGCGGTCTTGCCGACGCCGGGGTCGCCGACATAGAGCGGGTTGTTCTTGGTGCGGCGGCAGAGAATCTGGATGGTGCGCTCGATCTCGCTCTCGCGGCCGATCAGCGGGTCGATCTTGCCGGCCGCCGCCTTTTTGTTCAGGTTGACGCAGTAATTCGACAGCGCGTCCTGGCCGCGCCGGGAGGGTTTTTCCTCACGTTCCGGTTCGTGGCCGTCGGTGGCGCCCTGCACCGGGCGGGTCTGGCCACGGCCGGGCGCCTTGGCGATGCCGTGGCTGATGAAGTTCACCGCATCCAGCCGGGTCATGTCCTGCGTCTGCAGGAAATAGACCGCATGGCTTTCGCGCTCGCTGAACAGGGCGACCAGCACGTTGGCGCCCGTCACCTCGTCGCGGCCGGAGGATTGGACATGGATGGCGGCGCGCTGCACCACACGCTGAAAGCCGGCGGTGGGTTTCGGATCCCCCGGCCGGTCGGTCGCCAGCCCGGCCAGATCCTTGTCGAGAAACTCGACCAGATCGGCGCGCAGCTTATCGAGGTCCATGCCGCAGGCGCGCAGCACCGTCGCCGCATCGGCATCGTCGGTCAGGCCGAGCAGCAGATGCTCCAGCGTCGCGTATTCATGCTTGCGCTCGCTGGCGAAGGAGAGCGCACGGTGGAGCGTCTGTTCGAGATTACGGGAGAGCATTGGTTCGACGCTCCTTCATACGATCCGGCGCCACGCGCCGTCGGCCCAGTCTGCGGCAACGCGCCATGCGACGCACGAGGCATTCCGCCGGGTGGTATGACAGCGGCGGCAACCCGATGTCATTCTTTCTCGATCGCGCTCACGGCGCACCAGGATTCTGTGCCCATACTTACTTAAATATCCGCCATGCCGCAGACAGCCCGGCCGTCCGGCCGGGATTGAACGTCAAACGTCGCACCCCGCCGGGTGGCGACACTGCGCGCGTCACTCTTTCTCGATCGTGCATTGCAGCGGATGCTGGTTCTGCCGCGCCAGGTCCATCACCTGCGTTACCTTGGTTTCGGCGACCTCATAGGTGAACACGCCGCACACGCCGACGCCGCGGCGATGCACATGCAGCATGATTCGAGTCGCCTCCTCCCGCGATTTCTGGAAGAAGCGTTCGAGCACATGCACGACAAATTCCATCGGCGTGTAATCGTCGTTCAGCATCAGGACCTTGTACATCGCCGGCTTGCGCGTCTTCGGCCGCGCCTTGACCACGACGCCGGTGGTCGGTCCCTCCGTCCCGTCTGTCCGGCCGCCATCGGTCCGACCGGGGCCGCCGCCGTCCTTGCGCCTGTCACCGTCGCTCATCGTTGCGCCTGCTCGCCATCCGCCATGCTGCCCACCCGCATAGTCTGCGGCAGCCTCGGCGCCTAGACTATCGAAAACCCGGCCGGCGGCAAAAGGGCCTTGCTCAGCCCACCGCGGCGCAACGCCTTTACCGCAGTTTGTGCCGGTTCGCGCCCGGCACAAGCCCCACGAATGCAAACCGCCGGCCCGGGCAAGCTGCCCGGGCCGGCGGTTGCGTCCTCAAGTCCGGTCGGCGCTCAGACGGCGCGGCCGAACTTCTCCATCGCCAGGGTCATGCGCGCGGCGAGCGGCGCGATGGTCTGCTCGGCGAGCTTCATCGAGGCGTCGGTCAGCTTGCTGGTCTCGCTGACCGCCTTCTCCATCGAGGCGCGGGCCAGGCTCGACTGCAGGTCGATCGCGTCCTTCAGCGACTTGATGCCGGCGAAGGCCTTCATCGTCGCCACGGTGTGGTCCATCTGGGCCTGCGCGCTGGCAGCGAACTGCTTGCTGATGTCCTGCACGCCGGCGGCCCAGATCTGGCCCGACTTCACCACTGCTTCCAGATTGCCCTGGCCGAACGAAACGAACTCTTCTGCGGTCTTCATGACTTTCTCCATGTTGCCTGTCACCTGGGTTGTCGTGTTATCGATCTTTGCCGCCGCCGGTGCCGGCAGCGCCAGGACCTCGGCCGGCGCAGACAGCCGCTCGACGACCGGGGCTGCCGTCTCCGGCACCGCCTCCGCCGTCACCGCCGCGGTCTCCGCCATCGCCGCCTCGACACTTTTCCTTGCCGCCATGCCACTCACCTCGTTGTTTGTGGCGTCGACAGACCGACACAATGAACCATGTCTCCGCGAACCGTCCCGACGCCCATGCTGCACTGCACAACGGCGATATAGGAGCCACGCCGTGCCGGGTCAAGCTGAAAATGGTGCAGTGCAAAAAGACCGAAGGTGGCAAAAGCTTCGCCGCGGAACCTGCTGAGATGCAATGGGATGGCCGCCACGGCCGGAAGCTAAACCGTGGAATTGCCGGGGTTTACGGTAGGTTCTCTCTGGACAGGTCGAAGTTTGCGCCGCTAAGAAGCAGCACGGCAATTCGCGGAAGGGATGGCTGATGGTTGCATTGCGCCGCCGGCATAGCGCGGGCGTGATCGGCTTCCTGCGTGCCGCCGTGCTGCCCGCGGTGATCGGCCTGTTCGGTCTGCTGGCAGTCGCCGGGGCGGCGCGGGCGCAGATCGGTTCGGACCGCTACAGCTCCATCGTCATCGAGTCGGCGACCGGCAACGTGCTCAGCGCGGTCAACGCCGACGAGCCGCGCTATCCCGCCAGCCTGACCAAGATGATGACGCTCTATATGGTGTTCGAGGCGCTGCGCGACCGCCGGCTGGGGCTGGACAGCGCGGTGCCGGTCTCCGCCCATGCCGGCTCGATGTCGCCGTCCAAGCTCGGGCTGGTGCCGGGCACGCGCATCACCGTCGAGCAGGCGATCCTCGGCCTGGTGACCAAATCGGCCAATGACGCCGCCGCGGCGCTCGGCGAACTGCTTGGCGGCGACGAAGAACGCTTCGCCCAGATGATGACGCTGCGGGCCCGCGCGCTCGGAATGAGCCATACCACCTTCCGTAATGCCTCGGGCTTACCGGATACGGCGCAGATGACGACGGCGCGGGATTTGGCCGTTCTGGCGCGGCATTTGGTTCAGGACTTTCCCGACGACTACCATTATTTCAGTATCCCGTATTTCATTTTCCACGGACGCACCATCCTCAACCATGATCACCTGCTGCAGAGCTATCCGGGCGCCGACGGGATCAAGACCGGTTATATCGGGGCATCCGGCTTCAACCTCGTCACCTCGGCGGTGCGCGGCGAGGTCCGGCTGATCGGCGTGGTGCTCGGCGCGGCCCGGCCGGGCGAGCGTGATCTGCACATGGCGGTGCTGCTCGACCGTGGCTTCGAGCAGCTCAACGTGCCGATCGGCGACCGGCGGGAGCCGGTGCACGGCAGCCTGATAGCCGCCGCCCAGGCGGCCGGGCTGGACAGCGGCGCGGTGACGCGCACCGCCGTCGGCATACACCTTTCCGCGCATGGCTGGGGCGTGCAGACCGGCACCTTCAGCAGCGAGGCGGCGGCCCGTTCCGCCGCCGCTCTGGCCCGGCATGGCGGCGATGCCGGCGACCTGCGCATCGAGGCGGCGGGAACCCGGCGGCATCCGCTGTTTCGTGCCGTGGTATCGGGGCTGAGCGCCGGCGAGGCGCACGCCGCCTGCGCCACGCTCGCGCATCGGCACATGGCCTGTTCCATCCAGCGCGCGGATACCGGACAGGTTGCCAGCCGCTAGGGAGTTGCCGTCGCCGGCCTTGCACGCGCGCCACCGGCTGCGCATCTTGACGGCGTGACGCAGGACCGTGGCGCGATTGCCCGGCCCGGAGGTTGGGACGGAGCGATTGGATGGACGGCGGGACCGACGCAAGACGGATTGCGATACACGCGCCGGCAGATTTCGCTGGCATGCGCGCGGCCGGGCAGCTTGCCGCCGAGACGCTCGACATGATCGTGCCGCATGTGCGGCCCGGCGTCAGCACCGGAACGCTGGACCGGCTGTGCCATGAATTCATCACCAGCCACGGCGCGGTGCCGGCGCCGCTGAATTATCGTGGCTTCCCCAAGTCGATCTGCACCAGCATCAACCACGTCGTCTGCCACGGCATCCCCGGTGATCGCCGGCTGGAGGAGGGCGATGTGCTGAATATCGACGTGACCGTGGTGCTCGACGGCTGGCACGGCGATTCGAGCCGGATGTACTGCGCCGGCCCGCCGACCACGCGCGCCCGCAACCTGATCGACGTTACCTATGAGGCGCTGCTGCGCGGCGTGCGCGTGGTGCGTCCCGGCGCCACGCTGGGCGATGTCGGCCACGCCATTCAAACCTTCGTCGAGGCCAACCGGTTCAGCGTGGTGCGCGACTTCTGCGGCCACGGCATCGGCCGGCGCTTTCACGAGGCGCCGAACGTGCTGCATTTCGGCCGGCCGGGCGAGGGGCCAGTGCTGCGCCCCGGCATGTTCTTCACCATCGAGCCGATGGTCAATGCCGGCCGCCCGGAGGTCAAGGTGCTCGATGACGGCTGGACCGCGGTGACCCGCGACCGCAGCCTGTCGGCGCAGTTCGAGCATATGGTCGGCGTCACCGAGGATGGGGTCGAAGTGTTCACCGGCTCCCCCGCCGGCCTCGACAAGCCGCCCTATCTCGGATGAGCGGCGCCGCCTTCGTCACCACCCAGGTTTTGCGCTTCTGCGACACCGATCAGCTCGGGCACGTCAACAACGCCATCTATACGGTGATGTGCGAGGCCGGCCGGGCGGAGCTGATGGCGGCGGCCGGGCTGATCGCGCCGGAACAGGGCCATTCGGTGGTCATCGCGCGGCTGGAGCTGGATTTCCTGCGCGAGATGAACTGGCCGGGTGAGGTGCGGATCGAGACCGAAGTGGCGCGGCTTGGCACCAAATCGCTGCAGCTGCGGCAGCGGCTGAGCGTCGGCGAGACGCTGACGGCGCGGGCGCTGTCGGTTCTGGTGGTGATTGATCTGACGACGCGGCGGGCGCTGCCGCTGAGTGATGCTTGGCGGGCGGCGCTGGCGCCCTATCTCGTTCCCGCGTAGCGCCGCGTGGCCAAGGTGCCAGCGCCGTCCCTGCTGCCGGGCCTGGACACAGCGGCGCCGCCGGCGCCGGGCGCCGAGGGGCATCGCGGCCGGATGCGGGCGAAGCTGCTGGCGGCCGGGTCGGAGGCGCTGGCCGATTATGAATTGCTGGAAATGGTGCTGTTCCTGGCGCTGCCGCGGCGCGACACCAAGGCCATCGCCAAACAGATGCTGGCCCGCTTCGGCAGCTTCGCCGGTGTGGTGGCGGCGCCGGTGACCGAGTTGCTGCGCATCGAGGGCGTCGGCGACTCCGGCGCCGCGGCGGTCAAGACGGTGCATGTCGCGGCGCTGCGCCTCGCCCGCGCCGAGGTGATGGAGCGGCCGGTGCTGTCCAACTGGGACCGGCTGATGGACTATCTCAACGCCGCCATCGCCCGCGAGCGCATCGAGCAGGTGCGGGTGCTCTATCTCGACACGCGCAACCGGCTGCTGGCCGATGAGGCGCAGTCCCGCGGCACGGTCAACCACACCCCGGTCTATCCGCGCGAGGTGGTCCGGCGGGCGCTGGAACTGCATGCCACGGCGCTCATTCTCGTCCACAACCACCCGAGCGGCGACCCGACGCCCTCGGCCGCCGACATCGCCATGACGCGCGAGATCTGCGCCGCGGCCAAGGCGTTGTCGGTGGCGGTGCATGACCATGTCATCGTCGGCAATGGCCGCTGGCTGAGCTTTCGCCGCGAGGGGCTGATGTAGGCGGCCGGCTCAGCCGTCTTCGGCCTCCAGCTTGCGTCGCCCCTCGGCCAGCCGCGCCCGCTCCTCGGCCGAGACTTCCGGCAGGTGCAGGCCCAGATCCTCCAGCGCCGCGACCATCGCCTCGACCACCATCAGGCGGGCGAACCATTTATGGTTGCCGGGCACGACATACCAAGGCGCATGCGGCGCGGCAGTCGCCGCGATGGCATCCTGATAGGCCGCCATATAGGCGTCCCAGTGGTCACGCTCGGCGATGTCGGCGGAGCTGAACTTCCAGTTCTTGTCGGGGGTGTCGAGCCGGGCGAGGAAGCGTTGCTTCTGCTCCTCGCGCGAGATGTTGAGGAAGAATTTGAGCACGACAAAGCCCTGACGGCTCAGGTATTTCTCAAACGCGGCGATGTCATCGAGCCGGTGCTTCCAGATCTTCTTGCCGTTCCGGCGCACCGGCAGGTGCTGGTGCTGCAGCAGTTCGGGGTGGACCCGCACCACCAGCACTTCTTCATAATGGCTGCGGTTGAAAATGCCGATATGTCCGCGCTCCGGCAGTCGCCGTGCGATGCGCCACAAATAATCGTGAGCCAACTCCTCCGGTCCAGGCTGCTTGAAGCTGGTTACCTGCACGCCCTGCGGGTTCACCCCTGACATCACATGTTTGATAGTGCCGTCCTTGCCGGCGGCATCCATCGCCTGAAAGGTGCACAGCATGGTCCAACTGTCCTGCGCGTAGAGCAACGGCTGCAATTCAGCGAGCCGACGCACCCCGTCGGCCAGCAATGCCTCGCTCTCGCTGTGGTTGACCAGATCGCCGCCGTTGTCGGTCGGGTCGTGGTCGCGCAGGTGAAAGCCCTTCGCCGCGGTGATGCGGTAGCGGTCGAGCAGCCGGCGGATGTCTTTCGGGGTCATGCGGATCACTCTGCCACGTCTGCCGGCGGCCTGGCAGTCCCCCCCTGCGCGAGGAAGGAAAGCAAACGAAACGTCTGCGGATTGTTACATCATTGCGGTAACGATCAAGTCCATAAGTGCAATTCATACTTGTAATATTGCCAATACCGCTAGTTTCATTATAAAGTGTTGGCGACGGTAGCGGGTTTGCCGGGCCGGATGGGCTGGCGGCATGGGGCGGGATGCGATGGGCGGCGGCGTGGCGGCACAGCACCCAGGCGTTGATGCGGCGATGCCGGCGGCGACGCTGGCCGACGCCCTGCTGGCGCAACATGCCGTCGCGGTGGCCGAACTCGACCTTGCCGCGCAGCGCGTGCGGCGTCTCAGTCCGGCGCTGGCCGCGTTGCTCGGCGGCGGTGCGGACAGCGCCGCGGCGCGACAATTGCTGCTGCTGTGCGGGCCGCAGGCAACCCGCCTGGGCGCTGCCGCAACGGTGCAGTTGCGCTGCGCCGATGAGCACTTCGTGCCGGTGCACATCGCCCGCCTCGACACCGGCCCTGCCCAGGTATTGCTGCTGGTCAGCGTCACCGCCGCCGACGCCGCGGCGGCCGACGCGGCGGAACGCTATCGCGACATCTACGACAACGTCACCGAAGGCATCTACCGCGCCAGCATCGACGGCCGACAGCTCGCGGCCAATCCCGCGCTGGTCCGCCTCAACGGCTACACCACCGAGGCGGAGATGCTCGCCGCCATCGCCGACATCGCCAAGGAATGGTATGTCGATCCGCAGCGGCGGGCGGAATTCGTGTGCCAGATGCAGGCGCATGGCCGGGTGGACAACTTCGTCTCGGAGGTTTACCGCCACCGCACGCGCGAGCGCATCTGGGTCAGTGAGAATGCCCGCGTGGTGCGCGACCGCAGCACCGGCGCGCCGCTCTATTTTGAGGGCAGCATCCGCGATGTCACCGAGACAGTGCGCCGGCTGCAGGTCGAGGAACGGCTGCGCACCGTCGTCGCGACGATCGCCGATGGCGTGTTGACGACCGATGCCGCGCAGCTCATCCGCTCGGCCAACCCGGCAGCGGTGCGCATGTTCGGCTGGTCCGGTGAGGCGGCGCTGCTCGGCCAGCCGATCGCCTGCCTGTTGGCCGATGCGCCGCCCGCCGATACCGGCGCAGAGCGGCGCCTGCTCGGCCGCCGCCACGACGGCGGGCTGTTGGTGCTCGATGTGACCGTTGCCGAGGCGGTCGAGCATGGCGGGCCGATGCACATCTACGTCCTGCGGGACGCCACCGAACGGCTGCGCCGCGAGTCGGGGCTGCACGAGGCCAAGGAGGCGGCGGAGCGCGCCAACCGCGCCAAGTCCGACTTTCTCGCGGTGATGAGCCACGAACTGCGCACGCCGCTGAACGCGGTGATCGGCATGACCGGCCTGCTGCTGGAGGGCGCGCTGGAGGCGCCGGCGCGCCGGCAGGCCGAAACGCTGCGCCATGCCGCCGACCATCTGCTGATGCTGATCAACGACGTGCTCGATTTCAGCAAGCTCGATGCCGGGCGGGTCGAGATGGAGCAATTGCCGTTCGATCTCGACAGCGTGGTCAACGGCGTGCTCGATCTGCTGGCCGCGCGCGCCCACGCCAAGGGGCTGGAGGTCTGCGCCTATGTTCCCCCCAGCCTGCCGATGCTGCTCGGCGATGCCGGGCGGCTGGGCCAGGTGCTGATCAACCTCGTCGGCAACGCCATCAAGTTCACCGAGCAGGGCGCGGTCAGCATCGAGGTGTCGCGCACCGCCGGCGCCGGTGCCGTGGCGCTGACCTTCGAGGTGCGCGACAGCGGCATCGGCATCGCCGCACAACATCTGCCGCTGCTGTTCCAGGCGTTCAGCCAGGCCGACAGCTCGGTCACCCGCCGCTTCGGCGGCACCGGCCTTGGGCTGGCCATCTGCGCCCGTCTGGTGGCCGGCATGGGCGGCACGATCGGCGTCGCCAGCACGCCGGGGCAGGGCAGCACCTTCACCTTCACCGTCCGCCTCGCCGAGGCGGCAGGGTCGCGCCCGGCGGCGCTGCGGCTCGATGGCGTGCGGGTCCTGGTGGTCGATGACAATGCCGTCAACCGCAGCATTTTCGTCCGCCAGATCACCGCCCGCGGCGGCGCGGCGGAGGCGGTGGCGGACCCGGCCGCGGCGCTGGCGGTGCTGCGCGGCGATGCCGGTTACGACGCCGTGCTGATCGACCAGGCCATGCCGCAGACCGACGGTCTGGCGCTCGCCCAGCGGCTGCGCGGCGAGCCGCGACTGGCGACGCTGCGGCTGGTGCTCGCCGCCTCGTCGGCGGTCGGCGCCCCGGCGCCGGCGGCGGCGTCGCTGTTCGACATGGTGCTGAGCAAGCCGGTGCCGGTCGATGGGCTGGTGCGCGCGCTGCGGGGCGCCGGTGGGCGCCGGCGTGGCGTTGTCCGCGTCGGCGGGCCGGCCGACCAAGCACGGCACGGGCGGGCGTTGCGGCTGCTGGTCGCCGAGGACAATGCGATCAACCAGGTGGTCATCCGCGCCATGATCGAGCGGCTCGGCCATGTCGTCGAGATGGTTGGCAACGGCAGCGCCGCCGTCGCCGCGGTGCGCAGCGGGGCGGAATACGACGCCGTGCTGATGGACGTGATGATGCCCGAACTCGACGGCATCGAGGCGACGCGGCTGATCCGCGCCCTGCCGGCGCCGCGCGGCCGGGTGCCGGTGTTCGGCCTAACCGCCCATGTCGGCGCCGAGGAACACGCCATGTTCCGCGCCGCCGGCATGGACGCCGTGCTGGCCAAACCGATCGGCGCCAAAGCGCTGGCCGCCGCGCTGGCGCCGCTGACGCAGCAGGTTGCCGCCTGATCGCTGGCGGCCGGCGATCAGCCGACGACGAGAAACAGGTCGGTGTCGCCGGTGGACGCGCCGGCGGCGGTGAGCATGGCGTGCGCCTGTCCGCGGTGATGGGTCTGATGGTTGAACATGTGGCTGACCAGCAGCGCCCGCTGCGCCGTCAGCTTGCGCCCCGCGGCGCCGCTGAACCATTGCAGATCGCCGGCCAGCGCCGCCGTGTCGAGCGTCGCCGCCCACAGCGCGAGGTCGGCATCGACCGTTACCCGCGCCGCTGTCAGATCGGCGAACGCCTCGGCCATGGCGACGCTCTCGGCGATGCTCTGCTCCGGCCGCGGCCAGCCGGCGAAGCGCGCCATCCAGATCCGGTCGGCCCAGACCAGATGGCTCAGCGTGCCGTGGATCGACCGCCAGAAGGCGCCGCGGTCGTGCCGCCGCTCCGCCTCCGTCAGCCGCGCCGCGGCGGCATAAAGCCGCCGGTTCATCTCGGCGTTGTAGTCAGCCATCATCCGCACCCAGTCTGCGGTGATCATGGCCGCAGCGGTCATGTCGGCAGACCGAGCAGCACCTCCGCGCCGTCCAGCCGCACCGCGTAGGTGGCGACGTCCTCATCGACCGGCGCGCACAGCGCCTTGCCGGTGCGCACATCGAAGCGTCCGGCATGCAGCGGGCATTCGATCTCGGCGCCCTCCAGCCAGCCATCGGTCAGCAGGGCGTAGGCGTGGGTGCAGAGATTGTCGATCGCGTGCCACGATCCGTCATCGAGATGGAACACCGCGACCTTGCGCCCGCCGGCCTCGATGGCCAGCATCTCGCCGGGCGGAATGTCCTTCGCCGCCGCCACCCGCACCCATGTCGCCACTTCGGTCATGCTGCACCCTCCATTGTCGATGGGTGATCATGCCGTGTCGCGCGCCGATTGTCTCGCCCCGCCGCGCCCCGTCCCGCCGCTACATCGAGCGGCCGTGGCAGTGCTTGAACTTCTTGCCCGAGCCGCACGGGCAGAGCGTGTTGCGCGCGCTGTTGTGCCAGGTGGCCGGATCGTTCGGATCGACCGCCTCGGGGCGCAGCTGCAACGCGGTGACCGCGCCGCCGCCTGCGCCGGCCATTTCCAGCTCGGCCAGCGCCGGCGCCGGCTGCTCCTCGCGCGGCGGTGGGGGTGGCGGCGGCGGCTGTTCGGGATTCAGCTCGACGCGGGCGATCATCGTCGTCACCCGCTCCTTCAGCTCGTCCAGCATGGCGTTGAACAGCGCGAAGGCTTCGCTCTTGTATTCGTTCAGCGGGTCGCGCTGGCCATAGGCGCGCAGACCGATGCCCTGGCGCAGATGGTCGAGCGCCAGCAGATGCTCCTTCCACACCTGATCGAGCATCTGCAGCAGCAGGCTCTTTTCGACATAGCGCATCAGCTCGGGACCGAGGCCGGCGGTCTTGGCCGTCATATAGGCCTCCGCCGCCGCCTCGATGCGCTCGCGGATCTGCGTCTCGTCGATGCCTTCCTCGCGCGCCCAGGCGATCACCGGCAGGTCGAGATTGAGCACCCGCCGCACCTCGTCCTGCAGCTCCGCCGCCTCCCACTGCTCAGCAAACGCCTTCTCGGGGATGCGGCGGGCGACCATCGCGCCGATCATCTCGCCGCGCATGTCGGCCACCGTCTCCGACACATCGGCCGCCTTCATGAACTCGCGCCGCTGCGCATAGACCTCGCGGCGCTGGTCGTTCATCACGTCGTCGTATTTCAGCACGTTCTTGCGCATGTCGAAGTTGCGCGCCTCGACCTTCTTCTGCGCCTTTTCCAGGGCCTTGTTGATCCACGGATGGACGATCGCCTCGCCCTCCTTGAGCCCCAGCCGGGTCAGCATGCCGCCCATGCGTTCGGAGCCGAAAATGCGCATCAGATCGTCCTCCAGCGAGAGGAAGAAGCGCGATGCGCCGGGGTCGCCCTGGCGGCCCGAACGGCCGCGCAACTGGTTGTCGATGCGGCGGCTCTCATGGCGCTCGGTGCCGACCACGAACAGCCCGCCGGCCTGCTTGACCGTCTCGTGAAAGCGCACGATCTCATCGCGGATTTCCGCCTCGCGCGCGGCCACCAGCGACGGGTCGAGCGTCGCGGTTTCCAGCTTGAGCCGCATCTCGACATTGCCGCCGAGTTTGATGTCGGTGCCGCGGCCGGCCATGTTGGTGGCGATGGTCACCGCGCCCGGCGCCCCGGCCTGCGCCACGATGGTCGCCTCCTGCTCGTGGAAGCGCGCGTTCAGCACCTGATGCGGCACCTTGTGGCGCTTGAGGATTTCGCTCATCAGCTCGCTTTTCTCGATGCTGGTGGTGCCCACCAGAACCGGCTGGCCGCGCTTGCGCGCCGCCTCGATGACGACGGCGACGGCCTCGTATTTCTCGGTCGCGGTGCGATAGACCTCGTCGTCGTCGTCCTTGCGCACCACCGCCACGTTGGTCGGGATCTCGACCACTTCGAGCTTGTAGATCTCGGCGAACTCGTCGGCCTCGGTCATCGCCGTGCCGGTCATGCCGGCGAGTTTGGGATAGGTGCGGAAATAGTTCTGGAAGGTGATGCTGGCGAGCGTCTGGTTCTCCGCCTGCACAGTGACGCCTTCCTTGGCCTCCAGCGCCTGATGCAGCCCTTCCGAGTAGCGCCGGCCCTCCATCATGCGGCCGGTGAATTCGTCGATGATGACGACCTTGTCCTGGCGCACGATGTAATCGACGTCGCGGGCGAACAGCGTGTGGGCGCGCAGCGATTGCTGCACATGGTGGACCACGCTGACGTTGAAGATGTCGTAGAGATTGCCCTCGGTGATGATGCCGGCGGCGCGCAGCATGTCCTCCACCGTCTCGCTGCCGGTCTCGGTCAGCGCCACGGTGCGGCTCTTTTCCTCTTTGTCAAAGGTGCCGGCGTCCTTGACCAGCTCGCGCACCACGGCATTGACGCTGCGGTAGAGATCGGAACTGTCCTCGGCCGGGCCGGAGATGATCAGCGGCGTGCGCGCCTCGTCGATCAGGATACTGTCCACCTCATCGACGATGCCATAGAAGAAATCGCGCTGGACCATGTCTTCCAGCCGGTACTTCATGTTGTCGCGCAGGTAGTCGAAGCCGAACTCGTTGTTGGTGCCATAGGTGATGTCGGCGGCATAGGCGGCGCGGCGCTGCACGTCGTCCAGCCCGTGCACGATCACGCCGACGGTCAGGCCGAGGAAGGTGTAGATGCGGCCCATCCATTCGGCGTCGCGGCGGGCGAGGTAGTCGTTGACGGTGACGACATGCACGCCGCGCCCGGCCAGCGCGTTGAGATAGACCGGCAGCGTC
Organism: Pseudomonadota bacterium; assembly: GCA_021845985.1. Lineage (GTDB taxonomy): Bacteria > Pseudomonadota > Alphaproteobacteria > Acetobacterales > Acetobacteraceae > JAFKFJ01. The sequence goes on along the minus strand of JAJZES010000015.1, from coordinate 31,009 downwards.
GCCACCAGGGTCTTGCCCTCGCCGGTCTTCATCTCGGCGATCTTGCCGTCGTGCAGAACCATGCCGCCGATCATCTGCACGTCGAAATGGCGCATGCCGAGCGCCCGCTTGGCCGCCTCGCGCACCACGGCGAAGGCTTCCGGCAGCAGGCTGTCGAGCGTCGCACCCTGTTCGAGCCGCTCGCGGAAGGCGGCGGTGCGGCCGCGCAGCGCCTCATCCGACAGTTGCGCAATCGCCGGCTCCAGCGCATTGATCTGCGGCACCCGGCGCTGGTAAGCCTTGAGCACGCGGTCGTTGCTGGTGCCGAAGATGGCGCGGGCGATGTTGGCGAACATTCAGGCAGCCTTCCCGGAGGGGCGTCGGCGCGCTCCGCCCGGGATTTTGCCCTGCCGGATCGCCGCGGTCTGGCCGTCAGATAAGGTCCGGGCCGGCGCCGGTCAACGACGCAGCCGCCTGCCGGCTTGTCCGGCTCCCTGTCATCGGCCACTATCGGGCAGCCGCCAAGGCCAAGAGGAAGGTATATCGTCCATGCGGAGTTCCGGTTTCATTCGCGCTGCCCTGCTGGCGGCCCTGGCGACGGGTGGGTTGGCCCAGATCTCTGTGGCGCAAACCGCCACCGACCAGACGGCCGCGACCCCGGCGGCGGCGGCCGATGCGGCCGGCACGGCGGACCCGGTGGTGGCGACGGTCAACGGCGCGGAAATCCATGCCAGCGACGTGCGCGACGCCATGTCCGGCCTGCCCGAGGAATACCGCAGCCTGCCGCCCAACATGCTGTTTCCGATGATGCTGGACCAGTTGATCGACCGTAAGGCGCTGGTGCTGATGGCGCAGAAGGACGGGCTGGACAAGGACCCGCAGGTCGCCCGGCAGATTGTCCACGCCGAGGACAGTGCGTTGCAGAACGCCCTGCTGAGCAAGGAGGTGGGCCCGAGCGTGACCGAGGCGCAGGTGCGGGCGCGCTACGACGCCACCATCGCCAACAAGCCGGGCGACGAAGAGGTGCATGCGCGTCACATTCTTGTCGCCAAAGAGGACGACGCCAAGAAGATCATCGCCGAGCTGAAGGGCGGCGCCGATTTTGCCGAGCTGGCGAAAAAGAACAGCACCGACCCCGGCGCCGCCCAGGGCGGCGATCTTGGCTGGTTCAAGAAGGGCGACATGCTGCCCGAGTTCTCCGCCGCCGCCTTCGCCCTGCAGCCCGGCCAGATCACCGACACCCCGGTGCACACCCAGTACGGTTGGCACGTTATCAAGGTTGAAGGCCGCCGCCAGGCGCCGCCGCCGACCTTCGAGCAGGCGCGCGACCAGCTCCGTCAGGACATGATCCAGGAGGGTGTGCGCAAAGTGGTGGCACAGGCGCGCCAGGGGCTGAAAATCGACCGCTTCAACCCGGACGGCTCGGTGCCCAAGCCGACCGATAGCGCCGTGCCGCCGGCCGCCGCCGCGCCGGCCGACCCCGCGGCCAAGCCGTAACGCGGCGATGGCACCCGCGATCTCGCCTCTGGCGTTGCCGCTGCCGGCGCTGCCGCCGCTTGCCGGGGTGCGGCTCGGCGCCGCCGCGGCCGGCATCCGCTACCAGGGGCGGTCGGATGTGGTGATGGCGGAATTGGCGCCCGGCACCACCGTCGCCGGCGTCTTCACCCGCAACCGCTGCCCCGGTGCGCCGGTCGATTGGTGCCGGGCGATCCTGCCCGCCGGCCGGGCGCGGGCGCTGGTGGTCAATGCCGGCAATGCCAACGTGTTCACCGGCCGCGCCGGGGTCGAGGCGGTGCGGGCGACCGCCGCCGCCGCCGCCGCCGCGGTCGGCTGCCCGCCGCGGCAGGTGTTCCTCGCCTCGACCGGCGTGATCGGCGAGGTGATGGCGCATCACCGGCTGACCGAAGCATTGCCCGCACTGCATGCCGGGCTTGCCGATGGCGCCTGGGAAGCCGCTGCGCGCGGCATCATGACCACCGACACCTTCCCCAAGGCGGCGACGCGCACCGCCATGATCGGTGGGACGCAGGTGCGCATCACCGGCATCGCCAAGGGCAGCGGCATGATCGCGCCCGACATGGCGACCATGCTGTGTTTCGTCTTCACCGATGCAAAAATCCCCGCCGCGGCGCTGCAGGCGGCGCTCGGCCGCGGCGTCGATGCCAGTTTCAACCGCACCACCGTCGATAGCGACACCTCGACCAGCGACACGGTGCTGCTGTTCGCCACCGGCCAGACGAAGCATCAGCGCGTGCCGGCCGAGGGCGGTGCGCTGCTGCGCGACTTCCGCGCCAAACTGCACGAGGTGCTGCTCGATCTGGCGCTTGCCGTGGTGCGCGACGGCGAGGGCGCGCAGAAACTGGTCCGCATTGATGTCAGCGGCGCCGTTTCGGCCCGTTCGGCGCGGCGGATCGCCATGGCGATCGGCAATTCGCCGCTGGTCAAGACGGCGATTGCCGGCGCCGACGCCAATTGGGGCCGCATCGTCATGGCGGTCGGCAAGGCCGGCGAGCCGGCCGATCGCGACCGGCTGGCCATCGCCGTCGGCGGCGTCTGGATGGCGCGCGACGGCGGGGTGGTGCCAGACTATGACGAGGCGCCGGTGGTCGCCCACATGAAGGGGCGGGAGATTGCCATCGCGGTCGATCTCGGCCTCGGGGACGGCCGGGCGACGGCCTGGACCTGTGACCTGACGCACGGCTACATCGACATCAACGCCGCGTACCGGTCTTGAATAGACGCGGAGTCGGGCAATTTCCCAGAAGGATCATTGGTGGTCCGTCCGGGAGGGGATCATGTTCCGTTCGCTGCGTTCCGCACTCGTGCTGTCCGGCATCGCGCTCCTCGGCGCCGGCTGCGGCCTGGATCAGACGGATGTGCCGCTCGCCTATCTGAAGCAGGCCAAACTCGCGGTCCAGAAGCATGACGCGGCGGCGGCAACGTCGGCGATCAACAGCGCTGAAAACGAATGGCTGGGCCGCAATACGCCATACGGCACTTACTACCTGCCGATCGAACCCGAGGCGCTGCGCGAGATGGGACGGGCACTACAGGCGATTTCCATGCAGCGATGGGACGATGCCGAATACTATGTCACTACGGCGATGACCCATCCGAGCATGCAGACGCCGGGCATGTTCTGATCGCGTCTCACGCGCGCTCGTAACTTGCCATCAGCACCGCCGTGCTGGGGCGGTCCGGCCGAACAGGCCGGACATCGCCAGCACGGCCGGCGCCCGAGGATCATCACCGCCAGGGCGATGAAGCCGTGGCCGAAGACGATGCCGTCGCGGAACACCCCGACCTGGCACAGCATCAGATAGGCCCCGGCCAGTCCGGCGCCGGCCCAGGAGGCCAGTACCCCGGCATAGCGCATGCGCCCGACCGCGATGCTGGCGGCGGGCGGCGCGCGGGTTCTCGCCGACGGCGCGTAGATTGAGGCCGAAACGGGTGCGCGACAGCAGCGCCGCCGTCGCCCCGGCCAGCAGCAGCGTCGCATAGAGCATCGGCGGCTGGCCGAAGAGGGTCGGGCCGAGCAGCGGGATAGCGCCACCGCCGCATCGGCGCCGAGCAAGGTGCGATAGAGCATCCTGCGTCCGACCATTGCGTGCATCGCCCCACGCCCGCGTCCGCCGCGACGATTGCAAAGCCAGTGGCACGCCAGGAATGCGGCTGATGCCGCTAGCGGGTTTGTGTCGGCAGCGTCGCCGCCAGCCGATCTATGTTACGTGGCAATTGAGATTGAGGAGTCGCGGATGGGGGACACGTTCATCTGGACCGGTGCAGATAGTTCCGGGCCAGCCGGTGGGTCGAAAAATCTCGACGACCCGACAAACTGGTTCGATCAAACCACCAATAGTGTTCCGACACACGCACTTGGCGCCACAGATACCGCGATATTCAACTCCGGCGTTCAGGGTCTCTATCCCGACGGAACCAGTGACGGGAATGGCGGGTTCATCATTTCCGGCAGCCAGTTCGCCCCGGCGACGCTGGAGATCGCGCCCGGCGCCCGGGTCATGCTGCAGTCGGGCGAAAGCTCGCCGGTCTATACCGCCGGAACGCTGCTGATCGGGGCCGGTGGCAGCCTCGTGCTGCAGGCTGCCTCGCTGGTCGCCGGAACCACCGAGATTGCCGCCGGCGCGACGCTAGATCTGTCGCAGGCGTTCTGGGTTGGCGCGCCGTTCCGCGCGACCCCGGCGACGACTCTGTCGATCGCCGTCACCGCCGCCGAATCGCTCAACTTCCAGGGTCCGCTGAACGCCGATCTCGGCGCGCTGACGCTGGCCGCCGGCGGCAGCCTCGTGCTCGGCGACCGTTTCACCGGCGCTACCAGCTTCACCGACGCCAATCCGCTCGGCAGCAACAATTCGCTCACGCCCGAGGCGGGGGTGTCCGGCGCCGGCCAAATGATCGCGCCGAATCTGCTCGGCCCCTATGGCGGGGTGATGACGCGGACGATTGATTTCGGCACCGTCGAGCTCGGTCAGACGGTGACGATGCCGCTGGTTTTGAACAGCGGGCCGCCAGATACCGGCCTCGGTATCCCGACCGGCGCCATCCAGACCACGGCGCACGGCGCCAGCATCACCGATTCCGACCTGTCCGGCGCGGGGGTCACGGCGCAGACCTTCGGCACGGCGGATTTCAGCCCCTCCGGCCCGGTGGCGACCGCGACCTATGAGATCACGCTCGACGCGCAGCATCTCGGGTCGCTGTCAGGGCAGGCGGTGAACATCGCCTTCGCACTGAATGGCGGCACCTATGAGAGCAACATATTGGTGCCGATCGTCGGCGCGGTGGTGGCGCCGGCGGGCGGTGCATTGGTGGTGCCGTGTTTCGCCGCCGGAACGCTGGTGCTGACCGAAGCCGGCGAGCGCCCGGTCGAGACGCTGGCGCCGGGCGATGTCGTGCGGACCGCGTCCGGGCGGCGGGCGCCGGTGGGCTGGGTCGGGCGGCGCGAGGTCGATCTGGCCGGCGGACCCGCGCCGGTGCGCATCGCCGCGGGGGCGCTGGCGCCGGGCGTACCGCGGCGCGAGCTGCTGCTCTCGCCCGACCATGCGCTGCTGCTCGGCGGCGTGCTGGTGCCGGCGCGCCTGCTGGTCAACGGCGCCAGCATAGCGCGGCAGCAGGGACTGCGGCGCATCACCTATGTCCATGTCGAACTGGACCGGCACGATGCGCTGCTGGCGGAGGGCGCGGCGGCGGAAAGCTTCCTCGACACCGGCAACCGCGGCCAGTTCGCCGCCGGCGGCGGTGCCGGCGGCTCCCTTGCTGCGAGTCTCGCGGCTTACGCCGAGCGCGGCTGCGCCCGGCTGTGCCTGGATGGCGGCAGCGTGGCGCAGGCGCATGCCGCGGCCCTGGCGCAGGCACGCAGGCTCGGCTGGCGGATGACGGAAAACCCGATGGCCGTATTGTCGGCGGATGGCCGCGTGCTCGGCCGCTGCGGGCCGACGGCCGAGGCCCTGACGGTAACGCTGCCGGCCGGCACGCGCGCGCTGCGCCTCGTCTCGCGCAGCTTCGTGCCGGACGAGCAGGACGGGGCGCAACGCGACGGACGGCGACTCGGGGTGGCGGCGGCGCTGTGGCTGAACGGCGTGCTGCTCGACGCCGCCGCCTTCACCGCCGGGTGGCATGCCGCGGATGCCGGCTGCGACTGGCGGTGGAGCGACGGCGCGGCGTGGATTGCGCTGCCGGAGCTGACCCGGCCGGCGGCGCTGTCGCTGCGCCTGATGCACAGCGGCGGTCGCTACTGGCTGGCGCCTCACCGGGCGGCGGGGCGGCTGGCGGCATAGTCCGCCGGGTGGCTGGTGGGCTATACCGTGCGACGCAAGACCATGATCGGAGCAGGACATGCGCCTCGACGCCATCGCCATCGGCAACAACCCGCCGAACGACGTCAATGTCATCATCGAGGTGCCGATCGGTGGCGAGCCGATCAAATATGAGATGAACAAGGAGGCGGGGACTTTGTTCGTCGATCGCTTTCTGCACACGCCGATGCGCTATCCCGGCAATTACGGCTTCGTGCCGCACACCTTGTCCGATGACGGCGATCCGATCGACGTGCTGATCGCCAACACGCGGCCGATTCTGCCCGGTGCGGTGATCAATGTCTGTCCGGTCGGCGTGCTGAAGATGGAGGATGACGGCGGCGGCGACGAAAAAATCATCGCCGTGCCGTCGCCCAAGCTGACCAAGCGGTATCTGCATGTGAAGACCTACACCGATCTGCCGCAGATCACGCTGGAGCAGATCCAGCATTTCTTCGAGCACTACAAGGATCTGGAAGCCGGTAAATGGGTCAAGGTGCTCGGCTGGGGCGGCGCCGAGGAGGCGCGGCGGCTGATCGTCGAGGCGATCCAACGCGAGCAGGCCAAGGCCTAGCTCAGGGGGCGAGCGAGGTCGCCTGCACCAGCTTTTCGATCGGCGTCCACAGATAGGCGGTCTGCACCACCGGCACGCCGGCCACCTGCACCGTCGCCTCCGCCGCCGCACGCCCGCCGAGCCGCTCGTAGAACCAGCGGCTCGGGTTCGCCCGCAGCACCCAGACGAAGGCCGAGCGGCAGCCGGCGGCGGCGAGATGCGCCGCCGCCGCGCGCATCAGCCGCCGGCCGAGGCCGCGCTCGCGCCAGTCGTCCAGCACGTAGAGCGTTTCGATCTCGCCCTCGCCCGGCGGGTCGGTCCAACGGCCGATGCGCGCCGGGCTGCCGGTGACGAAACCAACGACGCGTGCCGGGCTGCCGGGCAGGCCGAGATCGGCGCCCGAGGCCGCGGCGACATGCACGCCAATCCCCGAGCGGATGGCGCTGTCGTAATAGCTCGCCTGCCGCGGCACCGAGAGGCCGGCGAGGTAGGTATCGGGCAATATGCCGGGATAGGCGCTGCGCCACGCTGCGACGTGAACCTCGCCGATCGCCGCGGCATCGAGCGGGCGGGCGCGGCGAATGGTGATCACGCGGCGCGCTCCAGCACCGCCCCGAAAAATCCGTCGGTGCCGTGGCGCCGCGGGGTCAGCGCCAGAAACGGGCCGGGGCAGGGCGGCTCGCCCGGCAGCGGCCACGCCCGCGCCAGCGGCAGCACCGAGAACTGCGGGTGGGCGGCAAGGAAGGATTGCACCTGCGCCTCGTTTTCCTCGATCAGCAGCGAGCAGGTAGCGTATATCAGTCGGCCGCCGTTGCGAACCAGCCGTGCCGCGCGCGCCAGAATGTCGGCCTGCTTGACCAGCAACTCGGCGAGATCGCGCGCCGACAGGCGCAGCCGCGCGTCCGGGTTGCGCCGCCATGTTCCGGTGCCGGTGCAGGGCGCATCGACCAGCACGCGATCGAAGCCACCCTCGCGCCGCTTAAGCCATTTGTCGCCCGGTTCGACGAGGTGGCGTTCGACGTTGTGGACGCCGGCGCGGCGCAGCCGGCGCACCGCGCCATCGAGCCGCGCGGCGGATACGTCGCAGGCGGCGATGTGGCCGCGATTTTCCATCAGCATCGCCAGCGCCAGAGTCTTGCCGCCGGCGCCGGCGCACCAGTCAGCGACGCGCATCTCCGGCCGCGCATCGACCAGAACGGCGAGAAGCTGGCTGCCCTCGTCCTGGATTTCCACCAGCCCTTGCTGAAACGTGCGCCCGGCGGTGACCGGGCGGCGGCCGGCCACGCGCAGCCCGAACGGCGACAGCGACGTCGGCGTCGCCTCGACCCCCTCGGCGGCGAGCGAGTCCTGCGCCTGCGCGCGCGTCGCCTTCAGCGTGTTGACCCGCAGGTCGAGCGGCGCCGGCTCGGCCATTGCCGCCAGCTCGGCGTCGAGCTCGGGGCCGAAGCGCGCCAGCAGCGCCGGCAGCACGAAATCTGGCACCTCCAGCCGCACCGCGTCCGACATCTCCGGGTGGTCGAGCGTATGGCCCTCCAGGCCGCGCAGCCGCGACGCTTCCTCGGCGATCAGCGGGTCGGCGCCGAAGCGGCCGCCAGAGAAGGATTTGCCGACGCCATCGACCGTCCAGCCCTGCAGCACCACCGAGGCGGCGACCAGCAGGCGCGGGGTGGCCGCCGCCGCCATGCGCGCCAGCCACCAGCCGAGCCGGCGGCGGGCGCGCAGCACCGACCAGACGCGGTCGGACACGGCGCGCCGGTCGCCGCCGCCGATGAAGCGGCGGGCGCGGAAGAACTCGTTGGCGACGGCATCGGCCGGCCGCCGCGGATCGCCCTCGATGGCCGCCAGCAATTCGATCGCGGCAGCGAGACGGGCGGCGGGCGTCACCGCGACGGCAGTGCTGGCAGGGCGGCGCGCGGCTCGGCCATCAATCGTCCTGCCGGTAGTTCGGCGCCTCGCGGGTGATCGCCACGTCATGCACATGGCTTTCGCGCAGACCGGCGCCGGTGACGCGGCGGAAACGCGCCTTCTGCTGCAGCTCGGCCACTGTGGCGCTGCCGGTGTAGCCCATGCCGGCCCGCAGGCCGCCGACGAGCTGATGCACCACCGCCGCCACCGGTCCCTTGTAGCCGACGCGGCCCTCGATCCCCTCCGGCACCAGCTTGAGGCTGTCGCGGATTTCCTGCTGGAAGTAGCGGTCGGCCGAACCGCGCGCCATCGCCCCGATGCTGCCCATGCCGCGATAGGATTTGTAGGAACGGCCCTGATAGAGGAACACCTCACCCGGCGCCTCGTCGGTGCCGGCGAGCAGGCTGCCGACCATGACGCAGTCGGCGCCGGCGCCGAGTGCCTTGACGAGATCACCCGAGGTGCGGATGCCGCCATCGGCAATCGCCGGCACGCCGGCCTCGCGGCAGGCGGCGGCGGTCTCCATGACGGCGGAGAACTGCGGCACGCCGACACCGGCGACGACGCGGGTGGTGCAGATGCTGCCCGGCCCGATGCCGATCTTCACCGCATCGGCGCCGGCGGCGATCAGCGCCGCGGCGCCCTCGGGCGTGGCGACATTGCCGGCGACCACCTGCACCGCGTTCGACAGCAGCTTGATGCGCTCGACAGCGGCGAGCACGCCAGCGGAATGGCCGTGCGCGGTATCGACGACGATGACATCGACCTCGGCCTCGATCAGCGCGCGGGCGCGGATCAGCCCGTCCTCGCCAACGCCGGTGGCGGCGGCGGTGCGCAGCCGGCCGAGTTCGTCCTTGTTGGCCAGCGGGTGGCTCTCGGACTTGTCCATGTCCTTGACGGTGATCAGGCCGATGCAGCGGAAGGCGTCATCGACCACCAGCAGCTTTTCGATGCGATGGCGGTGCAGCAGCCGCCGCGCCTCCAGCGGATCGACATCGGCGGTGACGGTGACGAGGTTTTCCCGCGTCATCAGCTCGTACACCTTCACCGCCGGGTCGGTGGCGAAGCGCACGTCGCGATGGGTCAGGATGCCGACGAGGCGGCCGGTGTCACGCTCGACGACGGGGATGCCGCTGATGCGGTGCGCCGCCATCACCGCGCGGGCATCGGCCAGCGTCTGGTCGGGATGGATGGTGACCGGGTTGACCACCATGCCGGATTCGAACTTCTTGACGCTGCGCACCTGGGCGGCCTGTTCGGCGGGGGGCATGTTCTTGTGGATGACGCCGATGCCGCCGTGCTGCGCCATGGCAATCGCCATCGCCCCTTCGGTCACCGTGTCCATCGCCGAGGAGATCAGCGGGATGTTGAGCCGGATCGCCCGGGTGAACCGCGCGGTAGTATCGGCGCTGGCGGGGAGCACCTGCGAATAGGCAGGCACCAGCAGAACGTCGTCGAAGGCAAGCGCCTCGGCGATCGAGACCAGCCGGTCAGACATGTCGTGAGGCGCCATGAGCGGTCTTTCCGCAACCTTGGCGCGCCTTCCTAGCCGGTCGGGGCGGCGGACGCAAGCGGCCCGCCGCCCGGTCTGGGTGCCGCCTACATGCCCTTCATCGTCACCTGGCCGCGAATCTCGCCGCCCGGATTGGCCTTGGTATGCACGTTGACGTACCACTTGCCGGCTTCCAGGTCGGCGATCTGGGCGTCGGTCAGCGTGGCCGAGCCCTTGTCCGGGCTGGTCGTGCCCTTGATCGGCACGGCGACGCCGGCATTCGCGCCGGCCGCTGCCGGGCCGTGGAAATGCGCCATCGTCGCCGGGCCGCTCAGCCCCGACCAAGTCAGCGTCCAGTTCAGCGTTTTGGTCGCGGTGTCGAGCGTCGCCTTCAGTTCGCCGGTACCCTTGATCCCCTTCGGCGGCACTTCGCTGGCGCCATTCAGGCTGGCGCCGAACTCCATCATCTCCGCCCGCGCGGCGAACGGCAGCAGACTGGCGGCGAGCGCCGCCGCCCCGAACGAGGCACGCAGGAACTTGGCCCGAGACATCATGGTGTGTCCTCCGTTGGTTATGGCGCCACCAGCGCCAGGACGCGCAGCGGGCTACCAGACCCGCCCTTGATCTTCAACGGCGCGGCGATGACGATCGCCCCGGTCGCCGGCAACTGGTCGAGGTTGCACAGGCATTGCAGCCCATAGCGTCCCTTGCCGTGCATGAAGAAATGGGCGGGAAACGGCGGTTGGAAAGCGTAGGCTTGGCCGGCATCGGTGCCGATGGTCTCGGTGCCGAAGCCGATCACGTCGCGGTGCTCGACGAGGAACTTCACCGCCTCCGCATCCGGGCCGGGGGTGTGGGCGCCGTCGGCCGCAACATTGGCATAATCGGCGCCGGATTTCTTCGACCAATCGGTGCGCAGCAGCACCCAGGCCCCGTCCGGGATGCGGCCATGCGTGGCCTCCCAGGCCACAATCATCTCGGTGGTCAGCAGGAAATCCGGGTTCCGCGCGGTGCCGGCGGAACAGTCGATGACGATCGCCGGCGCGATCATCTTCGCCGCCGGGATGGTGTCGGTGGTGTTGTCGGGGAAATCCTTGCCGGAGACCCAATGCACCGGCGCATCGAAATGCGTGCCAGTATGCTCGTTCATGGAAATGTTGTTCCAGTACCAGGCCGGCCCGCGCTCGTCATAGCGCGACACTTCCTCGATGCGGAACGGGGCGCAGGCGCCGAATTGCGGCGGCAACTGGATGGTCGGGAAGTCCGGCGCCAGCGTCTGCGTCAGATCGACGACGCGGATCCGCCCGCCGAGCAGATCGGCGGCAAACTCGGTCAGGCTGCTCATTGCACTTTTTCCCCCTTCGGGCGTGGCACATGGTCGAGCGTGGCGATGGTCGCCAGCGCGCCGTCCAGCATCGTTGCATCCTCGTCGGCCAGCGCCGCATCGCGCAGCCGGCGCAGCCAGTCGGCGCCGTCGGCCCGCCCGGCCAGCGCCGGCACCGCGCCGAGCACGCGATCGAACTTCGACAGGCCGCGCGCATGCGTGTCGCTGTAGCCTTTGACCAGCCGGCGGGATTTGACGATTTCCACCGCCAGCCGGTAGTCGCCGGCGGCATAACGCTCGGCCAGCGCCAGCCACGCCGCCAGATGCGCCTGTTCGCGGCCGTGGCGCAGCAGCCCGCGCCGCCGCCGGCGCAGGCCGGCGATGGCATAAAGCAGCAGATAGCCGCCGAGCCGGTCGGTGCGGATGCGCCGGCCGCGCGCGAACAGCACGCCGAGCAGCCGGGTCAGCGCCGGCGACGCCTCGACCGCCGCCCCCAGCCGGGCCGGCAGCATGGCGCAGATTTCCTCGACGCGCGGATGGAAAAACTCGGTGGTGCCGAGGATCTGCCCGTCCCGCACCGCGGCCTCGGCGCGCACGCGGTCGATCCGCGCGCCTCGCGTCTTGAGATCGGCGACGCGGATCACGTCGTCATAGGACATCGCCACGGCGACCTGTCGGGCCGCCTCGACGGTCAGCGCAAAGCCCTGCGCCGCCGCGTCGAGCGCCGCCAGCCGGGCCACGCGGTCGAGATATTCATGCCCATAGGCCGCGTCCTGATAATCGACGAGGCGGCCCAGTCCGTGGCGCAACATGTCCTGCGCCGGGGCCGCAAACGCCTCGCTGATGCGGCGCAGCGCGCGGTCGAGTTCGGCGCGCTCGGCGTCGCTGCCGCCACGCGCGACCGAGGGCACGGCGGCGGCTGGCGCGGCGGCGGTGGGGGGCGCCGTCACCGCGTCGAACCCGGCGGCGAAGGCGCGCAGGCTGCCGGCGACGCCGACGCCGGCCGCCTCGATCGTCGCCTCGAAGGCGGCGCGCGGGAAGGGCAGGGCGCCGGAGGCGGCGAGCGCGCCGAACAGCGCCGCCGAGATCACGCTGCCGGCGCGATCCGCCGCCTCCTGCATGTCGGCGGCGAGAAACCGCAGCGCCACGCTCTGCGCCGCCGCCAGCACGGCGGCCGGATCGGCGCGGCCGTCGCCGGGTCGCGCCTTTTCGGTCACCGCCAGGGCGCGGTGGGTGGAGGCAATCAGCGTGGTGCGCTCGGGCGACACCAGGCCGCGCTGCATCGCCCGTCCGGCCTCCATCAGTTCGGCGGCGATCACCACATCGACATCGCCCGGCACCGGCATCAGCGACAGCACCGGGGCGCGGCCGGGGCGCGGACGGATCAGCTCGACGAAATAGATCGTCGCCCCGGTGCGCTGGGCGACGCCGGGCACCGAGGTCGATTGCGCATGAAACCCTTCGGCCTCGGCCAGCGCGACGATCCAGTCGGCCAGCACGCCGCCGCCCTGGCCGCCCATCGCCATGATGGCGACGCCGATCGGCCGGTCCTCATGCAGCGGCAGAAACCCGTCCATCTCAGGCAACCGCCAGCCGGCGGGCATCGCGCCGCTGCGCCAGGGCGCCGATGACGCGCCGGCGCAGCCGGTCCAGCCGGCGTTCCAGCCAGCTCGGGTTATGCACCACGTCGCCGCGCCAGAAGCTCGGGCAGAGCACCGCCGCTTCCGCCACCTCGCCGCAATTGCCGCAGCCGACGCAGGTGTTGTCGATGGCGGCGACCGGGTCTTCTTTCAGCGGGTCGGCGCTGTCCTTGATCGACAGGCTCGGGCAGCCGGACAGGCGGATGCAGGCATGGTCGCCGGTGCAGATGTCTTCATCGACGCCGAAACGCGGCTTGACCTGCCGCTCGCCGCGCTTGATCGCCGCGGCGAAGGCCGGCTTTTCGCGGCGCTGGCGGTTGAGCATGCACTCGCTCGACGCGATGACGATTTTCGGGCCGTCATCCTTGGTGGTCAGCGCCTCGCGCAGCATGTCGCGCAGCTTCGCCACCGAATAAGTGTGATTGGTCCGCCGCACCCAGCGCGCGCCGACACCGCGCACCGCCGCCTCGATCGGGTGGTTGGTGCTGCGCGAGCGGTTGGCGGCGCGCGAGGAGGGAATGTCCTGCCCGCCGGTCGCCGCCGAGTAATGGTTATCGACCAGCAGCAGCACGCCGTCATGCTTGTTGAACACGGCGTTGGAGACGCCGCTGGCCAGCCCGTTATGCCAGAACCCGCCATCGCCCATCACCGAGATCGGCCGTTTGCCGGCCTTGACCTGCAGCCCGGCGGAGGACGATGCGCCGAGGCCGTAGCCCATCGTGGTGGTGCCGAGGTTGAACGGCGGATTGATCGAGAACAGGTGGCAGCCGATGTCGGCGGCGATGTGGTGCTCGCCGAGTTCCTTCTGGGCCAGCGTCAGCGCCGAGAAAATCGGCCGCTCCGGGCAGCCGGTGCAGAAGCTCGGCGGGCGCGCCGGCACCACCGGCGCCAGCGCCTGCACCGCGGCCGAGCGCAGCACGCCGGCCGGGTCCGGCGGCGTGCGCGCGTCGCGCAGCAGCGCCGGCGCATAGCGGTCGAGGAAGCGGCGGACGCCGTCCACCAGCACCGTCGCGGTATATTCCCCGGCCATGGTCAGCGCGTCCTTGCCGGCGATGGCGGTGGCGACGCCGGCGCGGCGCAGGATGGTGTTGAGCGCCTGCTCGATGAACTCGGGCTGGCCTTCCTCGACCACCAGCACGGCGCGCTTGTCGCGGCAGAACGCCGCCAGCTCGTCGTCGAGCAGCGGATAGGTCACGTTGAGCACATGCAGCGGGATGCGCGTGCCGCCCCAGACATCGGCCAGCCCGAACAGCGACAGCGCGCGCATCACCCCGTTGTACATGCCGCCCTGCAGGATGATGCCGATGTCATCGACATCGCCGGCGAAGGTCTCGTTCATGCCGCGGTCGCGGATGAAGGCGGCGGCGGCGGGCCAGCGGGTGGCGATCTTTTCCCGCTCATGGGCGAAGCTGGCCGGCGGCAGCACGACGCGGCTGAGGTCGCGCCGCGGATGTTCGAGCGCGCGGGCGAGCGGGAAGGCGGGGGCGACGTTGTCCTTGCATATGAAACTGCCATGCACATGGCAGGCGCGGATGCGCAGTTCCAGCATCACCGGGGTATTGGAGGCTTCCGACAGGGCGAACCCGTCTTCCACCGCGCGCACGATGCTGGGCAGGTTGGGGCGCGGGTCGAGCAGCCAGATCTGGCTTTTCATGGCAAAGGCATGGGTGCGCTCCTGCATGATCGAGGAGCCTTCGCCATAATCCTCGCCGATGACGATGAGCGCGCCGCCGCTGACGCCGCCGGAGGCGAGGTTGGACAGCGCGTCGGAGGCGACATTGGTGCCGGCGGTGGATTTCCACGTCACCGCGCCGCGGATCGGGTACATGACCGAGGCGGCGAGGGTGGAGGCGGCGGCGGCCTCGCTGGCCGAGGCTTCGTAATGCACGCCGAGATCACCGAGGATGTCCTGCGCATCGGCAAGCACGTCCATCAGATGCGATATCGGCGCGCCCTGATAGCCGGCGACGTAGCCGACGCCGGACTGCAACAGCGCCTTGGTGACCGCGAGGATGCCTTCGCCGCGGAACTCCTGCCCCGCCCCGAGCCGCAAATCCTGCACTTCCCGCGCAAACGAGCGTTCCGCCACGGTCCCCTCCTGCCCGACGGAACACTTCAACCATGAAGCATCTTGGTGTCAACGGTGCGTTGGACGCGACGCTCGCCCAACCGCCACCGCTTCAGGCGCCAGGCCCCAGGCTGCTGCTGCCGCTGCGTCGGTCCAGCGGTCCCTGCCGCGCCGCCACGCCTGCGCCTGCATCGCTGGATCGTGCGCCGCTGCGGTGCTGAGCAGCCGCGCCACCGGCCGCCGTCCCAGCCGGGACAGTTCCAGCCGGTCGGCGTCCCAGCAGCAGCCGATCGTCGGGTCTGACGAAACCTTGCCAAGCTCGTGCCCGGCAGCGGAGGCCAGCAGACGTTCGAGCGGCTCCGCTGCCAGCCGCAGCAGGCCGTCCTCAGCCAGCGTCGCCGCGTAAGCCGCGGCGCGCGCGCCATGGCCGTGGTCGCCGCCATCGTGTTGCCGGCGGCAGTCGTGCAGCAAGGCGAACAACTCGACAACCCGGACATCCGCCCCCGGCGTCTGTGCCGCGAGCGCGAGGCCGTTGGCCCGCACGCGCAGCCAATGGCCCGGCCCGTGGATGCCGTGATGGTCAAGCTGGTAGCCGGCCAGCACCGTCCGCACCAGCCACGGCGCGACCGTTTGTCCCCAGGCGGCGATCTCCTCCCGCCGCTCCGGCGCGATCCCCCATTGCTGGGCGGCGGCCAGGATGGTTTCGAGATAACCGGGGCGCGGCGGGCCGGGATGTTCCTCGCTGGCCAGATAAACCAGCGCCGGCGCATCACCGACGGTCAACGCCGCCTTGCGGTAAACGTTGCGCTCCACCCCCTCGCAGCGGTCAAGCGCTGCCTCGCACGCCGCCGTCAGGTGCCAGAGCACGCCGGCCGTCACCGCGCCCGGTTCAAACACCAGGGTCGCGACGCCGCGACGGTTGATGCGGAAGCGCCAGTCCGCCAGCGCCGCCACGTCCCCCGGCTCCGCTGTCGGGCAGCGCTGCGCCATCTGCTGGCGGCAGATGTTGGAGCCGTAGGCGAAATACCGGCGCCTCATTCCTCGTCGAACCGCAGCAGCCGCTCGGCAAGCCCCATGCGCGGCTCGGAACGGTGTTCCGCCAAGTTGAAGCTGCGGGCCGAACTCGC
Source organism: Pseudomonadota bacterium (assembly GCA_021845985.1). Lineage (GTDB taxonomy): Bacteria > Pseudomonadota > Alphaproteobacteria > Acetobacterales > Acetobacteraceae > JAFKFJ01. The sequence continues at coordinate 15,108 of JAJZES010000015.1, read as the reverse complement.
GAGAAAGATCTCCTTGCGCAGGCGCGGGTCGAATTCTTCCTCGGCGCGGCGCAGCAGCAGCACGAGTTCGGCGAGCAGCGGCTCGGCGCCCGGCAGGCCGCGGGCGTAGCGCTCCATCCAGCGGATTTCGCGTTCGAGGAAGTGGCGCGCGCCGCGCCGCTCGCCATCGCGGTTCAGCGTGACCGCGCGGCGCAGCACCTCCGCCTGCCACGCCGCGAAGGCCGCCACGCTGCGCGGGATGTCACGCGGCTGGGTATTGTTGTGGTGGCCGCGGGCCAGCGTCAGCATCGCCTCCACCGGGTCCGCCGCGATGGTCGCCTCGCCGTCCGGCGCCATACCGCGGGCGGCGGCGCCGAGCAGGATGGTCGCGCCGGGGGCGCCGGCGGGACAGTGCAGGCGGAACACGATCCGCGCCGGCACGTCCGGCAATATGGTGCCGACCAGCACCTCGATCGTGCCGGGCAGCACCGTGTGCGACCAGCCGCCGACGATCTCGGCCCGCAGATTGGCCGGCACGCTGAAGCGCAGCGTGGTGCGCTCCAGCAGCGCCGTGCGCCCCTCCAGCAATTCGCCCAGCACCACCTCGCTGATCTCCGCCGCGTGCTCGGCATCGTGCAGACGCCCGCCGCCGGCCTCGGCCATGCCGCCGAGCAGCAACTCGTCATAGCCGGCGCCGATGCCGACCGCGGAGGTGACGACGCCGCGCTCCAGCAGGCCGCGCGTTTGCCGCGCCAGTTCCGCGGCGTCGGTGACGCCGTCATTCGCCTGCCCATCGGAGAGCAGCAGCACCCGATGCGAGGCGCGGGCGCCCTCGGCCATGGCGGCGGCGACGCATTCGGCGGCGCGCAGCCAGCCTTCCCACAGATTGGTCCCGCCACGCTCGATCAGGCGGTGGATGGCGTATTGCGCCGCGTGCCGCCCCTCCACGGTCATTGGCCGGGCATCGAGCAAAACCTCGGCGCCGCTGTTGAAGGCGACAATCGTCAGCCGGTCGCGCGGGGCCAGCTTGGCGACCACGGCGAGCGCGGTATGGCGGGCCGCGGCGATCTTGTCGCCGGCCATCGAGCCGGACACGTCCACGGCGAGCGCGAGGTTGAGCGGCGGCGCCTCCGCGCGGCGGGCGTCACCCTGGGCGGTCAGTTGCGCGACGGCGTAGCGGACGCTGCCACCCTCGTACGAGGCGAGGCTGCGGTCGAGCCCCAGCGTCAGGGCGAGTGTCGCACGCATGCTGTCGGTCATCGGTCCCTCCCCAGTAAAATGTCGCGGACAAGGTCGGCGCAGCGCTCCAGTTGGGCGCGCTGCCCGGCGTCGAGGCGTCCGCGCACCGCAAGATCGACGTCGGGAGTGATGGGAATGCGCAGCCACTCCTCGGCGCGGGCCTTGCGGGCCGGCTGCGCCGGTCGGCCGGCGGCGAGGTGGCGCTCCAGCGCCGCGAAGCCCTGCGGCTGTGGCGGCAGCGGATCGTTAAACGACGCGGCAAGCCGCGCTGGCGGTGCCGGCGCCGCGGCCGTTCCCCGCAGACGCAGCGCGTGCAGGTAGTTCAGTGCCGCCTGCGGCGCCGCGGGGGTCACCGGGTCTGCGGGCGGCCCGTCCTGCGCCTCCGGCGCCAGTCCGGCGGCCTTGGCGGCATAGGCCTCCACCTGCTCGGCGGAGGCGACCAATAGTTCCTGCCGGATCGCCGCGAGCGGCATGCCGAGCAGGTCGCGCATGGCACGGATCGCCAGCAGGCGCTGCAGCGTGTCGGCCGGATAGCGTACCGCGGGGCCGCGGGTGAGCGGGCCGGGCACGATGCCCTGGGCCACCCAGGAACGGATGGTCTGCGCCTGCAGGCCTGAGGCGGCGGCAAGGTCGGCAAGGGTGGGTTCGGCAATCATGCCCGGGAAGCGGAACGAGCAATGCGACATGTCAATATGCGCGAGATCGTCGCGATGGAATTTTTGCGCCGGCCGCGCCCGACCGCGCCCACCTTTCTCGATCCCCCCGAGCGCGAACGCGGATTTCGCTCCGTCGCCGGAACCGTGGCGCGTCCGGACCTCGCTGCCGGTCAGGCCAGCAAATTGTCCCTGCAGGGAAACTCCGTCCGGGCTAACCCGCGCCGTCGGTGTCAAGGACGAGATTGAAGCCGGACTTCACCCGGTCCATGACGACCATGGTCTTGAAGTTCTTGATGTCCGGGTTCTCGTAAAAGAAACGGCGGGTGAAGCTTTCGTATTCCTCCATGTCACGCACCGAAACCACCAGCATGAAATCGGCATCGCCGGTCACGTAGTAGCCGTTCATCACGTTCGGCGTCGTTCTGATGCTTGCCTTGAAGCGGTCGATGATGTCGGCGCGTTCGCGTTCGAGCGACACCAGCACGATCATCTGAAGCCGCTGCCCAACCGCCCTGGGGGCGATCACCGCTACGTCGGCCTCGATCACCCCCGTCGCGCGCAGGCGCTTCAACCGGCGCTGAACGGCTGTCGCGCTCAGTCCGACGCGCTCACCCAGCACGTCGCTGGTCAGGCGGTTGTCGCGCTGCACGAGGTCGAGCAGTTTGAGGTCGAAGCGGTCCAGGGCGGTTCTTTCGCGGTGCGACGGGGTCGCCGCAGGCTTACGTCGCTGCGGCCACCTCGTCCATCACCTGGCGCACCGCCTTTTCGGCAAGATCGATGATCTCATCGACTTCGGCGCGCGTGGTGATCAGCGGCGGAGCGAATCCCAGGATGTCGCCATGCGGCATGGCGCGGGCGATCAGGCCGCGGTCGCGTGCCGCCTTGGAGACGCGCGCGCCGATCTTGAGCCCGGCGTCGAAGCGCGTTTTCGTTGCCCGGTCGGCGACGAATTCGATCGCCGCCAGCATGCCGACGCCGCGCACCTCGCCGACGAAGGGAAGCTGCGCGAACACCGCGCGCATGCGTTGCTGCATATAGGCGCCGGTATCGCGCGCCTTGCCGGCCAGATCCTCGCGGGCGACGATGTCCAGCACCGCATTGGCCGCCGCGGCGCCGATCGGATGGCCCGAATAGGTGTAGCCGTGCGAGAACGCGCCGATGCGGTCGGCATTCTCTTCCATCACCCGGTAAACCTTCTCGCCGACGATCGCCGCCGAGAGCGGGAAATAGGCCGAGGTCAGGCCCTTGGCGACGGTCACCAGATCCGGCTCCATGCCATACACGTGCGAGCCAAATGCCGCGCCGACGCGGCCGAACCCGCAGATCACCTCGTCGGCGATCAGCAGCACGTCATGTTTGGCCAGCACGGCCTGGATCGCCGGCCAGTAGCCGGCGGGCGGCGGGATGATGCCGCCAGTGCCGAGCACCGGTTCGGCGATGAAGGCACCGACGGTGTCCGGTCCCTCGCTTTCGATCAGCCGGTCGAGTTCCTCGGCGCGGCGGCGCGAAAACGCTGTCTCGGTCTCGCCCGCCTCGGCGCCCCAATAATGATGCGGGACACCGGTATGGATGATTCCGGGCAGCGGCAGGTCCATGTGGTCGTGATAGAAGCTCATGCCGGTCATCGAGCCGGACACCACGGAACAGCCGTGGTAGCCACGCTGGCGCGAGACGATCTTCTTTTTTTTCGGCAGCCCGCGCAGGTTGTTGTAGTACCAGACCAGCTTGGCCTGCGTCTCGTTGGCGTCGGACCCCGACATGCCATAGAACACCTTGCTCATCCGGCCCGGCGCCATCTTCACCAGGCGGTCCGACAGGATCGCCAGTTCGTCGGTCGTGTGGGCGGCATAGGTGTGATAATAGGCCAGCCGGTGAGCCTGGCGGGAAATCGCCTCGGCCACTTCGGTACGGCCATAGCCGATATTGACGCAGTAGAGCCCGGCGAAGCCGTCGATCAAGGTCTTGCCATGCACGTCGGTAATGCGAATGCCGCTCGCGGCCTCGACGATGGTCGGGTCGCCGAGCTTGCCGGTGGCGAAGTCCTTCAACTGGGTGAAGGGGTGCAGCACGCTGGCCCGGTCGAGTTGGGCGATGTGGGACGGATCGTTCATTTCATTCTCCTGATGCGGCCAGATCGCCAAAGCAGACGTATTTAAGTTCCATGTATTCGGCCAAACCGTGCCGCGAGCCTTCGCGGCCGAGCCCGGACTGCTTCCAGCCGCCGAACGGGATCGGTGGGCCGGTGAACGACGCCGTATTGACCCCGACCATGCCGTATTCCAGCGCCTCGCTGATCCGCAGCGCCCGCCGCAGATCGCAGGTGTAGAGGTAGGCGGCGAGGCCCAGCTCGCTGTCGTTGGCGCGGCGTATCACCTCGTCCTCGGTGGCGAACGGCAGCACCGCGGCGACCGGGCCGAAGGTTTCCTGGCGGGTGATCAGCATTGCGTCGGTCACCTCGCCCAGCACGGTTGGCCGGACGAAAGTGTCGCGCCCCAGCTTCGCGCTGCCGCCAGTGACAAGGCGGGCGCCGTTGCCGACCGCATCGTCGATCTGCGCCCGGCATTTGTCGGCGACCTGCACGCGCGTCATCGGCCCGATCGCGCTGGCCGGGTCGAAGCCGTGGCCGACCCGCAAGGCGCCAGCCGCCTGGCCGAACTGGGCGAGAAACTGCGGGTAGATCCCGCGCTGCACATAGATGCGGTTGGCGGCGAGGCAGTCCTGCCCCGAGGTCGTGAACTTCGCCGCGAGGGCGCCGGCGACCGCAGTTTCCACGCCGGCATCGTCGAACACGATGAACGGCGCGTGGCCGCCTAGCTCCAGCGACACTTTGCGCACCGTGTCGGCGGAGCGGCCCAGCAGCATCCGGCCGATCTCGGTCGAGCCGGTGAACGACAGCGCGCGCACCGTGGCATGTGTCAGCAGCCGCCCGACCAGCGGCCCGGCCGGGCCGGTGATGACCTGCAAGACGTTGGCGGGGATGCCCGCCTCAAGCGCCAGACGTGCCAGGGCCAGCGCCGAGAACGGCGTTTCGGCGGCCGGCACGACGATCATCGGGCAGCCGGCGGCCAGCGCTGCGGCGGCTTTGCGGACGATCATCGCGCACGGAAAATTCCACGGCGTGACCGCAGCGGTGACCCCGATCGGCTGCATGCGCACATGCACGAGGCTGTTCGCCTTGTGGGCGGGGATCGTTTCGCCGTACGCGCGCTCGCCTTCGGCGGCGAACCAGTCCAGGAAGCTCGCCGCATAGGCGATTTCGGCGCCGGCTTCCGCCAGCGGCTTGCCCTGCTCGGCGGTCATCAGCACCGCCAGGTCGGCGGTGTGGCAACGGATGGCCGCGGCCCAGCGACGCAGGATCGCGCCTCGCGCCGCAGGCAGCAGGCGCCGCCACGCCGGGAACGCAGCCTCGGCCGCGGCGACCGCCGCATCCGCGTCGTCCGGCGCCATCGCCGTGACCTGTCCGACCGTCTCGCCGGTGGCGGGGTCTTCCACCACGATCGTTTCGGCGCCTGTCTGCCAGCCGCCTGCCAGATAGGCGCGCCCGTCGCGGAAATCCTGCCGCGCCAATGCATCGAGCTTCACCGCCAATACGCTCATCGGAGTTCCTGAAGATCATTGGTGGGATCGCCCAGACGGCAGTTTAGCGGCACGCGGCGCGCACAGGCCGCGGATCGCCACGATCAGACGCCGAATTGCTGCTGAATTCTCTGTTCGTACACAGGATTTCGGCGCCGGCGGGTCGCCCAGCACCGATCAGATCAATCGCCCGGCACGCTGGCGTCGGAGATGGCTTTGCCGCATGCTGGAAATTGGAGCCGAATGCCGATTGTCATGACCCGGTCGATACCGCCCGATCCGCTACGCGCCCCGCAGGCGGCCGTCTGGTCGCCGAGCCTGCAAAAGCGGCCGGGCGCCACCAAGCACAAGCTGCTGACCGATGCGATCATCGCCGACATCGACGGCGGCAGGCTGGTGGCCGGCACCCGGATGCCGACCCATCGTGACCTTGCCCACCGCCTCGGCATCTCGGTGCAGACCGTCAGCATCAGCTACAAGGAGGCCGAGCAGCGCGGCTATCTGAAGGGGGAGGTCGGGCGCGGTACCTTCGTGCGGACGCGGATCACTGAGCGGGCCGACCGTTTCATGCTGGACCGCACCGCCCACGGCACCACCGATCTCTCGATCATCCGCGCCGTCTATACGGAACAGCATGAACAGGCGTCGCGCGCCCTGATGGCCGCCCTCGCCAGCGCCGACAACAGCGCCTTCATGCGGCCCTGCCGGCCGATCATCGGGCTCGACCGGCACCGCGCCACGGCCCGCTCCTGGCTCGCCGGCCTTGGCATGCCGGCCGATCCCGACTGCATCCTGATTACCAACGGCGCCGCGCACGGCATCTTCCTGGCGGTCGCGGCGGTGGTCTTTCCGGGCGATGTGGTGCTGACTGAGAACCTGACCGATCACGGCATCATCGGTCTGGCCAACGTGCTTGGCTTCACATTGCGCGGGCTGCCGACCGACGAGGAGGGCATCCTGCCGGAGGCGCTCGCAGCCGCCTGCGGCAGCGGAGAGGTCCGGGCGCTGGTGCTGATCCCGACCCTGAACAATCCGACCAGCCATGTGATGGGGGCGGCGCGCCGCCGCGCCGTCGCCGATATTGCCCGCCGTCACGGCGTATTCGTCATCGAGGATGAGGTTTACCGGCCCTTGATCGAGGCGCCGCTGACCGCCATCACCAGCATGATCCCACAACTGGGTTTCTTCGTCACCAGCTTTACCAAGTCGGTGATGACCGGGCTTCGTATCGGCTACCTCGTGGTGCCGCCGAAATACGCGATCCGTGTCGCCAGCATCTTGCGGGTGACGGGCTGGAGCGCGACGAACGTGGTCGCCGAAATGGCCTCCTGCTGGGTCGAAGACGGCACGGCGCAGGCGTTGCTGGCGGTGCAGCGGCGCGAACTGCAGGCGCGGCAGGCGCTGGTGCGCGAACATCTGGGGCCGATCCTGGCGTCGGCCCATCCGGCGTCGCTGTGCGCGCTGCTGCGCGTGCCGCCGCGCTGGAGCGAGGAGGGGCTGGTGCGGGCGCTGGCCCAAAAGGGCATCGCCGCCACCTCGTCCGATCCGTTCATCGCCGGCGGCGAGCGTCCGGCCAACCGCATCCGCCTGTCGATCGGCGGGCGTCATTCGCTGAGCGCGCTGCGCGATACGTTCGACATCGTGCGGTCAACGTTTGAACAACTGCCGCCGGTGTTCGACGTCGGGCCGATGGCATAGCCGGCGGCGGCCGGATCAAATGTAATGGTTCAATGTTTAGATTGACTTGAAACAGCGACTGTCCAAGCATGTCGCCGCCGGCAACTTGAGCCTGCGGCAGGCAAGGCAATTACACGAATGCCGAACAGCCAGAGCGTCGGTCTGTCGGAAATCCAGGCCGCGCGGCAGCGGCTGGCGCAACTGGCGCTGCCGACGCCGCTGCTGCCGTCCGCCGCCCTGTCGGCGGTTTGCGGTCAGCCGGTGCTGCTGAAATGTGAAGCTCGGCTTGCCACCGGCAGTTTCAAGCTGCGCGGCGCCAGCAACGCGGTGGCTGTGCTGGGGGATGCGGCGCGCCAGCGCGGGCTGGTGACGGCCTCCACCGGCAATCACGGCCGCGCGCTGGCGCATGCCGCGCGCATCGCCGGTGCGCGTGCCGTCGTCTGCATGTCGCACCTCGTCCCGGCCAACAAGGTCGCGGCGGTACGGGCGCTCGGCGCCGAAATCCATCTCGTCGGTCAGTCGCAGGACGACGCCCAGGCGGCGGTCGAGCGCCTCGTCGAAGACCAGGGACTGAGCGAAATCCCCCCCTTCGACCATCGCGACGTGATCGCCGGCCAGGGCACCATCGGCCTGGAGATCGCCGAGGCGATGCCTGACCTGGAGCTGGTGCTGGTCCCGCTGTCGGGCGGCGGCCTCGCCGCGGGCGTGGCGGCGGCGGTGAAGGCGTTGCGGCCGCGGGCGCGGGTGGTCGCGGTGTCGATGGCTCGCGGCGCGGCGATGCATGCAAGCCTCGCGGCGGGCAAGCCGGTGGCGGTGGCGGAACTGCCGACGCTGGCCGACTCGCTCGGCGGCGGCATCGGCCTGACCAACCGATACAGCTTCGCCCTGTGCCGCGCCCTGCTCGACGACGTCATCCTGCTGTCCGAGGAGGAGATCGCGGCCGGCATCCGGCATGCCTTCACCGCCGACGGCGAGACCGTCGAGGGCGCCGGGGCGGTTGGCATCGCCGCGTTGCTCGCCGGCAAAGTCACCGCCCGCGGGCCGGTCGCGGTGCTGCTGTCGGGCGACAATATTGATCCTGCCGTGCATCGGAGCATCGTCGCCGGAAGCTGGACCGCGACCGCGACGGCGACCGCGACCGCGCCCTGCCGGCGCCAGGCGGCGCTGCATTGATGGCGCAAATGCTCATTCTCAGCGAGGCGGAGCTGCGCGCCTGCGTGGCGCTGGATGCCGCCGCCGTCGATTGCGTCGAGCAGGCCTTCGCCGCCCTCGCCACTCAAGCCGTGGTGATGCCGCCGGTCCTGCGCCTGGACATCGCCGAGCATCGCGGCGAAGTGGACGTCAAGACCGCGTACGTCCCCGGCCTCGACGGCTTCGCGATCAAGGTCAGCCCCGGCTTCTTCGACAATCCCAAACTCGGCCTGCCCAGCCTCAATGGCCTGATGATCCTGTTCAGCGCCCGCACCGGGCTGGTGCAGGCGGTGCTGCTCGACAACGGCTACCTGACCGCGCTGCGCACCGCCGCCGCCGGCGCCGTCGCCGCCCGCCACCTCGCCCGGCCGGACGCCGCCGCGGTCGCCATCTTCGGCGCCGGCGAGCAGGCGCGGCTGCAACTCGCCGCGCTGCGGCTCGTGCGCCCGATTGAGCGGGCGACGCTCTGGGCGCGCGATGCCGGCCGCGCCGCGGCGCTGGCAGAGACGCTGAGCGCCGAGCTGGGCATCGCCGTCGGCGCCGAAGCCGACCCACAGGCGGCCTGCCGCGGCGCCGACATCGTTGTCACCACCACACCGGCGACGCAGCCGATTTTGCGCTCGGCGTGGATCGCGCCCGGCCAGCACATCACCGCCATGGGATCGGACGCCGAGCACAAGAACGAAATCGAGCCGCTTCTGGTCGCGCGTGCCACCTATGTCGCCGACCGGCTGACGCAGACGCGCCGTCTGGGCGAACTGCATCATGCGATCGCTGCGGGGCTGGTGGCGGATGATCGCGTCTTCGCCGAACTCGGCCAGGTGATCGCCGGGACGCGCCCGGGCCGCAGCGACGCGGCGGCCATCACGCTCTGCGACCTGACAGGTACCGGCGTACAGGACACCGCCATCGCCAGCCTCGCCCATGCCCGCGCGCTGGCGGCCGGTCTCGGCCAGGGATTCGCCACATGACCCCCTCCCGTCCGCAGCAAAGGACAGATCGCTTGATCGAGCCGATCCTCAATTTCAGCCACGCCGAGTTTGCCGCCCGGCTGGACAAGACCCGCGTCGCCATGCAGCGCGCCGGCATCGAGTTGCTGGTCGTCACCGATCCGTCGAACATGCACTGGCTGACCGGCTATGACGGCTGGTCGTTCTATGTGCATCAATGCGTGCTGCTCGCCCTCGACGGCGCGCCGGTGTGGTTCGGCCGCGGCCAGGACGCGCAGGGCGCCATTCGCACGACATGGCTCGGCGCGGCCGACATCATCGGCTACCCGGACCATTACGTGCAATCGGCCGAGCGCCACCCGATGGATTTGCTCTCCGACGTGATCGCCGGGCGCGGCTGGGGCAAGGCCGAAATCGGCGTCGAGATGGACAATTACTATTTTTCCGCCGCCGCCTATGCGGCATTGCAGACGCATTTGCCGAATGCTTGCTTCAAAGATGCGACGGCGCTGGTCAATTGGCAGCGCGCCGTCAAAAGCCCGACCGAGCTGGACTACATGCGCGTGGCCGGCCGCATCGTCGCGGCGATGCACGCCCGCATTGCCGAAATCGTCGAACCGGGGATGCGCAAGAACGATCTGGTGGCCGAGATCCTCGCCGCCGGTGTGCGCGGCGTCGATGGTCTGGGCGGCGATTATGCCGCCATCGTGCCGCTGTTGCCGTCGGGCGCCGACGCGGCGGCGCCGCATTTGACCTGGGACGATCGGCCGCTGCGCCAGGGCGAGGGCACGTTCTTTGAAATCGCCGGGTGCTATCGCCGCTACCATTGTCCGCTGTCGCGCACCGTGTTTCTCGGCACGCCGACGCCGGCCTTTCGCGATGCCGAGCAGGCGACGCTGGAGGGCATGGCGGCCGGCCTCGCCGCGGCCAGGCCTGGCAACACCTGCGAGGACATCGCCAACGCTTTCTTCGCCGTGCTGAAGCGCCACGGCATCATCAAGGACAACCGCACCGGCTATCCGATCGGCCTGAGCTATCCGCCCGACTGGGGCGAGCGGACGATGAGCCTGCGTCCGGGCGACCGCACCGAACTGCGGCCCGGCATGACGTTCCACTTCATGACCGGCCTGTGGCTCGAAAACATGGGGCTGGAGATCACCGAAAGCATCGCCATCACCGAAACCGGCGTCGAATGCCTGGCGAACGTGCCGCGCCGGCTGCTGGTGAAGCCGTGACCACGTCGCGTCCCTCTGCCGTCGTCGCCAGCGTCGATTTCGCCAGGGCAGGGGTGCAGCACGGGCATCTGCGACTGCCGTACAGCCGCGACGAGTCCGCCTGGGGATCGGTGATGATCCCGATTGCGGTGATCGGCAGCGGCGACGGCCCGACGGCGCTGCTGACCGGCGGCAACCACGGCGACGAATATGAAGGCCCGGTGGCGCTGTTCGATCTCGCCCGCAGCCTGTCGGCGGCCGATGTCAGCGGGCGCGTCATCATTCTGCCGGCGATGAACTACCCGGCGTTCCGCGCCGGCACACGCACCTCGCCAATCGACCGGGGCAATCTCAACCGCTGCTTTCCCGGCCGGCCGGACGGCAGCATCACCGAAAAGATCGCCGACTACGTCACCCGCGCGCTGCTGCCGCTGGCCGACATCGTGCTCGATTTCCATTCCGGCGGCCGTACGCTGGACTTCCTGCCGTACGCGGCGGCCCACGCGCTGCCCGACAAGGAGCAGCAGCGGCGCTGCTTCGCCGCCGTGGCGGCATTCGCGGCGCCGTACTCAATGAAGATGATCGAGATCGACGCGGTCGGCATGTACGACACGACCGCCGAGCAGATGGGCAAGGTGTTCCTTACCACCGAACTGCGCGGCGGCGGCACGGCAACGGCGCAGAGCGTCCGCATCGCCAAGACCGGTGTGCGCAACGTGCTCAAGCACGCCGGCATCCTGCGCGGCGTGCCGCAAGCCGGCCCGAGCCGCTGGCTCGACATGCCGTCCGACGACTGCTTCGGCTTTGCCGCGCAGGACGGTCTCGTCGAACCACTCAAGGATCTGGGCGAGCGCGTGGCCAGCGGCGAATGCCTCGCCCGCATCCACCCGCTGACGCAGACCGGCGCGGCACCGTTCGAGCATCGCGCGGCCATCGATGGCGTGCTCGCGGCGCGCCACTTTCCCGGCATCGTCACGGTCGGCGACTGCCTCACGGTGGTCGCGGTCGCGGCTGCCGGCGATTGAGACCTCCGCCGCGATGCGGAGCGATGCACTGATCCAGACCGGCGGCAATCGTGCCGATCCGGCAACGCGAGGGCGACCACCATGCTGAACCGTCTTATTCTCTGCCTGACGAGTAGCCTGCTGGCGCTTGGCCTGGGGGCTGCAACGGCGTCCGCCACCAGCCTCAAGGACGTGAAATCGGCGGGCTTCGTGCGCGGCGCAAGTGCCAACGAGGTGCCCTACAGCTTCGTGGACGGCGACGGCAACGCCAAGGGCATCGGCCCCGAGGTCGCCGCCGAAGTGTGGAAAAGTCTCGGGGTGAAGGACATCGCCTGGTCGGTGACGCCGTTCGGCACGCTGATCCCGGGGATCAAGGCACGGCGCTACGACTTCGTCGGTGCCGAGATGAACATCCTGCCCGACCGCTGCAAGCAGGTGGCGTTCACCGAGCCGAACTCCTCGTACGGCGAAGGTCTCCTGGTGGCGAAGGGCAATCCGAAAAACCTGCACGGCTATGAGGACATCAAGGCCAATCCGGCCCTGAAGGTCGCCATCGTCGCGGGCGCCGACCAGATCGACTTCCTGCACGCGATGGGCATTGCCGATTCGCAAATCGTGATGATCCAGGCCAATGCCGACGCGCTCTCGACGGTCAAGACCGGCCGCGCCGACGCCTATGCCGCCACCGAGCTGACGGTCGGCGAACTGGTCAAGACCTCCGGCGATGCCGCGGTCGAGCAGGCCGAACCCTTCAAGGATCCGATCATCAAGGGCAAGCCCGCGCGTTCCTACGGCGGCTTCGACTTCCGCCTGAACGATGTCGAGCTTTACAAGGCGTTCAACAACGCGTTGATTGAATTCAAAAAAACCGAAGCCTATCCGAAGATCCTGGCCAAATACGGCCTCAGCCCGGAGAGCATCAAGGCCGCCCAGAGCAAGTCCATGTCCGATCTCTGTGCGGGGAAGTGACCCTGCCGCGGCATGACCTGGGTTCATGATCTGGCCATACTGACCCGCGGCGCCGGGATCACCGCAATCATTGCGGTGATCTCGACGCTGCTCGGCGCGGCCATCGCCTTCATCGTCGGGGTGGCACGGGTGGAGGGCGGCCCGGTCGTTGCCCGGATTGCGCTGTTTTACATCGAGTTCATGCGTGGCACGCCGCTGTTGGTCAAACTGTTCTGGCTCTATTACGCCCTGCCGCTGATCGGCGTGTCGCTTGACCCGTTCACCACCGGCATCGTCGGCCTGTCGCTCAACATTGGTGCCTACGGCGCCGAAGTCGTGCGCGGCGGCCTGCAATCGGTGCCCGACGTCCAGATCGAGGCTGCCAGGGCGCTGAACTTCTCCCGCCGCTACACCCTGCTGCATATAACGCTGCCGCAGACGGTGATCGAGATGATGCCGGCATTCGGCAATCTTGCCGTGCAGAACCTGAAGGACACCGCTTTGGTGTCGCTGATCTCGATCGCCGACCTGACGTTCCGGGCGCAGCAGCTCCGCAACATCACGCTCGACAGTGCGCGGATCTACACGCTTACCCTGCTGGGCTATTTCGTCATGGCGCTGGTCCTGTCGGCTGTCATGCGCTTCCTCGAACACAAGGCGCGCCGTGGTGCGGCGTTCCCGCGCGGCATGCAGCAATGAGCAATGTGCCATGATGTACGGCTTCACCTATGATACCTCCTCCAGGCTCGCCTATGCGCTGTCCATCCTGCCCATTCTCGGCATCGGCCTGATCGTCACCCTCGAGGCGGCGGTGGCGGGCTTCGTCTTCGCCCTGGTGCTCGGTCTGGCGTGGTCTCTGCTGCGCCGGTCGCGGATCAGGGCGGTGTCGTGGGGCGCCGCCTGTATCGTCGAATTCATCCGCGACACGCCGCTACTGATACAGTTGTTTTTTCTCTACTACGTCCTGCCTGACTATGGCGTGATCCTGCCGGCCTTCCTGACCGGCGTTCTGGCGCTCGGCCTGCAATACTCCGCCTACACTTCCGAAGTTTACCGCGGCGGTTTCGATGCCGTGCCGCGCGAACAATGGGAGGCGGCGACGGCGCTGAACCTGTCGCGGTTCCGCATCTACCGCGACATTGTGATTCCGCAGACGATCCCGCGCATCGCCCCCGCGATGGGCAACTATGCCGTGTCCATGCTCAAGGAGACGCCCGTGCTCTCGGTGGTGACCGTGCTCGACATGCTGAACCTGGCCAACATGATCGGCGACCGGACCTTTGAATATCTCGTGCCGCTGTCGCTGGTCGGCCTGATCTTTCCGATCATGACCACGCTGTGTTCGGTTGGCATCCACGCGCTTGAACGCATCTTGCCCAAGGCGGGGGTGGCGCTGCGATGAATCCACCATTGATCCGGTTCACCGACGTCAACAAGCGCTTCGGTCCGCTGACTGTGCTCGACCGCTTCAATTTCGCGGTTCAGCCCGGCGAGAAGGTGACGTTGATCGGGCCGTCCGGGTCCGGCAAGTCCACCGTGCTGCGCATCCTGATGACGCTCGAGCCGTTCCAGGAGGGCACGCTGACGCTCGGTGATCTGTCATATCACGAGCCAAACGGGCGCGGCCCGTTCATGGCGTCGGACAAGCATCTGCGCGACCTGCGCAAGAACGTCGGCATGGTGTTTCAGAGCTTCAATCTGTTCCCGCATATGTCGGTGCTGCGCAACATCGTCGAAGCGCCGATCGCGGTGCTGGACATGCGGCGCGACGCGGCGGAGGCACGGGCGCTCGAATTGCTGCGGCTGGTTGGCCTGCTGGACAAGCGCGATCAGTTCCCCAGCCAGCTCTCGGGCGGCCAGCAACAGCGCGTCGCCATCGCGCGCGCGATGGCGATGCGGCCGCGTGTGCTGCTGTTCGACGAGCCGACCTCCGCGCTCGATCCGCAACTGGTCGGCGAGGTGCTCGGCGTGATCCGCACGCTCGCCCACGAACATGACCTGACCATGCTGCTGGTCACGCACGAGATGCGGTTTGCCCGGGAAATCTCCGATCGCGTGTGCTTTTTCGCGGCTGGCCGGATCGTCGAACAGGGAACGCCCGAGCGCATCTTTTCCAGCCCCGAGCAGCCACGCACGCAGGAGTTCCTGAAATCGGTGCTGACCGGACAAGGCTGAGGCCGGCACAGGCGCTGTCGGCGCACAGCCGGGCGACGATCGGGATTGCCCGGCACGCCACGGCACCTGCGGCTACGCCACCGCGCGCTAAATCCCTCCCCCTGGCACCTTGCCCCCTCCACTCGATTCTCCCCGCCATCATCACGCAGTGGATCACCAGCGGCAACGGCGAGTGTGCTTGACTGATAACGCAGCCGATACTGCCAGAGCTGATGTAAGCCACAAGATAAGATGCCTGAGGACATGCGGGCCAACCCGCGGGACTGGCGAATTACCACGTTGGAGTCGGTTGCCGCATCGTTTGGCGTGAACGTCCGCAAGCCGGGCGACAGCGATGTGGTGTTCGAGCACCCGGACGTGGCCGAGGCGCTGTCGGACGGGGAAACGATCGAAGTCGCCATTGCCAATGAGGGCGATGCGAAGACGGCATCGAATGCCGCCATGCGCGAGCCGGGCCGCCCGGTGCCGCCGGTCGCCAGCCCGAGGCAGCCACCAACCC
>JAJZES010000044.1 GCA_021845985.1 Pseudomonadota bacterium | reverse complement strand
GCCGCCGGCGCCGCCGGCCCCGGCGGTCAGCGCCGCCGCCGCGGCCAGCGCCACCGACATCTATGCGGCGGCATTGCGGGCGCGGGTACAGGCCAACCTGACGTTGCCCGCCACGCTGCGGCTGATGGGCATTGGCGGGATCACCCGGCTGTCGATCAGCCTGGCGCCGAATGGCGGGCTGCTCGGCGTCGTCGTGGCGAAATCGAGCGGCAGCAGCGACATCGACGCCGTTGCCCTGCGCAGCGTGCAGACCGCCAGCTTTGCCACGTTCTCGCCGCAGATGCCGCAGCGCCCGACCAGTTTCGTGCTGACCGTGCGCATCTCGCCCTGAGGCGGCTACAGCAGCAGGGCCTCCGCCGTGGCCGGGGATGACGGCGTGTCATCTTCGGCGGCGTGGTCGGTCAGCCCGTCGAGCACCGCGGCGGCGACGCCGCGGGTGACCCGCCCGCCCGCCGCCAGCGCCATCCGATCGAGCCGGGCGGCAGCCTCGCGGATCGCCGCCGGCGTGCGCGGCAGGCGGGCCAGCAGCCAGTATTGCAACGGCGCCGGCACGGCGAGCTGACGCTCGGCGAGCAGCCGGGCGAGCAGGGCGCGCAGCAGACTGTCCTCGGCCGGGCGGATTTCACAGGCGACGCAGGCGCGCAGCCGGCTGGCGAGGTCGGGCAGGGCGACCGGCCAGCGCGCCGGCGCCGCCCGGCCGGCCAGCAGCGTCGGCAGACCGGCCTCGGCGGCGGCGTTCAGCAGATGCAGCAGCGGCCGTTCGGGCGCCGCATCGGCATCGTCGATGGCCAGCGGCGTGGCTGGCGCGGCCTGCGGCGGCGGCAGCAGCGTGCCGGCGAGCAGCGCGGCGCCGTTTGCCGCCGCCCACAGATGCAGCAGATGCGTCTTGCCGCTGCCCTCGGCGCCAAACAGCGCCAGCCGGCGGTCGGGCCAGTGCGGCGTGCGGGCGAGCCAGTGCAGCGCCGAGTCGTTGGACGGCGCGGCGAGGAAATCCGCGGCGCTGTAGAGCGGCGTGTGGGCGAAGGGCAGCGGAAGCTGGTGGGGCGGCACGCGGTGCAGAGTGGCACGAAGCAGCGGGCGCGCCCACCCTGGCTCAGCCGGCGCGGACCAAAGCGGCGCTGCGGCGGAACCGCCCGAGACGGAACGGCGCCGGATCGACCAGCGGGGCGTGGCCGGTGATGAGATCGGCCATCAGCCTGCCGGCGCCGGGGCCGATGCCGAACCCATGGCCGGAAAAGCCGGTGGCCAGAAACAGGCCGGGCAGCACCGCGGCGGGGCCGATCACCGGCACCGCATCGGGGGTCACGTCCATCAGCCCGGCCCAGGTCTCGGCCACCACCATGTCGGCAAAGCCGGGGAAGGCGCGCACAAGATTGCGCCGGCCGGCATCGAGCAGGCGGCCGACCGGGGCCGGATCGAGCACCCGCATACGCTCGAACGGCGTCGTCGCATCGAGCGCAAAGCGGCGCGGGATGCGCCATTCGGTGATGAAGCGGCGGCCGAGGCGCAGCCGCAATTCGCGCCAGTCGTGGATCAGCGCGGGGGCAAAATCGCCAAACAGCCGAAATGAATCGGGGGTGATGTCGGTGACGCTGGCGCCGCGCCGCGCCACCGTGTAGCCGCCGTCGCGCCGCTTGCGGAAGGCGAAATCCGGGCCGCCGACGCTGATCTCCGGCAGACCCGACAGCGGCGCGGTGCGCAGCACGCTGCCCAGCACGCTGAGTTGCGGCAGATCGAGGCCGTGATTGCCGCACAGCAGCCGCGACCACGCGCCCCCGGCGAGCACCACCGATGCCGCGGCGAGGCGCCCGCGCTCGGTGATCACCCCGGCGACGCGCCCGCCGACGGTGTCGAGGCCACGCACGGCGCAGCCGGTGAGCACCGTCGCGCCATGGCGGACGGCGGCGGCGGCGATGGCCTCGGTGGCTGCCGCCGGCTCGGCGCGGCCGTCACCAGGTGTCAGCACAGCCCCCGCCCAGCGCCGCGGCGAACCGGGGACCAGGGCGGCGATGTCGGCCGCGGCAAGCTCGCGGGTGGCGATCTGGTGGCGCCGCGCCGCCTCCAGCCAAGTTTGCTGCGCCGCCAGTTCTCTGTCGCTGGCGCCGAGATTGACGATGCCGCAGGCGACGAAGCCGGTCTGCCCGCCGGTCAGCGCGTCCATCTGTTGCCACAGCCGCAGGCTCTCGACGGCGAGCGGGATTTCGCGCGCATCGCGCCCCATGCTGCGGCACCAGCCCCAGTTGCGGCTGGATTGCTCGCCGCCGATGCGGCCCTTCTCGCACAGAGTGACGGAGACACCCTGACGGGCGAGAAACAGCGCGGTGCTGGCGCCGATGATACCGCCGCCGATGACGGCGACATCGCTCTGCGCCGGCAACGACATCAGACGCCGCCCCAGACCTCTTGCGCCACCTCGACGCAGAGGCGCAGCTTGGCCCATTGCTCTTCCTCGGTCAGCAGATTGCCTTCCTCGGTGCTGGCGAAGCCGCATTGCGGGCTGAGCGCCAGTTGTTCCAGCGGCAGGTAGCGCGCCGCCTGATCGATGCGGCGCCTGAGGTCGTCCTTGCTTTCCAGTTGCCCGGTCTTGCTGGTGACGAGGCCGAGCACGACGACCTTGTGTCCGCGCGGCACGAAGCGCAGCGGCTCGAACCCGCCGGCGCGGTCGCTGTCGTACTCCATGAAGTAGGCATCGGCGTCGATGGCGTTGAACAGGGTCTCGGCCACCGGCTCGTAGCCGCCCTGGGCGATCCAGGTGGAGCGGAAATTGCCGCGGCAGAGATGGATGCTGACGGTCATGTCGGCCGGCCGGCCGCCGATCGCCGCGTTGATCATGTCGGCATAGATTTCCAGCAGCCCCTCGACATGCTCGCCGCGCGCCTTCAGTCCCTCGATCTGCTCGGGGTCGCAGAGATAGGCGATATTGACCTCATCAAGCTGCAGGTAGCGGCAGCCGGCGCCGGCGAAGGCCTGCACCGCGTCGTGATAGGCAGTGCCGAGATCGGCGAAGAAGCCGGAAAGATCGGGGTAGGTATGGGCGTCGATCGCCCGCCGGCCGCCGCGGAAATGCAGCACGCTGGGCGAGGGGATGGTCTGCTTGGCGACCGCGCCGTGGACATGCGCCGCGGTGAAGCGGAAATCGTCGATGAATACCGGCTTGCGCCAGCCGATGCGGCCGTTGACGCGCAGCGCGTGCTGCAGGGTGGCGCCGTGGAACTGCACCTTCTGCTCGGGCACCACCATCTCGACCCCGTCGAGACCGGACAGGAAGTCGAAATGCCAGTAGCTGCGGCGATACTCGCCATCGGTCGCGGCGCGCAGGCCGAGGCTCTGCTGTTTGGCGATGGCGGCGGCGATGCAGCGATCCTCGACCGTGCGCAGCGCCTCTGCCGTCATGCTGCCGCCGGCATGGGCGGCGCGTGCCGCACGCAACTCCATCGGCCGCAACAGGCTGCCGACATGATCGGCACGGAACGGCGGGCGAACGCGCGGGGCTGTCTTGGCCGGCAGGGTCTCGGACATTTTTGGTTGCTCCCTTGGTCAGATATGCAGCGCACGTCCGGCGACCGCGAGGGCTGCTTCCTTCACCGCCTCGCTCAGCGTCGGGTGGGCGTGGCAGGTACGCGCGACATCCTCGGCCGAGGCGCCGAACTCCATCGCGGTGGCCAGCTCGGCGATCAGTGTGCCGGCGTCCGGCCCGATGATGTGGGCACCGAGGATGCGATCGGTCGCCGCGTCGGCGAGGATTTTCACGAAGCCTTCGGTCATCCCCATGGCGCGGGCCCGGCCGTTGGCGGTGAAGGGGAACTTGCCGACGCGATAGGCGATGCCGGCGTCCTTCAACGCTTCCTCGGTGCGGCCGATCGCGGCGACTTCCGGCCATGTGTACACGACGCCGGGAATCACCTCGTAGTTTACGTGTCCGGCCTGTCCGGCGAGGCGTTCGGCCAAGGCGACGCCTTCTTCCTCGGCCTTGTGCGCCAGCATCGGGCCGGCGACGACATCGCCGATGGCATAGATGCCGGGGACATTGGTGGCGTAATGCGCGTCGATCTCGATCCGCCCGCGCGCATCGGTGGCAACGCCGATCTCGGCCAGCCCCAGCCCCGCGGTATGCGCCCGCCGCCCGATCGCCAGCAGCACGACATCGGCGCGCAGCGTGCTCTCCTCTCCGCCGGCCGCCGGCTGCAGCCGCAGCGTCACGCCCTCGGCGTCCGTCTCGGCGCCGACAACCTTGGTGGACAGGCGGAACGCCATGCCCTGCTTGCCCAGCACGCGCTGGAACGTCTTGCCGATCTCCAGGTCCATGCCGGGCACCAGACGATCGAGGAACTCAACCACCGTCACCCGCGCGCCCAGGCGGCGCCAGACGCTGCCGAGTTCCAGTCCGATATAGCCGCCGCCGATGACCACCAGATGCGCCGGCACCGCCGCCAGTTCGAGACCGCCGGTGGAGGTGACGATGCGCTGCTCATCGACCGCGACGCCCGGCAGCGGGATGCTCTCGCTGCCGGTGGCAATGACGATGTGCCTGGCGCCATAGGTCGTGCCATCGACGTCGACGCTGCCGGGGGTGGCGATGCGGGCGCTGCCCTTGAGCCAGGTGATCCTGTTCTTGCCGAACAGGAACTCGACGCCCTTGACGTTGGCTGCCACCACCTCGGCCTTGCGCGCCTGCATGCGCGCCAGATCGAGCCGGACATCGCCGACGACGATGCCGTGATCGGCCAGCCCGTGCGCCGTCTCGGCAAAGGTCTCGCTCGACTGCAACAGCGCTTTCGACGGGATGCAGCCGATATTGAGACAGGTGCCGCCGAGCGTCGCGCGCTTCTCGACGCACGCCACCGTCATGCCAAGCTGGGCGGCGCGGATGGCGCAGACATAGCCGCCGGGGCCGGCGCCGATGACGATGAGATCGAAAGAGTCGCTCATCGCGTCACAGATCCAGCAGCAGGCGGCGCGGGTCTTCGACGCCTTCCTTGACCCGCACCAGGAACGACACCGCCTCCTTGCCATCGACGATGCGGTGATCGTACGACAGCGCCAGATACATCATCGGGCGGATTTCGATCTTGCCGCCGATGACCATGGCGCGGTCCTGGATCTTGTGCATGCCGAGGATGCCGGATTGCGGCGGGTTGAGGATCGGCGTGGACATCATGCTGCCGTAGATGCCGCCATTGGTGATGCTGAACGTGCCGCCGGCCAGCTCGTCCAATTTCAGCGCGCCGTCGCGGGCGCGGCGGCCGAAATCGGCGATGCCGCGCTCGATGCCGGCGAAGCTCAGCCGGTCGGCATGGCGCAGCACCGGCACCACCAGCCCGGCCGCGCCGCCGATGGCGATGCCCATGTGGACGAAGTTCTTATAGACGATCTCGTCGCCGTCGATCTCGGCGTTGACGGCGGGAAACTCCTTCAGCGCGGCGACGCAGGCGCGCACGAAGAAGCTCATGAAGCCGAGCTTGGTGGCGTGTTTCTTCTCGAACGCGTCGCGGTACTCGGCACGCAGCGCCATCGCCGCGGTCATGTCCACCTCGTTGAAGGTGGTCAGCATCGCCGCGGCGTTCTGCGCTTCCTTGAGCCGGGTGGCGATGGTGCGGCGCAGGCGGGTCATTTTTACCCGCTCCTCACCCTCCTCGGCGACATGCGGCGGCCGGGCGGCCGGCGCCGGGGCAGCCGCCGCCGGACGATCGAGGAAGGCCAGCACATCGCCCTTGGTGATGCGTCCGTCCTTGCCGGAGCCGTCGCCAAGCTGCGCCGGGGCGATCCGCTTCTCCTCCATCAGCTTGGCCGCCGCCGGCAGCGGCGCATGCGCCGGCGCGGCCGGCCGGGCAACCGGGCCGGTCGGCCGCGGCGGCGGGTTGACGCCGGCCGAGGGGTTGGCGGCGGGTTGCGGTTGCGGTTGCGGCCTGACCGCTGCGGCGGCGCCATCGCCGGCGATGAGCAGACCGAGCACCGCGCCGACTTCCACCTCGGCCCCTTCCGCGGCGAGGATTTCGCCGATCCGGCCGGCCTGCGGCGCGTTGACCTCGACCGTCACCTTGTCGGTCTCCAGTTCGACCAGCGGCTCATCCGCCGCCACCATGTCGCCGGCCTGTTTCAGCCAGCGCGCGATGGTCGCCGTGGTAACGCTCTCGCCCAGCGTGGGCACCTTGATCTCGGTCGCCATGAGGAAGGGTCCGCTGCTGTTGATGGGTTCAGTCGAGCGAGAGCGCGGTGCGGACCAGGGCCGCCTGTTCGGCGGCATGGGTCTTGGCAAGTCCGGTGGCGGGGCTGGCCGCTTCCGTCCGCCCGACATAGGCCGGGCGCCGGGCGGCGATGTCCAGCCCGCCGAGCAGCCGCTCCAGCCGCCGGTCGATATAGGTCCAGGCGCCCATGTTCTCCGGCTCCTCCTGGCACCATACCACTTGCGCATTGACATAGGGCGCCAGTGCCACCGGCAGCGAGCGTTCGGGGAACGGATAGAGCTGTTCCACCCGCACGATCGCGACATCGCGCACGCCCATGGCGCGGCGCTCGGCGAGCAGGTCGTAATAGACCTTGCCGCTGCACAGCACGACGCGCTTGACCTCGGCGGGCGGGGCGATCGGGTCGGTCTCGCCGATCACGGTGCAGAAACGGCTGCCGGTGGCGAACTGATCCAGGCTGGAGACGGCGAGCTTGTGGCGCAGCAGGCTTTTCGGCGTCATCACCACCAGCGGCTTGCGGAAATTGCGGGCAAGCTGGCGGCGCAGGGCGTGGAAGTAGTTGGCCGGCGTGGTGATGTTGCACACCGCCATGTTGCGCTCGGCGCAGAGTTGCAGATAGCGCTCCAGCCGCGCCGAGGAATGCTCCGGCCCCTGGCCCTCGTAGCCGTGCGGCAGCAGCAGCGTCAGCCCCGACATGCGCAGCCACTTGGTCTCGCCGCTGGCCAGGAACTGGTCGATGATGACCTGCGCGCCGTTGGCGAAATCGCCGAACTGGCCTTCCCACAGAACCAGCGTGCGCGGATCGGCCAGCGTGTAGCCGTATTCGAAGCCGAGCACGCCGGCTTCCGACAGCAGCGAGTTGTAGATCTCGATCTTGGTCTGCTCGGCGGCGATGTTGTTGAGCGGCACGTATTCGTGCTGGTTGGTCTGATCGATCAGCACGGCGTGGCGCTGGCTGAAGGTGCCGCGCTGGCAATCCTCGCCCGACAGGCGCACGCGATGGCCATCGAGCAGCAGGCTGCCGAAGGCCAGCGCCTCGCCGGTCGCCCAGTCGATGCCTTCGCCGCTGTCGATCATCACCCGTTTTGCTTCGAGTTGGCGGAGGATCTTCGGGTTGACATCGAACCCCTCCGGCACCCGCGCCAGCGCCGCGCCGATCTGGCGCAGCCGCTCCGCCGCCACCGCGGTTTCGCCCTCGGTGCCCTCGGCTTGGTCGTCGGGCTGTTTCAGCCCGGACCAATGGCCTTCCAGCCAATCGGCCTTGTTCGGCTTATAGGCCTGCGCCGCCTTGTAGGCGTCTTCGAGTTTCTGGGTGAAGCCGTCCCACATCGCCTGCGCGTCGGCGGCGGCGACCACGCCCTCGCGCTCCAGGCGTTCGGCATAGAGGGTGCGCGTCGTCTTCTGATCGCGGATGGCGCGGTACATGATCGGCTGGGTGAATGCCGGCTCGTCGGTTTCGTTGTGGCCGTGGCGGCGGTAGCAGACGATGTCGAGCACGAAGTCGGTGCCGAAGGTCTGGCGGAACTCGGCCGCCATCTCGGCGCACCACACCACCGCCTCGGGATTGTCGCCGTTGACGTGCAGGATCGGTACCTGGATCGACTTGGCGACATCGGTGCAATACAGGCCGGAATAGGCGTGCGCCGGCACCGTGGTAAAGCCGATCTGGTTGTTGACGATGACATGCACCGTGCCGCCGGTGCGGTAGCCGATGAGCTGGCTCATCGCCAGCGTCTCATAGACCAGACCCTGCCCGGCGAAGGCCGCGTCGCCGTGCATCAGAATGCCCATCACGCTGCGCCGCATCTTGGTGTCGCCGGCCATGTCCTGCCGCGCGCGCACCTTGCCGACCACCACCGGATCGACCGCTTCGAGATGCGACGGGTTGGGCTGCAGCGAGACATGCACCATGCGCCCGTCGATCTCGACATCGGTGGAGGTGCCGAGATGGTATTTCACGTCGCCCGAACCCTGCACGTCGTCGGGCTTGAAGCTCGATCCGCCGAACTCGCTGAACAGCGCGACGTAGGGTTTGCGGACGATGTTGACCAGCGTGTTGAGCCGGCCGCGATGCGGCATGCCGATGGCGATCTCGCCCACCCCCGCCGCCGCGGCGACGCGGATGATGGCGTGCAGCGCGGGGATGGTGACTTCCGCGCCCTCCAGCCCAAACCGCTTGGTGCCGACATAGCGGCGCTGACAGAACGTCTCCAGCCCCTCGGCCTCGGTCAGGTGTTGAAGGATGGTGCGTTTGCCGCCGGCGCCGAAATGCGTGCGCCACGGCGCGCCCTCGACCCGGCGCTGGATCCACGCCTTCTGGTCGGGGTCCTGGATGTGCATGAACTCGACGCCGACCGGGCCGCAATAGCTCTCGCGCACCACCTGCACGATCTGCCGCACGGTGGCGCTCTCCAGCCCGAGCACGTTGTCGATGAACACCGGCCGGTCCATGTCGGCGGTGGTGAAGCCGTAGCTGCGCGGATCAAGCTCGGCGTGCGGCTGCGGCAGTTGCAGCCCGAGCGGGTCGAGCCGGGCTTCCAGATGGCCGCGCACGCGATAGGCACGGATCAGCATCAGCGCCCGCAGGCTGTCCTTGGTGGCGGCGCGCACCTGCTCGGCGCTCGGCGGTGCAGCAGACGCCGGTGCCGCGGCATCCGCCGCCACCGGTGCGGCCCGGCGCGGCGCCCAGGTGACGCCGTTGGCATCGGTCAGCACGGCGCGGGATTCGTCGTTCAGGCTGTCGAAAAGGGTGGCGAAGCTGCCGTCCACGCTGGCCGGGTCGGTCAGCCAGCGGCCGTACATCTCCGCGATGTAGGTCGCGTTGGCGCCGTTGAAGGCGGTGGCGAGGATGTCCACACCGGCCATGATCGGTCTTCACTCCACGATTGCTGCGCGCCGATCCTGGCGCGGCGGCGTTTCATATAGGTGGATGGCGCATCCCCGGACGGATACGGCGCGTCGGCTGCCCTGCTTGGCGTGCATGGGGCCGGCCGCGCCGCGCCGGCCGCTCAGCCGCGAATCGCCTTCAGCATCGTGCTGCCGAGTGCCGCCGGACTGTCGGCGACATGGATACCGGCCGCCTGCATCGCCTCCATTTTCGCCGCCGCGGTGTCGCGCCCGCCGCTGATCACCGCGCCGGCATGGCCCATGCGCCGCCCGGGCGGCGCGGTGACACCGGCGATGAAGCCGACTGTCGGCTTCTTGATGGAGTTGCGGGCGAGAAACTCGGCGGCGTCGATCTCGCTCTGGCCGCCGATCTCGCCGATCATGATGATCGCCTCGGTCTCGCCGTCGGCCAGGAACATCTCCAGCACCTCGATGAAATCGGTGCCCTTCACCGGGTCGCCGCCGATGCCGACGCAGGTGCTCTGGCCGAGGCCGGCCGCCGTGGTCTGCGCCACCGCCTCATAGGTCAGCGTGCCGGAGCGCGAGACGATGCCGACCTTGCCGCGGCGATGGATATGCCCCGGCATAATGCCGATCTTGCAGGCATCTGGAGTGATCACGCCCGGACAATTCGGTCCGATCAGCCGCGAGAGGGTGCCGTCCAGTGCCCGCTTCACCCGCACCATGTCGAGCACCGGAATGCCCTCGGTGATGCAGACGATCAGCCCGATGCCGGCGTCGATCGCCTCCAGGATGGCATCGGCGGCGAACGGCGGCGGCACGTAGATGGCGCTCGCCGTGGCGCCGGTTTTCGCCACTGCCTCGGCCACGGTATCGAACACCGGCAGGTCGAGATGCAGCGCGCCGCCCTTGCCCGGCGTCACGCCGCCGACCATGCGGGTGCCATAGGCGATGGCCTGCTCGGAATGGAACGTGCCCTGCGCGCCGGTGAATCCCTGCGTGATGACGCGCGTGTTGGCATCGACCAGAATGGCCATTACGCGGCCTCCTTCACGGCGTTGACGACTTTCTGGGCGGCATCGGCGAGATTGTCGGCGGCGATGATCTTCAGCCCCGATTGCGCCATGATCTGCTTGCCCAGCTCGACATTGGTGCCTTCGAGCCGCACCACCAGCGGAACGTTGAGACTGAGTTCGCGCGCCGCGGCGATGACCCCCTCGGCGATCACGTCGCAGCGCATGATGCCGCCGAAGATGTTGACCAGGATGCCTTCGACGTTGGGGTCCGAGAGGATGATCTTGA
This sequence comes from Pseudomonadota bacterium, assembly GCA_021845985.1. Taxonomy (GTDB): domain Bacteria; phylum Pseudomonadota; class Alphaproteobacteria; order Acetobacterales; family Acetobacteraceae; genus JAFKFJ01. The sequence continues at coordinate 21,278 of JAJZES010000044.1, read as the reverse complement.
ACGCCGCCGTCACCCGTTCCTTGGTGGCGCCGCCGCCGACATCGAGGAAGTTGGCCGGGGCTGCGCCGTACAGCTTGATGATGTCCATCGTCGCCATCGCCAGCCCGGCGCCGTTGACCATGCAGCCGATGGTGCCGTCGAGCGCCACGTAGTTCAGGCTGTGCTTGGCGGCTTCGAGTTCCTTCGGGTCCTCCTCGGCCTCGTCGCGCAGCTTCTCCAGCTCAGGGTGGCGGAACAGCGCGTTGTCGTCGAAGCTGACCTTGGCATCCAACGCAACGATCTCGCCGCCGCCGGTGACGACCAGCGGGTTGATCTCGACGATGGCGCAGTCGAGCGCGACGAACGCCTTGTACATCGCCTCGACGAAGCGCCCGAACGTCGCCACCTGCTTGCCGGTCAGACCGAGCGCGAAGGCCAGTCGCCGCGCATGGAACGGCCACACGCCGGTCGCCGGATCAATGGCGACGCGCATGATCTTCTCCGGACTGTGCGCGGCAACTTCCTCGATCTCCATGCCGCCTTCGGTGGAGGCCATGATCAGGATGCGCGAGGTGGCGCGATCGACCAGCAGCGACAAATATAGTTCGCGCGCGATGTCGCAGCCGGCCTCGACATAGACGCGGTTGACGCGGCGTCCGGCCGGGCCGGTCTGCTTGGTGATCAGGGTGTGGCCGATCATCGCCTCCGCCGCCGCGCGTACTTCCTCGGCCGAGCGGGCCAGACGCACGCCGCCCTTGCCGTTCGGATCATCGGCGAAGCGCCCGGCGCCGCGTCCGCCGGCGTGGATTTGCGACTTCACCACATAAACCGGTCCGGGCAGCCTGGCCGCCACCGCCGCCGCCTCCTCGGGCGTCCAGGCGGCGTGGCCCTCCAGCACCGCGACGCCGAAGCCGCGCAGCAATTCCTTGGCCTGGTATTCGTGAATGTTCATGGCTCAGACGCCTAGCTTCTTGAACGCCTCGATGAGGTCCCGCACCCCGGCGCAGGATTTGTCGAACGCCGCCTGTTCGGCCGGCTGCAGCGGGATCTGCACGATCCGCTCGATGCCGCCGGCGCCGATCACCACCGGCACGCCGATATACAGCCCGCTGACGCCATATTCGCCGGTGAGCAGCGCGGCGCACGGCAACACCCGCTTCTTGTCGCGCAGGAAGGCTTCTGCCATCTGGATGGCGCTGGCCGCCGGCGCATAGAAGGCGCTGCCGCGCTCCAGCAGCTTGACGATCTCCCCGCCGCCGTTGGCGGTGCGGCTGACGATGGCGTCGATGCGCTCCTGCGTCGTCCAGCCCATCTTGATCAGGTCGGGCACCGGGATGCCGGCGACGGTGGAATAGCGTGTCAGCGGCACCATCGAGTCACCGTGGCCGCCGAGCACGAAGGCGGTGACATCCTCGACCGAGACGTTGAACTCGTGCGCCAGGAACAGCCGGAAGCGGGCCGAGTCCAGCACCCCCGCCATGCCGACGACGCGGTTCGCCGGCAGGCCGGATTTCTGCTGCATCACCCACACCATGACATCGAGCGGGTTGGTGATGACGATGACGAAGGCGTCGGGGCAATGCGTCTTGATGCCCTCGGCGACGCCGGCGATGACGCCGGCATTCTTCGCCAGCAGGTCGTCGCGGCTCATGCCGGGCTGGCGCGGGAAGCCGGCGGTGACGATCACCACGTCGGACCCGGCGATGGCGCTCATGTCGGAGCCGCCGACCATGTGGCTGTCGAAGCCATCGACCGGGCCGGACTGCATGATGTCCAGCGCCTTGCCGCCGGCGACGCCGCCGAACACGTCGAACAGCACCACGTCCCCCAGCTCCTTGAGGCCAGCGAGGTGGGCGAGCGTGCCGCCGATATTGCCGGCGCCGATCAGGGCGATCTTGTTGCGTGCCATGCGGGGATGGTCCTTCCACGGGCGGACAGAAACGTCCCGGCGGCACTGGCCGTCGGGCGCAAACACCGGCCGGGCACCCGGCTGCCCGGAAGGCCGGTTGGTGCTACCCCATCGCCCGGAGGGCGGCAAGACGCAGGTGCAGCATGCCGCCTCACGTCAGATGCGGTAGTGCGAGGTAGTCCTGGCTCTGCATCTCCTCCAGGCGCGAGGCGGTGCGGCGAAACGCCGCGGCACCCTCGCCGGCCGCGTACAACTGGTCGGGAGAGGCTTCGGCCGAGGCGACCAGTTTCACCCGGTGCTCATAGAGCGCGTCGATCAGCGTGATGAAGCGGCGGGCTTCGTTGTGGTTGTCCGGTCCCAGGCGGGGGATGGCGTCGAGCACCAGGGCGTGAAAATGGGTGGCGATGGCGAGGTAGTCGCCCGGCCCGAGCGGCTGGCCGCAAAGTGCGGCAAAATCGAACCGCGCCACCCCGTCGGCGGCCAGCGGCACGGTCAGCGTCCGCCCGGTCACCATCAGCCGCTCCGCCCGCCGCGGCGCGGCGCCGGCAAGCTGGGAGAAGGCGTCGTCGAGCGCCCGATCGGCCCGCCCGTCGGCCGGCACATGCCAGATCGGGATGCCGCGCAGCCGGGCGCGGCGGTAGTCGCGGGCGCCTTCCAGCACCAGGACGTCGAGGTTGGACTTGATCAGCGCGATGAACGGCAGGAAGGCGTCGCGCCCCGGCTGGCCGGCGAACAGATTGTCGGGCAGCGTGTTGGAGGTCACCACCACCACCACGCCGCGCGCGAACAGCGCCTGGAACAGCCGCCCGAGGATCATCGCGTCGGCGATGTCGTTGACCTGGAACTCGTCGAAGCAGAGCAGCGCCGCCTCGCCGGCGATGCGCTCGGCGAGCGGCGGGATGGGGTCGTCCCCGGCCGGATCGGCGCGCTTCCACGCATGGATGCGGGCATGCGCGTCCTGCATGAAGCGATGGAAATGCACCCGCTTCTTGCGGGTGACGCGGGCGGCGGCGAAAAACAGGTCCATCAACATGGACTTGCCGCGCCCGACCTCGCCAACGAGGTAGAGGCCATGCGGCCGCGCCTCGTCGGCGCCCTCTGCCGGCTTGCGCCGCAGCAGCCGCCCGAGCAGCCCGCCGGCTGCCGCCGGCTCGGGCCGCGGGTCGTAGTCGCGCAGTTTGACCCAGAGATCCTGCAGCCGCTCGGCGGCCATGCGCTGCGACGGGTCTGCCGTCAGCACTCCCTCGGCAATGCGGGCACGATAGGCGGGGAGCGGCCCGCCGGCGAACGGGTCGAGAGCGGACGGGGAAGCATCCATGATCTCTGCCGCATAGCGGCAAACCCGTGCCGCCGCAACGAATGCCGACGCTTGCCGGTGCGGCATCGTCGGCGCCGGCGACGCTGAGGGCGACCCGCGTCGCCGCCAACCGCCAACGCCCCCTCCCGCAGGCGGGAGAGGGCGATGGGGAGCGAAATCGGCCGGGACGCTCCCGGCGGCCGGATCAGTTGCCGGTCGGGTGCTTGTCGCGGCGATGCTCGAAATCGCGGAACACCGAGTCGGCGGTGTGCTGCTGGTCCGGCGTCAGCGAGGAGTACAGCGTCTGGAATGCCGGAATGAGGTGCTGCACATCCTCGGCATGCGCCTGGGCGATGGCGGCATAGCTGCGCAGGTCATCGACGGCGTTCATGTTGGTGGCCTCGGAGCGGGCGCGGAACACCTGGTCCATGTGCGCGGCGTTGTTGCGCATCACCTGGGCGAAGGCGTTCCAGTTCGCCTCCTCGCCGGCGGTGATGTGCAGGCGGCGATGCAGTTCGGCGATATGGCGCTCCAGCCGCGCGCCCATATGGGCGTCGCCCATCGGCTTGGTCATCGGCGCCGGTGTCACCGGCTGATCCGCCGTCGTCTGCGCCAGTGCCGGCCCGCCACCGGCGATGAGCAGCGCGGCAAGGACTGCGGCAAGTCGCCGCGGGGTACGTGAGTCGGTCATGAAGCCTCCTGGTGTCTCAGGGCAGATGCGCGCGGCGGTATTGCGGGGCAAGCGGCGGTGGTGCGCCGAGCATACGAGCGGCGCGCAGCGGCCACGCCGGGTCGGCCAGCAAGCCGCGGGCGAGGAATACCAAATCGGCCCGGCCATTGGCCACCACCTCTTCGGCATGTTCGGGAGCGGTGATCAGCCCGACGGCGCCGCTGGCCATGCCCACCTCGCGGCGCACCGCCTCGGCGAACGGCACCTGGTAGCCGGGATAGGTCGGGATGCGCTGCGTCGGCGCGATGCCGCCGGAGGAACAGTCGATCAGATCGACCTGCCCGGTGGCCTGCAGCAGCCGCGCCAGCGCCAGCGTGTCGGCCAGCGTCAGGCCGCCGTCGATCCAGTCCGAACAGGACAGCCGCACGAACAGCGGCAGCTCCGCCGGCCATTCGCCGCGCACCGCCGCCACCACCTCCAGCAGCAGCCGCGCCCGCCCGGCGAGATCGCCGCCATAGCCGTCGCGGCGGGTGTTGCTCAGCGGCGAGAGGAAGGAGTGGATCAGGTAGCCATGCGCACCATGAACCTCCGCTATACGGAATCCGGCGAGGCTGGCGCGCCGCGCGCTGGCGGCGAATTGTTCGACGATGTCGGCCAGTTCTGCCGCGCTCAGCGCGTGCGGCGCGGTGTAGCCGGGGACCGGGTCGTCGGTCGGGCCGAGCGGCCGCCAGCCGCCGGCCTCCGGCGGGATGGCCTTGCCGCCGTCCCAGGGGCGGCCGACGCTGGCCTTGCGCCCGGCATGGGCGAGCTGGATCGCCGGCACGGCGCCGCCGCGGCTGATGATGGCGGCGAGGCGGGCGAGCAGCGCCTGATGCGCGTCGGTCCACAGGCCGAGGCACCACGGCGTGATCCGGCCGACGGCGGAGACATGCGTCGCCTCGGTGAACACGATGCCGGCGCCGCCGACCGCGTGGGCGCCGAGATGCTGGACATGCCAGTCGTCGCCGAGGCCATCCTCGGCCGAATACTGGCACATCGGCGAGACGACGATGCGGTTGCGCGCGGTGACCGAGCGGAAGCTGACGGGGTCGAACAGCCTGGGCATGCGCCCTGACTATCCGATGCTCCCGGCCGCCGGCAAGCCGCCGCGCCGCGCGTCTGCCCTGCCGCGGCCGGTCGCGCCCGGTCACCGCCACCCTGCGCCGGGCCGCCCCGGCTTTCCAGCCGGCGGCGTTGCTGCCACGCTGGCGGCATGGATGACGATGCCCCCGGCCTGCTCGCGCGCGCCCTGCCGGCGCTGGTGCTGCTCGCGCTGGTGGCGCTGCTGCTGGCCGGGTGGTGGCTGTTCCCGCGTTTTTCGGCCTATATGATGCGCCAGAATTGCGTCGCCTCGGGCCACGTCAATTGCGGGGGGTGAGGCCGATCCGGTCGCTGCCGCCCATCCACGGACGCAGCACCGGCGGCACCGCGATCGACCCATCCGCCTGCTGCCATGTCTCCATCACCGCGATCAGCGCCCGGCCGACGGCGACGCCCGAGCCGTTCAGCGTGTGGACATGGGCGACCGATTTGCCGTCGGCGGCGCGGAACCGCGCATTCATCCGCCGCGCCTGAAAGTCGCGGCAATTGGAACACGAGCTGATCTCCCGCCACGCCCCCTGACCCGGCAGCCAGACCTCCAGATCATAAGTGCGGGCGGCGGAAAATCCGGTGTCGCCGGCGCACAGCAGGACGCGGCGGAAGGTCAGGCCGAGCGCCGCCAGCACGCGCCCGGCGCACTGCGTCATCCGCTCGTGCTCGGCGTCGCTGTCGGCCGGGTGGGTGATGCTGACCAGCTCGACCTTGCGGAACTGGTGCTGGCGCAGCATGCCGCGGGTGTCGCGCCCGGCCGCCCCGGCCTCCGAGCGGAAACAATCGGACAGCGCCGTCAGCCGCAGCGGCAGCGCCCGCTCGGCCAGCATCTCGCCGGCGGCGAGGTTGGTCAGCGGCACCTCGGCGGTGGGGATCAGCCAGCGGCCGTCGCTGGTGCGGAACAGGTCCTCGGCGAATTTGGGCAACTGGCCGGTGCCGTACATGGTGGCGTCGTTGACCAGCAGCGGCACGGCGATTTCCTCGTAGCCGTGGTCGCGCGTGTGCAGGTCGATCATGAACTGGCCGAGCGCCCGTTCGAGCCGCGCCAGCGCCCCGCGCAGCAGGGTGAAGCGCGCGCCGGCCAGCTTCGCCGCCGGCTCGAACTGCATCAGGCCGAGCGCCTCGCCGAGCTCGAAATGCTGCTTCGGGGCGAAATCGAACGCCGCCGGGGTGCCGACCTGGCCGAGCACGACATTGGCGCTCTCATCACCGCCGTCCGGCACCGCGGCATCGAGCACGTTGGGCAGGCGTTCGAGTGTCGCGCGAATATCGCCATCGAGCGTCGCCGCCGCCGCCTCCAGCGCCTCCATCTCGGCGCGCAGCCCGGCGGCCTGGGCCTCGGCGGCGGCGGTATCCTCGCCGCGGCGGCGCCCCTCGCCGATCTGGCGGGACAGGGCGTTGCGCCGCGCCTGCTGCTCCTGCAGCGTGGTCAGTGCGGCGCGGCGGGCGGTGTCGCGTTGCACGATGTCGGCGGCGACCGGCGGCAGGCCGCGCCGCGCCAGCGCCGCGTCGAAGGCCGCGCCGTCGGCACGCAGCGTGCGAAGATCGTGCATGTTCAGTCCTCGGAACGCTTGGGCTCGACCATGCGCGCGGCGATGATCGACACCTCGTAGAGCAGGATCAGCGGCAGGGCGAGGCCGCACTGGGTGATGACATCGGGCGGCGCCAGCACCGCGGCGATGATGAACATGCCGACATAGGCATAGCGCCGGTAGCGCTTCAGTGCCTTCGACGAGACGATGCCGACCTTGGCCAGCAGCGCCAGCGCCACCGGCAACTGAAAGGCGACGCCGAAGGCGAAGATCAGCTTCATGACGAGGTCGAGATACTCGCCGACCTTTGGCATGAGCTGGATCGGGATGCCGTTCTCCCCGGCCGGGGTCTCGAAGCTGATGAAGAAGCGCCAGGCGAACGGGAACACGAAATAATAGGCGAGCGCCGCGCCGGCGACGAACAGCACCGGCGTTGCCACCATGAACGGCACCACCGCGCGCTTCTCGCTGCGATAGAGGCCGGGGGCGACGAACAGCCAGAGCTGCGTCGCCACGATCGGAAACGAGATGAAGGCGGCGCCGAAGAAGGCGACGCGCAGATAGGTGAAGAACGCCTCGTAGAGCTGGGTGTAGATCAGCGTGCGGTTGCTGCCCGGCTTGCTGGCCAGCGCATCGGTCAGCGGATGGGCGAGGAAGGCGTATATCGGCTTGGAGAAGTAGTAGCAGACGAAGAACGCCAGCAGAAAGGCGGCCATCGAGACCAGCAGCCGGCGCCGCAGCTCGACCAGATGTTCGAGCAGCGGCATCGGCTTGTCATTGATCGGATCGTCGTCGGTTGTGCTGGCCACGTGTACCTGCGGGTTCGGGTCAGGCGAACGGCGCGCGGCGGAAGCTGGCCTGCGCGGCATTCGGCGGAATGAAGGCCGGGGCGGCCGCGGCGGCGGCGACCTCCGGCGGGATGAAGGCGGGCACCGCCGGCGCCTCCGGGTCGATCAGCGCGCCGATCATCCTCGGCGCCGGCGGCGCCGGCAGGTCAACCTCCGGCAGCGCCCCATCGGCCGGGGCATCGCCGGCCGGGGCATCACTGGCGGCGGGCGGGGTGGCGAGCGGCGAGGCGGCGAACGGATCGTCGAAACTCTTGCGCAGCGAACCGTCTTCATCGACCGCGCGCTCGATCTCGCCGCGAATGTCGAAATTGCGAATCTCGTTGATCTGCTTGCGGACATCGGCGAGTTCGGTGTCGCGCACCATCTCGTCCACCTGGCCCTGGAACTCGGCGGCCATGCGGCGGGCCTTCTTGACCACGTTGGCGACTGCCTTGACAGCCACCGGCATATCCTTGGGGCCGATCAGCACCAGGGCAACCACGCCGATCAGGGCAATCTCGGTCCAGGCAAAGTCGAACATGGCGCGGGGGCGGCTTCTCCAACGGGGCGGTGTGCTAGCAGGAAAGGCGCGGGATGGGAAATGGCGGCGCCGCCCTGGTGGCGGCGGCCCCGGTGGCAGCCGCGGTCAGCCGATATCGGCAACGCGCCCGGTCGGCGCCCGCTGCACCCGGCCGTGCGGATGCAGCACCTGGTCATGCGGCGTCAGCAGGTAGCGCCGCGCCACCGCAAGATAGCCGTCATAAAGCAGCCCGCCATTGGCCGCGATCAGGCTGGCGCGATGCTGGCGAAACAGCCGCGGGATGCGATACCACGCGACCCGCGGCCAGGCGTGATGCACCGCGTGCAGGTTGTTGAACAGAAACAGCAGCCCGAACACCGGCGCGTTTTCGACCAGGGCGATGCGCTCGCGCACCCCCGGCGCGGCGCGATGCTCGGCGAAGGAGCGCACCAGCAGCAGCGCCGTCGCCGGATAGACCACGAAGGCGGCATAGGCGAGCAGGTCGAAGCCGCAGACCAGACGCAGCCACAGCACCAAAATGGCGACGGCGAGCAGATGCAGGCCCCACAGCCGGCGCGCGCCGGCCGCGCCGCGCCACACCGCGCCGGCCTGAAAATACCAGAAACGGCCGATGCTCCAGCCCGGCCCGATCAGCAGCCGCCCGGCCAGCGTCGTCTGCAGCGTCACCAGCAGCCGCCCAGGGCGGCTGAGCGAGGCCCACAGATCGGCGGTCCAGTAATTGCTCTCGGGATCGTCGAGCGGGTCGGTCAGCCGGGTATCGACATGGTGGCGCAGATGCGACCGGCGATAGATCGCATAGGGCAGCCACAACGCCAGCGGCGGGGTGCCGATGGCGTCGTTGACTGCGCGGATGCGGGTCGGGTGGCCGTGCAGCACCTCGTGTTGCAACGAGCCATGCCAAGCGACCAGCCAGATCAGCGCCGGATAGACCACCCAGCCGGGCAGGGCGGCATGCCAGCGGGTGATCGCCCCCCAGCCGCCATAAATCACCAGGGCAAGCACCAGGGTCGGCCACTCGATGGCGGAGATCGGCCCACGCTCCGCCATCGCGACTCCGTCTGGAGCCGCAACCCTGTCACGCATCCGCGCGCCTCGCCGGTTTTTAGAACAAACCGATGTTAGACACGCCACCGTTGGCGATGCAAGATGAATGCGCGGACGCGTGCAACAGGCGCTAAATCGCCGCGTAGGCCTCCGCGGCAAAGAAATTGTCGCCGGCGACATAGGCGTGGCCGGGCGACAAGTCCGGCGCCGGCGCGCCCTCCACCCGCCCCTCGAAGGTGATTTCGAGCTGCACGCCGGACGGGTCATAGACGAAGACCTGCCAGATCGTCGTCCCCGGCACGACGAACTCGCGGAACGGCAGGGCGTGCCTGCGCAGTCGTTCGCGCATGGCATGAAAGCCGACCGCCGCCACCGAGACATGGTCGATGGCGCCGGTGCCGCTCGGCACCACGCCGTCGCGGCCAAGCGCCGGGCCGCCGGCGTAGATGTGGAAAATGGCGCCGCCGCCCGGCACCGGGGCGGCAATCCAGGCGCCGGGGAAGCCGAACTCCGGCCGCGCCACTTCGACCATGCCAAGCACGTCGAGATAAAAGCGCCGGGTGCGCGCCAGATCGCCGGTCTTGATGGCGATGTGGAACAATCCGGTCAGCGCGCCCGCCATGCTGCTCTCCTGCTGTTGCTGCGATGCTACCACGCCCGGCCTTCGCGCCGGCCGTGGTGGTGATAATGCGAATAGGGGTCACAGCGGTCGGCGAACACGTCCTTGTTGCGCAGCAGATAGGCGCGGGCGTCGAACTCGGGCGGCGCGGCGGCACGGTGCTCGGGCGGGGTGTCGAGCGCCGCCAGGAACGCATCGATCTCGGCCAGTGCGGCGTCGTCGAGCACCACCTGATGCGGCCGGCGCAGCACAAACTGGCCCTCGCCAATGTCGATGCGATCGGCCGGGTCCGGGTGGTCGTGCAGCGTCCAGTAATGCGTCACCAGCGAGGTCCGCGTTTCCCCTTTGTTGAGGATCGGCAACCCGCCATGCAGCAATTGCGCGTGCCAGATCAGCACGTCGCCGGGCTGCGCATGGAACCGCAGCGGACGCAGCCCGGACGCCTCGGCGATGCGCCGCATATGCGCCTCCGCCGCCGGCATCTCAGCGAAGATCGCCTCCAGCCGGCCATGCGAGAAGCGGAACGGTTCGACCTTATGCGAGCCGGGATAGTAAAACAGCGGGCCGTTGCTGTCGGTCACCGGGTCGATGGCGATCCACGAAGCCGCCATCATGTTGGGTGTTTTCGACGGCATGTAAAAGGTGTCGAAATGCGCCGGCTGCTGGCTGCCATACTCCAGGAACAACGAGTTGATCGCCAGCGGCGGCGCGCCGAGCAGCACCCCGAGCACCGCCACCAGCCGGCGATCCAAGCACAGATGCTGGATCACCGTGTCGTCGAGATGCAGGTCGTTGAGTTTGTATGGCTGCGAGCGCACCGCGTCTTCGACATCGCGGAAATAGCGCCGCTGCTCACGCGGATCGCCGATATACTGGTCGATGACGAACGGGCCGCCGGCGCCCCGCCGGGACCACAGCGCGTCGATATGGCTGCGCACCGCGGCGATCCGTTCGGGCGGGAAAAACCCCGCCAGCACCAGATAGCCGTTGTCGTCGAAAAACCGCCGCTGTGCCGGGGTGATCCCCGGTCGCGTCAGACCGTCCTCGGTCATCGCTGTCATTGCTGTCATTCCTGCCGCCCCGGCCAGCCGGCATGGCATGCCGCGCCGTCGGCGATGTCGTAGAAATCCGACTTGTCGGCAACGAAAATATGCGACGTCAGCCGCAGACCGGTCGGCGGGTCGAGGGTTCCCGCCATGATGCTGATGGTCGCGGCGCCGTCGCCGGTCTGGCGCCAGAACAGGTTGCCGCCGCAGCGGCCGCAGAAGCCACGCTCGGCGGTGCCGGAGGACGCATACCAGGTCAGCGTCGCCGCGGCGTCGAACTGAACGGCGTCGCGCCGCGCGTTGGTCGCGGCGACGAAATTACCGCTGCTGCGGCGGCATTGCGAACAATGGCAGGCGATGACCGTGCGCAGCCCGCCGTACACCCGATACCTCACACCGCCGCAGAGACAGCCGCCGGTGGCGGACGGGGAGGGGTCGGGCATCGGCGCGGTCTCGGCAGTGGTTTGGCAGAGGATGCCGCGCCGCCGCCGCCCGACGCAAGACCGTTACGACGTGTCGCCCCAGGGTTCAGGGGTCAGCCCGTTCGGCAGCGTGCCGTCGGGATTCATCCCGTTGGGCAGGGTGCCGGGGGTGGCGCCGTCGTTGCCCTGCGCACAACCGGCCAGCGCCAGGGTCAGCACCACCAGCATGGTGCCCAGCATCGCTCTGATCGGCATGATCCGCTCCCTTTGCCGGCCCCCTATAGCCCAGCCGGCGCCCGGAGTGCGAGCGCAGAGATGACTAAACTTGCTGTTCGGCGAACGGGTCGGCCGGGTAGCGCACCGCGGTCAGGCACAGGCCCTGGGCCGGCGCCGTCGGCCCGGCCGCGGCGCGGTCGCAGGCCGCCAGCACGGCGGCAACGCGTTCCGGCGGCCAGCGTCCTTCGCCGACCAGTTTCAGCGTGCCGACCATGTTGCGCACCTGATGGTGCAGGAAGCTGCGCGCCTCCGCCACCACCGCGACACGCTCGCCGCAACGCGTCACCGCCAGCCGGTCGAGCGTGCGCAGCGGCGATTTGGCCTGGCACGCGGCGGCGCGAAAACTGGTGAAATCATGCCGCCCCAGCAACAGCGCCGCCGCCTGCGCCATCGCCGCGGCATCGAGCGGCGGCTCGACATGCCACACCCGCCCGGCCAGCAGCGCCGGCCGCGGCCGGCGGTTGAGGATGGTATAGCGATAGGAGCGGCCGATGGCGTCGAAGCGCGGGTGCCAGCCCTCGGGCGCCGGCGCGGCGCGCAGCACCACCACCGGCTGTGGTCGGAGGTGGAAATTGAGCGCGTCGCGCAGCCGCGGCATCGCCCAGTCGCCGGGCAGCGTCAGCATCGCCACCTGCCCGACGGCATGCACCCCGGCATCGGTGCGCCCGGCAACAGCGCAGGCGACCCGCGCCCCGCCGGCCAGCCGCGACGCCGCCGCCTCGACGGCATCCTGCACCGACGCGCCGCTGCTCTGGCTCTGCCAGCCGACGAACGGCGCGCCGTCATATTCCACCAGCAGCGCCGCGCGCGTGCTCATCCCGCATCGAGGCCCCAGAACCGGGCGATATGCTCCACCGCGGCGATGCCTGCCGTCGCCACGTACGGGTCGGAGGTGCCGCCGCTGCGGGCGATCGGGAAGGCGTGGCCGAAGCCGGCAATGCTCCAATGCTCGACGCTGTTTCCCCAGGCGCGGCGGCGGAGCATCGGCGCCGGGTGCTGGTCCTGGTCGGGCGCTTCCGGCAGGCCGAGCAGCCCGGTCCATTGCGCCGCCAGCGCCGCGCCGTTGGCGGGATGCACGGTGCGATCCGACTCGCCATGCCAGATCGACAATTTCGGCCAGCGCCGGGGCGGCCGCGCCCCGGTTCGCCGCGGTGGCACCCGCGCGACCCAGGCGGCACGCGGCTCAGCGGGCGCGTAATGCATGCGCGAAATCGCCCCCGCCAGATTGTTCGCCGCGCCGACCGGCAGCCCGGCGATGACGGCGCCGCCGGCGAACAGTTCCGGATAGGCGGCGAGCAAGGCTGCCGTCAGCGCACCGCCGGCCGACAGCCCGGCGATGAACATGCGCCGCTGATCGCCGGCGTATCTGCGCAGCGCCGACGCCACCATGTGCCGGATGGAGGCGACCTCGCCGCTGCCGCGCGCCGTGTCGGCGGGGTGGAACCAATTGAAACAGCCCTGCACATTGTTCTGCGGGCTTTGCAGCGGCAGCAGCAATGGCGCCCGCAGCCGGGCGGCGAGCGCTGAAAAGCCGGAGGCGGCAGCGAAGCGCACCGGGTCTTGCCCGCAGCCATGCAGCAGTACCAGCAGCGGCGCGCCGGGCAGCGGCGGGGTGGGCGGCAATTGTAGCAGCATGCGCAGCCGCCCCGGATTGGCGCCGAACGCCGTCACTTCCCGCACCTCACCCGCCGCATGCCGGGCGTATGCGGTGAGCACCGCCGGCGGCGGCGGCTGGGCGGTCTTGCGCGCCACCCGGCCGACTTTGATGGGCGGCCGCACCAGCATACGGCTGGCCAGCCGCGTCAACCGGCGCGACAGGCGCCGGGCCAGACCGCGCGTCAATCCGTCAAACATTCAATGACCTTTCGGCCGCCCTCCGGTGCGCGGAAGCGGCTGTAAGCATGGCAATACCCTACGGAGGCCAGAGTTCCACCGTCATGTCCCGCGGTCACATCTGGGTGGTATGCGCGCGATTTGCGAATACCGGGGCGGGCTTTTCGCGCCGGGATCGTGTATCGACGGTCCATTCGCATGACCCGTCTGCTTTTCCTGCTTTTCCTCCTCGGACTCGCCGCCTGCGCTGCCGACCCGACGCTGCCGGGTCCGCTGGTGCGCGGCTGCACGCTGACGCGCCAGGCCGACCTGCCGCTGCATATCGTGCGCAATTTCCTGCTGACCCCGGTGCGGCTGAACGGCACGCCGGCCACCCTGGTTGTCGATACCGGGGCGGAAACCAGCACGCTGACCCCGGAAGCCGCCGCAGCGCTGCATCTGCCGCAAGACCCCCGGCACGGCAGCGTGCTGCTCGGCATCGCCGGTCCGGTGCGCAGCGAGAACGTGCGCCTGCACCGCTTCGTCATCGGCGACATCGAACGCCTCGACCAGAGCCTCGGCGTCGGCCAGATGCCGGCCTTTCCCGGCCAGCGCCCGGCCGTCGCCGGGCTGCTCGGCGCCGATGTGCTGTCGCATTATGAGGTCGATATCGACGTGCCGAACCGCCACATGACGCTCTACAGCGCGGTTGGCTGTGATGGTTTCCGGCCGTGGCCGCAGGCCATGGCGGTGCCGCTGATGCGCACCCGCTCCGGCCTCAGCTTCGTCAATGCGGTGGTCGATGGCCGCTCGGTGCGGGCGCTGCTCGACACCGGCGCGCGCACCTCGCTGATCGACCGCCGCGTCGCCGGGCAGCTCGGCATCACCAACGCGGAGCTGGCGCGCGACCCGGAGCGGCGCGGCCTCGGCATCGGCATGGGCGGCATCGAGTTCCGCCAGCATGTCTTCGGCGAGCTTGGCCTGCCCAGCGCCACGGTGGCCAACTTCCCCGCCAATGTCGCCGAGCTGCGGCTGCCGGGGGTGCAGATGTTGCTCGGCGCTGATTATCTCGGCCAGCGCCGCATCTGGATTTCCTACGCCACCGGCCGCCTGTTCCTGCGCTGATCGCCGCCTCGCCTTTTTGCCGCCGCTGCGGCAGGATGGCGCGACGCCAGAGGAGATCACCGCGCGATGTCGCAGAGCCAAGCCGCCGCCCTGCCCCTGTTCTTCAAGCGTATCGTCGGGGTCGCCGCACAGGCGCATGCCAATCTGCGAATCGACCGCAGCATCGGCTATCGTTTCGCCGAATCGGCGCAATCGGTGCCGCTCGGCCTCACCGAGATCGAGGCAGCGGCGCAACATTTTCCGGTCCTGTTCACCGGCGGCCCGACGCCCTCGGTGGTCGGGCTGCTGGGGCTGCGCGAGGGGCAGAACCTGTTCGTCCGGCCGGACGGAGCATGGCAGCAGGACGCCTATCTGCCGGCCTATGTGCGCTCGTTCCCGTTCATCTTCGTTGAGGACTCGGCGAGCAAGGCGCTGCTGATCGGCATGGAGCCGGACGCCGCGCAGTTGCGCACCACGTCCGGCGCGCGGCTGTTCGAGGATGGCCGGCCGGCGGCGCCGCTGAACGAGGCCATCGCCTTTTCCAAGGCGTTGCGGGAATCGATGATCGCCGCCTCGACCTTCGCCCGCGCCATCGACGAGGCCGGCGTGCTGGAGGAGGAGGAGGCGACGATCAATTTCACCGCCGGCGGTTCGACCAAGATCCGCGGCTTCAAGATCGTCAAGGCGGAGAAGCTGGCCGAGGTCGATGACGCGACCTTTCTCGACTGGCGGCAGATGGGTTGGCTGGCGGCGATCTACGCCCACATGCACTCGATCGGCCGCTGGGGCCGGCTCATCGAAATGGCGGCGGTGCGGCCGCAAGACTGAGCCGCGCCACCGCCCACAGGAGACGCGCACAATGCCTTATGTCGCCACCGCCACCACCACCGGCGGCCGCAACGGCCACGTCGAAAGCAGCGACGGGCTGCTGAAGTTCGATCTGTCGGTGCCCAAGGACATCGGCGGTCCCGGCACGCCGGGCACCGGCAACCCCGAGCAATTCTTCGCCGCCGGCTATTCGGCCTGTTTCGGCGGCGCCGTCGATTACGCCGCCAAGCTGGAAAAAATCCACACCGGCGCCATCACCGTCACCTGCGACGTGACGCTGGACCAGAACGCCAACGGCTTTTTCCTCGCCGTCGGCCTGCGCACCCGCATCGAGGGGGTCGATCGCTATACCGCCGAGCGGCTGGTCAACAAGGCGCATCTGGAGATCTGTCCGTATTCCAAGGCCACCCGCAACAACCTGCGGGTGACGCTGGAAGTGGTGTGACGCCGCGGCCAGCGTGAAGGGGGATGCCGCTTGTCGATCGTGATGGTCACACTGCTGGTCCACGACTACGACGCGGCGCGCGACTGGTATTGCCACCGGCTCGGCTTTGCCGTGGTGGAGGACGCAGGGCTGCCGGGCGGCAAGCGCTGGCTGGTGCTGGCGCCGCCGGGCGGGGCAGGGGCGCGGCTGCTGCTGGCCCGCGCGGCGACGCCGGCGCAGGCGGCGCGGGTCGGCGACCAGACCGGCGGGCGCGTGTTCCTGTTTCTCCATACCGACGATTTTGCCCGTGACTTCGCCCTGTGGAGCGCCCGCGGCGTGGTCTTCCGCGAGCCACCGCGGCGCGAGTCCTATGGCACCGTGGCGGTGTTCGCCGATCTGTATGGCACGCTCTGGGACCTGATCGAGCCGGCAGGCTGAGGGGAACGGCGACGGCGGAGTCGGCGACGCGGCGGGGGTGCCCGCGCCGCGATATCGTGGCGCTGTGATCGGCCGCTACAGCAGCACCAGATCGTCGCGGTGCACCAGCTCGTCGCGGCCGCGCCAGCCGAGGATCGCCTCGATCGCCTCGCTGCGGTGGCCGATGATGCGCGCCGCATCGCCGCTGCCATAGGCCGACAGGCCGCGTCCCAGCAGGGCGTCGTCCGGGCCGCGCACCTCGACCGCGTCGCCGCGCTCGAAATTGCCCTCCACCGCCCGCACCCCGGCCGGCAGCAGCGAACTGCCGCCGGCCAGCGCCCGCGCCGCGCCGGCATCCACCAGCAGCGCGCCGAGCGGCGCCAGCGTGCCGAGAATCCACCGCTTGCGCGCCGACCGTCCCTCCGGCGCCGGCAGGAACCAGGTGCAGCGCGCGCCCTGCGCCAGCGCCCGCAGCGGGTGCACCGTGTGGCCGAGCGCAATCGCCATGGCGCAGCCGGCGCCGGTGGCAATGCGCGCCGCCGCCAGTTTGGTGCGCATGCCGCCCGAGGAATAGCCGGGCGGCGGCTCGCCGCCCATCGCCTCGATCGCCGGGGTCAGCGCCGCGACCACCGGCAGATGCTCGGCCGCCGGATCGCGCCGCGGGTCGGCGGTGTAGAGGCCGTCGATGTCGGACAGCAGTACGAGCTGATCCGCCTGCACCATCTCGGCGACCCGCGCGGCCAGCCGGTCGTTGTCGCCGAAGCGGATTTCCGCCGTCGCCACGCTGTCGTTCTCGTTGATCACCGGCACGCAGCCGAAGCCGAGCAGCGTGGTGAGCGTCGCGCGTGCGTTGAGGTAGCGGCGGCGGTCCTCGGTGTCGCCGAAGGTCAGCAGCAATTGTGCCGCGGTCATCGCGTGCGCCGACAGCGCCTCCGCCCAGGCCTGCGCCAGCCGGATCTGGCCGACCGCCGCCGCCGCCTGCTTCTCCTCCAGCCGCAGCCGCTTCTGGGTCAGGCCGAGGCGGCGGCGGGCCAGCGCGATGGCGCCCGAGCTGACGACGATGATCTCGGTGCCGCCGGCACGCAGCGCGGCGATGTCGGCGGCAACCCCGTCGAGCCAGTCGCGCCGCGGCACCGCCTCATCGGCATCGACGACCAGCGCGCTGCCGAGCTTGATGACCAGCCGTCGCGCCGCCCCGAGGCGCGGGATCATCGACCGCGCGCCTCCGCCACCGCCTGCCACAGCGTGCCCAGCGCCTCGCGCACCCCGACGCCGCTGACGCCGGAGATCAGCAGCACCGGCCGGCCACAGGCACGCGCCAGCGCGGCCCGGCGGGACGCCGCCTCGCGCGACGTCATCGCGTCGGACTTGTTCAGTGCCACGATCTCCGGCTTGTCGGCCAGCCCGGCGCCGTAGGCGGCGAGCTCGGTGCGCACGGTGCGCCAGGCGTGCACCACGTCGCCGGCCGCGCCATCGATCAAATGCAGCAGCACCGCGCAGCGTTCGACATGACCGAGGAAGCGGTCGCCCAGTCCGACGCCGTCATGCGCCCCCTCGATCAGGCCGGGAATGTCGGCGAGCACGAAATCCTGCGCGTGCGACAGCCGCACCACGCCGAGCTGCGGCGCCAGGGTGGTGAACGGATAATCGGCGATTTTCGGCCGGGCCGCCGAGACGGCGGCGAGAAACGTCGATTTCCCGGCATTCGGCAGCCCGACCAGCCCGACATCGGCGATCAGCTTGAGGCGCAGCCAGACCCAGCGTTCGGCGCCCGGCCAGCCCTTGTCGGCGCGGCGCGGGGCGCGGTTGGTCGAGCTCTTGTAATGGGCGTTGCCGAACCCGCCATCGCCGCCGTGCAGCAGCACCACGCGCTTGCCGGGAAGGTCGAGATCGGCGAGCAGGGTTTCGCGGTCCTCATCGAGGATCTGGGTGCCGACCGGAACCTCGATCACGACATCGGCGGCGCCGGCGCCGGTGCGGTCGCTGCCGGCGCCGTTGCCGCCCTTGGCGGCGCGGAAATGTTGAGTGTAGCGAAAGTCGATCAGGGTGTTGAGATTCTGCGCGGCGACGAACACGACATCGCCGCCGCGCCCGCCATTGCCGCCATCCGGGCCGCCGAACTCGATGAAGCGCTCGCGGCGGAACGCCACCACCCCGTCGCCGCCATCGCCGGAGCGGCAGTAGATTTTCGCCTGATCGAGGAACTTCATGATCGGATGACCGGAAACGCAAAACGGGGGACGGCCTGGGCCGCCCCCCGATGCAGGCGCACGACGGGCGGGCGGATTACTCGGCGGCGGCGGCGGCCGGCGGCTGCACCGAGACCTGCAGCCGGCCTTCGGCGCGGTGCTCGAAGCTGACATGGCCATCGATCAGGGCGAACAGCGTATGGTCGCGGCCGAGGCCGACATTGCGGCCCGGCTTCACCTTGGTCCCGCGCTGGCGGATGATGATGTTGCCGGCGACGACGGCCTCGCCGCCGAACTTCTTGACGCCGAGGCGGCGGCCTTCGGTATCGCGGCCGTTGCGCGACGAGCCGCCGGCTTTCTTGTGGGCCATGAGATGTGTCTCCTGCGGATCAGGCGGCGCGGGCGTCGTCGCCGGCCGCGGTGCGGAACTCCGCCACCCGCAGCACGGTGACATGCTGGCGGTGTCCGCCCTTGCGGCGGCTGTTCTTGCGCCGGCGCTTCTTGAACACCAGCACCTTGTCGAGCCGGTCCTGAGCGATGACGGTGGCGGTGACAGCGGCGCCGGCGATGACCGGGGCGCCGAGGGTCAGGTTGCCGTCGCTGCCCATCGCCAGGACATCGGTGAAGGTGACGGTGGCGCCTTCTTCGGCTTCCAGCTTCTCCACCTTTAGCACGGCGTTCGGGGTGACGCGGTATTGTTTTCCGCCGGTGCGGATGACTGCGAACATGGGCTGATCTGTCCTGAACGGTCGCGCGGCGCGCCGCGGTCACTGGCAAGCATAAGCGGCGACGCGGGCCGGGTGCCCGAGCTGCCGAGAGAGCGCGGTTATAGCGGCCGAGGACGGCAAGTCAACGCCACGATCGACCGTTGCGGCCCGCCGACCCGCCGCCTATAAGGCCGGCGCCGCTGGGATGGAGAGGTGCCGGAGCGGTCGATCGGGACGGTCTCGAAAACCGTTGTGCCCTTACGGGTACCGTGGGTTCGAATCCCACCCTCTCCGCCAACTCGGAACAGAACTGCGAACGCCCGGGCGTAGCCGATTTTATGCCGCTGGCGGCGGCGAGCGTTCGGAGCAGATCGCCTTTCGACCCCATGATGCGGACCTCGCCATCCGCGACCTCCACCCGCTGGGCCAGTGCGCGAAGGTGTTCGCGCCGGTAGCCGCCGCCGTCGATCCGGATGCGCTCTCGGGCGGTTATGGCGAATGTCTGGACCATGGCGGCCGTGATCGCCTGCTGCCCCGCGCTTTCCGCCATCGCCTGCGCGCGGTTGGCGTCGGCCTGGGCTTGATCGCGGATCGCCTTCAGGCCGATGATCCTCTCCTTCAGCGCCGGGTCGTCGAGGTCCGCGACGCCGGACTCGATGGCGTCATTTAGGCGCTTGAGCCGCAGTTCGGTCTCGGCGGCGCGCTTGTTCAGTTCGGCGATATGCTCGCGGCGGCGCTCCGTCCGCTCCTGGCGGCGGTCGAGCACCGAGGCCAGCACTTCTTCGAGGCGCTCGGGCTGTAGCAAGCGGTCCTCGATGTGGCTGGCGACGAGGCAGTCGAGCTTGTCCATAGGGATCGAACGGCCCTTGCAGCCAGTCTCGCCCTGCCGGGCCTTGATGGAACAGGTGTAGTAGCGGTAGCGCCCGCCCTTGCCGGTGCGAAGCGTCATTGCGCCGCCGCAGTCGGCGCAGAAGCAAATGCCGGTAAGGAGAGTGGGGCCGCTGACGACGCGGGCGGGCGTGACCTTGGGGTTGCGGGCGCGCAAATGGGCCTGCACGGCGTCGAAGGTGGCCTGGTCGATCAGCGGCGGCACGGCGACGGCGATCACTTCGCTGACGGGCTTCAGTTCCTTGGATTTCGCGCGCTTGTTGAACTCGTGGTGGCCGATATAGGTCGCTCGGGTCAGGATGCGGTGAACCTGCCCGATGCCCCAGCGCCCGCCGTCGCGGGTGAAAATGCGCTGCCGGTTGAGGTGCACCGTGATGTTCTTGACGCCCATTGGCCCGAACTTGCCATCGCCTTCCAGGGCAAACCGGTAGATCAGCCGCACCGTGTCGGCGTGCAGCGGGTCGATCTCCAACTTCTTCTTGACCTTAGCGCCGCGTTGCTCGGCCGCGACGACGCGGTAGCCGATCGGCGGCAGCGAACCGTTCCAAAAACCCTGCGGGCGTTCTCCTTCAAGGCGCGGATGACGTGCTTGGCGTTCTCCTTGGATTGATACTCGTCGAACAGCGCCATGATCTGCCGCATCATCTGATGCACCGGATCGTCGCCAATCTCCGGGGTGATGGAGACGAGCTTCACCCCGTTCTTCGCCAGCTTCCGGACATAGAACTCCAGCTCGAAGTGATCGCGGAAAAAGCGGCTGAACGAATGGACGATCACCACGTCGAACGGCGCGGGTTTGGACATGCCCGCTTCGATCATGCGCTGAAACTCGGGGCGGCGGTCGTTGGTCGCCGACGCGCCTAGCTCTATGTAAGTCTCGACAAGCTGGTAGCCGCGTGAGACGCAATAGGCTTCACCCTGGCGCTTCTGATCCGGGATCGAGACATCGTGCTCGGCTTGCCGCGCCGTCGAGACGCGCAAGTAAAGGGCGGCCCGTAGCGGCACGGTCATGGCGTATGTCTCCCTGTCACATCATCGGCACGACCCGAACAACTCATCGAAGATATCGCCGAACCACGCCTCGAACACGTCCACCTCTGCTTCCGTGACCGGGATATGCTCGGGCCAGTCGTCGGTGACGGTCCAGGTCGAGAGGTCGTGCTTCGGCGGCCGGCCCGGAAACGGCCAAGGATAGCCGAGCAGCGCTTCAAGCTGCTTGGAGATAGTGGACCCTGAATTACACGACGAACGGGGAATTCCCGTAGTATCGCGCCGGCGGGCGGCATGCAGAATGGCCGATGTTTGCGCCACGACGCGCTAGGCTTTACTCCGGTCGCGGCGCTTCTCATCACTCCCCTTTCCGGCCAGTTCTCGGCGACACCGCCAGGCCGAGGAACACCATTACCGCCTGGTTGAGCCGAACCACATCTTCGTCGTCGAGGCGCCCGACCCGCTCGCCAACTTTGGATTTCGGGACGGTGGTGATCTTAGAGGCCATTTTAGAATCGACGTGGAACGGTTCGCGACGGGGGTTGGATGGCCGGGCAAGGTGTGATTCCAGGCAGGTGTTCGAAGCCTTGCTGGAAGCCGACGCCCTATGTGGACCCCGACCACCC
>JAJZES010000010.1 GCA_021845985.1 Pseudomonadota bacterium | reverse complement strand
ATCGTCGGGGCGAAGCCCGCCTATGACGGCATGGACAAGGCGGGTGTGCGCGACTCTCGCCCCTATCGTCCGCTCGACGGCTTGCCAACTGTCCCCTATGTCTGCCTTCGCTTGCCGACCGGCGGCGGCAAGACGCTGCTTTCCGCCCACACGGTCAAGGTCGCAGCCGACGCCTACCTTGAGCGCGAATTTCCCGTCGTGCTTTGGCTCGTGCCGACGAACACCATCCGCGCCCAAACGCTCGAAACCTTGAAGAAGCCCGGCAACCCGAATTACGAAGCTCTTAGCGCGGCGTTCGATGGACGCTTCCGCGTGTTCGACATCGCCGATTTTGTCCAGATCACGCCAGCCGACCTGCGGACCCACGCTTGCATCATCGTCGCCACGATGCAGACCTTGCGCGTCAGCAACACCGACGGGCGCAAGGTCTATGCCCACAACGAGAACCTTGAACCGCACTTCTCGACCGTCCCCCAAAACGCCGAGGGTCTGGAACGCATTGAGGAAGGCGACGACAAGGGCAAAATCCGATTTTCATTCCGCAACCTGCTTACCCTGAATCGCCCTCTGGTCATCGTTGACGAGGCGCACAACAACACGTCTGGCTTGAGCGTCGAGGTTTTGCAGCGGATCAATGCGGCCTGTGTCGTGGAGTTCACCGCCACCCCCGCAGACGATAGCAACGTGCTGCACAACGTATCCGCCACGGAACTCAAGGCGGAGGAAATGATAAAGCTGCCCATCCGCCTCACCGAGCATAAAAGCTGGGAAGATGCGGTGCAGGACAGCATTTTGACGCGGCAGCGGTTGCACGACCTCGCCACCAAGGACGCCGATTATATCCGGCCTATCATCCTGTTTCAGGCTGAGGAAAATGGGCGCGAGGTGACGAAGGAGGTGCTTTTGAAGCACCTCATGGAGCAGCACAGCATCCCGCGCGAGAAGATTGCCGTCGTGACCGGCGACCAAAAGGAACTCGACGGCATCAACCTGTTCGCCCGCGACTGCAAGATTGATTTTGTCATCACCGTGGAAGCCCTCAAGGAAGGCTGGGATTGCTCGTTCGCCTATGTCTTTTGCTCGGCGGCAACCGTCAACTCCAAGAAGGACGTTGAGCAAATCTTGGGGCGCGTGTTGCGCATGCCCTACGCAAAGCGCCGCAAGGAAGCCGACCTGAACCGCGCCTATGCCCATGTGTCGCGGGCATCATGGCCGAACGCGGTCAAGCAGCTTCACGACAGACTCGTCGATATGGGCTTCGAGGACAACGAGGCGGACGCCTACATTGAGCCAACGCCGCCCGACCTCGGACTGACCGGCGGGGCGGGATTGTTCAGCGCAGCGCCGCCGCCGACCGTCATCGACCTCCCCGACGACCTCAGCGCGTTCAACCTGTCCCCCGAAGAACAGGCCACGGTGACGATTGAGAAGACCGAGCAAGGCAGCCGCGTGACCTTTACCGGCAATGTCGCGGAGGCGACCGTCACCCGCCTTGCCGCCGCCGTGAAGTCCGAAGACACACGCGCGAACTTTCAGAGCGAGGCGAAACGGCACAAGGCGGTGTGGCAGCAGCACACGTCACCCGCGCAACGCGGCGTCGCGTTCCGGGTGCCGCAACTCTGCTTCAAGCTGGACGGCGAACTTGAGATTGCAGAGAAAGACGCCTTCCTTGACGCGAGCGGATGGAGCTTGCTCGACTATACTGCCGAGATCGCCGAGGCGGAATTCCGCCTCACGGAATCCGGCGTGCAATGGGAACTCGACCTCAACGCCGCTGGCAAGATAACCGAGAAGGCCATAGGCGAGGCCAACCAGTTCGACCTCGATCTGGTGGACACCGGATGGACAGAGCAGCAGCTATGCCGCTGGCTTGAGCGCAAGGCGCGACAGCCCGACATCACGCAGGTTGTCTTGCTCGAATTCGTGCGGCGCTGTCTCGCCTACCTGACCGAGAAACGCGCCCTTCCCCTCACCGCGCTTGTCCGCTGGAAATTCATTCTGGCGAAGGTGCTGGCGCAGAAGATCAGCCACTATCGCGAACAGGCAAGCGAGCAACGCTACCAGCAAACGCTTTTCGGAGCGCAAGTCGCCGTCGAAACCAGCTTTGCATTCGAGTTCGATTTCACGCCGACCGGCTACGCGCCGCATTGGACGTATCGCGGCCACCCCTACCAGTTCCAGCGGCACTACTACGCCGCCGTGGGGGAGCTGGATAACAATGGCGAGGAATACGAGTGCGCCAAAGCCCTCGATATGACAGGCAAGGTCAAGCACTGGCTGCGCAACCTTGAGCGCCGTGGGTTCTGGCTGCCGCTGGCGAAGGCCAAGTTTTACCCCGACTTCGTGGCGGAGCTTACGGACGGGCGGCTTCTGGTCGTGGAGCATAAGGGCAAGGTCTACGCGACCAACGAAGACAGCAAGGAAAAGAGCAACGTTGGCGACCTATGGGAGGAAAAGAGCGGCGGCAAGACGTTGTTTTTGATGACGGTAGAAGAAAGGGGCAAGCCTTCGTTGTTTGACCAAATTGCCGCGAAAATCGGGTAGGATTCTCCGCGCCTCGTCGGCCTCACCTCTATGACCTACGATAAGCCGGCTGATGGCTTCATGTCAGCAGGTGCAGCAGCAGCACGGCCAGTCGAGTTTGCGGTCCCCCGCTTGCGCCACTCCCGCCGGCGGTCGATGCTGCACCGCATGGACACGCACGCATTCGACGCCCTGGTGATCGGCGCCGGCATCGCCGGGGCCACCGCCGCCGCCCATCTCGCCGCCAACCGCAGGGTTGCCCTGATCGAGGCGGAAGATCAGGCCGGATACCACACCACCGGCCGTTCCGCCGCCATCTGGATCCAGAATTACGGGCCGGCGGTGGTGCGCCGGATGACCGCCCTGTCGCGCGGCTTTTTCGAGGCGCCGCCGCCCGGCTTCACCGAGACGCCGATCATGCTGCACCGCCCAGTGCTGTTCCTCGCCCCCGAGGAGCAGATGGCGCAGTTCCGCGCCATGCTCGACAGCGGCATCGGTCTGCGCGAGATCACCATGGCGCAGGCCCGGGCAATGGTCCCCGCGCTGCGCCCCGGCTGGGCCAAGGGGGCGGCCACCGAGGCGGATGCTTTCGACATGGATGTCGCCGCCCTGCATCAGGGCTTTCTGCGCCAGTTGCGCGGCCATGCCGGCATCCTCGCCCTGCGCAGCCGCGCCGGGCGGATCGAGCGGGTCGGCGCCGCGTGGCGGGTGGAGGTGACGGGCGGTGCCGTGTTCACCGCGCCGGTGCTGGTCAACGCCGCCGGCGCCTGGGGCGATCAGGTGGCGCGGCTCGCCGGTGCCGCCCCGCTCGGCCTGCAGCCGAAGCGGCGGACCGGGGTGCTGATCGACCCGGCGCCGTGGGCGGTCGCCGACTGGCCGATGATCAACGACGTGGGCCATACTTGGTACGCCCGGCCCGAGGCGCGCACCCGCATGATGGTCTCGCCCGCCGACGAGACCGACATGGACCCGCAGGACGCCCAGCCCGACGAGCTCGATGTCGCCATCGCCATCGACCGCATGCAACAGGCGCTCGACATCGAGGTCCGCCGGGTCGAGCACAGTTGGGCCGGACTGCGCAGCTTTCTGCCCGACCGGGAACTCGCGATCGGCTGGGACCGTTCGGCGGAGGGCTTCTTCTGGTCGGTCGGCCAGGGCGGCTATGGCATCCAAACCTCGCCGGCGGCGGGCCAACTGGTCGCCGATCTGATCGCCGGACGCGATCCAGGACCGCTTGGCCCTGATCTTGCTCGACTCTCCCCCGGCCGCTTCGCCGCGGCCTGACCCCGGAGCCGCCATGTCCATCCACGCCGCGCTGACGCACCGCACCACGTATCGGTACGACCGCGCGGTCGCGCTCGGGCCACAGACGATCCGGCTGCGGCCGGCGCCGCAGGCGCGCACGCCGATCCTGTCCTATGCGCTGTCGATCCAGCCGACCCCGCATTTCCTCAACTGGCAGCAGGACCCGCAGGGCAATTTCCTCGCCCGCGTGGTGTTCCCCGAAAAGGTGACGCGCTTTGAGGTAACGGTCGATCTGGTCGCCGACATGGCGACGATCAATCCGTTCGATTTCTTCCTGGAACCCGAGGCGGAGACCGTCCCCTTCACCTACGACCCGGTGCTGGAACAGGAACTCGCGCCCTATCGCCGCACCGAGCCGGTCGGGCCGCTGCTCGCCGCGCTACTGGCCGCGGTGCCGCACGCGCCGGAGCGCACCGTCGATCGGCTGGTGGCGCTGAACCGGGTGGTGCAGCAGCGCATCGGCTACATCGTGCGCATGGAGCCGGGCGTCTGGACGCCCGAGGAAACGCTTGCCGCCGCCCAGGGCAGTTGCCGCGATTCGGCGTGGCTGCTGGTGCAATTGCTGCGCAACCTCGGTTTCGCCGCGCGCTTCGTCTCCGGCTACCTGATCCAGCTCGCCGCCGACATCAAGCCGGTGGAGGGTCCGGCCGGGCCGAGCGCCGATTTCACCGATCTGCATGCCTGGGCCGAGGTCTATCTGCCCGGCGCCGGCTGGATCGGGCTGGACGCGACCTCCGGCCTGCTGGCCGGGGAGGGGCATATCCCGCTCGCCGCCAGCCCGGCGCCGCAATCGGCGGCGCCGATCAGCGGCCTCGTCGAGCCGTGCGAAACCACCTTCGACGTGACCATGACCGTTGTCCGCGTCGCCGAGACGCCGCGCGTCACCAAACCCTACGCCGCGGCGCAGTGGCAGGACATCCTGGCCGCCGGCGCGCGGGTCGATCGGGCGCTGGCCGCCGGCGACGTGCGGCTGACCCAGGGCGGCGAGCCGACCTTCGTTGCCGCCAACGATCAGGAGGCGGCGGAGTGGAACACCGACGCCCTCGGCCCGACCAAGCGGCGCTATGCCGGCACGCTGCTGCGCCGCCTCGCCGCGCGCTGGGCGCCGGGGGCGGCGCTGCTCTATGCCCAGGGCAAGCTCTATCCCGGCGAGCCGCTGCCGCGCTGGGGGCTGCATGCGCATTGGCGGGCGGACGGGGAGAAAGTCTGGCTCGACCCCGGCTTGCTCGCCGACCCGGATCGCGACCGCGACAGCGCCGACGCCGCCGAGGCGGCGCGTTTCGTCACCGCCCTGGCCGAGCGGCTGCAGGTCGATCCCGCGGCGATCCTGCCGGCGCATGAGGACGTGCATTACTATCTGTGGCGCGAGCACCGTCTGCCGGTGAACGTAATGGCCGAGGACAGCCGGCTGGGCGACGCGCTGGAGCGGGCACGCATGGCGCGGGTGTTCGCCCAGGGCCTCGCCTCGCCGGTTGGCAGCGTGCTGCCGCTGCGCGCTGCCGGCGGCGGGCGGTGGCAGTCCGGGCGCTGGTTCTTCCGCGGCGACACCATGTTCCTGGTGCCCGGCGACAGCCCGATCGGCCTGCGCCTGCCGCTCGACAGCCTGCCCTGGGCCGATCCCGAGCAGATCGAGACCGATTTCCCGCCCGATCCGTTCGCCCCGCGCGCCCCGCTGCCGCGGCAATCGGCGCTGCGGCGCCGGCACGAAACGGCCCCGGCATCGTTCCAGGCGGCCGAACAGATGCTGCCGGTGATCGGGCAGCCAGTGCCCGGCCTCGTGCGCACCGCGCTCGCCGTCGAGCCGCGCGGCGGGCTGCTGCATGTGTTCATGCCGCCGCTGACCGAGGCCGAAGACTGGCTGGCGCTGATCGCCGCCATCGAGGCGACGGCGATGGAGCTTGGCCGCCCGGTGGTGCTGGAGGGCTACGCGCCGCCGGAAGACCCGCGGCTGCTGAACTTCTCCGTCACCCCCGACCCCGGCGTCATCGAGGTCAACGTGCATCCCGCCGCTACCTGGAGCGAGCATATCGCGCGCACCGGCGAGCTGTATGAGGAGGCGCGGCAGATCGGGCTGGTGACGGAAAAATTCATGCTCGACGGCCGCCATGTCGGCACCGGCGGCGGCAACCATGTGGTGATGGGCGCCGCCCGCGCCGAAGACAGCCCGTTCCTGCGCCGTCCCGACCTGCTGAAAAGCCTGCTCGGCTTCTGGCACAACCACCCGGCGCTGTCGTTTCTGTTCAGTGGCCTGTTCATCGGTCCGACCAGCCAGCATCCGCGCATCGACGAGGCGCGTGACGACGCCGTCGCCGAGTTGGAGATCGCCTTCGCCCAGGTCGCGCCGTTCCGCCAGGTGCCGCCGTGGATCACCGACCGGGTGTTCCGCAACATCCTCGCCGACATGACCGGCAGCACCCACCGCACCGAGTTCTGCATCGACAAGATGTACGACCCCTCCGGCCCCGCCGGCCGGCGCGGTCTGGTCGAGTTCCGCGCCTTCGAGATGCCGCCGCATGCCGAGATGTCGGCGGCACAGGTGCTGCTGATGCGCGCCGCCGTCGCCGCCTTCTGGCAGCTTCCCTATGAGCGGCGGCTGGTGCGCTGGGGCACAAGGCTGCATGACCAGTTCATGCTGCCGCATTATGTCGGGCAGGATTTGCACGATGCGCTGGAGGAACTGGCGGCGCGCGGCTACCGGCTCGATCCGGCATGGTTCGCGCCGCATATGGCGTTCCGCTTCCCGGTGCTCGGGCAATCGGTGGTGCATGACGTGACGCTGGAACTGCGCCACGCGCTCGAACCGTGGCATGTGCTGGGCGAGGAAGTGGCGGCGGGGGGCACCGCGCGCTATGTGGACAGCTCGGCCGAGCGGCTGCAGATTCGGGCCACCGGGCTGGCCGAGGAACGCTTCGCGCTGGCGTGCAACGGCGTCGGCATTCCGCTCTCGGCGACCGAGCAGCGCGGCACGTATGTCGCCGGCGTGCGCTTCAAGGCATGGCAGCCGCCGAGCGCGCTGCACCCGACGATCCGGGCGCAGACGCCGCTGGTGTTCGACCTCTATGACCGCTGGACCGGGCGCAGCCTGGGCGGCATGACGCATCACGTCTCGCATCCGGGCGGGCGCAGTTACGAGACCTTCCCGGTCAACGCCAACGAGGCGGAGGCGCGCCGCCGCTCCCGCTTTTTCCCGTTCGGCCACACCCCCGGCGCGATGGCCGAGCCGGTGGCGACGGTGGCGCGCGAGCATCCGCGCACGCTCGACCTGCGCCGCCACGCCTGACTACCGCGCCGCTCTGGCGTGGCCTATGAGCGCGCGGCGGAGCAGGGGACGCGCGCGCATGGCGGATCGGGCAGCGCGCAGGGCCGGGCGGTGAGCCGGGACCTGCGCTTCGTCGCGGCGATGACGGAATTGCGGCAGGCGCGGGCGCGGCTGGCGGCGATCGAGGGATCGCGCTCCTGGCGCCTGACCGCGCCGCTGCGCGGTCGCCGCGATCCGGCCCCGGCCGCGCCGCCGGCCGCGGTCGATCGCGATCCGGCGGGTCCGCTGCCGCCGCCGCCGCCGGCCGGGCGGGCGGCGCTGATCGCGCTGCGGCCGGGCGCGCCCTGGCCGGCCGCGGATGCCGGCGTGACCATGATCGCGGATGTCGCCGCGGCCGATTTCGTCGTGTTGTGGGACGGCATCAGTGTGCCATCGCCCGGCTGGCTCGATGCGCTGGCGGCGACGTTCACCGCGTTTCCGCGCGCCGGCATGGTCGGCGCCGTACTGCGCGACGCGGCCGGGCGCATCGACGCCGCCGGCTGCGCCATCGGCGTCGATGGCGCGCTGCTGCCGCTCGGCGCCGGTCTGGCGGCGGAGCATCCCGATATTGCCGCGGCGGCGGCGGTGGAGGCGCCCTGCGTCGGCGCGGTGATGCTGCCGCGCGAGCTGTGGCAGCGTCTCGGCGGTCTCGACCCGGAGATTGCCTCGCTGCCGCATGCGCTGGCCGAGTTGGCGCTGCGGGTCGCCGATGCCGGGCGGCAGGTGGTGCGCCAGCCGGCGGCGCATCTGCGGGCCGGCGACGCGGCCGAGGCTGATGCCTGGACCACCGCGCTCGGCGCCTGGCATCTGCGTCGCGCCATCGCCGGTGGCGGCTGGGCGCGGCTGCTGCAGACGCCGCGGCGGCTGCCGCCGCGGGTGCTGGTCGTTGACCATTTCGTGCCGCGCTGGGACCGCGATGCCGGCTCGGCCGATCTGCATGCCCTGCTGCGCAGCTTCGTCGCCTTCGGCTGGCAGCCGACGCTGCTGCCGCTCGACGCGCTGGCGCAGGCCGACGGCTATGTCGATGCGCTGCGCCGCGACGGGGTGCGGGTGGCCAGCGGCGGGCCGTGGCGCGACCTGACCCAGTTCCTCGCCGCCGAGCCGCTGGCGTTCGATCTGCTCATCGTCTGCCGGGCGAGTTTGGCCGGCAGTTGGCTGCTGCGCGCGCTGCGGGCGCAGTCGCCGCTGGCGCCGTTGCTGTTCAACACCGTCGATCTGCATTTCCTGCGGCTGGAGCGCGAGGCCATGCTGACCCGCTCGGCGGCGGGGCTGGCCGAGGCGCTGCGGGTGCAGTCGGTCGAACTGGCGGCGGTGGCGGCGGCCGACCGGACGCTGGTGGTCTCGCAGACCGAGCGCGACCTGCTCGCCCGGCTGCTGCCAGGGGCGGCGGTGGAGGTGATGCCGCTGGCCTTCGAGGTGCCGGGACGCACCGCCCCCTTCGCCCCGCGCCGCGGCGTGGTCTTCGTCGGCGGCTTCAGCCATGCGCCGAATGTCGATGCGGTGCTGCATTTCGTCCGCGACATCTGGCCGCTGGTGGCCGGCCGCATCGACGCCACACTCAGCATCGTCGGCGCCGCGCCGCCGCCGGAGGTGACCGCGCTGGCCGGGCCGCGCGTCGCCGTGCTGGGCCATGTCGCCGATCTCGGCGCGCTGCTCGCCGGCTGCCGGCTGACGGTGGCGCCGCTGCGCTTCGGCGCCGGGATCAAGGGCAAGGTCATCACCAGCCTCGCCGCCGGCGTGCCCTGCGTCGCCACCGCTGTTGCCGCCGAGAGCATGGGGCTGCAGGACGGGGTGACGGCGCGCATCGCCGATGATCCCGCCGGTTTTGCCGATGCGGTGGTGGCGCTGCACGAGGATGCCGCCGTGTGGCAGGCGGTGTCCGATGCCGGGCTGGCGCATGTCGCGGCGCATTTCTCCCTGGCGGCGGGGCGGCGGCGGCTGGCGGCGCTGCTCGGCGGGCTCGGCCTGCCGGTGGACGCACCGACATGAGCCTGCCGGCGCGCCTGCATGCGCGCCTGCTCGGGCGCGGCGGCCCGGCCGCAGCGGTGCCGATCAGCGTCGTCGTGCCGCTGTACAACCATGCCGCCTATATCGGCAACGCCCTGGCCAGCGTGCTGGCGCAGAGCGTGCCGGCGCATGAGATCATCGTCGTCGATGACGGCTCGGCGGATGACGGGGCGGCGATTGCGGCGCGTGCGCTACGCCACCATCCGCGCGCGGTGGTGCTGCGCCAGGACAATCGCGGCGCGCATGCGGCGATCAACCGCGCCGTCGAACGCGCCACCGGCACCTGGATCGCCGTGCTCAATTCCGACGATGCGTTCCTCGCCGACAAGCTCGGCGACTGTCAGGTTCTGATGGCCGGCGACCCGACGGCGGAGCTGATCTGTGGCGGCATCGCCCTGGTCGGCGGCGACGGGCGACGGCTGCACCAGGGCGACGCGGTCGCCTGGCTGGCCCGCGCCACCGCCGCGGCGGCGCGGCTGCAGCCGCCGGCGCTGGCGCTGCTGGCCGAGAACTTCGTTGTTACCACCAGCAACATGGTGTTCAGCCGCGGGTTGTGGCAGCGTCTTGGCGGCTTCGCGCCGCTGCGCTACTGCCATGATCTCGACTTTCTGCTGCGCGGCCTGGCGCAGGCGCGTGCCGTGTTCGACCTTGCGCGCGCGCATGTCCGCTACCGTGTGCATGGCGCCAACACGATCGCCGAGGACCGCGTCGCGGTCGATGTCGAGATCGCCGCGGTGCTGGCGGTGGCGCTGCGCCTGCACGGCGCCGCCTTGCTGCCCGACGATGCCGAGGAGGGAGTTTCCGCCGTGCTCGACATGCTCCGGCAAAGGCGCGTTGCCGACCTCGCGGTCTATTTCGGCCTGCTGCATGCGCGGCTGCCAGAGGTGCATGGGTTCTACCGTCATGTTACCGCGGCGGCGCGGCGCGAGCGCTATGCGGCGCAGTTGCGGGTGGCGCGGGCATGATGTTCGGCCTGTTCCGCCGCGTCGCCCGCGCCGAGGAGGGGGGGCTGCGGGTGGTCATCGAACTGGCCGCGTTCGACAGCGGCGGGTTGGAAAAAGTCGTGCTGGACACGGCGCTGGAGTGGCGGCGGCTCGGCATCGAAGTGCTGATCGTCAGTGTCGGCGGGCTCGGCGAACTCGCCGCCGTGGCGCGCCAGGCCGGCCTGCGCGTCGAGCGTCTGCCGGAGCGCCGGCCGCTCGCCACCTATGCCCGGCTGCTCGACCGGTTTGCCCCGACGCTGGCGGTGTCGCATTTCTCCACCGCCGGCTATGCGCTGTTCACCACGCGGCGACTGCCGATCGTGTCGTTCATCCATAACGTCTATGCCTTCTTCAGCCCCGAGCAGCGCGCCCGCTTCGCCGCCGACGATGCGCATGTCGCGCGCTATATCTCGGTCTCGCCTAAGGCGACGCTGTATGCGGTGGAGCGGCTCGGCATCGCCCCGGCGCGCATCGCCACGGTGCCGAACGGCCTTGATACCGGCGATTACGCCCGCCGCGCCGCCGCCGCCCGGCCGCCGCCCCGCGCCAGCCTCGGCATTGCCGACGACGACTACGTCTTTCTCAACGTCGCCGCCTACAACCTGCACAAGGGGCATTACGTCATGGCGGCGGCGATGCGGCTTCTGCTGGCGGCGGGGCGGCGCGACATCCGCATCGTCTGCGCTGGCAAGCCGGTCTATCCGCCGCATCTCGACGAGCTGCGCGCGCATCTCAAACAGCACGGGCTGGAGCAGCACATGCTGCTGGCCGGCTATACCCCGCGCATCGAGGATTTGTTCGCCCTTGCCGATGCGTTCCTGCTGCCCTCGTTCATCGAGGGCTGGAGCATCGCCATGAACGAGGCAATGGCCTTCGGCCGGCCGATGATCCTGACCGATACCGGCGGCGCCTCCGAGGTGATCGAAGACGGCGATCTCGGCGTGCTGCTGGACAATGAGTATGGCCCGGTGACGGCGCTCGACGGCGAGCGGCTCAACGCGCTCGCCTACACGCCGCAGGACTATCGCCTCGCCACGGCGCTGGCCGCTTCGATGCGGCGCTTTGCCGATGACCGCGCCGCCTGGGCCGCGGCGGGGGCGCGCGGGCCGGCCAAGCTGCGCGCGCGCTATGATCTGCAGGCGGTGGCATCGCGCCACGCCGCGGTGCTGCGCGACGTGGTGGAGCGCGCGC
The DNA here is from genome assembly GCA_021845985.1 of Pseudomonadota bacterium. GTDB lineage: Bacteria > Pseudomonadota > Alphaproteobacteria > Acetobacterales > Acetobacteraceae > JAFKFJ01. Next base: position 20,402 of record JAJZES010000010.1, on the reverse strand, counting down.
GATGAGCGGCTGGCTGCGGCGCAAGGCGCGCGCGGTGCGCACCCGGCTGTTGCCGGCGGTGGCGTTTTATCTCGGCAATCATCTGTTCATGAACTGGACGCCGTACGGCGTGCGGCACTGGTTCCTGCGCCGCTTCTGCCATGTCGCAATCGGGCGCGACACCAGTATCGCCATGGGCTGTTTCGTCACCGGCCGGTTCATCCGCATCGGCGACAACTCGGTCATCAACCGCTTCACCTATCTCGACGGCCGGGTGCCGCTGACCATCGGCAACAACGTCAACGTGTCGCATTACGCGCTGATCCAGACACTGACCCATGATCCGCAGAACCCGGATTTCGTCTGTGTCGAAAAGCCGGTGACGATCGGCGACCATGCCTGGATCGGCGCCCGCGCGCTGATCTGTCCGGGGGTGCGGATCGGCGAGGGCGCGGTGGTCGGCGCCGGCGCGGTGGTGACGCGCGACGTGCCCGATTACGCCATGGTCGCCGGCAACCCGGCGCGCGTGGTCGGCGAGCGCAGCCGCGACCTGCGCTACCGCACGCGCTACTTTCCGTTCTTCGACACCGATATTCAGTAGCGCGCGGCGGCAGCGGTCAGGCGGCTTTGGCGGCGTAGATCATGCACCAGCCGTCCGGGCTGATGGTGCCGGAGACCACCTTGCAGGCGTTCGGGGCGACGAACTGGGCGCAGGTGCTGCACTGCTTGCCGTCTTTCGGCTTGGTCTGATAGCTGACGCTGGCTGGCGCCACTTTCTCCGCTGCTGCGGCAGCGGTGCCGCGCAGTGCGGCAACTCCGCTGGCGCCAAGCAACGCCAGCCCGACTTTCAGTGCGGCCCGGCGTGAGCCTTGTGTGGGTGTGAGATCCGGCATGGCTGCAGTCTCCTGTCGGCGATGGGGTCATGCCGATTGGCAACTGACAACTCCCCACAGTCATCCGGGTTCAGGTGCACCGCCCAACATTCAGTTTAGTGTTGCCATGTCAGGCACAGGCAGCGGTTATTTTTGCCGGGACTGTCGTGGTGACGAAGCCGTGCGCGCTGTCTGTGGCGGTACCGGCCAGACCGATGCGGCGTTCACCGCCGCCGGTCTGGGGCGTGGCGGCTGGTGGCTTGCGTCGCCCTGCTGGCACTGGCCAGCGACGGCAGCGGCTGGACCACGCTGCCGAGCCTGACCGGTTTCGGATTGACCCAGATTTTCTGGCCGATGCTGGCGGTCAGCAGCACGACGCTCACGCCGGCGCAGCGTGCCGCCAGCGCCGGGCTGTTGAACGCCGCCACCGCCCTTGCCGCGACGCTTGGCGGAATCGTCGGCGGCGTGCTGCTGCAATGGGGCTTTGCGGCTTCGCGCGCCGTCGGCCGCGGCGGCCTGAGCGCGCGGGGCGCCGCGGCCGATATGCGCCCTATTCCTTGTAGTCCGCGGCGAAGCGTTCCAGCCGGTCCATCGCCTCGGTGACATTCTCCCGGCTTTTGGCGTAGCAGATGCGCACCAGACGCTCGGCACCGTGGCCGAAGGCGGTGCCCGGCGCCATGCCGATGCCGGCCTCGGTCACCGCGCGCTTGCAGAAGGTCAGCGTATCGTTGACGCCCTCGACCTCGAACATGGCATAGAAGGCGCCGGGTCCGGGGATGTTGTGGACGCGCGGCATGGCCGCCAGCCGTGGATTGACCACCTCGCGCGCGGCGCGGCAGCGCTCGACGAAGGAGCGGACGAAATCCTCGCCCTGTTCCAGCGCCGCAATGCAGCCGGCCTGGAGGAATTCCAGCCCGCCCGAGGTGTTGAACTGGATCAGTTTCTCGAACGCATCCAGGGCGCCGCGCGGATAAACCACCCAGCCGAGCCGCCAGCCGGTCATCGCCCAGGCCTTGGAGAAGCTGTTGACCACGAACAGCCGGTCGTCTGGCGTGGCGATCTCCAGGAACGAGAACCCGACCGGCCGATCATAGACGATGCGGTGATAGACCTCGTCGGACAGGATGGCGATGCCGCGCGCGCGGGCGAAATCGAGCAGCGCCTGCGCCTCGCCGCGCTCGATCATCCAGCCAGTCGGGTTGCCGGGCGAGGCGAGGTAGATCACCCGCGTCCGCGCATCGCAGGCCGCGGCCACCGCATCGAGATCGAGTCGCCAGCCGTGATTGCCGCGCGCCAGCATCACCTCGCGCGGTTCGGCGCCGCAGATCTGCATCGCCCGCATGATGTTCGGCCAGGACGGTGTGATGGCGACGACGTTGTCGCCCGGCTGCACCGTCGCCTGGGCGATCAGCATGACCGCGTTCATCCCCGACAGCGTCAGCGCCACCCGCTCGTCGGCGATCTCGACGCCCCACAGCCGCCGGTGATAGTCGCGCAGCGCCTGACGCAGCGCCGGAATGCCGCGATTGTAGGAATAGAAGGTCCGCCCTGCGGCCAGGGCACGGCTGGCGGCATCGCAGATGAAGGCCGGCGTCGGCACATCCGGCTCACCTGCCCACATCGGGATCAGCCCCGGCAGATTGAGTCCCATGCGGAAGACTTCGACGATCGGGCTGTCTTCCAGCGCCTCGATCGGCTTGCGGATCACGCCCATCTGATTACCCCTCTTGGCGGTCGGACTAGGCCAGAGCCGCATACCCAAGGTCAACCGCCCCAAGGGCGGCACCAGCGCCGATTGCGACGACTGCGACCACATCGCCGCCTGGGGCGAGGTGCATCTGGCGTTCCTGCGCCCGCACCTGCCGTACCGGCAGGGCGTGCCCGGCGGGCGCTGGCTGGCCATCCTGATGAACCGGATCAATCCCGCGCTGTCAGACAGGTCAGCATCAGCCCGACGACGCTTTCCAGTCCTGACCACAAATCGCCGGCGCTCATGGCGGATCTCTATTTGTGATGATCGTTTGCCATGGCGTCCGCCGATAGATATTTGATCGCGCCTGGTTCAACTTTTGCCCGACGCGCGCGCCTCTCTCCTGCTTCCGCAATCCGCGTCATGCCGGCAGCCAGCTCCTGATGAATCTGCGCCCACATAATGCAGGCCATCTCGGACGTGACATCGGCATGTCGGTAAAGCGTCAGCTCCGCTTGGGCCGTTGCAAAATCGTCCGCATGCCTGATGACCAGGCGGGTCCAGATTGTGCGCGTGTTGGCCACCCAACCGACTCCGGGGTTGAGCATACATGACGCTTCCGAGCCAACGCCGATCTGGAGATACCGGAGCTGTGCGCCACGTAGCAGCCGGCCAGGATCGGCAATGCGCCGTTCCGCGTTGCCGTTCTGTCGCAGGGCCAAAAGCTCGTTGTGTATCCGCACGCGCGCATCGCAGTGCGGCCGGACGTTGGGCCATGTGATTGGATCCAGAGCGGATAGCGGTTGCGCTTCCGCAATCGGTGTCAGCAGGTCGCGAAGAAACGGGCTGCCCTGGCCGCCGCGGCGTCCGGCGCCAGCCAGTACCGCTCCGTCATGGCGATGCCGACGCCAAGCTGTGTGGCGCCGGCAAGGGCGAGGGCGGCGCAGCCGTCGGTCCACCGCCACTCGGCCTCGGCGGCATGCCAGCCGGTGCCGAGCCGGGCATCCTGCAGCGCCAGCCGATGCCCGTTGACCAGCAGCGCCGCGACGGCGACGCCGAGACGACGGTGATCGGCGGCGTCGGGGCAGGTTTGCGCCGGCACACCGGCGCGCGAGACCAGATGCACCACCCGCGCCCCGGCCGGCAGATCGAAATGCTGCAGGCCGGCGACGCGGCGCGGCGCGTGGCGCACCCCGTCGATGCACAGATGCAGGTCCGGCGCTCCCGTCTGCCGCCAGCCGAGCCGCCCGGCCTGATCGATCAGCCGCCGCCGTGCCGCCGTCAGCGCCGCCCCCTCCAGCACCAGGGGCGCGCAACCCTGCGCCTGCCAGACGCGGCGGGCGAAATCGGGATGCAGCATGACCGCGCCGCCACCATTGGCGAAGGCGGCACGGTTGCCGGTGTCGAGATAGCTCTCGCAGGGCAGCCCCTCGGCCAGCAGCACGTCATGCGCCGGCAGTTCGACATGCCAGTAGGCGATGCGGCCGGCAGGGTCGCGCAGGATGGTGGCGCCGTTGACGAGGTAGCGCACCGGGATCAGCGCGCCGTCGATGAACACCGCATGATCGGGCGACAGCCGCAGATCGCGGCACGGCCGCCCGGCGCCGAAAGCATGGCGGCGGATGCGCACCGGTGCGGTCTCGGCCGGGTTTGGCTGGAGCGCCACGTCGATGATGCGCTGGCCGAGCCAGCGCACCGGCGCCACCCCGCCGCACGCCGTGCGCACAAGATCGCCGACCTGCAGCCGTTCAACGGCCCGCTCGCCGTCGGCCGTCGCGATGCGCGTGCCGGCGGCGAAACAGGCGACGATCTCGACGTTGCCGTAGATCGGGTTGACGCGGGCGGTATAGGCGATGCCCGGCAGTGGATTCAGCATCACCATCGGAAAGCTGCTCAGCCCCGGCTCGTTGAGGGTGAGGGTGTCGCCGGTGACGGTGAAGCTGTCCGTCGCACTGTAATGCCCCGGACGGAAATCAATCGTGTCGTACAGGCCGAAGCCGGAATAGGTCAGTTCGGTCGCGGTCGGCGGCGCGGTGTTGCTGCCCGCGACGACGACGGTGCCGCCGGCACCGGCGGCGAACGTGATGGCCCCGGCGACCGTGGCGGCGCCGTCCAGCAGCACCGTGCCGCCGTTGACGACGATGCCGGCCGCGGTGCCGCCGGCCATGACATCCAGCGTGCCGCCGGCGTTGACGACGATGCCGGAGACGGTGCCGGTCTGTATGGCATCGAAGGTGCCGCCGCTGTTGACGGTGATGCCGAGCGCGGTGCCGCCGAAATCGACACTGGCGATGCCGCCGCTGTCCACCGTCAGGCTGTCCTCGACGCTGGCAAATTGCGCGTCGAGCTGGCCGCCCGCGGCGACCACGGCGGCAAAGGCAACCGAGCCGCCCTCGAGAAAGCCGATGCCGCCGTTGAACGACGCATCGACCAGGGTGCCCCCGGCCTCGACCTGCACGACGGTGCCGTGATTGATGACCAAACCGGTGCTGGTCGTCCCCGAGATCGTTATTCCCGACATCCGGCCTCCCCGTTTTGGCCGCCCGACTTTGGCCGCCCGACTTTGGCCGCAGAATACACCGGGGTCGGGATTGGTCCAGCCGGCCGAACGCTAGCCGCGGAGCCACCGCCGCAGCCGCCCCGCCGGCCGGCGCCGCAGCACGACGAGATCCTGGTAATTGGTCAGACCGCCGGCGCGGTACTCGACCACCGGCATCACCCGGCCCCAGGTCTTGCGGGTCCATGTCTCGGTTTGATAGGCGGCGCGGTAATAATCGGGCGGCGCGATGCCATCGAGCCGCGCATCCGCCGCCGCATCGACGAAGCCGTTGCGCGCCAATCTGTCGCGCACCGCTTCGGGCGCCGGCAGCGCGGCGAGCGGACCATGCACGGAGGCGACGAACACGCCGCCCGGCGCCAGCACGCGGCGAATCTCGGCCAGCCAGCGCATCTGCACCGGCCGCGTCAGATGCGTCATCACCGAGGCCGCCAGCACCGCGTCGAAAGCGGCATCGCCGAAGGGCAGCGGCGGAAACGGGCCGGTGGCGTGGAACGCGTGCTCGGGCATGTGCGCGGCGCACCACGCCACCGCCGCGGCGTCAATGTCGCAGCCGGCAAGGTGCAGGCCGGGCCACAGCGACGGCATGAACCGCGTCGCCCGGCCGGAGCCGCTGCCCCAGTCGAGCAGCCGCGGCGCCGACACCTCGGGCAGATGCCGCTGCACCGCCGCCAGCAATTGCGCCGCGATGCCGAGGCCGGCTCGGTCGAACTGTGCCGCGTCGCGGCTGCCGGAGACGCGCTCCATCATCTCGGCATCCGGCGCCGGCAGCGCCGGCAGCGCCTCGGCGGGCCAGTATTCCTCCGCCGCCGTCACCGTCCGCCCGCCGGCGATGCCCAGCGTCTCGACCCGCAGCAGCGAGGAGGCCGGCGGCGCCAGCGGGCCGCTGACGTGGAAACCGGCGCGCGCCGCGTGTTTCACGCCGGGGAACGACCGCGCCACATCCGGCCGCGCCTCCACCGGCGCCTCGCCAAGCTCCGCGCCATCGACCAGCACCCGCACCCGGTCGATGCGGTGCTCCGGGTGCAGCAGCCAGCCCGACGCCGCCGCGCCGCCCTCGACCACCGCAACCCCATCGAGACAGCCAAGCGCCCCGGCCACCCGCTCCACGCCACTGCGTCCCACTCAAGTCCCTCCGCGCCGGGCAGGAGGGTAGCCGAGCCGATGGCAAGGCGAAACCGCGGCGCTGCCGGCGGCCGGCTATGCCGCCCCGACCAGCCCGCGGGCGAACTCCCCGGCATCGAACGGCCGCAGATCGGCCGCCTGCTCGCCGACGCCGACGAAATGCACCGGCAGGCCGAACTCCTCGGCCAGCGCCACGACGATGCCGCCGCGGGCGCTGCCGTCCAGCTTGGTCACCGCCAGCCCGGTGACGGCGACCATCTCCTTGAACACCTCGACCTGATTGAGCGCGTTCTGCCCGGTGGTGGCGTCGAGCACCAGCAGCACCGAATGCGGCGCCGTCGCGTCCTGCTTTTTCAGGACGCGGATGACCTTGCGCAATTCCTCCATCAGCGCCGCCTTGTTGTGCAGCCGCCCGGCGGTGTCGATCAGCAGCACGTCCGCCCCCGCCGCCCGCGCCTCGGTCAGCGCGTCAAAGGCGAGGCCGGCGGCATCGGTGTTGGGCGCCCCGGCGATGACGCGCGCGCCGGTGCGCTCGCCCCAGACCTGCAACTGCTCGACCGCCGCGGCGCGGAACGTGTCGCCGGCGACCAGCAGCGGGCGGATGCCCTCCTCGCGGTATTGCTGCGCCAGCTTGCCGATGGTGGTGGTCTTGCCGCTGCCGTTGACCCCGACCACCAGCACGACATGCGGGCGGCGCGTGCGGTCGAGCAGCAGCGGGCGCGCCACCGGCGCCAGGATGGCGGCGATCTCGCCGGCCAGCGCCTCGCGCACCTCGCCATCGGTGATTTCACGGCCGAAGCGGCTGCGGCGGAACTCGGCGATGATGCGGGCGGCGACCTCGGTGCCGAGATCGGCCGACAGCAGCACCTCCTCCAGCTCGCCCAGCGCCGCGTCGTCGAGCTTGCGGCGGACGAACACGGCGCCGATCTGGTCGCTGATCTTGGCGGTGCTGCGGGCGAGGCCCTGTTTGAGCCGGGAGAAGAAACCGAGCGCCATCAGGCTGCCTCCGCCAGCAATCCGGTGGCGTCGGCGGCGACGATGCGGGCGCTGACCAGCGTGCCGGGGGTCGCGGCGATGCGCACCGGGGCGAAATGTTCGGTGTGGCCGGTGCCGTCCGTCTCGGCCAGCACCTGCGCGCCGCGCCCGACCAGCCCGGCATAGAACCGCCCCGCCTGCACCGCCCCGGCGGCGCGCAGCCGGGCGGCACGGGCGCGCCGCTCGGCGACCGGCACCGCCGGCATGCGCGCCGCCGGCGTGCCGTCGCGCTCGCTGTAGGGAAAGACGTGCAGATAGGGGATCTCCGCCTCCGCGACGAACGCCAGGGTTTCGCCGAACAGCGCCTCGGTCTCGGTCGGGAAGCCGGCGATCAGGTCGGCGCCGATGGCGATGCCGGGGCGGAGCGCCCGCGCCCGCGCGATCACCGACAGCGCCCCGGCGCGCAGATGCCGCCGCTTCATCCGCTTGAGGATCAGGTCGGCGCCGGCCTGCAGCGACAGATGCAGATGCGGCATCAGCCGCGCCTCCTCGGCGATCAGCCGCCACAGATCGGCGTCGATCGCCGCCGGGTCGAGCGACGACAGGCGCAGCCGCGTCAGCTCCGGCACCAGCGCCAGCAGCCGCCGCACCATCTGCCCGAGCGAGGGACGCCCCGGCAGATCGGCGCCATAGCTGGCAATATCGACGCCGGTCAGCACCACTTCGTGATAGCCGGCCCGCAGCAGCGCGCGCACCTGCTCGACCACGGCGCCGATCGGGACGCTGCGGTTCGGCCCGCGGCCGAACGGGATCACGCAGAAGGTGCAGCGGTGGTCGCAGCCCTGCTGCACCTGCACGAAGGCGCGGGCACGGCCGACGAACTCGGTCACCAGATGCGCCGCCGTCTCGCGCGCCGCCATGATGTCGGACACCGCAGAAGGCGCGTCCGCGGTCCAGCTCTCCGGCCGCAGCTTTTCGACATTGCCGAGCACGCGGGCGACGCCGGGCAGCGCCGCCCAGGTCTCGGGGGCGATCTGCGCGGCGCAGCCGGTGACGACGATGCGCGCCCCCGGCCGCTCGCGATGGGCGCGGCGGATCGCCTGCCGCGCCTGCCGCTCGGCCTCGGCGGTGACGGCGCAGGTGTTGACGATCACCGTATCGGCGAGCGCCGCGGCATGGCCGCGCATCACCTCGCTCTCATAGGTGTTGAGCCGGCAGCCGAAGGTCAGCACTTCGACGGTCATGGCGGGAAATCGGCAAGGTCGAGTTCGCCGTGAAAGGCGATGGCGACCGGGCCGGTCATCAGCACATGGCCGTCGTCGCGCCAGTCGATGTGCAGGGTGCCGCCATCGACGATGATGTCGGCGCGGCGCCCGGCGAGGCCGCGGCGGGCGGCGTTGACCAGGGCGGCGCAGGCACCCGAGCCGCAGGCGCGGGTCAGCCCGGCGCCGCGCTCCCACACGCGCAGGCGCAGCCGGTCGGCGGCGAGCACCTGGACGACGCCGATATTGGCCCGCTCGGGAAACAGCGCCGCATGCTCCAGCCGCGGCCCGGCCGCCTCGATCGGCACCGCGGCGAGGTCGGGGACGAAAAACGTCGCGTGCGGATTGCCCATCGACAGCGCCGCCGGGTCGGCCAGCAGGCCATCGGACAGATCGAGATGCAGCGTGTCCATCGCCCGGGCCAGCGGCACCTCGCGCCAGTCGAGCCGCGGCAGACCCATATCGACGCTGACCCGGCCGTCCGGCAGCATGCGCGCGGGCAGCCGCCCGGCGACGGTCTCGATCAGCAGCTCGTCGCGGCCGGTTTCGCCGTGCAGCAGATGGGCGACGCAGCGGGTGGCGTTACCGCAGGCGCCGGCCTCGCCACCATCCGGGTTGCGGATGCGCATGAAGGCGTCGGCAGGGCTGCCGGCGGGCGGGCGTTCGAGCACGATGAACTGGTCGCAGCCGACGCCGGTGCGCCGGTCGGCAATGCCGGCGGCGCGCGCCGGGGTCAGGCCAAGCGCCGCCGCCCGTTCGTCGAGGACGACGAAATCGTTGCCGGTGCCGTGCATCTTGACGAAGTGAACGCGCATGCCCGCCTTATATGGGGCAGCGCCGCGCCTGACCACCGGGGGATCGCCCGGCGACGGCGCCGGAACCTGGCGCGCCGCGGGGCGTTGGCGCAACCGGCGGGCTACCACCAGCCCGGCCCCCATGGCGCCCAGTTCCATCGGTCCATCGCCATCGGCGCCGCGGCCGGCTGCTCGTCGGCCAGTTCGGCCTGGACCGCCATGCGCTGATACTGCTGATAGGCTGGCTCGGAGCCGATATAGAGACAGCCGCACTGCGTCGGGTCGGGGTAAAGATAGACCGTCTTGCCGTTGCCCGCCTGCGTCACGAAACGGTGCGGCGGCAGTGTGCGCAGCTCGGCTTGCCGCGCCGCCGTATCGGCCGGGCGGACGGTGAAGCCGGCGGCGGCCAACATTCCCTCCCGCCCGGCCACATTCTGCCGCTCGGCGGCACAGCCGGCCACCGCAACAACCGAGAGCACCAGCGCCCAACGCATCACGCCGCCTCCAATCTCCCGGCGGGAAGGACGCGCCAGCACGGAACGGGTTGCCGGATGTCAGGCGCTCTGACTCTGCCCCTGTGACGACGGCTCGGCCAGCGGTCGCCAGTCGCGGAAGAACGCGGTGCCGATCTCGCCGGCGAGCAGGATCAGGTCGCGCTGCACCCCGTCGAGAAACTGATGCAGCCCATCGGCGACGATGCGTTCCACCGGGCGGCCGAGCAGACCGGCGCGCAGCTCCTCGCTGCGTTCCAGCGCCGGCACCGTGCCGCGCAGGCCGTAGCGGCTGCGCAACTGGCCGAGCAGCCAGTCCATCTGTTCGACACACAGCAGCACGCTGCGCGGAAACGCGGTGTCGGTCAGCAGGAAGGCGACGACGTCCTGCGGCGTGAAGCCGGCCGGGGCGACGCGGCGGAAGGCGTGATAGCCGGCGGCGCCGCGCAGCACCGCGCCCCACTGCGTCAGCTCGGCCACCCGCCGCTCCTCGCCCGCCGCCGGCACCAGCAGGTGATAGCGGATGTCGAGCAGCCGCGTGGTCTGGTCGGCGCGCTCGATCAGCCGGCCAAGCTGGTAGAACAGCCAGCCCTGGTCGCGGAAGAACGTGCCCTCGGTGATGCCGGTATGGGTCTGCACCCCTTCTTTGATCAGCCGGCAAAGGCGCGACAGATTGTCGCCCTGCAGATCCTCCGGCGCGATCTGCGTCATGTCGCGGTGGAACACGTTGAGGTGCATCCACATCTCGGTCGAGATCAGCGGGCGCAGCGTGCGCGCGTTGAAACGCGCCGATTCCAGGCTGGCCGGGATGCCGGTCGGGTTGAGCGGATCGAGCAGATAGAACCGCTTCACCGCCTCGGCGCTCGGCTCGATGTCGCGCTCGGCGAAGGTCGCCTCGTCGGCGTTGATGCGCACCAGACCGAACCAGCTTTCCGCCTCGCGGCCCGGCGCCTCGAACGTCTGCGTGACATCGACCAGGCGGGCGAGGTTCTCGACGCGCTCCAGGTAGCGCGCCATCCAGAACAGCCCCTCCGCATAGCGCGCCAGCAGCGGCGTATGGCGGCTCACGGCGTGGCCTCCGTGTCCAGCACCCAGGTATCCTTCGAGCCGCCGCCCTGCGAGGAGTTCACCACGAGGCTGCCCTCCTTCATCGCCACGCGGGACAATCCGCCGGGCAGGACCCAGGTGTCGCGCCCGGTCACCGCGAACGGCCGCAGGTCGAGATGGCGCGGACGAATGCCCTGTTCGGTCAGCGTCGGGCCGACCGAGAGCGAAATCACCGGCTGGCTGATCCAGTTGGACGGGTCGGCGATCAGCGCCGCCCGCGCCGCCGCGAGTTGGGCGGCCGACGCGCGGGGGCCGATGGTGATGCCGTAGCCGCCCGATTCGCCGACCGGCTTGACGACGAGCTGATCGAGCCGGTCGAGCGTATAGGCCAGCCCCTCCGGCTCGCGACAGATATGCGTCTCGACATTGGGCAGGATCGCTTCCTCACCGAGATAATAGCGGATGATGCGCGGCATGTAGGCATACACCGCCTTGTCGTCGGCGACGCCGGTGCCGACGGCGTTGGCCAGGGTGACGGTGCCGCGCCGCCACGCGCCGATCAGCCCGGGCACGCCAAGCAGCGATTCCGCGCGAAACACGGTGGGATCGAGGAAATCATCGCCGATGCGGCGATAGATGGTGTGCACCGGGCGGCGGCCGGCGGTGGTGCGCATATAGACGCGGTCGTCCTCGACCACGAGATCGGGCCCCTCGACCAGCGGCACGCCCATCTCGCGGGCCAGGAACACATGCTCGAAATAGGCCGAGTTGTAGATGCCGGGCGACAGCAGCACGACCTGCGGGTCCATCACCCCCTCGGGCGCGATCTCCGCCATCGCCTCCAGCAGCCGCCGGCCGTAATCATCGACCGGGCGCAGCTTCATTCCGGCCATCAGATCGGGGAAGGCGCGCGACATCAGATGCCGGTTCTCGACCACATAGGACACGCCCGAGGGAGTGCGGGCATTGTCCTCCAGCACCATGAAGGTGCCGGCGGCGTCGCGCACGATGTCGGTGCCGCAGATATGCACGTAGGTCCCGAAGCGGATTGGGAAGTCCTTCATTTCCGGCCGGTAATTGGCGTTGCCATAGACCAGTTCGGCGGGAATGGTGCCGTCGCGGATGATGTGGCCGGCGTGGTAGATGTCGTGCAGGAAGGCGTTGAGGGCGGCGACGCGCTGGCGCACCCCGGCCTCCAACCCCGTCCATTCGGCGGCGGTGACAAGGCGCGGGATGCAGTCGAACGGCAGGATGCGGTCGATCGCCGCCGCCTCGGAATAGACGGTGAAGGTGATGCCGAGATTGATCAGCTCGGTTTCCGCCGCGGCGGCGCGGGCACGCAGCGCATCGAGGCCGATCGCGCCGATGCGGGCGCGGATCGCCGCGGCGGTGGCGCCGTCGTCGCCGCGCGGGCTGGTCAGCTCGCAGAAATAGGCGCCTTGGTCATAGTCGTGGAAGGGATCGTCGGGGCTAAATTGCATGCGCGCGTCGCCGCCTCGGCTCTGGCAGGGTGTAGCAGGGTGTGGCAGGCAAACAGCATACCAGCCGCCCGGGATTTGCAATCCCTCTGTTCACGCGGTTTGGACAGCGGCGCGGCTTGGACCGCCGCGATGACCGCGCTAGGGTGAAGCTGCGAGCAGGGCGGGACGGTGGATTCGGATGAACCATCCGAGGTCTGGCGGCCGCGGCTCAGACGGCATATGATCAGTCGGGCGCCGGTTCGGCCCATTTTGCCCTGGAGTGTTGCATGCGTCCTCTGTTGAGCGCCCTGGCCGCGGCCGCACTGCTCGCCAGCACGGCGCTGGCGCTGGCCGAATCCTGCGCCCGCCCGCCCGAAAAGGCGGCATTTGATGTCGCCGGGCTGAAAAGCGAGCTGATGGTGGTGGCCATCGCCTGCCAGCAACAGGACCGCTACAACCAGTTCGTCACCCGCTTCCGCAGCGACCTGCAGGGCGATGAGCGCTCGCTCAACGGCTATTTCGCCCGCACCGGCGCGCGCGCACAGCAGCGGCATGATGACTACATCACCAACCTCGCCAACACCCAGTCCGAGGACGGGATCAAGCAGGGGACGCTGTTCTGCGATCAGCACAAGTCGATGTTTGACGAAGTGCTGGCGCTGAAGGACGGCCACGACCTGCCCGGCTATGCGACGGCGAAAGGGCTGGTCCAGCCGGTCGAGATCATCGAATGTCCGGCCCCGGCAGCGCTGCGCAAGAAGCTGCGCACCGCCTCGGAAAAATAGCCGCTACCCGGATTCGGGAACGAACATGTAACCGACGCCGGCGACATCGCGCAGCACCTGCGGCGACGCCGGGTCGCGTTCAATGCGGGCGCGCAGCGCCGCGATCACCGCCGCCACCGCGGCCGCATCGCCGCCGATCAGGGCGGCGAGGAAGCCCGGCTCAAGCGGCCGGTGCGGGTTCAGCGCAAGAGCGCGCAGCACCGCCAACGACGTCTCGTCCGGCCGCTCGGCGGTGCGGTCGGCGGGATTGGACAGCAGCAGCCGCAGATTGAGATCGAGCACCACGCGGCCGAGCCGCACCAGCGTCGGGCCGGAGCGCCCGGCAGGGCGGCTGCGGCGCAGCACGCTGCGCACGCGGGCCAGCAATTCGCGCTGCTCGAACGGCTTGGGTAGGACATCGTCGGCCCCCGCCTCCAGCCCCCGCTCGGGCTGCGCCGCCTCGCCGCCGGGCGGCAGCACGATGATCCCGGTCTCGCTCCAGCCGGCGCGCACCTGTTGCACCAGCATGGCGGCATCGTCGCCCGGCGCCGGGATGTCGAGCAGCAGCAGATCGGGCGGCGGCCCGGCCGCCATCTGCATCGCCCGCAGCTCGGCCACCCGCTCCAGCGCGGTGACCTCGAAGCCCTGCAACCCGAGATAGCTGGCGAGCAGGTGACGCTGAATGCCCTCCTGCTCAAGCAGGACGATGCGGGCTGGCGCAGCAGGCGCAAACGAAGCCATCCAAACGTCCCATTGCCAATGACATTGCGCTACCATACTTGCGTCGTTGTTGCAACGGAAATCGGGGCGACGCTTGGCGGCAGACCTTGGGGCGGCAGACCTTGGGGCGGCAGACCTTGGGGCGGCAGACCTTGGGGCGTCAGACCTTGGGGCGTCAGACCTTGGGGCAGTTGACCTTAGGGCAGCGTCGCCAGGCGTCTGATTACCAGATCAAAAAACCCCTCGGTGTCCAGCGTCTCCAGGAACAGCGCGTTGGCCTCCCGCCCGGCGCGGCCCCAGCGGTCGATGACGGTGCGCCCGCGGCCGGGTCCGGGGATGCAGTCCATCGCCGCGAACACCTCGCGCCCGGCAAACAGATGCGGCGCCACCGCCCAGGCGACGGCGCAGGCGTCGTGCTGCTCATGGCCGCGCCCGGCGGAACGGCGCGACGGCCGAACGCTGCGCCAGATTCGCGCCGCCGCGTTGAGGCAGGCGCCGCCGCCGGCGGCTTCCAGCGATGCGATATGCGCCGGCATGCACAGCGCCTGATTGGTCACGTCGAGCGTCGCCAGCGTCACCTTGGCGCCGCAGCCGAACACCACCTGCAGCGCCTCGGGGTCGTTCCAGGCGTTGAACTCGGCCGAGGGGGTGATGTTGCCCTCGGCCATCGCGCCGGTCATCAGCACGATTTCGGCGACCTTGCCGGCCAGCGCCGGCTCGGTGGCGAAGACGAGGCCGAGATTGGTCGCCGGTCCCAGCGCGATCAGCGTCACCGAGGCGGGCGGCGCGGCGCGCAGCAGATCGCGGATGGCATCCGCGGCGATGCCCGGCGCCGCCGGCGGACCGTCCGGCAGCACGAGGCCGGCGAGGCCGTCGGCGCCATGCACATGCGCCGCATCCTCGAACCGGCCGAGCATCGGCCGGTCGGCGCCGGCGACGACGCGGATCGGCCGGCCGGCGAGGCCGACCACGGCGCGGGCGTTGCGCAGCGTGTGCTCCAGCCCGACATTGCCGCCGACGACGCTGACCAGTTGCACGTCGAGTTCCGGGGAGGCGAGGGCGAGCCAAAGGGCGATGGCGTCGTCGGTGCCGGGGTCGCAGTCGATGATGGTCGGGCGAGGGTTCATGCGGCGGACACTACCGCACCGACCCGGCCGGCGAACAGATGCATCAGCCGCCGCAGCGCGCCGCCGCGCGCCGGCTTGGGCGCCGGCTTGGGCGCCGGCGCCGTCAGCGCCGCCGGGGCGGCGACGCCGCCGCCGAGCTGCTCGATGACCCGGCGCACCCGGCCGCGGGCACGATGCAGCAGCACGCGCTGATTTTCCGAAGTGATGCCGAGCAGGGCACAGGTCTCCTCGGCGCTGACCGCCTCCATGTCGCGCAGGATGATCACCGCTTTCTGGCCGGCCGGAAGGCTCTCGATCGCGTCCTGGACATGCACCCAGAGCTGGCGGCCGGCGACCTGTCGCTCGGGGTCCAGCTCGTCCCACAGCAGCGGCGGCTCGGTCCAGTGGCCGTCCGGCTGGAAGCGGTCGAGCGGCACCGCCCGTTCGGCGCCGCCGCCGCCGTCGAGGTCGGGCAGAGCCACCAGCCGGCGTTCGCGCATGGCGCGGGTGCGGGCGCGGTTGAGCACGATGGCAAACAGCCAGCTTGCCAGGCTGGAGCGGCCCTCGAACCGGCCGATGCCGGCGAACACCGCGATCCAGGCGTCCTGCACCACTTCCTCGGCCTGCGCCCGGCTGCCGATGATGGCGCTGGCGGTGCCGATCAACGCGCCATGGAAGCGGCGGATCAGCCGCCGATAGGCCGCCGCATCGCCGCTGCGCAGCAAGGCGAGGAACTCCGGCTGGTCGAAGTCGCGGTCGCGCGCATCGGTCATTGCGGGCAGGCCATTCGGGCTGGTGACGGCGCGCTTGTAACGCGGAACGCGGTGGCGAGTCTCGCAGAGAGCGGGGGTGCGCCCGGCCGACCTGGACGCGACGGAAGGACCAACGGCGATGACGACGTGTCGGGAGATGAGTGAACTGGTGACCGACTACATGGAGGGCACGCTGCCCTGGCGGGGGCGAATTGCTGCATGGCATCATTTGCGCATATGCAGCATGTGCCGGGCCTATTACGATCAGCTCGACAAGCTTAAGCGCTTGTTGGAGCGGGGAAATCTGCCGGGTCCCGAGGCCGAGGCCGAGGCAGCGGCGCTGAGACCACTGCGTACACGAAGCGAATGAATATTTTGTCGGTAGCGTTCTTTTTACGGACCTGTTATGGGAATGCATCCGATGCCGTGGCGGATCAGACGGGCTGCCGCAACCCATCCGGGCTTCGTTTTCGGGTCACGAGAGGCGCTGCAAAATGCATCTGCTGCGGGCCATACCGATTATGGCGGTGGTCTTGGCGGGCGCCGCCGAGCTGGCCCCGGCGCATGCCGGCTCGCTGTCGACGACGCAACTGGCGACCGCCGCCGGGGTGCTTGACGGGTTCAACGCGGTGTCGTTCGGCGCCTATACCCAGAACAGCGAAACCGAAGGCTCGGCGCTGATCGGCGGCAATCTCGCCGGCGATAAATCGGGCGATTTCTGCTTTCAGAACTGCACCCTGAACCCGACCGTCAACGGCACCGGCTATGCCAGCCTGACTGTCTTCGGCAGCCTCAGCGGCACCAACGGCACCGGCGCACACGGCGCCAACATCGCCATCGGCAATGCCGCCGGCGGCGTGCTGGGCGCGGCGACCTCCACCACCGCCATCGCCGAGAACGGCTATGGCGGCCTCAGCGTGGCCGGGAAGGTCAGCGGCCTGATCGACAACGCCACCTCGCTCAAGGCGACCGGGGCAAGCGGCAGCTACCAGCTGCAGAACATGGGGTCGGCGCCGCAAACCTACGGGCTGGCGACGGCGGCGGCGTTCCCCTACGGCAGTTCCATCGCCCCGGTGCAGACCGCGCTGACCGCGCTTGCCGGCTCGGTCGATGCGCTGAACCAGAGGCTGATCGCGGCCGGCAAGGGCGAGACGCTGACGCCGCAGATGAACACCCCGTTCAAACCGACCGCCAATTACGTCGGCGCCGGCGGCCAGACCTATGCCATTCTCAGCATCAGCGCGACCAGCCTGGAAAATGCCCAGAACTGGCCGGGCATCAACGGCACCGGGCTGGATGCGGTGATTGTGGTGGTCGATGCCACCGGCACGGTCAACCTGCCGATGCTCAACGCCAGCGCCGGCGACAGCAACGTGCTGTGGGATCTGGTCAACGCGACGACGGTGACGACGGATGCCGGCTGGGCCGGCACGACGCTGGCGCCGGATGCCAGTTTCCACAACAACGGCATCGTCGATGGCACCGTGGTTGCCGCGGCGATCACCCAGTCGGCCGAGATCCATAACGACATCGCCTGGAACGGCAGCCTGGCCGGGCTGCCGACCAGCAGCGGCCACACCTCCGGCGGCCTGCCGGTGCCGGAGCCGGGGACCCTCGGGGTATTCGGTCTGGCGGCTGCCGCACTCAGCCTGGCGCGCCGCGGGACCGCCCGGCATGCGGCGCCAGCCAGCCAAGGCTGGCGTGCGGCTCGGCATCGGTGGTGGCGAGATAGGGCTTGATGTCGAGCAGCGGCGTGCCGTCGATGCAGTCGAGATAGCGCACGCGCAGCCGGTCGGGTGCCGCGAACCCCTCGAAGGCGACGACCGACAGGCCGATCGGGTTCGGCCGTGACGGGTTGCGGGTGGCGAACACGCCGCGCGGCGCGTTGTCGAACGGCGGGGTGAACAGCAGCGCCGGCGGCCCCGCCTGATCCAGCCAATAGAGCAGAATGAGATGGGAAAACCCCTCCAGCCCGGCGAGGCCGGGCAGGTAGTCCGCCGCCACGACGGCGTGGCACAGCGGCGGCGCAGCGGGCTGCCGGCCGTTGCGTGGACAGTCGGCGCGGCTGGCAAACGGGGTCGCGAGATGGCCGATCGGACGCAGCAGCATTGACCCACTCCCTTGGCGCGCGGTGCGGCCCGGCGCGGCCGAGTCTGCCAGGAGGGCGCGGCCGGCGCGAGGGCGATCTCGCCCGCTGCGCCGGCGGCTACCGCTGCGCCGCCCGCCGTCCTAAACAGGGGCGAACGCAGGGAGGCGCAGCATGGACGGGTTCACGGCGGCACGCTTGGTGGAGACCCGCTGGGACGACGCCCACGCCGCGACGCTCACGCCCGAACAGGCGCTGCTCTACCGCTCCAACCTGCTCGGCGCCGACACGCGCATCACCAATTACGGCGGCGGCAACACCTCGGCCAAGCTGACCATGGCCGATCCGCTGACCGGCGCGCCGACCCGGGTGCTGTGGGTCAAAGGCTCGGGCGGCGATCTCGGCAGCATGACGCTCGACGGATTCGCCACGCTCTATCAGGACAAGCTGCTGGCGCTGTGCACGCGCTATGCCGGGCCGGAGCAGGAGGACGCGATGGTGCCGCTGTTCGCCCATTGCAGCTTCAACCTCAACCCGCGCGCCCCCAGCATCGACACGCCGCTGCACGGTTTCGTGCCATTCGCGCAGGTCGATCACATGCACCCGGACGCCATCATCGCCATCGCCGCCAGCGCCGACAGCCGCAGCATCACGCGGCAGATTTTCGGCGACAGCATCGGCTGGCTGCCGTGGCGGCGGCCGGGCTTCGAGCTTGGCCTGTGGCTGCAGCGCTTCTGCGCCGAGCACCCGACGGCGCGCGGCGTGGTGCTGGAGGCGCACGGGCTGTTCACCTGGGCCGAGGATGGCCGCGCTTGTTACGACACCACGCTCGATGTCATCAACCGCGCCACCGACTGGCTGGCGACGCGCAGCCGTGGGCGGAAGCCGTTTGGCGGCGCCATCGCCGCCCCGTTCGACCGCGGGCCGCGGCGCGAGCTTGCCGCCGCCATCCTGCCGACGCTGCGCGGCCTCGCCGCCGCCGAGCGGCCGAAGGTCGCCACGTTCGACGATTCCGACCCGGTGCTGGAGTTCGTCACCGGCCGCGACATGGCGGCGCTGGCGGCGCTCGGCACCTCCTGCCCGGATCATTTCCTGCGCACCAAGATCCGCCCGCTGGTGCTGCCCTTCGACCCGGCGCGGGACAGCGCGGCCGACCTGCTGGCGCGGCTGCCGGCGGCGCTGGCGGCCTATCGCGCCGATTATGCCGCCTATTGGCGACGCTGCGCCCGGCCGGACAGCCCGGCGATGCGCGACGCCTATCCGGTGGTGGTGCTGCTGCCCGGCGCGGGGATGATCACGCTCGCCGCCGACAAAGCCACCGCGCGCATCGCCGCCGCGTTCTATGGCAACGCCATCAACGTCATGCGCGGGGCGAGCAGCGTCTCGACCTATCGCGGCCTGCCCGAGCAGGAGGCGTTCGACATCGAATACTGGCTGCTGGAGGAGGCCAAGCTGCGCCGTCTGCCGCCGCCCCGCGGGCTGGCCGGGCGGGTCGCGCTGATCACCGGCGGCGCCGGCGGCATCGGCATGGCGACGGCGCGGCGGCTGATCGACGACGGCGCCGCGGTGGTCATCTGCGACATCGACCGCGACGCGCTGGATGCGGCGGCGGCGGCGCTGCGGGCCGAGTACGGCGCCGATGCCGCCGCTGCGGTGTGGGTCGATGTGACCAGCGAGGCGGCGGTGGCCGGGCTGTACCGCGAAGCCGCGCTCGCCTATGGCGGCATCGACATCTGCGTCTCCAACGCCGGCATCGCCTCGGCGGCGGCGCTGGAGGACACCTCGCTGGCGCTGTGGCAGCGCAACATGGACATTCTGGCGACCGGCTATTTCCTCATCGCGCGCGAGGCGTTCCGCATGATGAAGGCGCAAGGGCGGGGCGGCTCGATCGTCTTCGTCGCCTCGAAGAACGCGCTGGCGCCGTCATCGGGGGCTGCCGCCTATTGCGCGGCGAAGGCCTCGGAGGTGCATCTGGCGCGCTGCCTGGCGCTGGAGGGGGCGCCGTTCGGCATCCGCGCAAACGTGGTCAATCCCGACGCGGTGCTGCGCGGCAGCCGCATCTGGGCCGGCGACTGGGGGGCGCAGCGGGCGGCGTCGTACCACACCACGCGCGACGAGCTGGAGGCGATCTACCGCGACCGCTCGCTGCTCAAGCGCAGCGTCTATCCAGAGGACATCGCCGAGGCAATCGCCTTCTTCGCCTCCGACCGCTCGGCCAAATCGACCGGCAACATGCTGAACGTCGATGCGGGCAATGCGGGGAGTTTTGTGCGGTAGGGGGTTGGTGCGGGAGGCATGCGGCATGGGGGCCGCTTTTTTCGTTGCCGGTGCGGGAGGGGTTGGGCAGGGAGGCGCGAGGGTGGTGCCGAGCCGTTTGGCTGACTGCGGAGCGTTTTGGGGGTGAGTGGGTCGGTTTGAATGCCCGCGAGGGGGCGGATGTTGGGGGCGCGGAGATTCGATGACCGGTGTGCGCCCATCTCGGTCATAGGTTGGATGCGCCCGATTTCCGGAAAGCGGACAGCATTCCCCAAGTCGCGGATTGAGCGGGTTGGGCGGGTTGGGCGGGAAGTGGTATTCGACCGAGGCGCAGTATTTGAGTCTGTCCGTAATTTTGTGTGTGGGGCATAACGAGCGCCAAGGAGGCGTGTTATGCCGAGCAGAGCCAAAAATCTGGACCGTGCGGTAGCCAGGCAGCGGTCGATTCCGAAGGAGTTAGTCGACC
>JAJZES010000039.1 GCA_021845985.1 Pseudomonadota bacterium | reverse complement strand
GGGTCTGGCGAAATACAAATGGGTATGCAACCGGCCGGGAATGATCGTATCGAACAAGTTATTTCTCAGCACGCAGGAATCGCATCTCTATGATCGGGACTGGTATCTCGAATCGCCGGCAGCGACCTACAGAATTGATCCGAGGCAGGTCATTGACAGACCGGACGCAGCGCGGCTGATTTCAGTCGGGGACGACGCTTGGCGCTATAATTTCGAGGTTAATCCGCAGGCGGTTGACGACATGATCAATCGCATCGGCAGCGATCTTGGATTGAACGCTGATTGATCCTGTCTGTCGGGTATGTTGCGGCACACGGACATTATACGACGCTGCTTGCATCCCGCTTGCCGTGCGGCCTGGGCGGCGATGCAGACCAAAGGCCGCGGCAGGGTTGCCGGGGCAGCAGGAGATTTCGCCGCAACCGGTGCCGCTCGTTGCGTGCGATCGTCGCGGCATCACCCCTCCCCCATCCCCTCCCGCAAGGGGAGGGGCGAAGAAAGACGCCGTGCCAGCTTGGCCGTTTTCGTTTGCCGGCGAACGAATCCCCGGTTGCGGTCAATGGCGCTGTCGGGTTGCGTGATGATCGTTTTCGGGCTAAACAGAAGTTAGACTGCCGCGAGATCGAGATGAGCCGATGCATTCTGGTTTCAAGCAACTGTCAGTCCGGGGTGATCGCATCGGGGCTGCGGCTTCTGTTCCCCGATTCCGAGATATTGGCGGAAAACCAGCCGGGCAGTGGCAACGCCGACGTGGTGCGGCGCTTTGCTGAGGTTTTGCGGCGCGCCGACGTATGGGTGCGCTATCATGATTTCGGCTCATTGATCGCCGATCCGGAAATCAGCGCGCTCTGCGCCGAAAAAAAGACCGTGGACATTCCACATATCAACTTTCGCGGGTTTCATCCCGACATATTTTCCGCCCGCTCGCGGGCGACGGGAAGGTTAATTACTCCCAACGATCACTCGGGCATTTTGATTTGGTGCTATCGTCACCAGATTGATCCGGGTGATGCGGCGGCTTTGTTCAGCGCCGAGGTGTTCTCAAATCTGGGGTATTTTTCGCTGTGGGACGACGGCGAACGGTGGCTGCGCGGCTGTTTTGATTGGTGCGGTTTGGATTTCCGTCGCTTTTTTCAGCGGGCCAAGCGCTCCGGCGTGTTCATGTATACGGCCGGGCATCCGAAGGCCCATGTCCTGATGCTGCTGGCCAAATTGGTTGGCATCAAGATCGGCCTGGATGACAGGGTTTTCGACGATGACATCCTGGTCAACGACTCATTTCCCGAACTGCTGCAGTGGCCGGTGTATCCGGCGGTAGGGGAGTATCTTGCCGTGCCATCGTCGTACAACTGGACGATAAATCGGCGCAGGCTGACCGGTCTGGAGTCATTTATAGAATTCTCCTACGAGCGGTTCGCTGCCGAAAGCGAATCGCCGGCGGACCTCGAACTGATCGCGTACGGGCCGTGGGCCGAGCGATTTGACAGCGTGCTCGGCGGCAAGGTGGGCGCAGGCAAATGACCAATCCGTACCGCGATCTTCCCGACCATTGCTATTGGTCCCGAGCCGTGACGGCGCCTCAGCCCGGCCAGATTGATCCGGTGGTGGCGGGGGTCACGATCAATGCCGCGGCGAAGATCGCCACGATGGGTAGCTGCTTCGCGCAGCATCTCGCCCGGCATGTTCGCAAGAGCGGATTGAATTACTACATTGCCGAACCGGCGCCGGAAGGCCTCTCAGCAGACGAGGCGGTGCGGCGAAACTATGGGACGTTCTCCGCCCGCTACGGAAACGTCTATACGGTACGGCAGGCCGTGCAATTGTTCTATCGCGCCTTCGGGATTTTTGCCCCGCAGGATGATGTCTGGCCGAAAGGCTCCGGCTTCGTGGACGCCTTCCGCCCGCAGATCGAGCCGGCCGAGATCGCCACCATCGACGCCGTCAGGAAAAGCGCCAGGGCGCATCTGGCCTGCGTCCGTGAAATGTTCATGACCGCCGACTGGCTGGTGTTCACGCTCGGGCTGACCGAGGGATGGGCGTCGCGGATCGACGGCGCAGTCTATCCGGTCGCCCCAGGTGTGAGCGGCGGAATCTTTGATCCGGCGAAATACGAATTCATCAATTTCGGCGTCGATCAGGTCCGCGCAGACCTTGAGGAATTCATCACGCGGGTTCATCAGGTCAATCCGTCCTGCCAAATCCTGCTGACGGTGTCTCCGGTTCCGCTGGTCGCAACCTATGAACAGCGGCACGTCTGGGTCTCGACCACCTACAGCAAGGCGGTGCTGCGCGTCGCTGCCGATGAAGCGGCGCGGCATTTCGGCTTCGTTCACTATTTCCCGTCCTACGAAGTGATCACGTCGCCGGCGGCCGGAGGCGCGTATTATCAGGACGACCTGCGACAGGTCACTGATTTGGGCGTCGGGCACGTCATGAAGCTGTTTGCCAAACACTATTTCCCGGACCGCATGAAGCCGGCAGCCGAGCAGCAGCCGACCGCGGCTGCGCCGCCGCCGGCGAGCCGCGCCGCAGGCGTCGAGAGTGCCGCCGCCAAGGCTGCGCCGCCGCCGCCGCCCGAGGCTGTGCCGATCGTCTGCGATGAGGAGGCCATCGAGCAGGCGCTTGTCGCATCGGGTTTCCGGGCAGTCGCGTGATGCATCCGGGCGGCCCGATTGTTGCCGGCCGGGTGGCTGCGCCGAGCGGCGTGCGATGAGGCCGGCGCGGCGTTCGTGCCGGCGTGAAACGCGCGGCGAACTTGGTCGCTGGCTGCGGCTGCTGACGGCGTTGTCCGCCCTCGCGCTGGCCGGGCGGCCGGGTGCGGCTTTGGCCGCCGACCCGCAGATATGGTTCGCACCCAACACGCCCGGCCCGGTGTCGCACGGCGCCGCCGACTGGCGGGATGTGTTTCTCCCGGGCGCGCCCTGGCAGGTTGCCGCCTCCCACACCGCCCTGCTGATCGCCGGACCCGGCTACTTCAACCAGGCATCGGACGCGGAACTGCGCACGGCGAATGATTTTCTGCTGCGGCACAATGCCGCCTTCGGCGTTGGCATCATGGGTATCGAACGGGTCAGGGGAGAGCATTGCGGCACCACCGAGGGCTATAGCTGGCCGGGCGAAACGGAGCAGATGGCGGCCCGGCTGCGCCGCCTCGGCATCGTGGTGCGCCATGTCGAGCCGGATGAGGCGCTGTGGTTCGGGCATTTCGACCGCGAGCCGGGAACGTGCGGCCTGCCCGTCGCCGAACTGGTCAAGCGCGTTGCCCAGTCGGTGAACGGCTTTCTGCAATACTTCCCCGATGCCGAGGTCGGCGAGGTCGAACCCATCCCCGGCGAAACGGATGCGCCGGGGTGGCGCGATGCGGTCACGCAATATCGGTCGATGCTGCAAACGGCGATCGGCCGGCCGGTGGCCTACCTCAATGTCGATGTCGATTGGACGCGGCCGGACTGGCCGGATGCGGTGCGCGACGTGGCCGCCTTCGCGCGCGGCGCCGGCCTGCGCTTCGGCATCATCTATAACGGCGATGGCCTGGATCTCAGTGAACAGGCCTGGATGGCGCATGCCCGCGCCAACATCGACCGCATCGAAGGCGAAATGGACATCGTGCCGGACACGGCGATTTTCAGCTCGTGGAACCGCTTCCCCGACCGTATTCTCCCGGAAACGTCGCCGAACGCCCACAGCAACCTGATCCTGTCGTATCTCCAGCCGCGCCCGCGCCTTGTCGCGGCACCGGCCGGCCTGAACGGTGTTGCCGGGCAGTTGCTCGATGCGCAGGGCCAGCCGGTTTCCGGCGCGCCGGTTGACCTGACCGCCCTCGGCGTGCCGCCGGCGCGCCTGCCGCCGACGCTGCAGCTCAGCGGCGAGGTGCCTGCCGCCGCCGTGGTCGCCGCGGTGGCGCTTGAACTCAATGCACGCCCGCCGGGCGGGGCCGCCGACCTGCGCATCGGCGGCGTGGACTACAGCGATACCGGCGCCACGGAACATCGTGCGGTCGCCCTGGCCGATGCGATCATCCGCGCTCCGATCGCGCGCAGCGGGGCTGTCGTGGCGACACGCGAATCTGCGGTCGAGCGGATGGCGCCGGTGCGCCTGCGCGTCGCCGCCGATCAGGCTTTCCGGGTGGCAACCGGCCGTTTCCCGGTCGATGGCGGGACCACCTTCACGCTGACCGCGGCGGTCGGTTCGCTGACGCCGACGGGCGCCTTCGGTTCGGTTCAGATCGTCTGGTTCGGCGCCGCCGGCCATGATCTCGGCCGCGTCTCCCTGCCGATTGGCCGCAGCCTCGTCCCGCTCGCCGCGACGACGACGGACGCCGAGGGGCGCTTCGTCTTTCCGCCGCCGCCGCCCGGCGCCACGACGCTGCGCGTCCGTTTTCCCGGCAGCGCTGCCCTGCGCCCCGCCGCCGTCGATGTGGTGCTGAAATGACCCAATCCCCCCCCACCGCGATGGCGGCGGAACTGCGTGAAACGCCGGCCGCGCTGGCCCGGTTCTTTGATCGGGAGGATGCGGCGCTGCGCCGGCTCGGCGCGGCGCTGCGCGGCCGGGCGCCGGGCTTCGCCGCCACCTGCGCCCGCGGCTCGTCGGAGCACGCCGCGCTCAGTTTCAAATATCTGCTGGAAATCGTCGCCGGACTCCCGGTCGCCTCGATCGGCCCCTCGGTCGCCTCGATCTACCGGGCAAAGCTGCGGCTCGGCGGGGCGCTGCTGGTCTCGGTGTCGCAATCGGGGCAAAGCCCCGACATCGTCGCCCTGCAGGCGGCCGGGCGCGCCGCCGGCGCCATCGCCATCGCCGTCGTCAACGATGCCGACTCGCCGCTGGCGCGCGGCGCCGATGCGGTGCTGCCGCTGCATGCCGGGGCGGAGCGCAGCGTCGCGGCGACCAAAACCTGCCTCGTCTCCGCCGCCGTGCTCGCCGCCCTGGTCGCCGAACTGGCCGATGACGCGCCGCTGCGCCGCGCCGTCCGCGCCCTGCCGGAGGCGCTCGATCAGGCGCTGGCCGCCGATTGGGGGGCGGCCGAGGCGATGCTGGCCGGCGCCGCCTCGGCCTATGTCGTCGGCCGCGGCCCGGCTTTGCCGGTGGCGCTGGAGGCGGCGTTGAAGCTTAAGGAAACCGCGGTGCTGCACGCCGAGGCGTTCAGCGGGGCGGAGGTCATGCACGGCCCGCTGCAACTGGTCGCGGCCGGATTCCCGGTGATCGCCTTCCGCCCCGGCGATGCGGCGCATGCCTCGATGGGCGACAGCATCGCCCGGCTGCGCGGGGCGGGCGGGCGGGTGCTGGTCTGCGAGGCCGGGCCGGCCGATGCGGCGCGGCTGGCGTTCCGCCCGACGGCGCATCCGCTGCTCGACCCGCTGGCCATGCTGCTGTCGTTCTATGGCCTCGCCGAGGCGGTGGCCCGCGCCCGCGGCCACGACCCCGACCACCCGGCGCATCTGCGCAAGGTGACGCAAACGCTTTAGCCGGTCAGCCCGGCACCACCGCCGCCGCACTCAGCACCGCGCGCAGGGTGCGCGCCAGCCGCTCCACCGTATAGGGTTTGGGCAGCACGTCCAGCCCGGTGTCGAGCACGCCGTGCTGGGCGATGGCGTCGCAGGCATAGCCTGTGGTGAACAGCACCCGCAGCCCCGGCCGCCGCCGCCGCGCCTCGTCGGCCAGCGCCCGGCCGCTGCTGCCCGGCAGGCCGACATCGGTGAACAGCACGGCGATCTCGCCGTGCCGCGCCAGCAGTTCCAGCCCGAACTCGGCGTTCGCCGCCTCCAGCACCCGGTAGCCGAGATGGCTCAGCGCCTCGACCGCATAGACGCGGACATCGGCGTGGTCCTCGACCACCAGCACCGTCTCGCTGCCGCGCGGCGGCTTGATGTCCTCGGCGATGGCGCGGCGCGCCTCGACGCCGCCGCCGCGATGGCGCGGCAGGTAGATGCAGACCGTGGTGCCCTGGCCGGGGGCGCTGTCGATGCGCACGTCGCCGCCGGTCTGGCGGACGAAGCCATAGACCTGACTCAGCCCGAGGCCGGTGCCCGCGCCCTCCGCCTTGGTGGTGAAGAACGGCTCGAAGGCGCGGGCCAGCGTCGCCGCGTCCATGCCGGTGCCGGAATCGCCGACGCTGAGGGTGGCATAGTCGCCGGCCGGAATGTCGCCGGCGGCGAGCGTGGCGTTGCCGGTGGCAAGCGTCAGCCGCCCACCCGCCGGCATGGCGTCGCGGGCGTTGATGGCGAGGTTGAGGACGGCGTTTTCCAACTGGTTGCGATCGACGAAGCACGGCCAGACGCCGCCGGCGAGCATCGTCTCGACCTGGACCCGCTCGCTGAGGGCGCGCCGCAGCAGCTCCGACATCGCGGCGAGAAGCTGGTTGATGTCGGTGGCCTGCGGCCGCAGCGTCTGTTTGCGCGAGAAGGCGAGCAGCCGCTGCACCAGCACCGCCCCGCGCTGCGCCGCGTCGGTGATGCCGGTGAGCACCCGGCGCGAGGTGTCGTCGAGCGTGGCGACGCGGCGGCTGAGCAGGTCGGCGCCGCCGAGAATGGCGGTCAGCAGGTTGTTGAAATCGTGCGCCACGCCGCCGGTGAGCTGGCCGACGGTTTCCATCTTCTGCGCCTGCGCCAGCGCCGCCCGCGTCTGATCGAGCGCCAGCGCCGCCTGCCGCTGCTCGGTGATGTCGCGCGTCACCTTGGCGAAGCCGATCAGTGTGCCGCTGTCGTCGTGCAGCGCCTCGATCATCATGCTGGCCCAGAACTGGCTGCCGTCCTTGCGCACCCGCCAGCCCTCGCTGTGCATCTTGCCGACCCGCGCCGCCGTTTCCAGCGCCCGCAGCGGCAGCTCGTCACCGCGCTCCTGCGGCGTGTAGAGGGCGGCGAAATGCTGGCCGATCGCCTCGCGCTCGGTGTAGCCGGTAATGCGCGCGGCGCCGCTGTTCCAACTGCTGATCCGCCCGCCCGGATCGAGCATGAAGATGGCGAGGTCGGTGACCCCTTCGAGCAGCAGGCGCAGACTCTGCTCGGAGCGGGTGAGCGAGGTGACGGCGCGCTGGCGGCCGACCACCTCGCTGGCCAACTGGTCGGTGACGGCGCGGAACTGCGCCGGCGTCGGGAAGCTGATCAGGCGGATGACCAGCGGCCACAGCAGCACGGCGGTGGCGATGGAGATCGCCGCGGTGAGCAGCTTGACCAGCCCCTGGATCGCGTAGTCGGGGTGCCACAGCACCCAGATTTCAAGGAAATGGGTGGTGCCGCAGGCCAGGATGAAGCCGGCGAACAGGCCGAGCACCCAGCGCAGGGCGAGGTCGCGCCGGTGCAGCACGAAATAGGCCAGAGCCAGCGGGATCGAATAATAGGCGACGCCGATCAGCGCGTCGGACACGACATGCAGCCAGATCAGCGTCGGGTCCCAGAGCAGGCAGAAACCGTGCGGCGGCAGGTCGGAATGGTTAAAGAATCCCAAGAGTCCGGCCATTTCGAGCGACCTCCGCTGCGCTGTTTTCGATTGGTCACGATCCGCGCCCGGCGACAAGCGCAATGGTGGCTTGGCGACGGCCGGTTGGCTTCCGATACTGCATGCCTTGGCCTGATGTCTGGACCCCATGCTGCGGCTGCCGTCTCCCGTCGATCTGCTCAACGCCAGCATCGCCACCACCGGCCTGTCGATCCAGCGCGGCCTGCGCTACGGCAGCCATCCGCGCCAGGTCTTCGACCTGTTCCGTCCGGCCGCGACGCCGCCGCCGCTGCCGGTGCTGGTCTGGTTCTACGGCGGGGCGTGGCAGAGCGGCGCCCGCGCCGACTACATGTTCGCCGCCGCGACGCTGGCGCGCAGCGGGTTGCTGGTGGCGGTGCCGGATTACCGGTTGCACCCGGAGATCGGCTATCCCGCCTTCCTGGAGGACGCGGCGGCAGCGGTCGCCGCCGTCGGCCGCGGCGCCGCGGCGCAGGGCGGCGATCCGCGACGCATCTTCGTCGCCGGACATTCGGCCGGCGCCTACATCGCCGCCATGCTGGCGCTCGACGCGCGCTGGCTCGGCGCCGGGCGCGCGGCGCTGGCCGGGGTGGTGGGGCTGGCCGGCCCCTATGATTTCCTGCCCATCCTGGGGGCCGATATCCGCGCCGTGTTCGCCCCTGCCGGGGCCGATCTGCGCCTGACGCAGCCGATCAACCATGCCGGTGCAACGCATCCGCCGATGCTGTTGTTGCATGGCGGGGCGGACAGGACGTGCTATCCGCGCAATTCCCTGGCGCTTGCCGCCCGGCTGAGCGCCGCCGGCGGCCAGGCCGAGGCGCGGCTCTATCCGCATATCGGCCATATCGGCATCGTCAGCGCCCTGGCGCCGCTGCTGCGCCATCGCTGCCCGGTGCTGGCCGACACCACGGCCTTCATCCGCCAGGTTTTGGCAGCGGCGGGGCCGCAGTCTATAGACCCGGCGGCATGAGCGGCGACCTCACTTTGCTGACCGGCGGCACCGGCTTCGTCGGCTCGGCGGTGGCGCGCGCGCTGCTCGGCCGCGGCCATCGTGTGCGCGTGCTGCTGCGGCCGGGCACGCCGCGGCACAACCTCGATGGTCTGGCAGTGGAACCGGCGGAGGGCGATCTGACCGACCCGGCCAGCCTGCAGCGCGCCGTCGCCGGCTGCCGCCATGTCGTGCATGTCGCCGCCGATTACCGCATCTGGGTGCCCGATCCGGCGGCGATGCTGCGCGCCAATGTCGGCGGCACCGAGGCGCTGATGGGCGCGGCGCTGGCCGCCGGGGTGGAGCGTATCGTCTATTGCAGCAGCGTCGCCGCCCTCGGCCTGACCGCCGACGGCTCGCCGGCCGACGAGACCACGCCGGTCACCGAGGCGGCCATCGCCGGCATCTACAAACGCTCGAAATACCGCGCCGAGCAGGCGGTGCTGGCGCTGGTGCGCGACGCCGGGCTGCCGGCGGTGATCGTCAATCCGGCGACGCCGATCGGCCCGCGCGACCGCAAGCCGACGCCGACCGGGCGCATGGTCGCCGACGCCGCCGCCGGGCGGCTGCCGGCCTATGTCGATACCGGGCTGAATGTGGTGCATGTCGATGACGTGGCCGAGGGCCACATGCTGGCGCTGGAGCGCGGGCGGATCGGCGAACGCTACATCCTGGGCGGGGAGAATCTGCATCTGCGCGAATTGCTGGGGCTGATCGCCGAGGCGGCGGGGCGCGCGGCGCCGCGCATCCGCCTGCCGAACCGGCTGCTGTGGCCGCTGGCGCTCGGCATGGAGGGGGTGGCGCGGCTGACCGGCATGACGCCGCTGGTGACGCGCGACCATCTGCGGATGGCGCGCAAGAAGATGTTTTTTTCCTCGGCCAAGGCCATCGCCGAACTCGGCTACGCGCCGCGGCCGGCGGCGCTGGCGGTGCGCGACGCGGTGGCGTGGCTGCGGGCGGGCGCATGATCTGGCTGGCCGGCGCGGCGCTGCTGGCGTGGCTGTATCTGGCGCTGCTGCATGGGCGGTTCTGGCAGTCGGGGCCGGTGCTGGCGGCGGCGCGGCCGGCGGCGGCGCCGGCGGTGGCGGTGGTGGTGCCGGCGCGCGACGAGGCGGCGCTGGTCGGCCCGGTGCTGCGCTCGCTGCTGGCGCAGGACTATGCGGGCGACCTCGGCGTGGTGCTGGTCGATGACGGCAGCGGCGATGGCACCGGGGAGGTGGCGCGCGCGCTCGGCGATGCGCGGCTCGTGGTGCTGGAGGGGGCGGCGCGTCCGCCGGGCTGGGCCGGCAAGCTGTGGGCGGTGCAGCAGGGCTTCGCCGCGACCGCGGCGCCGTGGCTGCTGCTGACCGACGCCGACATCGTGCATGCGCCGGCGCATCTGGCGACGCTGATGGCCGAGGCGGAGCGCAGCGGCGCCGACATGGTCAGCGAAATGGTGGCGCTGAACTGCAGCAGCGCCGCCGAGCGGGCGCTGATCCCGGCCTTCGTCTATTTCTTCCAGCTCCTCTATCCGTTCGCGTGGGTCAACCGGCCGGCCAGCCGCGTCGCCGCCGCCGCCGGCGGCACGCTGCTGATCCGCCGCGCCGCGCTGGAGGCGATCGGCGGCATCGCGGCGATCCGCGGCGCGCTGATCGACGACGTGGCGCTGGCGGTGGCGGTCAAGCGGCAGGGACGGCGCATCTGGCTCGGCCACAGCGCGCTGGCGCGCTCGGTGCGGCCCTACCCGTCGGCGGGCGATATCTGGCGCATGGTGGCGCGCTCGGCCTATGTGCAGTTGCGCCATTCGCTGCTGCTGCTGGCGGCAACGACGCTCGGCCTCGGGCTGATCTACCTGGTCCCGCCGCTGGCGGCGCTGGCCGGGCAGGGCGCGGCGCGGCTGTGCGGGCTGCTCGCCTGGGCGGTGATGGCGGCGACGCTGCTGCCGACGCTGCGGCGCTTTTGCCTGTCGCCGCTGCGCGCGCCGCTGCTGCCGCTGGTCGCGGTGTTCTACATGGCGGCCACCATCGGCGCCGCCATCGACCACCATCGCGGACGCGGCGTGGTGTGGAAGCGCCGCGCCTACACGGAGTTTCAGGCATGAGCGCGGCGGCGGACAGCGCCGAGGCATGGTCGGGCAAGGACCGCGGCGACGAGAATTTTCCGGTCGGTTCGGCGCTGATCGCCGCGCGGCTGCGCCCGCACGTGCATGCGTTCTACGCCTTCGCCCGCAACGCCGACGACATCGCCGACAGCGCGACGCTGGACCCGGCGGCGAAACTGGCGCGGCTCGATGTCATGGAGGCGGTGCTGACCGGGGCGCGCGCTGCTGGCAGCGCGAGTGCGGCGCGGCTGCGCGACAGTCTCGCGGCGACCGGCACCACCGATCGCCATGCCCGCGACCTGCTGATCGCCTTCCGTCAGGACGCGACGCAGCGCCGCTATGCCGACTGGGCGGCGCTGTACGACTATTGCCGCCATTCGGCGATGCCGGTCGGGCGCCATGTGCTCGACCTGCACGGCGAAAGCCGCGACACCTGGGCGGCCTCCGACGCGCTGTGTACCGCGCTGCAGGTGGAGAACCATCTGCAGGACTGCGCCGCTGATCTGGCAACGCTCGACCGGCTGTATCTGCCGGCCGAGCTGATGGCGGCGCATGGCGCGGAGGTCGCGGACCTGCGGGCGCCCTCGGCGTCGCCGGCGCTGCGCGCGGTGCTGGATGCGCTGCTCGACCGCTGCGACGCGCTGAACCGCAGCGCCGGCGCGCTGCCGCGGCGCACGCGTGACCGTCGGCTGCGGCTGGAAACCGCGGTCATTGTCGGGCTGTCGCGGCGTCTGGCGGCGCGGCTGCGGCGCGGCGATCCGCTCGCCGGGCGCGTCGCCCTGGGCAAATCCGATGCGCTCGGCAGCATCCTTGCCGCGCTGCGGTTTCTGCCGTGACGCCGCTCGGCGCCGCACCGGGCGATCTGGCGGCGGTCGAGGCGATCGTGCGCGGCGCCGGCACCAGTTTTTATCGCGGCATGCGGGTGCTGCCGCCGGATCGCCGTCATGCCATGTATGCGATCTACGGATTCTGCCGAATCGTCGATGACATCGCCGACGCCGACACGGCTTTTGTCGAGAAGGTGCCGGCGCTCGACGCCTGGCGCGGGCGCATCGCGGGGCTGTGGCAGAACGAGGCCGACCAGCCGGTGACGCGGGTGCTGCTGCGCGCGGTGCAGCGCTTCCGGCTGCGTCAGGCGGATTTCCTCGACGTTATTGACGGCATGCAGATGGATGCCGGCAGCGCCATCGTGGCGCCGGATCTGGCGACGCTCGATCTGTATTGCGACCGCGTCGCCTCGGCGGTCGGCCGGCTGTCGGTGCGCGCCTTCGGCGATGCCTCGGCGGCGGCGGACGAGGTGGCGCATCATCTCGGCCGGGCGCTGCAACTGACCAACATCCTGCGCGACGTGGCCGAGGATGCCGGGCGCGGCCGGCTCTATCTGCCCGCAGCGTATCTCGACGAGGCCGGCGTTGCGCATGATCCGGCGGCGATTCTGGCGCATCCGGCGCGCGCCGCGGTGTGTGCCCGCGTCGCCGTGATGGCGCATGCGCATTTCGCCGCCGCCGCAGCGGCGATGCGGCGCTGTGACCGGCGGGCGATGCGCCCGGCGCGGCTGATGGGCGCCACCTATGAAGCGGTGCTGGCGCGGCTGGAGCGGCGCGGCTGGCGCGACCTCGCCACCCCGGCGAAGCTGCCGCGGGCGGAGAAACTGTGGATCGCGCTGCGCCACGGGCTGGCATGAGCGGCGGTTGGTCGCAGCGCCAGTGTGCGCGGCGATGAGCCACGTTCACATCATCGGCGCCGGGCTGGCCGGCCTCTCGGCCGGCGTGGCGCTCGCCGCCGCCGGGCGCAGGGTGACGCTGTATGAGGCGGGGCCGGCCGCCGGCGGGCGCTGCCGCTCCTATTTCGACCGCGAACTCGGCTGCCGCATCGACAACGGCAATCATCTGCTCCTCTCCGGCAACCGCGCGGCGCTTGGCTATCTGGCGCAGATCGGCGCGGCCGACTCGCTGGCGGGGCCGCAGCGGCCGCTGTTTCCGTTCGTCGATGTGGCCCGCGGCGAGCGCTGGACGGTGGCGCCGAGTGCTGGGCGGCTGCCGTGGTGGCTGCTGCGGCCGTCCCGTCGCGTGCCGGGCACCAGCGCGCGCGACTATCTGGCGCTGCTGCGGCTGCTGCGCGCGCGCGGCAGCGTCGCCGCAGCGCTCGACGATGGCGGCGCGCTGTATCGCCGTCTGCTGGAGCCGCTCGCCATCGCGGCGCTGAACACGCCGCCGCAGCAGGGCGCGGCGACGCTGCTGGCGCAGGTGGTGCGCGAGACGCTGCTGCGCGGCGGCGGCGCGACACTGCCGCGCTTCGCCCGCGTCGGCCTGTCGGAGAGCTTCGTCGATCCGGCGGTGGCCTATATTTCCGCGCGCGGCGGCGTGCTGCGCACCGGCCAGCGCATCGCCGCACTCGGCATCGCCGCCGGGCGGGTCGCGGCGCTGGATGCGGTGGCGCTGGCGGACGACGCGCAGGTGGTGCTGGCGGTGCCGCCGCCGGTCGCCGCCGCCCTGCTGCCGGGGCTGAGCGTGCCCGACCGGTTCGGCGCCATCGTCAACGTGCATGTCCGCGCCGCGGCCGATCCGGGGCCGGCCGGCTTCGTCGGCCTGATCGGCGGCACCGCCGAATGGGCGTTCGTGCGGCCGGGCATCGTCTCGGTCACCATCAGTGCCGCCGACGCGCTGGCCGAACTGCCGGCCGAGACCATCGCCGCCCGCGTCTGGCCCGATCTCTGCGCCGCCTTCGGCCTTGCCGGCACGCTGCCGCCGTGGCGGGTGGTCAAGGAACGCCGCGCCACCTTCGCCGCCACCGTGGCGCAGGAGCAACGCCGCCCCGGCGCCCGCACCGCGCTGGCCAACCTCGTGCTGGCCGGGGACTGGACCGCGACCGGACTGCCCGCCACCATCGAGGGCGCCATCCGCTCCGGCCGCACTGCCGCCCAACTGCTTCTCGCCCGCTGACCGGAGCCGACCATGCCCAGCGACCGTGCCACCATCGCCGATAGCATGCTCGACGACGCGGTGGCGCGCGCGGAGGCGGCGCTGCTGCGGCGGCAGCGCGGCGACGGACACTGGGTGTTCGAGCTTGAGGCCGACGCGACGATTCCCGCCGAATACGTGCTGCTGGAGCATTTTCTCGACCGCATCACGCCGGAGCTGGAGGGCAAGATCGGCCGCTATCTGCGCGCGACGCAGGGCGCGCATGGCGGCTGGCCGCTGTTTCATGATGGTGCGTTCAATCTCTCGGCCAGCGTGAAAGCGTATTTTGCCCTGAAGATGATCGGTGACGACCGCGCGGCGCCGCATATGCAGCGGGCGCGCGCGGCGATTCTGGCGGCCGGCGGGGCCGAGCGCAGCAATGTCTTCACCCGCGCGCAACTGGCGCTGTACGGCGAGGTGCCGTGGCGCGCCGTACCGGTGATGCCGGTCGAACTGATGCTGCTGCCGCGCTGGTTCCCGTTCCACCTCGACAAGGTGTCGTACTGGTCGCGCACGGTGATCGTGCCGCTGGTGGTGCTGATGGCGCTGCGCCCGCGCGCGCGCAACCCGCGCGGCGTGCATGTGGCCGAGCTGTTCGTCACCCCGCCGGAGCAGGTGCGCGACTGGATCCGCGGGCCGTTCCGCTCCGGCTGGGGCCATGTGTTCAAACATCTCGACCGCGTGCTGCGGCTGGCGCAGCCGCTGTTTCCGCCGGCGACGCGGCGGCGCGCCATTGCCCGCGCCGTCGGCTTCGTCGCCGAGCGGCTGAACGGTGAGGATGGTCTCGGCGCCATCTATCCGGCGATGGCCAATGCGGTGATGATGTTCGACACGCTCGGCTGTCCGCCCGACCACCCACACGCCGCCATCGCCTGGGCCAGCGTGCGCAAGCTGCTGGTGGTGGAGGAAGATCGCGCCTACTGCCAGCCCTGTCTTTCACCCGTCTGGGACACCGGATTGGCCGGGCATGCGGTGATCGAGGCGCAGGGGGCCGCGGCACCGGCGGTGGCGCAGGCGGTGGCGTGGCTGCGCGCACGGCAGATCAACGACGTGGTCGGCGACTGGGCGCGGGCGCGGCCGGCGGCGACGCCCGGCGGCTGGGCGTTTCAGTATGCCAATCCGCATTACCCGGATGTCGATGACACCGCCGTCGTCGGCATGCTGCTGCATCGGCATATGGAGCAGGGCGGCGGCGACCCGACACTGGCCGCTGCGGTGGCGCGGGCGCGCGACTGGATCGTCGGCATGCAGTGCCGCGGCGGCGGCTGGGGCGCGTTCGATGCTGATAACGACAGGATGTATCTCAATCACATCCCGTTCGCCGATCACGGCGCGCTGCTCGATCCGCCGACTGCCGATGTCACCGCGCGCTGCGTCTCGTTCCTGGCGCAGATCGGCATGCCGGCGGACGATCCGGTGCTGGCGCGGGCGCTGGCGTGGCTGCGCGCCGAGCAGCTCGCGGATGGCAGTTGGTTCGGCCGTTGGGGCACCAACTACATTTATGGGACGTGGTCGGTGCTGTGCGCGTTCAACGCGGCGGGCGTCGCCGCCGATGATCCGGCGGTGCGCCGCGCGGTGGGGTTTCTGCTGGCGACGCAGCGTGACGATGGCGGCTGGGGCGAGGACAACGAAACCTACGCCGAGGCGCCGCGCGGCCGCTATCACCGCAGCACCCCGTCGCAGACCGCCTGGGCGGTGCTCGGGCTGATGGCGGCGGGGGAGGCGGAGCACGCGGCGACGGCGCGCGGCGCGGCGTGGCTGGCCGGGTGCCAGAAGGCCGATGGCGAGTGGGATGAGGCGCCCTATACGGCGGTGGGTTTCCCGCGCGTGTTCTACCTGCGCTATCACGGCTACCGGCTGTTTTTCCCGCTGATGGCGCTGGCGCGGTTGCGCGGTCTGCGCCGGGGGAATGACAAGCGGGTGGCGTGGGGGTTCTGATCGCCACAGGGCGCGGGTGTCGCAGCAGGGAATGACGGTCGGCGGCATTGTCGGGGCTTACAAGCAGAGGGACTGGTATTCATTCAGCCTGGCCAATACCGAGACGGTGACGCTCAGTCTCGGCTACATCGCCGGCTACGGTAACTATACGATGTC
This sequence comes from Pseudomonadota bacterium, assembly GCA_021845985.1. GTDB lineage: Bacteria > Pseudomonadota > Alphaproteobacteria > Acetobacterales > Acetobacteraceae > JAFKFJ01. The sequence continues at coordinate 94,507 of JAJZES010000039.1, read as the reverse complement.
CGTCGGCCTGTTCGGGGCCAACGACACTCCGATCGCTACCGGAACCGCCTATCCGTTTCGACCGGCTCGATCGTTGAAAATCTCGCGCCGGGCACGAATTGCGTCCTTGTCGCGGCGAACAGTGACATTGCCTACACGCTGAACGCCAGCGTCGCCACGCCGCCGGTCGGCAGCCCGAGTTCGACGGCGGGCGGCACCAGCATGGCCGTGGCGACGCAGCTCGGGACGCTTGGCACGTCAACCCAGAGTTTCGCTGACTGGGTCGGCAGCAGCAACCCGAGCGACTATTACGCCTTCAACCTGACCTCGGCCGCGGCGGTGAGGCTGCATCTCTCCGGCCTGTCCGAGACCGCGACGCTGACGCTGGAGAACGCCTCCGGCCCGACGCTGGACACGATCACCGGCGGTCTCAATGCCGATGCCTGGATCAACACCGATCTCGCGCCGCTGCCCTCCGGCACCTATTACATCGTCGTCAACGACCAGAACCCGAACGGGTCGAACGGCTATAATCTGTCGGTGGCGACGGCGCCGCTCGCCAACACCGCCGGCTACACGCTGACGGCCAGTGCCACCGCGGTTACTAACATCGCCGGCGACACGTTGGCGACCGCGCGTGTCGTGCCGGCGCTGAGCGCGACGCCGCAGAGCTTCACCGGGGAAGTGTCGGCGGTCAATCCGGCCGACGTGTTCGCCTTCACCCTGACCGGCACCAACACCGTCAACCTCGTGCTGTCCGCCTACGGCGCCGGCGATGTGCCCAACTTCACCAATCTCAAGCTGCTCAACTCCAACGGTACGTCGCTGCAGGCGACGTATGCGACGTCGATCGCCGATGCGTCGATCAGTACGCAGTTGGGCGCCGGGACGTATTATGCCGAGGTTCTGCCGAACAGTACTGCACCCTCGGAGTACAGGCTGTCCCTGTCGGACGGCGCGCCCGCGGTCGGCACCGCGGCAGGCAGCAATCCCGGCGGCAGCATCGCGACGGCGCTCGACATCGGCGCGCCGCCGGCGACCGGCGCGACCTACGCCGGCTGGGCCGGTGCCACGCATCCCGACGACTATTACAAGCTGGACATCACCCAGACCAGCATCGTGCATCTCGACGTGACAGGCATTTCAGCCAGCTACAGCGCGGAACTGATATTGCGCGACATTTCCGGCAACCTGATCGACCAGGCAGGGGCGACTCCGATCTTTGGCGGATCGCTGGTCACGGTGCTTACCACCGGAACCTATTACCTCGACATCAACAACAGTTTCTCGACCGGCGGGACGGGATACAGTCTGACTGCATCGGCCAACATCATCAACGAGGCGGCGGGCAACACGCTTGCCGCGGCGCCGCACAGACCTTCAACAGCGATGTCGGCACCGGCAACACCGACAATTTCTACAAATTCACCCTGTCGGCCGCCGCCACGGTGTCGCTGCATCCCAGCGGCCTCGCCAATCCGGGGCAGGTGGCGCTGAACCTCGATAACGTGTCGGGCAGCCAGATCGTCGCCGCCCCGTTCAACACCAATGGCGACGTCTGGCTCGGCCAGAACCTCGCTGCCGGCACCTACTATGTCGATGTTTCCACCAGCAGCAGCTACGCCAACGACTACAGCCTGACGATGAGCGCGGCGCCGATCGCCGACAGCGCCGGCGCCAGCTTTGCCGCCGCCGCGCTCGGCACGCTCGATGCGCCCTGTTTCGCCGCCGGCACGCGCATCGCCACCACCCGCGGCGCGGTCGCGGTCGAGCGGTTGCGCCGCGGCGACATGGTGTGGACCGCAGCGGGCGGGACGGCGCCGATCGTCTGGCTCGGCCATCGCGACACCGATTGCCGCCGCCAGCCGCGTCCGCAGGACGTCTGGCCGGTGCGGGTGTGCGCCGGCGCCATCGCCCCCGGACAGCCGGCGCGCGATCTGCTGCTGTCTCCCGATCATGCGCTGTATCTCGACGGCGCGCTGGTGCCGGTGCGTTATCTGCTGAACGGCCGTACCATCGTGCAGGAGCGGCGCGACCGCGTCACCTACTGGCATGTCGAACTGCCGGCGCATGACGTGCTGCTGGCCGAGGGGATGCCGGCGGAATCCTATCTCGACACCGGCAATCGCGGCGCCTTCGCCAATGGCGGGCCGGGCACGCATCTGCATCCCGATTTCGCGCTGAATGTGTGGCAGGTGCGGGCCTGCGCGCCGTTGCTGCGCGCGGGGCCGGCGCTGGCGGCGGTGCGTGCGCGCCTGCTGGCGCGCGCCGAGGCGATGGGCCATGCCCGCACCAGCGACCCCGATCTGCACATCATCGCCGCCGGGCGGCGCATCGACCCGGAGGGCTGGGGCAGCCGCCGCGGCTTCCGCCTGCCCGCCTGCCCGCCTGCCCGCCGGCACGCGCGGCGTGCGCATCGTCTCGCGCGCCGCGCTGCCGGCGGAAACCCGCGGCGATACCGAGGATCGCCGCCGCCTCGGGGTGGCGCTGCGCGCCCTGGTGGTCAACGGCACGCCGATCGCGCTCGACGATGCCCGGCTCGGCGCCGGCTGGCACGCGGTGGAATATCAGGGCGAAGTGGCGGATTTCCGCTGGACGGACGGCGATGCCCGGCTGGCGCTGAGCGGCGGCGGCTGGCTCGATCTGGTGCTGGCGCCGGGCGAGACCTACTGGGCCGAGGTGCCGCTCGGCCGCCGTCGCCGCGCCTGAGTCGCTACTGGACGCTGCGGCCGAAGCCGAGGAAGCCGGCGGAGGGGTCGGGGATGCCGGGGTCGGACGGCCCGGCATATTGCCGCGCCGCCGGCTTTTCCCGCACGGCGATGAATTTCGCCGGCGCCGGCTTGGCCGGGGCGGGCCGGGGTGATGTCTTGGCGATGCTCACCGGCGCCGTGGCCTTGCCGGCGCCGGCTTTCGCCTCGCCGGCGCCGCGCAGCGACAGCAGGAAGAAGGTGATGTCGTTGCGGCTGAGATCGACCGACAGCTCAAGCGGCGTCATCCCCAGCACGTTCTGTGCGTTGAGCTCGGCGCCGCGGCCGATCGCGTCGCGCGCCTGGCCGATGTCGCCGCGGTTGATGGCGTCGAACAGCGCTTCGTTGGGGCCGAGATCGGCCACGCTCTTGTCGGCCGGGGCGGCGCCGCGGCCGGGTGTGGCCCCGGGCAGCGCCGGCGGCACCACGTCTTTCGGCCCGTTCGGCTGATCCGGCTTGACCATCGGCTGGAAGCCCTGGGTGCCGGGGCTGACGCCCTGCGGCATCTGCGCCTGCGCCGGGGTGGCCAGCGTCACCGCCAGCACAGGCAGGCTGAGGCCCAGCCCGATCACCGTCACCGCCCGTATGACAAAGCTCAGTCGCATGCCGCCCGCCCTCAGCCCTGACCGCGATTCAACCACCAGAATCCGGCATTGAGATAGGCAGCGTAGCACGTCCACAGCAAATAGGGCAGCATCAGTATCGCCGCCAGCGTCGCGCGTCGGCGGAAGGCCAGCAATGTCAGTACCTCCAGGCCGATCAGCAGCAGCACTTCGACGAGCGCCGCGCCGAGCATGTGCAGGTTGAAAAAGAGCGGCGTCCACAGCGCGTTGAGCAGCAATTGCCAGCCCCACAGGCGCAGCGCCCGGCGGTGGAAGGGCTGGCGCCAGACCAGCCACGCGGCCACCGCGATCATCACGTAGAGCACCGACCACACCGGCCCGAACAGCCAGTTCGGTGGCGTGCCCAGCGGTCGGATCAGCGACAGATACCAGCCGCGGATCACCGGCGCGGTGAGCATGCCATCGACGGTGCCGACCAGCATGGTCAGCCCGACGAAGCCGATCAGCGCCGGCCAGTGTGCGGAGGAGCCGGACGAGCCGCGCTCAGGGTCCTGCAGGTTCTGGAAGACACATCCCTCCCGTCCTCGTCATCACGCCGCCTCGCGTCGCCATGCCGCCAGGGCAAACCCGAGCAGCAGCGGCAACGCCGCCCAGGGCGGCAGCAGCGGCAGCGCGGCGATGCCGGTCACCAGATGGTCGTGCCGGCGCTGCAGCCCGATCCAGTCGGCGCCGGCCGCCTCGCGCCCCGGCTCGGTGCGGCGCAGCGCCGGCACCCCCGCCGGGTCGAGCCAGTGGATGCTGCCGCCGGACGCCCGCGCCAGCGGGCCGAGCTTGCTCGCGGTGGCGCGCAGATCGGCCATTTCCAACGGGTTGGCGGCGGCGGCGGCGGCGTAGGCGTGCAGCGTGCCGTCGCTCGCCTGCCACACCCCCGGCGCCGCCGCCGCCATGCTGCCGGCGGCGCGGCCCGGCCGCAGCGGCGCCAGCGCGAGCGTCGCCGCCGTCCCGTCCGGTGCGGTGACGGTGACCGGGGGCGGCGGCGTGTCTTCGGTGGTACGCCGCTCCACCGTCAGCCGGCCATGGTCGATACGCGCGGTCAGCGCCGTTTCCTCCAGATCGGGTTCCTTCATCAGCCAATGCGCGACGCGGCGCAACAGTTCAGCCTGCGGCCCGCCGCCGTCATGGCCGCGCGACCACAGCCAGATCTGGTCCGACAGCAGCATCGCCACCCGCCCGCCGGTCTCCGCCGGCCCGACCCGGTCGAGCAGCAGCAGCGGCGTGTTGTCCGGCCCGGTCATCAGCACTTCGCCATGGCTCTCGATCGGCGCGATGCGGCGGTACCAGCGACCCCAGCTCGGCGCCGCCGCGCCATGCAGTCCCGGCAGGTCGGCGGTGACCGGATGGCGCAGCCCGAGCGGCGTCACCGTCGGGCGGAAGGCGCCCTCGACGACGCCGCCCTCCTCCGGCGCGGTTGCCGGCAGCACCGCCCCGAGCGGCGTGTTGCCGAGGCTGGTGTCGCCGGTGAACTCCGGCCCGACGCTCATCAGCAGCGCACCGCCGTCGCGCACATAGTCGGCGATGTTGCGCAGATAGATCGGCGGCAGCGTGCCGCGGTTCTGGAAGCGGTCCAGGATGATCAGATCGAACTCCTTGATCTTCATCATGAACAGCTCGCGCACCGGAAACGCGATCAGCGCCAGTTCGCGCAGCGGCGTCAAATCGTCCTTTTCCGGCGGGCGCAGGATGGTGAAATGCACCAGATCGACCGCCGGGTCGGATTTCAGCAGCCGCCGCCAGGTCCGCTCGCCCGGATGCGGCTCGCCCGAGACCAGCAGCACGCGCAGCCGGTCGCGCACGCCGTTGATCTGCACCACCGCGGTATTGTTGGCGGTGGAGACCTCGCCCGGCAGCGTCTCGGCGGTGAGGGCGACGACGCTCGGGCCGGCGCGGGTGATCGGCAGCTCGATGACGTGCTCGCGGCCGACCGGCACGCTCTCAACCACCGGCGGCTCGCCGTCGCGGCGGATGGTCAGCCGGGCGGCGCCGGCATCGCCGCCGAGCAGCCCGCCATGGCTGACGCCGAGATCGTCCACGGCGACGCGCAACTGCACCGATTTGCCGACGATGCCGTATTCGGGCGCCGAGATGATGCGGATGCGCCGGTCGGTCTCCTCGCCGCGCCCGGCCAGCAGCACCTGTAGCGGCACGCCGCCGGGGGCGGTGGCGGGGATGTCGTGGACCTGCCCGTCGGTGACCGCGACGATGCCGGCGAGGCGGGCGCGCGGAATGTCGGCCAGCGCCCGCTCGATCGCGGCAAACAGCCGGGTGCCGTCGCTGCCGCTCTCCGGCACGGTGATGGTGCGCAGGTCGAGATCGGGCAGCGCGCCGGCGGCGCGTTCGATCTGTCGGCGCGCCTGCTCGGCGAGGCGGGTGCGGTCGCCGACCGCCATGCTGGCGCTCTGGTCGATCACCAGCAGCCCGATATCAGGCAGCGTCTGCCGCGTCTCCTCGACCAGCAGCGGCCCCGCCAGCCACAGCAGCAGCACCGCGAAGGCGCCGGCCCGCCAGACCGTTCCGGCCGCCCGCCGCCACACCGCGACCGCCAGCGCCGCGACGCACAGCGCGCCGAGCGCGGCCAGCAGCCACAGCGGCAGGGCCGGGTGAAAGCGCAGCGCGGCAATCGCCTGCTCCATGTGCATGGCTATTGCCCTAGCCGTTCCAGCAGCGACGGCACATGCACCTGATCGCCCTTGTAGTTGCCGGTCAGCGCGTACATCACCAGATTGACCCCGAACCGATAGGCCAGGGTGCGCTGCCGCGCGCCGCCGGGCAGGGTGGCGTAGGGGTTGCGGCCCTCGGCGTCGATCGCCCAGGCGGCGGCCCAGTCATGGGCGCCGATGATCACCGGGCTGACGCTGTCATTGCTGCGGTCCTGATCGCGCTGCACCCAGACGGTGTCGCCGTCGTAGCGGCCGGGGAAATCCTGCAGCAGGTAAAAGGCGCGCGCCAGCACATGCGCCGAGGTCAGCGGCGTCAGCGGCGGCACGGCGAGGCCCTGGCCGATGCGCGTCAGGGCGTCGCCGGCGCCGGCGACCATGCCGGCGCCGCTGCCGCCGTCGCGGGTGTCGATCAGGATGATGCCGCCATGCGACATGAAGCCGTTGAGTGCCGCCACCGCTGCCCCCGAGGGCACCGCCGCGTCGGCGGCGATCGGCCAGTAGAGCAGCGGATAGAAGCTCAGATCGTCGCGCCCCGGTTCGACCGGCGCCGGATCGCCGAGCGTCGCCGCGGTGCGCCGGTTGACGTAATCCGACAGGCCCGCCAGCCCCATGCGCGACACCGCGTCGAGCTGGGCATCGCCGGTGACGACATAGGCGAGGCGGGTGATCAGCGCCGGGTTCTGTTCGCTGGCGTCCTGCGCCCGCGCCGGGCCGGCCAGCACGACGCCGAGCAGCAGCGCCGCGACGGCCGGGCGCAGCAGGCCGCGCAGCCGCAGCGACACCAGCAGGTCGGCGGCCAGCAGCGCCAGCGCCAGCGCGATCAGCCACGGCCCGATGGCGCGCTCCGGCGCGGCGCCGGCGATCGGCGCGACGCTGGCCCCGGCGATCGCCGGCGCGTCCTCCGGCAGCGCCGCATGGGTCGCCAGATTGAGCGCGCGGCGGCCGTTTTCCGGTCCGTACAGGCCGGGCGGATGCAGCGGCGCGGCGACCGCCGCCGCCACCTCGTCGGCGGCCAGGGCGGTGGCGGCGGAGGGCGGCGCGACCAGTTGGCCGAAGCCGTCCAGCGTCGCCGCCGGCGCCAGCCGGGCATTGCCCGGCGCGCTGCTGGCGACGCCGGCCGACAGCGCCACCAGCCGGCGCAGCATTTCGACGAACAGACCGGACAGCGGCAGATCCGACCAGTCGGCATTGGCGGTGATGTGGAACAGCACGATGCGGCCGCGGCCGCGCGTCGCCGTGGTCACCAGCGGGGTGCCGTCGCCGAGCCGCGCCCAGGTGGCGTCGGCAAGATGCGCGTCGGGTTCGGCCAGCACCTGCCGCGTCACCCGCACATCGTCGGGCACCGCCAGCCCGGCGAACGGCGAGTCGTCGGCAAACGCGGCGAGGCCGGCCGGCTTGCTCCAGGACAGCGCGCCGCCGAGCTGGCGATCGCCCGCCAGCAGCTTCACCGGCAGCAGACTGTCCGGGTGCGCCGCCGTCTGCGGCCCGGCGAAGCGCAGCAGCAGCCCGCCATGGTCCACCCAGTCGGCGATGCGGTCATGCTCCGGCCCGTCGGCGATGACGTGGTCGGCCAGCACCAGCACGGACAGGTCGCGCCCCAGCAGCGCATCGAGATCGCCGTCGCGCACCTCGGTATAGGGGCCGAGCGCGCGGCGCAGATAGTACGCCTGACCGAGCAGCGGCGTATCGGCCGCCGCGGCGTCGCCGGCCAGGATGCCGACCGGGCGGCGGCGCCAGCGCTCGTCGAGCAGCTCCACTGCGCCGGCCGAGGCGGCGCCCTCCAGCATCAGCCCGGCGAGACGGTTGCGGATTTCCAGCGGCAGGCGCAACGCCGCCGTGCCGATGGCGGCGTCGGCGGCGATGCTCAGCGGCAGCCGGGCGAGGGTGCGCCCGTCGCCCGACTGCGCCAGCACCGCCAGCGCCGCCGGCAGCGGTCGCGGCACCTGCGCCACGCGCACGGTGATGCGGTCGGCGCTGGCCTCGGGCGGCAGCAGCAGGCGGGCCTGCGGCACCGCGTCGCGCAGCACCGTCAGCGGGCCGATCGCCGCCAGCGAAGCGGCGAAGCCCGGCCAGCCGGGACCATCGGTCAGCCCGTCGGCGACATAGGCGACCGGGCCGCCGCCGTGCCACGCCCGCAGCGCCGCGACCGCGGCGGCGCGATCGACCGCCCAGGGTTTCGGCCGCAGCGCGGCGAGCCGGGCGCGCAGTTCGCTCGCCGGCATGGCGAGGCCGGCCGCCGGGGCGGCGCCGGTTTCGCCGGCGGCGGTGGCCAGCAGCGCGGCGGCGCGGCCCTCGCGTTCGGCGCGGTCCAGCACGCCGCCGGCCGCCGCCATGCGCCGCGGCCAGTCGCCGGACGCGGCCCAGCCGTCATCGACCACCAGCAACACCGGCCCCTGCCCGCCGAGCCGGCCGCCGGCATCGAGCACCGGGCGCGCCAGCCCGACGATGATCAGGCCGGCAGCCAGCATGCGCAGCGCCAGCAGCCACCACGGCGTGCGCGCCGGGGTCTCGGCGGCGGCGTGCAGGCCGAGCAGCAGGCGCACGGCGGGGAACACCTCCCGCCGCGGCGCCGGCGGGGTGACGCGCAGCAGCCACCACAGCAGCGGCAGCGCCGCCAGCGCCAGCAGCAGCCACGGCGCGGCGAAAATCACCGCCGGCCCCGCTGCGGCGCGAGTGCGCTGTAGAGCGCCAGCAGCGCCGTCTCCGGCGGCTGATCGGTGCGGTGGACGGAAAACCCCCAGCCGGCGGCGGCGCAGATCGCCGCCAGCCCGCGCTGCTGCGCCGCCAGCCGCTCGGCATACTGCGCCCGCACGCCCTCGACGCGCGGGATCAGCGCGGCGGCGCCGCCGGCCATGCCCTGAAAGCGCACCCGGCCCTGATAGGGCAGCATGATTTCGGCCGGGTCGAGCACCTGCAGCACGGTGCCGCCCGCCGGCATCGCGGCGAGGCCGGCGATGCGCGCCGCCAGCGTCTCCAGCGGCGCCAGGAGATCGCCGATCAGCACCACGCTGGCATGGCGCGGCACCGCCAGGTCGGGCGGGATGCCGTCCCCGGCGGTGCTGCGCTCCAGCTCATCGGCGAGGCGTTCCAGCCCGGCACGGCCATGCAGCGGGCGCGACCCCGGCGCCAGCAGCCGCACCCGCTCGCCACCGCGCAGCAGCAGCGCCGCCAGCGCCAGCAGGATCAGCCCGGCGCGATCGGCCTTCTCGACCGGCGCGGCGCGCGACTTCCAGCGCATCGAGGCGCCGCCGTCGCGCCACAGGCAGACGGTCTGCGCCGCCTCCCACTCGGTCTCGCGCACGAAGGTGCGATTGGCGCGGGCGGAGACGCGCCAGTCGATGCGCGCCGCGGTGTCACCGGGCAGGAACGGGCGGAACTGCCAGAAACTGTCGCCCTGGCCGACCCGGCGGCGGCCGTGCACGCCCTGCGCCACCGTCGCCGCCACCCGCTCGGCGGTGACCATCAGCGGCGGCAGATGCGCCCCCATTGCCTCGGCAGGGCGGGTGAGGGGGGTCATGCGGCGGGCATCCGTGCGGCGGGCGGCGACCGTTTCACCCGAGGCGTTCCACCAGCCGGTCGATCACCACGCCGAGGCTCAGCCCGGCCGGGGCGGAAAACTTCAGCGCCATGCGGTGCCGCAGCACCGGCTGCGCCAGCGCCGCCACGTCCTCGACGCTCGGCACCAGCCGCCCGTCGAGCACCGCGCGGGCGCGGCTGGCCAGCATCAGCGCCTGCGCCGCGCGCGGCCCCGGACCCCACGCGACATGCTCGCGCACCGCCGCATCCTCGGCGGTTTCCGGCCGGGCGCCGCGGACCAGCCGCAGGATGCCGTCGAGCACCGTCTCGCCGACCGGCACCCGGCGGATCAGCGCCTGCGCCGCCAACAGCTCCTCCGGCGTCAGCGCCTGCACCGCGCGCGCCTCGGCGGCGCCGGTGGTGGCCAGCAGCATCGCCCGCTCGGCATCAAGATCCGGATAGCGGACATCGACCTGCAGCAGGAAACGGTCGAGCTGCGCTTCCGGCAGCGGGTAGGTGCCCTCCTGCTCGATCGGGTTCTGCGTCGCCAGCACGTGAAACGGCCGCGGCAGCTTGTGTTCGACACCGGCGACGGCGACGCGCTGCTCCTGCATCGCCTGCAGCAGCGCCGACTGGGTGCGCGGCGAGGCGCGATTGATCTCGTCGGCCATCAGCAACTGACAGAACACCGGGCCGGGCACGAAGCGGAAACTGCGCCGGCCGTCGGCATTTTCGTCGAGCACCTCGCTGCCGAGAATATCGGCGGGCATCAGGTCGGGGGTGAACTGCACCCGCTTGCAGTCGAGGCCGAGCACGCTGCCCAGCGTTTCCACCAGCCGGCTTTTGCCCAGGCCGGGCACGCCGACCAGCAGCACGTGGCCGCCCGACAACAAGGTGATCAGCGCCTGATCAATCACCTCCTGCTGGCCCAGGATGACGCGCCCGACCTGCGCCCGCACGCTGGCGATGCGGGCGCCGAGCGCCTCGACCTCGGCGACGATGCCGCCATCGGCGGCGGGAGGCGGGAAGGCGGCGGCGGGTGCGGTCATGCCGATTCCTCGATGCTGCGTCGCAGTATGGCCCTTGGCTGGATGTTATAGCGCGCCGAGATTGTGGAAGCGCCAGCGACGAAGTTGACCCTGCCACTTTTACCGGATGGGGGGCGCACCCTATATCGCCAACGTGGGCGGCGGCCTGATGACGGAGGCGGAGACGACAACGTGAACGAGGCCACCCTCACGCGGGAGGACGACAACGCAATGCGCATGTCGAAGGCGCCGGCACTGGCCGGCGAACCGACCGCGGCGGCGTCGCGGCCGGTGCGCCGCCCGGTTGAGTGCGGCGAGCTGCCGTTCCTGATCCGGCGCGACGGCACCTGGATGTATCGCGGCAGCCCAATCGGGCGGAAGGAACTGGTCTGTCTGTTCGCCTCGGTGCTGCGCCGCGAGCCGGACGGCAGTTTCTGGCTGCAGACGCCCGCCGAACGCGGCCGCATCGAGGTCGAAGACGCGCCCTTCGTCGCCGTCGAGATGGACTGGGTCGGCTGCGGCCGGACCCAGGCGCTGACCTTCCGCACCAATGTCGATCAGATGGTGACCGCCGGACCGGACCACCCGATCCGCATCGCCCACGATATCCTGACCTGCGAGCCGACCCCCTATCTCCGCGTCCGCGGCAGCGCCGAGGCGCCGGTCGAGGCGCGCATCTCGCGCGCCGTCTATTACGAGCTGGTGGCGCTGGGCGAGCCGGGGATGCGGCATTGTCAGCGCATGCTCGGGGTGTGGAGCTGCGGCGTGTTCTTCCCGCTCGGCGAGCTGCCCAACGGCGAGGAGTAGCCGGGCCAGGTGGATGCCGATGATTTGCGCGCCCGCCTTGCCGGTCTGGCGCTGGCCGAGAACAGCCGGCCGAGGCCGCAGGCGACCGCCGCAGCGCTCGATGGCGATGACACCAGAGACCTCGCCCCGGCGGCGCTGACACCGGCCGCGGTTCTGGTGCCGTTTGTGCTCGGCCCGGTGCCTGGGGTGCTGCTGACGCGGCGCACGGCGCATCTGTCCAACCATGCCGGGCAGGTGAGTTTCCCCGGCGGGCGCATCGATCCGGGCGACAGCGGGCCGGAGGCGGCGGCGCTGCGCGAGGCGCAGGAGGAAATCGGCCTCGGACCCGAACATGTCGAGTTGCTCGGACGGCTGCCCGACTATGTCACCGGCACCGGGTTCCGCATTACCCCGGTGCTCGGCCTGCTGCCGGCGGGGCGGGCGCTGGCGGCGCTGGAGCTGCGGCCCTCGGCGGCGGAGGTGGCGGCGGTGTTCGAGCTGCCGCTGGCGGTGCTGCTCGACCCCGACGCGCCGCAGAAGCAGCGGGCGCATTTCCGCGGACGCTGGCGCGAGTTCTGGGTGTGGCCGCATCCCGAGCATCACATCTGGGGCGCCACCGCCGCCATTCTGGTCAATCTGGCGGTGCGGCTGCGGAGCCCGCGCTGATGCGCTGGGCCGAGGCCGGCCTGTTCCTGGCGCCGCTGCTGCTGCTGGCCGCGTGGTGGCTGGCGGCGCGGCTGGCGCGGCCGGCGCTGGTCTGGCCGGTGGTCGCCGCCATCGCCGGGCTGGCGGCGGGAACACTGTGGTACGGCCTGTCGCACCGGCTCGATCGCGGGCAGGATTATGTGCCGGCGGCGCTGATCGATGGTCGGATCATCCCTGGGCATGCCGCACCATGAGCGCGCCGCCGGCGCTGATCCTGCCGCCGCCTGCCGTGCTGGGCGAACCCGGCCTGGCGGCGGTGCTGGCGGCGCTGCCGGGGGCGCGGCTGGTCGGCGGCGCGGTGCGCGACGCGCTGGCCGGGCGGCCGGTCGCCGACATCGATCTGGCAACGCCGATGCCGCCCGCCGCGGTGGTGGCGGCGCTGCGCGCGGCCGGGCTGAAATCGGCGCCGACCGGGATCGCCCACGGCACCGTCACCGCCATCGCCGCACATCGCGGGTTCGAGGTGACGACGCTGCGCCGCGACGTGACCACCGACGGCAGGCGCGCCGTGGTGGCGTTCACCGATGACTGGCGCGCCGATGCGGCGCGGCGGGATTTCACCATCAACGCCATGTCGATGACGCCGGCCGGCGCGGTGTTCGACTATTTCGCCGGCATCGACGATCTGCGCGCCGGCCGGGTGCGCTTCGTCGGCGCGGCGGCGACGCGCATTGCCGAGGATTATTTGCGCATTTTGCGGTTTTTCCGGTTTTGGGCGCGGTATGGCGTGGGCGCGCCGGACCCGGCGGCGGTGGCGGCGATCGGCGCGGCGGTGCCGGGCCTCGCGCTGCTGTCGGCCGAGCGGGTGTGGAGCGAGTTGAAACGCATTTTGGCGGCGCCCGATCCGGTGGCGGCGGTGCAGTTGATGGCACGGCTCGGCGTGTTGGCGGCGGTGCTGCCGGAGGGGACGGCGCCGGCGCGGCTGGCGGCGCTGGTGGCGTGCGGCGCGCCGGCCGATCCGCTGCTGCGGCTGGCGGCGCTGCTGACCGGGGATGCCGGGCGCGTCGCCGAGCGGCTGCGGCTGTCATCGGCCGAGCGCGACCGGCTGATCGCGCTGCGCGACGCGGCGGCGGTGCCGGCGGGGGCCGATGATGCCGATTTGCGCCGGGCGTTGGCGGAGCTGCCGCGGGCGGTGCTGATCGGGCGGGTTTGGCTGGCCGGTGGAGATGCGGCGGTGTTGGCGCGGCTGGCGGCGATGCCGGCGCCGGTGTTTGCGCTGCGCGGCCAGGATCTGCGCGATGCGGGGGTGCCGGCGGGGCCGGATTTGGGCGCGCTGCTGCAGGCGCTGCGGCAGTGGTGGCTGGACGGCGGCTGCACCGGCGATGTGCGGGCGGAGCTGGCGCGGCGGTTGGCGGCGGCGGCTGGTGACTTGCGTGCGTCTGGATCGGCTGGCGCTCCCGGCAGGGAGGCGGACAGCAACAATTGAAATGGCACCGGCTGACCAAAAGGGACCCGGCAACGACTTTTTTGGCTTTTATAGCAATCTCTGTTGATCGATGGGAGGGTTGGGCGTTCGGCGGGGGAAGCCTGACATGGACACGGGGGCGTTTGCGGATTGGCTTGCCGGTATTGGGCGGCTGAGTGCGTCACAGCGGCGCCGGGCAATGCGGGAACTGGGGTTGGCCGGGGCGGCTGATCCGATGGAGGCTTCGGCCGCTGCGCCCGCGGTGCCGGGTGAAGCCGTGGCTGCGCCGTCGGGCGTCACGACGGTTGCGTCCGACGTTGACCGGGGCCTGCTGTCGCAGGTCGGGCGCAGTCGCATTGCGAGCTTCGGCTGTCCGCATTGCGGCAGAGATGACATTCATCCCTGGGGCAACGCCAGCGGCAAGCCGCGCTACCGCTGCACCACCAGGATCGCTGGCCGGATCAGGCACAAGCGTTGATCGTCGGCGCGACGGTGGCGCAAGCCGCAGGGCGCTGCAAAGTGGCCTATACCACCGCGTTCCGCTGGCGGCATCGGTTCCTGTCGGCACTCACGCTCGACAAACCGCCGCGCCTGACCGGCCTCGTCGAGGCCGACGAGACGTTCATCCTGGAATCCTTCAAGGGCAAACGCCGCGCCCTGCCGAGGCCCGCGCGCAAGCGCGGCGGCAAGGCGCTCAAGCGCGGGCTCTCGGCAGAACAGATCCCGGTCATCGTCGCGCGCGACCGCAGCGGCGCCACCACCGATGCCGTGCTGGCACGCCTCGACGCTGCCAGCATCACGGTGGCTCTGCACAATGTCATGAGCCGGCCGGCAGAGTTGTGCTGCGACGGAGGGACGGCGATCACCGCGCTTGCACGGCGCGCCGGGATCAGGTGCCATGTGTTGGCCGCTCCTGGCCTGCCAAAGCCCCAGGCGCCGGAGCTTCACATCAACAACGTCAATGCCTGCCACGGCCGACTCAAGGAATGGATGCGGCGCTTTCACGGCGTCGCCACCAAGAACCTGCCGAGCTACCTGAGTTGGCGCAGAACCATCGAAGCCCTCGGTGCCACATCAGACCGCACCACCTGGATCATGGGAGCCGCAGGGTTAGGCCCCTATCAACAGAGAACGACATAAGAGCGATTTCGATTGGCCGGCCGAGCACCGAGCCGCCGAAATCCTCCGCCGCCATGCGCGCCGCCTCGGCCGAGCCGGGGCCGCCGATGTCGTGATAGGGGCCGCTTTCGTCCACCAGCACGCCGATGCGCACTGGCGCGTCGGCGGCGATGGCGGGTGCGGCCAGCATGGGGGCGGCCAGCATGGGCGTGGTGAGGGCGCTGCCGAGCAGGGCGCGGCGGGTCAGGGCGGGCGGCATCTCGATCCCGTTCATGCGGCGGTGCATCATAGGATCGTTTGCGCGACCGCCGCCAGCACCGCCGCCAGCGGGATCGCCGCCATCCCGCCGCCGCCGAAATCCTGCGCCCGCAGGATGGTCAGCCGCGTCGCCCAGGGCGCGAGCTTGTCCGGGTCGGTCGGGCCGAACAGCGAGACCATCGGCACGCCGGCGGCGGCCAGCATGTGTCCCGCGCCGCAATCGGCGGCGACCGCGGCGGCGCAGCCGGCGCCAAGCGCGATGGTCAGCGCCGGATCGGGCGGCAGGTCGCGCAGCGGGAAGCGCGCCATCGGCAGCGCAGCGGCGAGCGGCGCCGCCAGATCGGCCTCGGCCGGGCCGAGGATCATCACCGGGACGATGCCGCGCCCGGCCAGCGCCCGGGCCAGCTCGATATGGCGCTCGGCCGGCCATGCCTTGTGCCGCCCGCCGGCGCCGACCGCCTGCGCCACGTAGCACGGTCCCGCCGGCAGCAGGGCGGCGGCGCGAGCCCGCGTCGCCTCGGGCAGGCGCAGCGCGCCATCGACCACCGCCGGCGCGCCGGTCGCCAGTTCGACCAGATCGAGCAGCCGGCGGATCAGCCGCCGCGGCTTGCGGTAGCCGCGCCCGGGCCGCACGCCGGACAGCCAGTAGCCGGCGGCGGCGCTGACGAAGCGGCGCGGCAGCAGGGCGCGCAACGCCAGCGTGGTGCCGACATGGCTTTGGGTGTCGATCAGCAGATCGAGCCGCGGCGGCCCGATGGCGGCGCGCAACCCGCCGCCGACGCCGCAGCGCTCCACCACCCGGTCGAGCAGGCCCGGCATCAGCGGGGCCAGCACGCCGGCATAGGCGCTGGCGCCGCGCCCGGCGATCCAGGTGATCTCGGCGGCGGGGCAGGCGTGGCGCAGGGCGCGCACGAACGGCAGCTTGATCAACCCGTCGCCGACCAGGTCCAGATCGACATAGGCGGCCACCCGCGACGGAACTGGCGGGCAGCGGTGGCGGCTGCTAGAGCCGCGCCCCATGCCCGAAGATGCGTCTTCCCCCGCCACCAGGCGCCTCCTGCTTCGTCTGTGGCGCGAGCATATCCGGGCGCAGGGCGGCTCGCTGCTGGTCATCCTGCTGCTCACCGCCGCGACCGCGGCGACCCAGGCGCTCTACCCGGTGGTCATCGACCGCGCCATCGAGATGTTCCAGCGCCGCGATCCGCGCATTCTCTATCAGGTGCCGGTGATCGTGGTCATCGTCACCACCTTCAAGGCGATGACGCAATACGGCCAGAGCGTGCTGATCCAGCGCTCGGTGCTGCTGATCGTGCGCGGCCTGCAGACGCGCATGTTCGGCCATCTGGCGCGCGCCGATCTGGCGCGGGTGGAGCGCGAGGCGCCGGCGGCGCTGGCGGCGCGCTTCACCGCCGACACCGCGACGGTGCGCGATGCGCTCAGCCGCGCCGTCAACGGCGCCGGCGACGCGGTCAAGATCGTCGGGCTGATCGGCTCGATGCTGTATCTCGACTGGCCGCTGTTCCTGATCGCGGCGGCGCTCTATCCGATCGCGGCGCTGCCGATCCAGCGCATCGGCCGCCGCCTGCGCCGCGTCTCCGGCGACATGCAGGTGCGCGTCGGCGAGACCGCCTCAATCCTGACCGAGAGTTTCATGCAGGCGCGCACGGTGCGCGCCTATCGGCTGGAGGCGGCGGAGAGCGCGCGCGCCGAGGCGGCGTTCGGCAGTCTTTATGGCGAGCTGATGCGGCTGGTGCGCAGCCGCAGCCGCATCGACCCGCTGCTGGAGGTGCTCGGCGGCGTCGCGGTGGCGCTGGTGCTCGGCTTTGCCGGCTGGCGGGCGGCGCGCGGCGACAGCACGCTGGGCAATTTCACCGGCTTCGTCACCGCCCTGCTGCTGGCGGCGCAGCCGCTGCGCGCGCTCGGCAGCCTCAATGCGGCGGTGCAGGAGGGGCTGGCCGGTCTGGTGCGCATTTTCGGCGTGCTCGATGAGGCGCCGCGCATCATCGACCGGCCGGGCGCGGCGTCGCTGCCGGCGGGGCGCGGGCGGGTGGTGTTCGATGCGGTCTGCTTTCGCTACCCGGACGGGCGGGTGGGGCTGGACGGGTTGTCGTTCGTCGCCGAGCCGGGCACCACGCTGGCGCTGGTCGGGCCGTCCGGGGCGGGCAAATCGACCGCGCTGGCGCTGATCCCGCGGCTGCATGAGGCGACCGGCGGGCGGGTGCTGGTCGATGGCGCCGATGTGCGCGACGTGTCGCTGTCCAGCCTGCGCGACGCCATCGCCTATGTCGGGCAGGATACGCTGCTGTTCGACGACACGGTCGGCGCCAATATCGCGCTCGGCCGGCCGGGCGCGACCGAGGCGGAGGTGATGGCGGCGGCGCGGGCGGCGGCGGCGGCGGAGTTCATCGCGGCGCTGCCGCTTGGCTTTGCCACCCCGCTCGGGCCGGGCGGCGGGCGCCTGTCGGGCGGCCAGCGCCAGCGGGTGGCGATTGCCCGGGCGTTGCTGCGCAACCCGCGCATCCTGCTGCTGGACGAGGCGACCAGCGCGCTGGACACGGAAAGCGAGGCGGCGGTGCAGGAAGCGCTGGCGGTGCTGCGGCGCGGGCGGACCACGATCGTCGTCGCGCACCGGCTGTCCACGGTGCGCGACGCCGATCTGGTGGTGACGCTGGCCGAGGGCCGGGCGGTGGAGCAGGGCCGGCACGGCGAACTGATGGCCGGCGAGGGCCTGTATGCCCGGCTGGTGCGCACCCAGACGCTGGCCTGAACCGGCCGGCCGTTTCGAGTCGCGGCGAGTCCCCTGTACTCAGTGTACTCAGCTTGCGGTTGGCCCGCATTCCCCCATCGGCTATAACGTAGGTGCCGGGCGCCAGCCGCGCGTAGTGTTGCGGTTGGCCCGCATTCCCCCATCGGCTATAACCACCGGCGACACATCCTCGGCTGGCACGTGTTGCGGTTGGCCCGCATTCCCCCATCGGCTATAACGCCGCGCTGGCCATGAGCACGGGGCCGGTGTTGCGGTTGGCCCGCATTCCCCCATCGGCTATAACATTGCGCGGGGGAACGTGAACGATTAGGTAGTTGCGGTTGGCCCGCATTCCCCCATCGGCTATAACTCGGCCTATGAGCGCATCACGCACGCCGCTGTTGCGGTTGGCCCGCATTCCCCCATCGGCTATAACCCCGCCGGCGGCGTCGCCGTGCGTGACCCGGTTGCGGTTGGCCCGCATTCCCCCATCGGCTATAACGTCTTTCCCTGGCTGCCCGTCGCTCGCAGAGTTGCGGTTGGCCCGCATTCCCCCATCGGCTATAACCCCGGTCACCGGCGCCAGCGTCGCGGGCTAGTTGCGGTTGGCCCGCATTCCCCCATCGGCTATAACCACACTGTCGATCGTGCAGGTGGTCAAGCCGTTGCGGTTGGCCCGCATTCCCCCATCGGCTATAACGCACGCACCACGCGAGTCTTGCTGCGCAAGGTTGCGGTTGGCCCGCATTCCCCCATCGGCTATAACACCCTTGGCGGGTGTCAGAGTGACTGGTACGTTGCGGTTGGCCCGCATTCCCCCATCGGCTATAACGATAGACGCCTTCGCCTGCTTCCGCAGGGAGTTGCGGTTGGCCCGCATTCCCCCATCGGCTATAACTTTCGCGTCGCCAATATGACAGGATGGTGAGTTGCGGTTGGCCCGCATTCCCCCATCGGCTATAACGATGTTGCTGAGCTGGTTGAACGCCGAAAAGTTGCGGTTGGCCCGCATTCCCCCATCGGCTATAACGCAACGCGCACCACGCGAACAGGCGCGCGAGTTGCGGTTGGCCCGCATTCCCCCATCGGCTATAACCGTGAACATGTCGCGCCGAAGCCCGGCAAGGTTGCGGTTGGCCCGCATTCCCCCATCGGCTATAACCGCCGGCCGATCCGGCGGAACAGCGCATCCGTTGCGGTTGGCCCGCATTCCCCCATCGGCTATAACCACGGCAAGCGAGCCTTGAATGCCGGAATAGTTGCGGTTGGCCCGCATTCCCCCATCGGCTATAACCGATCGGCGCTAATCTGTTGAATACGTGACAGATTAGCGCCGATCGGGGCTGCCGAAAGCGGCTGCATCAGAACAGCGTCAACTGGTCCGGCTGCCCCCGGCCCGGCCGCTCGCGCGTCTTGCCGCGGAAAACCGCCATCGCCGCGAACTGCCGGTCGGTCACGTTCAGCACATGCACCTTGCCCTCCGCCGGGACTTTGCGGGCCACCGCGCGCGTGCGCACGTCCGCCTGTTCCTTGCCGACGCACCAGCGCAGATAGACGCTGAACTGGCTCATCTCCCAGCCCTCGTCCAGCAGCCATTGCCTAAACCCCGTCGCCGCCTTGCGCTGCGGCTTCGTCATCACCGGAAGATCGAACATCAGCACTTGCCACATGATCCGATAGCCGCTCAGGCGTTCGGCCATCTGCGGTCTCCCTCAATCGCAGCAGCGGAAACTGCAAATCCGGCTCGCCGGTCAGGTAGCTGTCGGCGAGGCTTTGGGCGCAGCGCAACAGCGCCGTCATCAGCGGGCTGTGCCCCGCCGCGGTCACTTCATCCTGCCACAGCAGCCCGGCAAGCTGTCGCTTCGCCGCCACCGTGACCTCGGTGACGCCTGCATCGAGCAAGCGCCGCACCGCCGCATCGACGATCGGGCGGAACGGCTCCATCAGATCGTCGGCCAGCGGCGTCGGGTTTTCGGGATGGCGATGGAAAATGCCGAGTGCCGGATGCAGCCCGGCGGCGCAGATCGCCCGCGCCACCGCCGCGCGCAACACCGCGTAGCCGTAATTGAGCAGCGCATTGGCGCCGGCCGCGTCGGCATCGCGCCGGAACGCGGCGCCGAACAGCAGGGTCCAATATCGCCGCGCCGCCTGCGCCTCCAGATTGTCCGGGTCGCCCGCCTTCACCGCACGAGCGAGACGAACGAACGCGCCGGCGGGCAGGCCGGCGCATTGCAGCGCCCAGCCCTGGCGGCGGATTTTCGCCGCCACCACCAGCGCCCAGAGCCGCTTTTCCATCGGCCGCGTGCGCTCGATCTGCATTGCCATGCGCCGGCTGGCGGCGTGGTGCCCGGCCAGCGGCCACAGCAGCGCCGCCGGCGCGAAGTTCGTGCCCGGCACCACGAACGGCAATCCGCGCTCGGCCAGCGCCGTGAGCAACGCCACGGACACCGAGGTGCCGCGCGCCGTCGCCAGCACCGCCGCCAGATCATCCAATGGCACGCGGCCAACTTCCCGCGCGCCCGCGCTCACCACCAGGAAGCCGCGCTCCTTCGACAGATGCCGGCCGGTTTCCACGATCTCGACGATGCGGCCGAGCGGACTGGACATGGCGTCACCATTTGAGCGGGCCGGGGTCGCGGACCCGGCCGGCGGGATCGACGAACACCTTTCGGGCGCGCTCCTCGCGAAATCTCGTCACGCCGGCGTTTACATACTTGAACGGATCGTCCTTTTCGGCATCCCGGGCCTTCAGATTTCCGGCTTCATGCAGAGTGGCAAGTGTCACCTGCCCGCTGCGATACTTAATGACGCGCAACAGCCGCCGCCCGGCCCCGTTGCCGAACGCCACCACGTCGCCCTTGTGCAGCCGCATCAGCAGCCGGGCGGCCGGATGCGGCCGGCGGTCGGGCACGGGGCGGCCGAGGCGCGCCAGTTCCGCATCCATCGCCGCCTGCATCAACGCGATGACGCACATCACCGGCCTGGCGGGCGCGCCCGGCTCGCCCGGCAGCCGCCAGATTTCGACCCGATGATTGGCGTCCAGCTTCACCAGCTTGTATGGCCGGCCGGTCCGGCGGTCCTTGATGGCGGCGGTTCCGTCCAGGCGTTCGCGCACCTGGATATGACGAACGGCGCTGTCGGGATCGTGCGCCACTTGCGCCAGGGCCGCGGCCTGCGCCGGTTTTCCGTCGGCGGCAAGGGCGGCAAGAATGCGCGCGCGCAGATCGGGGTCGGGCACCGCCGTCGTCACGTCCTCCGCCGACCAGCCCGCCAGAGACTGGATGGGCACCCGATGGGCGACGTTCGGCTCGCCCTTGCCGGCCCCGATTAGCTGGCGATAGGCGGTGGCGTTGTGCAACTGCCCTGCCGGGGCGGTATCCGGCCGGAACGACACCACGATCCCGCGCACCCGCGCCGCTGCCTCCGCCACGAAGCCAGGCCAGGGCGGCTCCACATCCTCCATCAATCGCCGCCCGCTGTCCTCCGCCCGCCGCGCTGCCGTCGCCACGCGCTGCAACAGGCTGCGGTCGATCAGCCCGATGGTCAGGGCGTCGATGGCGTGGTGGCGGTGGTCGTTGCGCTCCTTGCGCGCACCGCCCTTGCCGAGCAGCGTCGCGCTGTTCAGCCCCAGCACGCCGCGCAGCATGCCGGTCAGCCGGCCCGGCACCACCCAGACCTGATCGGGGTCGCACACCGCGCGCAGATACAGCCGCGCCAGCCGCGCCAGATAGGCGCTGTCGGTCAGATGCCGGGCGAGAAAATCGCCATGCTCGCCGCGCCATTTTTCCAGCGCGCCGGGGGCGAACCGCCACGCCTTGTTGCCCGGCAGTGCCTTGATCCGTGCCTGAATGTCCGGCCATTCGGGCGAACCGCCGAACGCCTTATGCGGCGTCTGCCGGCCCTTGCGGCGATTGGCCTCCCGCGTCACCAGCACGCGGTTGGCGAAACTGTCGTCCAGCGTCACCGCATAAGGCAGGATGTGGTCTTCCTCGACCTCGCCCGAAAACAGCAGTTCGAGCGAAATCAGCCGGCCAGTATAGGGACAGACCCGATCCTTCGGGTCCTCGGCCTGTTCGTGCCACAGGCGCATGAAGGCGAGGTTGCGGCCGTTCGGCCTCTCGCGCAGCTCCTCAAGCTGCTTGACCCATCCAGCGCGGCGCTTGGCATTTTCCGCCTGTTCCTTTTCCACCAGCGCCCGCTGATGGGCCGATTGCGCCAGTTCGCGCAGCACCTCCACCACCACCTGCGCCGGTGGCCCGTAGCGCTCGATCAGCGTGTTGACGACGATGCGCAGTTGGTTGAGCGCGACATGGACGGTCGGATTGGGCGCACGGCCGAAGCGGCGTTCCTCGGAGTCTTCGGGCTTGCCGCTGCCGGTCCCGAGCCGCTCGCCGAGAATCTCGCCGTAATATGGCAGGCAGGGGCGGATCACCCCGTCGCGGTCGTCGGAGTGATGCGCGTAGCCGGCCAGTTGCACGGCGGCATCATAGGTGTTGCCGGCCAGCAGATGCGGCAGGATCGCCGTGATCGCCTTGGTCGAGAGTGAGCCATGCCCATCCGGCAGCGTCATGTCGGCCGCTGCCGCGGCGGCGTCGGCCGGGATGGCGAACCGCGCCAGCGCCGCCGCCACCGCCTCCTCTCCCTCCGCTTCCAGCAGAATGCGGACGATCTCGTCTTGTTCCAGCAGCGGCAAATCCGTCCACACCGCCCGCAACGGCCCTTTTTTGCCGGCCAGTCGCGTCGCCGTCGCGCTGCCCTTCAGGCCGTCGCGGGCGCGCGATTCGAGATTGAAGGGTTCTCTGCGGCTCAGCCCGAGCAGCTTGCGCATCTGGCCGAACGACTGATCGTGGCCAGCCATGAGCAAATCGAACAGCAGCGCCCGTTGCTGGTCAGTTGGCCGCTGATCCGGCTCTCCGGGCCGGCGGATGGCGAGGTTGGCGAGATCCTGGGCGATGCGGAATGCCTGCGTGCTCGGCAGCGCGCGCGGCGCCCGGTCCTGCGTCGGCTCCAGCCAGCATCTGCCGACGAGCGGCTTGCGCAGGTTGCGCTGGGAGAACAGGACGCGATGAATCTCTGCGCGCATCGGCGCCGACAAGGCCGGGTTCCATGCCGCCTGCGCCGTCCAGATCGTGTCGAACTCGGCCTCGATCATGTGGCGCATCGGATAGAACGGATACGCCGCCCGCATGCCGGTGCCGCGCAGCCGTGCCCGCACCTCCGCCCGTTTTGCGTGCCGCTCCGCCAGCCACGCGCCGAGCGTGGCAAAATTGCCGCGGGCGATCTGAATGGCCAGATTTTCGCCGCCCTGCTTGATCTTGCCCTTCTCGTCCTGATTGCTGCGGTCGATCGTGCGATTGCTGCGAAAGCCGCGGCGCTGGTTGAGATGAAAGATTGCCCGGCCAAGTTCAAACGCTTCCAGCCGCCGCGTCAGTGCCACGTCGCGCAGCACATAGGGGTCGAGCGCCGCCACCGCCGCCCGCTCTGCCGTGGCGGCGGGCATGAGACCCCAGCGGGTCAGCGTGTTGAGCAGGGCGGCCCGCCGCTGCAGATAGCGGTCGCGCCGCCGCCGCATCTGCCGCGCCGCGCGCCGCGCCGCTGCGAGCGAGGCGTTGGTTTTCGCCTCCCGCCCGTCCGGGAACACCCGGACGCCGATGTCGCGAATGCCGATCGGCTCCGGTGGTTCGGAGGCGTCGAGGGTGAACAGGCACCAGCCGATGGAGTTGGCACCAATGTCGAGTGCGAGACGGTATGTCATCCGCCAACTTGACGCCACGCGCGATTTCGGCGCAACGTCGGGTTGGAAAGTCACCGTTCCATATAGCCGATGGGGGAATGCGGGCCTTCCGTTAACAAGTGCCCCTGGGCCTCACCGCCCTTGGGCGCACCAGATGAGCGGCCGGCTACGGCCGGCCGCTCCCTCTTTGGTCAAGGCCAGCGCACTTCCGGCGGCAGGCTCATCAAAATCGCCTCGACATTGCCGCCGGTTTTCAGCCCGAACAGGGTGCCGCGGTCGTGCAGCAGGTTGAACTCGACGTAGCGGCCGCGGCGGATGAGCTGGTGTTCGCGCTCGGCCGCGGTCCACGGCTCGGCCATGCGCCGGCGAACGATGCGCGGATAGACCTCCAGGAACGCCCGGCCGACATCCTGGGTGAAGGCGAAGTCGGCCGCCGCGTCGCCGGTAAAATGGTGGTCGAAGAAAATGCCGCCGGCGCCGCGCGGCTCGTCGCGGTGCGGCAGATGGAAATAGCGGTCGCACCATGCCTTGAACTGCGGATAATAGGTCGGGTCGTGGCGGTCGCAGGCGGCGCGCAAGGTGGCGTGGAAATCGGCGGCGTCCGCCACCGCTTCGGCGCTCTCCAGGCGCATCGGCGTCAGGTCGCCGCCGCCGCCGAACCAGCCCTGCGTCGTCACCAGCATGCGGGTGTTGAAATGCGCCGCCGGCACGCGCGGGCTGCGCAGATGCGCCACCAGGCTGATACCGCTGGCCCAGAAGCGCGGGTCTTCGGCGGCGCCGGGGATCTGGGCGCGGAACTCCGGGCTGAACGTGCCGGACACGGTCGAGACATTCACCCCCACTTTCTCGAACACCCGGCCGCGCAGCACGCTCATCACCCCGCCGCCGCCGTCCGCGCCGTCTTCGGTCGGGCGCGACCAGGCGGTGCGGACGAAGCGGCCGGGCGGCGGCTCGGCCGGCGCGTCGTGCGGCTCGGCCTCGATGGCCTCGAACGCGGCGCACAGCGCGTCGCGCACTCCCTCGAACCAGGTGCGCGCCGCCGTGCGCAATGCGGCATGCGGGGGTGGGGGGGGTGCCATGCTCAGATCGCCCAAGGTTGCCGGGCGCCACACTAGCCGGCTCCGCGGCCGTGTTGCAGGGGCGAACAGCGGGCCATAAGATGCCCCGCGCACCTTGCCACGCGCCGCTGCGCGGGGCAGTTTCGCGCGCGGATTTTCGGATGAGGATGGCCGATACGATGTCAGCGACCGCCCCCACACATGATCATGGTCACGGGCCTGAGCTGGCTGGCGGGAAGCGGGACTTCCTCAAGCTGGTGGCCAGCGCCGGCGCCGTCATCGCCATCGGCGCCATCGCTTGGCCGCTGATCGACAGCATGAACCCGGCGGCCGACGTGCTGGCGCTGTCCTCCATCGAGGTCGATCTGACGCCGATCGTCGCCGGCTCGGGCATCACCGTCGCCTGGCGCGGCAAGCCGGTGTTCGTGCGCCACCGCACCGACAAGGAGATCAAGGAGGCGCAGGACGTGCCGCTCGGCCAACTCATCGAGCCGGAGGCGGACAGCGCGCGGGTCAAGGCCGGGCATGACCAGTGGATCATCGTCATCGGCATCTGCACCCATCTCGGCTGCATCCCGCTCGGCAACAAGCCGACCGACCCGCGCGGCGACTGGGGCGGCTGGTTCTGCCCGTGTCACGGCAGCCAGTACGACACCTCGGGCCGCGTCCGCCACGGGCCGGCGCCGCTGAACCTGACCCTGCCGCCCTACGCCTTCGAGACCGACACCAAGATCAAGGTCGGCTGAGCCGATCCGCGGAGCACAGACCCATGGCCGGCCTGCACAAAAGCGACGTCAAGAACCCAGTCCTGAACTGGATCGACACGCGACTTCCGATCATCACCATGATGAACAAGGAATACGCGGTCTTTCCGACGCCGAAGAACTTCAACTATTTCTGGAATTTCGGCGCGCTGGCGACGGTCGCGCTGATGCTCATGATCGTCACCGGCGTCTTCCTGGCGATGAACTACACGCCTGATGGCGGCATGGCGTTCGATTCGGTCGAGCGCATCATGCGCGACGTGAATTACGGCTGGCTGCTGCGCTACGCGCACGCCAACGGCGCCTCGATGTTTTTCATGGTCGTTTACATCCACATCTTCCGCGGCCTGTATTACGGCTCCTACAAAACGCCGCGCGAATTGCTGTGGATGCTCGGCGTCGTCATCCTGCTGCTGATGATGGCGACCGCCTTCATGGGCTACGTGCTGCCCTGGGGGCAGATGTCGTTCTGGGGCGCGACTGTCATCACCAACCTGTTCTCGGCCTTCCCGATCGTCGGCGGCCCGATCGTCACTTGGCTGTGGGGCGGCTTCGCGGTCGGCGATCCGACGCTGCACCGCTTCTTCAGCCTGCATTATCTGCTGCCGTTCGTCATCCTGGCGGTGGTGTTCCTGCATGTCGCGGCGCTGCACATCACCGGGTCGAACAACCCGCTGGGCATCGACGTGAAGTCGCCGCAGGACACGCTGCCGTTCCATCCGTATTATACGGTCAAGGACAGCGTCGGCCTGTGCGTGTTCTTGATGGTGTGGGCCGGGTTCGTGTTTTTCGCGCCGAACTTCTTTGGCGACCCGGATAACTACATCCAGGCCAATCCGCTGCAGACGCCCTCCGAGATCGTCCCCGAATGGTATCTGCTGCCGTTCTACGCCATTCTGCGCTCGGTGCCGAACAAGCTCGGCGGCGTGTGCATGATGTTCGGCGCCATCCTGGTGCTGTTCGTGCTGCCCTGGCTCGACACCAGCCCGGTGCGCAGCGCCAAGTTCCGGCCGCTCTACCGCATCTTCTTCTGGGTGCTGGCGGTTGCCTGCGTCGCCCTGGCCGCGGTCGGCGCGCATCGGCCGGAAGGCCTCTGGGTGGTCCTCGGGCGCGTCGCCACGACCTATTACTTCCTGCATTTCCTGGTCATCCTGCCGCTGCTCGGCAAGATCGAGCGGCCGCTGCCGCTGCCCGAGAGCATCAGTCAGCCGGTGGTGCCGCGCGGCGGCGGACCCCTGCCCACCGCCGCGACCGCCAAGCCGATGGAGAAGCCGTGATGCGCGCCGCCCTGCTCGCCGCCGCCCTGCTGTTGGGCAGCATCGCCGTGGCACCGGCCTATGCCGCCGATGACGAGGCGGAGATGCCGCACGAGACCTGGAGCTTCTCCGGTCCGTTCGGCACCTTCGACCGCGCCGCGGCGCAGCGCGGCTTTCAGGTCTATAAGGAAGTCTGCTCGAACTGCCATTCGATGAAGGAAGCCTATTACCGCAACCTCGACGGCATCGGCCTGTCGGAGGAGCAGGTGAAGGCGATCGCCGCCAGCGTTTCGGTGCCGACGATCAATGACGACGGCGAACCGGCGGAGCGGCCGGCGCTGCCGTCCGATCATTTCAGGTCGCCTTATCCGAATGAGAAGGCGGCGCGGGCGGCGCTGAACGGGGCGCTGCCGCCCGATCTGTCGGTGATCGTCAAGGCCCGACAGGGCGGCCCGGATTATGTCTATGGCATCCTCACCGGCTACGCCGATGCGCCGGCGACGATGAAGATGGGCTCGGGCATGTACTACAACAAAATGTACCCCGGCCATCAGATTGGTATGCCGCAGCCGCTGCAGGCCGATCAGGTCGAATACAGCGACGGCACCAAGGCGACGGTCGAGCAGGAAGCGCATGATGTCGTCACCTTCCTGACCTATATCGCCAATCCCGAGATGGAACAGCGCAAGCGGGCCGGGGTGAAGATCATCCTGTTCCTGGCGATGCTGACCGGCGTGACCTATGCGGTGAAGCGTCGCGTCTGGTCGGACGTGCATTGAGCGCGGCGATGCCGGAGCCGACGATCACGCCGGTGATCGGCATCATCGGCGGCTCCGGCCTCTATGACATCGACGGGCTGGAGCGTACATCCTGGCGGCGCATCGCCACCCCCTGGGGCGCGCCGTCCGATGAGGTGCTGGAAGGCTGGCTCGGCGGCGTGCGCTGCGTGTTCCTGCCGCGCCACGGGCGGGGCCACCCGTTGTCGCCGACCCATCTCAACTACCGCGCCAATATCGACGCGCTGAAGCGCGCCGGCTGCACCGATATTCTGTCGCTGTCGGCGGTCGGCAGCCTGCGGGCGGAGTTGCCGCCAGGGCATTTCGTCATCGTCGATCAGTTCATCGACCGCAGCTTCGCGCGGGAAAAAAGCTTCTTCGGCGATGGCTGCGTGGCGCATGTCTCGATGGCCCATCCGGTGTGCCCGCGCCTGGGCGATGCGGCGGAGGCGGCGGCGCGACAGATCGGCCTGCCGGTGACGCGCGGCGGCACCTATCTGGTGATGGAGGGGCCGCAGTTTTCCACCAAGGCGGAAAGCGAGCTCTACCGCTCCTGGGGCTGCAGCGTCATCGGCATGACCAACATGCCGGAGGCCAAGCTCGCGCGCGAGGCGGAGCTTTGCTACGCCACGGTGGCGATGGTGACGGATTACGATTGCTGGCACCCCGAGCACGATGCCGTCACCGTCGATATGGTGGTCAAGGTGTTGTTCGAGAACGCGGCGCGGGCGCGGGCGCTGGTGCAGGCGGTGGTGCCGATGATCGGCGCGCCGCGCGGGCCGTGCCCGGCCGGGTGCGATCGGGCGCTCGACTACGCCATCATCACCGCGCCGGAGCGGCGCGACCCGGCGCTGATGGCGCGGCTGGACGCGGTGGCCGGACGGATGCTGACCGCCTGAGGTGCCGCCGCCGGGCGCGCCGGCGGCAGACTCAGATCCGTCCCATCACCAGCAGTACGACGATGATGATCAGCACCAGCCCCAGGCCGCCCGAGGGATAATAGCCCCAGCCGCCGCTGTACGGCCAGGTCGGCAAGGCGCCAAGCAGCAGCACGATCAGGATAATGAGCAGGATTGTGCCCATGGGTGGGTGACCTTTCCGGTCGGAGATTCGCACCCTGAACGTGCGCCGGCGCCGCCGGGTTGCGGCGGCGCCGTGCTGTGATCCGGCGCCGCGTCAGGGCGTCAGATGGGCGGCGAAAAAGGCCAGCGTGCGCGCCTGCGCGACCTCGGCGTCGGCGCGGCTGAAGCTGGCGCGCTCGTCGCAGCCGAACCCGTGGCCGGCCCCCGGATAGACATGCACCTCGATGCCCGGCTGGGCCGCGCGGATCAGCGCCACGTCGGTTTGCGGGATGGAGCCGTCCTGATCGCCGAAATGCAACTGCACCGGGCAATGCGGCGTCTCCGTCCGCGTCGCCGCGATGCCGCCGCCGTACCAGCCGCAAGCCGCCTTGAACTGGGTGCTGCGCGTCGCCCCCCACCAGGCCAGCGTGCCGCCCCAGCAATAGCCGACGATGCCGAGCGCCCTGCCGCCCAGCGCCGCCGCGGCGGCGGCGATATCGGCCATCGCCGCGGCGTCGGCCACCTGCGCGCGCAGCGCGCGGCCGCCGGCAATATCGTCCGCCGTGTAGCCGAGCTCGCTGCCCGGCCGGGCGCGGTCGAACAGCGCCGGCGCGATCACCGCGTAGCCCTGCGCGGCGAACCGGGCGCAGACGGTGCGGATGTGATGGTTGACGCCGAAGATCTCCTGCACGACGACGAGGCCGCGGGTGGCGTCGTCCGGCCCGTCGCGCCAGGCCGAGACGCTGTGCCCGTCGGCGGCGGTGAGAGTGATCGTGGTGCCCATGCGGCGTCTCCTTGCGTGGCTCTGGTGCGGCGCGCAGGATGGCGGGATGGCCGAGATCGTCAACCTTCGCCGGGTGAAGAAGCAGCGCGCGCGCGCCGCCGCGGCCGAGCAGGCGGCGGCCAACCGGGTCGCCCACGGCCGCACCCGGGCCGACAAGGCAGCCGCGCAGCAGCAGCATGCCCGTCAGCAGCGCATGCTCGACGGGGCCATGCTTGATGGGGCGATGCTCGATGAGACCGGGCTGAAGCCGACCGACTGAGCGGCGGGTCAGCCCAGCCAGTCATCCGCGGTGGTGTTCAGCAACGCGTCGATCCGCGCCACGCTGGCATCGGCGGCGGGATATTTCGCCACCTCCGCGGCGTCCATCGCATAATGTCCCTGGCGCGGAAACACGGTGCGCACGCGCGCCCCCCATTGCGCTTTCAGCGACGCCAGGATGCGCACCTTGTCGTCGATCATCACATAGCGCCGGGCCGGAAACAGCCGCTCGACATCGTCGATTTCCTGCTCCTTGTGGATATAGATCAGCACGCGGTCTTCCACCGCTGCCCAGATGCCGCTGCGCTGCACCTTGCGCGGCTGAAACACCGCGTCGCCGTCCGACAGCACCACCGTCGGACCCCATTGCCGGACATGGCGCAGCACATCGAGCGCGCCGGGATAGAGTCGGTCGGCGAACGGATAATCGACCAGCCAGTTGGCCATACGCAGCACCCGCGGATCGTGCATCGCCTCGACCCGGAAGCGTTCCAGCGCGCCGAGATAGTCGGCATAGCCGAGTTCGCCGCGCAACTGCTCGAAGATGTCCCAGTAGCGGCGGCACGCCTCGGCGCCATGCTCACGGGTGACGTAGTCGTGCAGATCGGCCTGCACCTGATCGTTGTCGAGCAGTGTGTTGTCCACGTCGAACAGGAACACCAGATCGTCCATCGCCGAGCCTTTCATCCACTGATATGTCGTGACACCGTCGCCCGCTCGCCGATCAGCCCGCGCGGGCGCAGCAGCAGCACGCCGGCCAGCACGACGCCGATGGCGACGACGCGCAGCGCCGCGCCGCGCGCCTGCAACGTGCCGGGCAGCAGCGCGGCGAGCGCGGTGCCGCTGAAACTCCACAGCGCCCACACCGCCAGCGCCCCGAGCAGCGCCCCGCGATTATTGCCGCTGCCGCCGACCACCAGCATCACCCAGACCTGAAAGGTCAGCACCGGCAGATAGTTGTCGGGCGCGATGAAGCCGAAGAACTGCGCCTGCATCGCCCCGGCCAGGCCGATCAGTGCGGCGCCGATGACGAAGGCCTGAAGCCGGAAGGCGTCCGGCGCCTTGCCGAGCGAGGCGGCGGCGGCCTCGTCCTCACGCAGCGCCCGCAGCACGCGGCCCCACGGGCTGCCGGTCAGCCGCTCCAGCGCCCAGTAGGCGAGGGCGGCGACGGCGGCAACCAGGGCCAGATTGGCCGCGCCGAAGGCCAGCGGCCGGTCGGCGAGCGCCTCGAACGGCTTGGGGATGAAGGCGATGCCGAACGGCCCGCCGGTCAGTGTCTGGGCGTTGAGGGCGACGAGTTCGATGGTGACGGCGGCGCCGAAGGTGGTGATGGCGAGGTAATCGGCGCGCAGCCGCAGCGTGATGGCGCCGAGAATCGCCGCCGCCAGCGCCGCCGCCGCCATCGCGCCGATCCAGCCGAGGGCGATCGGCAACTGAAACCCGCCCCAGTGTCCGGCCGCCGGCGCGGCGGTGAGCCACGCCGCGGCATAGGCGCCGACCGCGGCGAAGCCGGCGACACCGACATTGAACAGCCCCGCCGACCCCCATTGCAGATTGAGGCCGAGCGTCGCCACGCCGTAGGTCAGCGCCACGGTGAAGAAGAAGCAGGCGTAACTGGCCAGCCCGCTCATCCGCCGCGCCCCCCGAACAGCCCGGAGGGCCGCACCAGCAGCATCGCCAGCATGACCACGAAGGCGACGGCGGCGCGATATTGTGCCCCGGCGAGCGGCACCGACGCCGCCTCGGCGATGCCGATGATCAGGCCGCCGAGCATCGCCCCCGGCACGCTGCCGATGCCGCCGAGGATGGCGGCGGCGAACAGCGGCAGCAGCAATTCAAACCCCATGCTCGGGCGAAGCTGCACGGTGACGCCGAGGAACACCCCGGCCGAGGCGGCCAGCGCGCCGCCGAGCAGCCAGGTCACCCGCACGATGCGCGCCGGGTCGATGCCGGCGAGCCGGGCAAGGTCGGGGTTCTCGCTGACCGCGCGCATGGCGCGGCCGAGCGGCGTGCGCGTCATCAGCAGATGCATCGCCAGCATCAGCACGATGGCGAGGCCGAGCACCGCGAGCTGATCCCAGGTGGCGCGCATGCCCGGCCCCAGCCGCACCGTCATGGCGATGTCGCGCGTGTAGTACCAGGGCTGCGGGCCGAAGCCGAACTCCAGCGCGCTGCGCAGCGCGAGAGAGGCGCCGAAACTGGCGATGACCAGGGTGATCGCGCTGCCGTGGCGGCGCAGCCGGCGGAACAGCACGCCATCCAGCGCCGCCGCCAGCAGCGCCGTCAGGACCATGCTGGCGGCGAGCGCGGCCAGCAGCGGCCAGCCGAAGGTGAGCGGGCCGAGCGGATCGGCCGGGCCGATCGCCCCGGCGACCAGCAGCGCCAGATAGGCACCCCAGGTGGCGAACTCGCCATGGGCGAAATTGGCGAAGCGCAGCAGCCCGTAGGTCAGCGTCAGGCCGATCGCGCCGAGGCCGATCATCGCCCCGGAGGTGATGCCATCGACCAGTATCTGGGCGATCATGCGGCGTGCCTGCCGCCGAGATAGAGCGCGGCGACCGCCGGATCGTCGCGCAGCGTGGCGCCGCCGCCGGCATGGGCGACGCGGCCCTCGACCAGGATCAGCGCGTGATCGGCAATCGCCAGCGCGGCGCGCACATTCTGCTCGACCAGCAGCACGGCGACGCCGGTGGCGGCGATGTCGCGCAGCCGCGCCATCACCACCCCAACCAGCTTGGGCGACAATCCGGCCGAGGGTTCGTCGAGCACCAGCACGGCCGGGGCGGCGATCAGCGCGCGCGCCATCGCCAGCATCTGCCGCTGCCCGCCGGACAGCCGGCCGGCGGCGCCGCGCCGCGCCGCCGCCAGATCGGGGAACAGCGTCAGCATCGCGGCGATGCGCCCGGCGCGTCCGGCGCGCGGCAGAATGGCGGCGGCGATGGCGAGGTTTTCCGCCACCGTCAGCCCGGCAAACACATTGTCGGTCTGCGGCACGAAGCCGAGGCCGCGGCGCAGCCGGGCATGCGCCGGCACGTCGCCGAGCGGGGTGCCGCGCAGATGGATGCTGCCCGAGACCACGGTGACCAGCCCGGCCACCGCCTTGGCCAGCGTCGATTTGCCGGCGCCGTTCGGCCCGAGCAGCGCCAGGATGGCGCCGCCGGCGAGATCGAACGAGACGCCGCGCACGATCGGCAACGCCGGATCGTAGCCGGCGACGAGGTCGCGCACGGCGAGCGCGGTCATGCCGCACCGCCGAGATAGGCGTCGATGACGCGCGGATCGGCGGTCACCGCCTGCGGCGTGCCGGAGGCGAGCAGCCGCCCGCCGGCCATGACATGCACCGTCGAACACAGCCGGGCGATCAGATCGAGATTGTGCTCGACGATAAGAAAGCCGATGCCGCGGCCATGCAGCGTGCGGATGCGGTCGATGATCGTCTCCAGCAGCGACGGGTTGACGCCGGCGGCCGGCTCGTCGAGCAGGATCAGCCGCGGCGCCGCCATCAGCACGCGCGCCAGTTCGAGCAGTTTGCGCTGCCCGCCCGACAGGGTCGCGGCGGGCGCCCCGGCCAGTCGGGCGAGCGCCAGGAAGTCGATGATCTCGCGCGCCTGCGCGATGTTGCGCCGCTCCTGCCTTGCCACCGCGCCGGGGGTCAGCCAGTTGGCGAAGGGCCGTTCGCCGGTCTGGCGCTGCGCCGCCAGCAGCACGTTTTCCAGCACTGTCATGGCGGCGAAGGGGCGCGGGATCTGAAACGTGCGGCCGATGCCGGCGGCGAGGCGGCGATGCGCCGGGGCATGCGACAGATCGGCGGCGCCGAAGCGGATGCGTCCCTCCGACAGCGCCAGGCTGCCGGCGATCAGGTTGAACAGCGTCGATTTGCCGGCGCCGTTGGGGCCGATCAGGCCGGTGATGCCGTCCGCGGCGATGGCGAGCGACACGCCATCGACCGCGCGGGCACCGCCGAAACGGCGCGAGACGCCGGAAAGGTCGAGCATGGGGATGGTGATGCCGTTTGCCGGTTGCGTCGGACGCCACGGTATGCACGATCCTCAACCTTGCCAAGCCGGGAGAGACCATGCGCGCCATTCGCATCGAGGAGGACGGGTCGCGCCTCAGCGTCACCGCCACGCTCGACGATGACCGGGCACCGGCCAATGCCGCCTTCCTGTGGGACCTGCTGGCCGAGCCGCGCGCCATTGCGGCGATCCATGCGATGTGGACCGGGCCGGAGATTTCCGCCCCGGTGCCCGCCGCCATGCACGGCGGCGCGGCGCCGCTGCCGCTCGAACAGGCGACGGTGATGCCGCAGCCGGGCGACATCGTGCTGACCTACCTGCCGCCGCGGCTGTGGGGCGGCGGGCCGGCGCCGGTGTTCGACATCGGGCTGTTTTACGGGCCGGGGGCGCGGCTGTTCTTCCCGATCGGCTGGCAGCCGGGCAGCATCGTCGCGCGCGTCGGCCAGGTGGCCGAGCTGGCCGCCGCCTGTGCGCGCATCCGCGCCGCCGGCGCCTGCACCCTGCGCTTCGCGCGGGCCGCATGAGCGACGATTTCTTCGAGCTGTTCGATCTGCGGGTCGAGGTGGTCATTCCGCCGGATGCGCGGGTGCTGTGCGGCGCCAAACCGGGCGACCATTTCGAGTTGCGCGGCGAGATGCTGCATCTGCCGCCCGGTCAGGGCATGTCGATCTATTCGCTGGCCGCGGTGCTGCCGCTGCTGGCGGCCAAGCAGCGGCCGACGCAGGCCAATGACTGGATGACCACCGATGGCGAAGTCGCCTGTCCCGATCCGCATTGCGGCACCCGGCTGCGCATCGTGCGCACCGGCACGCGCCGCTTCCGCCACGCGGAGACGACGGCGGTGCAACGTCCATGAGCGTCGCCACGGCGGCGCTGGCGTCCGGCTATGTCATCTCCCGCGTCATCAAGGGCGGCTGGCAGCTTGCCGGCGATCACGGCGCGGTCGGCGATTCGGCGGCCGACATGGCGGCCTATGTCGCCGCCGGCATCACCACCTTCGACTGCGCCGACATCTATACCGGGGTCGAGCAGCGGATCGGCGATTTCCTGCGCGCCGCCGACGCGGCGACGCGGGCGCGGGTCAAGGTGCACACCAAATACGTGCCCGATCTCGAAATCCTGCCGCGCATCAGCCGCGCCGATGTGGCCCGCATCATCGACCGCTCCTGCGCCCGGCTCGGCCGCGAGCGGCTCGATCTGGTGCAGTTCCATTGGTGGGATTACCTCAGTCCCGGCTGGCTGGAGACCGCCGGCTGGCTGCGCGAGCTGCAGCAGGCCGGCCGCATCGACCTGCTCGGCGGCACCAATTTCGACACCGCGCATGTCGCGGCGATGCTGCAGGCCGGTGTGCGGCTGGCCAGCATGCAGGTGCAGTATTCGCTGCTCGATGATCGTCCGGCGCGCGGCATGACCGCGCTGGCCGCCGCGCACGGCATCAAGCTGCTGTGTTACGGCACCGTCGCCGGCGGCTTCCTGTCCGAACGCTGGCTCGGCGCGGCGGAACCGGTGGATGCGCCGGCCAACCGTTCGCTGGTCAAATACAAGCTGATCATCGACGATGCCGGCGGCTGGGAGTGGTTTCAGGCGCTGTTGCGCGCGCTTGCCGGGGTGGCAGCGCGCCACGGCTGCGACATCGCCGCGGTGGCCAGCCGCATGGTGCTGGCGTTGCCCGAGGTGGCCGCGGTGATCGTCGGCGTGCGCACGCCGGCGCATCTGGCGGCGCATGCGGCGCTGTGCGATCTGCTGCTGGACGCGCAGGATGCTGCCGCCGTCAACGCCGTTCTGGCGCAGCGCCGGACGCTGGACGGCGACGTTTATGCGCTCGAGCGCGACCGCGACGGTCGGCACGGGCGGATCATGAAATACAATCTCGGCGATTCCTGAGGGGGAACAGACGATGAAACGGATTCTCGCGGCCTGCGTCGCCGCGTCGGCGCTGGCTGCATCACCCGGCTTCGCGGCGTGCAAGGTGACGGTCGGCGTGGTCATGTCGCTGACCGGCCCGGCCGGCGCCTATGGCCAGGCCGGCGCCAAATCGGTCGAGATGGCGTTTCGCGATCTCAACGAGGCCGGCGCCGCCTGCACCCTCACCGCGGAGACGCGGGACGCCCAGAGCCAGGGCACCGTCGCCGTCGATGCGGCCAAACAGCTTGTCGAGATCAGCCATGTTCCGGCGATCATCGGCGGCATCATCTCCTCGGTCTCAATCCCGGTGCTGACCGCGGTGACGGCGCCGGCCAAGGTGGTGCAGGTGTCGCCGGCCTCCTCCTCGCCGACGCTCACCGAACTGGGGCGGCAGGGCAAGACCAACGGCATCTTCTTCCGCACCATCACCTCGGACGCGCTGCAGGGCGTTGCCGCGGCGCGCTACGCGCTCGATGTCGGGCTGAAGAAACTCGCCATCATCCAGGTCAATAACGATTTCGGCGCCAACATGACGAAGGAGTTCGCCGCCGCCTACAAGGCACTCGGCGGCACCATCGTCTCGATCACCCCGTATAACGAAAAGGCCGCCTCGTACGACGCCGAGGTCACCGCGGCGATGCAGGGCGACCCGGACGGGCTTTATCTGATCAGCTATCCGGTCGATGGCGCCACCATCGCCCGCGCCTGGATCAGCAAGGGCGGGCCGCGCCGCTTCCTGCTCAACGACGGGATGAACAGCGGCGACTTCATCTCCGCCGTCGGCGCCCGCTATCTCGACGATGCCTATGGCACCTCCTCGGGCACCGAGGACAGCGCCTCCACCCAGTATTTCAACCAGAATTACAAAACCTTCTCCGGCCTCGACCCCGGCTCGCCGGCGGCGGTGCAGGCCTATGACGCCGGCGCGCTGGTCGGGCTGGCGGTGGCGGCGACCGGCAAGACCGACAGCGCGGCGATCCGTGCGGGGATGTACACAGTCACCGACCCGAACGGCGAGGCGGTGACCGCCGGGCCGGACGGGTTCCGTCACGCACTGGCCTTGCTCAAGGAGGGCAAGGCGATCCGCTATGTCGGCGTCATCGGGCCGATCCATTTCGACCAGTACGGCGACATCACCGGCCCGTTCCGCCTGTGGCAGATCAAGGCCGGGCAGGTCGTCACCAAAGGCACGCTCTCGACCGCCGACGTGGACAAGCTGCGGGCGCAGATCGCGGCCAAGTGACGCCATCGCTGTGGAGTGAAACGGCGGCGCCGGCCCCGGCCGCGCCGCCGCTGGCTGGTGCTGCCGCGTGCGACATCGCCATCATCGGCGCCGGCATTTTTGGCCTCGCGGCGGCGCTGGCGTTGGCGGCGGCGGGGCGGCGGGTGATCGTGCTGGAGGCGGGCACGATCGGCGCGGGGGCGTCGGGGCGCAATGGCGGGCTGGTGGTGCCGAGCCTGCCGCGCATCGGCCCGGCCGAGGTGCGGGCGGCGCTGCCGGCGGCGTTTGCCGCAAGGCTGCTGGCGCTGGTGGCCGGCGGGGCGGCGGCGGTGTTCGACACCATCCGCCGCCACGGCATCGATTGCGACGCGGTGCAGGCGGGATGGCTGCAGCCGGCGCATGCCGCCTCGCGCGCGCCGGGGCTGCGGGCGCGGGTGGCGGAATGGCAGGCGGCGGGGGCGGGCTGCGTCTGGCTCGATGCGGCGGCGGCGGCGGCGCATCTGGGCAGTACGGCGTTTCACGGCGCGCTGTTCGACCCGAGCGGCGGCCATCTCGACCCGCTCGGCTATACCCGCGGGCTGGCGCGCGCGGCGCTCGGCGCGGGGGCGGCGGTGCATGAAGCCTCGCCGGTCACCGCCGGGCATGACCAGGGCGGCTGGCGGCTGGTCACGCCTGGCGG
The DNA here is from genome assembly GCA_021845985.1 of Pseudomonadota bacterium. Taxonomy (GTDB): domain Bacteria; phylum Pseudomonadota; class Alphaproteobacteria; order Acetobacterales; family Acetobacteraceae; genus JAFKFJ01. The sequence goes on along the minus strand of JAJZES010000039.1, from coordinate 57,425 downwards.
GGAGGTGCGCGCCGGGTGCGTGCTGCAGGCGACCAACGCGGCGCTGCCCGGCCTGCCTTGTGCGGCGGTGCGCGACAGCCTGGTGCCGCTGACCGTCTGGCAGCTTGCCACGCCGCCGATGCCGCGCTGCATCCTGCCCGGTGACGCGGCGTTTTCCGACACCCGCAACAATCTGCTCGCCTGCCGCTGGACGGCCGGCGGGCGGCTGGTGACCGGGGCGCTGGCGCTGCGCCCGCGCTGGCTGGCGCGGCGGCTGGAGCGGGTGTTTCCGGCGCTCGGGCCGGTGCGCTTCAGCCATATGTGGCAGGGGCGCGCCGCCCTGACCGGGGATTTCCTGCCGCGGTTGATGCAGCCGGCGCCGGGCTGGATCGCGGCGAGCGCCTGCAACGGCCGCGGCATCGTGCTGTCCACGCTGCTCGGCCGGGCGCTGGCCGACTACCTGCTGAGCGGCGACCCGGCGGCGCTGCCGGTGCCGATCACGCCGCCGCGGCCGTTCCGGGCGCCGGCGCTGGCGCGGCTGGTGCCGCGCCTGCTGCTGCCGTTCGGCGACTGGCAGGACCGCCGCCGCTGAGCCTCAGGGCGACGCCGCCCATTTCGGGAACCGCGCCATCGCCTCCAGCTCCTCCAGCTTCATCGTGTTGCGCACATACATCTGGCTGGCGTCGCGCGGCGGGTTCCAGTCCCAGGCGGTCTGGCGCCCGTCCGCCAGCGCCGCGCTAACGAACAGCCGGCGAAGCTGGCTCTCCAGCACCGCCGCGTGCAGCGCATCGACGTTCCACCGCCGCGCCACCTCGGCGCGGAACGGCGCGGCGCGCGCCGGTTCGGCGGCGGCGAGGTTGACCTGCTCGTCGGGGTCGGCGGCGAGGTCATACAGCAGGTCGGGGTCGGTCGGGGTGTGGATGTATTTCATCGCCCCGCGGCGGATCATCAGCATCGGCGCAACCACGCCCTCGGCGAGATATTCGCCGATCGCCTCGTCATGTCCGCCGTTGCGGCCGAGATGCGGCAGCAGGCTGCGCCCGTCGATCGGCGCGGCATAGTCGGGCGGCCGTCCGTCGCCGGCAATCTCGGCCAGTGTCGGCAGCAGATCGGCCAGCGACACCGCCTGCGCCACCCGGCCGGGGGCGAAATGCCCGGCTGCCGCGACGATCAACGGCACCCGCGCCGCCGGCTCATGGAACGACATTTTGTACCACAGCCCGCGCTCGCCCAGCATCTCGCCGTGATCGGCGATGACCATGACGATGGTGCTGTCGGCCAGCCGCGCCGCCCGCAGCGCCGCCATCAGCCGGCCGACATTGTCATCGAAATAGGCGATCTCGGCAAAATAGGCGCGCCGCGCCGCCTGCACCTGCGCCGGCGTGACCGGCTGGAGGTCCATGCCGATGACATGGCGCAGCCGCCGGCTGTGCGGATCGTCGGCGGCTTGCAGCCGGGGCGGCGGGATGTCGGCGGCGCCGAAGCGGTCCCAGTACTCGCTGCCGATGGTGAACGGATCGTGCGGATGAGTGAACGAGGCGACCATGCAGAACGGCCGCGCATCAGTGCCGCGGGCGATGTCGAACAGTTTCTGCTGGGCGGTGAAGGTGACTTCCTCGTCGAAGTCGATCTGGTTGGTGCGGGTGCTCGGCCCGGCCTGGATCACCGATTCCATCGAATGATACCAGTCCGGCCGCGCCGCGAAGTTCCGCCAGTCCGGCGTCCAGGCATAGTCGGCGGGGTAGATGTCGGTGGTCAGCCGCTCCTCGAACCCGTGCAACTGGTCGGGGCCGCAGAAATGCATTTTGCCGGTGAGAATCGTCCGGTAGCCGGCATGGCGCAGGTAATGCGCGAAGCCCGGCACCTGCGAGGGGAACTCGGCGGCATTGTCATAGACGCCGGTGCCGGAGGGCAGCCGGCCGTAGGTCAGCACGCCGCGCGAGGGGGCGCAGAGCGGGCTGTTGCAATAGGCGGCGTCGAACACCACGCCGCGTTCGGCCAGCGCGTCGATCTGCGGGGTGCGGGCGATGCGGTTGCCATAGGCGGGCAGGGCAAGGGCCGACAACTGGTCGGCCATCAGGATCAGCAGATTGGGGGCTCGGCTCACGTTGCGCACTCTCGCCAGGGGGAGCGCAACATGTCGCGTTGGCGCGCCGGGCGCTACTTCGTCGTTGCGCTCATCGCGCCGGACGGGTGCTGCGACATGCCGGTCAAATACAGCAGCACGCGGCCGGTATGGTGCGTCGTGGCGGTGAAGCGCACCGGCAGCGGCGGCAGGTCCGGGGCGAGGCGGGCGAACCAGATCGAGTCGGTGTACGGCCGTTGCGCCTCGGTCGCGTCGTTGTGGTAAAATCCGGCGACGGTGTGGCTCTCCACGTCGCAGCGCAGCGCCGGCCCCTGGAACGACGAGCGCGCGGTGTTGGGCAGTTGTTCCATGCCGATGGTGCGCAGCGTGCGGTCCTCGACCTCGCGCCCGTCGAAGCTCATCACCCGGCCGATGCAGGTGCCGCCGTCCATGATCTGATGGATGGCCAGCGCCAGCACCGACAGCCCGTCCACCGTATGCCGCTCCAGCGTCGAGGGCACCGGCCCGTGTTCGTGGTCGTCCGGCGGGTCGAGCACGCGCAGCACCGGATTGCCCTGCTGGTAATCCATATCGACGCGGCGCAGCTCGCCGCCGAACTCGCCTTGGTTGTCGTAATGCGCCGGCAGCACGCCGGGGCCGGTCCAACTGCCATCCGCCTCGGTATGCCAGTTGGCGTGATAGACGAAGCCGATCATGCCGGCGGTGTGGCCGGCCATTTCAATGCGGTAGCCGTCGCTGCCGATGGTCACGTCGCTCTGCAGGTCAAGCATGTGAAACCCGGCAGAATAGCCCTCGTAGATCAGATGCACCACGGTCGGCGGCGGGTCGGCCAGGGCGGCGGCGGACAACGCCAGGGTCAGGGCCAGGGAGATCACAGGAGTCCGCATGTGTGGAAGGTAGCCCGATGCAAAGGGAGTGCAAGCCTTCCGGCCGCGCCCGGCGCGCCGGCCGGGCGGCGTTCGGCCGATGGCGGCGACACAATGCTGTGGGCGGGTTCAAACCGCGTCGCCGCCGACTGCCGCGCCGTGGCAGCGGCGAGTGCCGGCCGGCGCCTCGGCCGCCAGCAGGGCGGCGAGGGTGCGAAACTCCTCCCCCCGCGGATCGCTGCGCCGCCAGCACAGGCCGATGGTGCGGCCGGCCGCCGGATCGTCCAGCTTGCGGCAGTGGGTCAGCCCGTCGGCCGCCCGCCCCGCGGTGGCCAGCAGCGGCAGCAGCGAAAATCCCTCACCCGCGGCGATCATGTTGCGCAGCATTTCCAGGCTGCTGGCAAAGCGCGCCGGCGACCCGGCCGCCGCCGTACCGCACAGCGCCAGCGCCTGGTCGCGCAGGCAATGCCCTTCCTCCAGCAACAGCATCCCGTCGCGATCGAGATCGGCCAGCGTCACCCGCGCCATCTGCGACAGCACGTGCTGCGCCGGGCAGACGAGGTGAAACGGCTCGAAAAACAGCGCCTGCGCCGACAGCTCGGCATCGTCCGCCGGCAGCGCCAGCAGCGCCGCATCCAGCTCGCCGCGCCGCACCTGCTGCAGCAACTCCGCCGTGCGCGCCTCGGTCAGGCGCAGTTGCAGCCGCGGGAAGCGCGCCCGCAGCGCGCCGAGCAGGCCGGGCAGGTAATATGGCCCCAGCGTCGCGATCACGCCGAGGCGCAGTTCGCCGCTCAGCGGCTCGGCCGCATGCTGCGCCGCGGCGATCAGAAAGCGCGCCTCGGCCAGCACCGCTTCGGCCCGGCGCAGCAACAGCGCGCCGCGCGGCGTCGGCTCGACCCGGCGCCTCGTCCGCTCGAACAGGGCGACGCCGAGAATGGCCTCCAGCTTGCGGATTTGTTCGCTCAGCGCCGACTGGCTGACGCCGCATTGCTCGGCCGCGCGGCCGAAATGGCGCAACCGGCCGACAGCGACGGCGTATTCCAGGTCGCGCAGCGAGAGGCCGGCGAGGGTCATGCAACGATCGGTAGCACCGATTGCGGCGGCAGGAAACATCGACTTCCACCGATCGGACGGCCGCCCTACATCCTGCCGACGACGACGCGAGGGAGACCGCCATGACCGACGCCACCGCCCGGCCGGTGCTGACCACCACCGGCGGCAACAGGGTTGCCGACAACCAGAACAGTCTCACCGCCGGCCCGCGCGGCCCGGTGCTGCTGGAAGACTATTACCTGATCGAAAAACTGGCGCAGCAGAACCGCGAGCGCATCCCCGAGCGGGTGGTGCATGCCAAAGGCAGCGCCGCCTTCGGCAGCTTCACCGTGACCCAGGACATCAGCCGCTATACCCGCGCCGCGATCTTTAACGGCGTCGGCAAGACCACCGAGGCGCTGCTGCGCTTCTCCACCGTCGCCGGTGAGCGCGGCGCCGCCGATGCCGAGCGCGACGTGCGCGGCTTCGCGGTGAAGTTCTACACCGAAGAAGGCAACTGGGACCTCGTCGGCAACAACACGCCGGTTTTCTTCGTCCGCGATCCGCTGAAATTCCCCGATTTCATCCGCACCCAGAAGCGCCATCCGCAGACCAATCTGCGCTCGCCGACGGCGATGTGGGATTTCTGGTCGCTGTCGCCGGAAAGCCTGCATCAGGTGACGATCCTGTTCTCCGACCGCGGGCTGCCGCAGGGCTATCGTTTCCTTAACGGCTATGGCAGCCACACCTATAGCTTCTGGAACGCCGCCGGCACCCGGTTCTGGGTAAAGTTCCATTTCAAGTCGATGCAGGGCCACAAATACTGGACCAACGCCGAGGCCGCTGCGGTGATCGCCAATGACCGTGAGAGCGCCCAGCGCGACCTTTATGAGGCGATCGCCCGCGGCGATTTTCCGCGCTGGCGCGTCTCGGTGCAGATCATGCCGGAACAGCAGGCCGCGACCACCGACTTCAACCCGTTCGACCTGACCAAAGTGTGGTCGCACAAGGACTATCCGCTGATCGAGGTCGGCGTGCTGGAGCTGAACCGCAACCCGGCGCATTATTTCGCCGAGGTCGAGCAGGCGTCGTTCTCGCCCTCCAACGTCGTGCCGGGCATCGGCTTCTCGCCCGACAAGATGCTGCAGGCGCGGGTGTTCGCCTATGCCGATGCGCACCGCTACCGCGTCGGCACGCATTATGAGGCGCTGCCGGTCAACCGGCCGCGCGTGGCCGTGCGCACCTACCATGCCGACGGGGCGATGCGCTTCGACGCGCCGCACGGCACGGATGCGTATTACGAACCCAACTCGTTCAACGGGCCGGTACAGGACCCCTCGGTCGCCGCGCCGCCGATGCACCTTTCCGGTGATGCGGCGCACTATGATCACCGTCTCGGCAACGACGATTTCGCCCAGCCGCGGGCGCTGTTCGCGCTGTTCGACGCGGCGCAGCGGGGGCGCCTGTTCGCCAACATCGCCGCCGCGATGCAGGGCGTGCCGGCAGAAATCGTCGCCCGTCAGGTGGCGCTGTTTCAGCGCGTCGATCCGGCCTATGGCGAGGGCGTGGCGCGCGCGGTGGCAGACGCCGCCGGGTGAGGCTCAGCCGCGCACCCGGGGCAGCATCAGCATGTCCCACGGCGAGGGCATCTCGCCGCAGGGGACATGGATCAGCGCCGGCTGGCGTGCGGCCAGTGCATCGCCGGCGGCGCGTTCCAGCGCCGCCGGCGTCTCGGCACGGCAGGCGGCGACGCCGAAACTCTCGGCGAAGCGGACGAAATCCGGGTTGTGCAGGTCGGAGGCGATCCGGCGGTCGCCGTATTGCTCACGCTGGATCAGCCGGACATTGCCGTACAGCCCGTTGTCGAACACCACGACGACGACCGGCAGGCCGTGCTGCCGGGCGGTGGCGAGTTCGCTGGCTTGGTACATGAATCCGCCATCCCCGGCGATGGCCAGCACCGGCACATCCGGGCAGGCCGCCTGGGCGCCGAGTGCTGCGCCGTAGCCCCAGCCGAGATTGTCCTGATAGCCGGGCGAGAGGAATTTGCGCGGCCCCGGCACCGGGAAGGCGAGGCGGCTGGCGAAGCCGAGCTGCGTCACCTCATCGACGAAAATACCCTCGGCCGGCAGCGCCGCGCGCATCGCCCGCAGGAATGCCATCTGCGGCTCCAGCCGCGCCAGCCGGGTGGCGAACCAGGCGGCATGCGCCTCCAGCTCGGCGGCGCGGGACGGCCGCGGCGCCTCGGGCAGGCGGGCGAGCAGGGCGGCGGCGCAGGCGGCGGCGTCACCGGTCAGGGCGACGGCGGGGCGATGCAGCCGGCCGGCGGCGGCGCCGTCGATGTCGATGCGGATGATCTTCAGCCCGGCATCGACGCCCCATTGTGCCTGCGGCGCATGCAGCCGGGTGCCGATCGCCAGCACCACATCGGCATCGCGCCACAGACGATGGCCGACCGGCAGGCTGACGGCGAGGCGGTGTGTGGTGGGCAGCACGCCGCGACCGCGGCGATAGGACAGCACCGGCGCCTCCAGCCGCTCGGCCAGCGCCCGCACCTCGGCCGCCGCAGCGAGCGCGCCGCCGCCGACGACGATCAGCGGGCGGGCGGCGCCGGCGAGCAGTGAGGCGGCGCGGTCGGCGGCGGCGGCGTCGATCGGCGGCGGCGCCGCCGGGGCGGGCAGATCATCGAAGCGGATGGCGGCGCGGCGCGGCCACACATCCATCGCGCATTCCAGCACCGCCGGACCCGGCCGCCCGGTGGTGGTGGCGGCGAGGGCGGCCGAGACCAGGCCGGGTGCCTCGTGCGGCGCCTCGATGCGCGCGGCGAAGCCGGTGAAATGGCGGGCGATGCCGAGCTGGTCGCGCAACTCGTGCAGATGGCCGTGGCCGCGGTCGATGTCGCGCTGCGGGATCTGCCCGAGCAGGCCGAGCACCGGCGCCCCCACGCCATAGGCGGTCAGCAGCGCCGCCGCGGCGTTGAGGAAGCCCGGCCCCGGCACCACCGCGAACGCCTGCGGCCGGCCGGTGGCGAGCGCCGCGCCGAGCGCCATGTAGGCCGCGCTCTGCTCGTGGCGGGTGTGCAGCACCCGCAGCCGGTTGCGCGCGCCATAGAACGCATCGAACAGCGGGTCGTTGTGCACACCGGGCAGGCCATAGACGGTGTCGATGCCGTGCTGGATCAGGCGTTCGACGACGGCTTCGGCGGTGCTCATCCCGGGCATGGCGGGGTCTCCGGCCATCAGCGTTGGGTCACCGCAGGGCGGCGGCTGCCGGCCATGCGGCGCAGCCCGCCGGCCTGCTGCGCCCAGTAGCCGCCGCTGACCAGCGCCTCGGGCGCGCTCGGGTCGCCGGTGTGCACGGCGCTTGCGGCGAAATCGGCGGTGCCGAAAATCATGTCCCACCACGGCAGAATGGCGCCGTAGTTGCAGCTCCGCCGCCCCGCCGCCCAGACGCCGTGATGCGCGCGATGAAACCGCGGCGAGATCAGCAGCCGCTCGCCGAGCCAGCCGAAGGAGACCCGCGCATTGGCGTGCGACAGGCTTTCGAGGAAGCGCAGCACCAGCACCAGCATGGGAAATTGCAGCGGCGGCACGCCGATCAGCAGCGCGATGGCACCGAACCACAGCGCCGCGATCAGGTCATCGAGCAGATGGTTGCGGTCGTCGGACCAGAACGTCATCTGCCGCTGCGCGTGATGCAGCGAATGCAGCGCCCACCACCAGCGGACCCGGTGCGACAGAAGGTGCCGCCAGTACTCGGCGCCGTCGAGCAGCACGGCATAGACGACGAAGGCCGCCACCGGATGGCCGAGCAGCGGCGGCACCAGCAGTTCGAGCGTCGGCGGCACCCAGCCGTGATCGGCGAGGTAGCCGGTGAAGGCGACCTGCACCTGATAGAAGCCGACAAAGGTGACCAGCGGCAGGATGCCGACGCGCGAGACCAGAGTATAAAGCATGTCGGTCGCCACCGCCCGCCGGTCCGGCCAGCGTTCCACCGGGCGCCAGTGCTCCAGCGGCATGCACACGGCGAAGGTCGCCGCCACCTGCACCAGCCCATAGACCGCGAACAGCGCCCAGCCGAATGACAAATCCTCCCACTGCATGGCGCCCAGCCGGTAGAGCAGCGGCAGCAGCAGCGCCTGCTGCAGCCAGCCGGCGACGGCGAGCGCCGGGTCGGTCATACCGAGGCGGTGCCGAGCGCCGCCGCCGGATCGCGCCGCGCCGCCGGCAGCACGCTGCTGAGGAAAATGCCATGCGGCGAGCGCCCGACGGTGATCGGCTCGACGCTGCCGCTGGCCGGGTCGAGCACGGCAACCGTGGTGGTGAAGCGACGGGTGATCCACAGCTTGCCGTCCGGCGCGAAGGCGATGCAGTCGGGTCCGCCGGACAGGGTGAAGCTCTGCCGCGGCTTCAGCGTCGCGGCGTCGAGCGCGGTCAGCGTGCCGCCGACGCGGTTGCCGACATAGATGGTGTCGCCGTCCGGGGCCGGGGCGATGATGTGGGTGCCCTTGCCGGTGACGATGCGGCGCAGCACCCGCCCGTCGGCCGGGTCCATCTCGGCGACATGATCGCTGCCCATGCAGGCGACCAGCAGGCGGCCATCGTGCCAGACGATGCCGGCCGGCGTCGGCCCGGATGGCTGTGTCCACACCGGGGCGAGGCGGGCGAGGTCGATGGCCATCACCGCGCCGCTGCGCTGGAGGGTGACGAAGACCATCGCCTCATCGGGGGAGAAGGCGATATGGCTCGGCATCGAGCGGGCGGCGATGCGCTTTTTCAGCGTGCGGCCGGCGGCGTCGTAGATGTCGATGTGGTCGAGCCGCAGCGCCGCGACAACAAGCACGCTGCCGCGGGGCGAAATCCACAACTGATAGGGGTCGGCGCAGACCTGATGGCCGAGCGGCGCGCCGGTCGCCGGGTCGAAGCTGAACAGCGCATTGCCGGCGGCATCGCCGACCAGCAGGGTGCGGCCGTCGGGCGACAGCGTCCAGTGATGCGGCTCGCGCAGCACCGGCTCGCGGCGAATCTCGCGCCGCGTCGCCATGTCGATGACGCTGACCGAGGCATCGGCGGAGTTCATCACCAGGGCGATCTCCGCCACCGGGGCGACGGCGGCGGCGGCGGGCAGCGCCCCGGCGGCGGCCAGGGCGGCGCCGGAGGTCAGTACGGCGCGGCGCGACAGGTCCATCGGCGGTCCTGCGTCAGCAATGATGCGGCAGCAGCTTGAACTCGGTCAGCTTGCCGCCCATGACGAAGTCACCGAAATCCATCGCCAGGTCATCGGCGACGCCGTTCGACCAGTAGCGCATCGTGGTCTCGTAATCCGGCTGCGGATGGTCCGGGCCGCGATCGAAGAAGGCGATGTGAAACATCCCGCTCGGCAGCGTCGCCAGATCGGGCCATTTGCCGGCATGGGCGTCCTGCCATTTGAGGATGACGATGGAACTGTCCTGCGCGCCGGCGGCCGAGGTGCCGTCGAACAGCGGCACGGCGAAGAACTTCTTGCCGGCGACGGCGGCGGCCAGCATGGTTTCCGTGTGGGTCATCGGGAACAGCGTGCCGGCGGGCAAGTCCTTGGTCGATTCCTCGGGGCTGGTGAAATGCGCGGTGCCGGGGCCGCCGGTGGCGCTCAGCGTCGCCTCGCCGGCGATGTCGCTGGTCACCGCCTGATCGGTGGTCTGGCGGGTGCGGAAGCGCAGGCGCAGCCCGTCCTTGCTTTCCCAGGTCGTATAGTCCGACAGCATATCGACATCCTGGCCGTCGCGGTTGGTCAGGATCATGTGCAGCCGCTGGCGGGTTGCCCAGCCGTCGCAGGCGTCCTGCACCTCATAGGTCATGGTGCCGCTGGCCTGCGACACGTCGCCGTTTTTGGTCGATGAGAGCTTGAGCGCATAGGCTGCCTGATGCGCAGCCATATCGGCGGCGGCGGCGGGCAGCGCGGCGACGAGCAGGGTGGCGGAGAAGAGGGCGGCGGCCAGGCGCATGCGCTGGGGTCTCCAGGAGTGACGCGTGAGCATAGGTAGCTCGCGCCGGCGACGCTACTGGCGCGGCATCAGGTGCGCCAGCCGCCGCCGGACGATCACCGCCATCAGCTCCCTGCCACGGCAAGCCGCACCGCGCGCACGATGTTGCGAGCCGGCGAACAGCCTCGGCCCGCACCGGTTGACCGACGGCGCCGGCGCCGGCCTGGGCAGTCAGCCGAGCGGGCGGGGATCGCTCCCCGCCCGCCCGTCGTCCGGTCGGTCTGCTGCGGCAGCTCAGTTGCCGAGGCAGTGGTCCACGTTCTGCGGCGTGCAGACGTCGAGGCCGGTATAGGTCGGGTCATGCGGACCCGGCTTGCCGTCCTTGATGTCTTTGAGGAAATACATCGCCTTGTAGCCCATCTCGAACGGCCGCTGACCGACATTGCCGGTGGCGAGACCGAGCTTCAGCTCATCGATCTGCATGCCGAGCGTGTCGGCGACGGCGACGACCAGCGTGCCGTTGGCGATCTTGCTCTTATACTTGCCAGCGACGCTCTTGTAGGCCTGCTCGACGAACTCCGGGAAGCCGCCGGTCGGCACGAAGGCATCGAGGTTGGGGTATTTGCCGAGGATGTCTTCCATCTGCTGCACCGCGACGGTGAAGTCGTCGTTGGTGTACAGCGGGCAGCCATCGACCTCTTTCCAGCCGTTCTGGCCGGTCAGCTTGATGCCCGGCGCCTCAGCGCTCTTGGTGCCCGACAACTCGTCGCGGATGCCCTGCATACGCTCGTTGTGGTTGGCCGCGGCGGCGCCGCCGGACTGGATGCAGATGGTGCCGCCATTCGGCTTCTTGGCCATCACCATCTTGGCCAGATTGGTGCCGATCTCGTAGTTGTGCGTGCCGACGAAGGCGATGCGCTCGCCCTGGTCCTTGGGCAGCAGGTCGGCGTCGAAGGTCAGCACCGGAATGCCCGCCTTCTTGGCTTCCGCCAGCTCATGCCCCATCGCCGCCGCATTGGCTGGCGACACGGCGATGCCATCGACATGCTTGGCGATCAGGTCGGCGACGACCTGGACTTCTTCTTCGCCGCCGCCGTGTTCGTCAGGGCCGATATAGAGGCACTTGATCGCGCCCTTCAATTCGGCTTCGGCCTTCTTGCAGCCGTCGCGGGCCGCGTCGAAGAACGGGTTGTTGGTGTTCTTCGGCACCAGCGCGAAGGTGTAGGTTTTGTCGGCGGCGACGCCCGGATGGCTGCCGGCGGCGAGAGTCAGCGCAATCACCGCAGCGCCCGCGAGATACTTCAGCATGAACGGACCTTCCTTTTGCTTCCCAACGTTTGGTTGACGTTTCTGCGGCACTGGCCGGAATGGCGCCCGGCCCTACTCGCGCTTGCGCCCGCGCACCCGCTCCAGCAGGACCGCGAGGATGATGAAGGCACCGACGAAGATGCCCTGATAATTGGAATCGACGCCGGCCATCAGCAGCGAATTGCGGATCACCTCGATCAGCGCGGCGCCGACGAAGGCGCCGAAGGCGCCGCCCTCGCCGCCCATCAGATTGGCGCCGCCGATCACCGTCGAGGCGATGACCCGCAACTCATAGCCGATGCCCAGTGCATTGATCGCCGAGCCCTGCCAGCCAAGAATCATGATCGAGGCGATGGCGGCACAGATCGAGCAGAACACGTACGCCTGCAGCTTGACCCGCCGCACCGGCACGCCGGTCAGTTGCGCCGCGTGCTCGTTGCCGCCGACGGCGAACAGATGCCGCCCCCAGACGCTCAGCCGCAGCACCAGCGCAAGACCGACCGCCATGACCAGCAGCACCCACACCGAATTGGCGATGCCGAAGCTCTCGCCGCCGAAGATGGCGAAGAACTGGTTCGCATAGGGGCCGAAATCGTAGATCATCTTGTTCTGCGACATCACCACCGCGATCGAACGGGCGATGGACAGCGTGCCGAGGGTGACGACGAACGGCGACAGGCCGAGATAGGTAATCAGCAGCCCGTTGAACAAGCCGCAGATCAGGCCGGCGAACAGCCCCCCGCCGATGGCCAGAATCCAGTGGTAGCCGGCATGCATGATGACGCCGATGGTGATGCCGACGACGCCCATCACCGAGCCGACCGAAAGGTCGATGCCGCCGGTGATGATCACCGTCGTCATGCCGATCGCCATAATCCCGATGAACGAGAAATTGCGCGTGATGTTATAGAAATTCTCGCCGGTGCCAAAGGCGTTCGGATAGACCGCCGACATCAGCCCGCAGATGATGAACAGCGCCACCGCGACCCAGAACGATTGCGCGCCGATCATGCGCTGCAGCGGCGTTCGTTCCTTGATGCCGACAATATCGGCGATGGCGACGCTGCTGCCGGTGGCGGACGATGATTCAGGCGGCATGGATCGCTCCGGTGATCAGGCCAGTGACTTCCTCGGGGCTGGACTGGGCGATCGGCTTTTCCGCCACTTTGCGCCCACGCCGCAGCACGAACACGCGGTCGCAGACGTTAAACACGTCGGGCATGCGATGGCTGATCAGCACCACGGCGATGCCGCGGTCGCGCAGCCGCCGGATCAGGTCGAGCACCTCGGCCACCTGCCGCACCGAGATCGCCGCGGTCGGCTCGTCCATGATGACGACTTTGGAGTTCGACAGCCGGGTGCGCGCAATCGCCACCGCCTGGCGCTGGCCGCCGGACATGCGGCGCACCAGGTCATGTGGCCGGGTCTCGCTTTTCAGCTCGGCGAACAACTCGCCGGCGCGCGCGTACATGGCGGCATAATCGAGGATCTTGAACGGCCCGACGCGCCGTTTCAGTTCGCGGCCGAGGAACACGTTGGCCGCCGCCGTCAGGTTGTTGCACAGCGCGAGGTCCTGATAGACGATCTCGATGCCGCGCTGGCGCGCCTCCACCGGCTGGTGGAACACCACCGGCCCGCCGTCCATCAGGATTTCGCCCGCGGTCGGCGGAAAATTGCCGGCGATGATCTTGACCAGGGTTGATTTGCCGGCGCCGTTGTCGCCCATCAGCCCGAGCACCTCGCCTGGCTCCAGCGTCAGATCCACGCCATTGAGCGCCCGGATGGCGCCAAAACTCTTGGACACGCCCCTGAGTTGGAGGACTGGCACGATTCGTTTCCACCCGCTTGCCGCGACGCCCCCGTTCGAGGCTGCCACAGTTCTGCCCCATTACGCGACACCGGGCGGCCGGTCAAACCCTGAAACGTGGCCACGGTTGCCGCTACGTTCCAGGCGCCGCGCCGGCCGTCCTGCGTCCCCGCCGATCGTTCGGCGATGTCTCCACTTGAGCCAGCGTCGCGTTGACGGCAAAGTGGGGTCATGAGCGTCCAGGCAACCGACTACGATTTCCGCCTCGGCATCGACCTTGGCGGCACCAAGATCGAGATAATTTCGCTGGCCGCAGATGGCAGTCCGGGGCCGCGCCGGCGTGTTGCCACGCCGCCGACCTATGCCGGCATCATCGCCGCCATCGGCGACCTTGTGCTCAGCGTCGAGCAGGCGCTTGGCGGACGCGGCAGCGTCGGCGTCGGCATTCCGGGGGTGATCAGCCCGGCCACCGGTCTGGTCAAGGGCGCCAATTCGGTGGTGCTGAACGGCAATCCGCTCGACCGCGATCTTGCCGCCCGGCTCGGCCGCGCGGTGCGGGTCAACAACGACGCCAATTGCTTCGCCCTCAGCGAAGCCTCCGACGGCGCCGGGCTCGGCCATCGCACCGTCTTCGGCGTCATCGTCGGCACCGGCTGCGGCGGCGGCATCGTCGTCGATGGTCGCATCATTGAGGGCGGCAACCGCATCGCCGGCGAGTGGGGGCACATCCCGCTGCCCTGGCCGAAGGCCGAGGACCTGCCCGCGCTGCCCTGCTGGTGCGGTCTCGCCGGCTGCATGGAACTGTATATCTCCGGCACCGGGCTGGCCATCGACTGCGACGGGCCGCAGGCGCGCGACGCGCGCGACCTGCCGGCGCGTGCCGCCGCCGGCGATGCGCGGGCGGCGGCGGCGCTGGCGCGCCATGCCGACCGGATGGGCCGCGGCCTCGCCGTGGTGGTCAACATTCTCGATCCCGACGTGATCGTGCTCGGCGGCGGCGTGTCCAACATGGAGCATCTTTATGACGAACTGCCGAAGGTGCTGGAAAAGTATGTGTTCTCCGACACGGTGACGACGCCGATCGTACGCAACATGCACGGCGACTCGTCGGGCGTGCGCGGCGCCGCCTGGATGTGGCCGCCGCCCGTTCGCGGCTGATCCCGGTGCCGGCGCTCTGCCGCGACTGCGACGCGGACGCCGGCGCCGCCACCACCTGTCCGCGCTGCGGCGGCCGGCGCATCATCCGCCACGCCGAACTGGCCGAACTCGCCATCGCCCATATCGACTGCGATGCCTTCTATGCCAGCGTCGAGAAGCGCGACCGGCCGGAGCTGGCGGCGCGGCCAGTGATCGTCGGCGGCGGCGTGCGCGGCGTCGTCACCGCCGCCTGCTACATCGCGCGGATCAGTGGTGTGCGCAGCGCCATGCCGATGTTCACGGCGCTGCGGGCCTGTCCCGATGCCGTCGTCATCCGCCCGGATTTCGCCAAATATGTCGCGGTGGCGCGGCAACTCCGGGCGCTGATGGCCGAGCTGACGCCGCTGCTGCAGCCTCTGTCGATCGACGAGGCGGTGCTCGACCTGTCCGGCACCGCGGCGCTGCATGGCGGACCGCCGGCGCTGGCGCTGATCCGCTTCGTCCGCCGGGTCGAGGCGGAGATCGGCGTGACCGTCTCGGTCGGCCTCGCGCGCAACCGGCTGATGGCGAAAATCGCCGCGGGACGCGACAAGCCGCGCGGCTTCTGCGTCATCGGCGGCGAGGCGGCGGCGCTGCTGGCGGCCGAGCCGGTGCGGCTGCTGCCCGGCATCGGTCCCGCCGCGGCGAAGCGGCTGGAGGGCAAGGGCATCACCCGGCTCGGCCAGATGCAGGTGCTGGAGCCGCGCGCGGCGCTGCGTCTGCTCGGCGAGGACGGGCCGGCGCTGGTGCGCCGCGCCCGCGGCGAGGACGACCGCGCCGTCGATCCGCGCCGCGAGACCCGCTCGATCAGCGCCGAGACCACTTTCGATGCCGACCTGACGCAGCGCGCCGAGCTGGAGCGGCGGCTTTGGCCGCTGGCCGAGAAACTGGCGCGCCGGCTGTCCGAGCAGGGGTGTGCCGCGGCCGGGGTGGTGCTGAAACTGAAGACCGCGGGGTTTGCCCTGCGCACCCGCACGCAGCGTCTGCCCGGCCCGACACGGCTGCCGGATGTGCTGTTCGCGGCGGCGCGGCGGCTGTTGGAGCGCGAGGCGGACGGCACCGCGTTCCGCCTCATCGGCATCGCCGCGCAGCCGCTGGCGCCACTCGCGGCGGCCGATCTGCCGGATCTGGCCGATCCCGGCCGGGCCCGGCTGGTCGCGGCGCAGACCGCGATCGACACGCTGCGCGGCCGCTTCGGCGCGGCGGCGATCGGCCGCGGTCGCGGGCTGGCCGGGCGGTAGGCGCCGGGCTCTGCGGCTCAGACCAGCGCCGGGCGCAGCTCCGCCGCCAGCACATAACCGGCGCCGCGCACCGACTGGATGGTGCGGTTGCCGGCCTCGCCGTCGCCGAGCTTGCGGCGCAGGCTGAAGATGAGCTGGTCGATGCTGCGGTCTTCGGCCCGCCACGGCCGGCGCAGCGCCATCTCGCACAGCCGCTCGCGCGACACCGGCTCGCCGGGCGAGAGCAGCAATTCCTGCAGCGCGGTGAACTCGGCCGCGGTCAACGGCAACGGCCGGCCATCGGTGTCGCTGACTACCCGCCGCTGCAGATCGACCCGCCATTGCCCGGCCTGCACCGGATGCAGGTCCGGTGTCGCCGCCGCGGCGGCGGGTTCGCCGCGCGATGCGGCGCGCAGATGCGACCGCCGATGCACCGCGCGGATGCGCGCCACCATCTCACGCAGTTGCGGCGGCTTGGCGATGTAGTCGTCGGCGCCGAGTTCCAGCCCGACGATTCGTTCGGCTTCCTCGCTGCGGCCGGAAACAACTATGATTCCGCAATCATGTAGATTAGACAACCATCCGATCAGCGCCACGCCGCTGGTGTCGGGCAGTTCGAGATCGACCAGCACGACATCGGGCATGAAACTGCGTTTCAGCTCGATCGCCCGCGCTCCGGTCTGCGCCCAGGCGGTGCGCATGCCCGAGCGTTCGATGAACTTTTGCAGCGTTTCGGCAACAGCCGGATTGTCCTCGATCAACAGGACCCGTGGGTTAGGCAGCGGAGATACGGCTTCGCCTGACATGTTGCGTCATCCGGTATCGGTCTGCAGCCGGGGAACCGGCGGCGGAGTGCCATCATGGCTGGTGCAAGAGTTAATGATCTTTGCGTGATCCGTCCACTGATAGTAGAAAAGGTGACTGACCGGCACCGCTGCGGTCGCAATATCGCGAGCAGTGTGTGCGGTGTGAGACAGCATGCCGATTCGTCGTTCCACCATCAGCAATGAGAGACTCGCCGCGGCGTTTGCTGCAGGCGGCGTCGCATTGGCGGCAATCGCCGCGGCGGCGTTGCTGGAGCAGCCGTCGCCCTGGGTGGTGTCGGTGGTCTGGGGGCTGGGCGCGGGCGGATTCTTTCTTGGGGCTGCGGCACTGAACCGGCTGCGCCGCCGCGCCGCGGCGCTGGAGGCGGAAGCCCAGCAGCGCATCTGGCGGATGACCCAGCTCGCCGGCATCGCCGAGCATCTCGGCCGGCTGCGTGACCCGGCCGAGGTGGCGGCGCGTGCCGAGCTGATGGCGCGCAGCCTGCTGGAGTGTGACGAGGCGGAGGTGGCGCTCGGGCTCGCCGCAGCCGAGCCGGCCGGCCAGCCGGGCGGTTCGCCGCTGCAACAGAGCGTCAGGCTGCTGGCCGCCGATGGCGCGCCGATCGGGCAGGTGGCGGTGCGCCGCCGTGCCGGGCCGCCGTTCACCACCGAGGACAAGCTGGTGCTCGACCAGCTTGTCCGCGCCGTCGCCGCGGCGATCGAGAATGCCGGGCTGCTCGCCGAATCGATGCGTGCGCGATCGGAGATCGAACTCATTCTCGGCACCATTTCGGACGGCATGTACGTGCTCGATGGTGCCTGGCGGGTGCGCCACGTCAACAGTGCGGCGCTGCGCTACCTGGAGCGGACGCGCGAGCAGGTGGTCGGGGCGACGCTGTGGCAGTTGTTTCCCGATCTGCCCGGCAGCGCCTTCGGCGACCGGCTGGAAGAGGCGATGCTGGGCAGCCATGACCTGGATTTTACCGCGCTGTTTCCGCCGCTGAAAGCCTGGTTCGAAACCAGGTGCTATCCGTTCGAGGGTGGTCTGACGGTCTATTTCCGCGACGTGACGGCGCAGCGCGAGACCGAGGAGCGGCTGCGCCAGTCGCAGAAGCTCGAGGCGCTCGGCCAGCTCACCGGCGGCATCGCCCATGATGTCAACAACCTGCTGACGGTGATGCTGGGCAATTTCGAGATGCTGGCGACGAACGCCGAGGAGCGTGGCGAGCCGGATGGCAGCGATCATGAACTGGCCGAGGCCGGCCTGCGCGCCGGCGCCAGCGCCAGCCAGTTGATGCGCCGCCTGCTCGCCTTCTCGCGCCGTCAGCCGCTGTCGCCGCAGGTGGTCGATATTGCCGCGCTGCTGTCCTCGCTCGACCCGTTGCTGCGCCGCACCATCGGCGAGACGGTGTCGCTGTACATCGCCGCCGAACCGGGGCTGTGGCTGGTGCTGGCCGATCCGGCGGAACTGGAGAACGCCATCCTCAATCTGGCGTTGAACGCCCGCGATGCGATGCCCGGCGGCGGTCAACTCGCCATCGAGGCGGCCAATGTCGCCATCGACCGGGTCTATGCCGCGGTATCGGGTCTCGATCGCACCGGCGACTACATCATGATCTCGGTCGCCGATTCCGGCATCGGCATGGCGCGCGAGGTGCAGGGCCGCGCCTTCGAGCCGTTTTTCACCACCAAGCAGCCGGGCAAGGGCACCGGTCTCGGGCTGTCGATGGTCTATGGCTTCGTCAAGCAGTCGGGCGGCCATGTGATGATCGACAGCGAGATCGGCCAGGGCACCATCCTGCGGCTCTATCTGCCGCGCACCACGGCGCAGGCGGCCGAGGTCGAGATCCCGGGCGCGTGGCAGGTGCATGGCGGCAGCCAGACGATCCTGCTGGTCGAAGACAATGACATGGTGCGCGGCCATACCGAGGCGATGCTGCGCGGTCTCGGCTATTGCGTGCTGGCGGCGGCGGACGGGGCGGAGGCGCTGCTGCTGCTGCAGGAGGGCGTCAGGCCCGATCTGCTGCTGACCGACGTGGTGCTGCCGGGCGGCATGACCGGACGCGAGGTGGCCGATTCCGCCGCCGCGGTGATCCCCGGTCTGCGGGTGCTGTTCACCTCCGGCTATTCCGGCAATGTGCTGCTGGAGGGCGGCCGGATCAGTCCGGGGGTCGAACTGATCAGCAAACCGTTCCGCCGCAGCGAACTTGCCGCGCGCGTTCGCACCCAGTTGGCCGGCGTGGCGTGGCCCGGTTTCGCGCGCACCGGCCTGCTCCAGTCGGGCCTCGACCAGTCGGGCCTCGACCAGTCGCACTTTGTCCAGTCGGGTCTGGTGGCGTCGGGGCTGCCCAACCAGTAACCCCGGTCAGCGAGGCAGAGCGCCATGCGACGCATCCTGGCCGTGGCTTTCTGCGCGGCATCGCCCTTGGCGACCGGCCGCTGATGGAACAGCCCGGCACTAACAGCCGCTCCGGCGACGCGGTGCAAAGCCTGCCGCACAGCCAGGGCAGCGCAGCGGCCGATCCGCGCCGGCGCCGATGAAGATCATCGAGATCACCAATGTCGATTTCTCGCTGCGGCATTTCCTGCTGCCGCTGATGCGCGGGCTGCGCGGGCGCGGCCATGAGGTGGTCGGCGTGTCGGCCGACGGGCCGTTGCTGGCGGTGGCGCGCGGCGAGGGGTTTCGCGTCGTCGCGCTGCCGCTGGCGCGCCGCCTGTCGCCGCTGGCGCAGGCGCGCGCCTTCGTCGCGCTGTGGCGGCTGTTGCGCGCCGAGCGGCCGGATCTGGTGCATGCGCACATGCCGATCAGCGGCTTTCTCGCCCGCCTCGCCGCCCGCCTCGCCGGCGTGCCGCGTGTCGCCTATACCGGCCATGGCTTCCTGTTCAACCAGCCGGCGCCGTGGCCGCGCCGCGCCGCCGCGCTGGTCATGGAATGGCTCGGCGGGCGCTGCACCGATGTCTTTTTCACCGTCTCGACGGAGGAGGCGGCGGATGCCCGGCGGCTGCGCATCCATCGCGGCGCCGTCGCCATCGGCAACGGCCGCGACCCGGCGCGCTTTCAGCCCGATCCGGCGGCGCGCGCACGGCTGCGCGCTGCGCTCGGCGTCGCCGCCGATCGGGTGGTGGTGGTCGCGGTGTCGCGGCTGGTGCGCCACAAGGGCTACCCGGAATTGCTGGCGGCGATGCGCACGGTCGATGCCGAGCTGTGGGTGGTCGGCGAGCGCCTCGCCTCCGATCACGGCGCCGATCTGGCGCCGCTGTTCGCCGCCTGCGGCCTTGGCGACCGGCTGCGCCTGCTCGGCTATCGCGACGACGTCGCCGCGGTGCTGGCGGCGGCCGACATCTTCGCCCTGCCGAGCCATTTCGAGGGGCTGCCGATGTCGGTGATCGAGGCGATGCTGTGCGGCCTGCCGGTGGTCGCGACCGACATCCGCGGCCCGCGCGAACAGGTGGTGGCGGGGCAAACCGGCCTGCTGGTGCCGCCGGCGACGGTGGCGCCGCTCGCCGCGGCGCTGCAGGCGCTGGCCGTGGACGCGGCGCTGCGGGCGCGGCTAGGGGCGGCGGGGCGGGCGCGCGCGCTCGATCTCTACGACGAGGCGCGGGTGGTGGCGCGCACGCTGGACCTGCTCGGGGCATAGGTCTATTGGCCGCGCCATGACCGACATCCTGCCGATCCGCCGTGCCCTGCTCTCCGTCTCCGACAAGACCGGGCTGCTTGATCTGGCCCGCGCGCTGGCCGCGCACGGCGCCGAGATTCTCTCCACCGGCGGCAGCGCGCGGGTCCTGCGCGAGGCCGGCATCGCGGTGAAGGATGTTGCCGAACACAGCGGCTTTCCGGAAATCCTCGACGGGCGGGTGAAGACGCTGGTGCCGCAGATCCATGGCGGCATTCTCGGCCGGCGCGACGATCCGGCGCATCTGGCGCAGATGGCGGCGCATGGCATCGCGCCGATCGATCTCGTCGCCGTCACGCTCTATCCGTTCGCGGCGACCGTGGCGGCCGGCGCGGGATATGACGACTGCGTCGAAAACATCGACATCGGCGGCCCGGCGCTGATCCGCGCCGCGGCCAAGAACCACGATTCCGTCGCGGTGCTGACCGATCCGGCGCAGTACGCCGAGACGCTGGCGGCGCTGGCGGCGGGCGGCACCACGCGGGCGCTGCGCCGGCGCCTCGCCGCCGCCGCCTATGCGCACACCGCCGCCTATGACGCGGCCATCGCGGCGTGGTTCGCCGAGCAGCAGGATGTCGCTTTCCCGCCGACACTGACCGTCGCGGCGACGTTGCGGCAGCGCCTGCGCTACGGCGAGAATCCGCATCAGGCGGCGGCCTTCTATGTCGCCGGCAGCCGCCCCGGCGTGGCCACGGCGCGCCAGCTGCAGGGCAAGGAACTGTCCTACAACAACCTCAACGACACCGATGCGGCGTTCGAATGCGTCGCCGAGTTTGCCGAGCCGGCCGTGGTCATCGTCAAGCATGCCAATCCGTGCGGTGTCGCCACCGGGGCGGCGCCGGCCGAGGCCTGGGCGGCGGCGCTGCGCTGCGACCCGGTCTCTGCCTTCGGCGGCATCGTCGCACTCAACCGCACGCTCGACGCGGCGACGGCGGAGGCAATCGCGGCGATCTTCACCGAGGTCATCGTCGCCCCCGACGCGACCGCGGCGGCGCAGGCGGTGCTGGCGCGCAAGAAGGGGCTGCGGCTGCTGCTGACCGGCGGCCTGCCCGATCCGGCGGCGCCGGCGCAGATGCTGCGCAGCGTCGCCGGCGGCTATCTGGTGCAGGCGCGCGATGCCGGGCGCATCGCGCCGGCGGATCTGCGCACGGTGACCCGGCGGGCGCCCAGTGCGGCGGAGCTGGCCGACCTGATCTTTGCTTTCCGCGTCTGCAAGCATGTCAAATCCAACGCCATCGTCTATGCCCGCGGCGGCGCCACCGTCGGCATCGGCGCCGGCCAGATGAGCCGGGTTGACAGCGCCCGCATCGCCGCCTGGAAGGCGGCGGAAGCGGCGCGCATGGCCGGCGCGGCGCAGCCGTTGACGCAGGGCAGCGTGGTCGCCTCCGATGCCTTCTTTCCCTTCGCCGATGGCCTGGAGGCGGCGGTGGCGGCGGGGGCGAGCGCGGTGATCCAGCCCGGCGGGTCGCTGCGCGACGCCGAGGTGATCGCCGCGGCCGACGCCGCCGGGCTGGCGATGGTGTTCACCGGGATGCGCCATTTCCGCCATTGAGCGATCACATCGTCGCGAGGTAGCGACGATCGCCCGCGCGCCGGTGCAGACTGCCTGCCGGACGTCGCGGGGGCACAGCTATGGCCGAGCAACTGGCGATCGGGCGCGATTGGGTGGCGTATCCGGCGATCCGCCGCATCGGGCTGGCCGATCTGCGCGCCGCGCTGGCCGCCGGCTATGCCGATTTCGCCGCCAACCGTACCGATGTCGTGTTTCTCTGCCTGCTCTACCCGGTGCTCGGGCTGGTGCTGAGCCGGCTTGCGGTCGGCTATCAGGTGCTGCCGCTGCTGTTTCCGCTCGCCGCCGGGTTCGCCCTGCTCGGGCCGGTGGCCGGCACCGGCCTCTATGAAATGAGCCGCCAGCGCGCGGCCGGGCATGCGGTCTCGTTCCACACCGCGTTCGACGTGCTGCGCCGCCCCGGCCTCGGCGCGATCGTCCTGCTCGGGCTGCTGCTGGCGGCGCTGTTCCTGGTCTGGCTGCAAGTGGCGCTGGCGATCTACGAGACCTTTCTCGGCGCCGGCGCGCCGCTGTCGCCCGGCGACTTTCTGCATGCCGTGTTCGCCACCGCCGCCGGCTGGCGCATGATCATCGTCGGCGATGCGGTCGGGCTGCTGTTCGCGCTGCTGGTGTTCGCGGTCGGCGTTGTCTCCTTTCCGATGCTGATCGACGGCCGCCACGGCAGCACCACCGGCGAGCGGTTGTCGCTCGCCGTCGGCACCTCGCTGCGCGCCGTCGCCGCCAACCGGCTGCCGATGCTGGCCTGGGGGCTGATCGTCGTGGCGGCGCTGGTGCTCGGCTCGCTGCTTCTGTTCGTCGGGCTGATCGTCGTGCTGCCGGTGCTCGGCCATGCCACCTGGCATCTCTACCGGCGCATCGTGGCGTGAGGTGGCGCCGCCGCGCCGGCGGCAACGTTGCAGGCCCGGCTTGAAGCATCGGCGATGCGGCGGCATATAGGCGCGGCACCCACCGGCCCGGACCCGCATGCGCAATTTCGACGAGCTCACCGAGAAAGAAGTCCTGGCCCTGGCCATCGGCAACGAAGAAGAGGACGGCCGCATCTACGCCGACTTCGCCGAGGCGATGCGCGACGACTATCCCTCCACCGGCCGGGTATTTTCCGAAATGGCGGCGGAGGAGGGCGAGCATCGCCGCCGGTTGATCGACCTCTACCGGGGAAAGTTCGGCGAGCATATCCCGCTGATCCGCCGTCAGGACGTGCGCGGCTTCGTCCAGCACAAGCCGGTCTGGCAATTGCGCCCGCTCGGCATCGACACGGTGCGCCGGCAGGCGCAGATGATGGAGGCGGAGACGCAGCGTTTCTACCGCCTCGCGGCGGCGCGCAGCACCGATGCTTCGATCCGCAAACTGCTCGGCGACCTCGCCGAGATCGAGGCGCAGCACGAGCACACCGCCGACCGGCTGGTGGCCGAGAACGTGCCGAGCGATGTGCAGCACGAGGAAGCCGAGGTGCAGCGCCGGCTGTTCCTGCTGCGGGTGATCCAGCCGGGGCTGGCCGGGCTGATGGACGGGTCGGTCTCGACGCTGGCGCCGGTGTTCGCCTCCGCCTTCGCCACCGGCCGGTCGTGGGATGCCTTCCTGGTCGGTCTCGCCGCCTCGGTCGGCGCCGGCATCTCGATGGGATTTGCCGAGGCGCTGTCCGATAACGGCAGCCTGACCGGGCGCGGCGCGCCGTGGATCAGGGGGCTGATCTGCGGGCTGATGACCACGCTCGGCGGCATCGGCCATACGCTGCCGTTCATGATCCAGCAATTCTGGACCGCAACCGTGGTGGCGGTGGCGGTGGTCATCGTCGAGCTTGGCGTGATCACCTGGATCCGCTGGCGCTTCATGGACACGCCGCCGATCTCGGCGGCGATGCAGGTCGGCTTCGGCGGCGCGCTGGTGTTCGCCACCGGCATCCTGATCGGGGCGAGCTGAACCGGGCTACGAGGCCGCCTCCAGCGCCTCTTCCGCCGCCAGCCAGGCGGTCTCCGCCTGCTCGGTCTCGCGCGCGATGGCGGCCAGCCGGGTCTGCGCCGCGGTGATCTCCGCCGCGCCGGAGCGGGTGTAGAATGCCGGGTCGGCCAGCCGCGTCTCGATCGCCGCGCGCTCGGCGGCGAGCCTGGCGATGCGGGCCTCGGCCTCGCGGGCCTGGCGGCGCAGCGGGGCGACGGCGACCCGCGCCTCGGCCCGTTCGCGCCGCTCATCGCGCCGCGACGGTGCCGCCTCCGCTTTGGCCGCCGGCCGCGCCCGCTCGGCCAGCAGCGCCCGGTAGTCGTCGAGATCGCCGTCGAACGGCCGCACTGTGCCATCGGCCACCAGCCACAACCGGTCGGCCACCAGTTCGACCAGATGCGGGTCGTGGGTGATCAGCAGCACCGCGCCGGAAAACTCGGCCAGAGCGCGCACCAGCGCCTCGCGCGCGTCGATGTCGAGATGGTTGGTCGGCTCGTCGAGGATCAGCAGATGCGGCGCCTCGCGCGTCGCCAGCGCCAGCAGCAGCCGCGCCTTCTCGCCGCCCGAGAGATTGCCGACCGGCGTTTCCGCCCGCGCCTCGTCCAGCCCGAAGCGGGCGAGCTGGCTGCGCACCATCGGCGGCGTGGCGCGCGGCAGGGCGCGCGCCATATGCGCCACCGGCGTCTCGCCGGCCGACAATTCCTCGGTCTGATGCTGGGCGAAATAGCCGACCCGCAGCTTCGCCCCGCGCCGCAGCTCGCCCTCGATCGGTTCGAGCCGCCCGGCCAGCAGCTTGGCCAGCGTCGATTTGCCGTTGCCGTTGGCGCCGAGCAGGGCGATGCGGTCATCCATGTCGATGCGCAGGGTGAGGCCGCGCAGCACCGCCCGTCCGTCATAGCCGATCGCCAGCCGCTCCATCGCCAGGATCGGCGGCGCCATTGCCACCGGCTCGGGGAAGCTGAAGCGGGTCGGCGCGTCCTCCACCACCGCCTCGATCTGCGGCAGCCGGGCGATGGCTTTCAGCCGCGCCTGCGCCTGTCGCGCCTTGGTCGCCTGGGCGCGGAAGCGATCGACGAAGCTCTGCATCCGGGCGCGCTGCTCGGCCACCCGCTCGGCGGCGCGCGACTGCTGCAGCGCGCGTTCGGTGCGGATGCGCACGAACTCGGCGAAGCCGCCCGGCGTCAGCGCGATCTTGCCGCGGTCCAGATGGGCGATGGCGTGGACGCAGTTGTCGAGCAGGCCGCGGTCATGGCTGACGATCAGCGCCGCGCCGGCGAACCGCGCCAGCCAGGCCTCCAGCCACAGCGTCGCCTCCAGATCGAGATGGTTGGTCGGCTCGTCGAGCAGCAGCAGGTCGGGGTCGAGAAACAGCGCCGCCGCTAGGGCGACACGCATCCGCCAGCCGCCGGAAAACGACTGCACCGGCCGCGCCTGCGCCGCCGCGTCGAAACCGAGGCCGGCCAGGATCGCCGCCGCCCGCGCCGGGGCGGCATCGGCGCCAATGGCGATCAGCCGGTCATGCACCTCGGCCAGCCGCTCGGCCGTCGCGCTCGGTTCGCCCGCCTGCTGGGCCTCGGCGAGCAGGGCGGTGCGCTCGACGTCGGCGGCGAGCACCGTCGCGATCAGCGAGGCCGGGCCGGAGGGCGCCTCCTGCGTCACCCGGCCGAGCCGGGCGCGGGCGGCGAGGCGGATGTCGCCGCCATCCGGCGCGATCTCGCCGGCGATGGCGCGCAGCAGCGTGGACTTGCCGGCGCCGTTGCGCCCGACGAGGCCGATGCGCCGCCCCGGATCGACGGTCAGCCCGGCGCCGTCGAGCAGCGTGCGGCCGGCGATGCGCAAAGTCAGGTCGCGGACGACGAGCAGGCTCATGCGCTGCGAGATACCGGAAAGCCGCGCCCGGTTGAAAGGGGTTGCCCGCTGCCGGCGCCTGCTCTAAAGCGCCGGCCCCACAGATCATCAGATGTCAGGAGCCGCATATGGCGGTCGAGCGCACGCTCTCCATCCTCAAGCCCGACGCGACGCGGCGCAACCTTACCGGCCGGATCAACGCCGCGCTGGAGGCCGCCGGCCTGCGCATCGTCGCCCAGCGCCGCATCTGGCTCAGCACCGCCGAGGCCGAGGCGTTCTATGGCGAGCACAAGGCGCGCGGCTTTTTCCGCGATCTGGTGAGCTTCATGACCTCCGGCCCGGTGGTGGTGCAGGTGCTGGAAGCCGAGGGCGCGGTGGCGCGCAACCGCGAGGTGATGGGCGCGACCAACCCGGCCAATGCCGCCGAGGGCACCATCCGCAAGCTGTTCGCCGAGAGCATCGAGGCCAATTCGGTGCACGGCTCGGACGGCCCCGAGAGCGCCGCGCGGGAGATTTCGTTCTTCTTCGCCGCGGTCGATATCGTCGGCTGATGGCGAAAATCTGACGCCAGCAGCCGTCAGATTTCGCCCCGCGCCCGCGTGTTGTCCGCCGGGCCGCGGCCGGCGGGCGGCGAATTTTATCGGACCCGCGCAATGACCGCGCCGCGCCATCGGCGCCCGTGGTGACAGCACGTTGCGCGACCTGCGCGGACGCGACCGCACCGCTGCTTGGCATTGAACAGCCGGAGACCTTCCTGCACCCCAAACCGTTGCGTGAGCTGGCTGAGGCGTGCGAACAGGCGGCGGCAAATCGCCTCGTTTTGCATCGGCCGCAGCGCCGATGGAGTCACCTGGGCAACTGGTAGCCTTTGTCGCGAAACAGCCGCAGGCAGGCGTCTGCCGCATCGGCGTCGTATCCCGCGCCGCGCCCACGCTCGATCTCGGCAAGGGCTTTCTCGAGTCCGACGGCCGGACGGTATGGCCGGTGGGAGGACATCGCCTCGACCACATCCGCCACCGCCACGATGCGGGCTTCCAGGATGATTTCATCGCCCTTGAGGCCCTGTGGGTAGCCGCTGCCGTCGATCTTCTCGTGATGTTGCAGGGCGACGTTCGCCACCGGCCAGGGAAATGCCACTTTATTCAGCACATCATACCCGGCCTGTGCATGTTCGCGAATCAGCGCAATCTCTCCGGCACTGATCTTTCCGGGCTTCGAAAGAAGCTCTGCCGGAATGATAATCTTGCCAACGTCGTGGAGGTAGCCTGCCATCCGCAGTCCCTGCTGTCGGGCGGCATCGAACCCCAACTCCGCGCCGATGGCGACGGCAATCTCCGCCACGCGCCGCTCATGGCCGGCGGTGTACGGGTCGCGAATCTCAAAGATGGCGGTTATCACATCGACGGTCTGCATCAGGCTGATTTCGAGTTTTGTTGCATAGAGCTTGTTCTGCTCTTCGATGTCCTTTGTCTCGGTGATGTCCTGTGCCGTGCCGGAGATATAGCCGGATGTGTCGCCGCTGCGTTTCGTCAGGCTGCCGCGAACGCTTATCCAGCGGCGCGAAGAGTCAGGCCGGATCCGGCGAATCACCAGTTCACCGGTCGCGCCTCCCTGCGCGCAGGCGGTGTACCATGCATCAAAAGACTGCCTGTCCGCTGGATGGATCAGCTCGAGCAAAGCCCCCACGGTCGGTACGAACGTCTCGGGCGAGACGCCGAAAATACGATACATTTCAACGGACCAGTGTATCGGCCCGGCCAAGCTTCGCCACCAGGAGCCGATCCGGGCGATGCGCTGCGTCTCCGTCAGGAGCGTATATGCGTCCAATAGGTTCCTGCTACTGTTGCGGACAGGCAGAGAGTTTTGACGACGCTCCATGGAGTGGATATCCAGCATTGCGGGTCGGTTTCAAAAGACGGCTGCCGGACGCGGGCCGCTCTCTACCCATAAACCATGCGGGCGCATAAGATCAACATTATCGCCCACCCGGAACTGATGGGATCCTCCTCAGCCATTCCCGCATTCCGACTCTAAGCCGTCGCGGCGAGCTCGGCCTGGGCCAGGGCGGGTTTGTTGAGCAGCAGGTCGGCGGCTTTTTCGCCGATCATCAGCGTTGTCGCGTAGGTGTTCGCCGACACCACCGCCGGCATGATCGACGAGTCGGCGACGCGAAGGGCGTCGATCCCGTGCACCCGCAACTGGTCATCGACCACGCTGCCGCGGTCCTCGGCGGGGCCCATCCGGCAGGTGCCGCAGAGGTGATAGGTGGAGGAACCATAGCGGCGGGCGAAGTCGAGCAGCTCGGCGTCGCTGGTCTTGCCGGCGCCGGGGACGACCTCGCTGTCGTAGTACTGCGACAGCGGCGGCGTGGCGAGGATCCGGCGCGCGGCGCGGATCGCCTGCAGCAGGACCAGCCGGTCCTTTTCCGCCGACAGATAATTCGGCTGGATCAGCGGATGCTCGGCCGGGTCGCCCGAGCGGATGCGGACATGGCCGGTGCTTTCGGGCCGCATCTGCCAGGCGCCGCAGGTCATGCCCGGATAGTCGTCGAGGCTGCCGAGCTTGCCTTCCTTGTAGCTCGCCGGGGTGAAGATGATCGTATAGTCGGGTGCCGGCATCGACGGTTCGGACTTGCCGAACGCATAGACGATCGCGGCGGAGAGGCCGAGCACGCTGGGCTTGCGCACGGCCCAGCGCAGCAACTGCCCGGCGAGCGGAATCCCGCTGACCATGGCGTTGATCGTCTGGATGTTCCTGGCCCGCGCGACGATGCGCGGGCTGTAATGGTCGGACAGGTTCTCCCCAGCGCCGGGCAGCGCGTGCTGCACCGCGATGCCGACCGAGTGCAGCAACTCAGGCGGGCCGATGCCGGAGAGCTGCAACAGCTTGGGGCTGTTGACCGCGCCGGCGCAGACCACGACCTCGCGCCGCGCCATCACCTGGTGCAGCGCGCTGTCGCCCTGGCGGCGGTAGCTGATCCCGCTGGCGCGCCGCCCGTCGAGCAGGATCGCCGCCACCTGGGCGTCGGTGATGAGGCGCAAATTGGCGCTTTTCATGACCGGATACAGATAGGCGCGCGCCGCGCTGACCCGGCGGGTGCGATGGATCACCCGCTGGTAATAGCCGACCCCGGCCTGGCTGGCGCCGTTGTAGTCGGGGTTGCGCGGGTAACCCAGGCCGGCCGCGCCCTCGATGAACGCTTCGCAGAGCGGGTGCGACCAGTCGATGTCGGTGACCGGCAGATTGCCCTCGCGGCCGCGATAGCGCGCGTCGGCGGTGTCGGAGATGCGGCGCTCGATGCGGCGGAAATACGGCAGCACGGAACTGTAGCTCCAGCCACGGTTGCCGCGCTGCGCCCAGTGGTCGTAATCGTCCGACTGGCCACGCACGAACACCATGCCGTTGACCGAGCTGGAGCCGCCCAGCGTGCGGCCCTGGGTGACCGGGATGCGCCGGCCGCCGGTCCAGTCGGAGGGTTCGGCGGTGAACTGCCAGGTGACGGCGGGGTTGAACAGGGTTTTGACGAACCCGGCCGGCATGTGGATGAACGGGTTGCGGTCAACTGGCCCGGCTTCGAGCACGCAGACGGTGGCGCCGGACTGCACCAGACGGTTCGCGATGACGCAGCCGGCCGAGCCGCCGCCGACGATCACGAAATCAAACGTTTCCATCGGTCTCCCCGGACCCCACTCGGGCGCAATGGTCGCGGCCGGCCCGGCTCAGGTCAAATCGGCAGATGCACGCCGGCCATAACGCCGGGTGATGCGTCGGTCCAATGGAATGATTGGCGCGGCGGCGGCCGGGATGGTGCGGTCGCAAGGTTCAGGGAGGAGCGTTGCATGCTGTTCATGGTCATGAGCACGCCGCGGCCGGACAGTCCGTCCGAGATGCGTGGCAAACAGACCGCGTTTTGGGACTGGCTCGAACCGCTCCGGCAGAACGGGACGGTCAAGGCGGTCCACGTCAAGACCGGGCGGGGCCTGTTCATGGTGCTCGACGTTGACAGCCATGAGACGCTGCATCGCTACATGACGGAGTGGGCCGATCGGGTGCCGGCGGCGATGCAGGTGTGGCCGCTGATCGAGGCCGCGCACCAGGAGGCAATCGCCCGGGCGGGCGCT
Organism: Pseudomonadota bacterium; assembly: GCA_021845985.1. Taxonomy (GTDB): domain Bacteria; phylum Pseudomonadota; class Alphaproteobacteria; order Acetobacterales; family Acetobacteraceae; genus JAFKFJ01. Next base: position 28,035 of record JAJZES010000039.1, on the reverse strand, counting down.
CAGAAACGATAGAGCGCCCGCGACGCCGCGTTGATGCGGGCGCGGTCGGCTTCGACCGGGACCCAGCCGGCATAGCTGTCGAGCACCGATTGATACGTCACCTTGTCGGCGAAGTCGGTGAACGGGCAGTCGCTGCCCCAGACCAGATGGTCGGGGCCGCCGACCTCGCGCAGCCGCGCGGCGAGCGGCGCCGGATCGCAGCCGAGGCGGAAGCCGCCGGAGAGTTTTACAAACGTGCGGCCGGTGTCGAAGGCGCGCAGCAGCGCCTCGAAGCCCGCCGATTGCGCGGCGCCGGCCGGGTCTGGGCGGCCGAAATGGTCAACGACGAGGTTGACCGGGGCGGCCTGCAGCGCCGGGAGAACCTGCGGCAGCCGCTGGCCGTCGATGTGCAGGTGGACATGCCAGCCGATATCGGCGAGGCGGCGCAGGAAGCGGACCCATTGGTAGCTGGCGAGGTCGGGGAGCACCTTTTGGTTGCGCAACGAGAGCCGCACCCCCACGGCACCGTCGCGATCCATCATGCGCAGGATATAGGGATCGGTATCGGGGTCGAGGATCACCGTGGTCCGGAAACGGCGCCGGTCGGCAATCGCCGCCAGCGTGTAGTCGTTGTAGCTGCCGAGGAAGCTCGGCGCGGCGATGCAGGAGAAATCAACGCCGTGCCGGTCGAGGATCGCTTCGTATTCGTCCAGCTCGAAATCGTGGTGCGGCAGCGTCAGCGCCTCGGGCGCCATCGGCAGGTCGCGGCGGAACACATGAGCATGCGTATCGACGATCGGCATCGCGTCTGGCATGGCGTCTCTCTAGGCGAAGGGGACGGGGGACAGCGCGGGGCGGCCCACGCCGTAGGTGTCGGCCTCGGCCAGCAGCAGCGCAAGCTCGGCCGCCGGCAGCGGGATGCCGCTGCGCAGCCGCTCGGCCTGCTTGCGCGATTCCGGCTCGCCGCTGATCAGGATCTCGGCGAACCCGGCCGCCTTGCGCCCGGCCTTCAGCTTGCCGACGAGGTAGTCCATCCGTGCCGCAAACTGCTCCTGCGTCATGAACAGGTTGGGCCGGATCGCCATGATGAAATGGCCGACATTCGACGGTTTGGCGAAATCCAGCGTGTGGTTGGTGACCTCGCCGGCAAAGGCGGAGCCGGACAAGACGCCGCCGAAAATGTCCATCATCATCGACAGCGCCGAGCCTTTCGGACCGGCCATCGGCAGCACCACGCCATCGTCGAGCGCCGCCGCCGGGTCGGTGGTCGGCCGCCCCTCCTTGTCGAGCGCCCAGCCCTGGGGAATCGCCTCGCCGCGCTTTTGCGCCAGCCGGATCTTGCCGCGGGCGGCGACCGCCGGAGCCATGTCCACGACGAACGGCGGCAACGCGCCGCCGGGGGCGCCGGCGGCGAACGGGCTGGTGCCGAGGATGGCGTCGCGCCCGCCCCAGGGAGGCATGGCGGATGACGCATTGGTAAAGACCAGACTCATCATCCCGGCGCGCAGCGCCTGCAGCACGTAACTCGCCGCCATGCCGAAATGGTTGCTGTGGCGCACGCTGGCGAGGCCGATGCCGTAGTCGCGGGCCATCGCGATCGCTTCGTCCATGGCGCGGCTGGCGATCACGAAGCCGAAGCCGTTATCGCCGTCAACCGAGGCGGCGACCGGGGTGACGCGCTCGATGCGGATGTCGGGCCGGGTCTTGGTCAGGCCGAGGCGGACGCGGTTGAGGTAGTGCGGCAGACGCACCACGCCGTGGGTCTCGACGCCGCGCAGGTCAGACTCGACCAGACACCGGGCGATGGTCTCGGCGTCGTCGTGCGGAACGTCGTGCCTGACCAGCAGCCCGCTGCACAGCGCGTGCAGGTCTGCGGCGCGGACATAGTGGCGGCCCGGCGCCGGCGTGGCGGCGCTCATGCTGCATCCACCTCGGCGTCTTCGGCCGCGGCGAGGCTGACGCTGTCGGCGGCGGCCGTGGTGTGGCGGGATTTCGGGTAGGGCAGGCCGAGATGCTGGCGCAGGGTCTTGCCTTCGTACTCCGTACGGAACAGGCCGCGGCGCTGCAGCTCGGGGACGACCAGCTCGACGAACTCCTCCAGCCCGGTCGGGAACACCGGCGGCAGCACGTTGAAGCCGTCGGCGGCGTGGCCCTCGAACCACTCCTCCATGACGTCGGCGATGCGGGCCGGCGTGCCGATGACGATGTTGTGGCCGCGCGCCACGGCGACCTGCAAATAGAGCTGGCGCAGCGTCAGGTTGTCGCGCCGGGCCTGGCGCAGGATGACCTCGGTGCGGCCCTTGGCGCCGTCATGCTCGGGCAGATCCGGCAGCGGCTCGTCGAGCGCATACATCGACAGGTCGCGCCCGAGCAGGTGTTCGAGCAGGAACAGGCCGACATCGGGCTGCACCAGGGTTTGCAGGTAGTCGTATTTCGCCCGCGCCTCGGCCTCGGTGTTGCCGATCACCGGGAACAATCCGGGCATGATGGCGACCTCGTTCGGCGCGCGGCCATATTTCTGCATGCGCTGCTTCACGTCGGCGTAGAAGGCCTGACCGTCTTTCAGCGTCTCGGCGGCGGTGAAGATCACCTCGGCGGTCCGCGCCGCAAGCTCGCGTCCGGGCCCGGAGGAACCGGCCTGGACGATCACCGGGTGGCCCTGCGGCGAGCGCGGCACGTTGAGCGGGCCGCGGACCAGGAAATGCTTGCCGCGGTGGTTGAGGAAGTGCAGACCGTTATGGTCGAAGTAGCGCCCGGATTCCTTGTCCATGACGATCGCGCCGTCGTCCCAGGAGTCCCAAAGCCCCTTGACGATCTCGACGAACTCCTCCGCCCGCTCATAGCGGTCGGCGTGCGCCATGTGGGTGTCGCGGTTGAAGTTGGCGGCTTCCGCCTGGTTGTGGCTGGTGACCAGATTCCAGCCGGTCCGCCCGTCGTTGATCAGGTCGAGCGAGGCGAACTTGCGCGCCAGATGATAGGGTTCGTTGTAGGTGGTGGTCGCGGTGGCGACCAGCCCGACCCGGTCGGTCGCGGTTGACAGCGCCGCGAGCAGGGTCAGCGGCTCGAAGTAAACGGCGCGCGAGGCGTTGGCCTGCGCCTCGATCTTGCTCGGCCTGATGCCCACGAGGTCGGCCAGGAAGAACAGGTCGAACTTGCCGCGTTCGGCGAGTTGCGCCAGTTCGACGCAGCGGCGGTAGTTGAACGGGCTGTCCGTCTCCGCCGCGGGGTGCCGCCAGCCGGCGACGTGGTGGCCGCCGGGCCAATAGAAAACGCCGAGATGCATCTTGTCCGCGCGCGGCATGGCCGTCCCCTGGCTGTTCTCTGCGTCGGACATAGCATCCGCTATGTCCGACGCGTATTGAAAGCCGAGGGGCGGTCCATAAGCCCTGTTCATGGGCGGAGGCGGGCAGGCATGAACCTGCGGCAGATGGAGGTGTTTCACGCGATCATGCGGGCAGGCTCGGTGACCGGGGCGGCGCGGCTGCTCAACGTCACCCAGCCGGCGGTCAGCACGGTGCTGCGGCACTGCGAGTCGCAGTTACGGGTCAAGCTGTTCGACCGCACCGGCGGCCGGCTGCATCCGACGCCCGAGGCGCACGCCATCTACCCCGACATCGCCAACATCTTTCAGCGGGTGGAGACGGTCACCCGCATCACCCAGGACCTCGTCGGCGGCCGGCTCGGCCAGATCACCGTCGCCGCCACCTTCTCCGCCGCCAACGGCCCGCTCGCCTCCGCCGTCGCCGAGTTCGTCAGCACCCGGCCCGGCGTCCGCGTCGCCATCCATGCTCTGCCGAGCTTCCAGGTGATCGACCGGGTCGCCCGCCGCGAGTCAGATTTCGGCCTCTGCTTCGCCCCGGCCCGCGACCCGGCGATCGAGACCGAGGAACTCAAGCTCTCCCCCATCGCCGCGATCCTGCCGCGCAGCCACCCGCTCGCCCGGCTCAGCGTCGTGCCGATCGAGGCGCTGGCCGGCCAGGAGATCATCACCTATGCCTCCCACACCGCGATCGGCAAACCGGTCGAGGAGGCGTTCCAGCACGCCCGCATCGAGCTGAACCGCCGCATCCAGGTGAACTACTCGATGACCGCCTTCATGCTGGCCGCGCAGGGCGCCGGGATCGCGCTGGTCGAGCCGCAGTTGCTCGGCATGGCCAACACCCCGTGCCTGGTGGCGCGCCCGATCAGCCCGCGGATCGAGGTTCGCACGCTGCTGGTTCTCCCGATCGGCCGGCCGCCGGCGAAGACCAGCAGCAAGCTGGTCGAGCTGATCCGCAGCCATTTCGCGCGCATGGACGAGACCTCCTGGATGCAGGCCATCAGCTAGGTTTATGGGCGGCGCGGGAAGCATTGCTGTCCGGCCGGGCGGACCCCCGCTAGCCTTCGGGGCAGGTTGTCGGGGTGGGGCATGAGCGAGCTTGAGCAACTGGTGCAGAACCGCGTGCGGCAGCGGATCGCGGCGGGCGAGGTCGCGGTGTCGATGATCGTGCGGCTGGTCCACTCGATCGAGATTGCGACCATCGCCAAGACCTGCGGCTTCGACTCGCTCTATGTCGATCTTGAGCACAGCGCCTTTTCGCTGCAGACCACGTCGCAGATCTGCATCGCCGCGCTTGCTGTCGGCGTGACGCCGTTCGTGCGCGTGCCGGGCCATCAGCCGGAATGGGTCAGCCGGGTGCTGGACGGCGGCGCCATGGGCGTCATCGTGCCGCATGTCGGCAGCGCCGCCGACGCCGAAGCGGTGGTGCGCCACGCCAAATTCCCGCCGCTCGGCGGCCGGTCGGTGTCGATCGGCACGCCTCAACTGCGCTTCCGCAACTGGCCGTTGGCCGAGGCGCGCAGCGTGATGAACCGCGAAACGACGGTGGTGGCGATGATCGAGACCCCGGACGCGCTGGCCCGGGCGGACGAGATCGCCGGCGTCGAGGGCGTCGATATCGTCATGATCGGCACCAACGACCTGTGCGCCGAGCTGGGGATCGACGGGCAGTTCGAGCACCAGAAGATCAAGGACGCCTACGCGCGGGTGATCGAGGCCTGCGGCAGGCACGGCAAGGCGACCGGGATCGGCGGACTGGCGAGCCGGCCGCGGCTGATCGAGGAGTTTGTCCGCGCCGGCGCCCGCTATGTGTCGTCGGGCGCCGATCTCAGCTTTATCCTGAGCGCCGGGGCGGCGCGGGCGAAAGAGGTGCGGGCGATCACCGTGGCCTAGGCCATCAGCTACGGTTATGGGCAACGTCGGCAGGTTTATTCGACGGCCCCGGCGGCGGCCACTAGGCTCGGAACAAGTATGCTCTGGGAGGAGCCGGTATGAAGCGTCGCGTGTTCTTGGCGGGGACGATGGCGGCCGGGCTGGTCACCCAGGCCCGCGCGGCGAACCCGATCCGCATCGGCGCGATCAACCCGTACAGCGGTGGTCCCGCCCTCTACGGCGACGAGACGACGCGCGGATACGAGCTCGCCGCGGCGATGCGCAACGCCAGCGGTGGCGTGCTCGGGCGCCAGATCGTCATCGTCCGCGGCAACGCCGCCACCCCGCAGGAGGGCATGGCCGCCGTCGAGCAGCTCTCCGGCACCGTCGATGCCTTCATCGGCACCTTCATCAGCGCCATTTCCGACGCCGCGAGCGAGGCGGCGCTGAACAACGACAAGCTTTACTGGGAGACCAACGCGCTGGCCACCCAGCTCACCGCCAGGGGGCTGCCGAACTTCATCCGCTCCGGCCCGGACTCGACCGACTTCGCCAGGGTCTCGGTCCAGGCGATCACCGACGTCGCCGCCAAGAGCCTCGGCGTGGCGCCGAAGGACCTCAAGGTCTGGGTGCAGCACGAGGACTCGATCTACGGCACGACGATCGGCAAGGACCAGGTGGCGCTGCTGCGCAAGGCCGGCGTACAGGTGATCGGCCCGAACCCGTACAGCGCCAGGTCGATCGATCAGACCGACATCATCCTGCGCGCCAGGAACGCCAGTCCTGACGTCTGGCTCAACACCGGCTACACCGCCGACACCAATCTGATGCTGCGCACGGCGCGCGATCAGGGGTTCAAGCCGAAGGCGATCGTGGTCACCGGCTCGGCCGACACGTTCGAGACCCGCGATTCGCTCGGCAAGGAGTATCTTGAGGGCATCCTGGTGGCGACCTTCCCGCGCGCCGACATCAACCCGTCCTATGGACCCGGCGGCGCCGAATATCTCGCCGCCTACCGCAAGGCGTTCAACCGCGACCCGATCGCGCCGCAGAACTTCACCGCCTATACCGGCGCACTGATCCTGTTCGACGCAATCGCGTTGGCCGGCGCGACCGACCACCCGAAAGTGCGGCAGGCCGCGGCGACGATGGACAAGCCGCTCGGCAGCTATCCGAACGGCTTCGGTGTCAAGTTCGACGACACGATGCAAAACACCCGCGCCAAGCCGATCGTCGGCCAGTGGCAGAACGGCGTCGTGGTGACCGTCTATCCAGAGCCGGCGGTGCCGCTCGGCGGCAAACTGGTCGCTCTGGCGCGAAGCTGAAACGAACGGCATGGCCAGCTTCGCCGGGGTCTTGCTGGCCGGAGTGCTGCTGGGCGGGATTTACAGCCTGGTGGCGATCGGGCTGAACCTGATTTTCGGCGTGATCCGGGTGGTCAACTTCGCCCAGGGCGAGTTCGTCATGCTCGGCATGTATGCGACCGTGGTCGCCTATACGCTTCTGCATCTCGACCCGTATCTGGGAATGCTGCTGGTGTTCCCGCTGCTGTTCGTGTTCGGCATGGCGGTGCAGCGCTTCATCCTGCAGCCGCTGCAGAACGAGCCGATGATGCAGATTTTCGCCACGTTCGGCATGCTGATGCTGCTGCAGAACGTCGTTCTGGCGGTCACCGGCGGAACCGCGGTCAGCATTCGCACGCCGGCTTCGGGGCTGACGATCGCCGTCGGGCCGCTGCAGGTCAGCGTGGCGCGGGTGGTCGCGCTGCTGGCGGTCACCGTCGTCGCCGTCGGGCTGCAATGGGCGCTGCACACCACAATGACCGGCAAGGCGGTCCGCGCCGTGGCGCAGGACCGCCGGGCGGCGCGGCTGATGGGGATTGATGTCGAGCGCACCTACATGCTGACCTTCGGCTTCGGCGCCGGATTGGCTGGGGTGGCCGGCGCGCTGCTGACGCCGATCTTCACCCTGACGCCGCAGATCGGCGGCAATTTCATCCTGCCGGCGTTCGCGGTGGTGGTGCTCGGCGGGCTGGGCAGCGTTTGGGGCGCCTATATCGGCGGCTTTCTGATCGGCCTGACCGAGGCGCTGGCCGGGTTTTATCTCGACCCGGCGCTGAAGCAGGCGGTGTGGTTCGCGATCTTCATCCTGGTCCTGGTGGTGCGCCCGACCGGGCTGTTCGGCGTGGTCGGCGCGGAGGAGGTCGGGCTGCGTGTCCAGGAGTGAAGCGGTGTCGGAGGTCCCGGCGAAAGCGGCCCGCGTGCGCTGCTTCACCGACGAGTTGCCGCTGCTGGCCGGCGTGGCGGCGGTGCTGGGCGGCGCCGTGCTGCTGATGGCCGGCGACAATTTCGCCCTCAACATTCTCGCCACGACGTTCCTGATGGCCGGGCTTGCCACCGCCTGGAACGTCATCGGCGGTTTCGGCGGCCAGTTCTCGCTCTGTCACGGCGTGTTCTTCGCCGAGGGCGCGTATCTGACCGCCAACGGCGTGGTGCATCTCGGGCTGTCGCCCTGGCTGTCGCTGGCGCCGGCCGCTGTGCTCGGCGCCGTCACCGCGCTCGCCATCTCCTGGCCGGCCTTCCGCCTGCGCGGTCCGTTCTTCGCCATCGCCACCATGACGTTCAGCGAAGTCGCCTACGTGCTCGCCAACTACTTCGACAGCGTCACCGGCGGCGCCCAGGGCATCCGGGTGCCGTACCATGCCGGTTGGCTGAACATGATCTTCCCCGGCCGCATCGCCTACGCCTGGATCATGCTCGGCTTCCTGTGCTGCTGCCTCGCCGCCAGCCTGCTCCTGCTGCGCAGCCGGCTCGGCTATTATCTCCAGGCGGTGCGCGACAACGAAGCGGCGGCGCAGGCATCGGGCATCGACGTGCTGCGCACCAAGCTGCTGGGGTTCGCCATCAGCGGCGGGCTGACCGCGATCGGCGGCAGCGTGTTCATGATGTATGTCCGCGTCGTCGATCCGCCGACGCTGCTGACGCTGTCGGATGTCGGCGTGCGGTTCGCCCTGATCGCCCTGATCGGCGGCGTCGGCACCGGCTATGGCCCGCTGCTCGGGGCGTTGCTGGTGGTGCCGCTGGAGGCCTGGCTGCGCGCCTCGGTGGGCGCGTACGTGCCGGGGGCCAACCTGATCGTGCTCGGTGCCGTGCTGGTGCTGGCCGCGCTGTTCTTTCGGCAGGGGCTGGCCGGCGCCCTCGACCGCCTGCTCGCCCGCCGCCCTGGCCGCCGCGGCGCGGCAGCCGCATGAGCACGCTGCTGTCGCTGCGCGGCGTGTCGAAGCGGTTCGGCGGCCTGCTGGCGGTGAACGGCGTCAGCATGGACGTCGCGCCGGGCGAGCTGGTCAGCATCATCGGCCCGAACGGCGCCGGCAAGACCACCCTGTTCAACCTGCTCACCGGCCAACTGACGCCGAGCACCGGCACGATCGCGTTGCGCGGCGCCGAGATCAATCGCCTGCCGCCGCAGGCCCGTGCCCGCCTCGGCTTCGGCCGGACGTTCCAGATCGCCCAGACGCTGACCACCCTCACCGCGCTCGAAAACGCCATGATCGGCGGCTTCATGCACCATCGCGACCTGCGTGGCGCCGCCGCCCGCGCCATGGCGGCGCTTGAGCTGGTCGGCCTGCAGGACCGTGCCGGGGTCAAGGGCAGCCTGCTGACGCTCAGTGAACGCCGGCGGCTCGAAGTGGCGCGGGCGCTGGCGCTGGAGCCCGACATCGTCTTGCTCGACGAGGTGATGGCCGGGCTCAATCCGACCGAAATCGGCCACATGGTCCATCTGGTGCAGACGCTGAACGATGGCGGCCTGACCTTCCTGGTCATCGAGCACAACCTCAAGGTGGTGCGGCAGTTCTCCAACCGGGTGCTGGTCCTGCACCGCGGGGCGATGCTGGCGCACGGCACCGCCGACGAGGTGCTGTCCAACCCGGCGGTGGTCGAAGCCTATGTCGGCAAGAGCCGGCAGTGAGTGCGCTGCTGACGGTCACCGCGCTGCACGCCGGCTATGGCACCGTGCCGGTGCTGCGCGGCGTCTCGCTCTACGTCAATGCCGGCGAGATCGTCGCCATCGTCGGTGCCAACGGGGCCGGCAAGTCAACCTTGCTCGGCGCGATCAGCGGGCTGCTGCCGCCGACCGGGGGCACGATCATGTTCCGCGGCGCGGATGTGACGGCACGGCCGGCGCATCGCGGGCCGGCATCCGGCATGGCGCTGGTGCCGGAGGGCGGGCGGCTGTTCCCGTTCCTGACGGTGGAGGACAATCTGCTGCTCGGCGGCTTCACCGTCGCCGACAAGGCGGAGCGGCTGCGCCGGCTGAATGAGGTCATGGAGACCTTCCCGATTCTCGGCGAGCGTCGCTTCCAGCTCGCCGGCAAGCTGTCGGGCGGCGAGCGGCAGATGTGCGCGGTGGCGCGCGCAATCATGAGCCGGCCGGCGCTGATGATGCTCGACGAACCCTCCGTCGGCCTGTCACCGCTGATGGTCGAGCGCATCCTTGCCGCGGTGCAGACCCTGGTCGCCCGCATCGGGCTGAGTGTCTTGCTGGTCGAGCAGAACACCGTCGAGGCGCTGGAGGTCGCCGACCGCGCCTATGTGCTGGACCACGGCAATTTCGTGCTCGATGGCCCGGCCAGGACCCTCGCCGCCGACCCACGGGTGCAGCAGGCCTATATGGGGCTTTGACCCGGCGGCCGTCCCCGGCCTGCTCAACGCCAGGAAACTGCCGGCAAGCGCCATCGGCGGGCGGCAAGCGCGGCCGATGGTCGGCGACGCGGTGGCGGCGGCGATGCAGGCGGGTCAGCCATGCGAATCCGTCGATGAAACATTTCGTCAATCACGCTGTGCCCTTCTGGATCGGCGCACATCGAGCGCATTGGGCGCATCGACAATGCAACCGTTGGCAATAAGGTGACGTGGTGTTTGGGATCAACGTTTCGCCTTGGAAAATGGCCGCCCAAATCGCCGCGCTCGATGCGTCGCAGGCGACGATCGAGTTTGCCATGGACGGCACCATCCTGGCCGCCAACCGCCGCTTTCTCGATGCGCTGGGCTACAGCCTGGCCGAGATCAAAGGCAGGAATCACAGCATCTTCATCGATGAAAAGACCCGCGCAAGCCAGGCCTATGGCCGTTTCTGGAGCGATTTGCGGGCCGGTAAGGCCCAGATTGCCGAGTTCAAGCGGGTGGCCAAATCCGGCAGCGAAATCTGGCTCCAGGCCTCGTATAATCCGGTCATCCTGCGCGGCAGGCCGTTCAAGGTGATAAAATTCGCCACGGTCATTACCGACCGCATCATGGCCGCCGCCGATGATGCCGGACAGGTCGCCGCGATCAGCAAGTCGCAGGCGGTCATCCACTTCGACCTCGATGGCCGCGTGCTGCAGGCGAACGACAATTTCCTCAGGGCGCTCGGCTATTCGCTGGATGAGATTGTCGGCCGGCAGCACAGCATGTTTGTCCGGCCGAAGGAACAACAATCGGCCGAATACAAGACGTTCTGGGAGGAACTGCGGCGCGGGAAGGTCCACGCGGCAGAGTTCTGCCGGGTCGGCAAGAATGGCCGCGAGGTGTGGATCCAGGCGTCGTACAATCCTATCCTCGACCCCGACGGCAAGCCGTTAAAAGTCGTCAAGTTCGCGATCGATGTCACCAGCTCGGTGCAGCAGCGGCATCAGCGCGAGGCGCTGGGTCATGAGATCGACCGCGATGTCGCGGTCATCTGCGACTCAATCGGCACCGCCAGCATGCAGTCGGCCACTGCGGCAGCGGCCTCGGAGCAAACCTCCGGCAATGTGCAATCGGTGGCGGCCGGGGTGGAGCAGCTTGGTGCCTCGATCGCCGAGATCAGCCGGCGCATGGGTGAGGCCGCCAACACCACGCGCAGCGGGGTCCAGCAGGCAAACGACACCAATGCCGTGGTCGGCAGCCTGCTCGACGCCACTATGGCCATCGAACAGGTCGTCCAGTTGATCACCAGCATTGCCAAGCAGACCAATCTGCTGGCGCTGAACGCGACCATCGAGGCGGCGCGGGCCGGCGACGCCGGCAAGGGCTTTGCCGTGGTCGCCAGCGAAGTGAAGAACCTCGCCACGCAGACCACCCGGGCGACCGAAAGCATCGCCAGCCAGATCAAGGACGTGCAGAAGGCGACCCACCAGGCGGTTGCCGCCATTCGGGAGATTTCGACCACCATCGAATCGATCAGCAAAATCTCCGGCGCCATCGCCGCGGCGGTCGAGGAACAGGATGCAGTTGCCCGCGAAATGGCCGCCAACATGCAGACGGCGGCGGCCGGGGTGGCCAGCATCAGCACCGCAACGGGTCTGATCGCCCAGGCCACGCAGTCGGCCGACGCCGGGATGCAGAAAGTCAAGAGCATTTCGAATCAGCTGGCCGCCTGAGCCGGGGCGGCGGGCGGCCCGACCCACGCAGCGGCTTGTGCGCCGCCCGCCGTCGGGGCAACATCACGCATTGCCGGGATCGTCCCCTGGTGCCAAAGCTGGAATCAGCCGGCGGGCGGAGGAAGCAACCGCAATGCGTGTTGATGTCCACAAAATCCCAATGAACAGTCCCGGTGACATTGCCGGACTGGAACATCTGATCGATTCGGGTGCGGTCAATCCGCACGAGATCGTTGCCCTGATCGGCAAGACCGAGGGCAACGGCGGCGCCAACGATTTCACCCGCGGCTTCGCCACGCAGTCGTTTGCCCTGCTGCTCGCCCGCCACCTCGGCATGTCGCACGAGGCGGTGGCGCGGCGCGTCGCCTTCGTCTGGTCCGGCGGCACCGAGGGGGTGCTCAGTCCGCATGCGACGGTGTTCACCCGCAGCGCCGCCGCCCCGGCCGGTGCGCCGCGGCTGGCGCTCGGCATCGCGGTGACACGCGATTTCGCCCCCGAGGAGGTCGGCACCATGGCCGAGGTGCGGGCCGTCGCCGATGCGGTGCGGCAGGCGCAGACAGAGGCGGGCATCACCGCCGCGGCGGATGTGCATTATGTCCAGGTCAAGGGGCCGCTGCTGACCCCGGCCGCGGTTGCCGACGCCGAGCGGCGCGGCGCCAAACTGGTGACGCGCGACCCGAACGGCTCAAAACCCTATGCGCGCGGCGCCACTGCGCTGGGCGTCGCACTCGGACTCGGCGAGGTCGCAGAAGATGTGCTTAGCGACAGCATGATCGCGCAGCGCATGGATCTGTTCTCATCGGTCGCCAACACCTCGGCCGGCGGCGAGCTGCGCAACTGCGAGATCCTGCTGTTCGGCAATTCGGCGCAGGCGGGGGGCGATCTGCGCATCGGCCATGCGGTGCTGCGCGACGTGGTCGATGCCGCCGGGGTGCGTGCCGCGGTGCAGGATGCGCTCGGTGCGCCGTCGGGCGAGTTCGATCCGGCGCGGATCGTGGCGCTGTTTGCCAAGGCCGAGGCGCCGCCGGGCGGGATGCTGCGCGGCCGGCGCACCACCATGCTGTCGGACGCCGACATCAATTACGAACGCCATGCGCGCGCCGCGCTGGGCGCGGTGATCACCTCGGTCACCGGCGACGCGGCGATCTTCGTCTCCGGCGGCACCGAGCATCAGTGTGCGCCGGGTGAAGCGCCGATCGCGGCGATCGTGCGGGTGTAAGCCCAACTCTGCGGTGCAGCGCCGCGGCGTGGCGCAGGTCTTGCTTTAGCTGCCTTGCCGCCCGCCGTGGCGGCGCCTGACGACAATCACAGAAGGGGGTGTCCGTGACCAACTCGATTTCGCGAAGCTGCTGGCGTGCCGCCGTTGCCGCCGCGCTGCTTGCCGCGCTGCCCGCCATCGCCCGGCCGGCGCTGGCCGAAGACAAGGCGGCGATCCTGCTGCCGGGCAGCATCAACGATCAAAGCTGGAACGCGCTCGGCTATTCGATCCTGCAAAGCCTGAAATCGCACGGCTTCACCACCGCCTATTCCGAAAACGTGTCGGACGCCGACGAGACCGAGGCGCTGCGTGACTACGCCAGCCACGGCTACCTCGTCGTGATGGGCCATTCCGGCCGTTTCGTCTCGGCGATGCAGCAGGTGGCACCGGATTTTCCCAAGACCCAGTTCATCGCCGTCTCCGGCAACGAGGGCATGGCGCCGAACGTGATGTCGATTGACTGGAACAATGCGCAGTTCGGCTGCCAGCTTGGCACGCTCGCCGCGCGCATGAGCAAGACCCACAAGGTCGCCGGCGTCTATGGGCTCGAGGGTGTGCCGAACATTACCGCCCAGGCCGGCGGATTTCGTATCTGTGCGACCAAGGCCGGCGCCCAGGCGACGATCCTCTATGTCAGCGACATGGAAGATGCGGCGGCGGCGAAAGAGGCCGGGCTGTCGCTGATCGCCCAGGGCGCCGATGTGCTGACCGGCAAGCTCAACGCCGCCGAAGCCGGGCTGGTCGAGGCGGCAAAGCAGAAGCATGTGTTCGTCACCGGCCGCGGCCTTGATCAGACGAAGATGGCGCCGGATCTCGTGCTCACCAACATCATTGAGGACTGGCCGGCGATGTTCGGCGCCACCGCCGATCAGGTCAAACAGGGCAAGCTGTTCGGCAGCTTCGTGATGTACGGCTACAACACCGCGCCGGTGACGGGCGCGGCGCTGCGCTACAGCGACGGCGCCGCGCTCAATCCGCTGGTGCCCGCGTCGGTGGCCAAGGAGTTGCAGGATGAAGCGGCGGCGTTCGCCTCAGGCGCGCTGAAGATCACGCCGACGCGCGAGGATGCGCGCGGCGGCTCATAGGCTCGGGCGATGTCCGCGCTGCTGGAAATGCGCGGCATCGTGCGCAGCTTCGGGCCGGTGTGCGCCAATAACGGCATCGATCTCGATGTCGAAGCCGGCCAGATTCTCGGCCTGCTCGGCGAGAACGGATCGGGCAAGAGCACGCTGATGAAGGTGCTGTTCGGCATGCTGCCGCCCGATGCCGGCAGCATCACCTTCCGCGGCCGGGTGCTCGCCGGCCATCGACCTGCCGAGGCGATGGCCGCCGGCCTCGCCATGATCCATCAGCATTTCATGCTGATCGAGGCGATGACGGTGGCCGAGAACGTGATGCTCGGCTGGCCGGCGGCCGGGCGCCTGCTGCGTCGGGCGGCGATCACCGCACAGGTGCGCGAGGCCAATCGCCGCTTCGGGCTCGACCTCGATCCCGCCGCGCGCATCGCCGACCTGTCGCTCGGTCAGCGGCAGCGGGTGGAAATCCTCAAGGCGATACTGCGCGAAGCGGAACTGCTGATCCTTGACGAACCCACCTCCAACCTCGCGCCGACGGAGGTTGCCGGTCTGCTCGGCATCCTGCGCCGCCTGCGGGCGGAGGGCAAAGGCATCGTGTTCATCAGCCACAAGCTGCCGGAGGTGCTGGATGTCTGCGACACGGTGGTCGTGTTGCGGGCCGGCCGGGTGGCGGGCAGCACCCCGGTTGCCGGCGCCACCCGCGGGCAACTGGCCGGGATGATGGTCGGCCACGAGATCGCCGCCGCCGCGGAGGCCGAACCGGTGGCGCCCGGCGCGCTGCGGCTGGCGGTCAGCGAGCTCAGCGCTCCTGGCGTCAGCTCGGTCTCGTTCGAGTTGCGCGCCGGCGAAGTGCTCGGCGTCGCCGGCGTGGACGGCAACGGTCAGCTTGAACTCGCCGAGACACTGGCCGGAATGCGGCGGGCGCGGGCCGGCCGCATCCTGCTCGATGGCCGCGACATCACCGCCGCCCCGGTGGCGGAGCGGGTGCGCGCCGGGCTGGCCTATATGCCGGCGGATCGCGGACACACTGCGCTGGTGCGCGCAATGACCATTGCGGAGAACCTGATGCTGCGTGATTCCGGGCGTGCGCCCTATGCCCGCTTCGGCCTGCTGCGGCGGGCGGCGACGGCGGCGAAGGCACGCGCGCTGATGAGCGAATACGACATCCGCGCGCCCGGCGTGACCGCCAGGGTGGCGCGGCTGTCCGGTGGCAACCAGCAGAAAATCGTCGTGGCGCGTGAACTCGATCGAGGACCGGCGGTGCTGGTCGCCCATCAGGCCACCTGGGGCCTCGATCCGGGCGCCACCCGCTTCGTGCTTGAGCGGGTGCAGGCGCTGGCCCGTGCCGGTGCCGCGGTGGTGTACATTTCGTCCGAGCTGGAGGAGGTGCTGGCGGTCGGCGACCGCATCGCGGTGCTGTCGGGCGGACGCTTCGCCGGAATGGTGCCCCGCGCCGCGGCGGAATTGCGCCAGATCGGCCTCTGGATGGCCGGGCGCGCAGCATGAGCGAACCCGCCTCCTCGCTGCCGTCGGCGGTCGTCGCCGACACGGGCGGCCGGCTGCCGGGGTTTCGGGTGGTGGTCGCCGGGCTGGCCGGGCGCATCCTGCTGGCCGTCGTGCTGTCGATGCTCTGCGCGGCGGCGCTGATCGCGTTGTCGGGCCACAATCCGCTGACCGCCTTTGCCGCCATGGGCGTCGGCGCGGCGGGGTCGGCGCACCAGTTCGGCGCGGCGCTCAACCGCACCACGCCCTATCTGCTCGCCGGCAGCGGGGTGGCGCTGTGTTTCCGCGCCGGCGTCATCAATATCGGCGCCGAGGGGCAGATCGCCCTGGGCGGCATCGGCGCCGCGGCGGTGGCGCTTGGCTGGCCGACCGGCGCCGCGGCAATGGCCGTTCCGGCGTCGCTGCTGGGGGCGGCGCTGGCGGGCGCCGTCTGGGCGGCACTCGCCACGGCGATCCATCTCGGGCGGCGGGTGCATGAGGTGCTGGTCACGCTGCTGCTCAACTTCGTCGCCCTGCTGCTGGTGCAGCAGGCGCTGGCCGGGCCGCTTGGTCAGTTTGGCGCCGGCTTCCTGCAATCGCCGCTGATGCCGCGGATGGCATGGCTGGCGCGGGTGCCGGGGCTGGACGCGCATCCCGGCTTCGCCATTGCGCTGGTGGCGGCGGCCGGCCTGTCGTTTCTGCTCTGGCGCACGCGCTTTGGTTTCGCGCTGCGCGTCCTCGGTCTCGCCCGGCCGGCTGCGGCCTATGCCGGGTTTTCCCCCGCCCGGCTGACCTGGGGGGTGATGCTGCTGGCCGGTGCGCTGGCCGGGCTTGCCGGCGGCATCGAGGTGCTCGGCGTGCAGCGGCGGCTGATCGAGGGGTTCTCGCTCGGCTTCGGCTTCAAGGCGGTGACGGTGGCGCTGCTCGGCGCGCTGGAGCCGCTGGCGGTGGTGCCGGCGGCGCTGTTTGTCGGCCTGCTGGAGGCGGGTGCGCTGTCGATGCAACGGCAGATCGGCGTGCCCTCGGCGCTGGTCGCGGTGATCGAGGGGCTGACCATGCTGTTCGTCCTGGCGGCCACGGTGCGGCGCGCATGACCGACTTCCTGGCCGCCGCTATCCGCATCGCAACGCCGCTGCTGCTGGCGGCGCTGGGCGGCATTCTCTCCGAGCGCGCCGGCGTGTTCGCGGTCGGGCTGGAGGGGATGATGCTGGCCGGCGCCTTCGCCGCCACCATCGGCGCCTGGCTCAGCGGCAGCGCCGCGCTGGGGGTGGCGCTGGCGCTGCTCGGCGGGGCCGCCATCGGGCTGACCGTTGCCATCGTCGCGGTGCGCGGACGCGCCGACAACATGGTGACCGGGCTGGCGGCCAATATCCTGGCGCTGGGCCTGACCAGCTATCTGCTGCGCGTCATTGCCGGCGGCTCCGGCCGGCCGGTGGCGATCCATCTGACGCCGCTGCCGCCCTGGCCGATCCCCGGACTGGTCGAAATCCCGGTGCTCGGCCCGCTGCTGTTCGACCACCCGCCGCTGACCTATCTGGCGGTGCTCGGCTGTGTCGCGCTGACCCTGCTGCTCGGCCGCACGCAGGTCGGGCTGACCCTGCGGGCGACCGGCGAGAACCCGGAAGCGGTGTTTGCCTCGGGCGCCGATCCGCTGCGGGTGCGCATGCTCGCCGTGGTGGCCTGCGGCGCGATTGCCGGGTTGGGCGGGGCGGTGCTGTCGCTGCAGCAGGTCGGCACCTTCACCGACGGCATGACCGGCGGGCGCGGCTATCTCGCCCTGGCCTCGCTGATCGTCGGGCGATGGACGCCGTGGGGTGCCGCCGCCGCCTGCCTCGTGTTCGGCGCGGCCGAGGCGTTTGAGTTGCGGCTGCAGACCTTTGGCGTGCCGGTCAGTTCCTACATCGTGCAGATGGCGCCCTATCTGATCGCCCTGGCGGTGCTCGCCGGCCTCGGCCGCACCTCGCGCCTGCCGGCCGCGATCGGGCAGCGGCTGGACGGCTGAAACCGGGAGAAACGCGATGCCCGAACCGTGGCAAATGGATATGACAGCGCTGTCAGCGGCGCTCCGTGCGCGCCGGCTGACCGCCGTCGCGCTGCTCGATGCCTGCCTCGCCCGCATCGGCCGCCTCGATGGCGGGCTGAACAGCTTCGTCGCACTCGACGCGGCCGGCGCGCGCGACGCGGCGCGGGCGAGCGATGCCCGGCTCGACGCCGGGGCGCCGCGCTCGGCCCTGGAGGGCGTGCCGATCTCGGTCAAGGACAACATCCTGGTCGCCGGCCAGCGTGCCACCTGGGGCAGCCGTGCGCTCGCCGATTTCGTTCCCGACCAGGATGAACTGCCGGTCGCCAGGCTGCGCGCCGCCGGTGCGGTGCTGCTCGGCAAGACCAATGTGCCGGAACTGACGCTGGAGGGTTACACCTGCAACGACCTGTTCGGCGTGACGCGCAACCCGTGGGACCGGCGGCTGACCCCCGGCGGCTCGTCCGGTGGCGCCGCGGCCGGGGTGGCGGCAAGGCTGGTGCCGGCGGCGATCGGCACCGATGGCGGTGGCTCGATCCGCCGGCCGGCCTGTCACACCGGCCTGGTCGGGTTCAAGCCCTCGGCCGGGCGCATCGCGCGCATCGACGGGTTCCCCGCCATCCTGACCGATTTTGAAACCATCGGCACGCTGACACGCTCGGTCGCCGACGCGATGCTGCTCGACGCGGCGATGGCCGGGCCGGATGCGCGCGACCGCCGCTCGCTCGCCGCCGCCGCGGCGCCCTGGCCGGCGGCTGCCCGGCGCATCCTCTACGTGCCGCAATTCGGCAGCGGACCGGTCGATCCCGCAGTCGCGGCGGCAACCGAGGCGGCGGCGGGATGGCTGGCCGCCGCGGGGCATGTCATCGAGCGCGGCGAGGTGTTTTTCGACCTCGATGACGCGGCGCGGATCTGGCACGTCATCTCGCGCGCCGGTGTGGCATGGCTGGCCGGGCGCGATGGCGGGCGGCTCGGCGCCCTGGCCGGCGGCGCCGTGCGGGCGATGGCGGCCGATGGCGTGGGCCTGACCGGCGCCGATTACATCGACGTGCTGGAGCGGGTGGCCGCGCTGCGCCGCCGCATGGCGGAACTGTTCGCCCGCTTCGACCTCGTGCTGACCCCCACCGCCGCGGCGCTGCCCTGGCCGGCCGAGCAACCCTATCCGACCGAGATCGCTGGCCGGCCGGCCGGCCCGCGCGACCATGCCGTGTTCACCGGCTGGGTCAATATCGCCGGATTGCCGGCGATCAGCCTGCCGGTCGGGCTGTCGCCCGACGGGCTGCCGATCGGCGTGCAACTGGTCGCCGGCTTCGGCAGCGACGCCGACCTGCTGGCCTTCGCCGCGACGTTTGCCGCGGCACATCCCGCACCCGCCCTTCCAGACCTGGAGCCAACGCCATGAACGCCCGCGTCGCCGGCCGCCATTTCCTGCAAATCCCCGGCCCGACCAATGTGCCCGAGCGGGTGCTGCACGCCATCGCCGAGCCGACCATCGACCATCGCGGCCCCGGTTTTGGCGAGCTTGGCCGCGCCGTGCTGAGCGGCCTCGGCCGCGTTTTCCGCACCAGCGGGCCGGTGGTGATCTATCCCGCCTCGGGCACCGGGGCGTGGGAGGCGGCGCTGGTCAACACGCTGTCACCGGGCGATGCGGTGCTGATGGTGCGCACCGGCTGGTTCGCCACGCTGTGGCACGAGATGGCGACGCGGCTCGGCCTTGCGCCGATGCTGCTGGAAACCGACTGGCGGCGCGGCGCCGATCCGGCGGCGATTGCCGATGCCCTGCGCCAGGACCGCGCCCACCGCATCCGCGCGGTTTGCGTTGTCCACAACGAGACCTCGACCGGCTGCGTCAGCCCGATCGCCGCGGTGCGCGCCGCCCTGGACGCCGAGCAGCATCCCGCGCTGCTGCTGGTGGATACCATCTCCTCGCTCGGCTCGATCGACTATCAGCACGAGGCCTGGGGCGTCGATGTCACCATCGCGGGCAGCCAGAAAGGGCTGATGCTGCCGCCCGGATTGTCGTTCAACGCGATCAGCCCGCGCGCCCTGGCCGCCGCGCAGACCGCCCGCCTGCCGCGCAGCTACTGGGACTGGCGGCCGATGCTGGAGTCCAACGCCACCGGGTATTTCCCGTTCACCCCCGCCATCAACCTGCTGCGCGGCTTGCAGGAGGCGCTGGCGATGCTGGCCGAGGAAGGGCTGGACAACGTGTTTGACCGCCATACCCGCCACGCCACGGCGACACGGGCGGCGGTGCGCGCCTGGGGGCTGGAGATCCAGTGTCTGGAGCCGCGCGACTACTCCGGTTCGCTGACCGCGGTGCGGCTGCCGGAGGGGCACAGCGCCGATGCCCTGCGCGCGCTGATCCTGCGGCGGTTCGACATGAGTCTCGGCGGCGGGCTCGGCATGCTGAAGGACCGGGTGTTCCGCATCGGCCATCTCGGCGACTTCAACGACCTGTCGCTGATCGGCGCGCTGGGCGGGGTGGCGATGGGGCTGCGGCTGGCCGGCGTGCCGCATGGCGAGGACGGGATGGCGGCGGCGCTGGCGGTGCTGGCCGAGGGCTGAGCATCCGCGCGTCTGAGGCGGTTTTCGCGTCGCCTCGGCCGCAGCGGCCCGACCGCACGGCGGGCGGCCGGGATTGACAGCAAATCGTCCGACATGTTAGGTTCGTTAACCTATCGCAACGCTGTTGCGGACGGCGCCGCGTTGGCCATCGGTCGTCGTGCGCGCGTGGCTGCGAGGGTGTTGGCATGCAGATGCTGCGATCCCAGGGAGGGAACCAATGAAACCTCACATGCAGAAAGTGGCGCTGTGCGCCATCGCCGCCACCGCCATTGCCGGATCGGCGCTCGCCGGCACGGGCGACAAGAAAATTGCCTTCTCCAACAACTACGCCGGCAATTCCTGGCGTCAGGCGATGCTCAAGAGCTACGACATCGTCACCCAGAAGGCGGTGCAGGACAAGATCGTCGGGGCCGCCGACGTATTCACCACCGCTGACAAGGAAGTGCCGACCCAGGCGGCGCAGATTCAGAATCTGATCCTGCAGGGCTATAATGCCATCGTCATCGACGCCGGCTCACCGGACGCGCTGAACGGCGCGGTCAAGCAGGCCTGCGACGCCGGAGTCGTCGTGGTTTCCTTCGACGGCATCGTCACCGAGCCTTGTGCGTGGCGCGTCGTCGTCGATTTCAAGGCGATGGGCCAGGAAGAAGTCGCGCAGATGGCGAAGTTCCAGCCGCAGGGTGGCAACCTCCTGGAGATTCGCGGGCTGGCGGGCACCTCGATCGACGATGCGATCCACGCCGGCATTCTGGAGGGGGTCAAGGCCCACCCGCAATTCAAGATCGTCGGCTCGGTGACCGGTGACTGGGACCAGACGACGGCACAGAAGGCGGTCGCCACCGTGCTGCCGTCGCTGCCGCCGATCGTCGGGGTGGTCGATCAGGGCGGCGACGGCTATGGCGCGGCGCAGGCGTTTGCCGCCGCCGGCAAGCCACGGCCGACGATCATCATGGGCAACCGCCAGGATGAACTGGAGTGGTGGAAGCAACAGAAGGCCAAGGACGGCTACAAGACATGGTCGGCGTCGATCGCGCCCGGCGTCTCGACGCTGGCGTTCTGGGTTGCCCAGCAGGTGCTCGATGGCAACACCAAGATCCCGCACGATCTGCTGGTGCCCTATCTCGCGTTCACCCAGGATGATTTCGAGGCGGAACTGCCCAAAATCCCGACCGGTGGCGTCGCCAGCCATGAATATTCCCAGGCCGACGCGATCGCGGCAATCAAGGCGAACACCAAGTAGCCGTCGCGGCTGATCGCCGGGCACGCTGCGGAAGGCACCCACGCATGACGCAGGCGGGCGCGGCGTTCGTCACCCTTGGCGGCGTCGAAAAATCCTTCGGCGCCGTCCGCGCCCTCGGCGGCGTCGATCTCGACATCGCCGAGGGTGAGTGTGTCGGCATCGTCGGTCACAACGGCGCCGGCAAATCCACCCTGATGCACATCCTGGCCGGCGGCGCCACGCCCGATCGCGGCCGGCTGAGCATTGCCGGCGAGGACCAGCACGCCTATTCCGCCTCCCGCGCCACGGCGCTGGGCATCCGCTGCGTGTTTCAGGAACTCTCGCTGTGCCCCAATCTGACCGTGGCGGAGAATGCGCGGGTGTTCCATCCCGCCATCCGCGGCTTCAACTGGCGCGGCCGGGCGGGCCGGCTGATCCTCGACAAGCTTGACGAGATATTCCCTGGCCACGGTGTCGGGGCTGGCGAGCTCATTCAGGATCTGTCGATCGGCCGGCGGCAGATGGTGGAAATCGCCCGCGCGTTCACCGTCTCCGACCAGCCGGCCCGGCTGATCATTCTCGATGAACCGACATCGTCGCTGGACGCGCATACCGCCGGGCAGTTGCTGGCGCATGTCCGCCGCTCGGTGGCGGGCGGCCTCAGTTGCACGCTGATTTCGCATATCCTGGGCGAAATCCTGCAAACCTGCGACCGCATCGCGGTGATGCGCGACGGCCGGATCGTCGTCGCCGACCGGGCACAGGCGTTCGACCGCGCCAGCCTGATCGCCGCGATGGGCAATGTCGAGACCGCGCCGCCGCCGACGGAGGCCGACCGCCGCGCCGTTGCCGGCAGCGAGCGGCCGGTGCGCGTCCGCATGCGGCCCAAACGCCAGCCGGACGCGCAGGACCTTGTGGCGCGGGAGGGTGAGATCGTCGGGCTGGCCGGGCTGGCCGGGCACGGTCAGACCGACCTGCTGCTGGCGACGTTCGCGGCGGCGGCCGGGTGGCGGCGCGGCGGCGCGGTCAATGCCGCGGTGGCGCTGGTCGCCGGCGACCGACAGGCGGATGGCGTGTTCGCGCAATGGTCGATCGCGCAGAACATCGGCATCAGCTCGCTGGCACGGCTGCGCGCCGGCCTGCTCATCTCGCCCCGGCGGGAGGCCGCGCTGGCCAATTCCTGGCGCCAGCGGATCGCCATCCGCACCCAAGATGTCCACGCCAACATCCTGTCGCTGTCGGGCGGGAATCAGCAGAAGGCGCTGTTCGCGCGCGCCCTGGCCTCGGCCGCGCGCATCGTGCTGATGGACGACCCGATGCGCGGCGTGGACTATGGCACCAAACTGGAAGTCTATGGCCTGATCCGCGACGAGGCGGCGGCCGGGCGGACCTTCCTGTGGTACACCACGGAAACCGAGGAACTGAAGAATTGCGACCGGGTCTATGTTTTTCGTGACGGAATCATCGTGGCGCATCTGCTGCGCGGCGAACTGACCGAGGAACGGATCATCCAGTCCTCGTTCGCGGGCGCGCACTGAGATGGCGGCGAGCGTGACCGCGCCGGGGCACCGGCTGGGCGATACCCGCCGCCTGCTGCGCGCCCTGCTGCCCAGCCTGTCGCTGGCGCTGGTGATCGCCGCGATTGCCTGGCTCAATCCGCGGGCGATGAGCTATTTCGGCTTCACGCTGATGCTCAATCTGGCGATCCCCATCGCGCTGGCGACGCTGGCGCAGATGTTCGTCATCGCCGGCAACGACCTCGATCTGTCGATCGGCACCTTCGTCGGTTTCGTCTGCTGCGTCTCGGCCACCTGGCTGCGCGACACGCCCTGGCTCGGCGCGCTCGCTTTGCTCGGCTGCATCGGCGTGTATGCGTGTCTGGGGGCGCTGGTTTATCTGCGCAACCTGCCCTCGATCGTGGTGACGCTGGGGATGAGTTTCGTCTGGCAGGGGGCGGCGATCCTGCTGCTGCCCAAGCCGGGCGGCAAGGCGCCGGGCTGGCTGCAGGCGATCATGGGGGTGAAGCCGCCATTGGTGCCGTTCCCGGTGGTCGCCGCGGCGGTGATCGCGGCGGTCGGCTATTTCGGCCTGATGCGGACCTCTTATGGCGCGATCCTGCGCGGTGCCGGCGGCAACCCGGTGGCGGTCCGCCGGGCGGGATGGTCGCTGTTGAAGGCCAAGGCGACGTTGTTCGCGCTCACCGGAGCGTTCGGCGTGCTGTCGGGCATGGCGCTGGTCGGCATCACCACCTCGGCCGATGCGAATATCGGCAATGGCTACACGCTGCTGTCGATCGCCGGCGTCATCCTCGGCGGCGGCGAATTCGTCGGCGGGCGGGTCTCCCCGGTCGGTGCGGTGATCGGCGCGCTGACCATGGCGATGGCCGCCTCGCCGCTGCTCACCTTCCTGCGGATTCCGCCTGATTGGCAGGTCGCGGCGAATGGCGCGATCCTGGTCGTCGTGCTCGCCGCGCGGGTGCTGATCGGCCGCAAGGGGAGCGGGCAATGAAACGCGGCATGATGACGCTGCTCGCCCGCCCGTGGCTGTGGTCGTTTGTCGGTGCGTTGATCATGTGGCTGGCCGCCATCACCTTCACCGGCGGCTATGGCGGCGGCGGCATGCTGACGGCGGCGCTGTCGTTGTCGGTGTTCACCGTCATCGTCGGCATCGGGCAGATGTTCGTCATCACCCTCGGCCCGGGCAATGTCGATTTGTCGCTGCCGGCCAATATCGGCCTCGCCAGCGCGGTGGCGATGAAGGTCATGGACGGCAGCGATTCGCGGGTGGCGCTCGGCCTGCTGGCGGCGCTCGGCTGCGGCCTGTGCGTCGGCGTGGTCAATTACCTGCTGATCCGCGCGTTGCGCATTCCGCCGATCATCGCCACGCTGTCGGCGAGTTTCGTCATCCAGTCGGTCGATATCAGCTATGGCCGCGGGCTGCAGATCAAGCCGCCGCCGGGGTTTGCCGATTTCACCAATATCCAGATTTTCGGCGTGCCGCTGCTGGCGCTGCTGACGCTGCTGCTGGTGGCCGGGGCCGGTATCGTGCTGCATCGGCTGGTGTTCGGCCGATCCGTCTCGGCGATCGGCCAGAACATCCGCGCGGCGTATCTCGCCGGGGTCAAGGTGGAGCCGATCCGCTTCGCCACCTATGCGCTGTGCGGCGTGCTCGGCGGTCTCGATGGTGCCCTGCTCGCCGGCTATTTTCGCGGCGCCAACGTCGATATCGGCAACGAATATCTGCTCGCCTCGATCGCCGTGGTGGTCATCGGCGGCACCTCGGTTGCCGGCGGCAAGGCCAATATCCCCGGTGTCTGGGGCGGTGCGTTGTTTCTCGTGCTGCTGCTGACGATGCTCAACACGTTCGGCGTCAGCGCCGGCATTCGCCTGCTGCTGACCGGCCTGATCATCGTCGCCGTGATCACCGCCGCCGGCGGCGCCAAGGCCGCGCGATAGACGCGGCGGGTGAAGCGCAGCGCGGCCGAGGGTTGCGTCGGACCGGGCGGCGCCGGGCAGCGCCCGCATGTCCGGTTGGCCGACCCGATCCCGCAGGTGCGAGGCACAGGCCCCGGCGTTCGACTTTATCGCGTTGAATGAGCGTTGCGGCCGACCGTCAGGTGGTCGGAGCTTCGGGCTGCGGTAACTGGACCAGAGCAGATGGCCTGTGCGACCGCGCTGACGCGCGGCGGCGTGTGCCCAACAGGGGAGGACTTGCAGCGGTGGAGCTCATTGCCTCTTCCGCCAAGCTCATGAGAACCTTCCAGACTCAGCTGGACTCCTGCATCACCGTGCATCTCGCGGTGGCCTGGGCCTCGGTCAGCTTTCCAGAGTACCATGCCCTTGTCGCAGCCGGGCAGGAAATTGGCCGGGCGGTGATCGGCACCCATTTCTACCAGACCGCCCCCGAGTTCATCGAGCAGTTCGCCAACGACAAGCGCGTGCGCTTTGCCCTGGACCATTCGGGGGTTTTCCATCCCAAGCTTTACCTGTTCGAGCACGCGCACGGCGGCTGGTCCTGCATTGTCGGCAGCGCGAACTTTACGGCCGGGGGATTCGGGCGAAATCAGGAGGCCTGCCTGCTGGTGACAGAAGCCGACGACCCGAACGGGGCAATCTGGGCGAAAGCGCTTCAGTCCATCAAGGGCTACTGGAAAGACGCAAAACCTGGAACGAGCATCGATCTCGACCGATACCGCGCGATGCGCGAGCGTCTGGCACGATCGCTGACGCACGCCGCAGGCCAGTTCGGTGCCGGCAAGCCGGGCCGCCCGATCGAGGAGATCGCCGCCATCAACCTGAGCCGGGACGAATTTTTCAATCTGGTCCGCGAAGGCTCGCACCATTCCCTCGAAAGACGCCTCAACGTGCTTGGGGCGGCACGCAGCCTGTTCGAGACGGGGCAGTTCAACGCCATGGAACGCGAGGACCGGCAGCGCATCGCGGGATTCCGCGAGGACAACGATATGACCTGGGGGTGGTTTGGGTTCATGGGAGGCGCCGGAGTGTTTACGAAGATCGTCAACGAGAACCCAGACCCGCTGAGCGACGCGCTCGACCAAGTGCCGCTCAACGGACAGGTCACCAGGGAGGACTACCTCGCGTTCGTGGACCGATATATGCGCGCGTTCCCCTTGCACCCGAAGTCCGGCGAACCGACAAGGCACGGGCTGGGCACGGCGACCCGTCTTCTCGCAATGAAGCGCCCAGACTACTTCGTGTGCCTTGATCGGGCCAACCGGCCCCACCTGCTCCCAGATTTCGGGGTCACATTACCGACGCACGATTACGAGGGCGACTGGGACTAGATCGTCGAGCGGCTGAAGCTCGCCACTTGGTGGAACGCTCGCCGTCCGACTGACGCTACCCAAGGCCGGGTGTGGGACGGTCGTGCCGCGATGCTCGACGCGATTTACTACCAGCCGGTATAGATCATTTCTCAATCAACGCGAAATGGCTCGGTCGGCACCTGCCGGCAGTCGGCCCAAGCCTGATTGCCAAGTGGTCGAGGCGCGCCGGAAGACCACCGGCAATCCCCCCGCCCGCCCACAGCATCAGGGCGCCGGCAGCGCTCAGGCGCGCGCCGCCATCTCCGCCATCACCGCGCCGATCCGCGGGCGCAGCTCCGGCGCCTGGAACACGGTCGGCGGTTTGACAAGGTTGGTCACCTCCGTCCACAGACGGCGCATCTCCCGATCGCGCGCGCTCAGCACGGCGATGGCGGCAGAGAATCGTAGGCGTTCGGGCAAATCCGGCGGCCGTTCGCCGGTGGCCTGGGCAAATCCGAGATCGCTCAGCGCGACCGACCAGGCGGGGGCGATGATCGCCGCAAGCCCCTTGAGAAAGGCGGCGGGAAGGGCGGCGAGGTCGGGGGCGCCATCGTCGAGCAGCCGGCGCAGCCAAACCGCCTGCTGCGCCGCGATCGCCATGCCCTGGCCATAGACCGGGTTGAAATCGCAGATCGTATCGCCGAGCGGCAGCCAGCCCTGCGGCGGATTCTCCAGCCGCTCGAAATGGCGCCAGACGCTGCCCGAGGTGATGAAACGGGCGAACCCGCCTTCCGGCACGGCGCTTTTCAGCGCCTGATAGAGAACCGGGCTTCTGAGGCCGCGCGCGAATTCGAGAAATCCCGCCGGGTCGGCGGGCGGGCGGTCGCCAAAACGGCCAACCATGGTCACCAGCCAGCGCCCCCGCTCGATCGGCAAGATCAGCCCCGAGCGGGTTTCCGCCGGCGGGCCGGCCAGTACGTAGGCGTATTTCCAGTCTGCCGCGGCATCGTCCGGGATCGCGTAAATGCCGGTGGTGTAGGCGATTTCCAGGCCGATTTCGCTCGCGCCGGGCGGCTGGCGGCCGGTTTGCGCCAGCATGTCCCGGCTCAGCGTGCTGTTGCGCCCGGCGGCATCGACGACGAGATCGGCCGCCAGCGTCACCGGCGCGCCGCCCGCCATCCTGTGCCGCACGCCGATCACCGCGCGCCCGTCTGGCGATGTCAGCAGCGCCTCGACGCGCGCGCCGTCGATGATCGTCACATTGGCCAGGCCGGCAACGCGCCGCCGCAGCGTCGCCTCGATCAACGGCCGCGACGCGGCGTGGAAGTCGATGCCGATATCGAATGGCTCAATTCTGCCGAGTTTCGGAAAATCCATGTATCCGTCAGCACTTTGGCGCAACGCGACGGCCCCGGCGGCGGCCAGATCGGCGGTGAAGCCAGGCACAAGTTCGGCCAACGCATGTTGCGCGCCGAGCAGCAGCACATGCGCCTGAGTCCCATGCGGCACACCGCTGCGCGCCAGCGCGCTCGCCGGCGGATGGTCGCGCTCCAATACCAGCACCTCGGCGAAATCACCCGCCAGCGCCGCCGCCGCCGCCAGCCCGCCGATGCCAGCGCCAATCACGGTCGCAGTCTTCCCGCTCAAACCCGCCATCCCCGACCCCGACATGGATCGCCAATCATTCTGGCAAGCCAAGTATTATGACAAGCCGAAAATCCAGCCGGCCAAGCATCATGGTGTCGTGAGTGCTGATCCAAAACATGTTGCTGCTGCAAGACCGCAGCCGATTCACCCGCCGCGTCGCGGCGACGCCGCGCCACCCGGCAAAAACCCGCTTGCCCAGGCGGGGCCTTTCGTGTTCTTGTTCCGTTCGTGAGCCCCGCAACACCCCTTTCCCCGGCCGAACGCCTCGCCCGCATCCTTGACGATCTGTGCAAGGCGGTGGCGGCGCGCGGCCCCGGCGGCTTCCTGCCGATCCCGCTGCTGCTGCTGGTCTGGACACGCATACGGCGGGCCTCCATCCGCATCGCCCGCCTCGCCGCCCGCGCCGCCGCCGGCAAACCCCCCGTCGTCC
>JAJZES010000019.1 GCA_021845985.1 Pseudomonadota bacterium | reverse complement strand
GGGTGGTCGGGGTCCACATAGGGCGTCGGCTTCCAGCAAGGCTTCGAACACCTGCCTGGAATCACACCTTGCCCGGCCATCCAACCCCCGTCGCGAACCGTTCCACGTCGATTCTAAAATGGCCTCTTACACGATGCAGTGGCAGATCGTGTTGTGCCTGCTGCTGCTGCCATTGACCGGCCGGGCGGCGCGCAACCGTGAGTTCATCGCCAATATCGGCGTCGCGCTGTTGATGACGATCGTGCTGTTCGGAATATTCCCTGCCGCGGGGGCGTGGGTGCATTTCGGTGTCCGCGATCCCGCCGAGCTTGGCTACCTGCAACAATTGATCGCGCTGCGCCAGGGGCACATGGCGGTGCTGCGGCTGGATGCGCTGGACGGCCTCATTACCTTTCCGTCGTTCCATGTCGTCACGGCGGTTGTGGTGTCCTACGCTGCGCGTGGCACGCCGCTCGCCGTCCTGACAATCATGCTAAATCTGACGATGGCCGTGGCAGCGCTGAGCGAGGGGCTGGGCGGGCATTATCTGATGGATGCGATCGGCGGTGTGCTGGTGGCACTGGCGGCGATCGTTGTCGTGCGGCGGACGTATCGGTTTGCCACGACGCCACATCCGGCCTGCAGCGCCGAACGGGCGCCATCCGCGGTGGGATGAGACTGAGCGGTGCGAGGCGAGGGAACGCCGGCCGCCGCCATCCGCGATCAGGCGCGCCGTAGCGTCGGCGGCGACCTCGCCCGGCGCGCCGCAGGCGATGGCGCTGAAACAGGTGGTGATCAAGCAAGGCGCAGCCGATGAGTGCCATCGGCAGCGGCATGGACGCGGGCCTGCCGCCGATTTCCACCTGGAACAGCCCGGAGCCGGAAGTGTTGCGGGCGATCGCGCTGGGTGAGCGCTGGTCTCAGTAGCGTACCGTGACCGTGCGGCCGCTGCGCAGCGACTCCCAGGCGGCATCGGCGAGCAGCAGGGCGCGCCGTCCGTCCTCGAAATCCACCCCCGGCGCCGCGTGGTCGGCGACCACGGCGATGAATTCGTTCAACTCGTCGAGATAGGCCTGGGCATAGCGCTGAATGAAGAAATGCAGCAGCGGCGCCTGCGCGTCCGTGGCATGGGCGGTGGAGCGGCGCAGGCTGTTGGCGCGCCAGTTCTCCGACTGCACCATGCCTTTGGCGCCGAACGCCTCGACCCGCTGGTCATAGCCATAGACCGCCAGGCGCGAATTGTTGATGTGGACGAGCGCGCCGGAGGGCGCCTTCATCACCACCATCGCCGTATCGACATCGCCGAGGCCGGCCAGCGCCGGCTCGATCATCACGCTGCCGGTGGCGTACACCTCGGTCGGGTCCTCGCCGAGCACGAAGCGGGCGAGGTCGAAATCATGGATCGTCATGTCGCGGAAAATGCCGCCCGAGACCTTCATGTAGTCCATCGGCGCGATGCCGGGGTCGCGGCTGGTGATGACCAGAAGCTGCAACTGGCCGATCTCGCCGGCCCGCACGGCGTCACGCACGGCGCGGTGGCTGGCGTCGTAGCGGCGGTTGAAGCCGAGCTGCACGACAACCCCGGTGCCGGCGATGTCGCGCTTGCACTGCTCGACGCGGGCGATGTCGAGGTCGATCGGCTTTTCGCACAACACCGGCTTGCCGGCGCGCGCCGCCGCGGTGATCAGCTCGACATGCGTATCGGTCGAGGAGGCGACCAGCACCGCATCGACCGCCGGATCGGCCAGCGCCTCGGCGGCGCTGGCGACGACGCGCGCGCCATGCGCCGCCGCCACCTTGTGCGCCGCGGCGCCATGCACGTCGTACACCGCTTGCAGCGTCGCACGCGGATTGGCGGCGATGTTGGCGGCGTGCATCGCCCCGATCCGTCCGGCCCCGAACAGCGCAAACCCGACCATGTCCCGTCTCCACCCGATGACTTTGCGCCCACTCTGCCGCGTCCTACACTCGCCGCCAAGTCGGCGCCGACGCGCAGCACCGGGGGAGGAATGACATGGCAGTGGGAACCATCAGGCTGGGGGTGGCGCCGATCGCCTGGAGCAACAGCGACCTGCCGGAGCTCGGCGGCGACACGACGCTGGAAACCTGCCTGGCCGAGAGCCGGGCGGCCGGATATTCGGGCACCGAAACAGGCGTCAAGTTTCCGATGGACGCGGCGGTGCTGCGCCCGCTGCTGGCGGCGCACCAGTTGCAACTGGTGTCGGGCTGGTTCTCCGGCCGGCTGCTGGAGCTTTCGGTGGCCGAGGAGCGGGCGCGCATCGAGCGTCAGCTCGACACATTTGCCGCGCTCGGCGCGCCGGTGCTGGTCTATGCCGAGACCACCGGCAGCGTGCAGACGCAGCAGACCACCCCGGCCAGCCGCCGCCGCCGCCTCGCGCCCGACGAATTCAAGCTTCTGGGGCAGAAGATGACCGAGCTTGGCGGGCACATGGAGCGGCACGGCGTGAAGCTCGCCTATCACCATCACATGGCCACCGTGGTCGAGACCGATGATGAGATCGACGCGCTGATGGCGGCGAGCGGGCCGGAGGTCGGGTTGCTGGTCGATACCGGCCACAGCGCCTATGCCGGCGGCGACTGGCTGGCGATGACCGAGCGTCACGCCAGCCGCGTGGTGCATGTACACTGCAAGGATATTCGCCCCGACGTGCTGCACCAGGCGCGCGCCGGCGACCTGAGTTTCCTCGACGCCATTCTGGCCGGCGTGTTCACCGTGCCGGGCGACGGCTGCATCGACTACGACGCATTCGCCGCGACGCTGGCGCGGATCGGCTATTCCGGCTGGGTGGTGGTGGAGGCCGAGCAGGACCCGGTCAAGGCGCCGCCGTACGCATACGCCACGAAAGGCCGCCAGCATCTGACCGCCGCGTTCACCCGCGCCGGCTACGCCATCGTCGCATAGGGGAGGGAACCATGCAGGGTTTGCAGGGGCGGATCGCCGTCGTCACCGGCGGCACGCAGGGGCTGGGCGAGGCCATCGCCCGGCTGTTCGCGGCGCGCGGCGCCGCCGGGCTGGTGATTTGCGGGCGCCATGTCGGGCGCGGCGAGCGGGTCGCCGGGGAACTGACCGGGCAGGGCTGCCCGACCCATTTCGTCGCCGCCGATCTCGCCGAGGTCGCCGCCTGCCGTCGCGTCATCGCCGCGGCGGATGTGGCGTTCGGCCGGCTCGACGTGCTGGTCAACGCCGCCGCGATCACCGATCGCGGCACGCTGCTCGACACCTCGCCCGAGCTGTTCGACCGCATGTTCGCGGTCAATGTGCGGGCGCCGTTCTTCCTGATGCAG
This sequence comes from Pseudomonadota bacterium, assembly GCA_021845985.1. GTDB lineage: Bacteria > Pseudomonadota > Alphaproteobacteria > Acetobacterales > Acetobacteraceae > JAFKFJ01. Next base: position 30,701 of record JAJZES010000019.1, on the reverse strand, counting down.
GACGCGGCGAAGCTGATGCGGCGTGAGCGCACTCAGGGCGCGATGGTCAATATCCAGAGCATGTCGGCGCATGGCGGACAAACCTTCATCACCGCCTATTGCGCCTCCAAGGGGGCGCTTTCGACGCTGACCAAGAATGCCGCCTATTCGCTGATGCCGGACCGGATCCGCGTCAACGGGCTGAACATCGGCTGGATGGACAGTCCGGGCGAGACGCAGATTCAGCAGAGATTCCACGCCGCCGATGCCGGCTGGCTGGCCGAGGCGGAAGCGAAGCAGCCGTTCGGCCGGCTGATCAAGCCGGACGAGGTCGCCCGTGCCGTCGCCTTCCTGGCGAGCGATGAAAGCGGCCTGATGACCGGTTCGGTGATCGACTTCGACCAGCAGGTGCGCGGCGCCGGAGATGCGCCGGCACACCCGCTTGGCCGGTTGGCCGATCCCATCGGTTAGGTGCGGCGGAACGTGCCGTTGATGATCGCCGGGATGTCGCCGCGGGTGATGCCGAGGTCGAACAGCTCGCGATCGGTGTAGGTGAGCAGCTCGCGCGTGATCTGCGCGCGCCGCTGCCGCTGCTCGCGCCAGGCGAGGAAGCGCTGACGCAGTCCGCCGGTATGGTCGGCGAAGCTGGTGTCGTTGCGGGTGTCGATAACATGAGCGGCCATGATGACCCTCCTTTTGCTGCACCGCACCATATCGGTCAGCACCGTTGCCACTCAAGGGTTCGGTGACACGTTTTACGAGACTGTGGCCGGCGTGCCATGCGGGGCGTTCGGCATGCCGTATGCCGCTCGCGCCGCGTCGCCTCAGAGGTAGGAGCGCAGCTTCGGCAGGGTGCCGTTGAGGTGGTAGTCGCCGATGACGTGGTATTTCCAGCGCACCGGGTCGTGCAGCGTATGGATCCGCGCATCGCGCCAGAAGCGATTGAAATCATCCGCTTCCAGCGCCGCCGAGGTGCCGGCCAGTTCAAACAGCCCGTTGGCGCCGGCCAGCGCCGCCTCGGTGGTCAGCACCTTGGCCTCCGCCACCGCGACTGCCGCCGCCGCCATTGCCGCCTCGGTCGGCTCGCGCCGCGCCGCGTCCAGCGCCGCGGCGGCGCGGGCCAGCATTGCGTCGGCGGCATGAACGCCCAGTTGCAATTGCCCGAAGCGGCTCACCAGCAGCACGTCGTCCTGCGCCCGCTCGGCTCCGGCGTCGCGGAACGGCCGGCTGCGCGTGCGCACGAAGGTCGCCGTTGCCGCCAGCGCGGCCCGGGCGATGCCGAGGTCGATCGCCGCATGCAGCATTTGCGCGACGCTGCCAACCGGGGTGCGGCGTGCCGCCGCCGCGGCAATCGGGATTACCCAGAACGGCGCCACCTGCGCCAGAACGGTGGTGCCGCTGGCGGTGGTGCGCTGGCCCATGCCCGACCAGTCGTCGATCACGCTCAGCCCCGGCGCGTCGCGCTCGACCAGCGCCAGCACCGGCTGCCCGGCGTCGTCGAGCGCGGTGACGCTGATCAGGTCGGCATAGAGGGCGCCGGTGGAATAGGCCTTTTCCCCGTCCAGCCGGCCGTCGTGCAGCCGCGTCGGCGGACCGCGATCGACCACCGCACTGCCCAGGCGGGCACCCGCCAGCACCCGGGCGAACAGCGTGCGCTGCTGCTCCGGCGTGCCGATATGGCGGAACGCCTCGACCGTGGCGAAATGGTTCTGCGGGATTTGCGCCACCGACGGATCACCCTCGGCCAGCCGCGCCGTCACCTCGGCGAGCGTGGCATGGCTGACGTCGGCGCCGCCATGCGCCGCCGGCACGCCGATGGCCCACAGCCCGCTCGCCGCCAGCGCCGCCACCTCGTCATGCGGCAGCCGCCGCTCGCGGTCGCGCGCCGCCGCCTCCGCCGCCAGCCGGTCGCGAAATGCCGCGGCGGTGCTCAGCGCCTCGGCATCGCCGCCGATGCGGTGCGCCACGGGATCAGTAGATGACGACGCTGCGGATCGACTCGCCGCGCGCCATCAGCTCGAATCCCTCGTTGATGCGCTCCAGCGGCAGTGTGTGGGTTATCAGATCGTCGATGTTGATCTTCTTTTCCATGTACCAATCGACGATCTTCGGCACATCGCTGCGTCCGCGGGCGCCGCCGAAGGCCGAGCCGATCCAGCGCCGGCCGGTGACGAGCTGAAACGGCCGCGTGCTGATCTCCTGCCCCGCCCCGGCGACGCCGATGATGGTCGAGACGCCCCAGCCCTTGTGCGCGCATTCCAGCGCCTGACGCATCAGCGTCACGTTGCCGACGCATTCGAAGCTGTAGTCGGCGCCGCCGCGTGTCAGTTCGACCAGATGGCCGACGAGATCGTCCTTGATCTGCTTGGGGTTGACGAAATGGGTGAGGCCGAACTTCCGTGCCAGCGACTCGCGCGCCGGATTGACATCGACGCCGACGATCATGTCGGCGCCGGCGATGCGCGCGCCCTGGACGACGTTCAGCCCGATGCCGCCGAGGCCGAACACCACCACGGTCGCTCCCGCCTCCACCTTGGCGGTGAACAGCACCGCGCCGATGCCGGTGGTGACGCCGCAGCCGATATAGCAGACCTTGTCGAACGGCGCGTCCGGCCGGATTTTGGCCAGCGAAATCTCCGGCAGCACGGTATAATTGGCGAACGTCGAACACCCCATGTAATGCAGGATCGGCTTGCCGTTGAGGCTGAAGCGCGAGCTGCCGTCGGGCATCACGCCGCGGCCCTGGGTGGTGCGGATTTTCTGGCAGAGATTGGTCTTGCGGCTGAGGCAGTATGCGCACTCGCGGCATTCCGGCGTGTAGAGCGGAATGACATGGTCGCCCGGTCGCAGGCTGGTCACCCCGGCGCCGACCTCGACCACCACGCCGGCGCCTTCATGGCCGAGAATGGCCGGAAACAGTCCCTCCGGGTCGGCGCCGGAGAGGGTGTATTTGTCGGTGTGGCACAGCCCGGTGGCCTTGATCTCGACCAGCACCTCGCCGGCGCGCGGGCCTTCGAGCTGTACTGTTTCGACCGACAGCGGCTGTCCGGCCTCGAAGGCGACGGCGGCGCGTACGTCCATGCGGGTGCGTCCTCAGTGGTGGGCGGCGAGCCGTGATACCGCCTCGCGCGCCAGCGGGTCGAGGCCCTCTCCGCCGGCGGCGAGATGCGCCACGATCGCCGCGCGCATGCGCTTGTCCCAGAACTTGCGCAAATGGTTCTCGACCTCCGCCGCGCCGCCCTGGGCGGCGAAGAACTTGCCGATCTGATTGGCCATATAGATCAGCTTGTCGTCATGCGACATCGGCGTGAAGCTCCGTGGTGATACGCTGGGCGCCGCAGAATACCTCGAACCCGTCGCTGCGCGCGACGGCAACCAGCGTCATCCCCGCCGCCTCGGCCAGCCGCACCGCATGGGCGGTGGGGGCGGACACGGCGACCAGCACCGGGGCGCCGAACATCGCGGCCTTCTGCACCATTTCGATGGATACGCGGCTGCTCAGCAGCACCATGCCATCCGCCGCGGCGATGCCGGCGCGGGCGGCGGCGCCGATCAGCTTATCGAGCGCGTTATGCCGCCCGACATCCTCGCGCAGCAGGGCGATGCCGTGCGCCGGCGTCCAGAGTGCGGCGGCATGGACGGCATGGGTGGCGCGATGCAGCGTCTGCAGCGGCTCGATGTCGCGCAGCGCCTGGGCGATGGCGGCGGCGGCGATCGGCTGCCCGGCCGGCACCGGCGGCGGCGGGCGGATGGCTTCGGCGAGGCTGTCGATGCCGCATAAGCCGCAGCCGGTCGGCCCGGCGATGCGCCGGCGGCGGGCGGTCAGTGCGGCCAGCCGCGGCTGCGGCAATTCCATGCGCAATTCGATGCCGTGGGCATGCTCCAGCACCTCCAGCGCGGCGATCTCGGCGGGGTTTTGGACGATGCCTTCGGTCAGCGCGAAGCCGATGGCGAAGTCTTCGAGGTTTGCCGGCGTGCCCAGCATCACCGCGTAGGTTTCGCGGTTGAAGGTGACGGCGAGCGGCGTTTCCTCGGGGATGTCGCGGGCACGGGTGGCGGCTGGTGCGCCGCGGCGCCACAGCGCGGGGGTGGTGCGGCGGCAGGGCGGCGTGGTCATTCGGCGGCGCGGTGGGAAGCGTGTGTGCCGGCCGCGAGTAGGTCATCGAGCCAGTCGAGAAACGCCCCGGCATCCATCCCCGGCGGCCGGGACTGCCCCGGTTCGAGGGCGCGCAGGGTGTCATCGAGGTCGCGGGCATGAGCCAGCTGCATCCGCGCAATGTCGGCGCGGGTCGCGGCGATGGCATCCGACGGGTCGTCGCGCAGAAACGCCCGGACGGCATCGCCCGGCGTCGGGCCGACAATGTCGAAATCCTGGTGCAGATAGGCACCGAGCAGATGCGACAGGTCGGGATCGGCGCACGTGACATCGGAAGAAAGCATCGGTGCCATCCTAAAGCTCAGGGAAGGCGGTCAGGACAAAATAGCCCGGATCGGCGTGCCTGCGAAGAATCGCCCGAATGCGCGACGACGTGGTCGCTGCGATTTTATCCCTCCTCCTCCTCTTTACGATGATCGCCCGCAACGGCCAGGGCGCCGGCTCAATTCGCCGCCTCCGCCACAATCCGCCGGCTCAACTGCGTGCGGGCCTCATAGCGGTCCTGCCATTCGGTCGGGCCGTTCGAGGGCGAGACCTGTACCGCCGTCACCTTGTATTCGGGACAGTTGGTTGCCCAGTCGGAATACTCCGTGGTCACCACATTGGCCTGCGTCATCGGATGATGAAACGTCGTGTACACCACACCCGGCGCCATCCGCTCGGTGACCAGCGCGCGCAGCGCCGTCTCCCCGGCGCGCGAGGCGAGCCGCACCCAGTCGCCGGTTCTGATGCCGCGCGCCTCGGCGTCGGCGGGGTGCAGTTCCAGCCGGTCTTCCTCGTGCCACAGCACGTTTTCGGTGCGGCGGGTCTGCGCCCCGACATTGTATTGCGACAGGATGCGCCCGGTGGTCAGCAGCAGCGGGAAGCGCCGCGTGCTGCGCTCGTCGGTCGGCTGGTATTCGGTGATCATGAACCGCCCGGCGCCGCGCACGAAATGGTCGATGTGCATCGTCGGCGTGCCGGCCGGCGCCGCGGCGTTGCACGGCCATTGCACCGAGCCGAGTTCATCGAGCTTCGCATAGGAGACGCCGGCGAAGGTCGGCGTCAGCCGGGCGATCTCGTCCATGATCTCCGCCGGATGGCGATAGCTCATCGGCACGCCCATCGTGTTGGCCAGCGCCATGATCGCCTCCCAGTCCGACAGCCCGGCGCGCGGCGACATCACCCGGCGGATGCGCTGGATGCGCCGCTCGGCATTGGTGAAGGTGCCGTCGCGTTCCAGGAAGCTCGAACCCGGCAGAAAGACATGCGCATAGGTCGCGGTCTCGTTGAGGAACAGGTCATGGACGACGATGCACTCCATCGCCGCCAGCCCGGCCGCGACATGCTGCGTGTCGGGGTCGGATTGCAGAATATCCTCGCCGTGGACGTAAAGACCCTTGAACGTGCCGCCGACCGCGGCGTCGAACATGTTGGGAATGCGCAGGCCCGGTTCGTTGTCGAGCGGCGTGCCCCAGGCCGTCTCGAACGTCGCGCGCATGGCGTCGTCGCTGATATGGCGGTAGCCGGGCATCTCGTGCGGGAAGCTGCCCATGTCGCAACTGCCCTGGACGTTGTTCTGGCCGCGCAGCGGGTTCACCCCGACGCCCTTGCGGCCGATATTGCCGGTCGCCATTGCCAGATTGGCAATCGCCATGACCGTCGTCGTGCCTTGGCTGTGCTCGGTGACGCCGAGGCCGTAGTAGATCGCGGCATTGCCGCCGGTGGCATAGAGCCGCGCCGCGGCGATGATGGTCTCCGCCGGCACGCCGCAGATCGCCGCCACCGCCGCCGGGCTGTGGCGCGGCTCGGCGACGAACGCCGCCCATTCGGAGAACGCTTCGAGGTCGCAGCGCTCGCGGACGAAGGCTTCATCGACCAGATGTTCGCTGACGATGACATGCGCCATCGCCGTCAGCAGCGCGACATTGGTGCCCGGCAGCAGCGGCAGGTGATGCGCCGCTTCGACATGTGCCGAGCGTACCAGATCGATCTTGCGCGGATCGACGACGATCAGTTTGGCGCCCTGGCGCAGCCGCCGCTTCATGCGCGAGGCGAACACCGGATGCGCGTCGGTCGGATTGGCGCCGATCAGCAGGATGACGTCGCTGTCCATCACCGAGTCGAAATCCTGCGTCCCGGCCGAGGTGCCGAACGTCGCGTTCAGCCCGTAGCCGGTCGGCGAGTGGCAGACGCGGGCGCAGGTATCGACGTTGTTGTTGCCGAAGCCGGCGCGCACCAGCTTCTGCAGCAGATAGGTCTCCTCGTTGGTGCAGCGCGAGGAGGTGATGCCGCCGATGGCGTCCTTGCCATACTGCTCCTGAATGCGGCGGAACTCGCTGGCGATGCGCGCCAGCGCCTCTTGCCACGACACTTCGCGCCACGGATCGGTGGTCTTGTCACGCATCATCGGCGACAGGATGCGCTCGCGATGCGTCGCATATCCCCAGGCGAAGCGGCCCTTGACGCAACTGTGGCCGTGGTTGGCGCTGCCGTCTTTCCACGGCACCATGCGCACCACCTCCTCGCCGCGCATCTCCGCCTTGAAGGTGCAGCCGACGCCGCAATAGGCGCAGGTGGTGACGACGGAATGCTCCGGCTGGCCGAGCGCGATCACCGATTTCTCGATCAGTGTCGCGGTCGGGCAGGCCTGCACGCAGGCGCCGCAGGAGACGCATTCGGAGGCGAGCAACGTCTCATCCATGCCGGCCGAGACATGGCTGGCGAAGCCGCGCGCGCCGATGGTCAGGGCAAACGTGCCCTGCACCTCCTCGCAGGCGCGCACGCAGCGCGAGCAGACGATGCATTTTGCCGGATCGAAGCTGAAATACGGGTTCGACGTGTCTTTCGCCGCGGCAAAATGGTTGGCGCCGTCATAGCCGTAGCGCACCTCGCGCAGCCCGACCGCGCCGGCCATGTCCTGCAGCTCGCAATCGCCGTTGGCGGCACAGGTCAGGCAGTCGAGCGGATGGTCGGAGATGTAAAGCTCCATCACTCCGCGGCGCAGAGTGGCCAGACGCGGCGTCTGCGTGCGCACCTGCATGCCCGGCGCCACCGGCGTCGTGCAGCTTGCCGGGGTGCCCGGCCGGCCGTCGATCTCCACCAGACAGAGCCGGCAGGAGCCGAAGGAATTGAGCGAGTCGGTCGCGCACAGCTTGGGGATCTGCGTTCCCATCTGCATCGCCGCGCGCATGATCGAGGTGCCGGCCGGCACCGTCAGCGCGGCTCCGTCGATGGTCAGTGTCACCTCGGCGGTGCTCTCCGCCGCCGGTGTGCCGTAGTCGATTTCGCTGATCAGGCCCATCGTCCGCTCCTCACGCCGCCGCCGCGCGCCGCGCGGAGCCGGTGAAATCCTCGGGGAAATGCAGCAGCGCGCTCATCACCGGATAGGGCGTGAAGCCGCCCAGCGCGCACAGCGAGCCTAACTTCATCGTCGAACATAAATCTTCCAGCAGCGCCCGGTTGGCGGCGACCGCTTCGCCGGCGGCGATCCGCTCGATCACCTCGACCCCGCGCGTCGCGCCGAGCCGGCAGGGGGTACATTTGCCGCAGGATTCGATGGCGCAGAACGCCATCGCGAACCGCGCCTGCTGCGCCATATCGACGCTGTCATCAAACACCACGATGCCGCCATGGCCGATCAGCCCGTCGCGCGCGGCGAACGCCTCGTAATCGAACGCCGTGTCGAACAGCGCGGGCGGGAAATAGGCGCCGAGCGGCCCGCCGACCTGCACCGCGCGCACCGGGCGCCCGCTCGCCGTGCCGCCGCCGATGTCATCGACCAGTTCGCCGAGGGTGACGCCGAACGCCGCCTCGAACAGGCCGCCGTGGCGGATATTGCCGGCAAGCTGGATCGGCATGGTGCCGCGCGACCGGCCGATGCCGAAATCGCGATAGGCCGCCGCGCCGTCGGCCAGGATGACCGGCACCGAGGCAAGCGAAATGACGTTGTTGATCACCGTCGGCATGCCGAACAGGCCCGCATGCGCCGGCAACGGCGGCTTGGCGCGCACCTGCCCGCGCTTGCCTTCGATGCTGTCGAGCAGCGCGGTTTCCTCGCCGCAGACATAGGCGCCGGCGCCGACCCGCACTTCCAGATCAAAGGCGAAACCGCCATCGGCGACATTGGCGCCGAGCCAGCCGGTGGCGCGGGCAATGGCGATGGCCTCGCCGAGCGCCGCGATGGCGTGCGGATATTCCGACCGGACATAGATGTAGCCATGCGTCGCGCCGGTGGCGAAGCCGGCGATGGTCATGCCCTCGATCAACACGAAGGGATCACCCTCCATGATCATGCGGTCGGCGAAGGTGCCGGAATCGCCCTCGTCGGCGTTGCAGACGATGTATTTCCGCGCCCCGCTGGCGGCGGCCACGGTGCGCCATTTGATCCCCGTCGGGAAGCCGGCGCCGCCGCGCCCGCGCAGGCCCGACTGCACCACTTCGTCGAGCGTCGCCGCCGGCCCGAGCGACAGCGCCCGCGCCAGCCCGGCATAGCCGCGTTGCGCCCGGTAATCCTCGATGCAGCGCGGATCGACGATGCCGCAGCGGGCGAAGGTCAGCCGCGTCTGCCGGCGCAGAAACGGCAGATCCTCAGGCCGGCCGAGCCGCAGCGGATGCGCCCCGCCCGCCGGCATCCCGGCGGCGAGCAAGCCCGGCACATCCTGCGGCGTCACCGGCCCATACGCGATGCGGCCGGCCGGCGTCGCCACCTCGATCATCGGTTCGAGCCAGAACAGGCCGCGCGAGCCGGTGCGCACCAGGGCTGCACCGGGCAGCGCCGCCGTCAGCGCCGCCGCCACCGCATCCGCACCGACCGCGACGGCGGCGGCATCGCCCGGAACATAGATCATGCCAGCCGCTCCAAAGCCGCATCCAGCCGCGCCGGGGTCAGCCGCCCGAGCACCTGGCCGTCCAGCATGGCCGAGGGGGCGGTGGCGCACAGGCCGAGGCAATAGGTCGCCTCGACCGTCACCCGCCCGTCGCCGGTGGTGCCGCCAGGCCCGACGCCGAGCCGTTCGGTCACATGTGCGGTCAACGCGCGGCAGCCCATCGCCTGGCACGCCTCCGCCTGACACAGTTTCAGCACATGCCGCCCGGCCGGCGCGGCGCGGAAATCGTGATAGAAGCTGACCACCCCGAACACCTCGGCGCGGCTCAGGTTCAGCGCCGCGGCAGCCATGCGCACCGCGTCTTCCGGCACATGGCCGAACGCCGCCTGCACCGCATGCAGCAGCGGCAGCAAGGCGCCCTCGCCGTGACGGTGGCGTTCGATGATCTCGGCGCCGCGTTCGGCGCTCCAGGGTTCGCTGCCGTGCATGTGTCCTCCGCCGCGATCACATGCGCCGGACAAGCGGGGCAATCAATCGCCGTCGGGTGATCGCCCGATCGGGATTTCCGATCGACGGGCGGCGGCGACCAGGGCGGCCGAGAGCATCGGCAGCGGTTCGCGGTGCGGCAGCACCAGCCCGACCGTGTTGGACACCTCCGGCGCGACCAGCGGCACCGAGGCGATGCCGGGCGCCAGCGCCAGCGTCTCGGTCCATTGCGCCGGCAGGATGCTGGCCCAGCCGCCGGTGCGCAGATGCGACAGCAGCGCCACCATCGAGTCCGACTCGATCGACACCTCCGGCGTCGCGCCTGCTGCCTGCAGCGCGCGGTCGATGATGCGCCGGTTCTGCATGTCCGGCGTCAGCAGTGCCAGCCGCACGCCGCCGAGGTCCGCCCAGCGCACCGCCGCCCGCCCGGCGAGGGCAGCGTCGGCGCGGCAGATCAGCCGGAACCGCTCGCGATACAGCGGCACCGCGACGACGCGGCCGAGCGGCTCGTTGTCGAGATAGGTCACCCCGGCATCGGCCTCCAGATTCTCCAGCAGCGACAGCACCTCGGCGGAGGTGCGCGAGAGGATCAGCAGCCGCACCTGCGGATGGGCCAGGGCGAATGGCGCGGTCAGCATGGTCAGCATCGGCATCGCCGTCGGGATCGCCGCCAGCCGCAACTGCCCCGACAGCGCCGAGCGCAGGGCGGACATCTCCTGGCGCAGCGCACGGCTGTCGCCGACGATGCGGCGTGCCCAGTCAAGCGTGCGCTCGCCGGCCGCGGTGAAGCCGCGAAAGCGGCTGCCGCGCTCGACCAGCAGCACGCCGAGCGTCTCCTCCAACTGCTTGATGCCGGCCGAGAAGGTCGGCTGGGTGGTGCCGCAGGCGGCGGCGGCGCGGCCGAAATGCCGCTCCTGCGCCAGTGCCAGGAGGTATTCCAGCCGGTCGATCACGCCCCCCGTGCTACGCGCATGGCAGGCGGCGCACAACCTGCTAGCCTGTGGCCAAACAGGGGGAACCGTCGCATGGACATCTATTCGGGGCCGGTATTCGACATGGCCCGGACGCAGTTCCATCGCATCGCCGATCACCTGGAGATCGCCACCGACCGGCGCGACCGGCTGCTGTATCCCAAGCGCGCCATCGCCGTGTCCTGCCCGGTGACGCGCGACGACGGGCGGCTGACGGTGTTTCAGGGGTATCGCGTGCAGCACCATCTGACCCTCGGCCCGACCAAGGGCGGCACGCGCTTCGCGCCCAGCGTCGATATCGGCGAGGTGGCGGCGCTGGCAGTGTGGATGAGCTGGAAATGTGCCCTCGCCGGGCTGCCCTATGGCGGCGCCAAGGGTGGCGTCACGGTCGATCCGTACTCGCTGTCACGGCGCGAGCTGGAGGGGCTATCGCGGCGCTACATGCAGGAGATGATCCCCTTCGTCGGCCCGCATACCGACGTGATGGCGCCCGACATGGGCACCAACGAACAGGTGATGGCGTGGTTCATGGACACCTATTCCATGTATCAGGGCCGCACGGTGACCGAGATCGTCACCGGCAAGCCGGTCTCCGCCGGCGGCACGCTTGGCCGGCGGGAAGCGACCGGGCGGGGCGTTGCCTATCTGGTCGAACGCGCGGCGGAGCGGATCGGCCTCGCGATGACCGGGGCGACGGCGATCATCCAGGGCTTCGGCAATGTCGGCTCGATCACCGCCGCGTCGCTGGCCGCACGCGGGGTGCGGGTGATCGGCGTGTCGGACCATACCGCCTGCTATTTCGACCCGCGCGGGCTGGATGTGCCGGCGCTGCTGGCGCATGCCGGGACCACCGGCAAGCTCGCCGGTTTCTCCAACGAGATGGTATTCGACCCGGCGGAACTGCTGGCGCAGCCATGCGATATTCTGGTGCCGGCGGCGCTGGAGCGGGTGATTGACGGGGCGATGGCGGCGCGTCTGCAGTGCCGTGTGCTGGCCGAGGCGGCGAACGGGCCGACCACGCCGGATGCCGACACAGTGCTGGAGCAGCGCCGCGAGATCTTCGTCATCCCCGACATCCTGTGCAACGCCGGCGGCGTCATCGTCAGCTATTTCGAGTGGGTGCAGGATCTGCAGCAATTCTTCTGGGATGAAGCCGAGGTCAACGACCGGCTCTATCGCGTGCTGCAGCGCGCCTTCGCGCAGGTGCTGGCGCGCGCCGAGCGTGACGGCATTTCCCTCCGCACCGCGGCGATGGCGATCGGTGTCGCCAAGGTGCGCGACGCCAAGGACACGCGCGGGCTGTTCCCCTGACGTCTGCGTGGCCACCGACTAAAACTTCGTTCACGCAACTTGCCTTTGGCAAGCTCGTTTCCATTCAACAGGATAGATCGCTCATCAGGGGTGTGCCGTGTCCGGCCAAAGCAGCTTCACCGTCACCGATCAGGCCAGTCTCGCGGCGGCGATTAACGCCATCGATCTGTCATCGGTGGTTCACGCGACCTTCACCATCAGCATGGCGCCGAACGCCGGCATTGCCCTGACCGGCGACCTGCCGGCGGTCAATCTTGCTGCCGGCAACACGCTGGTTGTGGACGGCAACGGCGCCACGCTGATCGGCAACGGGCAGGAGCGCGGGCTGTTCGTCTATGCCGGCACGGTCGAGATCGCCAACCTGACGATCACCGGCACGACGGCAACCGGCGGCGCCGGCGGCTCGGGGCTGGAGGGCGGCGGCGGCGGTGCCGGGCTGGGCGGCGGGCTGTTCGTCGCCGCCGGGGCGGTGGTGGCGACCGCCGATTTCAGCGTCGTCAACACCTCGGCGATGGGCGGCGCCGGTGGCGCCGGCGGCAGCTATGGGTTTGCCGGCGGCGGCGGGCTTGGCGGCGCCGGCGCCACCGGACCGTTCCGCGGCGGCGGCGGCGGCATCGGGTCGGCGGCGAGCGGGCTCAGCGTCGGGACGATGGGGCTGGTGACGCTCTCGCCGCATCCCGGCATCGTCACCGGCGTCCCGATCTCTGGCGTCGGCAGCAAATATCTCACCGGCGCCGGCGGCGGTGGCGGCAGCGCCAACAGTGGCGGCGGCATCAACCCCTCCGGTCCGAGCGGCGGCTTCGGCGGCGGCGGCGCCGGATATGGTGAGGGCGGGTTCGGCGGCGGCGCCGGCGGCAATGCCAAGACCGCCGGCTTCGGCGGCGGCGGCAGCGGTGGGGTGGGGCCGGGACACGCCGGATTTGGCGGCGGCATCGGCGGCGATGGCGGGTACGTCACCCATTATACCGGCGGCGGGTATTATTACGGCTATGGCGGTTCCAGCTACCAGACGCCCGGCCCGGCGCCGGGCGGTGGCGGGCTGGGGGCGGGCGGCAACATCTTTGTCCAGCAAGGCGGCGTGCTGGCGCTGGGTGGCGGCACGCTGGCCGGCGGCGGCGTCGCCGGCGGCGGGCCGGGCGGCGCCGGGGCGGGAGCCGGCGGCGCCTATGGCAGCGGCATATTTCTGCAGGGCAATGAGGTGCTGTATCTCGGCCCCAGTGCCGGGCGCACGCTTACCATCTCCGGCACCATTGCCGATCAGGCCGGCTCGCTGATCGGCAGTCCGGGCAACGGCGCGATCCAGGTCAGCGGCGCCGGCACGGTGGTACTGTCGGCGCCGAACAACGCCTATACCGGCGGCACCACGATCGACGGCGGCACGCTGCAGCTGGCCGCTGCCGGCGCCGCCGGCAGCGGGGTGATCGCCTTCATCTCCGGCACCGCCGGCGTGCTCGGCATCGACAGCGCGGCGCCGCAAAACGACATCGTCGGCTTCGCGCCGGGCGATAAGATCGTCTTTGCCAATGCCCCGGCCAGCGTCAGCTATGCCAATGACCAACTGACCTACGCCGGTGGCGCGCTCAATTTCGATCCGACCTCGGCGCCGCTGGCGATCAACTACAACCCCATCGCCGGCACGCTGACGGTGCCATGCTTCGCCGCCGGCACCCGCATCGCCACCGCGCGCGGTCCGGTCGCGGTGGAGGCGTTGCGGGTCGGTGACATGGCGCATCTGGCGACCGGCGGCAGCGCGCCGGTGGTCTGGCTCGGTCATCGCCGGCTCGATTGCCGCCGCCATCCGCGGCCGCAGGACGTGCTGCCGGTGCGCGTCGCTGCCGATGCTTTCGGCCTCGGCCGCCCCGCCCGCGACGTGCTGCTGTCGCCCGACCATGCGGTGTTCGTGGACGACGTGCTGATCCCGGTGCGCTACCTGCTCAACGGCGCGACGGTGCGCCAGGAGGCGGCGGGTCTCGTCACCTACTGGCATGTCGAACTGGCGACGCATGGCGTGGTGCTGGCCGAGGGGCTGCCGGCGGAAACCTATCTCGACACCGGCAACCGCAGCGCCTTCGCCGGTGGTGCGGCGATCATGGCGCATCCGGCCTTCGCCCGCGCCGCCTGGGAGCGTCAGGGCTGCGCGCCGCTGGTGCTGGAGGGGCCGCTGCGGGATGCGGTGCATCGCCGGTTGCTGGTGCAGGCGCAGGCGCTCGGCCATGCCGTGACCACGGCGGCGGGGTTGCGCGTGCTGGCCGATGGCGTGGCGCTGCCGGTTGCCGCCGAAATGATCCTGCCGCCGGGGACGCGCCGCGTGCGGCTGCTGTCGCGCTGCTTCGTGCCGGCGGAAATCGACACCCGCAGCGACGATCGCCGCCGCCTCGGCATCGCCCTGCTGCCGCGCCGCGACGGGCGGCACCTGCCGGCAAGCGCCTTCGCCGCCGGTTGGTTCGCGCCGGAGGCGGAGGGCTGGCGCTGGACCGATGGCGACGCGACGCTGCGGCTGCGCCCGGCGGCGCGGCCGGTGCGGCTGACGCTCGGCCTGACCGAACGCAACGCGCGCTACTGGCTGGCGCCGGATGAGCCGACCCGCGCCGTCGCCTAACGCCGCGCCCGCATCAGTACAACCCGCGGAAGCGGCGGGTTGCACCTCGTTGGCCGGCTGGCTATAACGAGGTGCAACCCGGAGAGAGCCATGGGTACAACCACGGTCGGCCTGAAGCTCGATGACGGCCTGCGCGAGCGCTTGCGCCGCGCCGCCGAGCGGGCCGGGCGCTCCCCGCACTGGCTGCTCAAACAGGGGCTGCTGAACCTGCTGGAGCGGGTCGAGCGGGGCGAGGACGTGGCGCTGCCGCCGGGCGATGCCGAGACCGGGCCGCAACCGTTTCTGGAGTTCGCGCAGAGCGTGCAGCCGCAATCGGTGCTGCGCGCCGCCATCACCGCCGCCTGGCGCCGGCCGGAGGAGGAATGCCTGCCGGCGTTGCTCGCCGCTGCGGCGCTCAAGCCGGACGCGGCGGAGCGTGCGCGCGCGCTCGCCGCCCGCCTCGTCACCACGCTGCGCGGCAAGCGGCGCGGCGGCGGGGTGGAGGCGCTGATCCACGAGTTCTCGCTGTCGAGCCAGGAGGGCGTGGCGCTGATGTGCCTCGCCGAGGCGCTGCTGCGCATTCCCGACCGGGCGACGCGCGACGCGCTGATCCGCGACAAGATCGCCTATGGCGACTGGCAGGCGCATCTCGGCCACAGCCCGTCGCTGTTCGTCTCCGCCGCCACCTGGGGGCTGATGATCACCGGGCGGCTGGTCGCCACCAACAGCGAGGCCGGGCTGTCGCATGCGCTGACACGGCTGATCGGCCGCGGCGGCGAGCCGCTGATCCGCAAGGGCGTCGATCTGGCGATGCGGCTGATGGGCGAGCAGTTCGTCTGCGGCCAGAACATCGCCGAGGCGCTGGCCAATGCGCGCACCTGGGAGGCGCGCGGCTTCCGCTATTCCTATGACATGCTCGGCGAAGCGGCGATGACGGATGCCGATGCGCGGCGCTATCTCGACGCCTATGGCCGCGCCATCCACGCCATCGGCAGCGCCGCCGCCGGCCGCGGCATCTATGACGGTCCGGGGATTTCGATCAAACTTTCGGCGCTGCATCCGCGCTATGCGCGCGCCCAGGGCGAGCGGGTGACGGCCGAATTGCTGCCGCGGCTGGCGTCACTGGCGCATCTGGCACGGCGCTACGACATCGGGCTGAACATCGACGCCGAGGAAGCCGACCGGCTGGAAATCTCGCTCGATCTGCTGGAGGCGCTGTGCGCCGATCCGGTGCTGGCCGGCTGGGACGGCATCGGCTTCGTCGTCCAGGGCTATCAGAAGCGCGCCCCCTATGTCATCGACTGGCTGATCGACCTGGCCCGGCGCAGCGGCCACCGGCTGATGGTGCGGCTGGTCAAGGGCGCCTACTGGGACGCCGAGATCAAGCGCGCCCAGGTCGATGGGCTGGAGGGGTTTCCGGTGTTCACCCGCAAGGTGCATACCGACGTGTCCTATCTTGCCTGCGCCCGCCGCCTGCTGGCCGCGCCGGAGGCGGTGTTTGCCCAGTTCGCCACCCACAATGCGCGCACGCTGGCCGGCATCATGGAGATGGCGGGCGGGTCGTTCCGGCCGGGCGACTACGAGTTCCAATGCCTGCACGGCATGGGCGAGCCGCTCTACGACGAGGTGGTCGGGCCGCAGAAGCTCGACCGTCCGTGCCGCATCTATGCCCCGGTCGGCACGCATGAGACGCTGCTGGCCTATCTGGTGCGCCGGCTGCTGGAGAACGGCGCCAACACCTCGTTCGTCAACCGCATCGCCGATCCGGCGGTGCCGGTCGATGAGCTTGCCGCCGACCCGGTGGCGGTGGCCGGGGCGATCGTGCCGCTCGGTGCGCCGCATGCGAAGATCGCGCTGCCGCGGGCGCTGTACGGCGCGGCGCGGGCCAATTCGGCGGGGCTGGATTTCAGCAACGAGCAGCGGCTGGCGTCGCTCTCGGCGGCGCTGCTGAACGGCGCGGCGCAAGCGTGGCAGGCCGGCTCCGGGGCGGGGCGCCCGGTGCTCAATCCGGCCGACCGGCGCGACGTGGTCGGCAGCGTCGCCGAGGCGGATGCGCAGGAGGTCGATGCCGCGGTGACCCTGGCCGCCGGCGATGGCGCGGTCTGGCAGGCGACGCCGCCGGCGGCGCGCGCCGCCTGTCTGCTGCGCGCTGCCGACATGATGGAGGCGGCGGCGCCGTCACTGGTCGGGCTGATCGTGCGCGAGGCCGGGCGCACCATGCCGAATGCGCTCGGCGAAGTGCGCGAGGCGGTCGATTTCCTGCGCAATTACGCGGCCGAGGTGCGCGACGGATTTGCCGCCGACACGCACCGCCCGCTCGGCCCGGTCGTCTGCATCAGCCCGTGGAACTTCCCGCTGGCGATCTTCACCGGACAGGTGGCGGCGGCGCTCGCCGCGGGCAATCCGGTGCTGGCCAAGCCGGCCGAGCAAACGCCGCTGATCGCCGCCGAGGCGGTGCGGCTGCTGCATGCGGCGGGGGTGCCGGAGGCGGTGCTGCGGCTGGTGCCCGGCGACGGGCGCGTTGGCGCGGCGCTGGTGGCCGATGCGCGGGTGCGCGGCGTGCTGTTCACCGGCTCGACCGAGGTGGCGCGGCTGATTGGGCAAAGTCTCGCCGGCCGGCTCGATCCGCTGGGCCGGCCGATCCCGCTGGTGGCCGAGACCGGCGGGCAGAATGCGCTGATCGTTGACAGCTCGGCGCTGACCGAACAGGTGGTGGCCGACGCCATCGTCTCGGCCTTCGATTCCGCCGGGCAGCGCTGTTCGGCGCTGCGTCTGCTGTGCGTGCAGGTGGAGTCGGCGGAGGCGGTGCGCACCATGCTGCTCGGCGCGATGGCGGAGCTTGCCGTCGGCAATCCCGACCGGCTGGCCACCGATGTCGGCCCGCTGATCAGCGCCGAGGCGCGCGACGCGACGCTGGCGCATATCGCGGCGATGCGTGCCAAGGGGCGGCGGGTGCATCAGGCGGCGCTGCCGGAGGCCTGCCGGCACGGCAGTTTCGTCGCCCCGACGCTGATCGAAATCGACAGCGTCGGCGAGCTGGAGCGCGAGGTGTTCGGCCCGGTGCTGCATCTGCTGCGCTACCGGCGCGAGGACCGCGACGCGGTGGTCGATGCGGTCAATGCCACCGGCTATGCGCTGACCTTTGGCGTGCATTCGCGCATCGACGAGACCATCGCGCAACTGACGGCGCGCGCCGCGGCCGGCAACATCTATGTCAACCGCACGCTGATCGGCGCGGTGGTCGGGGTGCAGCCGTTCGGCGGGCATGGCTTGTCCGGCACTGGGCCGAAGGCGGGCGGGCCGCTGACGCTGCGCCGGCTGCTGGCCAGCGCGCCGGCACTGGCCCTGACCGGGCAGGCGCCGGAGGCGGCGCGCGACTGGCTCGCGTTCGCCGCCGGGCATGTCGGGGCCGATGCGGCAGAGGCCTGCCGCCGGGCGATCGCGCGCAGCCCGCTCGGCGTCAGCATCGACCTGCCCGGCCCGGTCGGCGAGCGCAACACCTATGCGCTGCTGCCGCGCGGGCGGGTGCTGTGCATGGCGATGAGCAACGCGACGATGGTGGCGCAGGTCGGCGCGGCGCTGGCGACCGGCAACGTCGCCCTGGTGCTGCCGCCGGCGGACGCCAATAATTTCCTCGCCCGCCTGCCGCCGGCGCTGATCCCGCATGTCCGCCCGGTCGGCGAGCCGCTGGCCGAGCCGTGCAACGCGGTGCTGTTCGACGATGGCCACGCCGACGCGCTGCTGCACTGGCAGGGCGTGTTCGCCGCCCGGCCCGGCAAGCTGGTGGCGTTCCATGTGCCGGACCCGGCGAGCGGCGATTACGACCTGGAATGGCTGGTGCGCGAGCGGGCGGTGAGCACCAACACGGCGGCGGCGGGGGGCAATGCGAGTTTGATGGCGATCGGGTAGGGCGCCACCCGGCCGCAGCAGGAGCGGCGTGATAGCGGACGGCGTGCAGCAGGCACTGGAGGCCTAATCGCGCGCGGAGATGTCGGCAATCGATCTCCGCCGCCGGCTGGGCGGCGCCAGCTACGGCGGCGTCCTGCGGCTTCTTGGCGCCCACGACCTGAACGTGCCTCTCGGGTCGAGACGCTGGACAGCCACGATGAGGCGACCCGTGCGGCCATCCAGGCGCTGGTGAAGCGACAGGCGCCGCATCCATCCGTCGCGGCTATTCGGCGGCATGAAGGGCCTTGGTGCGTCGTCAGTTGCAGCAAGCCCGCATTTCGCCGCTCAACGCACCTTGGTTGTGCGGCAAAATCCGCAAACGTCAGTTGCAGCAAGCCCGCATTTCGCCGCTCAACGCACCCTTACCAGGACGGCGAGCCGTGCAATTACAGTTGCAGCAAGCCCGCATTTCGCCGCTCAACGCACCAATCGCCTGATGCCCTACGCTGACCCGGAGGTTGCAGCAAGCCCGCATTTCGCCGCTCAACGCACCGGCACCGTCATCATTGATCCAACGATCAAGTTGCAGCAAGCCCGCATTTCGCCGCTCAACGCACCGAAAGTGCTGGGCGCGATGGCATCTGTCATGTTGCAGCAAGCCCGCATTTCGCCGCTCAACGCACCGCCGCCCCCGAATGGGTGGTTGGACGTTCGTTGCAGCAAGCCCGCATTTCGCCGCTCAACGCACCGAAAACCAGACCGCCGCCATTGCAATGCTGTTGCAGCAAGCCCGCATTTCGCCGCTCAACGCACCGCGATACATCATTGTCAGTCTCCCCGCTTTGTTGCAGCAAGCCCGCATTTCGCCGCTCAACGCACCCCAAGAACCACGACAAGGCAGACGACTGGGTTGCAGCAAGCCCGCATTTCGCCGCTCAACGCACCCAACCGGTATTCGTCAGGACGATGATCTTTGTTGCAGCAAGCCCGCATTTCGCCGCTCAACGCACCTTCGCCGCCTGCCTGCCGTCGAGCCATTCGGTTGCAGCAAGCCCGCATTTCGCCGCTCAACGCACCTTCGGTGCCGATGCTGTCGGACCTGGAGCGGTTGCAGCAAGCCCGCATTTCGCCGCTCAACGCACCCCAGCGCCGCCTTCCTGGCCGCGCTCATCCGTTGCAGCAAGCCCGCATTTCGCCGCTCAACGCACCGACTCGGCATCAGCGCCGCCGAGAATGGTTGTTGCAGCAAGCCCGCATTTCGCCGCTCAACGCACCTGCTCATAGCAGAACACTCTGATCGGGCGCGCCTTTTTCCTCATTGGGTGACGGCGAATTAGCAGCACTCCGCTCTGCGAGTACACGCCTGCGCGTGTTTTGAGTGCGTGGCCTGTTCTTTTGCTCCGCCTTTCCGGTAAGGGGCAAGAAACCCTCATTCGCCGGAATGGCAGCAGCGTGGGCAGCAACGAACCCGCCGGCAGAAACATAGGCACCCGCCAGCGGCCCCAGCCCACCATCGCCGCGCGACCGAAGCCGCGCGACCATGTCCTGTTCGATCGGCGCCAGCTTGGCGCCTTTCGTGATCCGTTCCATCGCGATGCCGCGGCGCGCGATGTTCACTGCACCAATGCTGTCCGCCTGCGCTGTAAAGCCGCAGCCGGTGCAGGTAAACCGATTTTGCTCTGGCCGGCTCTCCGGGTCGCGCAGCGCGCATGCTGGACAAGTGATCGATGTGCCACTCGCCACGACCTCACGCGGCAGCGGCAGCCCGGCCAGGGCCAGTTTGTAGCTGACGATCCGTTCCAGTTTCCCGAATTGCGCCTTCTTGAGCGACCTGCGCCATCCGCCCTTGCGTGCGCCCTTTGGCCTCTGGGCAACGATCATCTGCTTAAGACTGTCAAGCTTCTCGAAAACGACTTGCGCGCCATGCGCCTTGGCGATGCCAACAATGCCATTCGCCAGCGCGTGCAGCGCATGATCGACGCGCTCTACATGCCGCCAACTGGTCACGCCCCGCCGCTTCTGCTCGGCCTTTCGCTTTTCATCAGCGGCGCGGATGCTCTTGCCGATTTCGCCGCCGGCGGGCGGCGGCACCGATCGCACGCCGCCATCCGCCGCGGCAACCGCCAGCGCCACCGGGTTCACGATGCCGCGGTCAACGCCCAGGCGTGCACCGGTCAGCCGGAACCGCCGGATCGGAAATTCGAATTGCGCACACATGAACCAGCGTTCGCCGCGGCGGACGATCAGGCTGGATCGCAGCACCGCGCCCCCGGAGAGGAATTTGTGCTCATGCCACGCCGAACACGCGACGGGGATTGCAAGCTTCGTTCTGGAAATGCCGCCGGGGATCGCGGCGCCCGTAGCGGCCTCAATACCCGGCTTGATCGTCGCAGTCCGTGCAGCGGGATCACTGGCGCGCAGCACGTTCAGCACGGCGGCAATGCTGCCGGTTGCGCCGGTTCGCACCAACTGCGCATCGCGGGAGCGGGCGAGCACGAGCGGGCGTGGCCCCGGCACCCGCGCCACAGCCGCCAACGCATCGCGTGCGGCATTCTCAGCCTCGCGGGTGGTGGATACACGCATCATGTCCAACGCCGCGTGGTCAGGGGCGGTGCTGTCCACCGGCTGTGGCCATTCAGCTTCATGGCCCTTGGCACGCAATTCAATGTAGCTTCTGACCGCCATCCCGGCGTCGCGGCAAAGGCCATGCGCCACCGGTTCGGCAAGGCCCACCCGGTTGCAAGCGGCAATTACGGCAACGGTAAGTTCCTTGTCGGCTGCCCGCCATGCGTGGCGGCGCGCTTGCGCGTCGCTTTCAGCCGCCACGGCATCGGCGCGGGCGCGGATCGCGCCGATGGTCTGCCAGAAGACGCCCTCTGCGGCTGCGCGCACACGTTCCAGGGCGGCGGCCTTGCGGCGCGTCGGTCGAAGCTCAAACACGGCCGTCAGAAATTGGCTGCTCACCGTGGCCATCGCTGCCACCGTATCGATACCGGGACCGGAAAGTCAACAAAGCGAGCGAACTCTCCACTTACCGCCGCGATGCGCTGGCGCACCCGCTGTTGCCCCCTTGAGTGTCGCTCCGATCCGTGCTCCGCTGCGGCGCATCAGGTTCGAAGGACCCCCCATGCCGAGTCTCGCCTTCCAGCAGGTGGACGTGTTTGCCGCCAGCCCGCTGCAGGGCAATCCGCTCGCCGTCGTCATCGGCGCCGATGCGCTGACGGATGCGCAGATGGCGGCGTTCGCCAACTGGACCAATCTGAGCGAGACCACCTTCCTGTTGCGCCCGCGCGCCGCCGGCGCCGATTATCGGGTGCGCATCTTCACCCCCGAGCGCGAGTTGCCGTTCGCCGGGCATCCGACGCTCGGCAGTTGCCATGTCTGGCTGGCCAGCGGCGGCGTGCCGCAGGCGGGCGCGATCGTGCAGGAGTGCGACGCCGGTCTGGTGCGCATCCGCCGCGACGGGGGGATGCTGGCCTTCGCCGCCCCACCGCTGCGGCGCGCCGGCGCGGTGGAGGCCGGGCTGCTGGCGCGGATCGTGCGCGGACTGGGGCTCGCGCCCGACGCCGTGGTGGCGTCGAACTGGGTCGATAACGGGCCGGGCTGGGTCGCGGTGATGCTGCGCTCGCGCGCCGAGGTGCTGGCGCTGAAACCCGATCCGCTGGTGCTCGGCGGATTTCTGCTCGGCGTCGTCGCGCCGTGGGACGCTGCGGCGGACGGGGGCGACGCCCAGTTCGAGGTGCGCGCCTTGCTGCCCGGCGCCAATGTGGCGGAAGACCCGGTCACCGGCAGCCTCAACGCCAGTCTCGCGCAATGGATGATCGGCAGCGGTCTGGCGCCGGATGCCTATGTGGCGTGCCAGGGCACGGTGCTTGGCCGCGCCGGGCGGGTGCATGTCCGGCGCATCGGCGCCGACATCTGGGTCGGCGGGGCGACGGTGACCTGCATCAGCGGGACACTGACGCTGTAGCGCGGCGCCGGCGCCGCGCCGGCTATGCGGCCATCTCCGTCGTTGCCAGCAGCCCGAGCGCCTGCGCCAGCCGGTCCAGCCGGCGGGTGATGCTCTCGCCGGCGAACACGCCGCTGCCGATGGTCAGTTGCAGCGCCAGCGCCCCGCTGACCCGCAGCCGTGTGCCGGCCAGCAGGTCGGGCGTGCCGGCCGAGAGCGTGTAGGCCAGCCGCAGGGCGCAGCCGAGCACCGTCGCCCGCTGCACCGCCTCCGGCGTCAGCAGGCCGCGCGCCAGGGCCAAAAAAGCCGCCTCCGGCTCGGCCTCATAGCGCACCGCCAGGGTCAGCCCGAGGAAGGCGCGGGCGTGATGGTCGATGCCGATGCCGGGCTGGCGCAGGATGCGCAGGAAGGCCTGCTCGGCGCGGTATTCCGGGTGATCGTGGCTGCCGATGTCGCTCATCTGGCACGCCGCCTCGCGCAGCCGCGACCATGGCGCGGTCTCGCCGGGGAACAGCGGCTCGGTCCAGGCGCGCAGCGCCGGCGGCAAGGCGGGGTCGCGGCCGAACTGTCCGGCCAGCTCGTGCGCCGCCGCCAGCAGCGGGTCCTGCGCCCGCGCCGAGGCCGGGATCTGGCCGAGATACCAGCCCTCGCGCAGCCCGTCGGCGCTGAACACGACGCGCCGCGCGGCGGTGGCGCGGATCACCCGGCGCAGCACCAGGGCGGCAAATGGCAGATCGTCGATGCGCCGGCGCGGCACGCCGGGCATGCGCTCCAGCGCCCGGCGGGAGGCGCCGGCGATCATGCCGGTGAGGTCGCGCGCCTCCTCGCGGCTGATCGTGTAGTGGTGGATCATGTTCAGCGGGTAGCCGGTCTGGGCGATGTGCATGCGCGCCAGCGCCCGCCAGGCGCCGCCGACGGCATAGAGATCGCGCCCGGCGCCCTCGGCGAGCCAGCCGACCGCGGCGAGGTCGGCCTCGGCCAGCGCGCGGGCGCGCAGGATGTCGCCGCCGGCGCGCTCGGCCAGCCGGATGACACCGAGGCGCAGCGTCTGCGCCGCGCCGCGCTGTCCCTCGGCCAACTGCACCACCTCCAGCGAGCCGCCGCCGATATCGGCCAGCACGCCGTCCGCCTCCGGGATGCCGCAGAGCACGCCGCGCGCCGACATCTCGGCTTCCTGCTCGCCCGACAGGACGCGGATCGGCACGCCCGGCATGCGCTGCTGCATGGCGGCGATGAACACCGGGCCGTTGGCGGCGTCGCGCACCGCGGCGGTCGCCAGCACCTCGAACGGGTCGGCATGCATGGCGCGGGCGATGGCGTGGTAGCGGTTCATCACCGTCACCGCCTGCTCGACGCCCTCGGGATTCAGCAGGCCGCTGTCCTGCAGGCCGCGGCCGAGGCGCAGCACGGCTTTTTCGTTGAAGATCGCCTGCGGGTTGCGCCCGCGCCCCTCGAACACGACGAGGCGGACGGAGTTGGAGCCGAGATCGACGACGGCGCAGCGGGTGGCGGACATGGCGCGGCTCAATCCTGCGACAGCCGGTCGGGCCGGCGGATTTGCGGCGCCGCGGCGGTGACCAGCGGCCCGTGCAGCGCCGAGCCGCGGCCGGACAGCGAGGGGTTGGTCATGAAATAATCATGCGCCGAGACCCGCACCTTGCCGCCGCCGGGGGACAGCCGGCGCCATGCGCCGTCCGGGTGCAGCTCCCATGACTGCATCGTGTCGCGGAGATTGACCACCATGATCTGATCGAGCACTTGCGCATGCACCGTCGGGTTGTGGATCGGCACCAGGGTTTCGACGCGCCAGTCCATGTTGCGCGCCATCCAGTCGGCCGAGCTGATGAACACGCTGGCCTGCCGGCTCGGCAGTTTATGGCCGTTGCCGAAGGCGCAGATGCGGCTGTGTTCGAGAAACCGGCCGACAATCGACTTCACCCGGATATGCTCCGACAGTCCGGCAACGCCGGGACGCAGGCAGCAGATGCCGCGCACCACCGCCATTATTTTCACCCCCGCCTGCGACGCCGCATAGAGCCGGTCGATCAGCGCCTCATCGACCAGTGAATTGAGCTTGAGCCAGATCGTCGCCGGCTTGCCCTCACCGGCGAAGGCGATCTCGCGGTCGATCAGCGCATTGAGCGTGCTGCGCGTGGTCAGCGGGCTGAACGCCAGCGTGTCCATCGTCGCCGGCCGGGCATAGCCGGTCATGTAATTGAACAGCCGCGCCGCGTCGCGCGTCAGGTTCGGCTCGGTGGTGAAGAAGCTGAGGTCGGTGTAGATGCGCGCGGTGATCGGGTGGTAGTTGCCGGTGCCGAAATGCGCATAGGAGCGCAGCGAGCCGCCCTCGCGCCGCACCACCAGCGACAGTTTGGCGTGCGTCTTCAGTTCGGTGAAGCCATAGACGACCTGCACCCCGGCCGCCTCCAGCGTGCGGGCGAGGCGGATATTGGCTTCCTCGTCGAAGCGGGCGCGCAGCTCGACCATCGCGGTGACGGATTTGCCCGCCTCCGCCGCCTCGATCAGGGCTTTGACGATCGGGCTGTCGCGGCTGGTGCGGTAGAGCGTCTGCTTGACCGCGACGACGTTCGGGTCCTGCGCCGCCTGGCGGAGGAATTGCACGACGACATCGAAGCTCTCGAACGGGTGATGGACGATGATGTCCTTGGCACGGATGGCGGCGAAACAATCGCCGCCGAAATCGCGGATGCGTTCGGGAAAACGCGGCGTATAGGGCGGAAACAGCAGGTCGGGGCGATCATCGACGATGAGCTGCTTGAGGTCGGCGATGCCGAGCAGCCCGTCGAGCACGAAGACTTCCTGGGCATTGGCGTCGAGTTCGTCGGCGACCACCTCGACGAGGTCGGCCGGCATGCCGGCATTCAGCGTCAGGTGGATGACGACGCCGCGGCGGCGGCGCTTGAGCGCCGTCTCATAGGAGCGGACGAGGTCTTCGGCCTCCTCCTCGAACTCGACATCGGTGTCACGGATCAGCCGGAACATGCCCTGGCCGAGCAGGCGGAAGCCGGGGAACAGCCGGCTGAGGAACATGCCGACGAGATGTTCCAGCAGCACGAAGCGGATCGTCGGCGCGGCGCCGTCCGGCGCCGGCGGCAGGCGGATGAAGCGTTCGACCTGCGCCGGCAGCGGCAGCAGGGCGCGCATGCCGTGCCCGTCTTCGTCGCGCAGCAGACGCAGCGCGATGACGAGGCCCATGTTGGGGATGAACGGGAAGGGATGCGCCGGGTCGATGGCCAGCGGGGTGAGCACCGGAAACACCCGCTCCATGAACCAGGCATCGAGCCAGGCGCGATCCTGCGCGGTCAACTCGGCCGGCTCGGCGACGAGAATGGCGGAGTCGGCCAGGGTGGCGCGCAGGCCGCGCCAGACCCGCTGCTGCTCGCCCAGCAGGGCGCGGGCGCGCGCCTCGACCTCGGCGAGTTGCTGCGCCGGGGTGCGGCCGTCGGGGGCGGGCGCAGTGACGCCGGCCTTGGCCTGACCGACCAGCCCGGCGACGCGGACGGAATAGAACTCATCGAGATTGCTGGCGCTGATCGACACGAAGCGCAGCCGTTCGAGCAGCGGATGGCGGGGGTTTTCCGCCTCCTCCAGCACGCGGGCGTTGAAGTCGAGCCAGGACAGCTCGCGGTTGATGAACCGCTCCGGGCTGTCCAGCGCGATGGCGGGGGGCGCCGGCGGCGCGCGGGGGATGGCGTCGGGCATCGGGCTGCGGTTGCTGCCGCTGTCGGCGCCGTTCCTGCAGGGGGGGCGCCGCGTGCGGGCGGCGGGCGCGGAAGAAGGCTGCATGGTCATCTGACGGCGCCAGCGTGCTGCATCGGCCGAGACTGCCATGCGCGGCGCCGCGGCGCCATCGCGGCTGATTTCGTAGCGACTTCAAAATGACACGGACGAAAGAAAGCGAGGTGTTTAGCCGGCAAATGTTGCAGTGCAATGACAGAAATCTTCCAGGAAAATTAAACCACTCATTAACAAGAAGTTTCAACATTACCGCTCCAATGGCCCTGGAGCGTGTCATCATTCGCCGTAATGGTGCGCCGCGCCCGGCGTCGGGCGTGACACAATTGCACGGAGCGGACCATGCATCCTCTTGGCATTCCCCTTGGGCGCTTCGCACTGTCCACATTGCTGCTGTCGGGCGTGGCCAGCGGCGCCCTTGCGCAGACCGCGGACCAGCCGGTCAACGCCGGCGAGGTGAGCGCGACCGGCGGTGGCGCCGGCAGCGGCGGCAACGGCGTCGGCTCGGCGCTGCCGACGCCGCAGCAGGTGTTCGACGCGCCCGAGACGGTGCGGGTGATCGACAAAGCGCAGACCGAATCGCTCAGTCCGGCGGCCGGCGCCGGGCAGGCGATTGCGCTCACCCCCGGCGCCTATGTCGAGGGCTACGGCAGCACCGGCGCCACCAAATACTCGATTGCGCTCGACGGCATCGGCCAGGGCTGGGGCGGCTATGGCGGCTATACCGGCGGCGCCTCGTTGATGGTGACGATGGATGGCGTGCCGATGGTCGATCCGGGGACCGGGCTGTGGGCCTCGGCGTCGATCCCCAGCCTGGCGATGTTCCAGGGCACCAGCGTCACCTACGGTCCCGGCAGCGCCGCCGACCGCTGGTACGACAATATCGGCGGCCAGATCGAGTTCACGCCGCTGCAGCCGACCAAGACCGCCGGCGGCACGGTCAACATGACCTATGGCAGCTACAACGAGCAGATCCTCGATTTCTCGCTGAACACCGGCGAGCATGACGGCTGGGCGACGGTGTTCTCGGGCAGTTTCGGCACCGGCGCCAGCTATCGCACCGGGCCGGACGGCTTCAACAACCCGTATAATGATTACGCGCTGTACGCCAAGACGGTGAAAACCTTCAACGCCGGCGATGTCAGTTTCGGCGGCTATTTCTCCCGCTCGGCCGGCTATCGCCCGCAGGTGATTCCGACCGAACCGAACTCGCAGATCAGCCTGAACGGCATCTCCCCGTCGGGGGCGGTCAATCCGGGCACGCTCTACAGCCAGAAGACCAGCGGCTATTATTCCACGCCGGCCTATGCGAACTATGAAAAGTTCGACGTCAACCAGATGTTCATGGGCTATAACAAGGTCAACCTGAACATCGACGATACGACTGCGTTCCACAACCTCGCCTACTATGTCCGAGAAGACCGCCTGCATTCCCGCTCCAACGATGCCTTCCCGCAGGGCGCGGCCAACCAGATGGAGTACAACAATCCCTACTCCTACTGGTTCGGCGACAAGGCCTCGGTGACCAAGAACTGGCTGTTCAACAGCTTCGATGTCGGCGGCTTCGTGCAGGATTCGCAGTACAACACCAGCAACGCCTTCTTCAATCCGGCCCCGCCGTATAACGGCAGCGCCGCGGCGCCCAACGCCAAATTCCGCAGCGGCCTGTTCGACCAGATCGACACCGGCGTCTATGCCCAGGACGATATCCACCCGATCAGCAACCTGCACATCACGCCGGGCATTCGCCTGGTCGGCTACAGCACGAGCTATTCCGACGCGTCGGGCGCCAACTTTCCCTACGCCACCGGCACCAACCAGGGTGCCCTCAACAACGGCCTGCCGGGCGAGGCATCGCGCAACTTCATCGCCCCGGAGCCGTCGGTCGAGGTCAACTACAGCCCGGTCAAATGGCTCAACCTCTATGCCAGCTACGAAGAGGCCTACAAGACCCCGCAGGTCGGCGGCGGCGGCGGACTGTATCAGTCGATCGGCGCGCAATACGCCCAATTGGCACAGGCGACGGAATATCAGGTCGGTCTCAAGGTGCTGGCCGACCGCCCGGATTTGTTCCTGCATCACTTCGATATCGGTGCCAACTACTTCTATCTGAACTACGCCAAGCAGACCATCACCACGACCAATTCGCAGGGTGTTGCCAGCACCGCGTTCGGCACCTCGGATTACCAGGGCGTCAACCTGTTCCTCGACGACAACCCGTTCGCGCAACTGCACACCTTCGCCAATGCAAGCATCGTCAACGCGATCTACAAGACCTACGTGACCGGCAGCTTCGCCGCTCCGGTCAGCTACAACGGCAGCCATGTCCCCTACGTGCCGGACGCCACGTTGAATGTCGGTGCCGACTACAAATTCGTCGCCGGCGGTGTGGTGTTCGATCCGTATGCGCTCTACCAGTTCAGCGGCTCTCAGTACATCTTCAACAACGTTACCGGGGCGCCGAGCAACCAGCAGCTTGCCAGCTACGGCACGCTCAATGTCGGCGTCAATGCGCAGGTGCCGGTAACACTGTACGGCAAGGACCGGAGCATCAACCTGTCGCTCTCGGTGCTGAACGCGACCGACAACAAATACAATTCCTACCTATACCTCAGCAGCGGTGGCTATTACGGCACCACCAACAGCGGCTATGGCCTCGCCTATCCGGGGGCGCCGATGACCATCTACGGCAGCGTCGGGGTCAGCTTCTGAACCACCGCCGCAAACTGCCATCAATCTGTCACAGACGCGGCGGTCGCGAAGCGGTAACACGCGCCGCGACCGCTGCCGACGGAACCCAAGCATGACCCTGCAATCCATCATCGACATCGCCAACTACTCCGATGGCGTGCTCTACGCGCTGGCGCTGCTGCAAGTGCTGGCGCTCGCCGTCATCCTCGACCGGGCATGGTATCTGCGCCGCACCATCGTCGGGGGCGAGCGTCTGGTCGCGGCGGTGGCCGCGCATGGACGCCTGCAGGGGAACGATATCAAGTCCCTGCGCGCCCGCGCCGCGCGACTGCCGGAAGCCGTGGTGCTCGACGTGATCCTGCACGGCGAGCCGGCCTATGGCCGCGACGAGCTGGAAAACCGCATGGACGAGGCGATCATGCTGGCCGCTCCGCGGCTCGATCGGCGCTTATGGATTCTCGACACCATCGTCACCCTGGCGCCGTTGCTTGGCCTGTTCGGCACCATTCTCGGCATGTTCCGCGCCTTCGGCGTGCTGGCGACGCCGGGCAGCGCCCCGACCGCGGTGACCGGCGGCGTCGCCAACGCGCTGATCACCACCGCCGCCGGCATCTTCGTCGCCATGGTCGGGCTGCTGGCCTATAATGGCCTGTCCAACGCGGTGCGGCTGGTGCTGCATCAGATGGAGACCATGCGCACCCTGCTGCTCAACCGCGTCGTGCTTGGCCGCAGCTTTGCCGAGCGCGCCGCAGTCGCCGCGGAATAATCCGATGGCCGCCAACCGTATGCGCTATTTCGACACCCGGCGCGGCCGCGTCGAGATCATCCCGATGATCGACGTGATGCTGTTCCTGTTGGTGTTCTTCATCATCGTCACGTTGCAGATGATCCCGGACGCCGGGGTGGCGCTGCAGCTTCCCTCGGCCAGTCAGGCCGAGCATCTGGAGCATCCCAAGGTCACGGTGAACGTCGATAAGGACGGCACGCTGACGGTCAAAGGCGAGACGCTGACGGCCGACGCGCTGGTCGCGCTGCTGCGGGCCGAGCCGGACCCGTCGAAAGTGCAGGTGACGATCGCCGCGTCGAAAGACGTGGTGTTCCAGCAATTCATCGACGCGCTCGATGCGTGCCGACGCGCCGGCGTCACCGATGTCGGCATCGCCACACTCCCGCCCGGCGCTGCACCGGTCGCCACGCCGGCGCCCGCCACAACGACGCCCTGACGCGATGACGACGCAGGTGATCGAACCCGGGCGTTCCGGCCCGTCGGAGGAGCGTGGCGGGTTTGCCGTCGCGCTGATGGCCGCGGTAGTGCTGCAAAGTGCCGCGGTGGTGGCGCTGACATGGTTGCCGCCATCGCCGCCGCCGCC
Source organism: Pseudomonadota bacterium (assembly GCA_021845985.1). Taxonomy (GTDB): domain Bacteria; phylum Pseudomonadota; class Alphaproteobacteria; order Acetobacterales; family Acetobacteraceae; genus JAFKFJ01. The sequence goes on along the minus strand of JAJZES010000019.1, from coordinate 758 downwards.
GGTGGTCCCGGCGCCGATGCAGATCCATGCGGTGACGCTGCCGCCGCCGCCGGCCCCGTCGGAACCGGCGCCGCCGGCGCCGCAACCGCCGCCGCCAGCCCCGCCGCCGCCTGCGCCGGCACCGGAACCGCCGCCGTCGCCGCCGCCGCCGCCGACTGACTGCGCGAAAATGCCCGGCGCATATTGGCCGACCGCCGCCAGATTGCCCGAGTTGGCGACGGTGACTGTGCTGCCGCCGCCGCCGCCGCCTCCATTGCCGCCAACAGCGACCAATCCGCCGGCCGACCCGCCGTCGCCGCCGCCTCCGCCAACCGACTGGGCGAAAATAGTCGGCGCCTCGGTGCAGTTCGCGCAGGGCCCGTGGATGATATCGCCGCTGTTGGTCACCGTGACCGCCGCGCCATTGCCGGCCGCGCCGCCAGTTCCGCCCACGCCGACCAGGCCAACGCCGAGCGCGCCGTTGCCGCCGCCGCCGCCGACCGACTGCGCCTCGATGCCCGCGGCATCAATCGATTGTCCGCTCGTCGGACTCAACGACCCGCTCCCGCCGATGTCGATCCGCGCCGTATTGGTCACGCTGACCGCATCGGCGTTGCCGCCGCCGCCGCCATTTCCGCCAACGCCGACAAGCCCTGCGCCAACGCCGGCCGTGCCGCCGCCGCCGCCGACCGATTGCGCGAAAATGCCCGACGCCAGATCGCCGCCGGCCTTGATGGCCTCATCGCTTATGACCGTGACCTTCCCGCCCGAGCCTCACG
>JAJZES010000028.1 GCA_021845985.1 Pseudomonadota bacterium | reverse complement strand
TTTTTCGGCATGTTCCTTGGCGCGCTGGGCGGCGGCGCGCTGTCCGACGTCATCGGCCGTCGGCGGGCGCTGATCGGCTTCGTGACGGCCGCGTCCCTGGCTTCGGTGCTGACCGCGGCGGCACCCGATCTGCGCTGGTTGCTGATCGGGCGGTTGTTGCCCGGCATGGCGCTGGCGGCGGGAATGGTCACCGCGATCACCTATATCGCCGAAATATTCCCGGCGAAGAGTCGTGGCGGCTGGCAAGGCTGGGCCATGGTGATTGCGCTGTGCGCGATCCCTCTGACCAACTGGATCGCCCTGCTGGTCGTGCCGGCCGGGCCCAATGGGTGGCGCTGGATTTTCGCCTGGGGCGCGGTCGGCCTCGCGTTCCTGGCGCTGTCGCCCGGGTTGCTGGAATCGCCCCGCTGGCTTGCCCGGCGCGGCCGGCTGGAGGATGCGGAGCGGATCCTGGCCGCAATGGAGGCCGTGGTAACAGCGGAACATGGCAGCCTGCCGCCGCCCCAGCCGCTGGCGCACGCGGGTGTTCCGCGGGCGCCCTGGTCGGCAATGTTCGGTCCGGAATACCGCCTGCGCACGGCTGTGCTCGGTGCCATCTGGATGTGCCAGACCCTCGGGTTCTACGGGTTCGAAGCCTGGGTGCCGACCCTGCTGGTCAAGCACGGCATCACCCTGGTGCACAGCCTGACCTATGTGACGCTCGGCAATCTCGGCGCCCCGCTCGGCGCGCTGCTCGCTGCGCAGATCTCGGATCGGTTTGAACGCAAGCACATGATCGCCCTTGCGTCCTTCTCCATCGCGTCATGCGGGTTGCTCTACGGGCTCAGCTTCATCCCCGCGTTGATCGTCGTGTTCGGCTTCCTGCTGGGGCTGCTGATCCAGACCTTCGCCTGTCTGCTCTATGCCTACACGCCGGAGCAGTTCCCGACCGACATGCGCAACGGCGCCACGGGATTCACCTACAGCCTGGGGCGCATCGCCAACGTGGCCAATGCGTTCATCGTCGCCGCGGTATTCACGCATTTCGGCTTTCTGGCGGTGTTCGTCTATATCGCCGGGGCCTGGGCGGCCACCGGTGTGCTCACCTTGGCGTTCGGCCCGCGTACCACCGGCCGGCGGCTGGAAGTGGTCAGCCCGGTCGTGCTCGCCTCCGTGCCGGCGAGCGGGCCGGTGGAGGCCGGACGATGACGCCGGCGGACATCTCCGGCGTCGATGTCCTGGTGATCGGCGCCGGTAATGCGGCGGCGAACGCCGCCCTTACCGCACACGAGGCCGGGGCGCGCGTGGCGCTGCTGGAGGTGGCGCCGCGGGAAGCGCGGGCGGGCAATTCCGCCTTCACCGGCGGCGCCTTCCGCTTCGTCCATCACGGCGTCAAGGATCTGCTGCGCCTTGCCCCCGATATTGCCGAGCTGGACCTCGCCAGCATCGATTTCGGCACCTATTCGCAGGAGCAGTATTTCGACGACATGGGCCGTCTGACGGAGTACCGTTGCGACCCCGGTCTTACGGAAGTGCTGATCGGCGGCAGCTATGACGCGGCGGTGTGGCTGCATCGGCACGGCGTCAGGTTCCAGCCCGCGCTCGGGCGGCAGGCGTTCAAGGTCGATGGCCGGTTCACGTTCTGGGGTGGCCTCGCCTGCCATATCCTGGGCGGCGGAGCGCATCTGACCGCAACCCTGCATGCGGCGCTGGAACGCGCCGAAATACCGGTACTCTACGAAACCATGGCGATGGGCCTGCTGCACGGCGATGGCGGGATCGGCGGCGTCCGCGCGTTGCACCGCGGCCGGCCGTGCGAGATCCGCGCCGGGGCGGTGGTGCTGGCCTGCGGCGGCTTCGAATCGAACCCGGAGATGCGCGCCCGCTACCTGGGTCCCAACGCCGATCTGGCGAAGGTGCGCGGCACCCGCTTCAACATGGGCTGGGGCCACCGCATGGCGATGGAGGCCGGCGCCGCACCCGCCGGCCACTGGTCGGGCGCACATGCCGTACAGTGGGACATGAACGCACCGCCCTACGGCGATCTGACGGTGGGCGACCGGTTCCAGAAGCACAACTATCCGTTCGGCATCCTGGTCAACGCGAGAGGCGAGCGCTTCCTCGACGAGGGGCTCGATTTTCACAGCTACACCTATGCGAAATACGGCTGGGAAGTGATGCGCCAGCCGGGCTTGTTCGCCTGGCAGATTTTCGACCAGAAAGCGACGCCGCTGCTGCGGGAAGAATACCGCATCCGCCGCATCACCAAGGAATCGGCAGCGACGTTCGAGGAGCTTGCGCCGAAGCTTACCGGCGTCGATCCTGCCGGATTCCTGCGCACCATCGCCGCCTACAACGCCGCGCCGCGGCCGGACGTGGCGTTCAACCCCAACGTGCACGACGGGCTGCGCACGCACGGCCTTGCGATCGACAAGACGAACTGGGCCCGCCCGCTCGATACGCCGCCGTACGATGCCTACGGCGTGACCTGCGGAGTGACGTTCACGTTCGGCGGGCTGCGGGTCTCGACCGCGGCCGAGGTGATGGACATCGCCGGGGCACCGATCCCGGGGCTGTATGCGGCAGGCGAAATCGTGGGCGGGCTCTACTACCACAATTACGGCAGCGGTACGGGGCTGGTGGCGGGCGTGGTGTTCGGCCGCCTGGCCGGCGCTGGCGCGGCGCATTGCGCGCGGCACGGCGGATCGCCGACATGATCCTATCGACAAGGGAGATCCCGACATGACCATCGTTGCCTCTCCGGGACGGCGCCTGCGCGACCTCCTCGCCGCCCCGGGCATTCTCGTCACGCCCGGCGTGTTCGACGGGTTCAGCGTGCGGTTGGTGGAGCAGATGGGGTTCCGCACCGCCGGCATCTCGGGTGCCGGGTTGAGCGAGGCGACGCTCGGCTGGGCCGATGTCGGGATCATGGGCTATGCCGAGAACGTCGCCGCGTCCGCCGCGCTCGCCGCCTGCACGTCCCTGCCGCTGTCGGCCGATGGCGATACCGGCTACGGCAATGCGATGAACGTCTATTTCACCGTGCGCGGCTTCGAACGCGCCGGCCTCGCCTGCCTGATGATCGAGGACCAGGTCTGGCCCAAGCGCTGCGGCCACATGCCGGGCAAGCAGGTTATTTCGGCCGAGGAAGGCGTTGAGAAGATCCGTGCCGCCGCCGAAGCGCGCCGCGACCCCGATTTCGTCATCAAGGCGCGCACCGACGCGACCGCCGTGCACGGGTTGGCCGAGGCGATCCGCCGGCTCAATCTCTATGCCGAGGCAGGCGCCGACATGCTGTTCGCCGATGCGCTGCTGTCGGCCGAGGACATCGGCACCGTTGCGCGCAACGTCGGCAAGCCGCTCGCGGTGAACATGGGATTCGGCATCCGCCAGCGCCCCACCACGCCGCTGCTGTCGGCGCGCCAACTCGAAGACCTGGGCGCGAAAGTCGTGTCCTATCCGCGGCTGCTGAGCGCCGCGGCGATCCAGGGGATGAAGAACGCGCTCACTGTGCTGGATCAGTCGCTCACCGAGGGAAGGGTGATCGACCGGCCCGACCTGCTGGTCTCGTTCGACGAGCTGAACAATTTGATGGGCCTGCCCCGGATCAAGGAGATCGAGCAGCGCTTCACCGCCGGTCGCAGGGCATGAGCACCGCGCTGGCGGACCCGCTCGACACACTGCGTCCGCTGGATGTCGGCGCCACGCGCTACGTGTACTACAGCCTGCCCGCCCTGGCCGCGTCGTTGGGCTCGGATCTGGAGCGTCTTCCGTTCTCCATGCGCGTTTTGCTGGAGAACCTGCTGCGCCACGCCGGGGACGGCACCGTCGCGACCGCGGATTTGGCGGCTCTGGCGCGCTGGGACGCGCCGGAGCGCGAAGGGGCCGAGGTGGCGTTCCATCCGGCCCGCGTGCTGATGCCCGATTCCTCCGGCATTCCGTTGCTGATCGATTTTGCCTCCTTGCGCGATGCCGTGGCGGCACAGGGCATGGACCCGCAGGCGGTCAATCCGCGCATCCCGGTCGATCTGGTGATCGATCATTCGGTGCGCGCGGACCACACCGGCACAGTGGACGCTTTTGCCCGCAACCTCGCCCGCGAGATGGACCGCAATGCGGAACGCTATAGCGTGGTGCGCTGGGCGATGGAGCAGTACGACGCGCTGCGGGTGATCCCGCCGGCGAACGGCATCGTGCATCAGATCAACCTCGAATACCTCGCTCCGGTCGTGACCACGACGCGGCATGGGGAGGAGCTGCTGGCGTTTCCCGACAGCCTGGTGGGCATGGACAGCCACACGCCGATGGTCAACGCACTTGGCGTGTTCGGCTGGGGCGTGGGTGGGATCGAGGCGGCCACCGCGCTGGTCGGCCAGCCGGTGGGCTTGCTGGTTCCGCTGGTGGTCGGCTGCCGCGTTTCCGGCACCCGTCAGGCCGGGGTGATGTGCACCGACATCGTGCTGACCCTGACCCGGGTTTTGCGCGCCGCCGGCGTGCTGGGCGCGGTGGTGGAGTTCTTCGGCCCCGGGCTGGCTGCCCTGTCGTTGCCCGATCGCGCCACCATCGCCAACATGGCGGCCGAATACGGCGCGACCATGGGGTTCTTCCCGATCGACGGCGAAACCTTGCGCTACCTGGCAGCGACCGGGCGCGACCCGGCGCAAGTGGCGCTGGTCGAAGCCTATGCGCGGGCCCAGCATCTCATGGGCGGAGGCGCCGCGCCCGCCTTCGCCCGGGTGGTCGCGTTCGATCTCGGCTCGGTGCACCCCGTGCTCGCCGGCCCGTCGCGGCCGGAACAATGCGTGAGTTTGCCGGATGTGCCAGCGAGTTTCCGCCATGCCTTCGCCACCGGCGCGGAAGCGGCGCCGGCGGGGCCACGCGAACTGCGGCACGGCGACATCGTGATCGCCTCCATCGCCTCCTGCACCAACACGTCGAATCCGTTCCAGATCATCGCCGCCGGGCTGCTTGCGCGTAACGCCGCCATGCGTGGCCTGACGGCGCAACCCTGGGTCAAGACCTCGTTCTCGCCCGGCTCGCGCGTCGTCACCGCGATGCTCGATGCGGCCGGATTGACCGCCGGGTTGCAGGCGATCGGCTTTCATCTGGTGGGCTATGGCTGCATGAGTTGCGGCGGCGGCAGCGGCCCGTTACCCGACGCGATCACCGCGGCGATCGCGCGCGACGACCTCGCCGTGCTCGGGATGCTGTCGAGCAACCGGAATTTCGAGGGCCGGCTGCACCCTTCCGTGCGCGGCACCTATTTGGCGTCGCCGCCGCTGGTGGTGGCCTATGCGATCGCGGGATCCGTCCTGCACGATCTGTCGCGCCAGCCGCTCGGCATCGACGCGGCCGGCGCCCCGGTGCATCTGGCCGATCTCTGGCCATCCGACGCCGAGGTGACGGCCGTGCTCGGTGCCGCCCAGTCGCCCGACCTGTTCCGCCGCAACTACGCCGCGCTGGCCGATGGCGGGCCGGGTTGGACCGGGCTGGCGCATGGCGCGGCGCCGGTTTTCGCATGGGATCCGGACAGTCTCTACATCAAACGGCCGCCGTTCCTCGACGGGGTGGGCGCCACCCTGCCGCCGATCGCGGATCTGCGCGGTGCGCGACCGCTGCTGTTGCTTGGCGATGACGTAACCACCGACCACATCTCCCCCGGCGGCGCGATCCCGGCGGGCGCGCCGGCCGGGGAGTACCTGCTGGCCCATGGCGTCGCGCCGGCGGAGTTCAGCACCTACGTCGCCCGCCGCGCCAACCACGAGGTGATGGTACGCGGCACCTTCGCCAATATCCGAATCCGCAACGAGATGGTGGCGGGCAGCGAGGGCGGCCTGACCCGGCACATGCCCGACGGCGCGATCGTCACCGTGTTCGATGCAGCCGTGCGCTATCGCGCCGCCGGGGTGTCCCTGGTGGTGATCGCCGGCGCCAACTACGGCTGCGGCTCCTCGCGCGACTGGGCTGCCAAAGGCACGGCGCTGCTCGGCATCAGCGCCGTACTGGCCGAAAGCTTCGAGCGGATCCATCGCTCGAACCTGGTCGGCATGGGAGTGATCCCGCTGGAGTTCCCGCCCGGGGTCAGCCGGCGGAGCCTGGGTCTGGATGGTACCGAAACGATCGACCTGCTGGGGCTTGCCGATGGATTGCGTCCCGGAATGGAGGTCACCGCGCGGTTCGTCCGCCCCGATGGCGCGGCGCGCACGGTGCCGATGCTGTGCCGGATCGATACCGCGCGCGAGGCGGACTGGGTGCGCCACGGGGGCATCCTTCCCTACGTGTTCCGTGATATGATCTCTGTCGCACCGGTGCCGGTTCCGGCCGGCGCATAAGCCAGCAACAACCAACAACACGGGGAACTCCAGATGCCGACACCGACCTCGGCCGAAATCGCGGCCCGGCTTGATCGACTGCCATCCTCGCGCACCGTCTGGACCATGGTGGTACTGCTGTCGCTCGGCGGATTCTTCGAATTCTACGACCTGTTCTTCACCGGCTACGTCGCGCCGGGAATGGTGAAATCGGGACTGTTCGGCGCCGCTTCGCTCGGTCCGCTCGCGGCGCTCAAAGTTATTTCGGTGGCGGGCTTCGGCACCTTCGTGTTTGCGACGTTCTCTGGCCTGTGGGTCGGCGTGCTGGCGTTCGCCCGGGTGGCGGACCGGTTCGGCCGACGGTCGATCTTCACCTGGTCGCTGCTGTGGTACGTGGCCTGCTCGGCCATCATGGCGTTCCAGACCACCGGATTCGCGCTCAATCTGTGGCGCTTCGCCGCCGGCATCGGCCTTGGCGTGCAGACGGTCACGATCGACGTGTTCATCGCCGAGCTGATCCCGGCGCGGGAGCGCGGGCGCGCGTTTTCCTGGAACCAGACCATCACCTTCTGCGCGGTGCCGATCATTGCCGTGCTGGCCTGGCAACTGGTGCCGCTGGCGCCGTTCGGCCTCGACGGCTGGCGCTGGGTGGTGCTGGCCGGATCGGTGGGTGCCGCCGCGGTGTGGTTCCTGCTGCTGGGCATTCCGGAAAGTCCGCGCTGGCTCGCCCATCACGACCGGCTGGACGAGGCCGACCGGATCGTTGCCGATATCGAGCGGCGGGTGGAACGCGAGACCGGCCACCCGCTGCCGCCGCCCCTACCGGTCGCGGATGAACTCCCGGGCGAGGGATCGCTGATGGAGGTGTTCGCCCCGTTCTATCGCACGCGGACAATCATGCTGATGCTGTTGAACATCACCCAGACGATCGGGTTCTATGGCTTCGCCGCCTGGGTGCCGACCCTGCTGATCGGGCGCGGCGTGCATGTCACGCAGAGCCTGGAGTATGCGTTCATCATCGCCGTCGCCAATCCGTTCGGCCCGTTCCTGGCCACGTTCTTCGCCGATCGGATCGAGCGGAAGTGGCAGCTCGTCGGCGCGTCGTTCCTGATGCTGGTTTTCATGACGATCTTCGCCCAGCTCAACCAGCCCGCGGCGCTGATTCTGGTGGGCGTGCTGTTCTCGCTGTCAGCGAACACGATGGGGTATGCGTTCCACAACTATCAGGCCGAGCTCTACCCCACGCGCATCCGCGCCCGCGCGGTCGGCTTCGCCTATTCCTGGAGCCGCCTGTCGGGCGCGTTCGCCGGTCTTGCGATCGGCTACTTGCTGCATGTGGGCGGCGTTCCCGCGGTCGCATTGTTCATTGGCGGGGCAATGATCGTGCTGATGATTTCTGTGGCGACGCTCGGGCCATCGACCAGGCAACTGACGCTGGAGCAGATCAACCGGTGAAGGGACGGGAGAGGTTGGCGCGCGCTCGGGGGAGACCCCCGGAATCGTGGCGCGGCGAGCCCGGCGCAACCCGCTGCCGGCCGTGGCCGGCTAGTACCTCGTCACAGTGATTTTGACTCTTTGGCGGTGTCTGGATAGGCGCGGCCCAACTTCTGGCGTGCCTTCTGCGTCGTGAACTTCCATTTGATGCGCGCGCCCGACGCATTGCGCTGGCGCTGCCATGTCGCGACTTCGGTGTTGAGCACCGCGCGCTCGCCGATGCGCCGATCCAGACACTGCCCGCGCAGCACGCCGATCTCGATCTCCACCATATTCAGCCAACTGGCGTGCTTGGGTGTGTAGTGAAACTCCAGCCGCTGAAGAATGCGGTGTGCTTCGGGTGCCGGGAATGCTTCGTACAGGGCCCCGGCGGTGTGGGTCGAAAGATTGTCCATCACGACACGGATCCGGTCCGAATGCGGATAGTGGATATCGGCCAGATCGCGCATGCACATGGCAAAATCCTGCGCGGTTCGCTGATCTGTCACCTTCACATGGCGCCAGGATCTGTGCGCATCAAGAAACACAAACAGATTGGCGGTGCCATTACGACGATATTCACAATCGTAGCGCTCCGGCTGACCCGGCTCAGCCGGGATCGGCTCACGCACCTCGCCGATCAACTGTGTCGGGCTCTCATCAAAGCAAACCACCGGGCGCTTCGGATCAGCCTCTTCGGCATAGAGATCAAGCACGTCCTCCATCCGCGCGACATAGGTGCCATCAACCTGCGGAATGCACCACATGTCCCGCCGCCACGGCTTCAGATCGTCCTCGGCGAGGCGCCGGCGCACCGTCTCACGCGAGAGCCCCTCGTGCTCGGTCAACTGAACCATCGCGTCAGCCAACAGTTCCAGTGTCCAGCGCTTGCGTCCTTCAGGTGGGTTGGAGCAGGCGGTGGCAACCAGCAACGCCGTCTCCTTGCCCGACAGCTTGCGGGCTGCCCCTGGGCGGGCCCCCTCGCTCAGCGCCAGTTCCAGGTTGCCTTGCACGAAGCGCCGCTTGGTCCGGTAGACCGTCGATCCGCCAACGGAGAGGCTGCTTGCGATCACCTCGTCGCTGACACCAGCGTCGGCCGCCAGCAGGATCTGCGCCCGCTTGATCTTGCGCGCCGCGTGTTTGCCGCCATTGAGCAACGCCGTGAGCTCAGTGCGCTCGGTGTCGCTCAGATCGACCCGGTACCGTATGTTCATCGCTGATCCCCCGCTGTTGAGGACCACGATGAATCAGGCCGCTGATTCGCAACCAGACTTCACACCAAAGCAGGGCCAGTATCTGGCGTTCATTCATGCCTATACGCTGGTGAACGGACGCCCACCCGCGGAGGCGGACATGATCCGGTTCTTCCGCGTTACACCACCGACCGTTCACCAGATGGTGCTTGGCCTCGAAAAGGCCGGCCTGATCTCGCGCAACCCCGGGGTCCCCCGCAGTATCGCGCTCCTCCTCAAACGATCCGCCTTGCCCGAGCTAAATCCGAGAGACGATCAACCGGTCAAAACCACTGTGACGAGGTACTAGCAGGCTGCGGAAAATCGTCGAAGTTGG
>JAJZES010000009.1 GCA_021845985.1 Pseudomonadota bacterium | reverse complement strand
CGCAATCGCCGCCTCGAACTTCGCCCATTGGGCGTCCGTCAGAACGCGCATCGTCGCTCCCAAAACCTTGCCAACCCGCACCAGAATAGCCCGACCACGCCATTCCTTCAAATGCGAACGGGGCCTAGGGTCCCCGGATGCACCCGAACGATGGTCGCGTCGTCTCCAACTTTATCGTCCAGGCTTTGAAGGGCGAAGACATCGCCCTGTACGGGGATGGCATGCAGACGCGCGCGTTTTGCTACGTCGATGACCTTGTCGATGGATTGATCCGCTTGATGGCAACCGGGTCTCATGTCATCGGCCCGATCAACATCGACAACCCGCATGAAATCACCGTCCGCGAACTGGCGGAGCGGGTGATCGCTTTGACCAACTCCAGATCGCACATCGTGCATCGTCCGCTGCCGCAGGACGATCCGATGCAACGGTGCCCAGATATCACGATGGCAAAACGCGAGCTTGGATGGCAACCCAAGGTGCCGCTTGAAGAAGGGCTATGCCGTACGATTGCCTATTTCGAGCAACTGCTGAGAGGATAGGTGGCCAGGCTTTCCGGATCCAGATTGAGCGACTGTCGTGCGAATCGCTCGACCGGCACGTCGATCTGCTGGCAGAGCCGATCGAAAGGCAGTGGTTGCAAGGCAATATCGACAGGGGCCGCTGCCGTGCCTTCTGAATTTTGGGCAAATACTTTCCCGGCATTGCCGCGAAGCCGGCAATCCAGGTAGCCGCGACGGCGCCTGCGGGGAATGTCGCAAAAGGTTGGTAGTCCCAAACCGACCCACGACCGATGCGTCACATCCGCACGGCGCTGTCGTCCGCAGCATCGGCGACTGCCTGATGCGTTGATCCGGCGATGCCTATGTCTCGACGGGGGGACTATCTACGTGCGCCAGCGCCGCAACTTCGGTGAAATAGGCGTCGTACCGGGCCCGCATGGCGGCCTCGCCATACAGGCGCGCGCCAGCCGAACGGGCGGCGGCGGAGGCGGCCTCGTAGGCGTCGGCATCGTCCCACAGGCGCGTGACGGCGTCGAACCAGGGTTCGACCAGCGCCTCCGGCGGCACGGCGCGTATCGCCTCGGGCGTTCCGCCAGGGATCGGTAGGACGATGCCGCCCTCGGCCACCGTCTCCGGTAGGGCGCCACGGTCGCTGACGATGGGCGGCACGCCGTTCACCAATGCCTCGGCGGCGACGCGGCCGAAGGGTTCGGGAAAGAAGCTCGGCACCAGGAGGATTTTCGCCAGCGCGAAAATCTGCCGCGGCTCGGGCAGGGCTGGGCTGGCGAGAATTTGCGGATAGCGGCCGAGATCGAGGCCCTCGATGTTGGCAAGCGTCCTGGCATCGTCGGCCGACTGGACGATGAGCAGCGGAATATCCGGCCGGCGGCGGCCGAGCATGTCGGCAAGCCTGGCGAACATGGCGGCGCCTTTGTGCAGCGCCGGGTTGACGAAAGTGACGAAGCCGCGCGTCGCTGGGTCGTCCCATAGCGTCGTTGCAAGGTCGATCGGCGACGGGAGGGCAACGCTGTCCACTCCGATGGCATCGAGATAGTGGCGACGCAGGAACGGACTGTTGGTCAGCACGGAGGAGACATGCTCGAACCAACGCATGTCCTCGTAGCCGTAATTGCGCAGCGTGAACACGGTTGCCGCCCCGGTCGCGCGGGCCAGGCGCAAGGCGATTTGCAGCACCGGATGGCCGCCGTAGCTCAGCACGATGTCGGGTCGCAGATCGGCCATTTCGGCGGTCAACAGTCGCAGGAACGCGCGCGCTTCGGCTTCGTCCGGTGCCGACGAGTCGTGGTGGCGGGTCTGCTGCGCCAGCACCGGCACGTCGGCCAGCAGGTAGCGGAACAGCCCGTCATGCCACGAGTCGGGCGGAATGTGCTCGGCGGCGACGCCGCTGCGGGCGAGATGCTCGGCGAAGTCGATCGGCGCGCTCGCCCGGTCGAACCGCGTGGTGGAAACGACGCGGCAATCGTGGCCCGCGGCGGCCAGCCACTCGACGATCGTGCGCACGCTGCGTGCGGCGCCGCTGGTGTGGTCGGTATAGGCGTTGTGAATGGCCAGCAGCAGCCGCATCGGGGTGTGACGTGACGTGGCGAGGTGTGGCGGGGTGGGAACGCCCCGCCCTCGATCAGAGGCGCCGGCGCCGACGTGCCGCCGCGAGGCCGGCCAAGCCGGTGGCGAGCACGCCCAGCGTCACCGGTTCGGGCAGCGGATCGTTCGGGATCGGCGGATCGAAAAGGTAATTGCCGGCGTTGTTCCCAACCGTGGTCAGACCGAAATTGGCGTTAACGCTGGTCGAGAAATCAGACAGAAAGCTGAAACTTGCGGCGGCACCGGACGCGATCACGCCGGCCCCGAGCGTCACCACCCACTGCCAGGGCGCGACCGTGCCGTCCTTCAGCGTCAACGCCTGTCCGGCGAAACTGCCCGCCGCCGTGGACGATTGCTCGACGGCGCTGTAGCCAGCGCCAGTGAAGCCGAACAGGTCGCCCTGGTGCAGTTCGGGCACATAAACCGTCGTCAGGACGCCGAGGCTGAGTTCCGTGGCGATATAATTGTAGGTGGAGGTGACTGAGCCAAGCACGACACTGCCCGTGACGCTTGCCTGGGGCGCAATGGTGCTCGCTTGGGCGCCCGTCGGGATTGCCGCAGCGGCCAACGGCACCAACGAGGTTGCAAGTGCGGCCGTCGCAGCATTGCGCCGAAGACGCTCCAACGCCCCGGCCAGCGCCGCGGCACCCATCTGCATCACCGACCCTGCCATCACTTGCTCCCCGTCCGGTACCATTAACTTGAACCAACGAATACCGTAGTGCTAAATTTCTGTCCAGGTTTATTCCGGGGTTCGGCGCCAGATGGAGGGTCCGTGAAGCAGACCATTCGCCCGCATGTCGTCCAGTTGGAAGCCTCGTCCCACTGTCAGCTGCGCTGCCCGGTCTGCCCGACCACGTTGCGGCAGATCGACGCGCCGATCGGCCGCGGATTTCTCAACCCGGACACGTTCGCCCGCTTCCTCGATGCCAATCCCGACATCCGCCATGTGGAATTGTCCAACAACGGTGAAATTTTCCTCAATCCTGGGCTGCTCGCCATACTGCGGCTGGCGGAGGCGCGCGGGGTCACGCTCGGCGCCGCCAACGGCGCCAACCTCAACGACGTGCGCCCCTCGGTGCTGGAGGGCGTGGTCCGCCACCGGCTGCGCTTTCTGACCTGCTCGATCGACGGGGCGACGGCGGAAACCTATCGCGTCTATCGCGTGCGCGGCGACTTCGATCGGGTGATGGCGAATGTGCGCACGATCGCCGCCCACAAACGCCGGCTCGGCTCGCCATTCCCGGTGCTGCGCTGGCAGTTCGTCGTGTTCAGCCACAATGTCCACGAACTCCCGGCGGCGCGCGCCCTGGCCGAGGAGATCGGCATGCAGTTCACGCCCAAGCTGAACTGGGATGCCGACTACGCGCCGGTGCCCGGCATGACGCGCGCTGAACACCGCGCCCAGACCGGCCGCGACTATGCCGGGCTGATCTGTCATCAGCTCTGGGACAGCCCGCAGGTGAATTTCGACGGCGGCATGCTCGGCTGCTGCCGCAACACCTGGGGCCGCTTCGGCACGGCCAATGCCTTCACCGACGGCTTTGCCACTGCGGTCAACAGCGAGCCGATGGCCCATGCCCGCGCCATGCTGCGCGGCGCGGCGGCGCCGCGGGAGGGGATTCCCTGCACGACCTGCGACCTCTATCGCGACATGCGCGCGAGCGGCCGGTTTCTGCGCCGCCGGGAGGACGACGCCGGCGCAGCAGGGTAGCGTCCGCTACTGCCGCCCAAACAGCCGCTCGATCTCTGCCCGTGACAATTTGAGGAAGGTCGGGCGGCCGTGGCTGCAGGTGGCGGCGCGCGGCGTCGCCTCCATGCGGCGCAGCAGCGCGTCCATCTCGGCCGGCGCCAGCCGCCGTCCGGCGCGGATGCTGCCGTGGCAGGCGATGCGCGCCAGCACCGCGTCGAGCCGCGCCGCCAGGGCGGTGCTGGAGTCCAGCTCGGCCAGTTCCTCGGCCAGATCGCGCAGCAGCGGGCCGGGGTCGGCCGCGCCGAGCAGCGCCGGCAGGGCGCGCACCAGCACCGCCCCCGGCCCGAACGCCTCGATCTCCAGCCCAAGCGCGGCCAGATCGGCGCTGCGTTCGACCACCGCGGCGGCATGCGCCGCCGGCAGATCGACCACCGCCGGCAGCAGCAGCGGCTGCGCCAGCACCGTGCCGGCCCGCGCCTGCTCGGCCAGCGCTTCCTGGGTCAGCCGCTCATGCGCGGCGTGCTGATCGACCAACACGAGGCTGCCATCACCGGCGACCGCGATGATGTAGGTGTCGAGCACCTGCGCCACCGCGGCGCCGAGCGGATGCTCCGGCGCCGGCGCGGCAGCCGGCGGCAGCACCCGCGCCGCCGGGGCGGCGGCCAGCGGCAGCACCGCCTCGGCGAAGCCCGCCGCTGCCGGATGCACCAGCCGCAGCGCCGGGCGGATGGCGGGCGTCGGTGCCGCCCGCCCGGCGCCGCCGCCGAGGCTGCACCGCAGGGTGCCGATGACCAGTGACCGCACCGCGTCGGGGTCGCGGAAGCGCAACTCGGCCTTGGCCGGATGCACGTTGACGTCAACCTCCTCGGCCGGCAGGTCGAGCCAGAGCGCCACCACCGCATGCCGCCCGGCGGAGATGACATCGCGATAGGCGACGCGGACGGCGGTGCGCAGCACCGGGTCGGCGACCGGCCGGCCGTTGACCATCAGTGCCTGCGCCGCCGCCGTCGCCCGCGTCACCAGCGGCGCCGCGGCGAAGCCGGACAGGTGCAGCCCGCCCCGCTCGCCGGCCACCTCCAGCAGCGATGCGGCGGCATCGGCGCCGAGCAGGGCGGCGGCGCGGGCGGCGCGCGACTGCGCCGGCAGGTCGAAGGCGACGCGGCCGTCGCTCTCGAAGCGGAACGCGACGGCGGCGGCGGCCAGCGCCAGCCGGCGCACCGCCGCCTCCGTCGCGTCGGCCTCGCTGCGCGGCGATTTGAGAAACTTGCGCCGCGCCGGGGTGGCGTAGAACAGGTCGGCGACGACGACGCGGGTGCCTGGCGCGCCGGCCGCCGGCGCCACCGCGCCGACCGCGCCGCCCTCGACGGTGATCGCATGCGCGTCGGCGCCCGGCGGGCGCGAGGTGATGGCCAGCCGCGCCGCGGCGCCGATCGAGGGCAGCGCCTCGCCGCGAAAGCCGAGGGTGGCGATGCGCACCAGATGGTCGTCGGCGAGTTTCGAGGTGGCGTGGCGCTGCACCGCCAGCGCCAGTTCGTCGGCGGTCATGCCGAGACCGTCGTCGGCGACCTCGATCCGCGTCACGCCGCCGCCGGTGATGGCGACGGCGATGCGCCGCGCCCCGGCATCGAGCGCGTTCTCCACCAGTTCGCGCGCCGCCGCCGCCGGCCGCTCGATCACCTCGCCGGCGGCGATGCGGTTGATCACGCGCTCCGGCAGCAGGCGGATGCGCCCCGCCTGCAGGCGCGGCGCCTGCATCGCTCAGCTTTCGCCGCGCAGCGCCTTGAAGCGGCGCACCAGCGCGGTGGTGGAGGCGTCATGCGCGCCGGCCTGCGCCCCCGCGGCGAGTTCGGGCAGGATGCCGCCGGCCAGCACCTTGCCCAGTTCGACGCCCCACTGGTCGAAGCTGTCGATGTTCCAGATGCAGCCCTGCACCGCCACCTTGTGCTCATAAAGCGCGATCAGCCGGCCGAGGGTGAAGCCGTCGAGGCGGCGGAACATGATGGTGTTGGACGGACGGTTGCCGCTGAAGGCGCGATGCGGCGCCACCGCCCGGATATGGTCCTCGGCGGCGCCCTTGGCGCGCATCTCGGCCTCCGCCTCGGCGGCGGTCTTGCCGCGCAGCAGCGCCTCCGCCTGGGCCAGGGCGTTGGCGATCAGGATGCGGTGCGCCTCCGGCCGGTCATGGTCGGCCACCGCGGCGAACAGGAAATCCACCGGCACAGGCTGGGTGCCCTGATGCACCAGTTGCATGAAGCTGTGCTGCGCGTCGGTGCCCGGCTCGCCGAACACCACCGGGCAGGTCGGGTGTTCGACCGGATGACCGTCGAGCGCCACCGACTTGCCATTGCTCTCCATTTCGAGCTGCTGGAGATAGGCCGGGAAGCGCCGCAGCCGCTCGTCATAGGCCAGCACGCACTGGGTGCGCAGGTCGAGCGCGTCGATGTGCCAGATGCCGGTCAGCGCCAGCAGCACCGGCAGGTTTTCGGCAAACGGGGCGCGCAGGAAATGCTCGTCCATCGCCCGGCCGCCGTCCAGCATCGCCTGGAACGCCTCCCAGCCGGCGGCCAGGGCCACCGGCAGGCCGATCGGCGACCACACCGAATAGCGCCCGCCGACCCAGTCGCGGAAGCCGAAGACATGTTCGGGGCGGATGCCGAAGGCGCCGACCGCGGCAAGGTTGGTCGAGAGCGCGCCGAACTGCGCGCCGATCGCCGCCTCGCCGAGCTGCCCGGCCATCCAGGCGCGCACGGCATGGGCGTTGGTCATCGTCTCCAGCGTGGTGAAAGTCTTGGAGGCGACCAGGACGAGGGTGCGGGCGGGGTCCAGCTCATGCGCCATGGCGGCGAAGGCGTGGCCATCGACGTTGGACAGGAAGCGGGCGCGCAGATGCGGCGTGCCGGCCAGGGTCAGCGCATCGACCGCCATGCGCGGGCCGAGATCGGAGCCGCCGATGCCGATGTTGAGCACGGTGTTGAACGGCAGGCCGGTGGCGCCGCGCAATTCGCCGGAATGCACCTTGCGGACGAAATCCTGCATCTTGTCGCGCTCGGCGGCGGCAAGGCGGGAGGCTTCATCGACGCCGCCCGGCAGGGTGGCGCGCATGCCGGCATCGGGTGCCGAGCGCAGCGCCATGTGCATGGCGGCGCGCCCCTCGGTCGGGTTGACGACATCGCCGCCGAACAGCCGGGCGCGGAATGCCTCCAGCCCCGCCGCCTCGGCCAGCGCCAGCAGCGCCGCCATCGCCTCCGGCCCGACCGACGACTTTGAATAGTCGAGCGTCAGGTCATCGAGGCTGGCGGTGAAGCGGGCGGCGCGGTCGGGATCGGCGGCAAAGCGGGCGCGGATGTCGCGCGCCTCGGGGTGGGCGGCGAGGTCCGCGAGGCGCGTCCAGGCCGCGGCGAGGGGGGCATTGTTCTGCATCGGCGCAGTCTAGCGCAGATATGGCGGAGTCGGCCAAGGGGCAGCGTCGCGGTCACACCGGCCGCGTTCTCGTGATGCACCAGAACCGATCAGGCGGATCGGCGCCGCGATATCGCCAGCGCCGGCAGCGCAATCCCGAGCAGCAGGGCCGTCGCCGGCTCCGGCACCGTCTGCAACAGCAGGTTGCTGGCGAGTGTGGTGCTGCCGCTCGGGCCGGGCGCATTTGTGGTCAGGTTGAAACCGTAGCTGACGCCCTGATACACGGTCAGCGTGCGGCTGGTGATGCTGCCGGAGGCGTTGGTGCCGAAGGTGATCGTGGACAGCAGCGACTCGCCGCGGAAGGCACCGCCGTTATAGCTCGTCCCCGGCGCATCGAAGAACGGATCGGTGCCGAGCGGCGTCCCATAGTTGGCGTTGTACTGCTGCGTACTGGCGTACTGGAACGGATAGATCGGATCGCAATACGCTTGGTTGAGGTTGACCGCCGGGACGATTGACGGGCTGGTGTTGTTCGGCCCCGGCGACTGACCGGGCAACGCCTCGCAGGCGGTCGTGAACGCTCCACCGCTGCCGGGCGATCCCGCGCTCAGCGAATAGGTATCGAGCGTGTTGAGGGCGCCCGAGCCGACGCCGCCGGTTGGTGTATAGTTGATGAACAGGCCCTGGGTCCACACCAATTGCGTCTCGCTCGGGCCGCCGCCCTGGACGAAATTGCTCAGCGTTACGGTGATGTCGTTCAACCCGCCGTAGCTGGTGCCGGAGGTGAGGGCGGCATTGACGGTGAGCTGCACGTTGAGCAGCCCGCCGTCTTTCAGCGTCCACAGGTCGCTGTTGGCGTTGTTCCAGGTGTTGAATGCAGAGGTGAAATTGTAGTTGCTCGGATTATATCCGCCGACCGAGCCACCGATGAACCCGGTGGTCGCGCCTGCCGCGGTGGTCGAGACGTAGCCGGTATCGGCGCAGTTGCTGCCGCCGGTGCAGCTCGGCAGAACCGTTGTCGTGGTCAGCACGCTGGCCACAGCCGGCAGATGCCACACTGCGGCGGCGGCCAAGGCAAGGCCGATGCGCACGGGCGTCTGACCAGAACGGGAAGTGAACATGGCAGCTCCGGCGAGGGTCGTGCAACGTCCCAACCGGACGCCATATCAACCTACAGGAACCGTTACGACACTGTCCAGACGGTTCTCACAGCGAAGTGACGCGGCCGGGCCGCGTCACGCCAGCAGCGGTGCCCGCTCGGCGCTGGCGCGCGCCCAGGCCAGCGCCGCATCCTCGTCGAACAATTCGGCCAGCTTCTTCATCATCGTGCCGCCGAGTTCCTCGGCATCGACGATGGTGACGGCGCGGCGATAATAGCGCGTCACGTCGTGGCCGATGCCGATGGCGATGAGTTCGACCAGATCGCGGCTTTCGATGTCGCGGATGGTCTCGCGCAGATGTTTTTCGAGGTAATTGCCAGGATTGACCGAGAGCGTACTGTCATCGACCGGGGCGCCATCGCTGATCACCATCAGGATGCGCCGGTGCTCCGGCCGCGCCAGCAGCCGCCGGTAGGCCCACAGCAGCGCCTCGCCGTCGATGTTTTCCTTGAGCAACCCCTCGCGCAGCATCAGCCCGAGATTCTTGCGCACCCGCCGCCACGGCGCATCGGCCGATTTATAGATGATGTGGCGCAGATCGTTGAGCCGGCCGGGGTTGCGCGGCTTGCCCTCGGCGACCCAGCGTTCGCGCGACTGGCCGCCCTTCCAGGCGCGGGTGGTGAAGCCGAGCACCTCGACCTTGACCGCGCAGCGTTCCAGGGTGCGCGCCAGGATGTCGCCGCACATCGCCGCCACGGTGATCGGCCGGCCGCGCATCGAGCCGGAATTGTCGATCAGCAGGGTGACGACGGTATCGCGGAAATCGGTGTCGCGCTCGCGCTTGTAGGACAGCGCCTGCATCGGATTGACGACGACGCGGGCGAGCCGGCCGGCGTCGAGCAGCCCCTCTTCGAGATCGAAATCCCAGGCGCGCTGCTGCTGCGCCAGCAGCCGGCGCTGCAGCCGGTTGGCGAGTTTCGCCACCACGCCCTGCAGATGCTGCAATTGCTGGTCGAGCTGCTGGCGCAGCCGGGTCAGCTCGTCGGCATCGACGAGGTCCTCGGCCGCCGCCTCCTCGTCGAACTGGCGGGTGAAGGCGCGGTAGCCGGCCTCGCTATCGACCGACGGCTTGTCGCGGCGCGGCTGCGGGCCGCTCGGCCGGTCCTCGCCCTGCGCCGTTGCCGCCTCGTCATCGGTGCTGTCGCCGCTGTCGTCCTCGGTCGCGTCGCCCTGCATCTCCTCGGGCTGGGCGCCGAGCGTGCTTTCCGTCTCGGAGCGGCTGTCGCCTTCGCCGTCCTGGCTGGAATCCTGCGGCCCGCCCTCCTCGGCGCCGGCCTCGCTGTCCTCGGCCTCCTCGGGTTCGGCCTCGACCTCCGCCTCGGCCAGATCGAGCGCCGCCAGCAGCTTGCGGGCGGCCCTTGTATAGGCGGCCTGATCGTCGCGGTTGCGCGCGAGGTCGTCGAGGGCGGTGTTGGCGGAACCGCCGAGCGCCTCGCGCCACAGATCGAGCACGCGCGCGGTGCCGGCGGGCGCCGCCTCGCCGGACATGCGCTCGCGAGCGAGCAGGGAGAGCGCGGCGGCGGCCGGGAGCTGATCCTTGCGGGTCATCCGGTCATAGCCCTCGGCCTCGCACTGCTCGGCGAGGTGGGCGCGCAGATTGGCGGCGACGCCCTGCATGTGGCGGGCGCCGATGACCTCGACCCGCGCCTGTTCCAGCGCGTCATAGGCGTCGCGCGCCTCGCGCCGCGCCGGGGCGCGGGCGGCGTGCAGCGCGTCGTCGTGATGGCGCAGGCGCAGCGCCACGCTGTCGGCGACGCCGCGCAGCCGCGCCATCTCGGCCGCCGGCAGGGCGCGCGTCGGCAGCGGCAGGCGGGCGCGCTTGCCGGTGACGCCGGAGGGGCCGGGCTGAAAGGCGACCTGCACCTCGCTGCTCTGCGCCATCGCCCGCACCGCGCCGGTGGTGGCACGCTTGAACTCCTCGCTGCGCGGGCTGTCTTTGCTTTGGGTCATTTCTTTGGCAATTGCCCATGCTTCGGTGCAAGCCGCGGTGTACCGCTCGCCGGATTGGAATCCGCATGATCTTCGCGCGGTTCCACCCAAGCGTTGCCGATCACGCTTCGGTTGCTGACGTTGAAATTGGGGAGCGGCTTGGGGGTTGTCGGCCGCACGCCTTCACCCATCGCCGGGCGTCGTTGAAAGAATGCCACAGCCGCCTCCTTGCCAGCTTACCCGAGCTATTCGATCGAGGTTATCTGACTGAAATCAGAGATATAGACACCGGGACCGGCGACATCAACCGCCGCAATGCCGCCGGAGCCGTCCGGCTCCAACCACGTCGCTTCGGCAAGCAACACCTCGCGGCGCGCCGGTCGCAGAAAAATATTTCGGCCAGCCGACAAGGGATTTGCCATCCGCCCAGACATCGGCCGGCCCGTTGTTGAACGTCAGCCCCATCCAGCGCAGCACTTCATACGTCGTCCCGCGATTGGCCGGAGCGGCGAAGGCGGTTGCGATGAGCACCGAAAAAATCGACGCATACAGCAAGTTGCGCCCGATAAAGGCGTCAAGAACCGCCGAAATCGGCCTGTCTTTGTCCACCCGAACGGGCACCACCGGCATGTGCAGCACGACCATCAGCAAAACCGACGCGGCGAGGGTCAAAATCAGCGCCGTGACCAGCCGATCGAAAATCTCCCGCTTGGGGCCGCCAATCAGAAAATCAAAGACAACGCCGCCGAGCAGACCCGGCAGCAGATAGAGCAGCAGGAACAACCCGCCCGGATCGCCTTTCAATGCGCTGTCCATCCCGGTGCCCCACGCGTCGCGTCCTACGCGCTGCGTCGCGCCAGCGTCCCCGTCGCGATCTCCTCGTTGAAACACCGCTGATAATATTCGGCCACGGTGCTGCGCTCCGCCTCGTCGCATTTGTTGAGGAAGGTCAGCCGGAAGGCGAAGCCGATATCGCCGAAAATGCGGGTGTTCTCGGCCCAGGTGATCACCGTGCGCGGCGACATCACCGTCGAGATGTCGCCGTTGATGAAGCCGGCCCGCGTCAGGTCGGCCAGCGCCACCATGCTTTCGACCCGCTTGCGCGCCGCCTTGTCGCCCGGCTCGATGGCCAGCTTGGCCATGACGATCTCGGTCTCCTGCCCGTGCGGCAGGTAGTTCAGCGTGGCGACGATGTTCCAGCGGTCCATCTGCCCCTGATTGATCTGCTGGGTGCCGTGATAGAGGCCGGTGGTGTCGCCGAGGCCGACGGTGTTCGAGGTGGCGAACAGGCGGAACGCCGGATGCGGCCGGATCACCCGGTTCTGGTCGAGCAGCGTCAGCTTGCCCTCGACCTCCAGCACCCGCTGGATGACGAACATCACATCCGGCCGGCCGGCGTCGTATTCGTCGAACACCAGCGCGCAGGCGTGCTGCAGCGTCCACGGCAGGATGCCCTCGCGGAACTCGGTGACCTGCTTGCCGTCCTTCAGCACGATCGCATCCTTGCCGATCAGGTCGATGCGGCTGATGTGACTGTCCAGATTGACGCGGATGCAGGGCCAGTTGAGCCGCGCCGCCACCTGCTCGATATGGGTCGATTTGCCGGTGCCGTGATAGCCCTGGATCATCACCCGCCGGTTGAAGGTGAAGCCGGCGAGGATGGCCAGCGTGGTCTCCCGGTCGAAGCGGTAGGCCGGGTCGATGTCGGGGACATGCTCGGTGCGTTGGGTGAAGGCCGGCACGCGCAGGTCACTGTCGAGGCCGAAGGCCTCGCGCGCCAGCACCTCCGTATCCGGGACATTGATCGCCGAAGTGGGCAGGGCGCGGCTTTCGGACACGGCGGCAAGCTTGTTCATCGACCAGCAATTCCTGTGTTCGCCGGGGAAACCGATACTACTCCCCAAGGCTGTAGCGTGGGTAGGGCGGCGTGGGTAGGCCCCTGCCGGTATGGCTGGGGCGGGATCGCGCGGGTCACCCGGTGGCGGCCAGCGGTTCGCTCTGATTGAGTCGGCTGCGCAGCGCGGCATAGGCGAGGTTGATGGTTTTCAGCCGCTCCTCCGCCGCGCGGTCGCCGCCATTGGCGTCCGGGTGGTGCTGCTTGGCGAGCTGTTTGTAGCGTGTCTTCAGCTCCGGCAGGGTCAACGGCCAGACCAGCCCGAGCGTTGCCAGCGGCTCGCGCAACTCCGCCGGCGCGTCGGCGGCGGCACGCGCCCGGCGCTCGGCCTCGGCGCGGCGGAAGCCGGCATTGAGCACATGCAGCGGGTCGCGCCGCATCGCCTCATCGAGCCGGGCGCCGAGATGGCCGAGCGGCCAGGTCGGCCGGTGGCCATAGATATCGGCGCGGGTCTCCGCCTCGATCTGCGCCGGCGACATGCCCTTATAGAAGTCCCAGCCGGAATTATAGGCGCGCACATGCTCCAGGCAGAACCACCAGTAGTCGCGCAGCGCCGAGCGCGATTTCGGCGCACGGTAATCGCCGGCGGCGCCGCAGCCGGGCATGTCACATTGTCGGCCCGGCGCGTCCGGGTCCGGCGCGTAGGCCCGGGGGCGTGCAAAGCGTCGGGTCATCGTCGTGATATGTGCGGCGTGCCGCGGCGTTTGCAAAGGGGGAATTGGCACCGGCGGCGCCCTGCGCGATAAGCCGGCGCATGAACACCTCCCGCGCCGCCCGCATCGAAGCCGTCCTGACCGAGCATTTCGCCCCCGTCACCCTGGCGGTGGCCGACGACAGCGCCCGCCATGCCGGCCATGCCGGCGCGGCGCCGGGCGGGCAGACACATTACAGCGTCACCCTGGTCAGCGCCGCCTTCGCCGGCCAGTCGCGCGTCGCCCGCGCGCGTGCGGTGCATGCTGCGCTGGCGGCGGAGTTTGCCGACGGGCTGCACGCGCTGGCACTGACGCTGCACACGCCGCAGGAAGCCGCGGCGCTCTCGGGCTGACCGGCCGGCCGCGGCGGGCGCCTCAGCCGGCGCCGGTCTCGCCGAGCCAGCGCCGAACCTCGTGCGGATCGGCCAGCATGTCGCGCCCGGCATACAGGTTGCGCTGCTCATGCGGCCAGTCGGGGTCGTTGACCTCGGCGGCATCCGACAGCGCGTCGCGCCCGAGCAGCGAGCCGTAGTCGAGGCCGATCGCCCCGGCCAGCACGGCATAGGCCCAGGTGCCATAAAGCGGGTGGAACACCTCCAGCACATGCGTCCCCGGCGCCGCGAACAGGATGTTGGCGAGGCCGGCGCCGTGCGGCCCGACGATATGCGTGGCGTCGCGGAACGCCGCGATCTGCTCGGCAAAGGACAGCCGGCCGGGGACGATGGTCTCGAACCCGAGCGGCGCCAGCAGCGCCATCAGCGCGGCCTCGTTGGCGAGGCGGCGATAGTCGCTGTCGGCGCGCGAGATCAGCAGCCGGCGGGTGCGCTGCCGCGGCGCCAGATCGAACAGCGCCCGCACGCCATCCACCGCCCATGCCGCGCCCCAGTGCGCCGGGTGGCGCAACTGATGGCAGTTGGAACTGACCAGCAGCCGCCTGACCCGCAGCCGCGCCGGCTGAGCGGTGGACTGCCAGGCGCCGACGCCGAGCCGGGCGGCGGTGTCGTGCTGATAGCCGGTCTGCGGCGGCGGGCCGATCACCGTGACCTGCCGCAGATCGACCCCGGCATCGCGATAGACCAGCAGCCGCGTCGCGTGGTCGAGCAGATAATGGCAGATTTTGGCGTGCGGAAACTCGTCGAGCGCCAGCACCGCCGTCTCCAGCGTTGCCCGCCGGACCGGGGTGCCGGCGCGGCGCATCGCCTCCAGCCGGCGGCGCAGCAGCGCCGGCGCGGCGCCGACCGACAGATCGGGGCAGGCGCCGCCGGCCGCATCGAACACCGCGACCGCGTGGCCGCAGATCAGCACGTCGGCGTCGAGCAGTTCGGCGAGGCTGACCGCCGGCCGCCGCATCGCCGTCCGCGGCTGCCGCAAACCGTGCGGCACGCCGCCGCCATAAAGCCGCCAGGACTGCGCCGGGCGTTCGTCGGCGGCATGAACGATGCGGTCCTGCCGCAGCGTGTTGAGGTCGGCGGCGCGCGACGGCACCGCCAACAGGGCGTCGGCGCGCGCCGCCACCGCGGCGCTGTCATCGGCGCGGCCGGCCTGGCGAAATATCTCCTGCAGCCGCCGATAGGCTTCCGGGGCGCCGTCCGCCATCGGATCGAACTGCACCGTCAGCGCGGCGAACAGCAACGCCGCGTCGCTGCGCCCGAGCGCGGCATAGGTCTGCATGGCGTGGAAATGGACCCAGTAGGCTTCCACCGGCGGCAGCGACGGCCACACCCCTTCCAGCAGCGCCGCGGCGCCGGCCCAGTCGCCGGCAGCGGTGCGCTGTTCCAGCGCCGTCTGCAGGTTGTCGGCGGGCACCGGCGCGGCGAGGATGCGCGCCCCGGCCGCCGCCGCCGCCGCGGCGGCGTGGCCGGCCGCCGGACGGTGGGCCGCCAGCAGCCGCCGCGCCTCGTGCGTCTCCGGCGCCTCGGGCCGCCACTGGGCCGCCAGACCGGCCAGCAAAAACGCCGGGTCATCGCGGCCGAGCCGGGCGTAGCAGGCGGCGGCGACCAGCGGCAGCAGGTCGTCGGCAAACGGCGGCAGGCGCCAGAACACGCTCTCGAACAGCGCCACCGCGGTCGCCGCCGCGCCGGGCGAAGCGTCGAGTTCCAGCGCCTCCATGCGCTGCCGCAGCGCCGCCGCCGGGCGACGGGCAGCGGCGAGCAGCGCCGCCTCAGGCATTGACCCGCGTGCCCAGCAGCTCCAGCGCCCGGGTGAAGGTCGCCGCCGCGTCGAGCGTCGTGGTGTCGAGCAGAAGGGCATCGGCCGCCGGCACCAGCGGCGCCGCGGCGCGGCTGCGGTCCTGCGCGTCGCGCCGCCGCACCTGCTCGATCACCTCGGCCAGATCGGCGGCCTCGCCGCGCGCCGTCAGTTCCAGCCAGCGGCGCCGGCCGCGCGCCGCGACGCTGGCGGTGACGAACAGCTTCGCCGCGGCCGCCGGAAAAACCACGGTGCCGATGTCGCGCCCGTCCAGCACCGCGCCGCGCCCGCCGCCGAACGACCGCTGAAACTCCAGCAGCGCCGCGCGCACCCCGGGCACCGCCGCCACCTGCGTCGCCGCCGCGTCCGCCGCCGGCCCGCGCAGGTCGTCTCGGGCAAGATCCGCCGCCGTCAGCGCCCGCGCCGCCGCCTCGGCCACGAGCGGGTCGGCGGGGGCGCCGCCGGCGTCCAGCACACGCCGGCCGGTGGCGCGGTAGAGCAGCCCGGTATCGAGATGCGGCAGGCCGAAATGCGCCGCCAGCCGGCGCGCCAGCGTGCCCTTGCCGGCCGCCGCCGGCCCGTCGATGGCGATGATCAGGTTCACGCCGGCAGCAGCGCCGGGGCGGGGTCGGCGATGGCGGAGTTGATCAGCGCGACGAAGCCGGGAAAGCTGGTGTCGATGAAGCCGGCGTCATCGACGCGCACCGGCTCGGCGGTGGCCAGCCCGAGCACCAGCGCGCTCATCGCCAGCCGGTGGTCCATCTGCGTCGCCACCAGCCCGCCGCCCTGTGGCGGCCGCCCGGTGCCATGCACGATCAGATCAGCGCCGGCGATCTCCACCCGCACCCCGTTGGCGGCCAGCAGCGCCGCCGTCGCCGCCAGCCGGTCGCTCTCCTTCACCCGCAGCTCATGCAGCCCGCGCATTCGCGTCACCCCCTCGGCACAGGCGGCGGCCACGGCAAGCACGGGATATTCGTCGATCATGCTCGGCGCCCGCTCTGGCGGCACCTCCACGCCGCGCAGCGCGGCATGCGTGACGACGATGTCGCCGACCGGCTCGCCGCCCTCGCTGCGGGCATTCTCCACCGTCAGCACCGCGCCCATCTCGCGCAGCGTCACCAGCAGGCCGGTGCGCAGCGGGTTCAGCCCGACGCCGGTGAGGCGCAGGCGGGTGCCCGGTACCAGCAGCGCGGCGACGATCAGAAAAGCGGCCGAGGACGGGTCGCCCGGCACAGTGATGTCGGCGGCGCGCAGCTCCGGCTGGCCGAGCAGGGTGATGACGCGGCCGGCGCCGGCGCTCTCCACCGTCACCTCGGCGCCGAAATGGCGCAGCATGTTCTCCGAATGGTCGCGCGTCGCCGCCGGCTCCTCCACCCGCGTCAGCCCGGCGGCATTCAGGCCGCACAGCAGCACGGCGCTTTTCACCTGCGCCGAGGCCACCGGCAGGCGATACTCGATCGGCAGCGCATCGGCCGCGCCGCGCACCGCCAGCGGCAGCCGCCCGCCGGCGCGCCCGTCGAACCGCGCGCCGCACAGCGCCAGCGGCTCGGTGACGCGCCGCATCGGCCGGCGGCGCAGGCTGGCATCGCCGGTCAGCACGGCGAAAATCGGGTGGCTCGCCAGGATGCCGGCGAGCAACCGCGCCGCGGTGCCGGAATTGCCCATGTCGAGCACCTCCGCCGGCTCGATCAGGCCGCCGATGCCGCGCCCGGCAACCCGCCAGGCGCCCGGCCCGTCGCGCACCACCTCGGCCCCGAGCGCGCGCATCGCCGCGGCGGTGCGCAGCACGTCTTCGCCCTCCAGCAGCCCGGCGATGCGGGTCTCGCCGACCGCCAGGGCGCCGAACATCAGGGCGCGATGGGAAATTGATTTGTCCCCCGGCACGGCCAGGGTGCCGCCGAGCGGCGCGGCCGGGCGGCGGGCGAGAAACGGGGTCACGGCGGGAGCGCTCATGGCGCGGGCGCATAGCATGCAGGGGGCGGGTTTGACAGGCGCCGGTTTGACAGCCGGGCGATCCAGTGGCATGGGGCGCGCCCTCCGCCCCCCGCCGCATCTCTGCGCGCATTGCGAGGCTTCTCGATGGCCAAGCCTGAACTCGGCACCAAGCGGGTCTGCGTCTCCTGCGGCGCACGCTTCTACGATCTGACCAAGCAGCCGGCGGTCTGCCCGAAATGCGGCACCGAACAGCCGGCCGAGCAGCCGCGCCCGCGCCGCACCGGCGGCAACGTGCTGGAGGAGAAGCGCCGCGCCAAGCCGCTGCCCGTCCCCGGCCTGGAAGACGCCGAGCCGGATGCCGAGGCGCCGGAGGAAGAGGCCGAGGAGGATGTGCTGGAAGATGCCTCCGACCTCGAAGACGGCGGCGACGCCATCGTCGATGTCGATGTCGAGGCGGAACCCGGCGAAGAGGAGCGCTGAGCAGAGATTCGTTGGCTGAGGCACGCATGGCTAGGCGCACCGAGTGCCCCCTCCCCTTGTGGGATTGGGTTGGGGGGGCAGCCACGCAGGACTCGGCCCTTGCGCGACCCCTCACCCCAGCCCTCTCCCTCAAGGGGAGAGGGAGGTTTCGCAGTCCGATCAACGAGAGTGTGCTTGGCACGCCGCCGCATCGCGGCGTCGTGACCCGCCTGTCTGAGGCTTAATCGTTCCGCATATTGGGCGTCAGCCGCGCCGGACCCAATTCTGTTGTCCTGTGACAGCGGAGGGTGCGATGCGGATTGCCGAGGTGATCGAGACCAAGGGGCGAGCCGTGGCCAGCGTGCGGCCGACCGACACGGTCGAGCGCGCCGTGCGCCTGCTGGCGGAGCGGCGCATCGGCGCCGTCGTGGTCGAGGACCAGTGGCAATCCCTGGCTGGCATTTTTTCCGAGCGCGACCTCGTGCGCCGGCTGGCGCAGGACGGCCCCGCGGTGCTGCAGAGCGAGGTGCAGCGGGTGATGACCCACAGCGTCATCACCTGCCACGCCGAGGACCGCATCGACGATGTGCTGCGGCTGATGACGATGAACAAAATCCGCCACGTCCCGGTGATGGACAACGCCCGCCTCGCCGGCATCGTCAGCATCGGCGATCTGGTCAACTACCGCCTGCTGGAAAAGCAGCAGGAGGCCGAGGTGCTGCTCGAAATCGCCCGCATGCGCGGCTGAGTGTGCCCGAAGCGGGTTGTCGCAACGCCGGCTCAGGCGCCAACCCGGGTTCGCGCCGCCATGCTGCGTTCGCTGTCGGTGATGTAGTCGCGGCTCAGCGGCGCCGCCGCCTGGGAGCGGGTCAACTGAACCTGGAAGATCATCATGTGCTCGCGGCGGAACGACATCTCGCTGCCGGCGAGGTAGAACTCGAACATCCGGCAGAACCGCTCGTCATACAGCGAGGCGATGGCGTCGCGGTTGGCGGCGAACCGGCGGCGCCAGTGGCGCAGCGTCTCGGCATAGTGCAGCCGCAGGATCTCAACGTCGGTCGCGATCAGGCCGACTCTCTCGATCGGCGGAAAGACCTCCGACAGGGCCGGGCAGTAGCCGCCGGGGAAGATGTATTTGGCGATCCACGGATTGGTCGAACCCGGCCGGTCGCTGCGGCCGATGGCGTGCAGCAGCGCCACCCCGTCGGGCGCGAGGCAGCGCTTCATCACCTCGAAGAACTGCCGGTAATGGCCGACGCCGACATGCTCGAACATGCCGACCGAGACGATGCGGTCGAAGCTGCGGTGCATCGCCCGGTAATCCATCAGCTCGAAGCTGACCCGGTCCTCCAGCCCTTCGGCGCGGGCGCGCGCCTGCGCCTCGGCGAGTTGTTCGGTCGAGAGGGTGATGCCGGTGACCCGCGCGCCATAGTCGCGTGCCAGGGTCAGCGCCAGCCCGCCCCAGCCGCAGCCGATGTCGAGCACCGACAGATCCGGCCGGTCGAGGCAGAGCTTGGCGGCGATGTGGCGCTTCTTGGCGATCTGCGCTTCCTCCAGCGACTCGTCGCCGCGCGGGAAATAGGCGCAGGAATATTGCCGGTCGCGGTCCAGGAACAGACTGTAGAGCCGGCCGTTGAGATCGTAATGATGGGCGACGTTGCGCCGCGACCGTGTGGCCGGATTGAACTGCGCCAGCCGCCGCGTCAGCAGGCCGAGCGCCTGGCGCAGCTGGATGATCGGTTTGCCCGAATGGTCGGCCATCATATTGGCGACCAGCACGTCAAGCAGACCGTAGATGTCGCAATCGACCGGCACCATGCCGCCGTCCATATAGGCCTCGCCGAGCGTCAGCGCCGGATTGAGCGCCAGCCGGCGCACCGTGCGCCAGGTGCGCAGCTCGATCACCGCCTCGCCACCATCGGCGCCGGCATAGGTGGTGATCGAACCATCCGGCCAGCGCACGGTCAGCCGGCCGATGACGATGAGACGTTTCAGGATCTGGTCGAGCACCGTCCGCATCCGCCCCTGCGCCTCCGCAACATGTCCGCCCATTAACTATGGCGTCACGATTGCCGGGCGATCAAGACGCGATCGGCGGCGACGTTGCGCTAAATCACGCAACGCCGCCGTCGGTTTACGACATGGCAGAGCGCGGAACGGTCAGGCGGTCGGCAGCGGCAGGTCGTCGGCGAACAGCGCCTCGCCGGTCAGCTCCGGCTCGTCGCCGTCGTCGCGCGCGGCGACGGATTCGCCACGCGATTGTTTCGCCGCTTCCTCGGGGCTGCGCGCGACATTGACGCCGATCCGAATCATCACCTCCGGGTGCAGCATGACGCGGACATGGCGCATGCCGAGGGTCTTGATCGGATGGTCGAGCACCACCTGATCGCGCCCGATGGTCAGCCCCGCTGCGGTCGCCGCCTCGGCGATGTCGCGCGGCGACACCGAGCCGTAGAGACTGCCCGCTTCGCCGGCCTGACGGATGATGGTCACGGTGATGCCGGCGACGCGCTCGGCGATGCGCTCGGCCTCCTCGCGGCGTTTGATGTTCTGCGCCTCAAGCTGCGCCCGCTGGGTCTCGAAACGGGTGAGATTGTCCTTGTTGGCGCGGATCGCCTTTTTCTCGGGCAGCAGGAAGTTGCGGGCATAGCCCGGCTTGACCTTCACCACCTCGCCCATCTGCCCCAGCTTCTCGACCCGCTGGAGCAGGATCAGTTCCACGGCGGCCATGTGTCCGGCTCCTCTCTCAGCTCAACAGGTAGGGCAGCAGGGCGAGGAAGCGGGCGCGCTTGATCGCCTGCGCCAGCTCGCGCTGCTTTTTGGCCGAGACCGCGGTGATGCGGCTCGGCACGATCTTGCCGCGCTCGGAGAGGAAGCGGGACAGCAGCCGCACGTCCTTGTAGTCGATCTTCGGCGCATTCGGGCCGGAGAACGGGCAGGATTTGCGGCGGCGGTAGAACGGCCGGCGGGCGCCGACGGCGGCGCGGCGGGCGGCGGGATTGACGTCGGTTGACTCGGACATGGCTTACTCCTCCACCCCGCCGTGATCGCGACCGCGGAAGCCGCCGGTGTCGCGTTCGGACTCGTCGCGGGCGCGGAACTCCTCACGGTCGTCATAGCCGCGCTTGCGGCCGGAATCGAAGCGCCCGGAGGGCTTCGGCCCGCGGAAGCCACGCTCGCGGTCGTCGGATTTGCGCGACAGGATGGCGCTCGGCGCCTCGTCGATGGCATCGACGCGAATGGTCAGGAAGCGCAGCACGTCCTCATTGAGGCCAAGCTGCCGCTCCATCTCGGTGAGCGCCGCCGGCTTGGTGTCGATGCCGAGCAGCAGGTAATGACCCTTGCGGTTCTTCTTGACCCGGTAGGCGAGGCTGCGCAGCCCCCAGTATTCGCGTTTCTTGACCGAGGCGCCGGTGTCAACACCGTTATCGGTGTCGAGCTGCACAGCGATGGCGTCGGCGATGGCGTCCACCTGCTGTTGAGTAACGTCGTTGCGTGCGATCAGCACGCATTCATAAAGCGGCATTTGGCCCCCTCTGGCTTGTCTCCGCTCCGGGCCCGGATTGGGCCACCGCGCCACGATGGCACGCGAGCATAGCCGAAGGCGGCCGACACCCCCGGCAGGGAAGCCGCGGCGTAAAGCACGGATGGCGGGCGCGGGCAAGGTGGCTGATGCGGCGCCCCGGCGGCGCCGCCTAAAACTGCTGCAGCAGCCGGTTGATATAGTCCAGCTCCTGCTGCGGCCGGTCGCGCTCGGCGCCGCGGCGGCGCAGTTCGTCCTGAATCGCCCGGGTGCGGGCCTGCTCCATCTGCTCGGGCAGCGTCACGTCGGCGCTTTCGTCGGCGCCCGATGCGCCTTCATGCAGGGTGCGGCCAAACGGATCGGTGCTCTGGTCGCCGCTGCGGCCGAAATTGGGCATGCCGCGCCACGGCCGGTTGCCGCCGCCCCGGCTGCCCGGATCGCCGCCCAATGGATCGCCGAAGGCCAGACCCGGCCCGTCCTGGCCGTCGCCCTGCTGGTCGCCATCCTGCTGGCCGGGCATGCCGAACGCCTGCGCCATCTGCTGGCTCATCGCCTGGCCACCCTTCTGCAGCGCCGCGATGGCCTTCTGCACCGCCTGCATGGCGGCCGCATCCTGCGCCGCGTCCAGCGCCCGCGCGGCGTCGCGCATGGCGCCGTCGGCATCGCCGAGATTGTCCGGGATCTTGCCCATCAGGTCGCCATATTGCTGCATCACCTCGCCGAGGGCGCGGCGCAGCGCGGTCTGCACCCGCTCATCGGTCTGGCGCTGCGCCAGTTGTTCGGGCGTGGTGCCGCTGTCGCGCGACTGCGCCTGATCGAGCAGCCGGCCCTCGCGCTGCACCATGTCCTGCACCGCGTTCAGTTGCTGGCGTCCGCGCTGGCGCTGCTGCGCCTGTTGGCGCGCATTGGCGTCGCGGTGCTGCGGGCGCGCGTGCTGCAATGCGTCGAGCAGCTTTTCCAGTTGCGCCATCTGCTGCTCGGCGTCCTGGGTGCGGCCCTGCTCGATCGCCTGTTGCATCTGCTCGGCCAGCTTCTCGGCGTCCTGGGCGGTCATCCGCTGGCCGTCGGGATCGGCCATCTGCGCGTCGGGATCGCGGCGCATCTGCTCGGCCAGCGCCTGCAGATGCTGCTCGATCGCCTGGCGCAGCGCCGCGATGCGCTTTTCGATCTCCTTCGGCGCGATCGTCTCGCCGTGCTTGCGGGCATCCATCGCGTCGCGCAGCGATTGCCGCGCCGCGGCCAGCGCCCGCGCCGTCTTTTCCGTCAGCCCTTCCTCCAGATGCAGCGCGAGCTGCCACAGCGTCGCCTGCGCCGCCGCGACCGCGGCGGGGGCGGCGTCCTGGCGCAATTGTTCGGCGGCGGCGCGCAGATTGAGATAGCCGCCGGGGTCGGCGTGCCACACCGCGTCGTCGCCGCCGATGCGGTCGAGTTCGGCAATCGCCGGCGCGCGCAGCTCGGGATGCTGCGACAGCATCCGCCGCACCGCGATCACCGCGCGCGCCGTCGGGTTGTCGAAGCGGCGTTCGGGCAGGATGAAACCCGCCGCCTCGCTGCTGCCGACCAGCCCCGGCGCGTCGCGCGCCACCAGCCGCGCCACCACGGCCAGCCCGGCCCAGGGATGCGCCGTCAGGTCCTGCAGCCGCACCCCCTTGGCCTGCTTCGGCGCGCCGCCCGGCAGCGGGATGGCGACGATCAGCGGCGGCGCGTCGCTGCGCTCGGCCAGCCGCAGCTCGGCATGCAGTTCGCTGACGCCATAGGCATGCGTCACCTGCCACGGCAGCCGCGTCGGCGGCATCCGGGCGTCGGCGCGCGCGCTGCCGGGCGGCTCCGGCCAGCGCACCATCGGCGCTGCATCGGCGATCACGGTGAGGTCCCAGGCGCCGAGCGGCGTGCCGCCGCGCCGCACCAGCAGCCGGCCGCCGCCGGCAAGGTCCGCATCGGCCTGAAAGCTGCTGGCATCGAGCGGCTGCAGCGCCAGCGCCCGGCCGGCCAGCGTCAGCAGCGGCGTGCCACGTCCGCCGGACAGGCTGACGGTCAGATGCGAGCCGGCCGGCACCGACACTGCGCCGCCGGGCGGATGCAGAAGCACCGGCGCCGCGCGGGTATAGCCGGGCGGGGTGATCCAGGCCTGCAGCTCCGCCGTCTGCGCCGCCGCCGCTGGGGCAAAGCCGGGAACGAGGGCGCGGGCGAGGCGGCCCGGCGCCTCCGCCCCGGCGATGCCGAGGCAGGCGGCCAGCGCCACCAGCAGCCCGAGCCGCAGCCCGCGCCGGTCGATCGCCGCCAGCCCCGGCCGCGGCAGGCCGACTCGCAGGCGGCCGAGCTGCGCCGCCGCCCGCGCGGTGTGCGCCTGCCACAGCGCCTCCGCCCCCGGCAGCGCCTGCCGGTCGGTCAGCGCCGCCAGCGGCCGGTGCCGCAGGCCGGAATCGTGTTCGAGCCGCCGATCCACCGCCGCCCGGTCCGGCAGCCGCACCCGCCGCAGCCCGCGCCAGCCCAGCACCGCGACGCCGAGCGCCACCGCCGCCAGCAACACCGCATGCAGCCAGCCCGCCAGCAGCGCCGGCAGATCGAGCAGCGCCGCGGCGACAAACAGCCCGACCACACCGAGCGCCGGCCACAGCGCCGGCCACACCCGTTCAAACAGCAGCGCCGCGTGCGCCTGCCGGCGGCGCCAGCGCAGCCGTGCGAGCGGAAGTGGCTGGGTCGGGCTCATCACCTGTCCGGTCTGTCGAGAAACTCAGGAACGCTCTCGCCGCGCCAAAGATCATGCACATCCTGGCGCGCCCGCACCACCGCCCAGTTGCCGCCGTCCACCAGGGCGATCGGCGCCAGCGGCCGGGCGTTGTAGGTCGAACTCATCACCGCGCCATAGGCGCCGGCATCAAGGATGGCGACGCGGTCGCCGGCGGCAAGCCGCGGCAGGGCGCGGGCACGCGCGAACGTGTCGCCGCTCTCGCAGACCGGCCCGACGACATCGACCGCCGCCACCGCGCCGGCGGCACGCGCCGCGGCGAGCGGCACGATGGCGTGCCAGGCGTCGTACATCGCCGGGCGGACAAGGTCGTTCATCGCCGCGTCGAGCACCACGAACCGCTCGCCGCCCTTGCTCAGCACGACGCTGGCGAGCAGCAGCCCGGCCGGCCCGACCAGCCAGCGCCCCGGCTCGACCATCAGCTCGACCTCCAGCCCGGCGAAGGCTTGGCGCAGCGTGCCGGCGAAGGCGTCCGGCGCGGCGCCCGGCTCGTCGCGATATCCGATGCCGATGCCGCCGCCGCAATCGACGCGCCGCACGCTGTGCCCGGCGGCCCGCAGCGTGCGCACCAGCTCGGCGGCGCGGGCATAGGCGGCGCGATAGGGCGCGAGGCTGAGGATCTGGCTGCCGATATGCAGCGCGATGCCGACCGGCGCGACACCGGGCAGGGCGGCGGCACGGGCGTAAAGGGCCGCCGCCTCGGCGCAGGCAATGCCGAATTTGTTCTCGGCCCGCCCGGTGGTGATTTTCGCATGGGTGCCGGCATCGACGTCGGGATTGATGCGCAGCGCCACCTTGGCGACCCGGTCCAGGCGGGCGGCGACCGCGGCCACCATGTCGAGTTCGGCGGCGCTTTCGATATTGATCTGGGCGATGCCCTCGCTGAGCGCCGCCGCGATCTCCGCCACCGTCTTGCCGACGCCGGAGAAGACGATGCAGTCGGGCGGGATGCCGGCGCGGCGCGCCCGCGCCAGTTCGCCGGCGCTGACCACATCGGCCCCGGCGCCGCCCTGCGCCATCAACCTCAGCACGGCGAGGTGGTCGTTGGCCTTGACCGCGTAATGCACCTGGGCGCCAACGCCGGCCAGCGCCGCGGTCAGCGCCGCCAGCCGCGCCCGGATGGTGCCTGCGCCATAGACCCAGACCGGCGTGCCGAGCGCATCGGCAATGGCGTTGAGCGGCACATCCTCCAGCACCAGCCCGTCGAACGGGTGCATCGCCAGATGCGGCCTGGCCGCGATCAGATCAGCGACGGAGGGGTCGGCGGCGGCGGCGTGAGCGTCCATGCGGCGAGCCTAGGACGCGCGCCGATGCGCCTCAACCCGATCCTGCTGCGGATTCGATAGGGACTGCCAAAGCTCACGCCGGCGCGATAGGATGCGGGGCCGAACCGGCGGGGTTTCCGCCCGGATGGCTGGGGAGGCTGGCGAACGGCACGATGCGCGGCTTGTGGCATCCGGCACTCTGGCGTCTGGCCCCGTCCGGTGCCGCACTGGCCGGCCTGCTCATCCTCGCGGCACTGCAGCGCGCCGGCCTCGCCGAGGCCTACCGGGTGACGCTGTCGCTGTGGCGCGTGTTCGCCTACCCGATGCCGTTTCTCGACCTTAGCAACTCGCTCGCGGCGTGGGATTGCACCCGCCTCGGCTTCGACGTGGTGCAGAACAATCCGTGCGATATTCTCGGCCGGCCGTACAATTATTCTCCGGTGTGGATGGCGTTTCACGCCATTCCGCTGACCCAGGCCGATCTGCCGGCGCTGGGGCTGCTGCTTGACGTGACCTTCATCCTCTCGCTGGCCGCGCTGCCGCCGGCGGCTGACCGGGGCGAATTGCTGCTGCGCATCCTGGCGGCGACCTCCAGCATGGTCGCCTTCGTCGCCGAGCGTGCCAACATCGATGCCGGGATCTTTCTGCTGGTGCTGGCCGCGGTGCTGCTGCTGCGCGGCGGCACCGCGTGGCGCATGGTGGGCTACGGCGTCGTCGCGGCGGCGGCGGCGATCAAGTATTACCCGGCGACCTTGCTGGCGCTGGCGCTGCGCGAGCGGCCGGCGGTGTTCGCCGCGGTGGCGCTGATCGGCGCCATCGGCGGCGGCTGGTTGGTCGATGTCTATGTCCAGGACATGATCCGAGGGGCGCGATACATCCCTGCCGGCTCGCCGTTCGGCGACATGTTCGGCGCCCGCAACATGCGCCTGGGCCTGCTGCTGATCATGTTCAAGGCGTCCGGCTCGGTCGCCATCGCCTGGGCAACGGCGCTGGGCGGCACCGCGATGGTGGCGGTGCTCACGGCGGTCCGCGGATTGCGGATGTGGCGCCGGGCCGACTGGCCGCGGGCGCTGGCGGCGCTGCCGCAGGCGCAGCGCTGGCCGCTGCTGGCGGCGGCGCTGCTCATCGTCGGCTGCTTCTTCGCCGGCCAGAACATCGCCTATCGCGGCATTTTCCTGTTGCTGGCGCTGCCCGGACTGGGCGCCCTTCGCCGCGTCGGGCAGCCGGTGGTGGCGCGCCTCTGCGCCTGCGCCGCGGTGACCATCGTGCTGCTGATGTGGATCGAGGCGGTGCGCTGGTGGATCACCCTGCTTGGCCTCGCGCTCGGCATGCCCAAACCGGCGGTGGGTGCGCTGCAGGCGCTGATCTGGCTCGGGCGTGAGCTGGCGTGGTGGGGTCTGATCGGTCATTTCGGGCTGCTGTTGGCGGCGTTTCTGACCGAGGCGCCGCTGTTGCATGTGCTGCTGCGCCGCCGTCGCGCCCATGCGTAACGACCCGGCCGATTTCCGCCCGCTCCGGCTGCAGCAGCCGCCAATGCCGGCCGACACGGCGCTGTCGCCGGCACATGTCATGCTGCTGATTCTGGCGCTTGCCGCCGGGCTGCGGCTGTGGTCGCTGCTGACCCATAGCTATGTCGCCTTCAACGACGAAACCCTGCAATATTTCGAGCAGGCGCACCGCCTTGCCTATGGCAGCGGGGTGGTGCCGTGGGAGTTCATCGACGGCATCCGTTCCTGGCTGCTGCCCGGTCTGATCGCCGGGATCATGCGGCTGCTGTCGCCGTTCGAGGATTCGCCGGACGCCTATGTGCCGGCCGTGCGGCTTTGCTTCGTCGCCATGTCGCTGGTGGTGCCGTGGCTTGGCTGGCGCATCGGCGAGGCCCGCTTTGGCCTGCCCGGCGCGGTGGCCGGCGGGCTGATGGGCGCCTTTTCCTATGAGCTGGTCTATTTCGCGCCGGCGGTGATGACCGAGGCGTTGGCGGCTCATATCGCCCTGCTGGCGCTTTATCTCGGCGAGACGGCGCCGGGCGGCGGGATGATGGCGATGCGCCGGCTGGTCTTCACCGGGGCGCTGTTCGGGGTGGCGGCGGTGCTGCGTTACCAATACGCCCCGGCGCTGGCGCTGGCGGCGCTGTGGCAGCACGGGCGCAGTCTGCGCGAAGTGCTGGTGCTGGCGATCGGGGCGCTGGTCACCGTGCTGCTGTTCGGCGGCGTGCTCGATGCGTTCACCTATGGCGCGCCGTTCCAGACCATCTGGCTCAATTTCCAGCGCAACGCGCTCGACGGCATCAGCGTGGCGATGGGCACCGAGCCCTGGTACTACCCGGTGGCCTATTTCGCCGCCGCCTGGGGCGGCCTTGCGCCGCTGCTGGCGCTGCTGGCGCTGGTTGGCGCGATGGCGACACCGTCGCTGGCGCTGCTGATGATGGCGACCCTGGCCGTGCACATGCTCTCGCCGCACAAGGAGCTGCGGTTCACCTATCTGGCCCTGGCGATCATGCCGCTGTTGATCGGCTACGGCATCGCCGGGGTGCTGCGCGCGGCGGGTCGGCTGCGCTGGCTGCCCGGCTGGGCCTGCGGCGCCGCCGCCGTCGCCATCCTGGCGACGCTGCTGGCCGGCGGCGAGGCGATGATCGCGCGCCGCCACGCCACGCCATTGGATGCTTGGCACCGCAACCGCTCGACGCTGCTGGCCTACGCCGCGGCGCGCAATGTGCCCGGTCTGTGCGGCCTCGGCGTGCGCACCGAGTGGGTCTATTTCACCGGCGGCTACACCTACCTGCATCGCGACGTGCCGATCTACTTCGAGACCTTCGCCGCGGCGCAGCGCCTGGAAGGCTCGGGCTTTCACATGCGGCTGAAGGTGGTGCGCGACGGCAGGCCGGTGCCGCAATATCCCGACCTCGCGCTGCTCGGCGCGACGGATCGGTTCAACGTGCTGATCGGCCGCTTCTGGGACCGGCTGCCCGGCTTCGTCCCCGTCGCCTGCTTCGGCCGCGGCACCGCCGATGACCGGCGCATCTGCGTCTTCCACCGACCCGGACCGTGTGCCTGAGCCGCGGCCTCAGCCGCGCGGGGTGATGCTCGCCATCAGCGTCTCCAGCCGGTCGGCGGCGTCGGCCGGTTTGTCGGGGCGCAGCCGGGCGATGCGCGGGAAGCGCAGCGCCACCCCCGATTTATGCCGCGCCGAGGGCTGCGCCGCGTCGAACGCCACTTCCAGCACCAGCGCCTTGTCCACCTCCCGCACCGGGCCGAAACGGGCGACGGTGTGGTTGCGCACCCAGCGGTCGAGAAACACCAGCTCCTGATCGGTGAAACCGGAACAGGCCTTGCCCACCGGCACCAGCTCCGCGCCGCGCCACAGGCCGAAGGTGTAGTCGGAATAAAAGCTGCTGCGCTTGCCGTGGCCGCGCTGGGCATACATCAGCACCGCGTCGATGGTCAGCGGATCGCGCTTCCATTTCCACCACAGCCCGCGCGGCCGGCCGGGCAGATAGGGGGCGTCGCCGCGCTTGAGCATCAGCCCCTCGATCGCCGCCGCCCGCGCCCCGTCGCGCAGCGCCGCCAACTCGGCGAGGGTGGCGAAACCGATCATCGGGGAAAGGTCCATGCGGGCCGGCCGCAGCCGCGCCGACCACGCCTCCAGCCGCGCCCGCCGCGCGTCGAAGCTCAGCGCGCGCAGATCCTCGCTGCCGTCGAACAAGATGTCGTAGAGCCGGACGAAGGCCGGATGGTCGCGCAGCAGCCTGGCGCCTGCGGTGCGCCGGTTGAGCCGCAGCTGCAGATCGGCGAACGGCGCCACCACGCCGTCGCGCACCACCAGCAACTCGCCGTCCAGCACGCCGACGAAATCCATCGCCGCGACGATCTCGGGGAAGCCGACGGAGATGTCCTCGGCGCCGCGCGAATAGAGCCGCCGCGCGCCGGCGGTGGCCACCAGTTGCACCCGGATGCCGTCCCATTTCCACTCGGCGCGGAACGCCGCCGGGTCGAGCGCGGCGAGGTCGGCCGGGGCGATCGGGTGCGCCAGCATCGGCGGGCGGAACACCGGCGCCCCGGCCGGGTCGGGCCGCGCGCCGCGCCCCTCGACCCAGGCGAACAGCGCCGTGTAGGGCGGCGCCAGCCCGTGCCAGACCTCCTCGATGGCGTCGGCCGAGACGCGCCCCTCGGCGCGTTCCGCCAGCGCCAGTTTCGCCAGCCGCGCCGAGACGCCGACGCGCAGCCCGCCGGTGATCAGCTTGAGCAGCGCCAGCCGCACCGACGCATCGGACGCATCGAGCCAGCCGGCGAGCATCGCCGGCAGTTCGGCCTTCGGCGTCGCGATCAGCGCCGCCACCACCGCGGCGAGACCCGGCGGCGCTGCCGCGCCCGGCGCGGCCGGCCACATCAGCGCCGCGGTCTCGGCCAGATCGCCGACATAGTCGTACGAGAGGGCAAACAGTTCGGGGTCGGTGCGCGCCGCCAGCAGATCGCGGATCAGCCCCGGCCTGGCCGCGGTGAAGCGCAGTTCGCCGGTCAGCGCGGCGAGGCCGATGCCGCGGTCGGGGTCGGCGGCGGTGGCGAAATAGCGCCGCAGCAGGGCGATCTTGGCGTGGCGTCCGGGGGTGAAGGCGAGCCGCTCCAGCAGCGCGGCGAAGGCGATCATGCGGCGGCGGCATCCTCGTCGCCATAGCCGAGCAGCCGCAGCGCCCGACCGGTGATGCCGCGCTTGCCGGCGGCATGGATCAGCGCCTCCTCGCGGCCATGGGTGACCCACACCTCGGGCGCGCCGACCTCGTCCAGCGTCGCGTTCAGTTCGTCCCAGTCGGCATGGTCGGAAATCACCAGCGGCAGTTCGACGCCGCCCTGGCGCGCCCGCCCGCGCACCCGCATCCAGCCGGAGGCGGCGCACACCACCGGGTCGGCCAACCGCCGCGCCCAGCGATCGGCGATCGCCGAGGGCGGCGCCAGCACGATGGCGCCGGCCAGATCGGACGCCGCCGCCTGCGTCGCCGGCCGCAGATCGCCGAGCGGCACGCCGAGCGCCGCATAGGTCTCGCACAGCGCCACATGCGCCCCGTGCAGCCAGATCGGCCGGTCCCAGCCGGCGGCGCGCAGCAGGGCAATCAGCCGCTGGCATTTGCCGAGCGCATAGCAGCCGACGACATGGCTGCGGCCGGGGAACAGCGCCACGCTGTCGAGCAGCCGGGCGATCTCCTGCGCCGGCGGCGGGTGGCGGAACACCGGCAGGGCGAAGGTCGCCTCGGTGACGAAGACATCGCACGCCACCGGCACGAAGCCGCGCGCCGTCGGGTCCGCCACCCGCTTGTAATCGCCGCTGACCACGACGCGGCTGCCGCGCCACTGCAGCGCCACCTGGGCCGCGCCGAGCACATGCCCGGCCGGCTCCAGCCACAGCGTCACCTCGTCCAGCCGCAGCCGCTCACCCCAGCCGAGCGCCATCGTCGTGCCGAAGGCGCCCGCGCCCAGCCGGGTGCGCAGCAGGGCGATGGTCTCGGCGCTGGCCAGCACGGCGCGGTGGCCGGGGCGGGCGTGGTCGGAATGGGCGTGGGTGATGACGGCGCGATCGACGGCGCGCAGCGGGTCGATGAAGAACCCGCCCGGTTCGCACCACAGGCCGGCTGGCGTCACCCGGAGCCAGGTTTCGGGGTGCGGCATGGCGGCCGCGACTCGGTCGCCGGCGATCAAGGTGGCGTTGAGCTTCGGCTGAGCGCGGCGCGGAAGCGGTGATGCAGCAGCGCGCCGTCGCGCGGCGGCAGCACCCGCGGCGGATCGTCGGGGGCGATCCGCAGCACCGCCAACAGCGCCTCGCGCCGCAGCCGCGCCCGCAGCGGGTCGAGTTCCGCCGCCGCGGAGACGGTGCAGACGCTGCGCCAGCCGCAGCCCAGGGCGATGGCGGCGAGGTCGGCGCCGTGGGCGGTGTGGCTGTGCTGCGACCCGGTCTCGCCAAAACGCCCGTTGTCGAGCACCGCGATGGCGAGATTGTCCGGCGCCTGCACCGCGATGGTGGCAAGCGCCCCCAGCCCCATCAGCATCTCGCCATCGCCGGTCAGCACCAGCACCCGGCGTGACGGCTGCGCCAGCGCGAGGCCGAGGCCGACCATCGCCGCCCCGCCCATCGCCCCCCACAGGTAGAAATTGAGTGGCCGGTCGCCGGCGGCGGCGGCGTCGTAGGTCGCCGCGCCAAGGCCGGTCACCACCAGCAGATCGCCCGGATCGTGCAGCAGCGCCGCCACCACCAGCCGCCGGTCGAGCATGCCGGCGCTCATCGCCGGTCCACACTCTGGCGGTAGGTCTCGGCATCCCAGCCGAGCAGCGCCGCTTCGTCCTCGCCGCTGAGGGGGGCGATCGGTTCGGCGACATCGAGCCGCGCCGTGACATCGGCGAGGCAGCGCGCCAGCGCCGCGGCGCCGGCCGAGGCGTCGTTGCGCAGCAGCACCCCGGCGCCGGCCACCACCCACAGCGGCGCCGCGCCGGGGCGCAGGGAAATGCCGGGGCCGAGGAAGATGACATGGTCCGGGTAGAGCGAGCCGAGGCGGGCGACGGCGAGGGCTGCGGGGTCGGTGGCGAGGCCATGCGCCTCGGCAACAGGGTGGTAGCCAGCGGCCGACAGGCGGCGCGCATCCGGCGGCGGCGCGGCGCGCGGCTGGCGGCGCAGGCGCCGCGCCACCTCGGCGATCAATCGGCCGGCGGCGGCGGTATCCGCCCCGCCCGCCACCACGCCGTGATTGCCGAGCACCAGCACGTCGGTTGCCGGGTGCATGCGCCGGGCGATGCTGCGGGTGAGCGGCGCCCCCGGCCGGACATAAGGGATGAAGCGCCAGCGCAGCCCGGCCAGCTTCGGCGCCAGCACCGTTTCGGCATCGCGCCGGCAGGCCCAGGCGAGGGTCTCGACGCAATGCACATGCACCACCACCGGATGCGGCAGCAGCGCGTGCAGCGTCGTCTCGATCGAGGGGCGCAGGCCGGTCGCGTCCTGCCCAGTGGCGACGAAGCGGGAGGCATCCTCCATCGCCGCCGCATCGTCGGCGGCGATCGCCGCCAGCAGCGGCGGCAGATGCACCGGCACCATGATCGGCTGCCGCTCGGCCGCTGCGAGCCAGGTGCCCGAGGCCTTCACCCACAGCAGCCCGTCGCGCTTGAGCGAGACGTTGCCGCCGGCGCCCTGGACCAGCGCCGGATCGGCGCCGATCGCCGCGCTGTAGCGCAGCAGGGCGCGCAATTCGGCATCGTCGGTCATGCCCCGGCGCCGCCACCGGCGGTGCGCGGCGGGGGCCGGACGCCGCTATCTCGGCCGCGATCGGCCATGCTGCCTGCTCCGTCGGTCATCGCCCCGGCCTGCGTGCCGAAGCGGCCGGCATAGTGGCGCGTCCGGCCGGGCGGCGGGAAGGCCAATTCTTGCCCGAACGTGCCCGGCCGCCGTGGCCCCGGCGGCACCGGCAGCCGGCCGCGCCGGCAGGACGGCTTGAGGCCATCGCCGGGGCGCGGATGCGCGGATTATGGGTCATTCGCGGTACCTTAGGGGTGGCGCCCGCGCCGGGCGGGGTCGGCGGTGCGGCAGGTCGCGCGCCGGCACCCCGGCCGATCGCTGCGCCGCCGGCGCGGCGGCGCGGGGCGCGGCTGGCCGGCGGGTTGGCCGCTGGCTTGGACGCTGGTTTGAGCGGGGCGGGAGTTTTGGTCGGGCGACGCCGAGCATGCGGCAGAACGGGCGCAGCAGCCGGTCGATGCCGGGGGCGGCGTCGAGCAGCGCGCGCATGTCCGGCTCGTTCAGCAGATGCTGCAATTGCGAGGCATAGGCGCAGGCCGCCGGCACCGGCTGGCACAGCCAGCCGGTGCGTCTCGGCAGGCGGCGCGGCGGCGTGGCCGGCGGTCGGCGGGACAGCGGCTGGCGGGGAGCAGCGCGCGGGGGGGTGCGCAAAGTCCCGGCGGCGGCGCGGGCGGCGAGGCGGGTGATGCGCAAGGACATCCGTTTCAGCCGCGCCCACAGCAGCATCAGGATCGGGATGGCGAGAAACCCGCGCGGCGCGCGTGCCGCCGCGGCCTTGCACACATCATCGATGATGCGGGCGAGGCGTTCGGCCGGGGGGAGGGGGGTTTCGGCGTTCACGAACGGAACAAGAACATGAATGCCCCCACCTGGGCAAGTGGGTTTCTTTTCCGGGCCGGGGCAATCGGGTGAAATCGGACCGATACGATCGGCTGGACCCGATTGGCCGGCCGGTTTGACGGCTCCGCCAACTGCCTGCAGTGTCGCGGCGATGTGAACGTCTCGCTCGCCCAGGTCAGGGAAATTGCGTTATATGTCAATTTCAGCGGCGATTGAAGCGGCTAAGGCGGATGGGCGACTTGTTCCCTACAGACCGCGCCACCGTTGGGGTGGCACACCAAGGGCGCTGCTCATGACCGGGCATCTCGCGGCCGAGATGGACGCGGCGACTATGGCCGACGACAGGAAGCGGGCCGAGCGATGGGCATGGCTGGCGGCTGACTTTTCCCACTTCGTGGAAGGTGGCAGAATTACC
This sequence comes from Pseudomonadota bacterium, assembly GCA_021845985.1. Taxonomy (GTDB): domain Bacteria; phylum Pseudomonadota; class Alphaproteobacteria; order Acetobacterales; family Acetobacteraceae; genus JAFKFJ01. Next base: position 971 of record JAJZES010000009.1, on the reverse strand, counting down.
CAGGACTATATGAAATGGCTCGTCCCGAAAAATACGAACGATGGGAGATTCGCAGCGTTCGGCCCTCTCCGTCAATCAGGGTGTTTGGCAGGTTTGCTGAACCCGACGTGTTTGTGGCGACTCACGCGGTTGAGCGGAAAACATTGCGCGCCAAGGGGGACATGGCGTGGGACATCAATCTGGTTCAGTGCGAACAGTCATGGCAGGAAATATTTGGCAGCTTGCTGCCGTTCTTGGGTGCCGCGTTTGAAGACTACATAACCACCAACGCAACCAGGCAAATGGGACTAAAGCGATGATCGAGGTGGACAAAATCTACTTCCGGCAAAGGCAACGCAACAGGCTTCACGAAACGGTCGCCGTGGCAATCGAATCGGTCGCCGAAGCCTCCGGCCTGCGCAAACGAGACATTGCCGACAAGCTGGAAATGCACCCGTCGCAAATCAGCCGGTGGTTGTCTGGGCCGGCGAACTGGACGATTGATACGGTCAGCGACCTGCTGTATGCCGTCGGTGCGGAACTGGAATTCAAGGTTGTTTTTTTTCGCTGATCGTCCACAGCGAAATGCACATCATTTGGTCGGAGAGCCGGCCAAGGAAATCATTGAAATCAAGCCCGCCGGCTCCGGGGGCAATGACACGCGCGCAAATATTTTGGTGATATAATGGAGGACTTCATCGTTCACTCGGTTGTTGTTTGTGACGACGTCCGAAAGGAAGCGACGGGCAAGGATATTCTGATTGGGGTTTATTCTTACTGTGTCATAAGGTGCATCCTGCGTGTAGCTTGCTGGCAGCATGGGCAGCGCGGTAGGGTTCTTGCGATAGCGCGCGCGATTGTAACCCGGACGGATGTCATGGAGTTCGCCACGTGACGCTCAGGTCTGATCGGGGGATCCGCGGGATCGGTAACCTCCGGGTAGGGGATGTTCTTCGATAAGAACGGGGTTGCGTAGTCCTGAGGGGGGAATC
>JAJZES010000034.1 GCA_021845985.1 Pseudomonadota bacterium | reverse complement strand
TGGGTCGTCGAACGCTTCTTCGCCTGGATCAACCGAAACAGACGGCTGGCCAAGGACTTCGAAGCCACAATCGAGTCCGTCGAGGCCTTCCTCTACGCCGCCTCAAGCGTGCTGCTGCTACGACGCCCGGCTCGTTGAGAAACCGTTTCCAAATGGCCTCTTAGCTGCCCGGCTGCTAGCGGGCCGCCTGCTGAAGCACGGTATCGAGCATCTGCCGGACGAAGCGCTGCTGCGCCTTCGGCAGGCGCTGAATCTGTTCGAGCTGCTGCTGGACGCGGGAGGTCGGACCGGGCCGGCCGAGAGCTTGTTGCGGCGACGGCTCGCCGATCAGTTCCTCGATAGGGAAGGCCAGCACGCGGGCGAGACGGGGCAGGAGCGAGAGCGGGACACGGCGGCGGCCCACCCCGTAGGAGGCGAGCTACGGCGCCGGCGGTGCGCGAGACGTTCCACCCCGATGCGGCGGCGGCGGAGCTTTATGCGCCGCGGCTGGCGCGGTTTCGTGCCCTCTATCGGGCGGAGCGGACGGCGCGCGGATAGGCCCTGCCCTGGTGCGTGGTCCGATGCCACGGGCCGTTCAGCCCGCTGGCTGAACCGGCCACAGAATCAACAGTTACTGGCCCCGCCGCGCCACCGCCGGGATCGACAGATAGGCCAGCCGCTTCATCTCCTTGCGGCCGCGCGCCACCGATTCCAGGATCAGGCCGCATGAGAACGACAGGAACGACAGCAATTCCAGCCCCGTAGCCAGCACCGCCGTAGGCAACCGGCGCACCAGGCCGGTGGCCAGGAACTCGAACACCACCGGCACCCCGAGCAGCAGCCCGAGCGCCAGCAGCGCGACACCGCTGGTGGCGAAGAACTGCAACGGCCGCTCCTGCTTCACCAGTTGCACGATGGTCCGCAGAATGCACAGCCCATCGGCATAGGTGCGCAGCTTCGAGGTGCTGCCGGGCGGGCGGGCACGGTACTCGGTCGGCACCTCGCCCACCGGCATGTCGAGCTCCAGCGCATGCACCGTCATCTCCGTCTCGATCTCGAACCCCGCCGACAGCGCGGGGAAGGATTTGACGAAGCGGCGGCTGAACACCCGGTAGCCCGACAGCATGTCGCCGGTGCGGTTGCCGAAAATCGACCGCACCAGTCCGGCCAGCACCCGGTTGCCGAGGCGATGGCCACGCCGATATGCCGCCTCGGCCTCGGTCAAGCGCCGGCCGGTCACCATGTCGAGCGGCTCGTCGATCAGCATGCGCACCATCTGCGGCGCGGCGGCGGCATCGTAGGTGTCGTCGCCATCGACCAGGACGTAGATGTCGGCGTCAATGTCGGCAAAGCCGCGGCGGATGACGTGGCCCTTGCCCTGCAGCGTCTCGCGCCGCACTGCGGCACCGGCGGCGCGCGCGACCGCGGCGGTGTCGTCGCGCGAGTTGTTGTCGTACACATAGATGTCGGCGCCGGGCAGCGCCGCGGCGAAATCGGCGACCACCTTCGGGATCGCCACCGCCTCGTTATAGCAGGGGATCAACACCGCCAGCCGCAGCCCGGCCCACCCGGTTGGCGTCGCGGCCTGCTGCAGCAGGAGGTGGGTGGCACTCATCGGAACACCAGTTTCCGTGACAGGTTGAAATTGGCGAACATGCCGGCGAGCGAACCGGCGGCGACCGCGATCACCGGGTTATCGGCGCACAGGAGGCTGACGGTGACAAGAACGAAATAGGTGCCGCGGTTGAGCACGAAGCCGAGCGAGTTGGCGGCCAGGAACATCGCCCATTGCCGGTGCATCGGTCCCTCGCCCTGGCCGCGAAAGGTCCAGATCCGGTTGAGCGCCCAGTTCGCCGTCGCCGCCACCAGAAACGCCAGCACCCCGGCGCCGTACAGGCCGAGCGTCGCGCGGCTGGCATAGACGGTCGCCGTGTCCACTGCGAAGCCGGCCACGCCGACCACGCCGAAGCGCAGGAACTGCGCCATCAGGGCGAGTCGGGCGGGCGTGGACAAACGCACAAGCATGGCCTGCATGGCGGCGGATTACAGGCAGTCGGGTGGGGAGGGGAAGACATCCGGCAAAAATCGCCGCGCCGGCCGGCTGGCCGGCAACATGACAGTCGCGGCCAGCCGCGGACACCGGGCACGCTATGTATTTACATATATAACGCATGGCGGCGGGTGACTTGTCTATGGCAAGTGCGCGGTCCTGGCGCGCTTGACCACCTGCCGGACGGGTGCCAATTCTGCCGCCACATGCGCGGTGGCACCCTGCGCCGGCGCGTCAGCACGTTGTGGAGGGAGTGAACCATGCCCCAGGTGAGCCTGACGGTGAACGGCAAGCCGGCGTCGGTCGAGGTCGAGGGCCGGACGCTGCTGGTGGAATTGCTGCGCGAGAAGCTGGGACTGACCGGCACCCATGTTGGCTGCGACACCAGCCAGTGCGGCGCCTGCGTCGTGCATGTCGATGGCATGGCGGTGAAGTCCTGCACCATGCTGGCGCTGTCGGCCAACGGCGCGACGGTGACGACGATCGAGGGACTGGCGGCGGCCGACGGCACGCTGCACCCGATGCAGGAGATGTTCCGCGAGCACCACGCGCTGCAGTGCGGTTTCTGCACCCCCGGCATGGTGATGGCGGCAATCGATCTGGTGAACAGTCACCCCGAGGGGCTGACCGAGGAGCAGATTCGGCACGGTCTGGAAGGCAATCTCTGCCGCTGCACCGGCTACCACAATATCGTCAAGGCAATCTCCGCGGCGTGGCCGCTGATGCACCAGAAGGGCTTGCCGGTCGCCGCCGAATAACCAAACAAGAGCAACGACGCCGCGAAGCGCGGTGCGGGAGAAACCGTCCATGACACTACCGTTCCAGGGCATCGGCGCCTCGGTTCGCCGCAAAGAGGATCTGCGTTTCATCTCCGGCCGCGGCCACTACACCGACGACATTAACCGTCCCGGCCAGTTGCACGCCTACATCAAGCGCAGCGACCGCCCGCACGCGAAAATCCTGTCGATCGACACAGCGGCGGCAAAGGCGGCGCCCGGCGTGGTCGCGGTGTTCACCGGCGCCGATACCGCGGCGCTCGGCAGCATTCCCTGCGGCTGGCAGATCCATAACAAGGACGGCAGCCCGATGGCCGAGCCGCGCCATCCGATGCTGGCCGAGGGCTTCGTGCGCCATGTCGGCGACCAGATCGCCGTGGTGATCGCCGAGACCCGCCAGCAGGCCAAGGACGCGGCGGAACTCCTGGCGGTCGAGATGGAGGATCTGCCCTCTGTCGCCAATGTGACCGACGCGATCAAGCCCGGCGCCGGCGTGGTGCATGAGGGGATTGCCGGAAATCTCTGCTATGACTGGCATATCGGCGACAAGGCGGCGATGGAGGCGGCGTTCGCCCAGGCGGCGCATGTCGTGACCCTCGACCTGACCAACAACCGGTTGATCCCGAATGCGATGGAGCCGCGCGCCGCGCTCGGCGACTTCGACTCGTCGACGGATGACTACACGCTCTACACCACCAGCCAGAACCCGCATGTCATCCGGCTGCTGATGGGCGCCTTCGTGCTCGGCCTGCCGGAGCACAAGCTGCGCGTCGTCGCCCCCGATGTCGGCGGCGGCTTTGGCAGCAAGATCTATCACTATGCCGAGGAAGCCATCGTCACCTGGGCGGCCGGCAAGCTGAAGCGGCCGGTCAAGTGGACCGCCGAGCGCAGCGAAAGCTTCATGTCCGACGCGCATGGCCGCGACCATGTCAGCACGGCACGGCTGGCGCTCGACAAGGACGGCACGTTCCTCGCCCTGCATGTGCAGACGCTGTCGAACATGGGCGCCTATCTTTCGACCTTCGCGACGGCGGTGCCGACCTATCTGTATGCGACGCTGCTGGCCGGGGTGTACACGACGCCGGCGATCTATGCCGAGGTCAAGGCGGTGTTCACCAACACCGTGCCGGTCGATGCCTATCGCGGCGCCGGGCGGCCGGAGGCGACGTATCTGCTGGAACGTCTGGTCGATGCCGCGGCGCATGACACCGGCATGGACCGGATCGCCATCCGTCGCAAAAACTTCATTCCGCGCGACGCCTTCCCGTACCAGACGCCGGTGGCGCTGCAATATGACAGCGGCGATTATTTCACCACCCTCGACATGGCGATGAAGCATGCCGACTGGGCCGGCTTCCCGGCGCGGCGGGCGGAGGCGGCGCAGCGCGGCAAGCTGCGCGGCATCGGCGTCTCGACCTATCTGGAAGCCTGCGGCATCGCCCCGTCCAAGGTGGTCGGGTCGCTCGGTGCCCGCGCCGGGCTGTACGAGGTCGCCAATGTGCGGGTGCACCCGACCGGCAGCGTCAGCGTCTTCACCGGCACCCACAGCCACGGCCAGGGCCACGAGACGACGTTCGCCCAGCTTGTCACCGATCAGCTCGGCGTGCCGTTTTCGCAGGTTGATGTGGTCCACGGCGACACGGCGAAAATCCCGTTCGGCATGGGCACCTATGGCAGCCGCAGCCTTGCCGTCGGCGGATCGGCGATGGTCAAGGCGATGGACAAGATCATCGCCAAGGGCAAGAAGATCGCCGCGCATCTGATGGAAGCCAGCGCCGACGACATCGAGTTCAAGGACGGCAAGTTCACCGTTGCCGGCACCGACAAGGTGAAAACCCTGGGCGAGATCGCGCTGACCGCCTATGTGCCGCACAACTACCCGATCGAGGAGCTGGAGCCGGGGCTGGACGAAACCGCGTTCTATGACCCGAAGAACTTCACCTTCCCCGGCGGCTGCCATATCTGCGAGGTCGAGATCGACCGTGACACCGGCGTCGTGCGGGTGGTGAATTTCACCGCCGTCGATGATGTCGGGCGCGTCGTCAACCCGATGATCGTCGAAGGGCAGGTGCAGGGCGGCGTGGCCCAGGGTATCGGCCAAGCGCTGCTGGAGAATGCGGCCTATGATGCGGACGGACAGCTTTTGTCCGGCTCGTTCATGGACTACACCATGCCGCGCGCCGACGATCTACCGAATTTCAACGTCTCGACCGAGAACACGATGTGCACCCATAACCCGCTCGGCTCCAAGGGCTGCGGCGAGGTCGGGGCCATCGGCTCGCCGCCGGCGGTGATCAATGCGGTGGTCGATGCGCTGCGTGACTACGGCGTCCGGCATCTCGACATGCCGGCAACGTCGGCGAAAATCTGGGGCATCATCGAGGCCGGCCGTCCGAAGATGGCCGCGGAGTAGAGGGAACCGCACGATGTACGATTTCGCGTTCCAGACGCCGGCGTCCGTCGCCGATGCGGTCAAGCTGCTGGCCGATCCAGAGGCGCGTCCGCTGGCGGGCGGGCAGACGCTGATCCCGGTGCTGAAGCAGCGGCTGAACAAGCCGACGACGGTTGTCGATCTGTCCAGGCTCGGGCTATCCGGCATCACCGTCAGCGGCACCACGCTGACCATCGGCGCCACCACCACCCACCGCACCGTCGCCCGCTCGGCGGAGGTCAAGCAGTTGATTCCGGCGCTGGCGGCGCTGGCCGGCATGATCGGCGATCCGGCGGTGCGCTATCGCGGCACCATCGGCGGGTCGCTCGCCAACAACGACCCGACCGCCGATTATCCCTCGGCGGCGCTGGCGCTGGGGGCGACGATCAAGACCAGCGCCCGCAGCATCGCTGCCGACGAGTATTTCCAGGGCATGTTCGCGACCGCGCTGCAGCCGGGCGAGATCATCACCGCGATCGAGTTCACCGCTCCGGAAAAGGCCGCCTATGAGAAGTTCAGCAATCCGGCCTCGCGCTATGCGATGGTCGGCGTGTTCGTCGCGCGTGGCCCCAAGGGCGTGCGCGTGACGGTCACCGGCGCCGGGCAGAACGGGGTGTTTCGCCACACCGCGTTCGAGGCGGCGCTGAGCAAATCCTGGTCGCCGGACGCGCTGAACGGCATCGCGACGCCCGTCGATTCGATGAACGCCGACATCCATGGCAGCGCCGAATACCGCGCCCATCTCGTCGGCGTGGTGGCGAAACGGGCGGTGGCGAAGACGCTCTGACCGACTAACCCTGCTCTGGCGGCGGCGCCCGCAGCGCCTCCGCCAGAGAGTGTTTGGCGCTGCCCGGCCGGAGGCTTTGCGGCTGGTCCGGGCCGGGTGCCCATCCGGTAAGGATGGCCAGCCGCAGCGTCGCGCGCACCCTTCCGTCCTGCTCCGGCAGGGCGGCGACCGCCGCCGGGAACAGGTCGCGCGGCGGTGGGCGGCGGTCGCGCAGCACCACCGCGTTGGCTTCTCCGGCATGCCGCAAGTCGCGCAGCAGCCGCAGCGGATCGGCATAGAGCACCGCAATCTCCTCGGCATCGGCGACCGGCAGGGCGAAGCCGGCGCGCTGCAGCAGCCCGGCGCAGTCGCGCAGATCGGGGAAGGGCGAGACGCGCGGTGCGGCGCCGCCGCGCAGCGCCGCCTCCGTCGCGGTCAGGGCGCGGCGTAGCTCCGCCAGCGTGCCGAGCGCCGGCAGGCTTGCCAGCAGCAACCCGTCCGGGCGCAGCGCATGGCGCAACTGGATCAGCGCGCCCGGCAGATCATTGACCCAGTGCAGCGACAGGCTGGCGACGATGAGGTCGAAGCTGGCCGGGGCGAAGGGCAGCGCCTCCTCATCGGCCACCGCGCACGGCGCGCCGGCGCCCGCGGCCATCAGCGGCGACAGATCGCAGGCCAGCGTCGGGATGCCGCGCGCCCGCAGCAGGGGCGCGACAATGCCGCGTCCGCCGACATCGAGGGCGGCGGTGAATCGCCGGGTGGTGTCGTCCAGCCGGTCGAGCAGGCGCGACGCCGCGTCGTTGAGGATGTCGGCGACGCCGCCGATGGTGGCGGCGGCGCGGTCGCGGTGGCGGCGCACGGCGGCGCGGTCGAAGACATGCATGCTGTCGCTCATGCGCTGCATGTACGCGCTGGCGCGTTGCCGCCAACCCCGGCGGGCGGCTAATCGCATTGCATGCCCGGATTGGCCCTGCGACTGGCTGGCGCGGCGCTCGATGTGCTGCTGCCGCCGGTCTGTCTGACCTGCGATCGGCCGGTCGATGCACCGGGCCGGTTCTGCGCGCCGTGCTTTGCCTGCACCGGCTTCGTCTCGGAGCCGTGCTGCCGCGCCTGCGGCACGCCGTTTACCCATGCCGGACAGGGCGGCGCGGCGCGGCTGTGCCCGGACTGCGCCGCCCGGCCGCCGCCCTGGGAGAGTGCGCGGGCGGCGCTGCGCTACGACGCGCAGGCGGCGCGGGTGGTGCTGCCGTTCAAATACGCCGATCGGCCGGAACTGGCGGCGGCGCTGGCGCCGCTGATGGCGCGGGCGGGGGCAGCGCTGCTGGCGCGGGCCGGGATTCTGGTGCCGGTGCCGCTGCACCGCCGTCGGCTGTTCACCCGTCGCTACAATCAGGCGGCCTTGCTGGCCGGCGCGCTCGCCCGGCGTTCCGGCGTCCCGAGCCTGCCCGACGCGCTGTGCCGGCTGCGCGCAACGGCGCCGCTCGGCCATCTCGGGGCGGCGGCGCGGGCGGAGATGGTGCGCGGCGCCATCGCGGTGCGTCCTGAGCGCGTCGCGGCGCTTGCCGGAAGGCGGGTGCTGCTGATCGACGACGTCATGACCAGCGGCGCCACCGCCGCCGCCTGCACCGAAGCGCTGCTCGGCGCCGGCGCCGCCGCGGTCGATGTGCTGGTGGCGGCGCGCGTGCCCGACCGGCGACTCGGCTGATGCCACTTGCGCCGCGGCCCGATCGGGCGAATCTGTTCGCCAGCAAGGAGGCCGCAATGCCGATCGTTGAAATCTACACGCAACCCTGGTGCCCGTATTGTGTCCGGGCCAAGAGTCTGCTGAGCAAGAAGGGTGTCACCTACACCGAGATCGAGGCTCCCTCCGGCAGCCGCCTGCGCCACGAAGCGACCGAGCGGTCGGGTGGGCGGACCAGCGTGCCGCAGATCTTCATCAACGGCGAACATATTGGCGGCTGTGACGACCTGATCGCACTCGACCGCGCCGGCATGCTCGACCACAAGCTGCGGGCGGCGGTAAGCTGACCGCGGCCGGCCGCGCCATGGCACTCACTTGCGGGGAGTGCCAAAAGGCCCAATGTTACCGGATGACGTGGCGCTTCAGGACCCAGGGATGATTCACTATCAGTTGCAGTGCCGCGCGGCTCATGGCTTCGACGGTTGGTTTCCCGACAGCGCGGCGTTCGATGCGCAGGCGGCACGCGGGCTGGTGGCGTGCCCGGTCTGCGCCGATAACGGGGTCACCCGCGCCATGATGGCACCCTCGGTCGCCCGCAAGCATGCGGCGTCGGTGGCCGAACCCGCCCCGGCCAAGACGGTGGCGGCGCCGCCGGCGATGCCGGATCATCTGCGCGCCATGCTGCAGCGGATGCGCGCCGAGGTGGAGCGGCATTGCGATTATGTCGGCGCCGACTTCGCCGACGAGGCGCGGCGGATGCACAACGGCGACAGCGACCGCCGCGGCATCTATGGCGAGACGACGCCCGAACAGGCTGAGGCGCTGGCCGAGGATGGCATCGAGGTGGCCAGCATTCCCTGGCTGCCGCGCGCCGACGCCTGAGGCACCCCGCCCTTCTCAGGCACTCGGCCCTGGTCAGGCACCTTGCGCTTTGGCGCGACCGGCAACGGCGATGGTGGTCGGCGGCGGGCCATAGACATCGCGCGCCCGCTTGTGGAAGGCGTTGACCATGCGGCGCACCGCCTCGTTGAAGACGACGCCGATGGCGGCTTGCAGGATGCGGCTGCGGAACTCGAAATCGACGTAGAAATCCACCTTGCAGCCGCGCGCCTCGGGGGTGAAGCGCCACTGATTGGTCAGATAGCGGAACGGACCGTTTTCGTAGCGCACCTGGATCAGCCCCGGCCGGTCCAGCGTCACGCGGCTGGTGAAGCCCTCGCGAAACGGGCCGAAGCCGATCACCAGATCGGCGATCAACTCCGACTCGCTGCGGCTTTTCACCACCGCCCCGACGCACCACGGCAGGAACTGCGGATAACGCCCGACATCGGCGACGAGGTCGAACAATTGTTCCGCGCGATAGGGGACCAGCTTGGTTTCGGTGTGCCGCGGCATGGCTCAGCCGCCGGCGGCGAGCCGGGCCGCGCGCGCCTCGCGCAGCGCGGCAAAATCTGCATCGGCGTGGTACGAACTGCGCGTCAGCGGCGTCGCCGAGACAAGCAGGAATCCGCGCGCGCGGGCCAGCCGGGCATACTCGGCGAAGGCGTCGGGGGTGACGAACTCGGCCACCGCGGCATGTTTGACGCTCGGCTGCAAATACTGGCCGATGGTCAGGAAATCGACCTCGGCGATGCGCAGATCGTCCATCACCTGCAACACTTCCGGCCGCGTCTCGCCCAGCCCAACCATCAGCCCTGATTTGGTGAAGATCGTCGGATCAAGCTGCTTCACCCGGTCGAGCAGGCGCAGCGACTGGTAGTAGCGTGCGCCCGGCCGGATGCTCGGGTAGAGCCGCGGCACGGTTTCCAGATTGTGGTTGAACACGTCCGGCCGCGCCTCGGCCACCACTTCCAGCGCGCCCGGCTTGCGCAGGAAATCGGGGGTCAGCACTTCGATGGTGGTGTCCGGCGCCGCCGCGCGCAGGGCGCCGATGACGGCGGCGAAATGCGCCGCCCCGCCATCCGCCAGATCGTCGCGATCGACCGAGGTGATGACGACATGGCGCAGCCCGAGCCGCGCCACCGCATCGGCGACGCGCGCCGGCTCCCCGGCGTCGAGCGGCGCCGGCTGGCCGGTGGCGACGTTGCAGAAGGCGCAGGCGCGGGTGCAGACCTCGCCCATGATCATCATGGTGGCGTGGCGCTGCGACCAGCATTCGCCGATATTCGGGCAGCCGGCTTCCTCGCAGACCGTCACCAGGCGGTTGCTGCGGATCAATTCGCGGGTCTCGTGATAGATCGGGTGCGTCGGCGCCTTCACCCGGATCCAGTCCGGCTTGCGCTGGATCGGGTTGTCCGGCCGATTCGCCTTCTCAGGGTGGCGCAGCACCGCAACGCCGCCCTGGCGATGGTCGATCAGCAGCCGCGTCGTCATCCGACCTTGTCCTCTGGCGTCCCGGCCTAGAAGTGGATGGCGCGGCCGTAGGCGTCAAGCACGGCTTCGTGCATGGTCTCGCTGACCGTCGGGTGGGGGAAGATTGTGTGCATCAACTCGGCCTCTGTGGTCTCCAGCGTGCGGGCGATGACGTAGCCCTGGATCATCTCGGTGACTTCGGCGCCGATCATGTGGGCGCCGAGCAGGGCGCCGGTGGTGGCGTCGAACACCGTCTTGACCATGCCCTCCGGCTCGCCCATGGCGATGGCCTTGCCGTTGCCGATGAAGGGAAAGCGGCCGACCTTGACCGCGTGGCCGGCGGCCTTGGCCTTTTCCTCGGTCAGCCCGACCGAGGCGACCTGCGGCCGGCAATAGGTGCAGCCGGGGATGTTGTCCCAGTCGATCGGATGCACGTCCGGCACGCCGGCGATTTTTTCGACGCAGACGACGCCCTCATGGCTCGCCTTGTGCGCCAGCCACGGCGCGCCGCACAGATCGCCGATGGCATAGACGCCCGGCTCTGCGGTGCGGCAATAGGCGTCGATCAGCACATGCGTCCGCTCGACCTTGACGCCGGTTCCTTCGATGCCGATGCCCTCGACATTGCCGACGATGCCGACGGCGGAGATCACCCGATCGACGGTGATGTCCTGGCTCTTGCCGCCGGCCTCGACGGTGACGACGGCGTTGTCGGTGCCCTTGCGCACGCCCTTGACCGCGGCCGAGGTGATGATCTTCATGCCCTGCTTCTCGAACGCCTTGCGGGCGACGGCGGAAATCTCCGCATCCTCGACCGGCAGCACGCGGTCCATCACCTCGACCACGGTGACCTCGGCGCCCATGTTGCGGTAGAAGCTGGCGAACTCGATGCCGATGGCGCCGGAGCCGATCACCAGCAGCGATTTCGGCACCGCGGGCGGCACCATCGCCTCCTTGTAGGTCCAGATGATCCGCCCGTCCGCTTCGATGCCCGGCAGTTGCCGCGCCCGCGCGCCGGTGGCCAGGATGATATGCGGCGCATGCAGGGTGGCCACCGGCTTGCCGGCCTTTTCGACCGCGACGGTGTTTTTGCCGGCAAGCTTGCCGGCGCCGTCAAACACGGCGACCTTGTTCTTCTTGAGCAGGAAGCCGACGCCACTGGCGAGCTGATTGGCCACCGCCCGCGACCGCTTGACCACTTTTGTCGCGTCGAAGCGGATATTGTCGGCGGCGAAGCCGAACTCGTCGAGATGATGCAGCAGGTGATTGATTTCCGAGGCGCGCAGCAGCGCCTTGGTCGGGATGCAGCCCCAGTTGAGGCAGATGCCGCCGAGATGCTCGCGCTCGACCACGGCGGCCTTCATGCCGAGCTGGGCGGCGCGGATCGCCGCGACATAGCCGCCGGGGCCGCCGCCGATTACGACGAGGTCGAAATCCTGGTCCGCCATCATCTGTCTCCCTGTGCCGCCAGCGCTGCCAATGCGTCACCTGAAAGCCGCTGCACCGTCCAGCCGCGCGGCAACGGGCCGAACAGTTGCTCGTGCAGCACCGCCTCGCTCGCCTGCACCTCATGCGCCAGCGACTCATCGTCGGCAAGCAGCCGCACAACGCGCAGGATGGTACCCGCGTCGCCCGGCCGCGCGTCGCACAGGATCGGTGCGGTCATCTACAGCATCAGGCTCAGCGGGTCCTCGACGACGCGGCGGAACTCAGCGAGCCATTCGGCGCCGAGCGCGCCATCGACGATGCGGTGATCGACGCTCAGCGTGCAGGTCATCACCGTGGCCACCGCCAGTTGCCCGGCCTTGACCACCGGCCGCTGGGTGCCGGCGGCGACCGCCAGGATCGCCGCCTGGGGCGGGTTGATGATGGCGGCGAAGCTGCTGACCCCGTACATGCCCATGTTGGAGATCGAGAACCCGCCGCCCTGGAACTCCTCGGGCTTGAGCTTGCCGGCGCGGGCGCGGGCGGCGAGGTCTTTCATCTCGGCGCTGATGGCGGCCAGCCCCTTCTGATCGGCGCGGCGGATGATCGGCGTGATCAGCCCGTCGGGGATGGAGACAGCGACCGAGATGTCCACGTCGTCATAGAGCACGGTGGCGTCGTCGGTGTAGCTGGCATTGACCCTGGGGATGCGGCGCAGGGTGACGGCGGCGGCCTTGATGATCAGGTCGTTGACCGACAGTTTGAACGCGCCCGGCGCGTCGCCGGGGCTTTTGGCGTTCAGCTCGGCGCGCAGCTTCATCAGCGCGTCCAGCTCGACATCGATCGAGGCATAGAAATGCGGCACCGTCTGCTTGGCCTCGGCGAGGCGGCGGGCGATGACCTTGCGCATCGAACTGTGCGGCACCAGCCGGTGCGGCGCGGTGATCGCCGCGGCCGGCGCCTTGGCCGGCGCGGCGGCCGGCGCGGCGGCCGGCGCAGCAGCGGCGACGGGTGCCGGCGCCGCGGCGGTGGGGCGGGCGCCGCTCTGCGCCGCGGTGATGTCGGCGCGGACGATGCGCCCGTTGGGGCCGCTGCCCTTCACCGTCGCCAGATCGAGTCCGGCCTGCTTGGCCATCCGCCGTGCCAGCGGGGAGGCGAAGACGCGCTCCGCGGTGGCGTGCCCGTTCGGCTGCGCGGTTGCTGCCGGGGCGGCGACGGGCGCCGCCTCGGCCGCCGCTGCCGCTGCTGCCGGTGGCTGCGGCGCGGCCGGGACGACGGCGCTCGGCACCGCCTCGCCGGGTTCGACCAGCACGGCGATCGGCTCGTTGACCTTGACCCCGGCGGTGCCGTCGGCGACGAGGATTTTGCCGAGCACGCCTTCATCCACCGCTTCGACCTCCATCGTCGCCTTGTCGGTCTCGATTTCGGCGATGACGTCGCCGGCGCGCACGCTCTCGCCCTCTTTCTTCAGCCAGCGCGCCAGAGTGCCTTCCGTCATGGTCGGGCTGAGGGCTGGCATCAGGATATTGGTCGCCATCGCGTCGCTCCCGTTGGGCTGAAATCGTGCCGCCGTTCAGACGATCTTCTTCACCGCATCGACGACCCAGTCCGGCTGCGGCAAGGCCAGCTTTTCCAGGTTTGCGGCGTATGGCAGCGGCACGTCCAGCCCATGCACGCGCTCCGGCGGCGCATCCAGCCAGTCGAAGCATTGCTCGATGACCTGCATGTTCACCTCGGCACCGATGCCGGCGAACGGCCAGCCTTCTTCGACGGTGACGATGCGGCTGGTCTTCTTGACGCTCTGCACGATGGTCGCGGTGTCGAGCGGGCGCAGGCTGCGCAGATTGATCACCTCGGCGCTGATGCCCTGTGCCGCCAGCGTCTCGGCCGCCTTCATCGCCACGCCGACCATGATCGAGAAGGCGACGATGGTGACATGCTCGCCAGGCCGCTCAATCTTGGCGCGACCGATCGGCAGCACGAAATCGGGATCGGTCGGACAATCAAAGCTCTGCCCGTAGAGAATCTCATTCTCCAGAAAGATCACCGGATTCGGATCGCGGATCGCCGCGCGCAACAATCCCTTGGCATCCGCCGCGGACCACGGCGCCACCACTTTCAGACCCGGCACATGGGCATACCAGCTCGCGTAGCACTGGCTGTGCTGCGCGGCGACGCGCGAGGCGGCGCCGTTGGGGCCGCGAAAGACGATCGGGCACCCCATCTGGCCGCCCGACATGTAGAGCGTCTTGGCCGCCGAATTGATGATCTGGTCGATCGCCTGCATGGCGAAGTTGAACGTCATGAACTCGACGATCGGCCGCAGCCCGTTCATCGCCGCGCCGACCGCCATGCCGGTGAAGCCATGCTCGGTGATCGGCGAGTCGATGACGCGGCGCGGGCCGAACTCGTCGAGCAGGCCCTGGCTGATCTTGTACGCCCCCTGGTACTGCGCCACTTCCTCGCCGATCAGGAACACGTCCTTGTCGGCGCGCATCTCCGCCGCCATGGCGTCGCGCAGCGCCTCGCGCACGGTGATATGCGCGGTTGGTCCCCAATCCTTATCCGGCGCGGGGGCGGGCGTTGCCGCCGCCGCCGCCACTGGCGCGACCGGCACGGCGAGCGGCGCGGGCGCCGGCGCCGCCACCGGCGCCGCCGCCTGGGCGCCATCGCCGGCCAGTTCGGCGATCGGCGTGTTCACCGCGATGCCCTCGGCGCCTTCTTCGACCAGGATGCGGCTGATCTTGCCCTCATCAACCGCCTCGACCTCCATCGTCGCCTTGTCGGTCTCGATCTCGGCGATGACATCGCCGGCGCGCACGTCGTCACCGACCTTCTTGAGCCAGCGCGCGAGCTTTCCCTCGGTCATGGTGGGCGAGAGCGCCGGCATCAGGATTTGCGTCGCCATCCGCTCAGCCCTCCACCAGGATGTCGGTCCACAACGCGGCGGCGTCCGGCTCGGGGCTGGACTGGGCGAAATCCGCCGCCTCCTGCACCCGCAGCTTGATCGCGTCGTCGATGCGCTTGAACTCGGCCTCCTCGACGCCGAGCGATTCCAGCTTGTGCCGCGCCCCCTCGATGCAGTCGCGTTCGCTGCGCATCTTCTGGATTTCCTCACGGGTGCGGTATTTGCCGGGGTCGGACATCGAATGTCCGCGGTAACGGTAGGTCTTGACCTCCAGCAGATAGGGGCCGTTGCCGGCGCGGCAGGCGGCGACCGCGATCTCCGCCGCGGCATGCACCGCCGCCACGTCCATGCCATCGACCTGCGCCCCGGCAATGCCCCAGGGTGCGCCGTTCTTCGACAGGTCGTGCGACGCCGAGGCCCGCTCGACGCTGGTGCCCATGCCGTATTTATTGTTCTCGATGACGAACACGCAGGGCAGCTTCATCAGCGCGGCGAGGTTGAAGCTCTCGAACACCTGGCCCTGGTTCGACGCGCCCTCGCCGAAATAGGTCACCGCGACGCGGTCATTGCCGCGGTACCAGTTGCTGAAGGCGAGGCCGGCGCCGAGGCTGACCTGGGCGCCGACGATGCCGTGTCCGCCGAAGAAGTTTTTCTCCTTGCTGAACATGTGCATCGAGCCGCCCTTGCCGTGCGAATAGCCCGTCGCCCGGCCGGTCAGCTCCGCCATGACGCCTTTCGGGTCCATGCCGGTGGCCAGCATGTGGCCGTGGTCGCGATACGAGGTGATCACCTCGTCGCCCTGGCCGAGCGCGCTCTGCACGCCCACCACCACCGCTTCCTGGCCGATATAGAGGTGGCAGAACCCGCCGATCAGCCCCATGCCATAGAGCTGCCCTGCCTTTTCCTCGAAGCGGCGGATCAGCAGCATGTCGTGATAGGCGCGCAGCAAGGCCGCGCGGTCCATGCCGCCCGCCATCTGTGCCGCGTCGCGGCCCTTGCCGCGCTTTTTTGCTTCCGTCGCCGTTTGCGCCGCCGCCTGGGCCATCGTTGCCGCTCCGCTCGCTTGCCGGACCTGTCGCCTGCCAATCTTGTCGCATGCCGACTTTGGCGCCGACACCTAGCCCGGTCCAGTCCGCGCGACAAGCGGAACAGCAAAAAAACCATGTTTGTGCAATGCAATAGGAAGCGTTAGCCAGAATCCGGTTAACCGCTTGTCGCGATAGTCGCGCGATCACCAGGGCAGGCGTGACGATTACCCCTGACGTCGGGTGCCGGATGGATTATTGCTGACATCGGGGCAAATTGGCAGCAGCATTATCCGCCGCGCCGGCACACGGCCTATCCCGCGTCCTATCCGGCGTCCTATCCGGCGTCCGCTGGGCGCAACCGTGCCGGCAGGGTGGCGAGGCTCTCCACCGTGTCGAAATCGCGCAACACCGCGTCGTCGCCGATCTCGACCTCGGCCACCTGCTCGGCGTGGCGTGCCAGCAGAGCGCGCGCGCCGACATCGCCGGACAGCGCCAGGATCTCGGCAAACCACGCGCGGCCCCACAGGATCGGGTTGCCCGGCTTGCCCTGATGCGTCGGCACGACGATGCCGCGCCCCTCGTCAGGGTCGAACGCATCGAGCAGCCGGTCGATCATCCGCCCGGTCACCAATGGCATGTCGCCGAGGCAGACCAGCGCCGCCGCCGCCTCGCCCGGCAGTCCGGCAATGCCGGCCCGCAGACTGGCGGACAATCCCGCCGCGTGGTCCGCCGCCGTCACATAGGTCACCGGCCGCCCGCCGAGGGCGGCGCGGATTTCCTCGCCGCGATGGCCGAGCACCACCAGCACAGGGCGGGCACGGCTGGACAGCACGTTGTCCACCACCCGCGCCACCATCGGCTTGCCGCCGCGATCGGCCACCAGCAGCTTGTGATACGGCGCCATGCGCGTCGATTGCCCGGCCGCCAGCACGACCGCGGCCAACATGCGCGGCCGCGGCGCCGCCGCGGCGGTCGCCTTGGCGCGCGGCAGCGGGCGGGCGTCGGTGTCCTTGAGCAGGCCGCCGACGCCCATGCGCATGATCTCCGCCGGCCCGAGCGGCAGGCCGGCGAACAGGCGGCGCAGCACCCAGTCGATGCCATTGGCGCGCGGGCTGCGGGCGCAGCCGGGCAGCACCAGCGCCGGCACCGCGCCGACGCGGCCGCGGCAGATCAGGTTGCCGGGATCGACCGGCATGCCGAAATGCAGGATTTCGCCGCCCGCCGCCACCACCCCCTGCGGCCCGACATCGCGCCGATCGACCGTCGCCGAGGCCCCGGCGATCAGCACCAGTTCGGCCCCCGCGGCGAGCAGCCGGCGCACCGCATCGGCAATCGCCTCGGCGGTGTGGGCGCAGCGCAGCGGCGGCAGCAGCGTGCCGGTCAGCGCCGCGACGCGCGCCGCAGTGGCGGCGATGGTGCCCTCGGTGACGCTCTCCTTCAGCCCCGGCAGCTCGCTCAACGCCAGACCCACTTTCAGCGGACGGAACGGGTGCAGCGCGATGCCGCCGCCGCCGTCGCGCGAGGCCGCCTCGACGGCGTCGAGCACCGGGCCGGGCACGGCGAACGGAATGACCTTGACCGTCGCCACCATGTCGCGCGGCGCCACCACCGAGCAATCCGGCAGCGTCGCCACGGTCAGCGATTCGTGCAGCAGGTTGATGGCGTCGATGCGCGCGGCGGTGACGCGCAGCAGCCCGTGCGCCTGGGCAAGCAGATTGACCCGCCCGGTCCCGGCGCGCCCGGCATCGAGATGGGGCGTTGCGAGCGCCGCGGCGAGGCGCGCGGCGGCGGCATCCTCGGCCACGTCGCCGGGTTCCAGGCGGGCGGCGATCACCTCCGTCCGCCCGGCTTCGCGCAGCGCCGCAACAGCCGCCGCGTCGAGCACGCTGCCCTTGCGCAACACCCGGCCGGGCAGCCGGTGGCTGTGCGCCAGCACCGCGCCCTCGGCCGCCGCCAGTGGGGTGGCGCCGAAGATCACGCGCCGCGCCGCACCGCGACGATCTGCGCGACGATCGACAGCGCGATCTCGGGCGCCGTCACTGCTGCGATGTTCAGCCCGACCGGGCCGTGGATGCGGGCCAGCGCCGCGTCGTCATGGCCGAGCGCGCGCAGCCGCGCCAGCCGTGCCGCATGCGTCTTCCGGCTGCCCAGCGCGCCGATGTAGAACGCCGCGCCGCGCAGCGCCCGGTCGAGCGCCGGGTCGTCGAGCTTGGGGTCGTGGGTCAGGGTGACGACGGCGGTGCGGCAGTCGGGCGCCAGCCGGTCCATCGCCTCGTCCGGCCAGTCGGTACTGACGGCGACATCGGGGAAACGCTCGTCGGTGGCGAAGGCGCGGCGCGGATCGACGATGGTGGTGGCGAGACCGAGTTGCACCGCGAACGGCACCAGCGCCTGGGCGATATGCACCGCGCCGACGACGATCAGCCGGACCGGCGGGTTGTGGACATGCAGGAACCAGTCGCCGTCGGCGAGTTTCACCGTGCCCGAGCGGTCGTCACCCAGCGCCCTCGACGCCGCCTCGGCCAGCGCCGGCGGCGCCTCGGCCGAGGGTAGCAGCAGCTGCAGGCCATCCGGCAGCCGGGTCGCCAGCACCGTCGGGCGCTTTGCCGCCCGCGCCGCGGCGAGGGCGGCGAGCAGGTCGGGGGTCATGACAGCCGCTCGACGAACAGTTTTACCTTGCCGCCGCAGGCCAGCCCGACTTCCCAGGCGCGTTCGTTGGTGACGCCGAAATCGAGCAGTTGCGGGGCGCCGCTGCGGATCGTCGTCTGCGCCGCCTCGGCCACCGCGCCCTCGATGCAGCCGCCGGAGACCGAGCCCGCCATGCGGCCCGATGCCGTCACCGCCATCTGGCTGCCAGCCGGGCGCGGCGAACTGCCCCAGGTTTCGGTGACCGTCGCCACCGCCACCTGTTCCCCGGCGGCGCGCCACGCCGCGGCGACGCCCAGAACGTCTTCCATTTCGCTCGTGCTCATGCGCTCAGTCTCCACTTGTCCATGACGCTGCGCGGGGCAGGGCGGGAGAGTGTCGCCACCAGCTCGTGCAGGCTGGCCAGGTTGTGTACCGGGCGGAACTCATCGACATGCGGCAGCATCGCCCGGATGCCCTGTGACTTTGGCTCGAACCCCTGCCAGCGCAACAGCGGGTTCAGCCATACCAGCCGCGAGCAGGATTTGTGCAGCCGCTCCATGTTCTCGGCGACGCCGACCGCGCCCTCGCGGTCCAGCCCGTCCGTCACCAGCAGCACGACCGCCCCCTGGCCGAGCACCCGGCGCGACCAGATGCGGTTGAAACTGGCCAGCGCCTCGCCGATGCGGGTGCCGCCGGACCAGTCGGGAACGGCATGCGCGACCATCTGGAACGCCACCTCAGGATCGCGGTGACGGAGCTGGCGGGTGATGTTCGACAGCCGCGTGCCAAACAGAAAAGTGCTGACCCGGTCACGGTCATTGGCAACGGCATGGAGGAAGTGCAGGAGGATCTGGGCATAGCGCGCCATCGAGCCGCTGATGTCGCAGAGCACCACCAGCGGCGGCGGGCGCGTGGTCTTGCGGGTCGCCGCGATGCTGAGGATCTCGCCGCCGGTGCGCAGGCTCTGGCGGATGGTGGCGCGCAGATCGAGATGCGGCCCGTTCGGATCGGCGCGGCGGCGGCGCGTCCGGCGGGCATCGAGCGGCAGGCTGAGGCGGCGGATTTCGCGCTTGGCGGCGGCGATCTCCTCGGCGCTCATGGCCTCGAAATCCATCGTCTGCAGTCGCTCGGTGGCGGAGACGGTGAAGGTCGCCTCGATCTCCTGGCGTTCCTCGGCCGGCGGACGCTTCTCCTGCGGCGACTGCATCGCCTCGGCGAGGCGGCGGCTGCCGGGCGGGGCGCGTTCGGGCTTCTGCTGGCGCCCGTCCATCATCTGCAGCGCCGCGGCGGCGCGGGCCGCCTCCGGGTCGCGCCAGAACATCAGGAACGCCTGATCGAACAGATCGGCGTGTTCGTGGCGATGGATCATGGTGGCGCGCAACGCCGTGCGCACCTGCGCCCGGCTGGCGATGTCGATCAGCGCGAACGCTTCCTGCGCCGCCAGCATGTCGGACGGCCCGACCGGCAACCCGGCGCGGC
Organism: Pseudomonadota bacterium; assembly: GCA_021845985.1. Classification (GTDB taxonomy): domain Bacteria; phylum Pseudomonadota; class Alphaproteobacteria; order Acetobacterales; family Acetobacteraceae; genus JAFKFJ01. The sequence continues at coordinate 93,980 of JAJZES010000034.1, read as the reverse complement.
GCAGCAGCCGCGCGAAATGCATCAGATTCAGCGGCAGGAGGCCGTCGTCGCTCACGCGAACGGATTGGCCGGCGCCGCCGCCGCCTTGGCCTCGCCGATCAGCCGCGCCGCCTCGGCGCCGCGCACCTTGGCGATGTCGTCCTGATATTTGAGCAGCACGCCGAGCGTCTCGTTGACCGCCTCGGGGGACAGTTCATGCTGATCGAGATGCGTCAGCGCCGCCGCCCAGTCGATCGTCTCGGCGACGCCGGGCAGCTTGAACAGATCCTCCCCGCGCAGCCGCTGCACGAACGCCACCACCTCGGCCGACAATTTTGCCCCGACCTGCGGCGCCTTGCGCGCCAGGATCGCCCGCTCGCGCACCGCATCGGGATAATCGACCCAGTGATACAGGCAGCGCCGGCGGATCGCGTCATGCACCTCGCGGGTGCGGTTCGAGGTGATCACCACGGCCGGCCGGATGCGCGCATGCACGGTGCCGTATTCCGGGATGGTCAACTGGAAATCGGCCAGCAGTTCCAGCAGGAACGCCTCGAACGGCTCGTCGGCGCGGTCGAGTTCGTCGATCAGCAGCACCGCCGGCGGCTGGTCGGGATCGACGGCGGAGAGCAGCGGGCGCGCCTGCAGATATTCGCGCGCGTAGATGTCGGCGGCGAGCGTCTGCCGGTCGGCGCTGCCGGCGGCTTCGGCGATGCGGATCGCCATCAACTGCCGCGCATGGTCCCACTCATAGGCGGCGGCGGCGAGGTCGAGGCCGTCATAGCATTGCAGCCTCACCAGCCGCCGGTTCAGCCCGCTGGCGAGTACCTTGGCGATCTCGGTCTTGCCGGTGCCCGGCTCGCCCTCCAGCAGCAGCGGGCGCTGCATGACGAGCGACAGATGAACCGTGGTGGCAAGGGCCTGATCGGCGACATAGCCGCCCTCGGCGAGCAGGATCGCGGTGTCGGCGACGGTGGCTGGCAGCACTACAGATAGCTTCCAAAGATCAGGATGAAGATGGCCAGGAAGATGATGCCGCCGATCCAGGCGACAATGGGTATCCCCATCGGCTCGCGCGGAATGAGGCTCAGCAGGCTGATCTGCGGCGGCGCCGACGGCCGCCCGGCGGTCTCGCCGGTGGCTGCGGCGATCACCCCGACGGCGCCGTCGGCGCCGATCTCGGCCGGCGCGGTGGCGCCGACCTCGGCCACGAAGCGGTCGAAGAAGGCGTCGGCCATCTGCTTGGCGGTGGCATCGATCAGCCGCGCGCCGAGCTGGGCGATCTTGCCGCCGACCTGCGCCTTGACGGTATAGCTGAGCAGCGTGAATGCGCCATCTTCGGCCAGCCGCACCGTGGCGCCGCCCTTGGCGAAGCCGGCGACGCCGCCCTGGCCCTCGCCCTCGATGCGGTAGCCGGCGGGCGGGTCGAGGTCGAGCAACTGCACCTTGCCGGTGAAGCGCGCCGAGATCGGGCCGATCTTTACCGCGGCGGTCGCGCGCAGGTCGCTGTCGGAAAGCTTTTCAAGGGTTTCACACCCTGGGATGCTGGATTTCAGCACCTCTGGATCGTTGAGCGCGGCCCACACCTTTTGCCGCGGCGCCGGAATGCGCCGCTCACCGGTCATGTCCATGAGGATCGTGTCTCCGTTGCGCCGCGGCAGGTGATACGGCGGGATGGCCGTGTGTCAATGCGGCGCGCGCCAGCAGGTTCCGCGGGCGGCGGCGCGGCGCTACATCTCTGCCAAGCACGGAGGACCCCGCCATGACCTATCTGCTGGCCGACGACCTGCCCGCCGACCCCGCCGGTGTACGCTTCCGCCGCCTGCTCGATGCCGGCGGCATCCTGCGCCTGCCGGGCACTCAGAACGGGTTGGCGGCGCTGCAGGCCAAGGCCGCCGGGTTCTCCGCCTGCTACCTCTCCGGCGCGGCGATGACCGCCAGCATGGGCCTGCCCGATCTCGGCGTCATCACCGTCGATGAGGTCGGCTTCTTCGTCCGCCAGGTGGCGCGGGCGAGCGGCCTGCCGGTGCTGGTCGATGGCGACACCGGCTATGGCGAGGCGCTGAATGTCATGCACATGGTGCGCAGCTTCGAGGATGCCGGGGCGGCGGCGGTGCATATCGAGGATCAGTTGCTGCCGAAGAAATGCGGCCATCTCAACGACAAGAAGCTGGCCGATGCGCATGACATGGCAGCCAAGGTGGCGGCGGCGCGGCGGGCGCGGTGCCACCTCTATCTGATCGCGCGCACCGACGCGGCGGCGAGCGAGGGCATGGACGGCGCGGTGGCGCGCGCCAAGCTGTATCTGGAGGCCGGTGCCGACGCGATCTTCCCCGAGGCGCTGACCACCGCCGAGATGTTCCGCGAGTTCGCCCGCCGCGTGCCGGAGGCGCCGCTGCTCGCCAACATGACCGAATTCGGCCGCACGCCGTTTTTCACCGCCGACGAGTTCGCCGCGATGGGCTATCGCATGGTGATCTGGCCGGTCAGCTCGCTGCGCGTCGCGGCGCGTGCGCAAAGCGAGCTGTACGCGGCAATCGCCCGCGACGGCGGCACCCATGCGATGGTCGAGCGGATGCAGACGCGGGCCGAGCTGTACGCCACCATCGGCTACCACGACTACGAGGCGCTCGACGCCTCGATCGTGCAGACCGTGGTGCCGCCGGGGATGCCGCAGCGCGCGGTGTAGCTACGCCGCGGCGAACTCGGCCAGCAGCGCGCGCAGCCGCGCCGCCGCCGGCGCGCCCTTGCTGGCCTCCCGCCACAGCGTCTCGGCGACGCGCTGATGCGCCGCGAGGGCTTCCTCGGCGACGGTGATCATGGCGACGCCGGCGGCGGCAAGCGGCGGGCTGTCGGGGCGGAACGGGTTGACGGCGAGGCTGGCGCGGTCGCGGGCGCGCAGGATGGTGAAGGCGGCGGACGGCTCGGTCGTCTCCAGCAGGCCGAATTGCAGCCCCATCGGCTCGCTCGCCATGTGCTCGGCGATGCGCGCCACCTCCTGCGCTGCCGCCCGCCGGCACTCGGCGCGCACCGCCGGCGAGGCGGCGAGGTCGGCGCCGACGCCGTGGCGCAGAAACGCCGCCAGCCGCGCCGTTGAGAGGATGCAGATGATGCCCGGCCGCCGTTGCGCCTGCATCCGCTTGCGCGCCGCCAGCACGCCGAGCAACTGCTCGGCCGCCGCCCGCACGCCGGACGCGGCCTCGCCCGCCGCGTCCGCCGCATCGTCCAGCGCCGCGGCGAAGGCGGCGTCATAGGCGGTGCCCGTGATCAGATAGCTGACCGCACCATCGACCTGAAGAATCTGCTCGGCGGTCTCCTCCAACTGGCGCAGCCGCTCGAAGAAGCCGACCGGACGGCTATAGTATTCGACCCCGATGCCGAGCAGCGACAGCGGCGAAATCTGCAGCAGTTCGGCCAGCCGCTGCACCGTGTCGAGCTTGATGACCTCGCCCTTCTCATAGCGGTACAGCGCCGCGCGCGAGACGCCGAGCCGCCCGGCGATGTCCTCCGCCCGCAGCCCCGATTCCAGCCGATAGGCCCGGAGCTGCTGCCCGATGTCGCTGAACCGCATATGCCGATCGCCCCGCGTGCTGGCGGACCGAACGGCGAGAGGCGTCTCACATTCGATCCGACCGCCATCCTATTGCGCTGGTCGGCCGGCACACAACCCCGTGAGCGGTCAGTCGGGCATCCCGGCCATCCGCTCGATGGCGCGGATCAGCGCCGAATGATCGAGATCGGCGCCGCCCTGTGCCACCACGGTCGAGAACATCTGCTGCGCCACTGCGGTATTGGGCAGCGCCATGCCCATCTCGCGTGCCGCCGACAGGGCGAGGCTGAGATCCTTCTGATGCAGCCGAATGCGAAAGCCGGGGGCGAAGCTGTGGTTGATCATCCGCTCGCCATGCACCTCCAGGATGCGCGAGGATGCGAAGCCGCCCATCAGCGCCTGGCGCACCCGTGCCGGGTCGGCGCCGGCCTTGCGCGCGAAGGTCAGCGCCTCGCCGACCGCCTGAATGGTCAGCGCGACGATGATCTGGTTGGCGACCTTGCAGGTCTGGCCGTCGCCGTTTTCCGCGCCGACCAGGGTGATGTTCTTGCCCATCACCTCGAACAGCGGGCGGGCGCGCGCGAACGCCGCCTCGGGTCCGCCGACCATGATGGTCAGCGTGGCGGCCTTGGCGCCGACCTCGCCGCCCGACACCGGCGCATCGAGATAGACGCAGCCGAGCGCATTGATGCGCGCGGCGAAGCCCTTGGTGGCGATCGGGCTGATCGACGACATGTCGATGATCAGCTTGCCCGCGGTCAGCCCCTCGGCGACGCCGTGGGCGCCGAACAGCACCCGCTCCACGTCGGGGGTGTCGGGCAGCATCAGGATCACCACCTCCGCCGCCTCGGCGACGGCGGCGGCGTCGCCGACGACGCTCGCCGCCTCGCGCAGGTCGTCGCTCAGGCTCTTGCGGTCGGGAACGATCAGCGTGTGGCCGGCCGCCTTGAGGTTGAGGGCCATCGGGCGGCCCATGATGCCAAGGCCGATGAATCCGATCTGCATGCGTGGGGTTCCCTTGAGGTCAGAGGCCGCAGGCGGCGCGCCAGCCGAGGCCGGCGATGGTGTCGGCGGCGGGGCGGTATTCGCAGCCGACCCAGCCGCGATAGCCGAGCGCGTCGATGCGCCCGAGCAGATAGGGGAAGTTCAGCTCGCCGGTGCCCGGCTCGTGCCGCTCGGGCACGTCGGCGATCTGGATATGCTCGGTGATCGCGATCAGCGCTTCGAGCCGCCGGGCGACATCGCCCTCGGTGATCTGGCAGTGATAGATGTCGAATTGCAGGCCGAGCCGGTCGCGCCCGATCGCCTCGATCACCGCGGCGCCCTGTTCGACGGTGTTGAGATGAAAGCCCGGCATGTCGCGATGGTTGATCGGCTCGATCACCAGCATGCGGCCGGCGGAAAGCGCCTGTTCGGCGGCCCAGGCGAGGTTGGCGGCGTAAACCGCCGCGGCGGTGACCGGCGGGGTGCCGGCGGGCGGGATGCCGGCCATGACGTGGACCAGCCGGCAATCGAGCGCCGCGGCATAGTCGAGGGCGCGATGGATCGACTCGCGGAACGCGATCTGGCGTCCCGGCAGGCTGGCGATGCCGCGTTCGCCGGCGGCCCAGTCGCCGGGCGGGGCGTTGAACAGCGCCTGGGTCAATCCCTCGCCATCGAGCCGGCGGCGCAGTTCGGCGGCGGGATGGTCGTAGGGAAACAGAAACTCGACGGCCTTGAAGCCGGCGCCGGCGGCGGCGGCGAAGCGGTCGAGGAACGGCACCTCGTTGAACATCATCGACAGGTTGGCAGCCAGGCGCGGCATGACGTTTCCCCTCTCGTCGCGGCGGCGGAGGCTAGCGTCGGCCCGGCCGGTTGACCAGCCGGGCACATTGCGGCGCCGCCCGGAGCCGGCTAGAAAGGCCCGGTCGGAGCGTAGCGCAGCCTGGTAGCGCATCAGTCTGGGGGACTGGGGGTCGTGGGTTCGAATCCCGCCGCTCCGACCAATTAAATCAGCGGATTATGGAAATGGCGCTTCCACGGCTCCGCCATCTGGAAGCGCCCTGGAAGCACGACGGAGCCGATGCGGGTAGCAGACGGCCCGATTAATGGCGCCTTGCAGGATGGCCCGCATGTGACGGACCGCCCCGCCGACTGCTGCTCAATGGCGAGACAGGTTACTCCGGCCGGCGCCGCTACGTCGCGCGCCTGCGCTTGCGGGTGGCCCTCTCTATGCGGCGCGCGACTTCACGGATGACGCCCTCAGCTTGGCATGCGAGGCCGAAGGCCCTTCCACCTCGGCGAGTAGTTGCCGCGCCGCGCGGTCCCCGATGACCGCGAGGCGTTCCTCCCGCTGGCGCAGCATGTCCTGCGCCAATTCCATCCCCTCGGCCTTGGTGATCAGGCGCCGTTCGTCGTTGAGCGTGATCTCCGCCGTCGCGTCGGGCGCCAGCGTGCCAATCGTGGCGAGCAGCGTATGCACCCCCACCATGAGGGCAGCGAGTTCCATCTTCATGTCAAGATCGCCCGCCATGCCGCGCAGCGAAAGTCCAACCACATTACCCACGATAAACCCCATTGCCGTTAATTACACAGTAGCGTGGAGGTTTTGTTTCAAGGTTGATATACTACCGTAGTATTTATATATTACTAATAATGTATTCCATTGCGTAGACTGATGGCAGGTTGCCGCGCGAGTGCTGGGTGCATGTCGTGGCGCTTGCGGCGGTTCGCGGCCGGGCAGCATGCCCCAATGCCCCCCGGCGGGGAGTGCTGTCCAAGCCACCCCGCCACCGGCCGGCCGGTTGCCCTATGCGCTCAGATGGGCATTGTCTTCCGGGTTTCGTTCCTTGCCACCACTTGCAATACCGTAACGGCACAACTCAGCGTTCGCTCTCAGTCCGCGGCCATGCTGCGGCTCCAGCACGGCAACCGTCGTTGTCCGGGGAGGCACCATTGCCGCAATCACCTCCGCGTGCCTTCGTCGTGTACGCTCGGTCGTAGGCCGCCAACCATGCCCCGACATAAGTGGCTACAGAGGGCTTTTCGCGGGATGCCGGTGCCGCGCCCTGGCACATCTCTCGGCCGAACGCCGCAAGACGTGGATCGGGATTGCGGTTCGCCCGTGCGACGCACCCTGCAGGAGGATCGAATTTCTCGCGTTCATAGCTGCCTGCGAGGCATCCGCTATGCCAGTATCCCCCAGATCGGTTGCAATTGGCCCCGTCTCCTATCGACTCTCCGTAGGCGTAGCCTGTCGAGAAATCGGTTGCTTCACGAACCAATTCAGGAGTGTGCGGTGGTGCTGAGATGAATGTATCCGGCGGAGGGACCGGCGTGGGTAGCGCCGGCCCGGCCTTTTGATATTCATAGGCCACCCGGGGCGGGTCGAATTGCCGAAGCTGAAAATCCAGGCCGGCCAAAGCGTAAGGAACCTCATCTGATTGGAGGCGTGGCATAACTGTGCCCCACGGGAACATTTTGATTTCTTCGCCTGTAAGATATGCAATCGCTTCTGGAGGGGTCACGACCATGCGTCCAATGACTGACGCAGGCACACCGTAGGCAGCATATATTTTGGCCAGTTCTGTCGTAATCGCGAGCGCCCCGTCGGATTGCTCTCCGTTGCCATCGGCCACCCCATGCACTCCCATGAAGGCACCGTCAGACGCGATCTTTCGGGAACCAGCCGCAAACAGCAGAACGCAAGAGGACATGCACTGCGCACCGTCAGGAACGGCTGTGACAAGGCCGCGGGAGCGGATAGCTCTGGCCATCTGCTCGGCCTCGCCGACAAGCCCACCGACCGAGTCAAGCACAACCGCTCGCAGCCGATGGTCGGTGTAATGCCCTTCAACCGTATCGAGGGCAGCCACCATCCGGCGGGCGTCGCCGGCGACAATCTCGCCTTGGATCATGAGCGCCATCTGGGGACCGCCATATCGCGGAAGGACCGCCGCGAAATTTTCCCCCGACGCAGGGGGTGCCCCGCAGGTAATAAACAATGTAGTAAAAACAAACGCGAAGTCATAGATTATTTGTCTGGGAATGGTCCATCCTGGCAGTACACTATAATTGGAGAATGGCATCATGCTGCCCTATTAATCTCCCGGATCGAACGTGCTGCCCGCCATCCCGCCGCCCGACTGGTAGTACTGCGGCGGTACGCCAGTCATATAGGCAGGCGGGGGGCCGTAGCTCGGCGCCCGGTAGGTGGGCGCGTAGTTGGGGAAGACGGGCGATGGCACAACCACGTAACCCGGCGTCATCTGGTTGGCGAGGCCGAGCTGCGCGTGCGCCGGGGCCAGCGCCAGCGACGTGAACAGGACCGCAAGAGCGGCCGTCCGGCGAAGGCTTATCATCGTGATCCTCACCTTCTGCTGACGTAGCAGGGCATCATGCGCCTCCCGGAACCGTTCCGGCAAGCGCGCATCGCAAATCTTCCATGCCGCCGGGGTGTTCGGGGCTTCCAGGAAGCGGCGTCACCCTGAAGGCCGGAGCGTCGGCAGTCACACGGGCGGTCACGCGCCACCGCGGGGAGGTGCAGAAGGCTCAGCGCCGGCAATTTCGTGCAACCATATCGTGCGCGTGTTCATGTTTCGTGCTATCCGTTCCCCAGCAATATCGCAGGGATAACTTCCATGAGCACCGGCCGGCCTTGTTCCATCTGCTGTAGTACCGATAAGGCGCGGCTTGCGGCCGAGATGATCGCGGCCGGTGCGACCGATCAGGCGATTGCCGACCGGCTCGGCGGCGGCCTGCATCGGATGGCCGTCTCGCGCCATCGTCGGGCGCATGTCGTGGCGCCGGCCAAAGCCCTCGCCGAAGCCGCCGGAAAGGGCCGTGATGCGCTTGAGCAGCGCGCGCAGGTGATGGCCGCCGCCGAGGCGGGCGATCCCTCGGCCTTTGTCGCTCTGGCCGGCATCGTCGCGGATCTGCGCAAGGTGCATGAGCGGCTGGAACGCACCGCCGGGGCGGCGGAGCAGGACAACCAGCGGCTCGCGGTATCGGCGCTGTCGGCACAACAACTCCGCGCGGCCGAGGTGCGCGCCAAGATAGGCGGCGTCGGCGGCTACGCGCCGCAGAAGGCGCAGGGCGTGGGCGATGGGCAGCCCTTCACCCTCAACATCCATTTCTCCGGCGGGCGCACGGAGCGCGTCATCACGCTTGACGCGGACACCGCTCGCTCTCCCGCAGTGGGCGCAGGCGCCGGGCTGATAGAAGACGGCGGCGAGCCGGATGATGAGGCGCCTCCCGTCGTGGCGCCCGACTTCGCCCGGCTCGTCCGCGCGTTTCAGTCTCGCACGCCATAGGCCCGCCGCCGGCGATCAGGTGCGGTGCATCCCGCGCGTCATATAGCGGACAGCCTGCTTGCGCTGCGCGGTCGGCATGCCCGCGGCCCGACGCTCAACATCCGCGAACGCCCGCTGGCGGGCCGCGCGCTCAATAGCGGCGGGATCGGCGCGCAGTAGGGCAGCGTGCTCCGCCGCATCGCCGATCGCCTGCTTGAAGGCGCGCTTGTTGGACCGGCTGAGCGTAGGCTTCTGCTTTGCCACTGGTTGCGTCTCCTATCTCATGTGCCCGGCTGATCGCCGATATGTACCACGATGCGCGGGCCACCCGTCGCGGCGTGCCAGTGGTCGAGCGCGATCTGCATACGCTCCGGCTCAACACCACGCCCCAGCGCGGCGCCAATCGAATCCCTGACCGCCTCGACCGCCCCTCGGGTGGCATCGCCCTGCATGTCGCCGCCATCGCCCTGTAGCGCGTCCATAAGTGACGCGAGGCGGGTGCCCACGTCGCCCATGCCGGGATGGGCCAGCGTCGGACCAGTCCAATTACGCGACGGCTCCCCATCGGCTGACTGCACAGCCGGGAGCACTGGCAGCCGGCGCATAGGGCCGACCACCGCGTCGAGCAGCCACCGCTCTGCCTTCACCCTGATATCATCGGTGCATCCGAACGTCTGGACAAAGCTATGCACCGCGACTTCTACGACGCGCAGGTTGTCGGGCGTGCTTGCTCCCCGGTGCCATGCGGCGAAGAATGCGCGGAATACGTCAGCCTGCACGGTGAGCAACTGCACCTTGACCGCGTCGTTCGCCACCTCGCCGCGCGCGACCGCTTCGTTGAAGCAGACGAACGCCGCCAGATAGGCGCTGCAAACCTCGGCAGTGGCGCACGCCAATTCGGCGCGTGCCGCCAATGCGGCAATCCCCCTCTCATGCCGCTCAGCATGGTCAAAGAGCACGTTCACGTCATGCTCGTCCGGGATAGGGTTCGTGGTAGCCATCATCTGTCAGCCCCTTCACAAAACCGTTTGGCAGCCGAAATATCGGCAAAGCATCGGGGGTGCCCGCTGGGATCAAGGATCAAACTGCGTTTGCGCACAACGAATATAGCGCCTGTCCATTCAACCACGATCCATTGTCCCTTGTTGCCTCGCCAGCTTATCGCGTCGACTCCAGGCTTCGACTTTTCAGCAGGTAATGCAGTCCATACCGCACCATGAGCGTCGGCCGGGGGCGCCCACGTCCATTTGGCAGGCGGAACTCCCTCTGCGTTCACCGTAGGCTGCAACCCGGCCTCGGCCGAGTAGCGATCGTCAAACCGAACTGGTCTTTGTGATGTGGCATGTACCAGAGTATGCGTGCTGACACCGCCATCATGGGCAACAACCAGAATCGCTTTCCAGCCTCCGCCGCTGCGCCGATCGCCACTACCCCAATAAGGTTCGATTATCACGAAACTGCCGTAGCCGACGCGCTGCACCAAACCAAGCACGCCGTCGAGTTTCCAAGGTGCGCGCGGGTCAACCTGTGCAAGCGGCATATCGGCCCATTTACTACGCCCACTGCCCCCTCCAACCCCAGCCGGCATCAGCACGGCCTGCGCGAACAGCATATCTGGCGTATGGGGGAGAGGCGGCAGGATGTCGGCCGCCAATATACGGTCCTGCGGGCCAACTTTGGCCGCCTCGGCATGTGCTGCTTCCAATGCCTCCCTGTACTGGGACTCTGGGGGTGCGGGGTCCGTGCCGCGTTGGCGGGGCATGATGGTTATTCCCTATTGTCTTATACGAACATGATGAAGGTCGCTGGGCGGCGCAGAGTGCGCCGCTCCTCTATGCCCCCCAATTCAGTCGTTACGTCGTTACGGACACCGGGGAACCCGCAGAAAACAGCCCAAAATTGGCGTAACGATCCTCCGCGACCCCGCTGCCCTCCAGACGGGTCGTTACGCCAAAAAAAACGGCAGATTTCCGCGACTCTCCGGGCGCCCGTAACGACGTAACGACTAAATCGGGGGGGCCTATAGGAAACACCCTCCGGGAGCACGCGCGAGGCGCCCGGCGGTATGTCGCCCCTACTGTAGTGGCCAATAGGTGCCGCATCATTGGCGGTATCTCCGCCACACCGCCCGGATTGCCGGCACCTCGTAGCCGCGCGTCGGCGCGCCGCCGACCCGGCGGAGCGTGGGTTGTACCCCGAAGCCGCGGAGCAGGCGGGCGACGCGGAGCTTGACGCTGCCCGCGTCCCGCATGTCGCCGAAGCCGCTGTCGTCCTTCGCCAGCAACCAGCCGGCTAAGGTGTCGGACGCGACGAAATGGCAGGCCGCCGCAGGGCGCTGTATGCCTGGGCGTCCTGCAAGTGGCGGAACGGTCTTGCGCCCGACTGCTACCCATGCCCGCCATTCCGCAACCACCGCAGCGCGCCGCTCGGTAATGAACGCTACGACTTGCCGCAGCGCCCACTCATTACCCTTGTCCCCGTCCGCGCTTGACTTGCACAGCACCTCGGCGGCCCGCTGTGCGCGGACAAGCCAATCGGCTCCGGCGAGCTTGGCCAGCGCGAGCAGCGGGCGCCAATTGTCCATGTCGCGATCGTGCAGCGCAGCGGGGATTTCGCTGTCGCGTACACCAGTCTCCATCGCGGCACCGATGGCGTCGGCGTGCGCCATCAGGTGCGGCGTGATCCTCTTCCGCAGAGCGGCCAGCTCGCGAAGCCCGATACGCTGCCCCCTCCGCTCGCGCGGCTGGCGCTGCAACTCGATCCGTATGGACCGATCCTCGATGGTAGAGGGGAGGGCACCGATACCGGCAAGCGCCACCGGCGCGAATGTGGGGAAACTGACCGGCTCAAAACTGCGCACGCCTTGCGCCTGCACCTCCACCGTGCGGACCACGCGGCCGGTACGGGCGTAACCCGAGTTCACGATGCCGGTCAGATCCCGGTTCTTCGCAAACAACTGGTCAGCCTCGTCGATCAAGAGCGTGGGCTGGTATCTCCCAATCGTGCGGAAGATTGCAGCTTCGCTCACATCGGTTGCCGAAAGCGGCCGGCGCACGATGTGTGCGACGGCTTCCAGCAACATGCTCTTGCCGCACCGCTTTGCCGGCGCATGGATGTGCAGCCGCGCGTAGTTATCCGGGCCGGCATCGGTATCGCCCGGTGGATAGACGCCCCATGTGCCGGCAGCCCATAGCGCGCAGGCATCCGCCGCCTCGGCGGAGCAGTAGACCCGACTGGAGATCATGGTCACGATCGCCTGGAGCGTCTGGCGTAGCGGCGCCGGTGACGCGCTCGGCTCAGGATCGGCGGCGCATGGTGCCCCGGTCCCGGCTGCGGTAGCCTCGGCCCCCTCGCTTGCGCCGCGTGCTTTCAACATCCGCCGCAGGATCACGGCGCCGTCAAGGCCCGTCGCCTTGGCGATGGCGTTGGCCAGCGGCTTGAACGTGCTTTCGGGAAGCCCTGACTGCACAACGTCGGCGGCGAGCGGATCCGCTGCACCAACGGCGCCCTGTAGCAGCGCCGCGGCGCGCGCGATCAACGCTGCATAGAGCGCGTCGGGGCCAACCGCCGTCATAGGCGCGGTATCAACCGGCGCCGCAGTCGCGGGCGGCATGGTTACGGCGGTCATCGCGCACCCCCTGCCCGGAAGGCCGCGGCGATGCGGCTCGGCGCGGCCGACATCGCAGCGACGGCAGCAGCTTCCCGCTCACCCGTCCAGGCGATGACGCCGTCCAGGTGCGACCCCCAGTCGCCATCTCCCCAGTCGCCGTTGATGACGGGCAGCACAAGCTCGCGCACGTCGCTGCCGCGCCAGCCGGCTTGCATGCAGCGCGCGGTGACGGCGACAAGCACAGCATGCCGGTTGCCCGGCTGACCCTCCGATGGCGCCACGGCCTCGCGCAGCAGGGTGCGCACCGCGGGAGTTATCAGGCCGCCACTGGCGTCCAGCAGCGCGCGCAGGCGGGCCGTTGGGAGGGCCGCCACCGTGGTTGTGCCGCTCGCCCGGCGCTGTCCTGTCGGCTGCCCTCTGCCCTGGCCGCCGGCCCACGGATCGACAATCTGCGGCTCGGCCTTCACGCGCGCGATGAAGCTGCGGAACTCATAGGTGTGATCGGTCAGTGACACGATGCGGGTCTGCCGCGGCTCGCGCTTCTGATGCCAGAAGCCCGGCAGCCGCATCACCCGGCCGGCGTCCTGCACCGCGGGATCGGTGCCAAGCCGGGATATCAGCGTGAGTTGCCCGTTGCGGAACTCCGCGACCGGGCAGCCCTCCATGCGCCAGTAGCCCTGCAATTTCTCGACGCCTTCGTGAATGCCGCCGCTCGCGACAAGCACCGTCGGCATCAAGCCCGTAGTGGCGATGAAGGCGCGCAGCCGTTCGACCTCGGGCCGGCTGTCGGCGTCCACGAACAGGGCGCGGATGCCGGTCACGTTCGCCCCGCGCTGGCCCTGGCCGTCCAGGCCGTTGATGGCGACGAAGGCGCCGGCGCCCATTCCCTGCATGTAGCGCAGCAAATTGACCGGATGGCACGGCCTGCCGTTCTTGGCAGGGTCACTACTTTGCCGGATACCACAATCCAGTGTGCCATAGGCTTTGACAGACAACCGCGGATCGTCGCCGTGATCGGCACAGGTGCGGAAACCGAACTGCGCGGAAGGATCGTGATCGAGCGCGGAGAGAAACCGCAGCGCCTCGGCTTCGTCGGGCGCTTGAACGGGGGGTTTTGGAGGCGTATCTTGCATCTTGTTCACCAACTGTTTCGACGCCTGACAGCGCCGAGTTGCGATCGACGGCGACGGGTGCCTCCACCCCGTCGCCGTTTCCTTTTCAGGCGGCGGCTTTCGCCGCCCGCGTCTCGATGAAGGCGACCAGATCGCCTGTCCGGTAGCCGATGCGCCGCGGGCCGATCTTGACCGGCACGGGGCCGAAGCCCTCTCGATCCCAACGCTCAAGCGTTGAGACTGCGACGCCAAGGAACTGCGCGGCGTCGGCTCGCGAGCGCAGACGGTGCGGCTCGGCGGCGCCGAAGTCCGGCCGATAGGAAGGCTGCTGGTGCGACATGTTGGCCTCTGAACACTACTGTAGGACCAACAATGGGCAGTGACGAATTATACCGTCAGGGCGAACGAATGGGCCGTAGCCCCGCCCGACGCTGGAGGTCCACAAGGCGGCGCAGGATCGCCCGTGCCGTCGCCGGCTGCATCCTGTTCGGCGGAGCGAGTTGCGAGAGCACGTAAACCGCTTCCGCGTCCGCGTGGCAGCGAAGTGGCACCTGCGCTTTCTCCAAGACATCCAGCACCCGCAGCAGCTTCCCTGTGTCGAGTCGGCCACCCCGACCGCGCGGCACAAGCGAGTGCGCAGCATTGATGTTGGCAAGAATTGCCCGCAACCCCCCGATCGTCGGATCGCCAGCACCGTCGCTTAGCACAGTTGGCCGATGCAGCCTGCGCGCCGCTTGCATCTGTGCGATCGGCGGCACTCCGTGCAGCCGCGTCCCGTGCTTGCCCTTCGCCATCACCCGCGCCTGATGGTCGCGGCGTTCGCCGCGGACTGTCCTACAAGCGCGGCGAGGTGGTCCGCCCATGTGGTAAGCGCGGTGCGCTTCTGCTCCCGGTAGGCACTCCGGTTATAGACGCCTGCCACGCCGCGCTTCGCCGTGCCGCTGTGATGGTTGACCAGTGCCTCGATCACATGCGGCTCGGCCACCCCCATGTCGTTCATACGCGTAACGAAGGTGCGGCGAAGGTCATGCAGCGTCCAGGGCGCGCCTTCCGCGCCGCCGGCCGCCAGCCGCGCATCGAGCCTTGCCTTGCACCGAGACCAGCCCGAGAAGCCCGCTTCCGTCTCGCCAAAGACGGCGCCCCGCTGCCGCGCTGGCGCGTCATTAACAGCCGTTGCCGGGAGCGTGCGCCGCGGTGGCAACTGGGCAATCGCCAGTGCCGGCAGCGGCAACTCGTGCGCCAGCCCGTTCTTGGCCCGGAGTGCCGGCAGCGTCCACACATCGCCATCCAGTTCCGACCAGCGCATGCGCCCGACCTCATCGCGCCGGCAGCCGGTCAGCATCAGAAGCCGCACGATCCGGTCATGGTCCGCATCGCCGCCCGTCGCGTGCCAGGTCGCCGCCAGTTCCGCATCGCTCAGCACCCGCTCGCGGCTCGCTTCAATCGCAGGCTTGGCCGTGAGCGCAACCGGGTTGGCATCCTGCAAGCCGGCCATCACTGCCCACGTCCACATTGCCGACAGGCTTGACCGCACCCGGTTGGCTGTCACGCCGCCCGACCGCTCGGCGATGCTGGCCAGCAGCGTGGCCACCTCGCGCCGGTCCACCTCGGCCGCGATGCGCTCATGCAGCGGCTTGCCGTGCTCGCTCAGATGCCGTTTCGTCTCGATCAGGGAGCGCGGGCGCATCCGCTTGGCTGCCGCAGCCAGATAACCGTCCACCAGGGCACTCACGCGCACGGCCTCGCGAGCTTGCCGGCGCGCATCCTGCTGGGCGGCATGCGGATCGCCACCGAGACGCACCTGCGCCAGCATGTCGCGCGCCTTGTCGCGTGCTTCGTCGAGCTTGACCGTCCCCGGATCGCCCAGCGAGACGCGCCGCTGACCCCCCAGCTTGGTACGATATTGCACGACGTACCGTCGCACCCCCGACGCGAGGCAGCGCAGGCCGAAGCCCGGCAGGTCGGCATCCCAATGGAAAGCCTCGCCACGGCCCGGCGGACATCCAAGCCGCGCAACCGTGGTCCGGGTGAACTTTGTCGTCTCGATCATGCTGCCCTCGACTGCCCGCCGACTGGAAGCACCGTGGAAGCACCTCGGCCGGTTGGAAGCAATGGATTACGGCGGCGTAAGGTAGCTTTGACTGGTGCGCTTTCGAGACATGCGGCCTCCAGCTTAAGGTTTCAAGGGTTGACGATGGCTTGCGAGTGCTTCCAGCGTTTCGGTTGGGAGCCGACGCGCAGTCTGGGGGACTGGGGGTCGTGGGTTCGAATCCCGCCGCTCCGACCATTCCCCGGCGCCGGTAACGGGGCGCGCTGCGCTGCCGCTAATGCCCGTCGCCACCGCCGCCTGTTGCCGCCATTGGCCGGGCGAGGACGAAGGTCAGCGGGATGGCGATGAAGAACGCCAGCGCCA
Source organism: Pseudomonadota bacterium (assembly GCA_021845985.1). GTDB lineage: Bacteria > Pseudomonadota > Alphaproteobacteria > Acetobacterales > Acetobacteraceae > JAFKFJ01. The sequence goes on along the minus strand of JAJZES010000034.1, from coordinate 78,046 downwards.
TCATCAGCAGCACGTCGTTGTAGGCCAGGGTCAGCGCCTCGCGCTCGACCAGCAGCGCCAGCCGCCGCAGCGCCGCGGCGGCGGCGTCGCCCTGCAGATGCGGCGTCATCGCCGCCGTCATGCTGTCCAGCATGCGCACCGCGCCGGCGCGCGCCCATGTCACCCGCTCGTCGAGATGCAGCCGATGCTGCGCCAGTCGCGACGTGGCGATGGAGTTGATCATCGCCAGACCGACCGCCCCGCCGAGATTGCGCATCAGGTTGTAGAGGCCGGAGGCGTTCTTCACCTGCTGCGGCGGCAGCATCCCGAGCGCCAGGGTGTTGGTCGGCAGCATCACGAACATCATCGAGAAGCCGCGCAGCATCTGCGGCCCCAGCATCTCCCAGAACGCCGACTGGCTGGTCAGATGACCAAGCCACCACAGCGACAGCCCGAACATCAGCAGCCCGGCGGCCAGCATGCGCCGCGGATCGACCTTGGAGGAAAGAATCCCGGCAATCGGCGAGGCCAGGAACATGGCAATGCCGGTGACGAACATCGTCTCGCCGATCTGCAGCGAATCGTAGCCGCGCACCCGGCCGAGAAACAGCGGCACGACATAGACGCCGCCGTAAAGCCCGGTGCCGAGCACAAAGCTGAACAGGCAGCCGGCGGCGAAGTTCTTGTTGCGGAAGGCGCGCAGCTCCACCATCGGGTCGCGCCGCACCAGCATGCGCCAGAAAAACAACACGCCGCTGACCGCCGAAACCAGGGCGAATGTGGTGATCGTGCTGTCCTCAAACCAGTCGTTGCGGTTGCCTTCCTCCAGCACATATTCCAGGGCGCCGAGAAACGCCGCCATCAGCGTCAGCCCGATGAGGTCGAAACTGCGCGCCAGCGAGCGGTCCGGCCGGTCGATGTCGAGCAGCCGCCACACCAGCACCACGGTCAGCAGCCCGAACGGCACGTTGATCAGGAACAGCCAGTGCCACGACAGCACCTGCGTCAGCCAGCCGCCGAGCGTCGGGCCGATGGTCGGCGCCATCGTCGCGACGAGGCCGATCAACACCGACATCTGCGCCCGCTTCTGTCCGGGAAACAGCAGAAACGTGGTGGCGAACACGGTCGGGATCATCGCCCCGCCGATGAACCCCTGCGCGGCGCGATAGACCACCATCGCACCGAGCGAGGTGGCCGAGGCACAGAGCAGCGAAAACAGCGTGAACCCGGCAGCGCTCAGCGTGAACAGCACGCGCGTCGAGAGCAGCCGCGACAGCCAGCCGGACAGCGGGATCATGACGATCTCGGCGATCAGGTAGCTGGTCTGCACCCAGGACGCTTCGTCCGGGCTGGCCGACAGCCCGGCCTGGATTTCGTCGATCGAGGCGCTGACGATCTGGATGTCCAGAATCGCCATGAACATGCCAAACACCATGGCGAAAAACCCGACCCAGTCGCGCCAGGTCAGCGCCCGTGGGGCAGGGGGGGCGGGCGGCGCCACCGGTTACAGCCCGAGCGCCGCGGCGATGCTGCCCAGCACGCCGCGGCGCACCGCCTGCGGCCCGCGCGTATCGACCTCGGCGGTGACCGACAATCCGGCGCGCAGCCACGTCGCCTGCGCCGCCGTCGCCGGGTCGAGCACGATCTTCACCGGCACGCGCTGCACCACTTTGGTAAAGTTACCGGTGGCGTTCTCCGGCGGCAGCAGCGAGAACAGCGCGCCGGTGGCCGGCGCCAGACTCGCCACATGGCCGATGACCGCGGCGTCGCTGTCGATGTCCGGTGTTACCTCCACGCGCTGCCCCGGCTGCATGCGGCGCAACTGCGTCTCCTTGAAATTGGCGATGATGTAGAGCTGGCCGCGCAGCGGGGTCAGGGCGATGATCTGCGCCCCCGGCCTGACATGCTCGCCGAGCTGGGCGGCGCGGTTGCCGGCGATGCCGTCGAACGGCGCGCGGATGGTGGTATAGGCGAGGTTGCGTTCGGCCAGCCGCACCGCGGTCTGCTCGGTCGCCTGCCGCGCCTCGGCCTGCGCCACCTGCGCCTCGGCGACGGCGAGCGCGTCTTGCGCGGTCTGGCGCTGCGCACGGGCGGCGGCCAGGGCGGCGCTGGCCTTGCGGTTGCCGGCCACGGCCTGATCGTTGGTCTGGCGCGACACGCCGCCGGAGCCGACCAGGGCGGCAAAGCGCACCGCGTCGGCGGCGGCCCGCGTCGCCTCGGCCTCCGCCTGCTGCACCATCGCCTCCGATTGGGCGATGTTGGCGCGGGCCTGCTCGACCTGATGCTGGGCGGTGGTGATGGCGGCTTCCGCCTCGGTGGCGGCGGCGCGGGCCTGATCGAGCCGCAACTGCCAGTCGGTCGGGTCGAGCAGGATCAGCGGCTCGCCGGCATGCACCGGCTGGTTGTCGCCGACCGGAATCGCCACCACGTCGCCCTCGATGCGCGGCGACAACACCGCGATGTCGCCCTGCACATAGGCGTTGTCGGTGCTCTCGATCCAGCGGCCCTCGCTCAGCCACCAAGTGCCCAACCCGGCGGCAACCATCAGCGCCGCCAGCCCGACGCCGGCGCGCAGCAGCATCTGCCGCGTCCGCCCGCTCGGCGCGGCGGTGGTGCGGGCGGCGGTTTCCGCCACAGCAGGTTTTTCCGTAATCGCGTTCATGCTGCCCCCGTGGCTCAACCGCTGGCCTGAACCGAACCGTCCAGTTCAGCCCCGCAGAGATAGCTTACCGACCTGCAATGTCAAGATGAACTGAACGGTTCAGTCCATTCTTGACGCAGGCCGCATTGTTGGCATAGAAGCTGCTCCATGTTCGATCCCGCCATCGCCGTCGCGCCGCCGCCGGACGAAGGATCGCCCAAGCGACGACAGGTGCTTGAGGCGGCGGGAGAATTGTTCCTGGCGCACGGCTATGGCGCGGTCAGCATGGATGCGGTGGCGCGTCGCGCGGCGGTGTCAAAGGCCACGCTCTACGCCCATTTCGCCTCGAAAGACGTGCTGTTCGGCATGCTGATGCAGGATTGCGCCGGCAGCAACATTCTCGACGACGTGCTGTTTCCCGAGTCGCCGCAGGATCTGCGCGCGGCGCTGGAGGCCATCGCCCAGCGCGTGCTGCGTTTCCTGCTGCGGCCGCGCACGCTCGCGATCTATCGCATCGCCATCGCCGAGAGCGAGCGCTTTCCCGAACTTGCCCGCATCTTCTACGCCAGCGGTCCGCAGCGGGCGCAGGACCGCATGAGCGCCTGGATCGCCGGGCTGCAGCGCGCCGGGCTGTTGCGCCCGTCGGACCCACATCTGGCGACCCGCCATTTGCTGGCGCTGGTGCGCGCCGACCTGATGCTGCATGCCAGCCTCGGTCTGCCGCCGCCGCCGAGCGAGCAGGACATCGACCGCGCGGTGGCGACGGCGGTGACAACTTGGCTCGCCGCCTTCGCCGCCTGACCGCCCGGTGCCAGCGCCGTCAAGCCGGCGTTGGCACCGGCGCGTGGTTGGTCAGCCGTTGCTGGCGGGCTTGGGCGCCGGTGCCGGGGCAACCTTGTGGGCGGCACGGCGAGCCTTGGCATAGGCGCGGATGTCGCCGATGGTGACGAAGCCCTTCTTGTCCTTGTCCATGGCGACGAAGTTATTGGCAACATAGGGCCAGTTGGCCGCGGTCGCCTGATCCTTGGTCAGATGCCCGTCATGGCTGGTGTTGGCGGTGTCGAAGCGCTGCTGCAGCGTGACGTGGCGGGACATTTTCTTGGCCGGCGCCGTGGTGCTGGCGGGTGGTGTGGTGATGGGTGGTGTGGTGGCGGGCGGCGTGGTGGCGGCGGGTGCGGGCGTGGTCGCCGGGGTCGTCTGCGCCTGCGCCTGCACGGCCAACAATGTCAGGGCCGCCGCGGCAGCAAGCAAAACGCGTCGCATCATCTCAATCTCCTTGGCGAATGCGGCGGCACCCTAGAGCAGCGGCGCCGCCGAGGGGAGGGCGCCGCCGGCATCCTGCGTCACACCAGCCCTGCAATCGCCTCCACCGCTTCGTTCACCTGCGCGCGGCTGACATCGAGGTGGGTGCAGGCGCGGGCGCGGAACCGCCCCATTGCGCCGATCATCACGCCGCGCGCGCGTGCCCGCGCCGCCAGCTCGGCGGCGGTCACCGCGGTCGCTTCGGTATCGAAAAAGACCAGATTGGTCTGCGGCATCTGCACCGTGATGCCGGGAATGCCGGCCAGCCCCTCGGCCAGCGCGCGGGCGTTGGCGTGGTCCTCGGCCAGCCGCGCGACGTGATGGTCGAGCGCATAAAGGCAGGCAGCGGCGCAGATGCCGCCCTGGCGCAGCGCCCCGCCGAGCCGTTGCTTCCACACCCAGGCGCGGTCGATGAAGTCGGCCGAGCCGCACAGCACGGCGCCGAGCGGTGCGCCGAGTCCCTTGGTGAAATCGAGCCACACGCTGTCATAGCCGGCGGCCATGTCGCGCGCCGGAACGCCAGCGGCAATCGCCGCGTTCATCAGCCGCGCCCCGTCCATATGCGTCGCCATGCCGTGCGCATGCGCCGTTTCCGCCACGCTGCGCAGCCGCTCAAGCGGCCATACCGTGCCGCCGCCGAAATTGGAGGTCTGTTCCACCACCGCCAGCGTCTGTGGCATGGCGTAGCGCGAGCGCACGCTTGCCGCCGCCGCCAGCGTCGCCGCGTCGAACTGCCCGTCGGCGCCGGCCAGCCCGGTAATCTGCACGCCGTTCAGCGCCGCCGAGCCGCCGCCTTCGGCGGTCAGGATATGCGCCGTGGCATGCGCCAGCACCTCGTCGCCCGGCCGGCAATGGGTCAGCAGGGCGATGCGGTTGCACATCGTCCCGCTCGGCAGGAACATCGCCGCCTCGGTCCCGAGCAGCGCCGCCATGCGGTCGCACAGCGCGTCGATGGTCGGGTCTAACCCGGCCTGCTCGTCGCCGACCTCGGCCGCCATCATCGCCGCCTTCATCGCGGCGGTCGGCCTGGTCTGGGTGTCGGAGTAGAGATTGACGCGGACGGGGGGGCTGCCCGCAGGCGGGCGCGACGGAGCGTGAACCATGGCGCTCAGCTTACCGCCATGGCGATGTAATTGACACCCGTGTCGTGCCCGCTGCGCCAGCCGCCGCGCAGCGGATCGGGCACCAGCCCGGCGATATCGGCCAGCCGCAGCCCCGCCGCACGCGCATGCGCGGCAAGCTCGGCCGGGGTGACGAAGCGCCGCCAGTCATGCGTGCCGGCCGGCAGCAGGCGCAGCACGTATTCGGCGCCGAGCTTGGCAGTCAGCAAGGCGCGCGTGGTGCGGTTCAGCGTCGAGACGAACAGCGTGCCGCCCGGCTCCAGCAGCATCCCCAGCGTGCGTATGAACGCGGCCGGATCGGCGACATGCTCGATCACCTCCAGCGCCGTCACCACCGCAAAGCGCGCCCCCGCATCGGCCAGCGCCTCGGCGCTGGTGGCGCGATAGCCGAGCGGCAGATTCTGGCCATCGGCATGCGCCTCGGCCGCCGCCAGCGCCGCCCCCGCGGCGTCGATGCCGAGCACGCGGTGTCCCAGTCGCGCCAGCGCCTCGGCGGCGAGGCCGGCGCCGCAGCCGACATCGAGCACCGCCGCATCGGCGCCATGGCGGGCCGCGATGCGCGTCGCGATCCAGCTGATGCGCGCCGGGTTCATTGCATGCAGTGGGCGCATCGGCCCGTGCGGGTCCCACCAGCGCGCCGCCAGCGCGTCGAAGCGCGCCACCTCCGCCGGCACCACGCTGCCTGCCCTGTCGGTCACCCGGCCCTCCGTTCGATCAGCACCAGCGCATCCAGCGCCGCGACGCCGCCCCAGTCCAGCGTCTGCGCGCTCAGCACGTCGAACCCGGCGCGGATCGCCAGATGGCGAAACAGCCGTTCCGAGCCGAAATTCCGCCAGTGCGGGTTGTCGTGACAGTTGCCGCCCGGCCGCGCGTCGTAGTTCGACACATGCAGCAGCGCCCGCCCGCCGGGCACCAGCACGCGGTGGCACTCGGCGAGATAGGCGATGATGTCGTGCAGCTCGAAATGCACCATCGCGTCGTAGCAATAGAGCGCGGTGAACCCGCCATCGGCCAGCGGCGCGAGATCGGAGCCGGAGCAGACCAGGAACTCCACCCGCGCCTCGCCGGCGAAACGCCGCCGGCACGCCGCGATGTTGCTCGCATTGACATCGACCAGGGTGATCCGCCCGAGCCGATCGGCGCCCTGCCGGGCGACCAGCCGGGCGGCATGCCGGCCGTGGCCGCAGGCCAGCTCGATCACCCGCGTCAGATCGAGCTGCGCGAACAGCGTCGCAAACAGCCCGCCGGCGGTCCAGTAATCGTCGGTGCAGGCCTCGGCCAGCGCGTAATAGGGCGACTCCGCCCAATCCGCGCGGATCGTCCGTCGCGCCTCCTCCAGCCCGAGCGTCACGCCGCGCCGCTCACTCGTAGCGGCGATAGAGCGCCACCAGCCGGCCCTGCACCCGCACCCGGTCGGACGGCAGGATGCGGGTCTCATAGGCGCGGTTGGCCGGCTCCAGCGCGATCGAGTTGCCGCGCCGGCGCAGCCGCTTGAGCGTCACCTCGCTCTCATCGACCAGCGCCACCACGATCTGGCCATTTTCCGCGGTATCGCCGCGGCGGATGATGACCACGTCGGTATCCAGGATGCCGGCGTCCTGCATCGAGTCGCCGGCCACTTCCAGCGCGTAATGCTCGCCATTGCCGAGCAGCGCGATCGGCACCTCGACCTGGGCGAAACTGTCGCGCAGCGCCTCGATCGGCTGGCCGGCGGCGATGCGCCCGTAAAGCGGCAACTGCACCGCGCCGACCTCGTTGGCGGCGCGCACGCCCTGCAGTTTGGCGGTGAAATCGCCGCGGATGACGTTGGGCGCGAAGCCCGGCGGCGCCGCCAACGGCGTCCCCAGTGCCTGTACCCCCGGCAGTTGCGTCGCCATATCCTCGGGCAGCCGCACCACCTCCAGCGCGCGGGCACGGTGGTGATGGCGGCGCAGGAAGCCGCGCTCCTCGAGCGCGGAGATCAGCCGGTGGATGCCCGACTTCGAGCGCAGATGCAGCGCATCCTTCATTTCCTCAAAGCTCGGCGAAACGCCGGTCGCCTTCAGATGCCGGTCGATGAAAGTCAGCAACTCGTGTTGCTTGCGGGTCAGCATACAGGCGTCTCCGTGCCGCGTCGCCCGGGCGGCCCGCGGCGGAAGCGCGCGAACAAACCGGCAACTACTGCAGCGTTCTAGATTGGTTCCGCGCGCCGCGTCAAGCGTTCTGGCGCGCGCCTACCAGCCCAGCGTGTCGAGCCGGATAATGCTGACCTGCGTGCCCGGCGCGGCGGCCGGGGCATGCGGCGGACGCAGGATCAGCGCATCGGCGCCGGCCAGCAGCCGCAGCAGCGCCGAGTCCTGGCGGTTAAACGCGGTCGCCACCGGCAACGTCGCACCCGGCTGCAAGTGCGCCCGCAGATGATCGGCCCGCTGGTCATTGGCCGGCAGGGCGGCGCCCAGCAGCGCCGACTCGACCGCCGGACCGCTCTCCGCCACGCCGGACAGGCGCAGCAGGGCAGGGCGGAGGAACAGCACCGCACAGACCAGTGCCGACACCGGATTGCCCGGCAGCCCGAGCACCTTCATGCCGGCAAGATCGCCGAACATCAGCGGCTTGCCCGGCCGCATGGCGATCTTCCAGAAATCGGCGACGAAGCCGATGCGGCCCAGCCCGGCCTGCACCAGATCATGCGCGCCGACGCTGGCGCCGCCGGTCGTCACCAGCAGATCGGCGCCGCGCGCCGCCTCGGCCGCTTCTGCGATGGCGTCGAGATCATCGGCGGCGATCGGCAGCACCATCGGCACCCCACCGCAGGCGCGCACCGACGCGGCCAGCGCATGCGCGTTGGAACTGACGATGCCCCCCGGCGGCACCGGCTCGCCCGGCAGCGCGATCTCATCCCCGGTCGCCAGAATGGCGATGCGCGGGCGGCGATGCACGGTGATCCACGGGTGGTTGCCCGACGCCGCCAGACCGACATCGCGCGCGGTCAGCCGCCGGCCGCGCCGCACCAACACCTCGCCGCTGCGAAAATCCTGCCCGGCGCGGCGGATATGCCGCCCCGCCGTCACCGCCTCGTGCAGCGTCACCGTCTCGCCCGAGGCATCGGCATCGGCGTCTTCCTGCAACAGCACCGCATCGGCGCCGTCCGGCAGCAGGCTGCCGGTGAACAGCCGCACCGCCTCGCCGCTGGCGAGCGTGCCGGGCCACGGATGCCCGGCCGGCGCCGTACCGACGATCCGCAGCCGCGCCCCGGCCGCGCCATCGCCGGCGCGCAGCGCGTAGCCGTCCATCGCCGAGACATCGGCCGGCGGCTGCGTCATCCGAGCGACGACATCGGCGGCGGCGACGCGGCCCCAGGCCTCGGACAGCGCCACCGTCTCCGCCCCGGTCGGGCGCAGCGATCCCAGGATGCGGGCACGCGCCGCCGCGACGGAGATCATTGCCTACTCCTGCCGGAAATCGCCGGACGCGCCGCCCGACTTGGCGACCACGCGCACCCCCTCGATGCGCATGCCGCGATCGACCGCCTTGCACATGTCGTACACGGTCAGCGCCGCGATGCTCGCCGCGGTCAGCGCCTCCATCTCCACCCCGGTCCGCCCGGTCGTCCGCACCGTCGCCGAGATCGCCACGGCGTCTTCACCTTCCGGCTCAAGAGCGACCTCGACAGCGCTGATCGGCAACGGATGGCACAGCGGAATCAGCTCCGCCGTGCGCTTCGCCGCCATGATCCCGGCGAGGCGTGCGACGCCGAGCACGTCGCCCTTGGCGGCGCCGCCGCCGCGGATCAGTCGCAGGGTCTGCGGCTGCATCACCACGCGGGCGCGCGCCGTCGCCGTCCGCGCGGTCTCCGCCTTGCCGCCGACATCGACCATCACCGCGCGCCCGGCGGCGTCGAAATGGGTCAGGCCGCTCATGGCGCCAGCAGCGCCCGGCATGCCGCGGTCACGTCCGACTGGCGCAGCAGGCTTTCCCCGACGAGGAAGCAATGCACCCCGATCGCCGTCAGCCGGGCTACGTCGTCATGGCTGCGGATGCCGCTTTCGCCGATCAGAAACCGATCCGGCGGCACGTTCGGCGCCAGCTCCGCCGTGACATCCAAATTCGTCTCCAGAGTCTTGAGATTGCGGTTGTTTATCCCGATGAGCTTGGTCTGCAGCCCAAGCGCGCGCTGCAGCTCGGCGGCGCTATGGACTTCCGCCAGCACATCCATGTCGAGCGCGCGGGCCAGCGTTTCCAGCTCGATCGCCTCCTGGTCATTGAGCGCGGCCATGATCAGCAGGATGCAGTCGGCGCCCATCAGCCGGCTTTCGTAGATCTGCCAGGGATCGAGGATGAAATCCTTGCGCAGCACCGGCAGCGCCACCGCCTCGCGCGCCGCCCGCAGATCGTCTGCGCTGCCCTGGAAATGCGGCACGTCGGTCAGCACCGACAGGCAGGTGGCGCCGCCGTCGTGATAGGCGCGGGCCAGCGCGGCGGGGTCGAAGTCGGCGCGGATCAGCCCGCCGGAGGGCGAGGCCTTCTTGATCTCGGCGATCAGGCCGAGGCCGCCGGCGGCGGTGGCGTGCATCAGCGCCGTGCCGAAGCCGCGCGTCGGCGCCGCCGCCTCGGCCTTGGCGCGGATCGACTCGAGCGATTTGGCCGCCTTGCGCCGGGCCACTTCGGCCCGCGTGTCGGCGCAAATCCGCGCCAACATGTCGGACTCGGCTGCCGGTTCGGTCGGGAGCGTCATGCTGTTTCCTTGCGCAGCGTCTCCAGCGCCGCCAGCGCCGCGCCGTCGTCGATGGCCGCGGCCGCTGCGGCAACCCCGCCGCGCACATCCTCGACCCGCCCGGCGACCACCAGCGCGGCGGCGGCGTTGAGCAGCACTGTGTCGCGATATGGTCCCGCGGCCCCCCGCAGCAACGCCGCCAGCGCCGCCGCGTTCACCGCCGCTTCGCCGCCGCGGATGGCGGCGATCGGCGCGCGCGGCAGCCCGGCATCCTCGGGCGTCAGCACGAAGCTGCGCAGCCGGCCGCGGTCGAGTTCAACCACGCTGTTGTCGCCGGCGACGGTCAGCTCGTCGAGCCCTTCGCCATGCACCAGCCAGCAGCGTTCGGTGCCCAGCGCGCCCAGCGTCTCGGCCATCGGGCGGGCCCATTTCGGGTCGAACACGCCGGTCAGTTGCCGGCGTACCCGCGCCGGGTTGGCCAGCGGGCCGAGCAGATTGAAAATGGTGCGGGTGCCGAGTTCGACGCGCGGCCCGGCGGCGTGGCGCAGCGCCGCATGGTGGCGCGGCGCGAACAGAAAGACGCAGTTGGCCGCGCGCAGCACCCCGGCCAGCCGGTCGAGCGGCACATCGACATTGACGCCGAGCGCGGTCAGCACGTCGGCGCCGCCGGTGCGCGACGACAGCGCCCGGTTGCCGTGCTTGGCCACCGGCACGCCGAGGCCGGCGAGGACGAAGGTAACCGCGGTGGAGACGTTCAGCGTCCCGGCATTGTCGCCGCCGGTGCCGCAGACGTCGATCGCCCCCTCCGGCGCCTCGATCGCCGCCATGCGCGCGCGCATCGCCTGCACCGCGCCGGTCAGCTCGGCCACCGTCTCGCCGCGCACCCGCATCGCCATCAGCAGCCCGGCGATCTGCGCCGGCGTCGCCTCGCCGGACATGATGATGCCGAACGCATCCTCGGCATCCGCCGCCGGCAGCGTCTCGCCGAGCGCAAGACGAGCCAGCAAGGGCTTGAGATTGCTTGACATCGCTCAGGCCGCCCGGGCCGGGGTGGCGCTGCCATGCGCCAGTTCGAGGAAGTTGCGCAGCAGCGCATGTCCGTGCTCGCTGGCGATGCTTTCTGGGTGGAACTGCACCCCGAAAATCGCCAGATGGCGATGCCGCAGGCCCATGATCAGCCCGTCCGCGGTGCGCGCGGTTTCGATCAGCGCCGGCGGCAGCGTGTCGCGGCGCACCACTAGGCTGTGATAGCGCGTCGCCTGGAACGGGTTGGCCAGCCCGGCAAAAAGATCGGTGCCGTCATGCGTGATCGGGCTGACCTTGCCGTGCATCGGCACCGGCGCGCGCACCACCTCGCCGCCAAACGCCTGACCGATCGCCTGATGGCCGAGGCAGACGCCCAGCATCGGCACGCCCGCCGCCGCCGCGGCGGCGATCAGATCGAGGCAGATGCCGGCCTCGTTGGGCGTACACGGGCCGGGCGACAGCACGATCGCCTCCGGCCGCCGCGCCAGCGCCTCGGCAACGCTCAGCCGGTCGTTGCGCCACACCTCGCAGGCGGCGCCAAGGTCGCCGAGGAAATGCACGAGGTTGAAGGTGAAACTGTCGTAGTTGTCGATCAGCAGGATCATCCCGATATGTTGGCGGCAGCGGCGCGCGCGGTCAAATCTCGACCCTGGCGGCGCCCGGCGCGCGGCAGTAACATCGGCCAGTAACATCCGGGCAGGGACCGGAGACGTAGGGGAAGGAGCACCATTGAGGAGGCCTTCCATGTTCATCCGACGCCGCCGCGGCTGGGAAATCCCTGAGCGGGAGGTGACGCCGGAAAGCGCCATGCTCGGCCGCCGCGCCATGCTCGGCGCCACGGCGGCGGCGCTGACCGTCACCGCGTCGCGCTCCGCCGGCGCGTGGGAACTGTTCGGCGGCGCGCCGGTCAAGCCGGTGGCGCTGCTGCCGCTGAGCGCTCCGCGCAACGCCAAATACGACGCCGGCCGGCCGCTGACGCCCGACAGCGAGGCGACCAGCTACAACAATTTCTACGAGTTCGGCGAAAGCAAATCGGTGGCCGACGCGGCGCAGGCGCTGAAGCTGGCGCCGTGGACGATCGAGCTGGCCGGCATGGTCAAATCCCCGCGCACCATCGGCTACGACGATCTGCTCAAGCGGATGTCGCTGGAGGAGCGGGTCTATCGCCACCGCTGCGTCGAGGCCTGGGCGATGACGGTGCCGTGGATCGGCTTCCCGCTCGCCGATCTGGTGAAGCTCGCCGAACCCCTCGGCAGCGCAACTTACGTGAAGTTCACCACGTTGGCGGATCCGAAGCAGATGCCCGGACTGCACAAACCGTGGTATCCGTGGCCCTACACCGAGGGGCTGACCATGCAGGAGGCGATGAACGAGCTGGCGTTCCTCTCGGTCGGCCTGTACGGCAAGACCCTGCCGCCGCAGAACGGTGCCCCGATCCGCCTCAACGTGCCGTGGAAATATGGCTTCAAGTCGGCCAAGTCGATCGTCCGGGTGGAGTTCACCGATCAGCAGCCGATGACCTTCTGGGAGGGCCTGCAGGCGAGCGAATACGGCTTCTGGGCCAACGTCAATCCGGCGGTGCCGCATCCGCGCTGGAGTCAGGCCGAGGAGCGGCTGATCGGCACCGACAAGGTGGTGCCGACCGAGATCTGGAACGGCTACGGTGCGTTCGTCGCCGCGATGTATTCCGACAAGACGAAGGAGCGTTTGTTCGCGTGATCCTGCCGCGGGTATTTTCGGTTCTTGCGGCGGCCAGTCTGGTGGCGGCGTTCGCGCTCGCCACCCTGCTGCCGCCGCCGATCACGCTGGCGCAGAGCATCGCGCTGGTCGATGCGCGCCTGCTGTATGACGCGCATGAAATCGTCGTCGCGTACGGGGCGGGCTGGCTGTGGGGGCATGTGCTGATGCCGCTGCTGCTGCGCCCGGTCTGGTTGCTGCCGATCTGCCTGGGGCTGGTGTTCGCCGGCGGCGCGCTGACGCTCAATTCGCGCAAAGGCGTCACCCGCTCGCGCCGGCGACGGAGCTGATCGTCCGGCTCAGTCCACCAGTTCCGCCGGCGGGCTGTGATGCGGCAGTTTCAGCCGCGATCCGGCGATCTCGGCGGACAGCGGGCGGGAGAAAAAATACCCCTGGCAATAGTCACAGCCGAGCGCGCGCAGCCGCGCCACCTGTCCGGCCGTCTCCACCCCTTCGGCGATGACTTCCATGCCCAGGCTGCGGGCCAGGCTCATGATCGTCTGAATGATCTGCAGCGCCTCGCCGCTGCGGTCCATGCGGCTGACGAAGGAGCGGTCGATCTTCAGCAGGTCGAGCGGAAAGCGGTGCAGATAGCTCAGCGATGAAAACCCGGTGCCGAAATCGTCGAGGCTGATGCGCAGACCGAGCGCGCGCAACTCGGCCAGCACCCGGCTGGCCCGCTCGGCATCCTCCATCGTCGTTGTCTCGGTGATCTCCAGCCGCAGCGTCGTCGGGTCGATGCCGGTTTCCCGCAGGATGCGGGTGATCTGCTCGACCAGATCGGGCTGGGCAAACTGCCGCGCCGACAGATTGACGCTGATCCCGACCTTCTCGCCGCGCGCCCCCGGCGCGCTGTGCCACGCATGCGCGGTGCGGCAGGCTTCGCGCAGCACCCACATGCCGAGCGCGATGATCAGCCCGGTCTCCTCGGCGACGCGAATGAAGTCGTTGGGATAGACCAGCGTGTTGGCCGCCTTCTGCCAGCGCACCAGCGCCTCGAAACCGACCGTCGCGCCGCTGGCGAGCGACACGATCGGCTGATAATGCAAAACGAACTGGTCCAGCCGCAGCGCCCGCCGCAGATCGCTCTCCAGCGCCAGCCGGTGCTGGGCGTCCAGATACATGGCGCGGTGATACTGCGCGCTGCGCGCCTTGCCGCAGGATTTGGCCCGGTACATCGCCAGATCGGCGTCGCGCAGCACATCGACGGCGTGGCCGTAGCCGTTGCTCGAGGTGGTGATGCCGATGCTGGCGGTGGTGACGACTTCCTGTCCGTCGATGACGAAAGGGCGGCGCAGCCTCTCTTGGATCACCTCGGCGGCGCCGACCGCGTCGTCCGGCGTGGCGATCCGCGTCAGCAGCACGGTGAACTCGTCACCGCCGAGCCGCGCCAGGGCGGTGACGCCGAGCGGCACGATCGACGGGCTGCGCAGCGCCGCGCCGAGCCGCCCCGCCACCTGGATCAGCAGCGCGTCGCCGGCGGCGTGGCCGAGGCTGTCGTTGACCAGCTTGAACTGGTCGAGGTCGATGAACAGCACCGCGAACTGTGCCGCCGCGTCGTGCCGCGAGCGGGTGATGGCGTGGTCGAGCCGGTGCAGGAACTGGGCGCGATTCGGCAGGCCGGTGAGGTCGTCGTGCGAGGCGCGGTGGAAATGATCCTGCGTCCGGTCGCGCTCGATGACGCGGCCGAGCTGGGTGCCGACCTGTGCCATGAGACCGAGCAGCGTCGCATCCTCGGGCACCACCGAGGTGGTGTAGAACTCCAGCACCGCGGCCACGTCGGCGCCCGCCAGCACCGGAAAGCCGAAGGCCGCGCGCAGGCCGCAGGCAAGCGCGCTGGAGCCGCGAAAGAACCACGGCGCCGTGGCGATGTCGGCCAGCCAGACCGGCGTGCCGCGCTGCTGCACCCGGCCCGGCAGGCCGCTGCCCGGATCGAACACCGCCGCCTCGCTGGCGGCACGGAAGGCGGCGACGCTGGCCGCATCGCTGGCGTGCCAGATGAACGCCGAGCGCAGCCGCTGCCCGCCGCCGCGGTCCTCGGTCAGCAGCACATGGCCGACCGGCCAGCCGGTGAAGGCACAGGTCTGCTGCACCACGAAGCGCAGCGTGTCGGCGACCGAGCGGGTCTGATTGGCCGCGGTGGCGATCTGTTCGAGGAAGGCGAGCTGGCGCTGATGTTCATAGAGCGCCCGCAGGCCGCGCTCGGCGATTTCCTCGGCCTCTCGCCGCGCCGCCCGTTCACGCTCCAGCCGGCGGCGCAGCAGCGCGTTTTCCGCCACCAAGGCGTCGTGCGCGGGCAAAATCACGTCAGACATACTTCCAGCAGGCAGTCGGCATCGCCGGCATGCATGCAGCGCAGGTGCCGGACCTCGACGCCCTGACTGTAATATGCGGCGGTGCCCTCGATGAAGCCGTGCGCCAGATGGCACAGCCGCCGCGCCGAGCGATAGCCGAGTCGCAAGGCCCCCTCAGCGGTGGCCGACATGTCGAAATGCGGGCAAACCGCCCCCGGATAGAGCTTGCGCACCTCGGGATGGATGACCCCGTTCAGACTGCCGAGAAGCGGCAGCAGCGAGGTGTGGGCGACAAAGAACGCCGGATAGCGCGCGCTCAGGCGCGGGATGGCGCTGCGGCCGAGCCAGCGCAACACCTGCGGCAGCGTCACCGCCCTGCTGGCGGCGGCGGCGGTGGCCAGCGCCGCGATCTCCGCGTCGGGATAGCTGCCGAGGGAAGTGTAGGCGCCGCCCACCTGTGCGCGTTGCAGCAGATCGTCCCACAAATCCTCGCCGCAATGCTCGGCGACGACCTCCTCGAACAGATTGAAGATGATGCCCTTCATGCAGCCTCCGCATCATCGCCCGACCATCAGGGCTGTCGCCAAGCGGCGATCATCCTCGGGAGTTCTTGACGTTGAGTCAAGATATTGCGTCTTCGAGTTGGCTTTGTCGCCTATTGCTTGGCGTCGCTGCGGTCGAGCAACCCGAACAGACCGCGCAGAAACCCCGGCGTCAGCGCCGCCAGCGGATTGACCGAGACCTGCGGGTCATCGAGCGGCCCGTGCAGCGTATAGGTTGCGGCGAACAGGCCGCCGCCGCGCTCGGGGCTGAACAGCCTGCCGATCAGCGGCAGGTCGCCGAGCAGCGTATTGAAAAAATACGCTGGCACGATCGTCCCCTGCAGATCGAGCGATGGTGCGGCAAGGTCGATGCGGCCTTTCGCCGTCATGCCGAGGCTGGCGCTGAAGGCGCGGGCCTCGCTCAGCTCCAGGGTCTGGTCGGCGAAGCGGAACGGCGCCACCAGCCGGCGGAAGAACAGACCCGGCCCCTGCAGCAGATCGACGACGCCGTACAGCGTCATCACCTGCAGCAGCCGGGCCAGCGCGGGGGCGTGACGGATGCGGAAATCGGCGATTTCGGCGCGGCCGGTCAGCGGGTGATGCGGCGCCGCGTCGTCAAAGCTGCCGGACAGCACCAGCCGCCCGGCATCCATCTTGTCGGTGACATCGAGCGCGCGCAGCACGGCGCCGACATCGGCGGCGGTGCCGCTGAGCCGGCGCAGCCGGCCGGACGGGACGATGGTGACGCGGAACGCCTGCCCGTGATCGGTGCTGCCGCCGAGGTCGAGACGGCGCATGACGCTGCCGTCATGGTCGGCGCTGAGGGTGATCCCGGTCAGCAGCCGATCGGGACCGAACACCACCCGATCGAACCGGGCATCCAGGCTGTAGGCGGGGCCGGGCTGCTGCGTCGGCTGCGCCGCGCTGGTGTCGTGGCGCAGCAGCCCGCTGAGATTGAGGCTGCGTCCGTTCAGCGTCGCCCGGTAGGGGTTGAAGCGCAGCGTGCCGGCCGCCTCGGTGGTGGTGCCGAGGACCAGCCGGTCCAGCGTCACGCTGTACGGCTTGCCGTCGCGGAAGCTGGCGCTGCCGGCGAGCTGCAGCCCCTCGCCCTCGGCGCGCAGCATATCGACCGCGTCCAGCCGCTGATGGTCGAGCAGCAGATGCGCCGTCAGCGTCGCCGCCTGGCCCGGCGGCTTGCGCCAATCGAGCACGTCGGCGGTGATGCCGAGCGCGCCGAGATCGGCGCTGAGCGTCGCCTCGCCCTGCTGGTCGCTGCGGATCGCCAGCCGCGCCGACACCGAGACGCTGCCGCTCAGCGCGTCGCCGGTATCCAGCCCCAGCCCGGCCAGTTGCGCCGGCGTCAGCGTGGCGTTGAGGGTGACGCTTTGCTCCACCTGCGTCGGCGGCCCGGCGCGGAAATCCATGTCCAGCGCCAGCCGCACCGGGATCTCGGCGATGCTCGCCTGCCCGGCGGCGTGCATGCCGTCATTGCCCGCCTGCACATCGAACGTGCCGCGGTCGAGGTCGCGCCCGGCGGCGATGCCGCCGAGATGCAGGTCTGTCAACTTGACCGAACTGTGCAGATTGACATCGTCGAAGGTCACGTCTTCGCGCAGCTTGAGATGGTTGACATTGACATGGCCGGTAAACTGCCCGGCGGGATCGACCAGCCGGAGCGGGCTGTGATCGAGCAGATGCAGCCGCTTGTGGCTGAGCAGCGCCACCGCCGATGGCACCGTGCCGGCAAGGTCCACGTCGATGTTGGCGAACTGATCGGGGTCACCGAGGCCGGTCAGCACGATGCGGCCGCCGCGCAGCAGGATCGGGTCCTGCCCGAACGCCGCGCGGCCGCTGCTGGCGGTGATGTCCAGCCGGTCGGCGGAGACCAGGGCGAGATGCGCCTCGATATGCTGCACCGGCGGCACCGGGCGCAGCCAATAGGCGGTGACATCGCTGCCCTCGGCGGTGCCGGCGAGATGGGTGATGGTCAGCGCGGAAAAATCCTCGGGCGTGGTCAGCGACAGCTCGGCGTGCAGGTCGTGGACGCTGCCGTCGGTGATGTTCTGGGTGATCCAGGGGCGGGCATCGGGGCCGCCGACCCCTTCCGGCCACAGCGCCGGCAGGTCGGCCAGCGCGACGCGGTCGAGATCGAGCGTCGCACTGACCGCGATCGGGCCGCCGCTGCGGGCGATCTCGGCATGGCCCGACAGCGTGCTGCGCGGGCCGTCCGGCCGCGCCGCGGTGACGAGGCCGGGCAGCGTCACGGTGATGTGGTCCGGCGTACCCTCCGCCGTCAGATGCGCCGACAGCAGCGGCGCCGTACCGCTGGCCGCATGCACCGTGCCGGCGCCGATCACGGCATCGCCGCTGATCTCCACCAGCGCCAGATCGGCGCCGAGGGTGGCGCCGGCCATCAGCGTCACCGGCGCATCGAGCGCGGCGAGCGCCGCCGCCTGCGGCAGCGCCGCGGCGAAGGCGGCCGGATTGAGCGGCGACAGATGCGCCGCAATATGCGTCTGGCCGCCATCGTGGTCCACCGCCGCCGTCGCCGCCAGGATCGCCTGCTGACCGGCAAGGGTAAGCTCGGCGCCGGCGGTTCCGCTGATGCCGCCGGCGGCGCCGCGCGTCAGGTCGATGGCCAGATGCGTCGCCTGCAGGCTCTGGCCGAGCCCCGCATCTTCGACGCTGACCGTCGCATCGACGATACGAACCCGCTGCAACTGGCTCCAGCGCGCCTCGCCATGGCCCGGCGCATGGTCGCTGTGCGGGCGGCGGGCAAGCTGGTCGAGAATGCCGGGCAGCGTCGAGTCGCCGGCGCCGGCCGTCGCGGCGCGGCGCAGATGGATCGCCGCCCCCTCGGCGGTCAGCGTGCGCGGCACGATGTGGCCGAGCAGCAGCCAGCCGGTGGACAGCGACACCGCCGCATGCGGCACGCTGGCGATGCGCCGGCCGGCGGCGTTGCTGACCGCAAGCCCGGTCAGCCGGATGTCGAACGGCTGGTCAAGCCCGGCGCGGAACCCGGCCCATTCCAGCGCCGCATCGCCCAGGCTGATGCGCACCGGCACATCGGCGGGCAGCGCCGCGACCACCGCACGCGCCAGCCACGGCATCGGCACCGGCCCGCGCGACAGCCGCCATGCGGCCCCGGCCAGCACCACCGCGACGATCACCACCACCGCCAGCGCCGCCTGCGCCAGGGCATGCATCAGGCGTCCGCCGTGGCGGGCGGCTTGACCGATGAGGCGGCTCACCGGCAGCCTGCCGGGGCATGACCGCGCCCGACTCTGCACCCGACTCTGGACCCCGCGCTTGGCCGTTGCCCGCCGACAGCGCTGCGGCGGGGCGGCTGGCGGAGCGTTTCGCCCCGTTCGATCCGGCCGGCGAGGTGCCGCTCCGGTTGCTCGACGCGCTCGGCGGCAACGCGCCCTATCTCGCCGACCTTGCCTTGCGCGAACCGGCGACGCTGATCGCGGTGGTGCGCCAGGGCGCCGATGCGGTGGTGCGGGCGGCGCTGGCCGAGCTCGCCGCGCTGGCCCTCACCGCCCGGCGGGCCGAGGTGGCGGCCGGTCTGCGCCGGGCCAAGCGCGCGGTGGCGCTGGCCGTCGCGGTCGCCGATATCGGCGGCCTGTGGCGGCTGGAGCAGGTGGTGGCGGCGCTGTCCGATCTGGCCGAGGCGACGCTCGGCTGTGCCGTCCGCCACCTGTTGCACGAAGGGCACGATGCCGGGGAAATCGTCCTGCCGCATCCCGACGACCCGGCACGGGCCAGCGGCCTGATCGTGCTCGGCATGGGCAAGCTCGGGGCGCGGGAGCTGAATTATTCCAGCGATGTCGATCTGATACTGCTGCACGATCCGGATGCGGGCCTCTGTGCGGCGGAGGATGCCGGAGCCTTTTTTACACGTCTGGCGCGCGGTCTGGTCGGGCTGATGGAGGCGCGCGATGCCGATGGATACGTCTTCCGCGTCGATCTGCGGCTGCGCCCCGACCCGGCCGCGACCCCCCCTTCGATCGCGCTGCCGGCGGCCATAGCCTATTACGAAAGCATGGGCCAGAACTGGGAACGCGCCGCCATGCTCAAGGCGCGTCCGGTGGCCGGGGACGTTGCCGCCGGCGCCGCCTTCCTTGAGGCCATCCGCCCGTTCGTCTGGCGCCGCCATCTCGACTTCGCCGCGGTCGCCGATATTCAGGCGATGAAGCGGCGGATCGACGCGCACAAGCGCACCGCGCTGGCCGCCGGCAGCGCGCCGCTGCGCCGCATCGCCGGGCACGATGTCAAGCTCGGTCAGGGCGGCATCCGCGAGATCGAGTTCCTGGCGCAGACCCTCCAGCTCGTCTGGGGCGGCCGCGACCCCGAGCTGCGCAGCCCGGCGACGCTGGACGCGCTGCGCCTGCTGGTGCGCGCCGGCCACCTGCCGCGCCGCGTCGCCGGCGGTCTTGCCGCTGCCTATCGTTTCCTCCGCCGCGTCGAACACCGGTTACAGATGGTGGCGGACCGGCAGACGCACAGCCTGCCAGAGCAGGACGCGGCGCTGGCGGGGTTCGCGCTGTTCATGGGCGAGGCCGACGCGCCGGCCTTCGCCGCCCGGCTGCTGCGCCATTTCGAGCGGGTGCAGCGCGGCTATGGCGAGGTGTTCGCAACCGTGCCGGCCGAGGCGACCGGCGGGCTCGACTTCTCCGGCGCCGGTGAGGCACCGCCGGAGACGCTGGCGGCGCTGCGGCGCATGGGCTTTGCCACGCCGGCGGCGGTGGTCGCCTCGGTGCAGGCCTGGCAGGCCGGGCGGCTGCGGGCGCTGCGCTCGGCGCGGGCGCGCGAACTGCTCGGGCAGATGCTGCCGGCGCTGCTGCAGGCGCTGGCGCACCAGCGCCAGCCGGATGCGGCGTTTGCCCGCTTCGACCTGCTGCTGGCGCGGCTGCCGGCCGGGGTGGCGCTGCTGTCGCTGTTTGAGCGCAACCCGGCGCTGCTGGAGCGGATCGCCGCGGTGCTCGGCGCTGCCGGCCCGCTGGCCGAGCATCTGGCGCGCACGCCGGGGGCGCTGGAGGGGCTGCTGACGCCCGAGGCCAGTCCCGATCATGCCCGCGTCCTGCGCCGCCGCCTGCATGACGCGCGGACGCTGGAGGACGCCATCGCCATCATCCGCCGCAGCGTGCGCGAGGCGGATTTCGCCATCAGCGTGGCGACGCTGGAGGGGCGCATCGACGCCGATACGGCGGGGGCGCGGCGGGCCGATCTGGCGGATGCCGCGATGGCCGCGCTGCTGACCCGCGTGCTCGCCGATTTCGCCACCCGCTTCGGCCGGGTGCGCGGCGGCGGCCTCGTCGTCGTCGCCATGGGCAAGGCCGGCGGACGCGAAATGATGGTCGGCTCCGATCTCGACCTGATGCTGATTTATGACCATCCGGCGGCGGTGATCGAGAGCGTCGGCGGGCGCCCGTTGCCGGCCAGCCAGTATTTCATCCGCGCCGTGCATGCCTTCATCGCCGCGCTCACCGCGGCCGACGCCGAGGGGCCGATGTATGCCGTCGATATGCGGCTGCGGCCGTCCGGCAACAAAGGCCCGGTGGCGGTGTCGCTGGCCGCGTTCAGCTTCTACCACGCCGGCGGCGGCGCCTGGACCTGGGAGCGGATGGCGCTGACCCGCGCCCGGGTGGTCGCCGGGCCGCGGGCGCTGCGCCAGCGGGTTGAGGCGGCGATCCGCGCCGCCATCGCCGCCGCCGGGCCGTCGGCGCGGGTGCTGGCCGATGTCGCCGCCATGCGCAGCCGTCTGGCCCGCGAATTGCCGGCCAAAGCCCGCTGGGATGTCAAGCATCGGGTGGGCGGCGGCATGGAGGTCGAGTTCATCGCCCAGGCGCTGCAGCTTGCCCACGCCGCCGGGCATCCCGACATGCCGCACCCGACGACGCGCACGGCACTGGCGCGGCTGCGCGATGCCGGGCTGCTCGCGCCGGCCGATGCGGCGCGGCTGATCGGCGCCGATCGCGCCTGGCGCGCGGTGCAGGGAATGCTGCGGCTGACCGAGGGCAGGGCGCCGGTCGATGTGGTGTCGGATGCCGCCGCGGCGGCGCTGCTGCGCGCGGCGGCGGCGGCGGGGATCGCGGCGGTTGACCTGCCGGCGTTGCGCGCCACCTTGGACGCGATGGCCGACGCGATGCGCGACGCCTTCGTACGGCTGGTGGGGGAGATCGAGACATGAGCCTGAACGTCGGGGATGCGGCGCCGGATTTCGTCATGCCGGCGAGTTTCGGCCGCACGGTCAGTCTCGCCGGACTGCAGGGGCGGCCGTTCGTGCTGTATTTTTACCCCAGGGCCGACACCCCCGGCTGCACCCGCGAAGCCTGCGCCTTTCAGGAGGCGCTGCCGCAGCTTGCCCATGCCGGGATCGAGGTGATCGGCGTGTCCAAGGATAAAATCAAGCCGATTGAGAAATTCGCCGAGAAGTTCGGACTGAAGTTTCCGCTCGCCTCGGACGCGGCAACGGCGGTAGCCGAGGCGTACGGCGTCTGGGTGCAGAAATCCATGTACGGCAAGACCTACATGGGCATGGAGCGCAGCACCTTCCTGATCGACGCCGCCGGCAAAGTGGCGCGGGTGTGGCCCAAGGTGAAGGTGGACGGCCACGCCGCGGATGTCATGCAGGCGGCGGCGGCGCTGACGTGAGCCGCTGCCGGCGCCGTCGCCGCGGATGTCATGCGGCCACCAGGCGCCGCGCCTCCCCCGGCCGCCAGGTCAGCACAAAGCGGCAGCAGGCATCGCCGCACGCCGCACAGGAGGTCTCGATCGCCTGCGCCCGGGGCGACACCAGCACCTGAAACAGCCGCTCGAACACCGCCGCGTGCCAGCGGCAAACCGGCGCCCGCGCGTGCTCCCCGGCGCATAGCGGGTTGTCGGTCAATTCGAGCCGCGTCGGCGATCCGGCGGCGGCGGAAAACCGCCCCGATCCGGCGAAAGTCCAGGCATGCGCGCGGATCGCGGCAACCAGCAGGCGCGCCGCGAGCCGCGCCGGAAGGCGCTTCAGCAGCCATTGCACCGCCCCGGGGATACGCGCCGCCAGCAGATAATCCGCCGTCCGCAGCCCGGCATCGGCCATCACCGAGGCCGAAGCGGCCAGCGGCAGGCTGGCGCGCACCGCATGGTGCAAACGCCCCACCTTGGCCGCATCTACCATCGCCGCCGGCGGCGCCGCCAGCCATGCGGTTGCGCCGACCGCGGCAAACACCGGCGCCATGGCCTGCTCCAGCCCCGCCGCCCGCAGCGCCTCGACCAGTTGGATCACCGCATTCGGCCCGATCTTCCCGGCCCGTGCCGCCGCGTCGCGCCGCATCTGCGGGCGCTCACGGGTGCGGGTGGTCATGCACGACCGGCGGTGGGTCCGGCCAATGTTCACGCCCGCCGCACGCCGTCATCGTCGGTGCCTGCGCCTTGGCTTTGCGCGTTCGGTCGGCGCTGGCCGTCCAATCGGCCATCTGCGCCGGTGCCGCGCGCCGGCTGGAGTCGAAATGGAAATCGACCTTCTTCTTTGACTGCGGCCCCCAGTAGCCGACCTTGCCGAGATCGTAGAATTTGCGCTCGAACCCCGATTTGAGAAACGCTTTGAGGCAGCCGAGCAGATAGCGCCGGCGCTGGCCGGTACCCGACCAGGGATACGACAGAAGCGCCTTGCGCATATAAAACCGGCGATAATTGTTCATCACCCGATCGAGCAGTTCGGCCCGGTCCATCGCCTCGGGCCGCATGATCGGCGTGACGAAATTGTATTTCTCGAAATCGAACACCTCGATTTTGTCGCTCAGTTCCTGAAACAACTGGGTAAACGGCCAGGGCGTGTACATCGACCAGTTGGCCAGATCCGGCTTCCAGTCGAGCGCCATCTGATAGGTCTCTTCCAGCGTCTCCGGCGTCTCGTTCTCCAACCCGACGATGAACTGCGCCTCGACAACGATCCCCGCCTCGCGCAGCAACTGGATCGCGCGCTTGTTGTCGCTGACCTTGGTTTCCTTGTTGAAGCGGTCAAGCTTCATCTGCGCCGCCGCTTCGGTGCCCAGTGACACATGCAGCAGCCCGGCGCGCCGATACAGCGCCAGATAGTCCGCATCCCGCAGAATATCGGTGACCCGTGTGTTGATGCCCCAGGCGAGTTTTTTGTTCAGCCCGCGGGCGATAAGCTCTTCGCAAAACTGAATGAATTTCTTGCGGTTGATCGTCGGCTCTTCGTCAGCGAGGATGAAAAACCGCACGTCGTAGCGTTCGTACAGCGTCTGGATTTCATCGACCACTTTCTTTGGATTGCGCACCCGATAATCACGCCAGAACTTCCACTGCGAACAGAACGAGCAGGTGAACGGGCACCCGCGCGCCATGTTCGGAATCGCCACCCGGCAATTGAGCGGAATATATTTGTACTTGTCCCACTGCAAAATCCCCCAATCCGGACTGATCGCGTCGAGGTCCTTCACCGTCGCCGCCGCCGCCGTGGCGACGATCCTGGTGGTCTCGCCGTCGCTCTCGCTGAACGCCAGCCCCTTGATCTGGTGCCGATCCGCCGGCCAGCCGTCCGCCGCGATGCTATTGACCAGGTCGATGAGGATTTCCTCGCCCTCGCCGCGCACGATGACATCGATCCACGGCGCCTCGCTCAGCACCTGCTGATACATGAAGGTGGCGTGAATGCCGCCCAACACGGTGATCGCGTTCGGGTGCAGCTCCTTGGCGATCTGCAGCGCCCGCTCCGCCTTGTAGATCGAGGGCGTGATCGCCGTCGCGCCGATGATGTCGGGCCGCTCGGCGGCCAGCAGATCGCGCAACTGCGCGTCGGTCAGATCATCGGTCATCGCATCGATGAAGCGTATGTCGTTATAGCCTGCCGTCCTCAACGACCCCGCCAGATACGCCGCCCAGGCCGGCGGCCAGTTGCCGGCAATCTCCGCCCCGCCGGAATGATAGTTCGGATGGATCAGGAGAATGCGCATTGTCGTTCGCTCCCTGAGCCGCTCACACCGCCTGGGCGTGGCGCGGTCTGGTGTCGTTTTTGTTGAGGTAGGCGTCGAACACTGCGGCGACATTGCGCACGAACGGCCGGCCGATTTCGGTCACCTGGACAAGGCCGCCATCGCGGCGGACCAGCCCGTCACGCTCGAACGAGGCGAGCGATGCCGCCGCCGCCAGCAGCGGCGCCGGATCGGCCTGATGGGCGCGCGCCAGATCGGGCAAATCGGCGCGCAGATCGCACATCACCTGCTCGATCACCGCGCGCCGCAGCCGATCGTCCGCCGACAGCGCAATCCCCCGCGCCGTCGCCGCATGCCCGGCGCGGATCGCCGCGGCATAGTCCGGCACAGCCGTCGCATTCTGCACGTAGCCTTGCGGCAGGCAGCCAATCGCGCTGGCGCCGATGCCGATCAGCGCCGGCGCCGCGTCGGTGGTGTAGCCCTGAAAACTGCGGTGCAGTCGGCGACCCTGCGCCGCCTCTGCCAGCGCATCGTCGGGACGGGCATAGTGGTCGAGTCCGACCGGTAGATAACCGCCTTCTTCTTCCAACACCCGGCCGATCGCGGCGCGCTGGTCGAAGCGTGCCTGCGGCCCGGGCAATGTCGCCTCGGGGATCAGCGCCTGATGCCGCTTCATCCAGGGCACATGGGCATAGCCGAACACGGCAACCCGCCCGGCCTCCAGCCGCAGCGCCCGGCGCGCCGTCTCGGCCACGCTCTGCTCGGTCTGCAGCGGCAGGCCATAGATCAGATCGAGATTGATCGCGCTCACGCCAATGCCGCGCACCGCCTGCGCGCAGGCCTCCGTCACCTCATAGGACTGGATCCGCCCGATCGCCGCCTGCACCGCCGGGTCGAGATCCTGCACCCCGAGACTGACCCGCGTCACCCCCATTGCCGCCAGCGCCGCCAGCCGGTCGGCCGGCAGCGCCGTCGGGTCCAGTTCAATCGCGATCTCGGCATCTGGCGTCAGATCGAACAGGTCGCGGATCAGCGCCATCACATCGGTCAGGCAATCGGCCGGCAGCGTCGTCGGCGTGCCGCCGCCCCAGTGCACATGACTGACCCGCCGCCGCCCGACCCGCCCGGCGACCAGCCGCAACTCACGCTCCAGCAGCGCCGCATAAGCCCGGCGCGGCGCCGCATGGCGAACAACCCCGGTGTTGCAGCCGCAATACAAACACAGCCGCTCACAAAACGGCACATGCAGGTAAAGCGACAGCGGCAGCCCCGCCGGCAGTTGTCCCAGCCACGCGGCGTAGCGATCCGGCCCAACCGCCGGGGTGAAATGCGGCGCGGTCGGATAGCTGGTATAGCGCGGCACCCGACCATCGTAGCGCGCAATGAGTTCTGCATCGGTCATGTCAACAAACTATGACACTCCGTACCGACCACCCATTGATCTAGATCAAGCCGGCGTCCGGCTACCGCCGCATCCCGCGCGCGGCGAGGCGCAGGCGCCAGGCGTCGCGGCAGATCCGCACCCATTGGCCCAGCAGGAAATCCTGCGCGTCGTCGCCCGGCGCGAAGCGGTCTATATAGCCGATCATGAAGCCCGGCGACCGCGCCTCCACCGTGCCGCCGCGATGCGCGGCATCGCTCAGCGTGATCACCAACAGCGTATTCGGCCCATAGCGGCGGATGGCCATCGCCAGGGGAAACACCTCCTCCTCGGCGACCGCGCCCATTCCCTTGAAGACGAAGATCTTTTCGCCCGCCTCA
The DNA here is from genome assembly GCA_021845985.1 of Pseudomonadota bacterium. Lineage (GTDB taxonomy): Bacteria > Pseudomonadota > Alphaproteobacteria > Acetobacterales > Acetobacteraceae > JAFKFJ01. The sequence goes on along the minus strand of JAJZES010000034.1, from coordinate 52,005 downwards.
AGGTCCTCCAGCAGCTTGCGGACGAGGAACGGGATGCGCCGCGCCTCGCGCCGCTGCAGCTCCTCGGGGGACATCTCGCCGGCATTGACCCAGGCGTGATAGACGAAGCCAAAGCGGCTGTCGTTGACCATGTATTCGCGGCCGTTGGACGACAGCACGACATTGGTCGCCTCCGGCGCGCCCATGCCGGCGAAGCGGGCATCGAGCGCATCAAGCAGCCGGGGCAGCGGCGTCGAGGAGAAGCGCAGCAGGCTGAGCGGCTCGGCCTGGCACTGGCGCTGCACCAGACCGAACTCGCAGTTTTGCCCGAGACTCTCGAATTTCAGCATCAGATCGGCGAGCGGCACTTGCTCGGCGGCGGTGACGCTGGCCATGTCGATGGACACCGGCTCATCGCCGCTGAGCGCGGTGTCGTCCTGCCACGCCTCGTAGAGGTCGGGGTAGAGGCGCAGCCGGCTGAGTGCGATGCCGAGCTGGCGGTGATCCTGGTTCAGCCCGAGCTCGGCCGGCCGGGCGGCGTCCGGCAGCAGCAGCGTCAGCCGCAGGGCCGGCGCCCCGGCGATCACCGACCACGGAATGACGCAGGTGCGCAGCGTGCGCCGGTCGATGCGAAAGCTGCTGACCTCGCTGCCGTTGGCGCTGACGCGCAGCCGCTGCGCCGCGAGTTTGCCCTCGGCCACCAGCGGACGCAGGTTGAGCACCAGCACATAGCTCGCCGGGCGCGTCGGCGCCGGCAGCATCAGCACGCTTTCCCGACCGACCGTCCAGGTCTCGTCGGCCTCGGGGGTGGACCAGCCGGCAACCAGCATGCCATCGATGCCAACCGCCGAAGTGCCCCTGGTGCCGAAATTGACGATCAGGTCTGTGTCAGCGCCGCTCATGTGTTGGAGATCGATACCAATGCTCACTATTGGTTAATGGAATCCGAAAGCGGCGTCAGGCCGGAGGGCATCGGCGCGCCAAACGTTGGACGGCGACGAAGAACGACAGCGTCAACTCATAGCCGAATCGGCATTCTGTACGTCTCTCTATTATGCTGGGTCAGGGACGGCCGCAAGGCGCGCGGCGCGCGCCCTGCAAGCCGAACAGCGGTGAGTCGTTGGTCCACACCCGGCGATATCGTTCATGTTTGGTTGTTGACAAGGGTGTGACATGGTGGCCGGCGCGAGGCCGAATGGCGGTGAAACCGGACAGCCGGGCAGGGACGTTGTGCCTGGGCGCCGATGGCGGCGATTCAATGTCGCGGTGCAACCGTGGTTGCAATGCAGCGCAGAGAGTGCTTCAAGTTGGCGGCACAATCCGAGGATTTGACCAGCGTGACGGCCCTCTACTGGTTGCCGGAGGTTCAGGATTGGCGGGTCCGCCTGCGCGGACTTTCCACGGAACCGTCCGCTGCATGGGAAGCCGGTGTGGCTCTGGCCAATGCACGTCTCGACTTCATCAAGACCAATGCTCTTGACGAAATGCTGCGCCGCAGCATTGGCGACGCAGTGCCGGACGCGGCGATCGGCAAACCGGTACGACTGGCTATTCTCGGCTCCTGTACAACGGCTCATTTGCATAGCGGCATTCGCGTTGCCGCGCTGCGGCGTGGCCTGCATGCCAGCATATACGAAAACGATTACGGCCAATACTGGCAGGAACTGGCCGACGCCGAGTCGCCGCTGCATGCGTTCCGGCCGACCGTGGTGCTGCTGGCGCTCGACGCGCATCACCTGACCGCCGGCATCTCCGTCGGGCTCGACGCCGCGGGCGCGGCGGCGGCGGTGGCCGAGATGGTGGCGCGGGTGCGCCAGTGCTGGCACCTCGCGCGCGCCGCCTTTGGCTGCCAGATCATCCAGCAGTTGCCGCTGCCGGTGCATCCGCCGCTGCTCGGCAGCAACGAGGCGCGGCTGCCCGGCTCGCGCGCCGCCGCCATCGCCGCGCTGACCGATGCGGTGCGACGGGCCGCCGAAGATGACGCGGTCGATGTGCTGGCGATGGGCGCCCGCGCCGCGACCGACGGGATACGGGCATGGTACGACCCGGCGCTGTGGCACCGCGCCAAGCAGGAGATTTCGCCGGCGGCGGCGCCGATGTACGGCGAGCTGGTGATGCGGCTGGTCGCCGCGCGACAGGGCCGCTCGGCCAAATGTCTGGTGCTCGACCTCGATAACACCCTTTGGGGCGGCGTGGTCGGCGATGACGGACTGGAAGGGCTGGTGCTCGGCCAGGGCAGCGCGCTCGGCGAAGCCTATGTCGCGTTCCAGGATTACGCGCGCGAATTATCGCGTCGCGGCATCATCCTTGCGGTGTGCTCGAAGAACGACGAAGCCAACGCGCTGGAGCCGTTCGCGCGCCACCCGGAGATGGTGCTGCGGCGCGCCGACATCGCCGCCTTCGTCGCCAACTGGAACGACAAGGCGACCAATATCCGGGCCATCGCGCAGGAGCTGAACATCGGCCTGGATGCGCTGGTGTTCATCGACGACAATCCGTTTGAGCGTGCTCTGGTGCGCCAGGAACTGCCGATGGTGATGGTGCCGGAGGTCTCCGACGATCCGACCTTCTATGCCCGGACCATCGCCGATGCCGGCTATTTCGAGGCGCTGGAGATCACCGACGACGATCGCGCCCGCAGCGGTCAGTATCAGGGCAACCGCGAACGCGCCGCGCTGATGGCCAGCGCCACCGATCTGCCGAGCTATCTCCGCGGGCTGGACATGCGGCTGATCTGGCGCCGCTTCGACACGATCGGTCTGGCGCGCACCGTGCAACTGATCAACAAGACCAACCAGTTCAACCTGACGACGCGGCGCTACACTGATGCCGAGGTGCTGGCGATCATGCAGGACAGCCGCAGCTTCGGACTGCAACTCCGCCTGCTCGACCGCTTCGGCGACAACGGCATCATCGCCATTCTGATCGGCCGCATGCAGGATGACGATGCGCTGCAGATCGACACATGGCTGATGAGCTGCCGGGTGCTCGGGCGGCAGGTCGAGCCGACCAGCCTCAATCTGATCGCCGCCGAGGCGCGGCGGCTCGGCGCGCGGCGGCTGATCGGCGAGTACCTGCCGACCAAGAAGAACGGCATGGTCAAGGACCATTATGAGAAGCTGGGATTTGCCCGGCGCGGCGACGGACGTTTCGAACTGGATCTGACGACGTACGTGCCTGCCGATACCTTCATCGATGTATCAGAAGGCTGATCCGCTATGACCGAGGCTGAGCTGTATCCGGCGGTGACGGAGATCTTTCGCGACGTGTTCATGCGCGATGTCGAACTGCGCCCGGAACTGACGGCGAAGGATGTGCCGGGCTGGGATTCCTTCAAGCAGATCGAGATCATCGTCGCGCTGGAGGAAAAATACGCCATCAAGTTCCACACGCGCGAACTCGATTCGCTGCACAATGTCGGTGATCTGGTCCGGGTGCTGGCTGGCAAGATGACGCCGTGAAGATGCAGCGTATGGCACGAGGCCGGGCGCGGCGGCGGATTCCGGAACCGGCGCCGGCGACCGAGGCACCGGCGACCGAAGTCCCGGCGACCGAAGCCGCGGCAGCGCCGCTGGTGCGTATGGCACTGGAGGCGCCGGCCGCCGGCGCACGCATTGCCGTCAATCATCGGCTCAGCGGCTATGGCTGGGCGTGCAGTGCCGCGCGCATCCGCGCCGTGACCGTCGATCTCGACGACGAACGCCTGTGCCATGCCGAGACCGCGCTGCAGCGCGCCGACCTGACCGAATTGCTGGCCGAGGCGCCGGAGGCGCGGCCGGGCTTCATGTTTCAGACGCATGTGCCGGATCGTCCGCTCGGGGCGGCGCGGCTGCGGATCACCGTGCAGACCGAGCAGGGCGACTGGACGCAGGACGTGCCGGTCGATCTGGTGGCCGAAGTGCCGGCGGAAGACGTGCCGGAGCTTGCCGCGATCGAGCCGCTGCGCCTGAATCTCGACGAGGCGCGGCGCGGCGTCAACGGTCTGCTGCATGTGCGCGGCTGGAGCGTCGGGCTGCGACCGCTGCGCAGCATCGAACTGCGGCTTGGCGACATGCTGCTCGGCCGCGCCACCACCGGCCTGCCGAGTGGCGACGTTGCCGAAGCCTATCCCGAATATCCGAACGCCGGGCATGCCGGGTTTGCCCGCCGCATGCCGGTGCCGCGCAGCGCCGCCGGCGACCTGCTCACCGCCATCGTCACCGACGGCGCCAATGAAACCCGCAGCGCCCGGCTGCGCATCGCCGCCGATCTGCCGGCCGCCGGCTTCGACGGGCCGCGCCTGCGCGCCACCATCGAGGAGGCGCATGTCGATGCCGAGGCGGTGCTGTCGCTGCGCGGCTGGTCGGTCGGCATGTCGCCGCTGCGCCATGTGCGGGTGTTCCTCGACGGCCGCCTGCTCGGCGACGCCGAGCCGCTGCAGCCGCGCGAGGACGTCGCGGTGGCATTCCCCGATTACCCCGACTCGGTCGATGCCGGCTTCGTGATGCGCGTGCAGTTGGACGAGGAGTCGCGCGAGGCGCGCGCGCTGCGCGTCGTGTTCACCACCGTCGATGAGACGCGCCTCGACGTTTCGGCGGTGCTGACGCAGGCGCCGGCGATCTTCTGGCCGCCGCCGGCCAGCGCCGCGCTGCAGTGTTTCTGTGACGCGGTGACGCTGACCGAGGATGGTTGGCTGCTGGTCAAGGGATGGGCACTCTGCGCCTCCGGTGTTGCCGCCATCGCGCTGATGCTGGACGGCGCAGCGGTCGGCACGGCGACGCTTGGCGGTGACCGGCCGGATGTCGGCACCGCGTTTCCCGCGCTGCGCCATGCGCGCAATGCCGGGTTCCAGTTTCATGGCCGCGTCGCCGAGACCTGTGCGGGCGATTATGCCTTGCGCCTGGACATCGCCGGTGCGCAAAGCGAGCGGCGGGTGATGCTGCTGGCGGTGACCGCGGCCGGGCGCAACGCCGAGGTCGCGGCGCCGGCGCCGATCTCCGGCATCCGCTGCTATCTGGATGCGCCCGCCATCACCGATGGCCGTGTCGGCGAGCCGGTGCGCGGTTTCCTCTCGCTCAGCGGCTGGGCGCTGTCGCCCGCCGGCATCGCCGGCATCGAAGTGTTCGTCGATGGCCGCTCGCAAGGTCAGGCGCATCGCGGCATTCGGCGCGAGGATCTGTATCAGGCACTGGATGACATCCAGGCGCTGCGCGCCGGTTTCGCAATGCTGATCCCGCCGCAGGCGCTCAAGCGTGGCGAACACGACATCCGCGTGGTGATCCACGACAATGACGATGCGACGCATGAGATCGCCTTCGTCGTCGACTCGCAGCCGGGATTGCACGGCGACGGGCCGTGGGCGCTGCGCCGCAAACTGACGCAGGCGGAGATCGACCTGCAGCGCGCCGTGCTCAACGCCGCCGGGTATCAGCCGCATGTCGTGCTGCTGGTGCGCGGCGGCAGCGCCGCGGCGCTGGGTGCCACCGTCGCCAGTCTGCAGGCGCAGGCCTGGGAGAACTGGTCATTGATGATCGCCGGCGCGGCGCTGCCGGCGATGGCGGCGGACGATCCGCGGGTGCGGCTGCTGGCGGCGGAGGAGGCGACGCCGCTGGCCGCGCTGTTGCCGACCGACGGGCCGGCGCTGTTCGGCCTGCTCGGCGCCGGCGACGAACTCGGCGAGGATGCGCTGCTCGAACTGGCGCTTGCCGGCGCCACCGATGCGGCGCCGGATTTCCTCTATGCCGACGAGCGGCGCACCGACCCCGGCGTCGGCGAGACGCGGGCCTTCTTCAAGCCGGATTTCTCGCCCGACCTGCTGCTGTCAACCAACTATATCGGCCGGCTGTGGCTGGTCGCCGCCGGCGTGCTGGCGCGTGCCGGGCTGCGGCTCGGCGATCTGGCGCGGCATGGCGAATACGATGCGGTGCTGCGGCTGACCGAACTGGCGGCGCGCATCCATCATGTGCCGCGCGTGCTGGCGGCGCGGGTGGCGCCGATCGACGATGCCGGGACGGAAATGGCCGCCCTGCTGCGCGCGGTGATGCGCCGCGGCATCGACGGCAGCGTCGCGCCCGGCTGCGTCCCCGGCACCTGGCGCCTGCAGCGTAAGACGCTGCCGGCGCTGGTGTCGATCATCATCCCGACCATCGCCTCGTGCGGTCTGGTCAGCACCGCCATCGGCTCGATCCGCGCCCACACCGCGGCCGAGCGCATCGAGATCGTCGTGCTCGACAACATCCGCGGCGACGACGACGACAGCAGGGCGTGGAAGCAGTGGTTCCGCGACAACGCCGATACCGTCGTCACCATCGACGAGTCGTTCAACTGGTCGCGCTTCAACAATCTCGGCGCCCGCGCCGCGCGCGGCGACATGCTGCTGTTCCTCAACGACGACATCGAGGTGCATGACGACGGCTGGCTCGACGGTCTGCTCGAACACGCGCAGCGCGCCGAGGTCGGCGCGGTCGGGCCGCAACTGCTGTATCCCGACGGCAAGGTGCAGCATGCCGGCATGTTCCTCTCCGGCCCGGTCGGCCGCCACGCCTTCCGCTTCTCGCCGGCCGACGAGCCGGGGCCGTTCGGGCTGGCGCGCACGCAGCGCAACGTCATCTCCGTCACCGGCGCCTGCCTGCTGACCCGGCGCGACATCTTCGAGCAGCTTGGCGGTTTCGACGAACAGCACTCGGTGATCAACAACGACCTGGATTTCTGCCTGCGGCTGCGCCGCGCCGGCAAGCTGGTCGTCTATACCCCGTACGTGACGCTGACCCATCATGAGATGGTCAGCCGCGCCGAACTCAGCGACACCTTCGACACTGCGCATTTCCGCGCTACCTGGGCCGATCTGTTCGCCACCGGCGATCCGTATTACAGTCCCAGTCTGGTCACCGACGCCGATGATTACGTCGTCGAGCAGGAACCGGCGCGGGTGCTGCATGTCGGCCCGCCGCTGATCGCGCGCGCGCGGGTGCGCCGCATCGTCGCGCTGAAGCTCGACCATATCGGCGACTTCATCTCGGCCTTTCCGGCCTTCCGCCGCATCAAGCAGCAGTTTCCGAATGCCGAACTGACGGTGCTCGGCGCCGCCGCCTCGGCCGCGCTGGCGCCGCTTGAGCCGGCCATCGACCGCTTCATCCGCTTCGACTTCTATCATGCGGTCTCCGAACTCGGCCGCCGCACGCTGACCGAGGACGAGTTGAGCGGACTGGCCGAGCAGCTCGCGCCGTATCGCTTCGATCTCGCCATCGATCTGCGGCGCCAGCCCGACACCCGCCCGGTGCTCAAACATACCGGCGCCCGCTGGCTCGCCGGCTTCGATCGCGGCAACGAGATGCGCTACCTCGACATCACCGCCGAATGGGAGGGCGATCAGGCCCGCACCCACAAACACGCCCATGTCTCGCAGGCGCTGGTCGGCTTCGTCGATGTCGTGGCCGGCGCCTGCGAGACCGAGCGGCGGCTGATCGTCGGTGGTGTCGATCGCGATGCGCACGAGACGGCGGCGGCGCTGCCGGCGCTGGCCGGCATGGCGGCGCTGTTCGCCCGCCCGCTGGTCGCCGTGCACGCCGGCGCCGGCGCCGAAAACAAACAATGGCCGCCACAGAACTTTGCCGCCCTGATCGACCTGCTGGTCACCGAGGGCGGCTGCAACGCGGTCATCATCGGCAGCAAGGACGAGGCGCCGATTGCCGAACAGGTGTTGGCCGCGGTGCAGCATGTGGAGCGGGTCGGCTCGGTGGTCGGCCTGCTTGGCCTGCGCGAACTGCCGGTGCTGCTGCGCGGCTGTGCGCTCTATGTCGGCAACGACAGCGGACCCAAGCACATGGCGGCGGCGCTCGGGGTGCCGACGGTCGGCATCCACAGCGGCAGCGTCGATGTCGCCGAATGGGGGCCGATGGGCGAGGCGGCGGTGGCGGTGCGGCGCGACATGTCGTGCAGCCCGTGCTACCTCGCGCACGCCGCCGACTGCCATCGCGCACTGGCCTGCCTGCACGGCATCCGGGTCGGCGATGTCTGGCGGGCGATACGGCCTTTGCTTTTGCTGCGCAGTCAGGCTGCGGCGCGCCACGACGTTGCCGCGTGATCATGTTTCCGGGAGAGTCGATGTGAACTACCTGCCGCCCTTCAACGTGCTCAAAAGCTCGGTGCGTCTGCTGTCGGTCAAGGGGCAGCTCAAGGTCGATATGAGCTATGACGAGCTGCTTGATATGATCAAGACCTTTCTGCGCGCCGTGCCGGTGGACGACGCTTGGTACCGCAGCACCTATACCGACGTGGACGAGGCGATCCGTAACGGCGCCTATCGCAGCGCGCGGCAGCATTTCATCGACCACGGCTATTTCGAGGGCCGCCGGCCATACCGTCTGGAGGTCGATGAGGCGTGGTATTTCAAGACCTACCCCGACATCCATGAGTGCGTGAAGAAGGGCGAGCTGGAGTCGGCGCTCGCCCATTACGAACGCCACGGCTACGAAGAGGGCCGCCGGCCCGCCGACATCTGATCGGCCGCAGGCCGGATCAGGGCGCCGCCGGGGCGACGACGCTCCATCCCGCATCGGGGTCGAAGCTGTGGATCGCCTTGGCCAGCGCCGCCGTGCGCGGGCCGAGGTCGCGCTGGCGCAGCCTGCCGTCCGGGCCGAGCAGGAACGTCATCACCCCGGTTTCGCCATAGCGCGCCGGCCACGCGACATAGGCAAAGCCGCTGGCGAGGTGCCCGGCCGCGACATAGCTGTGTCCGCCGCCGGACAGCAGCAGCCGCAGCCGGTAGCCGCGATACGACCCCGGCACCTCCCACGGATAGAGCGCATAGCCGCGCCCCTGCACGGAGCTGATCAGCCCCGCCAGCGGGCTTGGCGGCGGCGCCGGCCAGAACAGGCCGTCATGCTGCGCCGGGGCGCTGAACAGCCGCCAGGCGTAGCTGTGCGGCCCGTCGGCACGCTCGCGGAAGCGCGCCTGCGCCGCGGCGATGGCGGCGAGGGCGCGGATGGCGCCCAGCTCGTTGCGGCCGATGCGCCGATTGAGCACCTCCGCCGCCCCCGCCGCGACATCGAACCGCCAGCCGCCGGCACTGGCCAGCAGCGGCACCGGGAACGGCCAATCGCGCGGGCCGACCACCAGCACCGCGCGCGCGTCCGGGCGCGTGTCGGTGCGCTCGATCCGGTGGCGGTCGGCATAGGCGAGGATGAAGCGGCGCACCTCCTCCTGCTCAACTGTGCGGTCGGCTCCGTGCAGCAGCGCCGCGCCGCCGGGGCCGAGCACCGCATTCATCTTCCACGCCTCGCCCGACAGCAGCGCCGCCAGCATCGCCGTTGCCGCATCCTCGGGCGCCGCGAAGTCGGGTGCCGCGAGGTCGGGCACCGCGAGGTCGGGCACCGAGAGGTCGGGCGCCGGCGGGTTGGCCGCCTTGGCGTGCGGCGCCAGCGCCTGCGGGCCACGGCTGGCGGCGCCGCGCCGGGCGAAGACGATCGCCTGCGGCCCGCTGTCGATGTCGGAGAAGGCGCTCGGCGGCGCGGTCTCCAGCCGCGCCGGCAGCGGCTGCGCCGCCAGCGCGGCGGGCAGCAGCACCAGCACGGCGAGCAGCAGGCTGCGGATCATCACCCACTCCCGGCGCCGATCAGCCGGGTCCGGCCACGCCCATCCGCCCGGCGAGATCCTGGATGAACTGCCAGGCGACGCGGCCGGAGCGTCCGCCGCGCGTCATCGACCATGTGACCGCCTCCGCCCGCAGAACCGCGACCGGCACGCTCAGGCCGTACCAGCCGGCATAGCCCTCGATCATGGCGAAGAACGTGTCCTGGTCGCAATTGTGAAAGCCGATCCACAGGCCGAAGCGGTCCGACAGCGACACCTTCTCCTCCGTCGCCTCGGACGGGTTGATCGCGGTGCTGCGCTCGTTTTCGATCATCTCGCGCGGCATCAGGTGGCGGCGGTTGGAGGTGGCGTAGAACAGCACGTTCTCCGGCCGCCCCTCGATGCCGCCGTCGAGCACCGATTTCAGCGCCTTGTAGTCGGCATCCTCGCGCTCGAACGACAGATCGTCGCAGAAAATCAGGCAGCGGCGGCTGTCTGCGCGCACCCGGCCGAGCAGCTCGGGCAGGGTGGCGATGTCCTCGCGGTGGATTTCGATCAGCGCCAGGCTGCCCGGATGGCGCGCATTGGCCTCGGCATGCGCCGCCTTGACCAGCGAGGATTTGCCCATGCCGCGGGCGCCCCACAGCATGGCGTTGTTGGCCGGCAGGCCGGCGGCGAAGCGCAGCGTGTTGTCCAGCAGGATGTCGCGCTGGCGCTCCAGCCCGCGCAGCAGCCCGATCGGCACGCGCGCTACCCGCTCGACCGGATCGAGCCGCGGCGGCGCCGGGTGCCAGACGAAGGCGTCGGCCGCGCCGAGGCCGACCGGGGCCGGCGGCGGCGGGGCGAGGCGCTCCAGCGCCTCGGCAATGCGGGTCAGGGTGTCGAACAGGCGCGGGTCCATTGCGGTCTTTCAGCCATCACGAGGCATGCATCGCTTGACGGGGCAGGCGCGGAAACTATGGTCCGCGCGCCGCCGCCGCAATCCGGGACCAAATCGCATGCTGATTTCCGCCGCCTACGCGCAGGACGCCGCAGGCCCGCTCGCCTCGCTCTCCAGTCTCGGCCAGTTCGCGCCGCTGGTGCTGATTTTCGGCGTCTTCTACTTCCTGCTGATCCGTCCGCAGCAGCAGAAACAGAAAGACATGAAACGCATGCTGGCGGAGCTCAAGCGCGGCGACCGGGTGGTCACCGGCGGCGGCATCCTGGCGACGGTGACGCGGCCGCCCAAGGCCGAGGACCGCGAGGTCGAGGTCGAGCTGGCGCCCAATCTGCGCGTCACCGTGCTGCGCGAGACGATCAGCAGCGTGCTCAAGCCGACCGCTGCCAACGACACCAAGAAGGCGTGACGCGGGACCATTCTGCCGCTTGACCGCGCGCCCGTGCGCTGTTGTGTTCACGCGGCGGGGCAGGGGAGTTGGCCGATGCACAGGGGTTGGGTGATCACGCTGGTCTGCGCGCTGGCGGCGCTGCCGATGGCGGCCGGGGCGGCGCCGAAGGACACGCTGACCCTCGGCATGGTGCTGGAGCCGCCGCACCTCGACCCGACCGCCGGCGCGGCCTCGGCGATCCGCGAAGTCACCTACGCCAATATTTATGAGGGGCTGACCCGCATCGACCGCAACGGCCAGGTGCAGCCCGCTCTTGCGGAAAGCTGGACCATCTCGCCGGATGGCCTGACCTACCGGTTCAAGCTGATCGGCGGCGTCAAGTTCCACGACGGCACCCCGTTCGACTGCGCGATCGTCAAGTTCTCCTATGGCCGGGCGATGGCGCCCGACAGCGTCAACGCGCAGAAACAGTTGTTCGAGCCGATCGCCAGCGTCGAATGCCCCGATCAGTACACCGCCGAGGTCAAGCTCAAGCGGCCGACCGCGCTGTTTCTGTTCGACATGGGTTGGGGCGACGCGGTGATGGTAGCGCCGAAATCGGCGCCGACCAACAAGACCGATCCGGTCGGCACCGGGCCGTTCCGCTTCAAGCAATGGGTCAAGGGCGACCGCGTCGAGATGGAGCGCAACCCCGATTACTGGGGGTCGCAGCCGAAGCTCAAGGCGGTGACGTTCAAGTTCGTCGCCGATCCGTCGGCGGCGACCGCCGCGGTGCTGGCCGGCGACATCGACGCCTTCCCGCTGTTCCCGGCCCCCGAGGCGATCGACCAGTTCAAGGCCGACAAACGCTTCGCCGTGCATGTCGGCACCACCGAGGGCAAGACCATCGTTGCCCTGAACAACGAAAAGAAGCCGTTCGACGACGTGCGGGTGCGCCGCGCGCTGGCCTATGCCGTCGATCGCCAGCAACTGATCGACGCGGCGCAGTCCGGCTACGGCAAGCCGATCGGCTCGCATTACGTGCCGTCCGATCCGGGCTACATCGACCTCACCGCCACCTATCCCTACGACCCGGCCAAGGCCCGCGCGCTGCTGGCCGAGGCGGGGGTCAAGCCGGGCACCGAGATCACCATCATGCTGCCGCCGCCGCCCTACGCGCGGCATGGCGGCGAGGTGATCGCGGCGATGTGGGAGGCGGTCGGGCTGAAGGTCAAGCTGGTGCCGATCGAATGGGCGCAATGGCTCGATCAGGTGTTCAAGCGGACCGACTTCCAGGCGACGATCATCTCGCATACCGAGGCGCGCGATCTCGATATCTACGCCCGCGACAAATATTACTTCAACTATCACAGCGCCGCCTACAAGGCGCTCTACCAGAAATTCGTCGAGACGGTGGACCCCAAGGCGCAGACCGAACTGGTCGGCGAGCTGCAGAAAAAGCTCGCCCAGGATGAGCCGAACGTCTTCCTGTTCGCGCTGGCCAAAGTCGGCGTGGCCAACGCCAAACTGAAAGGTCTGTGGGACAACGACCCGATCCCGGCCAACGACGTGACCGGGGTAAGCTGGGCGGAGTAGGCGCCGGCGGGGCGGCGCGTCTGGCGATGACGGAGACCTCGTGACCGGCTTCCTGGTCCGCCGCCTCGTCATCCTGCTCGCCACGCTGCTCGCCGCCTCGCTGGTGGTGTTCGTGGTGTTGCAGGTGCTGCCCGGCGATCCGGCGGCGCTGATGCTCGGCACCGGCGCGCGGCCGGACACGCTGGCGGCGCTGCGCCATCAGCTCGGCCTCGATGCGCCGATGTGGCTGCAATATCTGCGCTGGATCGGCGGGCTGCTGCATGGCCAGCTCGGCACCAGCTACACCTACAGCGTGCCGGTGACGGAGCTGATTAGCCAGCGCGTGCTGGTCAGCCTGCCGCTGGCGATCATCGCCATCGTGCTCTCGACCGCGATCGCGCTGCCGGTCGGCGTGCTGGCGGCGGCGCGGCGCGGCCGGGCGGCGGATGCGGCGGCGATGGGGGTGGCGCAGATCGGCGTCGCCATCCCCAATTTCTGGCTCGGCCTGCTGCTCATCCTGCTGTTCGCCATCCGCCTGCCGTGGCTGCCGGCGAGCGGCTTTCCCGGCTGGGAGGCCGGCGTCTGGCCGGCGCTGCGGGCGCTGATTCTGCCGTCGCTGGCGCTGGCGCTGCCGCAGGCGGCGATTCTGGCGCGGGTGACGCGAGCGGCGGTGATCGAGACGCTGGGCGAGGATTTCGTCCGCACCGCGCGGGCCAAAGGTCTGCCGCGCCATGCCGCGCTGTGGCGGCATGCGGTGCCGAACGCGCTGATCCCGGTGGTCACGCTGATCGGTCTGCAATTTTCCTTTCTCCTCGCCGGCACCGTCATTATCGAGAACGTTTTCACTCTGCCCGGTCTGGGCCGCCTCGTGTTCCAGGCGATTGCCCAGCGGGATCTGATCGTGGTGCAGGATCTCGTCGTGCTGCTGGCCGGCAGCGTCATCCTGGTCAATTTCGCGGTCGATCTCGCCGCCGCCTGGATCGACCCGCGGCAGCGCCGGGCGGGCGCATGAAGGCGGCGTGGCGCAGCCGCAGCCTGCTCGCCGGCGCCGTCATCACCGTGCTGATGGTCGGCATCGCCCTGGTCTCGCTGGTATGGACGCCCTATCCGCCGACCGGCATCGACATCATCCATCGGCTCGCCAGACCCTCCTGGCGGCATCCGTTCGGCACCGACACGTTCGGGCGCGACGTGCTGTCGATGATCATGGCCGGGGCGCAGAGTTCGCTGTCGGTGGCGCTGATCGCGGTCGCCGTCGGGGCCGGCATCGGGGTGCCGCTCGGCGCGCTGGCGGCGGCGCGCGGCGGGGCGATCGACGATCTGGTGATGCGCGGCTGCGACCTCGCCTTCGCCTTCCCGGCGCTGCTGACGGCGGTGATGATCACCGCGCTGGCCGGGCCGGGGGCGGCGAATGCGATGCTGGCGATCGGCATTTTCAACATCCCGGTGTTCGCCCGCATCGCCCGCGCCGCGGCGCGCGGCGTCTGGGCGCGCGAGTTCGTCATGGCCGCGCGCACCGCCGGGCGCGGCGACATCGCCATCTCGGTCATCCATGTCCTGCCCAACATCGCCGCCGTGCTGATGGTGCAGGCGACGATCCAGTTCGCCCTGGCGATCGTCGCCGATGCCGGCCTGTCCTATGTCGGCCTCGGCACGCAGCCGCCGCAGCCGAGCTGGGGGCGCATGCTCAACGACGCGCAGACCTTCATCTGGCGTGCGCCGCTGCTCGCCGTGTTTCCCGGCGTCGCCATCACCCTGGCCGTGCTCGGCCTCAATCTGCTCGGCGACGGGCTGCAGGATCTGCTCGACCCGCGGCTGCGGCGGGCACGCTGATGCTGGAGGTCGAGGGGCTGACCGTCGCCCTGCCGATGGGCGGACAGAAGGTGCCGGTGCTGTCCGGCGTCTCCTTCACGCTGGCGCAGGGCGGCAGCGCCGGTCTGGTCGGCGAGAGCGGCAGCGGCAAGTCGATGACGGCACTCGCCATCATGGGGCTGCTGCCGCCAGAGGCGCAGGTCGGCGGGCAGATCCGCTTTGCCGGGCGCGACCTGCTGGCGGCCGACGAGGCGGCGCTGTGCGCCATTCGCGGCCGGCGCATCGGCATGGTGTTTCAGGAGCCGATGACCGCGCTCAACCCGCTGATGTCAATTGGCGCGCAGGTGGCCGAGCCGCTGCGCCGCCATCTGCGCCTGTCGCGTGCGGCGGCCGCGGCGCGGGCGGCGGCGCTGCTCGACCGGGTCGGCCTCGGCGCCGGCCGCGCCGGGCCGCATCTTTACCCGCATCAGTTGTCGGGCGGCCAGCGGCAGCGGGTGGTGATCGCGATGGCGCTGGCCTGTGGCCCCGACCTGCTGATCGCCGACGAGCCGACCACCGCGCTGGATGTGACAGTGCAGGCGCAGGTGTTGGCGCTGCTCGCCGAACTGGCCGAGGAAGCCGGCATGGCGCTGCTGCTGATCACCCATGATCTCGGCGTGGTCAGCGAGACGGTGGCGCAGGTGCTGGTGATGTATGCCGGCCGCGTGGTCGAGCAGGGGGCGACGGCGGCGGTGTTCGCCCGCATGGCGCATCCCTATACCCGCGCCCTGTTCGCCGCCTCGCCGCACGAGGCGGGCGGCCGGCCGGTGCCGATCGCCGGTCAGGTGCCGGACCCGCGCGCCATGCCGCCCGGCTGCGCCTTCGCCCCACGCTGCCCGCGTGCCGATGCCGCCTGCCGCGCCGCGGTGCCGCCGATGCGCGACGGCACCGCTTGTTTTCATCCGGTGGCCGGATGACGGCGCTGCTGGAGGTGTCCGGGCTGGTGCGCGACTATGTGTTGGCGCGCCCGCATCCGTTTGCCGCGGCGTCGCAGTTGCGGGTGCTGCACGGCATCGACCTCGCCGTGCCGGCGGGCGGCAGCCTCGGCATCGTCGGTGAGTCGGGCAGCGGCAAATCGACGCTGGCGCGCAGCGTGCTGGCGCTGGAACGGCCGCAGGCGGGCAGCGTGCGGCTGCACGGGCGCGACCTGTTCGCGATGACGCGGCGCGAGCTGCGCGCGGCGCGGCGGCATTTTCAGCCGGTGTTTCAAGACCCGTACGGCTCGCTCGACCCGCGCCACACGGTCGGGCGCATCATCGCCGAGCCGATCGCGGCGCTGGAGCGCGGGCGCGATGCGGCGGCGCGGGTGGCGTCGATGCTGGCGGCGGTGGGGCTGCCGGAGGCGGCGGCGCGGCGGTATCCGCACGAGTTTTCCGGCGGCCAGCGCCAGCGCATCGCCATCGCCCGGGCGCTGGTCACAAGCCCGGCGCTGGTCGTCGCCGACGAGCCGGTCTCCGCGCTCGATGTCTCGGTGCAGGCGCAGGTGTTGAACCTGATGCTGGACCTGCAGGCGCAACTGGGGCTGGCGTGGCTGTTCATCAGCCACGATCTCGGCGTGGTGCGCGTCATTACCGCGCGCGTCGCGGTGCTCTATCGCGGCCGCATCGTCGAGGAGGGGCCGACCCATGCGGTGTTCGACGCGCCGCGCCATCCCTACACGCGCGCCCTGGTCGATGCGGTGCCGCGCATCGGCCAGGGCCGTCGGGTGCGCCCGGCGGCCGAGGTGGTGGCGGTGCCCGACACCGGCTGCGCCTACGCCCCCCGCTGCCCAGGGGCACAGCCGCGCTGCACCGCAGAACGCCCGACGCTGACGGGGGACACCGACCGCCGGACGGCGTGCCATTTTCCCCTGTAGCCGACCGATCGACGCGGCTGGCCTGCCGGAGGCACATAGAAGCGGCCTGCGCTGTCGCCGTTAGAATTGCCGGACCCGGAAACGGTCCGGTTCGCCGCGCGCCGAACCCCACCCGACCCGCGGCGACGCGCTACACGTAGCGGCCGATCCGTCCGATCAGCCAGCCGACCGCGCAGGCCGCCAGGACCGCGGTGATCGGCCGGGCGCGCACTCTCGCGGCCAGCCGCGCCGCCATCTCCTGCGCCTGATCAATCGCGTTGTCACAGGCAGGGGCGTTGTCACAGGCCGGGGCGGCGTCGGCGGGATGGCTCTGCATCCTGTCCTCCATCAATGGTCCGAACACACAGCGCAGACATGCTGCGCTCGTTCCCCGCAACTGCTCACCCCGGTTTGCAAGTGGGGGAGGACAGCGCGCCGCGGATGGCGGTAAGTCGGGCAGTCCAGGCGCGAACAGTCGATCTTCCACGGCTTTGGCTGTCGGCGTGCGAAGCAGGACTTCGAGCAACGCCGAGGCATCGCCGACGATCACACGCGATAGCACTCAGCGCGAACCGCGTCGGCCGGCGTTCCCATGCGGTGAGCATAGAAACATGTGCCGTACATGACAACGAGTCGCCAGACGCACGGCGGCGCCGCGGCGTCACGCGGGATACGGCGGCCGGGTGAAGCGGCGGAGGGTGTGCGGCGGGGCGCGGGCGGCGCGTGGCCGGTCCTTGCGCGGGATGTCGCGCGCCGGCGGCTCGGCCGGGGCGTGCGGCGGCTGGCGCGGGGTTGGCCGGCGCGCGGTGGGGCGCGGCGGCAGTTTGGGGCGCGCGACGGCCAGCATGCGGCAGAGCGGGCGCAGCAGCCGGTCGATGCCGGGGGCGGCCTCGAGCAGGGCAATCATGTCCGGCTGGGTCAGCAGATAGTGCAGTTGCGAGGCGTAGCCGCCGGCCGCCGGCACCGGCCCGATCAGCCAGCCGGCGCGCCGCGGCAGGCGGCTTGCGGGTTTTCGGGATGCTGGGTTGTGCGGCGTGGCGCGGGGCGTGCGGCGGACGACGGGGGGTTTGCCGGCGGCGGCGCGGGCGGCGAGGCGGGCGATGCGGATGGAGGCCCGCCGTATGCGTGTCCAGACCAGCAGCAGCAGCGGGATCGGCAGGAAGCCGCCGGGGCCGCGCGCGGCCACCGCCTTGCACAGATCGTCGAGGATGCGGGCGAGGCGTTCGGCCGCGGGTGGGGGTGCAGGGGTCACGAACGAAACAAGAACACGAAACCTCCCACCTGGGCAAGCACTGTCTCGCGGTTCAACTGTTTCGCGGTTCAACTGTCTCGCGGTTCAGGCTGTCGCGCGGTGCAACCGCAAAGCGGCTGGCAGGCGGGGTTCAGTGCCCGTGGCCGCCATGGCCGCCATGGCCGCCATGCATGCGCAGCGCGCCGCCGCCCATTCCGCCGCGCGCCATTCCGCCGCGGCCAAAGCCGCCCCGGCCATAGCTTTGCCGGCCGCCGCCTTGCCAGCCGCCGCGCCGGTCGTTGTTGCGGTTTTGCCAGCCCCAGCGCCCGCCCTGGTCGTAGCCGTAATAGCCGAGTCCGAGACCGAAGGCGGGCGTGCTGTAGCTCAGCGGACCGCCATAGCCGTACGGATAGGCGCCGGCGGAATAATCATAGCCGTACTGCCCGCCATAGGCGCAGCCACCGAGCAACAAGGTCAGGGCGAGCAGGGAGACAGCCTGAAATCCGCGCATGGCTGAGTTAACGCCGGATGCGGCGTCGTGTCGCCGCTGACCTGCATATATTCGGCGCAATCCGCCCAGCGTGCGGGGCAGCCTGCGGCGCCGGCCGATCGGGCCGCGCGCGGTTTGACAGGCGCGCCGGGCTGGCCCTATAGGCGGCGCATTGCCGGGAACGTGGACAGGCCCCAGGGGTCTGCGCCCGCCCGCGCGGCGTTCGCGCGGGCCTACCGGTGCAACAAGCCACAACGCTGGCATCAGAAGAAAGGCCCTCGCGCCCATGACCAAGCGCGTCGAAAGCAAATACAAGATCAACCGCCGCCTCGGCGTCAACCTCTGGGGCCGGCCGAAATCGCCGCTGTCCAAGCGCGATTACGGCCCCGGCCAGCACGGCCAGCGCCGCAAGGGCAAGCCGACCGATTTCGGCGTGCAGTTGATGGCCAAGCAGAAGATGAAGGGCTATTACGGCAACATCGGCGAGAAGCAGTTCCACAAGTATTATTTCGAGGCGGTGCGCCGCAAGGGCGACACCTCGGAGAACCTGATCGAGCTGCTGGAGCGTCGGCTGGATGCGGTGGTCTATCGGCTGAAATTCGCCATCACCCCGTTCGCCTCGCGCCAGTTCATCAATCACGGCCATATCCTGATCAACGGCAAGCGGCTGAACATCCCGAGCTATCAGGTGCGCGACAACGACGTCATCGAGGTGCGCGAGAAGTCCAAGCAGCTCGCCGTGGTGCTTGATGCGGCGCAGAACGGCGAACGCGACGTGCCGGAATATCTGGAGGTCGATCACCGCGCCATGAAGGGCCGCTTCCTGCGCGCGCCGAAGCTCTCGGATGTGCCGTATCCGGTGCAGATGGAGCCGAATCTGGTGGTCGAGTTCTACTCGCGCTAACGCGGCGATCGCCCCCTCCCCGCGGCTCCCTCCCGCCAGGGGAGGGGGTGCGAACACGGCTCCGCTTGCGGGAGCGGCAGCCGGGGGGAGGGGTGTCGAGGAACGAATGCCATGAGCGATCCCGTTCTTGTCGAGGTGACACGCGGCAGGCGCGTGGAATCGGTGCATCGCGGCGCCGTTGCGGTGGTCGATACGGGCGGCAAAATCGTCTTCCAGGCGGGCGACATCGCCGCCGCGGTCTATCCGCGCTCGGCGGTCAAGGCGTTTCAGGCGCTGCCGCTGATCGACAGCGGGGCGGCCGATCGGTTCGGGCTGAGCGAGGCGGAAATCGCCCTCGCCTGTTCCTCGCACAGCGGCGAGGCGGTGCATGTCGCAGCCGCCGACAGCATGTTGCGCAAAGCCGGGCGCGATGCCGGGACGCTGGAATGCGGCGCGCACTGGCCGTATGACGCGGCGGCGACGCGGGCGCTGGCGGCGCGCGGTCAGCAGCCATCGGCGCTGCACAATAATTGTTCCGGCAAACATGCCGGCTTCATCTGCCTCGCCTGCGCGCGCGGCGATGATCCGGCCGGCTATGTGCGGCCCGATCATCCGACGATGCGCGCGGTGACTGCGGCGCTGTCGGCGATGACCGACACGGTGCTGGAGGATCCCGGTACCGATGGCTGTTCCATTCCGACCTATGCCATTCCGCTGCGCGCGCTGGCGCATGGCTTCGCCCGCTTCGGCGTCGTCGATGGCGCGCCGGCGCGCCTCCGCGCCGCGGTGGCGGCGCATCCGTTCATGGTCGGCGGCACCGGGCGCTTCGACACGCTGCTGATGCAGGCGCTCGGCGCGCGGGTGTTCGCCAAGGGCGGCGCGGAAGGCGTGCATTGTGCCGCCCTGCCGGAACTCGGTCTTGGCATCGCGGTGAAGGGCGATGACGGCGCCGGGCGGGCCGGCGAGGTGGTGATCGCGGCGCTGGTCGCCCGGCTGCTGGCCGCCGCGGTTCCGGCGGCG
Organism: Pseudomonadota bacterium; assembly: GCA_021845985.1. Taxonomy (GTDB): domain Bacteria; phylum Pseudomonadota; class Alphaproteobacteria; order Acetobacterales; family Acetobacteraceae; genus JAFKFJ01. Next base: position 32,286 of record JAJZES010000034.1, on the reverse strand, counting down.
CTGGCGCAACCGGTGCTGCGCAACTGGAACGGCATCGAGGTCGGCGCGCTGCGCCCCGCCGGGCCGCTCGCCGGATGAGCGACGCCGCCGCCGAAATCGCCCGCCGCCGCACCTTCGCGATCATCTCGCACCCAGACGCCGGCAAGACGACGCTGACCGAGCGGCTGCTGCGTGCCGGCGGCGCCATCCAGTTGGCCGGCAACGTGCGCGCCAAGGGCGAGCGGCGGCGCACCCGCTCCGACTGGATGGCGATCGAGCGCGAACGCGGCATCTCGGTCGTGACCTCGGTGATGACGTTCGAGTATGCCGGCTGCGTGTTCAATCTGCTCGACACGCCGGGCCACGAGGATTTCTCCGAGGACACCTATCGCACGCTCACCGCGGTCGATGCCGCGGTGATGGTCATCGACGCGGCGAAGGGCATCGAGGCGCGCACCCGCAAGCTGTTTGAAATCTGCCGCCTGCGCGACATTCCGATCCTCACCTTCATCAACAAGATGGATCGCGAGTCGCGCGATCCGTTCGAGCTGCTCGACGAGATTTCCTCCGGCCTGGCGCTGGATACCGCGCCGGTGACATGGCCGGTCGGCCGCGCCGCGGGGTTTGCCGGCACCTATGATCTGCGCCGGCGCGAGTACCGGCTGACCCAGGATTTGCCACAGGCCGATGCGCGGATGATCGCGCTCGGCGAGGAGCTTGATCTGGTGCGCGGCGCGTTGCCGGAGTTCGAGGTGGCGGCGTTCGCCGCGGGACATCTGACGCCGGTGTTCTTCGGCAGCGCGATGAAGGAAATCGGCGTGCTCGACCTGCTCGACGGGCTGGCCGAATACGGCCCGCGGCCGCGCGCCCAGCCGGCCGACACGCGCATCGTGCAGGCCGATGAGGCGAACCTGACCGCGCTGGTGTTCAAGATCCAGGCCAACATGGACCCCAACCATCGCGACCGCATCGCCTTCGCCCGCGTCTGTTCCGGCCGGCTGACCCGCGGCATGCGGCTGCGGCAGGTGCGCACCGGCAAGCTCATTCCGCTGCATGCGCCGCAATTCTTCTTCGCCCGCGACCGGCAGATCGCCGAGGAGGCGTTTGCCGGCGACGTCGTCGGCATCCCCAATCACGGCACGCTGCGCATCGGCGACACGCTGAGCGAGAGCGAGGAGCTGAACTTCGTCGGCGTGCCGTATTTCGCCCCGGAGATCCTGCGCCGGGTGCGGCTCGATGACGCGATGAAGGCGAAGAAGCTGCGGCAGGCGCTGCAGGAACTGGCCGAGGAAGGGGTGGTGCAGTTGTTCCGCCCGCAGGACGGCGCCGCGCCGCTGGTCGGCGTCGTCGGCACCTTGCAGCTCGATGTGCTGCAGGCGCGGCTGGCCGCCGAATATGGCGTCGGCATCGGCTTTGAGACGCCCCCGTTTGCGCTGGCGCGCTGGGTCTCCGGCGAGCGCGCGGCGGTCGAACGCTTCGTCGCTGCGCAGCGCGGCGCGATGGCCGACGATGTCGATGGCGACCCGGTGTATCTGGCGTCATCGCCGTTCATGATGCGCCGCACCATCGAGCTTCACCCGACGCTGATGTTCCGCGACATCAAGGATTTCCGCGCCGCGCGCGCTGCCTGAGGGGTCAGCGCGCGGCGTTCGATTGCAACGGCAGGTCGCGCATGGCGAGGCCGGCGAAGAAGGCCAGCAGCGCCAGCCCGGCACAGACCATGAAGCTGAGCTGGAAGCCGTTGACCAGCGCGGCTTCGGCCGCCGCGCGCACGGCGGGGTCGATGGCCAGCGCGCTGCCGCCCTGGCGCATGGCGCCGAGATCGACCCGCCCGGTGAACCCGTGCGCCGCCAAGCCGGCGGCGAAACGACCGGCCAGCAGCGCGCCAACCAGCGTGCTGCCCAGCGCCGCCCCCATGGCGCGCAGGAACAGCAGCGTTCCCGTCGCCACCCCGACATCGCGCCGGTCGGCGGCGTTCTGCACCGTGACCAGCGTTGACGGCATGACGATGCCGAGGCCGAAGCCGACCACCAGCATGGCGAGGATGGTGTGCAGCGGCGCCGCATGCGGCCCGAGCAGCCCCAGCAGCGTAAAGCCGAACGCCGCCATCACCAGCCCGCCGAGCACGATCAGCTTGGCCCGGCCGAGGCGCCGCGCGAGCTGACCGGAGACATAGGCGCCGACCACGTTGGAGGCGAGGAACGGCACGATCAGCGTGCCGGAGGCCGAGGCGTCGGCGCCGTGCAACAACTGAAAATACAGCGGCAGCAGGAAGGTGCCGCCGAACATCGCCGCCGCCGCCAGGGCGGCGATCAGCACGCCGATGGAGAACACCTGATTGGCGAACAGCCGCGGCGGCACCAGCGGGTCGGGGGCCAGCGTCTCACGCCAGCCGAGCAGCCCGAGCAGCACCACGCCGACGACGATGCTGGCCAGCATCGTCGGGCTGGTCCAGGCGTATTCGCTGCCGCCCCAGCTCATCACCAGCAGGACCGCGGTGACGAAGGCGGTGAGCAGCGCCGCGCCGGCATAGTCGATGCGCGCCGGCACCCGCCGCACCACCAGCAGTTTCAGCGCCCGGTTGCTGAGCATGAAGGCGGCGATGCCGATCGGCACGTTGATCCAGAAAATCCACCGCCAGGAGAAATCATCGGTCATCCAGCCGCCGAGAATCGGCCCGGCGACGCTGGCGACGCCCCAGGTGCCGGCCATGTAGGCCTGGTATTTGCCGCGCTCGCGCGGCGCCACCACATCGGCAATCGCCGCCTGCGCCATCGCCATCAGCCCGCCGCCGCCGAGACCCTGCAGGGCGCGGAAGGCGATGAGCTGCCACAGCGTCTGCGACAGGCCGCACAGCACCGAGGCGATGACGAAGATGACGATGCCGGGCAGCAACAGGGCGCGCCGGCCGTAACTGTCCGACAGCCGGCCGTAGATCGGCGTCGCCGCAGTCGAGGTCAGCAGATAGGCCGAGACGATCCACGACAGATGGTTGAAACCGTGCAGATCGGTGGCAATCGCCGGCACCGCCGGCACCACCACGGTCTGGTCGATCGCCGCCAGCAGAATGCACAGCAGGATACCGGTGATGACGCGCAGGATCTGCCGGTGGGTGTAATTCGGCAGCGGAGCGTCAGCGGTCGCGGCGGCTGAAGCGGCGAGGGAGGGGGTGGGCGCGTCCATGCTTCCGACTTACGCCCGATCCGCCGCGCCTGCCACGCATGGCACATATGCGATAATGTCGGTTAGCGCCATTTGCCCGCCGCGATGGCGGCCGGGGCGGTACATGAAAGCGCCCGCCCCGGGAACAGGGGCGGGCGCATCAGACGGGGCAGTTCAGGCGTGACGGACGCTGGCGGCCTCGGGGCCTTTGGCGCCCTGAACGACCTGGACGATCACCGATTCGTTTTCCTGCAGGTCGGAAAGGCCCGAGCGCTGCAGTGCCGAGACATGGACGAACACGTCCTTGCCGCCGTTTTCCGGCGCGATGAAGCCGAAGCCCTTGGCGCCGTTGAACCATTTGACGGTGCCACGGGTCTCCACCGCGGAACTCAGATCGACCTCGCGGCGCGGACCGGCGGGGCGCGGACGCATGCCGCCGCCGCCCATGCCGCCACCCATTCCACCGCCGCCGCCCTGGTCGCCCCAGCGCGGGGCAGCCGATCGGGGGCCGGCACCGGCACCGGCGCCCGGCGACCGGCGCGGACCTTCGCCCGCCGTCACCCCGGTAACTTCGGTGACTTGCAGGCCCTTCTGGCCAGGACCGACGCGCACGCGGAGCTTGTCGCCCTCGTTCACCGACTCGTGACCCGCACGGCCAAGCACGCTGCCATGCAGGAACACGTCGCCCGAGCCGTCAGCCATGCTGACGAAGCCGAAGCCCTTCTCGGGGTTGAACCACTTGACGGTGCCGTCCTGCTCGGGGCCAAAACTGGCCGCCGGCGCACGTTCACCGAAGGAGGGCCGGCTCGGCCGGCTGTCGAATGCAAAAGGTGCGTCGTCATTGAAGCCACGGCGACGCTCGTTGCGGCCTTGGCGGTCAGGTCGATACATGTAACAACTGGCCCGTATGTGTGTGAGAGGCGAAGGGACCATAGGCGATCCGCGCGCACCACTCAAGATGCGCCAGCGGCGAACTTCCGTCAACGCGCCGACGTGAGCGCACGGCGCAGGCCCGGCATGGCGCCGGCGAGTGCCGCCGCGGCGAAGCCGAGAAACAGCAGCCCCGAGGCGCGCACGATCCAGATTTCATGGCGCCGGTAGAGCGTCCGCACCCGCGCCGCGCCGGCCAGCGCGATCAGCACCGCATCGCCGCACAGGAAGCCGACGCAGGCGGCACCGAGCAGCGGCGGCAGCGCCGGCCAGCCGAGTTGGCGGGCGTGGCCGGCGAGCAGCGCGGTGAAGGTGGCGACGGCCACCGGATAGCCCTTCGGATTGGTCAGCCCGAAGGTCAGCCCGCGCAGCGCCGGCCGCCGCAGCACCGTCGCCGCCGCCCCGGCGCTGCGCCGCCGCGTCGTCACCGCGCGGCCGCCGAGCCAGCCGAGATAGAGGCCACAGACAACGCCGAGCAGGTCGAACACCAGCGGACCGATGGCGCGCGCGCCGATGATGGCGACCAGCGCCAGCGACGACCACAGCACATCGCCGGCGAAATGGCCGAGGATGAACCCCGCCCCGGCGCGCCGCCCCTGCGCCGCGCCGATGCCGAGCAGCGCGATGAAGCCGGGGCCGGGGGTGAGGGTGTAGGCGGCGCCCGCGGCGGCAGCGGCGAGCAGGAGCGAGGGCGACATGATCCGGCATCGTCGCAGGTCCGGCATCGCGCGCAAGAGGGACCGGCGCCGGAGTTACCGGCGCCAGGGGTGGCCGGCGCGGCTGCGGCGCATTAGGCTGCGGCACTTCGGGAGGAATCCATGCTGATCGGCATCCACGCGCTGCTGTCCCCCAACCTGCTGCACGCCCTCGCAGCGATGGGCCATGGCGACACCATCGCCCTGGTCGATGCCAATTATCCGGCGACGCGCGGCCGGCGCGTCATCGACCTGCCGGGCGCCGACATCGGCCAGACGCTGTCGGCGGTGCTGAGCGTGCTGCCGCTCGATCCGTTCGTGGCCGATCCGGCGCAGGTGATGCAGGCGGCTGACGGCGCCATGCCGGACGCCGTCGCGGCGATCAACCGGGTGCTCGCCGCCGGCGGCCACCAGCCGGCCGCGGCGCTGGAGCGCTTCGCCTTCTATGCCGCCGCCGAGGCGGCGTACGCGATCGTGCTTACCGGAGAGCGCCGGTTCTACGGCAACATCATCCTGACCAAGGGCGTCGTCGCGCCCGACGCTGCCTGAGGGGCACCCCGCCATGACCACCACCCGCTTCATCCCGCATGGCCCGCTCGGCATGGGCGGCGCGCCGCTCGGCAACCTGTTCAGCCGCATCCCCGACGCGGTCGCCGAGGCCACCATCCAGGCCGCCCTGGACAGCGACATCCGCCATTTCGACACCGCGCCGCATTACGGCGCCGGCCTGTCGGAGCACCGTTTCGGCGCCATGCTGCGCCAGCATCCGCGCGACGAATACACGCTGAGCACAAAGGTCGGCCGGCTGCTCGAACCGGCAGCCGAGGTGCCCGAGATCGCCGAGAACTTCGCCGGCGGGCTGTCGTTCCGCCGCAAGCTCGATTACAGCTATGACGGCACGCTGCGCTCGATCGAGGACAGCCTGCAGCGGCTCGGGCTGGCGCGCATCGACATCGTCTATATTCACGACTGCGCGCCCGACTGGCTCGGCGACCGCTGGACCGAGCAGTTCGACATCGCCATGACCGGCGCCGCCCGCGCGCTGACCCGGCTGCGCGAGGAGGGGGTGATCCGCGCCTGGGGCCTCGGCGTCAACATGGTCGAGCCGTGCGTGCTGGCGCTGCAGCGCGCCGACCCGGACATGTTCCTGGTCGCCGGCCGCTACACCCTGCTCGATCACACCGCGCTGGCCGAGCTGCTGCCGGCCTGCGCCGCGCGCGATGTGCATGTGGTGATCGGCGGCCCGTTCAATTCCGGGCTGCTGGCCGGCGGCACCACTTTCAACTACGAAGCGGCGGCGCCGGACATGTTGGCGCGGGCGCGGGCGATCGGCGCCGTGTGCGCGCGTCACGGGGTCGATCTGAAGGCGGCGGCGCTGCAATTCTGTGCCGCCCATCCGGTGGTGGCGGCGGTCATTCCCGGCCCGCGCACGCCCGAGGAACTGCGCCAGAACGCCGCGGCGATGGTGCAGCCGATCCCCGATGCGCTGTGGGGCGAGCTGCGCGCCGCCGGCCTGTTGCCGGAGGCGGCGCCGACGCCGGAGCGCTAGCGCGGCGGCGAGGCCACCGGCGGATCATGCAGGACGGCTCTGGCGTGCTGGTGTCGCTGGTGATTCCCGCCTGCGACGCGCAGCCAACCCTGGCGCGGGCGCTGCGCAGCCTGCTGGCGCAGACCTGCGGCGACTGGGAGGCGGTCATCGTCAGCGATGATCTGTTCGACTATGCCGGCTTCCTGGCGCAGGACGGGCTGAGCGATCCGCGCTGGCGCTTCGTCTCAACCGGGCGGGTCCGCTCCGGCTGTCATCGGGCGCGCAATGTCGGGCTGGCGGCAACCCGGGGGGCGCTGATCGGCGCGCTCGATGCCGACGATCTGCTGCATCCCGGGCATCTGGCGCGACTCGCCCCGCTGGCGCTGCGCCACGGCGCGGCGGCCGACAACCTGGCGCTGGTGCTGGAGCAGAGCGGCGCGACGCTGTATCGCGCGATGGGCGAGCAGACGGCGCCGGCCGAGCTTGGCGTTGCCGAGTTGCTGGCGCTGACCGCGCCGCTGGTGCCGCTGGTGCGCCGCGATCATGCCGCCGCGCGGCTCGACGGCATCGAATATGCCGAGGATGTGATCGCCAATCTGCGGCTGATCGGCGCCCTCGGCCGGCTGCATGTGGTGCCCGAGACGCTCTATGAATATCGCGTGCTGCCCGGCTCGTTGGCGCATGGCGACCGCTCGGCGGAGGCGTTCGATGCGGCCTATGCCGACTATATCGAGCGGCTGCGCCAGGGCGACGGGTTCGGCCTGCCGGCGGCGCTGTGGCCGGTGGCGGCGCAGGGGTTGGCGGACAAGCGGGCGCTCAATCAGGCTTTCGCCGCCGCGGCGCTGGCCGATGCGCGGCTGAACTTTCAGACCTTCGTGGCGGGCCGGCCGCGGCCATAGCGCCGCGGTTCAGCCCTCCTGCGCCTCGACCAGGGCCACGTCGAGCAGCCGCTCGATCACCTCGGGTTCCTGCGCCCCGGCGATGGCGTGCCGCCCGCCGATGACGAAACACGGCACGCCGTTGATGCCGAGGCGGTGGGCGCGCAGATTCTCTGCGTGCACCGCATCGCCCTCGCTGTCGCCATGCAGAAACTGCAGCGCCTCGCCGCCGTCCAGCCCGCAGGATTGCGCCACCGCGGCCAGCACATGAGCGTCGCCGATGTCGCGCCCGTCGGTGAAATGGGCACAGAACAGTGCCTCCACCGCCGCCGTGCCGCGGCCAAACCCGTCGGCCCAGCGTACCAGCCGGTGGGCATCGACCGAGGAGGGGGTGCGGCGGATGCGCTCGAAGCGGAACATCACGCCTTCGGCGCGGCCGATCTCGGTGATCGTGGCATAGAGGCGGCGCGCCCGCTCCTCACCGCCGAATTTGCGCACCACGTAATCGGCCCGCGGCATGCCGACCCGCGGCATGTCGGGGTTCAGCAGAAACGGCCGCCAGACGATGTCGAACAACAGATCCGGCCGCCGCCGCATCGCCCGCAGCAGCCGCCGCAGCCCGAGGAAGCACCACGGGCAGACCAGATCATGCACCACCTCCACCACCAGCCGCGCCCGCGGCGGGGCCAGCACATTCATCGCCTCATCCTCCGGCGCGTCGCCAAGCGGCGAGTATCGCGGCGGCGGCGCACCGCATGCAAGTACGGCTCATGCAGAACCGGCGCATGCAGGACCGGGTGGGCGCCCGATCAGTGCAGTCGGACCAACCGCAGCGGCATGAAGCCGTTGGCCGGCAGCGGCAGATCGACCCCCGCCCGCGCCGCCCACAGCAGCACCTGCTGATGCAGCGGGATATAGGCGACATCGTCCTGCAGCAGCCGGGCCGCGTCGTCGATCGCCGCCTGCCGCCGCACCGGATCGGCCTCGGTGGCGATGCGGTCGATCAGCGCATCGAGCGCCGGGTTTGAATAGCCGGCATAGTTGACCGTGCCGCTGATCCCGTTGCGCGATCCGGCGAGGTTGACCAGGACATTGAGCGCGTCATAGGTCGCCGGCGACCAGCCGAGCAGGTAGAAGCTGGTGTGGTAGGCGGGCGGCCCGATCTCGGCGAAGAAGCGCGCCTTGGGCTGCGCCGACAGCGTCACATGCACGCCGATGCGGGCCAGCATCGGCACCAGCGCGGTGCAGATCGCCTCGTCCATCACGTAGCGGTCGTTGGGACAATCGAGACCGACGGAGAACCCGTCGGGATAGCCGGCCTCGGCGAGCAAGGCGCGGGCGCGCGCCGGATCGGCCAGCGGGCGATGATCGAGCGCGGGATTGTAGCCGTTGACGCCCGGCGCCCACATCAGCCAGGTCGGCTGAGCGTGGCCCTGCATCACCTTGGCGGCAATCGCCCGTTCGTCGATGGCCAGGGCCAGCGCCTGGCGCACCCGCCGGTCGCGGAACGGGTTGCCGCTGGTGAGGTCGGATTTCACCAGCGCGTCGCGGCCCTGATCCATGCCAAGAAAGATGGTGCGCAGTTCCGGTTGTTCGATCAGGCCGAGTCCGTTGGTGCGGCTGACGAAGCCGGCATCCTGCGGCGGCACGCCGGTAATCAGATCGACCTCGCCCGATTCGAGCGCGGCAACGCGGGTGGTGGCGGCGCTCAGCACCGAGAGTTCGGCGCGTTCGACGAGGCTGTCCGGCGCATCCCACCACAGCGGATTGCGCTCCAGCACGGTGCGCCGATCCGGCTCGCGCACCGCCAGCGTGTACGGGCCGGTACCCATCGCATGCCGGGTCAAATAATTCTCGCCGCCGCGCGCCAGCGGTGCCGGTTCGGCGGCGTCATGCGCCTCGGTCCAGGCTTTCGGCAGGATGTACCAAGTGGTGATTTCCAGCGGCAGGATCGGATCGGGCACGCGCGTGTCGAGATCGACGGTGAGCGCATCGACCCGTGTCGCCGCGATCATGGCGCCGACCTCGCCGCGCATCAGCGATTGCGGCGACAGCACGCGCGCGGCGGAGAACACCACGTCATCGGCGGAGAATGCCGACCCGTCCTGCCAGCGCACCTGGGCGCGCAGGTGAAAGCGCCAGCGCGTCGGCGTCAGGCGTTCCCACGCGGTGGCCAGGGCGGGTTCCGGCGCCATGGCGGCGTTGCGGCGCACCAGCGGCTCATAGACGTTGCCGGTGAGCGACAACTGCATCGCCTCGTCGCGGGTGTATGGGTCAAACGACGCGGCATCGGCGGCCTCGGCCCAGCGAAAGGTCGCCGCGCGGGCGGCGCCCCCGGCCAGTGCCAGGACGGCAACGCAGAGGATCTGCAGGCGCCGGTGCCGCATGCGATTCACGCCGTTTTCACGTTCTGTTGACGCGAACGCTACCCGCGCGCCCGCCCGTCGGCAAGCGATATGAGTGCTGGTGTGACAAAGTATTTAAGTTCGACGGCGTGGCGCCGTTGCCTGCCGATGGCAGGGCAAGCCGGCGGCAGGCGGACGGGTCGGCGCGCGGCGTTAGCTGACCGCGCCCTCGGCGATGGACAGGTCGGCCGCGTCGTCGCGCAGCACCGCCAGCGCCGCGCGCAGCGCCGCCACGATCTGCCCGAGCGGCAGCCCGTCCGGGCCGGCCGGTTCGGCCAGATGCGGCAGGTGGATGAAACCGGCGCGCGGGGCGAGGTGGCGGGCGAGATAGAAGATATGGTTGCACAGGAAGGTGCCGGCGCTTTGCGACACCTCCGCCGGCACGCCCTCGGCACGGATCGCGGCGGTGATCGCCTTGATCGGCAGCGTCGCGAAATATGCCGCCGGGCCGCCGGCGATGACCGGCGTGTCGATCCGCGCCACACCGTCATTGTCGGCGATGCGCGCGTCATCGACGTTGATCGCGACCCGCTCGACCGCGACATGTGGGCGGTTGCCGGCCAGCCCGGTGGCCAGCATGATGTCGGGCCGATGCGCCGCCAGTGCCGCACGCAGCGCCGGGCCGGCGCCGGCATAGGTGACCGGCAGGATTGCGGTGACCAGCAGCAGCCCGGCCGGCGGCGCGGCGGCCAGCGCCCGTACCGCCAGTTCGGACGGGTTGAGCGCGGCGCCGGCGAACGGTTCGAAGCCGGTGAGCAGGATTTTCAGGGTCATCGGGCCGGATGCCCTCCGGTTACGGGGCTGCGTCGGACCGCTGCCGGTCAGACCGTCAGCGGACGCAGCATTTCGTTGCGCAAGGTCACGGTTGCCGCGATCGGCCAGAGCACGAAGCCCTTGCCCTCCAGCGTCGGCAGCCAGTCGGCCAGCGCATCCAGCGTGTGCGGGCGGGGATGGCCGATGGCGATGGCGTAGCCGCTGCGCCGGGCGCAGCTTTCGATGTCGGCGAGTTGACCGCGGATGCCGCGCGGATCGGCGGTGTTGTCGATGAACACGTCACGCGCCGCCGAGGGCACGCCGGCGGCTTCCGCCCGATGCAGCGCGACGCTGTGCGGCACCACCACGCTGTCGAGGAACAGCAGCCCGTTGGTATGGGTTTGCTGCGCCACCAGATCCATCAGCGCCGCATCGCGGGTGGCGACGCTGCCCATATGGTTGTTCAGCCCGACGATCGAGGGCACCGCGGCGATGGCGGCGGCGAGGCGGGCGAGATTGACCTCCGGCGGCAGATCGATGCGGATCGGGTCCGGCCCGGTCTGCGCCGTGCTGTTGGAGAAGCTTTGCATCGGCATGTGCAGCATCGCCTCATGCCCGCGCGCGGCGGCGGCGGCGACCTGCCCGGTCAGATCGGGGGCGAAGGGAAACCATGCCAGCGTCAGCGGCCCCGGCAGGTCCAGCGCCTGCAGCGTGCGGGCGCGCATGACGCCCATATCGTCGATGACCACGGCGATCTTCGGGCGGGGGTCGTCGAGCGCCACGGCGACGGCATTGCGGCGCCAAGCCGGAATCAGCGATGCAGCATCGGGCGAGGTTGGTGTCATCTGGGCGCGGCCACGGATGGCAGGCGCAACGGCGGTGGCGGCGAGACCGGCAAGGACGGAACGGCGAAGCAGCGGCGGCATCTATCGGTTCTTTTCGGCAAGCGGACTCTAATCCGCTCATTATAGTCACTTCGACGTGAGTCGCGCCACTGCGCATTACGCCATGCGGATGACGATTATGTTGACGCCGCTGCGCCACCGGGTGACGCGCGGGTCGGGCGGGCGGCTCAGTCGCGCAGCGCCGCGGCGATGCGCGCGGCGATCGGCGGAATGTCCGCCGCGTCGTGATAAAGCCCGAGGCCGAGGCGCAGCGTGTCGCCGCGCCGGTCGGTAACGATGCCGGCGGCCATCAGCCGCGCCTGATGGCGGTCGGCATGGGGGCTGCGATAGGCGAGGAAATTGCCGCGTGACGACTCGCTCAGCGGCACCACCAGATCGGCGGCGGCGAAGCCGGGCAGGCGCGCCGCATCGAGTGCGCCGACCAGCGCCGCGGCCAGCGTGGTGACGCGGGCGTGGATGTCCGCGGCGGTCAGGCCGAGGGCGGCGAGCCAGTCCATCACCGCGTTGAGCCGGTAGAGGCCGGAGGGGTCGAAGGTGGCGCCGAGGAAGCGGCTGCCGTCAGTTCCGTAGCCGACGTCGCCGCCGGCGGCGAGGGCGCCGAAGCCGGCATACCAGCCGGTGTCGCGCGGGCGCGGCGCGATGCCGGGCGGGCAGTGCATGAAACAGACGCCCTCGCCGGCCATGGCGTATTTGTAGCCGCCGGCGAGGTAGAAGGCGCGATGCTGAATCGCGGCGAGGTCGGTCGGGCGCGCCATGAAGCCGTGATAGCCGTCGATGGCGACCAGGGCAGCGGCCGGCGCCGCGGCGACGATGGCGGCGAGATCGGGCACCGCCCAGGCGGAATTGAAGAACACCGCGCTCAGATAGATCAGGTCATGGTCCGCCGCCGCGGCAGCGGCGGCGAAGCGGCGGACGAAGCTGTCGAACGGCTGCACGGCGACGCTCTGCACCACGACGAGGCCGTCTTCGGCGAGGCGGGCGAGCTGGCGGCTCAGGGAATGGAACTCGCTGTCGGTGGTCAGCACCCGCGGCGGCCGGCCGGGCGGGCAGCAGGAGAGCAGGCGGCGCAGCAGATCGTGCGTGTTCGGCGCGACCGCGATGGTTGCCGGATCGGGCAGATTGAGATGCGCGGCGATATGGCGCTGGGCCTGCGGCAGCACCTCAGCGAAGATGCGGTTCCATTTGGCGTCCCACAGCGTCGCCGCGTCCTGCCACGCCGCCATCTGGCCGAGCTGGCTGACATCGGGCCACAGATGGTGGCTGTGGGCGGCGAGATGGAGCCGGCCTGGGGCGCCGGCGAGGGCGCGCGCGAAGTGGTCCTTGTAAGAAATCACAGCACCGTCCTGAGCGACCACAATTCGGGGAAGAAGCGCAGCGCCAGCGCCCGCGACAGATAGGCGACGCCCGAGCTGCCGCCGGTGCCGGATTTGCGGCCGATGATGCGCTCCACCGTGGTCATGTGGCGGAACCGCCATTGCTGGAAGCGGTCCTCCAGATCCATCAGCTTCTCGGCGAGATCGTAGAGATCCCAGTGCCGCTCGACATCGTCATAGACCGATTTCCACGCCGCCTCGACCCCGGCGCTCGGCGTGTAGGGCAGCGACCAGTCGCGTTCGAGATGGTCCTGCGGCAGCGTCAGGCCGCGGCGTGCCAGCAGGCGCAGCGTCTCGTCGTACAGGCTCGGCGCCGCCAGCGCCGCGCGCAGCCGCGCCAGCGCCGCCGGACGGTCGTGATGCACCTCGATCAGCCGCGCATCCTTGTTGCCGAGGAGAAACTCCAGCTCGCGGTACTGCCAGGACTGGAAGCCCGAGCTGGCGCCGAGATGCGGGCGCAGCCGGGTGTAGTCGTGCGGCGTCAGCGTGCCGAGCACGTCCCAGGACTGGATCATCTGCACCTGGATGCGGCCGATCCGCGCCAACGCCTTGAGGCTGCCGTCGAGCTGGTCGGCGCGGATGCCCTGCATCACCGCCGCCAGCTCGTGCAGCGCCAGCTTCATCCACAGTTCCGAGGCCTGGTGGATGACGATGAACAGCATCTCGTCATGCACGTCCGAGCGCGGATGCTGCGCCGCCAGCAGCGTGTCCAGCCCGAGATAGCCGCCATAGCTGTCGGCGGCGCTGATCGTCCAGGTGATGCCGTCCTCGGCGCGGCTCATCCGGTGCGGCCGAGCACGGCATCGGTGGTCCGGCAGTCGAGACCGAGATCGTGGGCGACGGCGGCATTGGTGACGTGGCCGTCATGCACGTTCAGCCCGCGGCAGAGATGCGGATCGGCGGCGAGCGCGTCGCGCCAGCCATGCTGCGCCAGAGCCAGGGTGAACGGCAGCGTCGCGTTGCCGAGCGCGATGGTCGAGGTGCGGGCGACCGCGCCGGGCATGTTGGTGACGCAGTAATGCACCACGCCTTCCGCCACATAGGTCGGCTGCGCGTGGGTCGTCGGCCGGCTGGTTTCAAAGCAGCCGCCCTGGTCGATGGCGATGTCCACCAGCACCGATCCCGGCCGCATGCCGCGCACCAGTGCGCGCGACACCAGTTTCGGCGCCGCCGCGCCGGGCACCAGCACCGCGCCGATCACCAGATCGGCATTCAGGACCGCCTGTTCGATCGCGTCCGCGGTGGAATAGAGCGTGTGCAACTGGGTCGGGAACATCTGGTCGAGATCACGCAGCCGCGACAGCGAGCGGTCGATGACGGTGACGGTGGCGCCGAAGCCGATCGCCATGCGCGCCGCATTGGTGCCGGCGACGCCGCCGCCGATGACCACGACATTGCCCGCCGGCACGCCCGGCACGCCGCCGAGCAAGACGCCTGCGCCGCCCTGCTCCTTTTCCAGGCAGTGGGCGCCGACCTGCACCGACATGCGCCCGGCGACCTCGCTCATTGGCGCGAGAAGTGGCAGCGCCCCGCGCGAATCGGTGACGGTCTCATAGGCGATGCAGGTGGCGCCGGAGCGCATCAGCCCCTCGGTCTGCGCCCGGTCGGCGGCGAGATGGAGATAGGTGAACAGCACTTGACCGCGGCGCAGCATGGCGATTTCGGCGGGCTGCGGCTCCTTGACCTTGACCACCATGTCGGCGGCGGCGAACACCTCGGCGGCGGTGTCCAGAATGGCGGCGCCAGCGGCGCGATAGGCGTCGTCGGGGAAGCCGATGGCGGCGGCGGCGCCCTGCTGCACCGCAACGCTATGGCCGAGGCGGCACAGTTCGCGCACCGCGGCGGGAGTCAGACCGACCCGGTATTCATGGGTCTTGATCTCCTTGGGGACGCCGATTTTCACCGTGGCTCTCCGTATTCTGCGCGATCATGCTAGCAAGCGCGCCGGCCGGCGCCAATCGGCGCGGAACTTGCGTGATCGAACGGTCGGGTCGAGTATGCCGGGTCACAGGGGGGTGTGCGTTGGGCGAGACGATCCGGTTTCTGTTTGGCGACGAGGAGCGCAGCATCCGCAGCCCGGCGCCGACGCAGACGGTGCTGGAGTGGCTGCGCACCGAGGCGCGGGCCTGCGGCACCAAGGAAGGCTGCGCGGAGGGCGATTGCGGCGCCTGCACCGTGGTACTCGGCACCCCGGACGGGGAGATCATGCGCTATCGCGCGGTCAATGCCTGCATCCTGTTCCTGCCGGCGCTGGACGGGCGGCAGGTGCTGACGGTCGAGCATCTGCGCGCGCCGGACGGCACGCTGCATCCGGTGCAGCAGGCGATGGTGGACCATCACGGCGCACAATGCGGCTTCTGCACGCCGGGGTTCGTGATGTCGCTGTTTGCGCTGTATCATGCGGGCGGAGGCGGCGTCGGGCGGGCGGCGGTGAACGAGGCGCTGGCCGGCAATCTGTGCCGCTGCACCGGCTATCGGCCGATCGTCGATGCGGCGCAGGCGGCCTGCGGCGGGGTGGCGGAGGACCGGTTTGCCGTCGCCGCGCCGGCGATTGCGGCGCGGCTGCGCGGGCTGGCGCGCCAGGACAGCCTGGCGGTGGCGCATGACGGGCAGGTCTTCCTGGCGCCGCGCAGCCTCGGCGAACTGACCGCCGCGCTGGCGGCGCATCCGGCGGCGACGCTGCTGGCCGGCGGCACCGATGTCGGGCTGTGGGTGACCAAGCAGCATCGGCATTTGGCGACGGTGATCGCGCTTGAACATGTCGCCGGACTGGCCGAGATCGCCGAGCGCGACGGCGTGCTGTCGATCGGCGCCGGCGCCACCTATGACGATGCCTGTGCCGCGCTGGCGCGCCACTGGCCGGATTTCGGGCGGCTGCTGCGCCGTCTCGGCTCGCGGCAGATCCGCAATCGCGGCACCATCGGCGGCAACGTCGCCAATGCCTCGCCGATCGGCGATACCCCGCCGGCGCTGATCGCGCTCGACGCGACGCTGCTGCTGACCGGTGCGGCGGGGTCGCGGCGGATTGCCGCCGAGGCGTTCTTCCTCGGCTACCGTCGCACCGCGCTGGCGCCCGGCGAGGTGCTGGAGCGGATCGACATTCCGCTGCCGCGGCCCGGCGAGAGGTTCGCCACCTACAAGGTCTCGAAGCGGTTCGAGCAGGATATTTCGGCGGTCTGCGCCGCCTTCCGGCTGACCCTGGCGGGCGATCAGGTGGCCGACATCCGCATCGCCTATGGCGGCATGGCGGCGACGCCGAAGCGGGCGGTGGCGGCGGAGCAGATGCTGGTCGGGCGACCGTGGCAGCGCGCCGCCATCGCCGCGGCGATGGCGGCGCTGGAGGGCGAGATGGCGCCGATCTCCGACATGCGCGCCTCGGCGGCCTATCGTCTGCTGGTGGCGCGCAACCTGCTGCTGCGCTTTCATCTGACGACGCAGGACGCGGCGGCGATGCTGGAGGACGTGGCATGAACGTGCTGACGCCGCAGACCGCGGCAGCGCGCGCGGCGGCGCAGTCGCCGGCGGAGCAACGGCGAGTCGTCGGCCGGCCGGCCGCGCATGACAGCGCCGACAAGCATGTCAGCGGCGCGGCGCTCTACATCGACGACGTGGCGGAGCCGCGCGACCTGCTGCACGCCTATGTGCGGCTGTCGGAGCATGCCCATGCGCGCATCCTGCGGCTCGACGTGGCGGCGGTGGCGGCGGCGCCGGGGGTGGCGGCGGTGCTGACGGCGCGCGACGTGCCGGGGGTCAACGATGTCGGCCCGGCGTTTCCCGGCGATCCGATCTTTGCCGACGGGCTGGTCGAATATGCCGGGCAGTCGGTGTTCGCGGTGGCCGCCGACAGCATCGCGCGGGCGCGCGCGGCGGCGCAGCGGGCGGTGATCGAGTATGAAGTGCTGCCGCCGATCCTCGACATCGACGCGGCGATGCAGCAGGCGGCGTTCGTGCTGCCGTCGCAGACGATGCGGCGCGGCGATGCGGCGGCGGCGCTGGCGGCGGCGCCGCTGCGGCTGCGCGGGCGGCATTACGTCGGCGGACAGGAGCATTTTTACCTCGAAGGCCAGATCGCCATGGCGATCCCCGGCGAGGACCGCGACATCCGGGTGCTGAGTTCGACCCAGCATCCGACCGAGGTGCAGCATCTGGTCGGCCGCAGCCTCGGCATTCCCGACCATGCGGTGATCTGCGAGACGCGGCGGATGGGCGGCGGCTTCGGCGGCAAGGAGAGCCAGGCCTCGCTGATCGCGGTGATCGCGGCGCTGCTGGCGGCCAACACCGGGCGGCCGGTCAAGCTGCGGCTCGATCGTGACGACGACATGAAGCTGACCGGCAAGCGCCACGATTTCCGCATCGACTGGGATGTCGGCTTCGACGCCGAGGGCCGCATCGAGGGCATCAGTTTCGAGCTGGCATCACGCTGCGGCATGTCGCCCGATCTGTCGGCGGCGATCAACGACCGGGCGATGTTCCATTCCGACAACGCCTATTACCTGCCCAACGTCAGCATCGTCTCGCATCGCTGCAAGACCAACACGGTCAGCAACACCGCCTTCCGCGGCTTCGGCGGGCCGCAGGGGATGATGGGGATCGAGGCGGTGATGGACGCCATCGCGCGGCATCTGCGGCGCGATCCGCTGGAGGTGCGGCGGCGCAATTTCTACGGCAAGCGCGAGCGCAACGTCACCCCCTATCACATGACGGTCGAGGACAACGTCATCCCCGAGCTGGTCGCCGAATTGGCGCGCAGCGCCGGATATGCGGCGCGGCGGCGGGAGGTGACGGCGTTCAACAGGTCGAGCGAATGGATCAAGCGCGGACTGGCGCTGACGCCGGTGAAGTTCGGGATTTCGTTCACCCTGCTGCGGATGAATCAGGCCGGCGCGCTGGTGCATGTGTACACCGACGGCAGCGTGCAGCTCAATCACGGCGGCACCGAGATGGGGCAGGGGTTGTTCATCAAGGTGGCGCAGGTGGTGGCCGAGGAGTTCGGGCTGCCGCTCGACCGCATCAAGGTGACGGCGACGACGACGGAGAAGGTGCCGAACACGTCGCCGACCGCGGCCTCCGCCGGCAGCGACATGAACGGCAAGGCGGCGCAGGTGGCGGCGCGCACCATTCGCGACCGCATCGCCGGCGTCGTCGCGGCGGAGTTTGCCGTCGCCGCATCGGACATCGTGTTCCGCGACGGCGCGGTGCAGGGCGGTGGCCGTTCGCTGCCGTTCGCCGCGGCGGTCAGGCGGACCTATGAAAAGCGGGTGCAGCTTTCCGCCACCGGCTATTACGCGACGCCGAAACTGCATTACGACACGGCGACGCATCAGGGCCGGCCGTTCTACTACTTCGCCTATGGCGCCGCGGTGGCCGAGGTCGAGGTGGATACGCTGACCGGCGAGCACCGGCTGCGTCGCGTCGATATTCTGCATGATGTCGGCCAGTCGCTCAATCCGGCGATTGATCTCGGGCAGATCGAGGGCGGCTTCGTGCAGGGCATGGGCTGGCTGACCACCGAGGAATTGTGGTGGGACGCGCGCGGCAGTCTGCGCACGCACGCGCCCAGCACCTATAAAATCCCGGCGGTCGGCGATGTGCCGGCGGATTTCCGCGTCGCCCTGTGGTCGCGCGGGCGCAACCGCGAAAACGCCGTCTATCGCTCCAAGGCGGTCGGTGAGCCGCCGCTGATGCTCGGCATTGCCGTGTTCCACGCGCTGCGCGACGCGGTGGCGGCGTGCGGCGAGGTGGCCGAGGCGGCCGAGTTGGACGCACCTGCGACGCCCGAGCGGGTGTTGCTGGCCATCGAGGCGCGGCGCCGGCGCGCGGCGGCGGCGGCGTGAGCTGGCTCGACACGCTGCACCGCCTGTCGGCCGAGGGCACGCCGGCGGTGCTGGTGACGCTGCTGGCGGTGCGCGGCTCGACGCCGCGCGAGGCCGGCTGCAAGATGGTGGTGACGGCGCAGGCGGCGCACGGCACCATCGGCGGCGGCAATCTCGAACATTCCAGCATCGCGTCGGCGCGCGCGCTGCTGGCCGGCGAGGCGGCGGCGCCGCTGCTGCGTGACTATCCGCTCGGCCCGGCGCTCGGCCAGTGCTGCGGCGGCCATGCCAGCGTGCTGTTCGAGACGATGCGGCCGGCGGCGTGGCACATCGCGCTGTATGGCGCGGGCCATGTCGGGCGGGCGCTGGCGGCGCTGCTCGGCACGCTCGACTGCCGCGTCTCCTGGATCGACGCGCGCCACGATGCGTTTCCGGCCGGGCTGGCGGCGAATTTGACGCCGCTGGCGGCGGCCGACCCGGCCGACCTGCCGGGCGGGAGCAGCGTGCTGGTGATGACGCATGACCATGCGCTCGATTATCAGTTGATCGCCGCGGCGCTGCGGCGGCAGGATCTGCCGTTCATCGGGCTGATCGGCTCGGAGACCAAGCGGGCCCGCTTCACCGCCCGCCTCGCCCGCGACGGGCTGGCGGGGCAGGCGATCCGGCGGCTGGTCTGCCCGATCGGGGTGGCCGGCGCGGGCGGCAAGGCGCCGGCGGAAATCGCCATTGCGGTGGCGGCGCAATTGCTGCAAACGCGGGATGCGCTGGCGCCGGTGGCGGCGGCGCCGCGTCCCGGCCGCGCCGCGCCGGACCCCGCCTGCGGTGACTGCGGCAGGGCGGAATGCCAGATCGCGGGGGATGTCGTCGGATGACGCCGCAAGCACTGATGCGCCGCGCGATCGCGCTGTCGATGGAAAAGATGCAGGCCGGCAGCGGCGGCCCGTTCGGCGCGGTGATCGCGCGCGACGGCGAGATCGTCGCCGAAGGCTGGAACCACGTCACCTCGGCCAATGACCCGACGGCGCATGCCGAAGTGGTCGCCATTCGCCGCGCCTGCACGGCGCTCGGCCGGTTCGATCTGCCGGACTGCGAGATCTACACCAGTTGCGAACCCTGCCCGATGTGCCTCGGCGCCATCTACTGGGCACGGCTCGGCCGCATCTGGTTCGCCAATGACCGGCGCGACGCCGCCGCCATCGGCTTTGACGATGAGTTCCTCTACCGCGAAATCCCCCGGCCGCTGGCCGAGCGCAGCATCCCGACGCAGCAGATGCTGGCCGAGGAGGCGCACACCGCCTTCGCCGCCTGGGCCGCCAAGCCCGACAAGATCGCCTACTGAGATGGACGCGCGCGTCGCCCCCGCCCGGCTGCGCCTCGCCAACATCAGCAAAGCCTATGCCGCCGTGGTCGCCAACCGCGACATCAGCCTCGGCATCGGCCCCGGCGAGATCCACGCGCTGCTCGGTGAAAACGGCGCCGGCAAGAGCACCCTGGTCAAGATCATCTATGGCGTGGTGCATCCCGACGAGGGCGGCATCTTCTGGGAGGGCGACGCGGTCGCCATCGCCGACCCCAATGCCGCGCGGGCGCTCGGCATCGGCATGGTGTTCCAGCATTTTTCGCTGTTCGAGAGCCTGACGGTGGCGGAGAACATCGCCCTCGGACTCGGCGCGCAGGAGAGTATTGCCGCGCTGACCCTGCGCATCGGCGAGATTTCGCGCCGCTATGGCCTCGCCGTGGAGCCGACGCGCCATGTCCATCATCTCTCGGTGGGCGAGCGGCAGCGGGTGGAAATCGTCCGCTGCCTGCTGCAATCGCCGCGGCTGCTGATCATGGACGAGCCGACCTCGGTGCTGACGCCGCAGGAGGCGCAGGGGCTGTTCGACGTGCTGCGCCGGCTGGCGTCTGAGGGCTGCTCGATCCTGTACATCAGCCACAAGCTGGAGGAGATCAAGGCGCTGTGCGAGCACGCGACGGTGCTGCGCGGCGGCCGGGTGGTCGGCGAATGTGACCCGCGCATCGCCTCCGAACAGCAGATGGCGGAAATGATGATCGGCGGCGCGCTGCCGGTGGCGCATCGTCCGGCGCCGGCGGCGGAGGGGAAGCCCTGCCTGATCGTCGATCGCCTGTCGCTGCCGGCCGACGAGCCGTTCGGCACGCATCTGCGCGACATCGCCTTCACCCTGCGCGCCGGCGAAATCCTCGGCATCGCCGGCGTCGCCGGCAACGGCCAGAAGGAATTGCTGCATGTGCTGGCCGGCGAGCGGCTGGCGCCGAGCGCCGCCGCCATTCGCGTCATCGACACCGCCGCCGGACGTCTCGGCCCGACCGCGCGGCGCCGCCTCGGCCTCGCCTTTATCCCCGAGGAGCGGCTCGGCCGCGGCGCCGTCGCCGAGTTTGCGCTGGCCGAAAACGCGCTGCTCACCGCCTGGCAGCATGGTGGGCTGGTGCGCGGCGGGCTGATCCGCTTCGCCGCGGTGCAGCGCTATGCCGCCGACATCATTGCCCGCTTCCGCGTCGTCGCCGCCGGCACCGAGGCGCGCGGCGACTCGCTGTCCGGCGGCAACATGCAGAAATTCATCGTCGGGCGTGAGGTCGGCACCTCGCCGCGGGTGCTGTTGGCGGCGCACCCGACCTGGGGCGTCGATATCGGCGCGGCGCTGGCCATCCGACAGGCGCTGATGGACCTTGCCGCCGGCGGCGCCGGGGTGCTGGTGGTGTCGGAGGATCTGGCCGAGCTGTTTGAAATCTCCGACCGCATCGCCGTGCTGTCGGGCGGGCGGCTGTCGCCGCCACGGCGCACCCATGACACCACGGTCGAGGAGGTCGGCTTGCTGATGGGCGGCCACACCGCCGGGCCGGCGGCAGCGATGGCGGGGGTGGCACATGCGCATTAGCCTGCAGGCGCGCGCTCGCCCGGCGCGGGCGATGGTGTGGCTGTCGCCGCTGCTCGCCGCGGTGCTGTCGGTGATCGGCGTGTCCATCCTGTTCGCGCTGCTCGGGCGCAATCCGCTGGTCGCACTCGACACGCTGTTCATCGCGCCGCTGCAGAGCAGCGAGGGGCTTGCCGAGCTGGCGCTGAAGGCGACGCCGCTGCTGCTGTGTGCCATCGGCATCGCCATCGGCTGCCGCGCCGAGGTGTGGAACATCGGCGCCGAGGGGCAGTTCACGCTCGGCGCGATCACCGGCGGCGGTGCGGCGCTGGTGCTCGGCGGCGGCGGGCAATGGTGGGTGCTGCCGGTGGTGGTGCTGGCCGGCATCGCCGGCGGCATGGCCTGGGCGGCCATTCCGGCGCTGCTGAAAACTCGTTTCAACGCGCACGAGATTCTGACCACGCTGATGCTGAGCTACGTTGCCATCCAGTTGCTCGGCTATCTGGTGCATGGCCCGTGGAAAGACCCGGAGGGCTACAGTTTTCCGCAGACCCGGCAATTCGCGCCGGACACCCTGCTGCCGCTGCTGATCGAGGGCACGCGGCTGCATGTCGGCGTGCTGCTGGCGCTGCTGACCGTGCCGCTCGGCAGCATCCTGCTCGGGCGCACCATGATCGGGTTTCGCATCCGCACCGTCGGCGCCGCCCCCGGCGCGGCCCGCTATGCCGGGTTCAGCCGCGAGCGGGTGGTGTGGATCTGCCTGCTGCTGAGCGGCGGCCTCGCCGGGCTGGCCGGCATTTTCGAGGTCGCCGGGCCGGACGGGCAACTGACGCCGGTGATCTCGCCCGGCTACGGCTTCGCCGCGATCATCGTCGCCTTTCTCGGCCGGCTCAATCCGTTCGGCATCCTGTTCGCCTCGCTGCTGATGGCGCTGATCTATCTCGGCGGCGAGGGGTTGCAGGTGTCGCTGCAGCTGCCCATCGCGGTGACCGGCACGGTGCAGGGGATGCTGCTTTTCTTCCTGCTCGCCGCCGACGTGCTGATCAATTACCGCGTCCGCCTGCTGCCGGCGCGGCGGGTGCCGGCGGGGGATGCGCGCCATGCATGAGCTGGAGTTTCTGCTCGCCATCCTGGTCGCCACCCTGCGCGCGGCGACGCCGCTGATGCTGTCCGGGTTCGGCGAACTGATCACCGAACGCTCCGGCGTGCTCAATCTCGGCGTCGAGGGGATGATGCTGGTCGGCGCCGTGTTCGGCTTCATCGGCGCCGTCAGCACCGGCAGCCTGCTCGCCGGGTTCATCCTGGCGATGCTGGCCGGCGCCGCGCTGGCGCTGGTGTTCGGCGTTCTGACCCTGTCGCTGATGGCCAATCAGGTGGCCACCGGACTGGCGCTGACCATTTTCGGCACCGGGTTTTCCGCCCTGGTCGGCGTCTCCTGGGTCGGCACGCCAATCGCCGGCCTCGCCACCGCGATCTGGCCGCATCTGTCGAGTGCACCGCCGGTGCTGCAGCAACTGATGCTGCTCGACCCGGTGGTGTGGGTCGCCGTGCTGGTGCCGTTCGCCGCCCACCGCTTCATCTACCGCAGCCGTGCCGGCCTCGTGTTGCGCGCCGTCGGCGAGAGCCATGATGTCGCCCATGCGCTCGGCTATTCGGTGCTGCGCATCCGCTATCTCGCGGTGATGTTCGGCGGCGCCATGAGCGGGCTGGCCGGCGCCTATCTGTCGCTGTGCTACACGCCGACCTGGACCGAAAACATGGTCGCCGGGCGCGGCTGGATCGCCCTCGCGCTGGTGGTGTTCGCCACCTGGAAGCCGGCCTGGCTGGCGCTCGGCGCGCTGCTGTTCGGCTTCGTCACCATCGCCCAGTTCCAGGCCGAGGGCCTGGGCATCGACATCTCGCCCAACCTGCTGGCGATGCTGCCGTATCTGGCAACCGTGGTGGTGCTGGTGCTGATCTCGCGCGATGCCACTCGGCTCAAGCTCAACGCGCCGGCGGCGCTCGGCCGGCCGTTCCACGCCACCGCATGACCGCCCCGCTCTGGCTGCGTGATCCGCTGGCCATCCTGGCCGACGGCGCCGAACGCGGCGTCGTCGTGCAGCACGGCCGGATTGTCGAATGCGTGGCGGCCGGGCGCGAACCGGCGACGCCGGATGCCGCGGTGTTCGATGCCGCGGCGCATGTCGTGCTGCCCGGCCTGATCAACACGCATCACCATTTCTACCAGACGCTGACCCGCGCCACCCCGGCGGCGCTGGACCGCGAATTGTTCGGCTGGCTCGGCGCGCTCTATCCGATCTGGGCGCGGTTGACGCCGGCGGCGCTGGAGAGCGCCGTCACCGTGGCGCTGGCCGAATTGCTGCTGAGCGGCTGCACCACCACCACCGATCACCATTACGTGTTTCCCGCCGGGCTGGAGCACGCCATCGACATCGAGGTCGGCGTTGCCCGCCGCCTCGGCATCCGCGGCGTGTTCACCCGCGGCGCGATGAACCTGTCGCAGCGCGACGGCGGGCTGCCGCCCGACAGCGTGGTGCAGAGCGAAGACGTCATTCTGACCGACAGTAACCGGTTGATCGAGACGCATCACGATCCGTCGCCGTTCGCGCAGATTCAGATTGCCCTCGCCCCGTGCTCGCCGTTCACCGTCACCACCGCGCTGATGCGCGAAACCGCGGCGCTGGCGGCGCGGCGCGGGGTGCGGCTGCATACCCATCTGGCCGAGACGATTGATGAGACCGCCTTCTGCGAGGCGCGCTTCGGCTGCCGTCCGCTCGACTATCTCGACAGTGTCGGCTGGCTGCATGACGGCGTCTGGCTGGCCCATGGCGTGCATTTCAGCCCGCCCGAGATCGCCCGGCTGGCGCGCGCCGGCGTCGCCGTCACCCATTGCCCGTGCAGCAACCAGATTCTCGGCTCCGGCCATTGCCCGGTCTGCGACATGGAGGCGGCCGGCATGCGCGTCGGCCTCGGCGTCGATGGCTCGGCCAGCAACAATGCCAGCAATCTGATGCAGGAAGTGCGCGCCGCGTTTCTGCTGCAGCGCCAGCATTACGGTGTCGCCCGCGTGTCGCACCGCGACGCGCTGCGCTGGGCCACCGCCGGGTCCGCCGCCTGCATCGGCCGCCCGACGCTCGGTGCCATCGCGCCGGGCATGGCGGCCGATCTGGCGCTGTTCCGGCTCGATGAGCTGCGCTTCGCCGGGGCGCAGGACAAGCTCGCCGCTTTGGTCATCGCCGGCGCCCATCGCGCCGACCGGGTGATGGTTGGCGGGCGCTGGGTGGTGGCGGACGGCGCCATCCCCGGCCTCGATCTGCCGGCGCTGATGGCACGCCAGGCGGAGGCGGCACGGCGCCTGCACGCATGACCGCGCGGCTGTTGGTCTGCACCCCCTGCGACCGCCTCGGCGCAGGGAATGGCGGCGGTGCGGTTCTCATCGCCCGTATCGCCGCCTATATCCGGCGGCGAACCTCAAGGAGACGAGCATGGACATGCGCCAACTGGGACATTCGGATCTGCGGATTGCGCCGATCGTATTCGGCGGCAATGTGTTCGGCTGGACCGCCGATCGCGCCACCTCGTTTGCCCTGCTCGATGCCTTCGTCGCCGGCGGCTTCAACTGCATCGACACCGCCGACGTTTACTCGCGCTGGGCGCCGGGCCATGTCGGCGGCGAGTCGGAGACGGTGATCGGTGAATGGCTGGCGCAGCGCCGCCGCCGCGATGATGTCGTCATCGCCACCAAGGTCGGCTCCGACATGGGCGGCGGCCGCAAGGGGCTGAGCCGCGCCCACATCATCGCCGCCGCCGAAGCCTCGCTGCGCCGGCTGCAGACCGACTATATCGATCTCTATCAGGAGCATTTCGACGACGAAGCAACGTCGGTGAACGAAACCATGGCGGCGTTTGCCGACCTGGTGCAGCACGGCAAGGTGCGGGTGCTCGGCGCCAGCAACATCAGCCCGGCGCGGCTGCGCGAGTCGCTGGCCCTCGGCGGCCCGCGCTACGCGACGCTGCAGCCGCATTACAACCTGGTCGAGCGCGCCGGCTATGAGCGCGATTATGAGCCGATCTGCCAGGAGCATGGTCTCGGCGTCATTCCGTATTACGCGCTCGCCGCCGGCTTTCTGACCGGCAAATACCGCAGCGAGGCCGATCTGGGGAAAAGCCCGCGCGGGCAGGGGGTGAAGAAATATCTCGATGCCCGCGGCCATCGCGTGCTGGCGGCACTCGATGCCGTGGCGGGGGGCATCGGCGCGACGCCGGCACAGGTGGCGCTGGCGTGGCAGCTCACCCGCCCCTCGATCACCGCCCCGATCGCCAGCGCCACCAGCGTCGCGCAATGGCAGGACATCGCGCGCGCCGCCGAGCTGAAGCTTTCCCCGCAAGCGGTGAAGACGCTGGACGACGCCAGCGCCTGATCTCTGCTGCCGGGAGCATGGCGTTGACTGATCGCCAGGCCGCGGCTGCGAATGCCGGTTCGTCTCCCCTCCCGTTGCGGGAGGGGAGACGACATCAGGCCCGCTTGCGCGTCTTCTGCGCCGGGGCCGGCAGCAGCGGCGCCAGGAAGCGGCCGGTATGGCTGTCGGGGGCCGCGGCGATCTGCTCGGGCGTGCCGCTGGCGACGATCCGCCCGCCGCCGTCGCCGCCCTCCGGCCCGAGATCGAGAATCCAGTCGGCGGTCTTGATGACCTCCAGATTATGCTCGATCACCACCACGGTATTGCCCTGCGCCACCAGCGCATGCAGCACCTCCAGCAGCTTGCGCACATCCTCGAAATGCAGCCCGGTGGTCGGCTCGTCGAGAATATAGAGCGTGCGCCCGGTGGCCCGCCGCGCCAGTTCCTTGCTCAGCTTGATGCGCTGCGCCTCGCCGCCGGACAGCGTCGTCGCCTGCTGGCCGAGGCTGATATAGCCAAGCCCGACCTGCTGGAGGATGCGCAGCCGGTCATGGATGCGCGACACGGCGCTGAAATACGGCACCGCCTCATCGACCGTCATCGCCAGCACGTCGGCGATCGACTTGTCGCGGAACCTGATTTCCAGCGTCTCGCGGTTGTAGCGCCGGCCCTTGCAGGTGTCGCAGGTGACGAACACGTCGGGCAGGAAGTGCATCTCGATCTTCAGCACGCCGTCGCCCTGGCAGGCCTCGCAGCGTCCGCCCTTGACGTTGAAGCTGAAGCGGCCGGATTTGTAGCCGCGCGCCCGGCTGTCCGGCAGTTCGGCGAACCAGTCGCGGATCGGCGCGAACAGGTCGGTATAGGTCGCCGGGTTGCTGCGCGGGGTGCGGCCGATCGGCGACTGGTCGATGTCGATGATCTTGTCGAGCTGGTCGAGACCTTCGATGCGCGCATGCGGCGCCGGCACCTCGCCCGAACCCATCAGCTTGCGGCTGGCCGCCTTGTACAGCGTGTCGATCACCAGCGTCGATTTGCCGCCGCCGGAAACGCCGGTGACACAGGTGAAGGTGCCGAGCGGGAATTCCGCCGTCACCTGCTTGAGATTGTTGCCGGTGGCGCCGACGACGCGCACCACGCGCGCCTTCTGCGGCGGCCGGCGCAGCGCCGGCACCTCGATCCGCCGCCGCCCGGACAGATAATCCCCGGTCAGTGACTGCGGATTTGCCGCGATCTGCGCCGGCGTTCCCTCCGCCACGACATGCCCGCCATTGATGCCGGCCGCCGGCCCCATGTCGATGATGTGGTCGGCGGCGCGGATCGCATCCTCGTCGTGTTCGACGACGAGTACCGTGTTGCCGAGCGATTTCAGCCGCCGCAGCGTCGCCAGCAGGCGTTCGTTGTCGCGCTGGTGCAGCCCGATCGACGGCTCATCGAGCACATAGAGCACCCCGGTCAGGCCGGAGCCGATCTGGCTGGCCAGCCGGATACGCTGGCTTTCGCCGCCCGACAGCGTCGCCGAGCCACGCCCGAGGGTCAGATACTCCAGCCCGACATCGGAGAGGAACTGCAGCCGCTCGACGATCTCGCGCAGGATGCGCCGGGCGATCTCCTGGCGCTGCGGCGACAGCGTCGGCAGCACCTCGCGGAACCACTCCAGCGCGTGACGGATCGACAGGTCGGACGCCTCGGCGATGGTGCACCCGGCGACTTTCACCGCCAGCGCCTCGGGTTTCAGCCGCGCGCCGTGGCAGACAGCGCATGGCTTGTCGGCCTGATAGCGCGCCATCTCCTCGCGCACCCAGGCGCTGTCGGTCTCGCTCCAGCGCCGCTGCAGATTGCGCAGCACGCCCTCGAACGGTTTGGTGACGGTGTAGGCGCGCACGGAATCCTTGTAGGTGAACGCGACCTCCTCGTCGCCGGTGCCGTTCAGGATCGCCTCGCGCACCGCAGCGGGCAGCTCGCTCCACGCCGTGCGCGTCGAGACCTTGAAGTGCTTGGCGAGGCTTTGCAGCGTCTGGTCGTAATAGGGGCTTTGCGCGCCGGTCCACGCGGCGATTGCGCCCTCGGCGAGCGGCCGGCGCTCATCGGGCACCACCAGCGCCGGATCGAAGAAGGTTTCGCTGCCCAGCCCGTCGCAGGCCGGGCAGGCGCCGTGCGGACTGTTGAAGCTGAACAGCCGCGGCTCGATCTCCTCGATCGAAAATCCGCTGACCGGACAGGCGAACTTGCTGGAAAACACGGTGCGCTCGCCGCTGTCGGCGCCTTCGGCATAGACGATGCCGTCGGACAGCCCGAGCGCGGTCTCGAAACTGTCGGCCAGTCTGGCGGCGATGCCGTCGCGCACGACGAGGCGATCGACCACCGCCTCGATCTCGTGCTTGAGCTTGCGGTTGAGCGCCGGCACCTCGCCGATGTCATAGAGCTTGCCGTCAACCTTGGCGCGGGTGAAGCCGCGGCGCTGCAGCTCGGCCAGCTCCTTGCGGTATTCGCCCTTGCGGTCGCGCACCACCGGCGCCAGCAGCAGCAGCCGCGTGCCGTCCGCCATGGCCAGCACGCGATCGACCATCTGGCTGACCGTCTGCGCCTCGATCGGCAGGCCGGTTGCCGGCGAATAGGGCACGCCGACGCGCGCCCACAGCAGGCGCATGTAGTCGTGGATTTCGGTCACCGTGCCGACGGTCGAGCGCGGGTTGCGGCTGGTGGTTTTCTGCTCGATGGAGATCGCCGGGGACAGGCCGTCGATGGCATCGACATCCGGCTTGCCCATCAGTTCGAGAAACTGCCGGGCATAGGCCGACAGGCTCTCGACATAGCGGCGCTGGCCCTCGGCATAGATGGTGTCGAAGGCGAGCGAGGATTTGCCGGAGCCGGACAGCCCGGTGATCACGGTCAGGCTGTCGCGCGGGATCACCACATCGACATTCTGCAGATTGTGCTCGCGCGCGCCGCGCACATGGATGGAGCCGGCCATGCGGATGGGTTCCGAAACTCGAAGGGAAGGGGGTCGGTTGCGTTCTACAGGTGTTCCGCTTATATGGGAAGCGGGTCCACCAGGGGAAGGAGCAATCATGGCCGGCAGCGTCAACAAGGTGATCCTGGTCGGCAATCTGGGCAAGGACCCGGAGGTTCGGAACACCCAGGACGGCACCAAGATCGTGCAGTTCAACCTTGCCACCAGCGAGAGCTGGAACGACCGCGCCTCCGGCGAGCGCAAGGAGCGCACGGAGTGGCACAGGGTGGTGATTTTCAACGAAAACATCGCCAATGTCGCGGAAAAATATCTGCGCAAAGGCCGCAAGGTCTATGTCGAGGGCGCGCTGCAGACGCGCAAATGGACCGATCAGTCGGGCCAGGAGAAATACACCACCGAGGTGGTCATCGGCCGGTTCCGTGGCGAGCTGACCCTGCTGGACCGTGCCGAGGATGGCGGCGGCATGGCCGAGGAGGGTGGCGGCTACCAGCCGCGCGAGCGCAGCGCCGCGCGTGCCCCGGCGGCCTCCCGCAACACTGGCGGCGGCGGCGGCGGCGCATCCTGGGACGCGCCGAAGGGTGGCGATCTCGACGACGAGATTCCGTTCTGACGCACGCCGCGCCGCGCTGGCCGGCCTGACCACGGGGCCGGTCGGCAAACCGCGGCTGCGGGGCGAAGCCCGGCCCGCCCGCCGCGGGTCTGCCCGATGGGCGCAATTTGGCGCAGCAGGCCGACGCGTTGCTTGCCACCGAGAACCATATGACAGATATGCTGCAATGGTTGCAGGCCAGTCGAGGGCGAGTCGGTGCAAACGCAAGGACGCGCGGGCAGGGCGGGGGCGGGCTTGGCCGATTTCCCGACCTTGCTGCGGCGCCGGCCTGATCCGGTTGTGGCGCTGAGCGGTCCGGCGCCACAGCGGTCACATCGGTATCGCGCTGCTGGCGCCGCGCCCGATCCGGTACATATAACAGAATTGTAATAGCCGCGAGACCCGTATGACTCGTTTGCTGCCGCTGTGTCTCGCCGCCGCCCTGCTTGCCGCGAGCCGCGCCGCCGCCGCCGATCCGGCCCCCGACCCGACCGCCATCTGGACCCTGCAGGAGGAAAACGCCTCGCTCAGTCTGGCCGATGTCACCGACCGCTATTATGTCAACGGGTTGCAGCTCGGCTATGTCTCCGGCACCGACAGCGTGCCCGATGTGCTGCAAAGCATCGGCCATGCGGTGTGGGACACCCAGGGGCAGATGCGCTTCGGCTTCGCCCTGACGCAGCAGATCGATACGCCGCTCGACACCGCCGCGGCGATCCCGCCGCCGGGCGGCCAACCCTATGCCGGGACGCTTGTCGCGTCGTTGTCGCTTTATCGCGATGTCGAGAGCAGCCGCAGCATCTTGGGCCTCAGCCTTGGCGTGGTCGGGCCGTGGGCAATGGGCGAGCAGATTCAGAACGGGTTTCACGACCTGATCGGGCAGGGCCACAACAATGGCTGGGGCACGCAGTTGCGCAACGAGCCGGTGGGCGAGATGACCAGCGCGCGCATCTGGCGCCTGCCGACCGGCAGCCTGTTCGGGCTGGAGACGGATGCGCTGCCCGATGCGGCGGCCGGCCTCGGCAATCTGCGCATTTATGCCCAGGGCGGCGCGCTGCTGCGCATCGGCAGCGGCCTCAATTCGGATTACGGGCCGCCGCGGCTGTTCCCCGGCCCGACCGGCGGCGATGCGTTTACGCCGACCCAGCCCTTCGCCTGGTATGTCTTCGCCGGCGCCGATGCGCAGGGCATCGCCCACGATCTCGTGCTCCAGGGCAACGATTTTGCAACCGGCCCCGGCGTCAAGCCGATCCCCTACCTGGGCGAAGTCGAGGCCGGATTCGCGGTGATCGCCTTCGGCAGCCGTCTGACATACACGCAAGTCGTTCAATCGCAACAATTTGAACATCAGAAAGGCGGCCCGCATCAACTCGGTTCGCTTGCGCTCTCGGTTCGCTTCTAAATCAAGCCCGTCTGTGGCGCGTCTGACGGTTGCTCTCGGAATAGTGAGTGTGGCAGACACTTGTTCATGCTCATCCGTCGAACAGTGCTGGCCGCTGCGCTCGCAACCCCCTTTGCCGCCCCGGCCGTCGCCGCCGCGGGCCAGAGCTTCCCCGCCTTTCTCGCCGATGTGCGGCGGCAGGCGCGCGGCCTCGGCATCGCCCCGGCGGTGCTCGATCAGGCGCTCGGCACGTTGCACGCCAATGCGCGGGTGATCGAGCTCGACCAACACCAGCCCGAATTTACCCTGACCTGGGAGCAATACCGCAGCCGCATCGTCTCCGACGCCCGAGTCGCCCGCGGCCGGGTGCTGCTCGGTCAGAACGCCGCCCTGCTGCGCCGCGTCGCCGAGCGCTACGGCGTGCCGCCCGGCATCATCGTCGGCATCTGGGGGCTGGAGTCGAATTACGGCCAATCGACCGGTGGCTTCAACGTCATCGAAGCGCTGGCGACGCTGGCCTGGGAGGGGCGGCGCGCCGCCTTTTTCCGCTCCGAGCTGATGGACGCGCTGCGCATCCTGCAAAGCGGCGACATCACCGCGGCGCAGATGACCGGCAGCTATGCCGGGGCGATGGGGCAGACGCAGTTCATGCCCGATTCGTTCCTCAAATACGCGGTCGATTTCAGCGGCAGCGGGCGGCGCGACATCTGGAACGACCTCGGCTGCGTGTTCGCCTCGACGGCCAATTATCTGGCGCGCGAGGGTTGGCAGCCGGGCCTGCCATGGGGCGAGATCGTCAGGCTGCCGCCCGGTTTCGATGCGTCGCTGGCCGGGCGCGACAATCGCCGCCCGCTCGGCGCCTGGCTGCGCCTGGGCGTCGGGCGCACCGGCGGGGCGACCATCGCCCCGACCACCCCGGCGGCGGTGCTGTTGCCGGGCGGCGCCGGCGGTGAGGCGTTCCTTGCCTACTGGCCGAGTTTCCTCGCCGTGCGGCGCTACAACCCGTCGGATTTCTACTGCATTTCCGTCGGCCTGATCGGCGATCTGGTGACGATGTGAGGGGACGCGCCCTGGCCCCGAGCCTGGCCCTGGCCCTGGCGCTGCCGCTCTGCGCCTGCGTGCCGCCGGCGGCACGGCAGACGGCATTGCCGATGCCGCATTACGTGCTCGGCGCCCCATATCAGGCAGGTGGCGTCTGGCGCTACCCGCGCGAGCGGTTCGACGACGACGAGACCGGTCTGGCCAGCGTCACCGACGCCCGCGGACTGACCGCGGACGGTGAGGCTGCCGATCCACAGGCGATGGCGGCGGCGCATCCGACACTGCAATTGCCGGCGATCGTGCAGGTCACCAATCTCGATACCGGCTATCAGGTGCTGGTCCGCGTCAACGACCGCGGGCCGGTCAATCCCGGCCGCATCATCGCGCTGACGCCGCGCGTGATGACCTTGCTGCAGGCGCAGGGGCAGGCGGCGGTGCGGGTGCGGGTCAGCGAATTGCCAGCAGAGAGTGCGCGGCTGTCGCTCGATCTCGGCAGCGCCCCGGTGCTGGCGCTCGCCGCGGTGCCGGCGGGGACGGTGGCGCAGCAGCCGCTGGCGCCGCCGCCGGGGGTCGCCGCCGCGCCGCCGCGCCCGCTGCTCGGGCTGCCGAC